>CAVWRX010000012.1:0-28714 GCA_963757595.1 uncultured Chloroflexia bacterium | reverse complement strand
TCCGCCAAGATCGCTAGAAATGTCTAGGAGTTCCCCGGTTGCTACCCAGATACGGTCCGACCTCGACGCCAGCTCGGAGCCTCAGGAGCGGGGTTCGCGGGCGATGGCCGCGAAGACGGCGGCATCGAGGGCCATCCGGCCGACGAACAACCCGTCCACGCCCTCGGTTCCGAGGAGCGCCCCAGCGGCGTCCAGGTTCACGCTGCCGCCATAGATGATCGGCACCGAGTCGCCGTCGGCCATTGATCGGACCAGGATCGCGCGGATCGCGGCGTGGACCTCGGTGATCCAGGTCGCCGGCGCAGACTCCGCCCCGACGCCGATTGCCCAGGATGGCTCGTAGGCGATCACGAGGCGTCGCGGATCGGCGCCCCGCACGGCCCCCAGCTGGGCCTCGAGAGTCTCGACGACCGCGGGCGCCCGCAGCCGCCGCTGCTCGCCGACGCAGACGATCGGCGTCATGTGCCAGCGCTGGACCGCCGCGACCTTGGCCGCGACGAGTTCGTCTGTCTCGCCGTGATCACGGCGTCGCTCGTGGTGGCCGACCTCGACGTACGTGCAGCCGAGATCCGCCAGCATCGGCGCCGAGACATCGCCCGTGTGTGCGCCGGAATCCTCGGGATGGACATCCTGTGCGCCCCAGGCGATGTTGCTGCCAGCGAGGCGCTCGCGTGCCACCCACAGCGCGGTGAACGGGGGAATCACGAAGAGCGTCCGGTCCTCCACGTCGGCCACGGCCGGCCGCAGGGCGTCGAAGTACGCCGCTGCCTCGGACGAGGTCAGGTTCATCTTGCTGCTCGTCCCGATCAGGGGCCGCACGTGCGCTACCCGCCGCCCGATTCGTGGCGGACTCGGGCATTGGCGAGCGTCCGGACGATCAGGGCCAGCGACGTTGCACCCGCGTCCGGCAGGCCGCGGCTCCGCTCTCCGAGCCGGCTCGCGCGTCCGAACCTGGCGATCAGGTCCGCCGTTGCGGCGGCTCCTCGCTCGGCCGCGTCGGCGGCAGCTGAAGCAGCGGACCCGGCGCCCGCCCCGCCGGCCTCCGCCTCGCGGAGCGCCGCGACCATCGGGTGGAGCGCGTCCACGACCGTCTTGTCGCCGGGTCCGGCGTGTCCGAGGCCGGTGATGGCAGCGAGGGCGGCCTCGCCCGCCCGTCGCAGGATGGTGACGTCCGGCGTGGCACCGGGCGGCAGCTTCTCGACATCCGCGGCGATGCTCGTCAGGGCCGCCGAATAGAGCGGTCCGATCGCGCCACCCACGTCCGCGACGCTCGCCGCGGCCGCGCGGATGAGATCGGCCGGGGCGGTGTCCGCGGGCAGCGCCGCCAGCCGCTTGCGGAGATTCCGGGCGGCGATGCTCATCGTCATGCCGTGGTCGCCGTCGCCCGCGACGCCGTCGAGCCGGCCGAGCTCCGATCGTGCTCCGTCCATGGCATCCGCGGCCTCGAGCATCGCGGCCCGCAGCTGAGCGCTGCCCGCGGGCGTCGGGTCGCCGGTCATCGGACCAACCTCGAGGCCCGTGCGGGCGCATCGAGCAGGCTGCGCAGCTCATCGTCGAGGATGGTGACCGAGATCGAGGCACCGGCCATCTCGAGCGAGGTGATGTACTCGCCGACGAGGCTCCGGCTGACCGTGTTGCCGGCCCGCTCGAGGGCTCGGCGCGCCGCCCGGTAGAGGATGTAGAGATCCATCTGGGCAGTGCCGCCGAGGCCGTTCGCGAGCACGGCCACGTCGTGGCCGCCGGGCGTCGGCATGTCGGCGAGGATCGTGTGCACGAGGAATTCGGCGGTCTCGTCGGCGCTCATCAGCGGTCCGCGCCGCATCCCCGGCTCGCCGTGGAGACCGAGGCCGATCTCGATCTCGTCGTCGCCGAGCTCGAAGGAGAGCCGGCCGCTACCCGGCACCTCGCATGGCGCGAGGGCGATGCCCATGGTCCGGGTGGCGGCGTTCGCCGCCCGTGCCACGCGCTCGACCTCATCCATGCTGGCCCCCCGCTGGGCCATCGCCCCGGCGCACTTGAAGACGATGACGTCGCCGGCGATCCCGCGGCGTCGCTCGACCTCGCTGGCCGGGGCGGAGGCGACATCGTCGGTCACGAGCACGGTCCGGACCTCGATGCCCTCGGCCGTGGCCCGCTCCGCGGCGATCCCGAAGTTCATGATGTCGCCGGCGTAGTTCCCGTACGACAGCAGGACGCCCATGCCGGTCGAGGCCGCGCGAATGGCTTCGAGGCAGACGTCCGGCGACGGGGCGGCGAAGATGTTGCCCACCGCGGCCGCGTCCGCCAGGCCCTCGCCGACATAGCCCAGGAATGCGGGCTCGTGGCCCGACCCACCGCCGATCACGATCCCGACCTTGATCGCGTCATGCGGGACCCGCGCGACGACGCGCTCCGAGGCAATCCGGACGACGTCCGCGTGGGCGGCCACGAAACCTTCGAGCATCTCGTCGACCGCATCGAATGGATCGTTGATGAGCTTCTTCAGGACCCCGCCCGAAGCCGGTCCGCCTGCCATGACCCGCCCTGCCTCCTCTCCCGTGCGCCCGTTGGAAGTGTGCGCGGCCTCAGGCGTCCGTCGCCGGGCCGTGGTCCCGTTGCTCCGCGGCGTTGATCTTGGCGACCTTGCGGGCCGAACCGCCCCCGGCAAACTCCGAGGCAAGCCACGTCCGGACGATCGACTTGGCGAGCTCCGGCCCGATCACCCGCGCGCCGAGCGTCAGGACCTGGGCGTCGTTGGACTTCCGCGCCCGTTCGGCAGAGTAGGCGTCGTGCGCTTGTGCCGCGCGGACGCCCGGAACCTTGTTCGCCGCGATCGCCATCCCGATCCCCGTGCCACAGATGAGGATCGCCCGGTCATGCCGCCCGTCGGCCACGGCGTGGGCGACCTCGAGCGCCACGTCCGGATAGTCGACCGGGTCTTCCGAGGGGCACCCGAAATCCGTCACCTGCTCGCCCTCCTCGGCGAGGAGATCGATGAGCAGCGCCTTCAGCCGGAAGCCCGCCTCGTCACTGCCGATGGCCACGGGTTTGCCCACGCTTCGTCCCTCCTGGACGCACGCTCGGCCGCTCGCGACGCTGGCCGGAGTTGACCGATTCGGTCACAATTGTTCCGCAACGGCAAACATACCGTATGGCACCAAGGAGGCCACCGATGGAGCACCCCGCCGGGCCGACCCACATCTCGCAGATCGCGATGGTCGTGAAGGACCTCGATGCGACGATGAAGATGCTCCACGACACCCTGGGCTGGGGCCCGTGGAACGTCTACGAGCACGTTCCACCCAAGCTGCACCACACCCACCTGCGCGGCAAGGAGGTCCCCTTCTCGATGCTCGGCGCCGAGTGCGAGGTCCAGCCCGGCCTGGTCTTCGAGCTGGTCCAGCCGCTCGACGGGCCGAGCATCTACAAGGAGCACCTCGAGCAGTACGGCGAAGGCGTCCAGCACATCGCCTGCATGATGCATTCGCAGGCGGAATCGGACGCCTTCAAGGCCGACTGGGTGGCACGCGGGGCCGAGGTCACGATGGGTGGCCGCATCGGCGACACCATCGAGTTCTACTACCTCGACACGCAGCCGAACCTGAAGTTCGTCCTCGAATCCGGCAGCGGCCACGCCATCGACCTGACGCCGTCCCGCGTCTACCCGCCGGCCTGATCGGCCGGCGCGGCCGGATCACGAGGCACCCGCGATGACGAAGATGCTCGTCCTCGGCGATTCGTTCTGCCCGTCGTCGATCCTCCGGGAGGCCTTCGTCGAGCTCGGGACCGAGCACGGGATCGACTACGCCGACGTGGTCGGGGAGCCCGGTTGGGCTCCCTCGACGCCTTCCGAGCAGCGGCTCAGAGAGGTGTTCGGCAGTCCGCGCCAGGTGATCGAGGCCCTCGACGGCCACGAGATCCTCGTCATGCAGGGTGCCGCCGTCTCGGATGCCGTCCTCGACGCCCACCCGGAGCTCCGCCTCATCTGCTGTGCCCGGGGCGGTCCTGTGAACGTCGATGTCGCGGCCGCGACGGCTCATGGGATCCCGGTCGTGATCACGCCCGGCAAGAACGCCGATGCGGTCGCCGAGCTCACGATCGGGTTCCTCGTCATGCTCTCGCGACGCCTGCCCGAGGTCATCCGCCACGTCGAGGGCGGCGGCGAGTTCGCGCACGACAACTACGAGGGCGCGAAGTGGTTCGGCCATGACCTGGCCGGGCAGACGCTCGGCCTCGTCGGGTACGGGCAAGTCGGGCGGCGGGTTGCGGTTCGGGCGAGCCCCTTCGAGATGCGCGTCCTCGTCTACGACCCGTACGTCGATGCCGCCACGATCGAGGCCGATGGGGGCGAGGCCGTCGACCTCGAGGCACTCCTTGCCCGCTCCGACTTCGTGTCGCTGCACGCCCGGGCGACCGCGGAGAACCGGGGGCTCATCGGGGCCGACGCGCTGGCCCGGATGAAACGGGGCGCGTTCCTCATCAACACCGCCCGGGATTCGCTCGTCGACGAGGCCGCGATCGTCGACGCCCTGGCGAGCGGGCAGCTGGCCGGCCTCGCGGTGGACCTCGTCAGCCCCTCGCCGGCCGAGGGCCGCCACCCGCTCCTCGCCTTCCCGAACGTGATCATCACGACGCACATCGGCGGCGCGACGACGGAGACGCTTCGGCACGGCGGGGAGATGGCCGCTGCCGAGATCGGGCGCTACCTGCGCGGCGAGCCGCTCCGGAACGTGGCCGACCGGAGCGCGCTCGATCCAGATGGGCGGGTTCGCCCCGCCAGGTCCACCACGCCCGGGGCGGCGCCGGGCGGGTCGTCGCCGGTCCCGTGAGCCACCTCCTGGCCATCGACCTCGGGACCGGCAGCTGCCGGGCCGTCCTGTTCGCCGAGGACGGGACGCAGGTCGCGATCGGCCAGCGGGAGTGGTCGCACGCGGCCCTCCCCGATGCGCCGGGCTCACAGGTGTTCGACACGACCCGCAACTGGACGTTGATTGGCGAGTGCATCCGCGAGGCCGTCGCCGGTGCCGGGATCCGGGCGGCCGACATCGCGGGCGTTGCCTGCACCAGCATGCGCGAGGGCATGGTCCTCTACGACGACGCCGGCCGCGAGATCTGGGCCTGCCCGAACGTCGATTCCCGCGCCGTCGACGAGGCGGTGGAGCTGGTCGAGAGCGGCGAGGCGCGCCGGATCTTCGAGCACGGCGGCGACTGGGTCGCGATCACCTCGCCGGCGCGCTTTCGCTGGATCCAGCGCCACGAGCCCGAGGTCTTCCGGCGGATCGCGCACGTCGGCATGCTCAGCGACTGGGTCGTCTATCGCCTGACGGGGCGGTTCGTGACGGACCCGTCGTCCGGCTCCAGCTCGAACCTGTTCGACCTGCGGACGCGGACGTGGTCGCCGGCCTCGCTGGAGGTCGTCGGGATCCCGGCGAGCCGCCGCGCCCGAGGTGCTCGAGCCGGGGATCGTCGTCGGTCCGGTGACGGCCCGGGCGGCCGAGCAGACCGGCCTCGCCGCCGGGACGCCGGTCGTGACCGGCGGGGCGGACACGCAGCTCGGTCTGGTCGGGACGGGCGTGACGGGATCCGGGCGCCTCACCCTCGTCGGCGGCTCCTTCTGGCAGCTCACCGTGGTCACGGACGCACCGCTCATCGACCCCCAGGCCCGGGTCCGGACGCTCTGCCACGCGGTCCCGGGCCGATGGATGACCGAGGGCATCGGGTTCTACTGCGGGATCGCGATGCGCTGGTATCGGGACGCGTTCTGCGAGCTCGAGGTCGCCGAGGCCGGCCACCGCGGCGTCGACCCGTATGTCGTGATGGAGGAGGCTGCGGCGGCCGTGCCTCCGGGCTCCGAGGGCATCACCGCGATCTTCTCGAACGTGATGGATGCCAAGCGCTGGGTGCAGGCGTCGCCATCGTTCCTCGGCTTCGATGTGGACCGACCGGCGGCCTCCAACCGCCGCGCCGCGATCCGGGCCCTCGAGGAGCAGGCCGCCTACACCGTCCGCGGCCACCTCGCGATCATCGAGGAGCTGACCTCGCGAACCTACGACGAGCTGCTCTTCACCGGCGGCGCGGCCAAGGGCCAGCTCTGGCCGCAGATCGTGGCCGACGTGACCGGCCTGCCCGTACATGTGCCCGCCGTCAAGGAGTCGACCGCGCTTGGTGCGGCACTCTGCGCCGGCGTCGGCGTGGGCCTGTACCGGGACCTGGCGGAAATTGCCGGATCGATGGTGCGCATCGAACGCACGGTCGTCCCGGACGCCGCCGCGCACGCGACCTACGAAGGGCGTTACTCGGCTTGGCGGGCACTCTATCCGCGCATCCTCGCCCTGTCCGAGTCGGGGCTCCTCCGGCCCATGTGGTGGCCGGCGGGCGCCGACGCCGCCCCGTACCACGCAACCCCGTCCGATCCACCAGCGCGCCCCTGAAAGGAACCAGCCCGATGCCCGAGCAGGACAACACCGAGACCAAGCAGTTCCACGCGGACATCCCGCAGCCCAACCGCGCCTTCTTCCTGAAGGGCGCCGGCGCCTACGACTGGGGGATGCAGCACCGGCTCGCGACGATCTTCCGGCCCGAGAGCGGACACACCGTGATGCTCGCGATCGACCACGGCTACTTCCAGGGTCCGACCACGGGCCTCGAGCGGGTCGACCTCAACATCCTGCCGCTCGTCCCGATGGCCGACGCGCTCATGCTGACCCGCGGCATCCTCCGCAGCGTCGTCTCGCCGGCGATGCAGCAGGGCCTCGTCGTCCGCGCAAGCGGCGGCCCGAGCATCCTCAAGGAGCTCTCGAACGAGCAGCTGGCGATGGACGTGGACGACGCGGTCCGCCTCGGCGCCTCGGCGATGGCCGTCCAGGTGTTCATCGGCGGCGAGTTCGAGACGCAGACCGTCCACAACCTGACGCGGCTCGTCGACGAGGGGCTCCGGAAGGGGATTCCGGTCCTCGGCGTCACGGCTGTCGGCAAGGAGCTCGTGCGCGACGCGCGCTACCTCGGTCTCGCCACCCGCATCTGCGCCGAGCTCGGGGCCCAGGTCGTGAAGACCTACTACACCGACGAAGACTTCGAGAAGGTGACGGCCGGCTGCCCGGTGCCGATCGTCATGGCCGGCGGCAAGAAGCTGCCCGAGCTCGACGCCCTGACGATGGCCTGGCGAGCGATCGATTCCGGCGCCGCCGGCGTGGACATGGGCCGCAACATCTTCCAGAGCGACGCCCCCGGCGCGATGCTTCAGGCCGTGCGCAAGGTCGTCCACGAGGGTGCCAGCCCGGCCGAGGCGCTCGAGGTCTACCGGACGCTCAAGGCCGAGATGCGCCAGACCGGCGTAGGGGCATGACTCCCGGGCCCGGCGCGGCGCCCGGGTCCGACGCGGCGCCCGCGACGAGCGCCGCGTCTCCTGCCACGGTCTTCGGGCGGCTGCGGGCCGGCGGTCCACGCCTCAGCGTCGGCATGCTCACCGCCGACCTCCTTCGCCTCGGAGCGGAGATGGAGCTTCTCGCGGGGACCGGCATCGAGGTCGTCCACATTGACGTGATGGATGGGGTCTTCTGCCCGCAGATCACCGTCGGGCCGCCGATCGTAAAGGCGCTCCGGGGACCGCTCATCCGCGACGTCCACCTGATGATCGACGACCCGCTTTCGAAGGTCGACGCGTTCGTCGCCGCCGGCGCCGACATGATCACCTTCCACCTCGAGGGGGCCGCGCAGCCGCACCGCGTGCTCCAGGCGCTGCGCTGCGCGGTGAACGCCAACGACCCGGCCCGGGGCGTCGTCCGTGGCGTCGGGCTGAACCCGAGTACGCCCGTGGAGGCGGTCGAGCCGCTCCTGGACGAGATCGACTACCTCCTGATCGTGGCGATCAACCCGGGTTACTCGGGCCAGTCGTTCATCCCGGCGACGGAGCGGCGGATCGAGCAGGCGCGACGGCTGATCGAGGCCTCCGGCCGGCCGATCCTTCTCGGCGTCGACGGCGGCGTCACCCGCTCGAACATCGGGATGGTGGCCGGCCTCGGCACCGACATCATCGTCAGCGGCAGCGCGATCTTCGACGGCGGCGACGCCGCCGCCAACGCGCGGTTCATGCTCGAGGCGGTGGCCAGAGGGCAGTAGAACGGCGCGATCGGATGGCGTTCGCGAATTTCAGCCGAAAGGGGCGTTCCCGGAATCGAGTGGCTTCTGCGCAATGACCCACAGGAACGAGACCTGGCCCTCGGGTTCCTGGATGTCGACGATCTCGTCGACGAGGAGCTCGAACCCCGCGGACAGAAGCATTCGTCGATTCGCATCCGCGTCGTAGCCGCTGAAGAACATCGGGACGCCGACCCACTGCCCGACCCAATCGGGGCTGTCCGCGACCCCGAGCGTCGCGAGGAAGACCCCTCCGGGTGCGAGCCAGCGCGCGATCCGGGCGAAGAGCGCGGCATGCTCCTCGCGTGGCACATGGACGATCGAATAGAACGCGGTGACTCCATCGAATGAGCCACTTGGCCACTCGATGGCCAGCATGTCGCCGTGGACGAAGGTCGCCTCCGGGACCGCCCCGCGGGCAAGCTCGACTTGCGCCTCCGAGGCATCGATCCCTACCACAACAAACCGTCGGGCCAGCGTCTTTGTCGACGGCAAGCCGGGCCCGCACCCGAGGTCGAGGACCCGAGCGCCGTCGGGGAGCAGCTCCGCGAACGCGGCAGCCAATCGCTCACGTGGGTCGCCCTCGACTTGCGCCGCCCACTCGAGGTATCGCTCCGCGAGTTCGTCGTAGCCGGCCGCGACGATGCGGCGTCGATCGTTGCTCATGACCCCGCCTGGCGCGATCTCGCTACGCCGTGAGGTGCGAGAGATGCTCTGGGTAGTGCCTGGTCGAGTCCCACTCGATGGCAGCCGCCAGCGTGTCCTCCCCCAGCCAGGGGAACCGGTCAGCTGCGAACAGGTCCTCGTCCGACGCAGCTTCGACCGCTTCGATGAGCCGATCGAATGCTGCGGCCTCGAAGACTCGCACCTCGTCCGGGCGTCGATCGCGGAACTCCTCGAGGATCGATCTGTTCTGGACGTCGATATCGAAGTTGGAGTCCTGTTCGTACGGCACGTCGCCCGCCCTCAACGCCGTGATCACGCGCGCCGAGTGGTCACTCCACCATCCGACGTGCGCCACCACGTCTTTCCGGGTCCAGCCGTGCATGTCCGGGAGCGACTCGGCCCACGCGTCGTCGGCCAGGGTGGCGACAACGGCTGCGAGCGGCTCGTGGGCCGCGCGGATCTCGGCCAGGAACGCCTGCTTGGTCATCTGCGACAGGATGCCAGCCAGCGGACAGGTTTGCTCAGGACGAGCGCCCGGAGTCAGAAGATCGCGATCGGGTTCCAGGGTGAGCCGGTGCCGCCAGGGAGCCGGAGCGGCAGGCCGACGACCATGAACTCGAAGCGGCCCTCTTCCTCGCACGCCGCGGCCAGGTCCTCGAACTGGAGGCTGTCGGAGGTGCACATGCCCATCGCCGTGATCTGGAGCGGGTGGATGGGGTAGGCGATCCCGTCGACACAGCTCGGGACGGCCTCGCCGTCCCCGTCGGGCAGGAAGGCCGCGATGTCGCGCTCGCGCATCCACGGCACGGTGTCGACGTGTAGGCCGGCCTTGCCCTCACCCGTCAGCCCGTTGTCCCACGGCCCGAGCTCCAGCCGCCGCCGGTGATGCCCGGTCCGGTAGACGAAGATGTCGCCCGGCCCGACCGCGACACCCTGGGCCTTCTCGCACGCCTCGAGCTCGGCTCGCGTCACGGCCTCGCCCGGCTCGAGCCACTTGACGCCGCGGAAGCGTGGCAGGTCATACAGCACGCCCCGGCCGACGACCCCGCCGCTGCCGGCGACCGCGTCGATCCCGAGCGACGTCCCGCCCTGGGTGGTGAGGACCTCGAGAGCCGGCTTGCCGTTGTAGACCAGCCCGTCGTACGAGATGTGGTTGAGGGCGTCGATGTGGGTGTGGCAGTCGCCGTGGGCGGCCATCCCCAGGAAGTCGAGCCCGAACCGCAGGCCGCCCGAGCCGATGTCGATGTCGTGGCCCTGGGTGACCATGTGGATCGCCTGGTTCGGGTTGTCCGGCCCGGCGACGGTGTTGATCGGGATCTCCATCGACACGCGGCGGCCGGACTTCACCAGCCCCGCGGCCGCGCGCACGCGCTCCGGTGTGAGGAGGTTCAGCGTACCGAGCTGATCGTCGGGGCCCCAGCGGCCCCAGTTCTTGACCGACTCGTAGATCTTCTCGAACTCCGCGATGCTGACCCGCGGTCCGGCCGGGAATGTCGTCGCCATCGCCGTATCTCCTTGTCTCTGGGTGGCTCAGGTGGGGATCGCTGCAGGTGTTGGCTCGGCCGGGCCGCCGTCACCGGGCCAGCGCGCGAGGGCCGCCGCCAGCTCGGGGTGCCGGGCGGCCGCCTCCGCCAGGGGCTCGCCGCGGACCGCGGCATCGATGGCATGCCGGATCGCCCGCGCCCCCGCCGTGGCCCCCATCGGGTGGCCGTGCACCGCGCCGCCGGCGCCGACCGCGAAGTCGATGCCCAGGTCGTCGAACAGCCGGCGCGTCATGCCCGGCATGCAGGCCGCCTCCCGGCGCCGGCAAGGATCGGCCGGATGCCGTGGAACGAATCGGTCATCGCCTGGGCCAGCCGGAGATGCTTGGAGCGCGTGAACTCGAGCGTCCCGTACGGGCTGGGGTAGACGACGACGTCCGCCCCGGCCAGCCGCGGCAGCTTGCCCAGGACCAGGTGCGAGCTCACGCCGGTCCGCGGCGCGGCGTAGATGGCCCCGGAGAAGGCGAGGTGACCCATGATCGGGACGGCGATCGCGGGATCGTCGGCGAGCATCGAGAGGGCCGAGATGCCGACCGTCAGGTAGTCGACGAGGAGCGCCGACGCCCCCGCCTCGACCGCGCGGTGGGCGTTCTGGACGAGCCGGTCGGGCCGGTCGGTGATGTTGACGAAGTAGAGCGTCCGATGGCCGGTCTCCTCGAACGCCCGCTGGGCGGCCCGCTCGTGCTCGCGGATGCGGTCGATGAAGGTGCTCCAGGGATGCGAGACGAGGAGCTCGTCGTCCTTGATCCCGTCGGCCCCGCCCAGCGCCACCTGGTGGAAGACCTCGGCGCTCTCCTTCGGGGTCATGCCGATGGCTGGCTTCATCATCACGATGAGCAGGGGCCGGTCCTCGGCGCCGACGAGGCGGCGGATCCCGTCCAACCCGAACTTGGGGCCCTTGAAGGCGCTCGTGAACGACGCGGGCAGGTCCAGGTCCAGGAGCCGGATCTCGCCGGCCGACGCACACTCACCGTAGACGGTGGCCAGGAGGAGCGGGATCTGGCCGGCCAGGTTGTGGACCGGAAAGGCCAGCTGGACCACCCAATCGTGATGGCCGGGGGCGGGTTCCACGACCTCCTGGTCGGGGACTTCCCAGATCGATATGACGCGGGCGGCATGCCGTTCCCGGAGGACGGAGGTCTCCCGCTCGAGCGCCACCCAGGTGCCCGTCGACTGCATCTCGGCGAGCGTGTGGGCCGCGTCGTGGATGTCGACGCCCTGCGGCGTCCGGTACGCGTACGTGGCGATCACGAAGTCGCGCTGGTCGAGCCCCTCGGGCATCGCGAAGGCCCCGCGGTCGCTCATCGAGGCATCGGTCAGTTTCCCGCCTCGAGCAGCTGGAGCAGCCCGCCGTGGAGCGGACCGCGCGGCAGGATGGGCCAGATGTCCGTCACGACCCCGTTCTCGACCACGTGGTACGCATCGAAGTAGTTCACCGCGAACGGCGTGTAGCCGAGGTGGAAGTCGACGACATCGCCGACCTTGAGCGTGCAGCTCGCGTCGGCATCGTACGTGGCGTGCTCCTCGTCGAAGCGGTAGGGCGGCAGGTCTTCGTGGCCGACGATGCGCGGGTAGGCGGGGATCCCGCCGACGTCGGCAGCGCCGAAGGTCTTCTTGCCGAGGTTCAGGACGACGCGATCCTTGCGCCGGCTGATGACCGTCACGACCGCCGAGGTGGCCTTCTTGAAGCGCGGCTCCATGAGGAAGTGGTAGTCGTCCATCGCGGCGTACGACCCGAGCTGGAGCTCGTCGATCCGGGGGTTGGCGCCGGTCCAGAACGCGGTCGCGGTCCCGGCTGCCGAGAGGATCGGACAGGGCACGCCGTTGGCCTCGAGGTGATCGGCGACCTGGACGAAGTAGTCCATCGCCGCGGTCTGCTTGCGATGGCGCTCCGCCTCGTCCATCTCCATCGAGCAGTGGCCCTCGTAGCCGGACAGGCCGTCCATGCGCAGGCCCGGCAGGGCCTGGACGCGGCGGGCCACGGCGAGGGCCTCGTCGGGCGAGTCCGCGCCGGAGCGGTGCATGCCGGTATCCACCTCGACGAGGACGCCGATCGTGCTGCCGGCGGCCACGGCCGCCGCAGAGAGGGCCTCCGCGTCGCCGGCATCGTCGACATTGACGCGGACCGTGGCCTGTCGCGCGAGGAGCGCGGCGGCGCGTCGCTTGGCCGGGTCCACGAGCTGGTTCGCGACGAGGACGTCGTCGGCCCCCGCCTTGACCATCACGATCGCTTCCCAGATCGTCGCGGCGCAGATTCCGAACGCGCCGTACTCGAGCTGGAGGCGCGCCACGTGGGGGCTCTTGTGGTTCTTGACGTGCCCGCGGAGCCGGGCATGGAGCTCGGGCAGGCGCGATTGCATGTAGGCGAGGTTGGCGACGAGCACGTCGTGATCGATGACGAGGGCCGGGGTGACGACCTCGTGCCTGGGCCGCCCGATGGCGGAGCCATACAGCGACCGGACGCGGTCGTGGGCCTCGGTGATGAGGGGCGCCGGATCTCGCAGCTGGGTCGTCATTCGCCGCGCTCCAGCATGTCGAGGAGCCAGCGCGATTCGGGACCGCGCGGCAGCACCGGCCAGATGTCGCTGACCCGCCCGTTCTCCATCACGTGGTACGCCTCGAAGTAGCTGATCGCGAACGGCGTGTAGTTGCAGAGGATCTCGACCTTGTCGCCCGGCTCGAGCGTCGTGTGGTCGTTGGTCAGGAAGATGGAGTGCTCTTCGTCGAAGCGGAACTTCTCGAGGTCGAGATCCTTGAGGATCCCGTGCGACGCGCCGACGGTCTTGCTGCCGGCGTCCACGACGATCCGGTCCGAGCGCCGGCTGATGACGGTTCCGAGGACGGTAACGGCCCAACCGAACCGCGGGTCGAGCCCGCGATGGTGGCCGTCCATCGTGGCGTAGGAGCCGGGCTGGATCTCCGTCACGCCGGGATAGCGCGACGTGACCTCCCAGGTCCCCGTCCCGGCCGCCGAGACGATGCGGCACGGCAGCCCGGCTGCCGCCAGGCCGTCGGCGATCCCGGTGAGCGTCGACATCGCCACGCCCGCCATCGAGTGCCGCTTCGTCTCGTCGAACTCCAGCGAGCAGTGGCCCTCGTACCCGGTCAGGCCAACGAATTCGAGGCCCGGCGCCGCGGCGATCGCCCGGGCGAGCGGCAGCGCCTCCTCGAGCGACGAGACGCCGCAGCGGTGCATGCCCTCGTCGACGTCGATGAGGACGCCGAGGGTCGTCCCGGCCGAGCCGGCCGCCGAGGCGAGCAGCGCGACCTGATCGAGGTCGTCGACGGCGACCTTGACGTTCGCCTCCCGAGCCAGGAGGGCGAGCGCGCGAGCCTTGGCGGGCTCGGTGATTTCGTTGATGACGAAAACGTCGTCGATCCCGGCCCTCGCCATGACGATCGCCTCCCAGACCGTCGCACAGCCAACGCCGATCGCGCCGTGCTCCATCTGGAGCCGCGCGATGTGGGGGCTCTTGTGGACCTTGACGTGGGCTCGGAGCGTCGTCGCCGTACCGGCCATCCCCGACGCCATCCGCTCGAGGTTCGCCCGGAGCGTGGCAAGGTCGAGGAGCAGCGCGGGGGTCGCGAGCTCGTCCCGGGACTTGCCGATCTCCGGGGCGTACAGGCTGCGGACGCGGTCATGGGCTTCCGTGATGAGTGGCGACGGGTCGCGCATGTCGGTCTCCTGGCGGACGCGGAATGGTCTGATTGCTGGTCGGATTACTGGGAGCTGCCGCGGGCAATGGGCCAGCGATCGATGAGCTCGTCGCCCCGGCGGATCCAGACGTGATCGTGCAGGTTGAAGGTGGTGCGGATCTGGCCGGGCGCCAGGTCCACCTGACTGCCAAGGGCCGGCAGTGGATCGGGCATCTCGATGGTCGCGTGCTCATCGCTGATCGAGATCCCGGTTGCCGTGAACCCGATCGGTACCGGTGGGCCGTACTCCATGCCCACGACACGGCGGCCCACATCGAGAACGATGCGGCCCGGATGCCGGCTGATGACCGTGCCCCGGATGGCGGCCGCACACTGGAACGGCAGGCCGGTGTCCACGAGCTCCGGTTCCATGACGGAGTACACGCCGGCCTGGAGCTCGGTGATGGTCGGGTCGGCGAGGGCCTCGAACAGGGTGGATGTTCCCGCCGCCGACACGACCTCGACAGGGAACCCCGCGGTGACGAGCTCGTCTCGCGTCTCGGCGAGCTTCGCGTAGGCACGGGCGATCTTGCCGTCGCGGTCGTGATCGGTCACCCGGATCCGACCCTCGTAGCCCATGATCCCGCGGAGGCGGAGCGCCGGCGCACGCTCGATGGCCGCCGCCAGCTGGATCGCTTCAGCCGGGGATCCCACGCCACAGCGGTGGAGCAGGACGTCCACGTCGATGAGGACGTCGACCGTGGCGCCGGCTCGGTGCGCTTCCCGGGCCAGGGTCTCCATCGGTTCCACGTCGTCGACCGCGACGGCAACCCTGGCGCGGGAGCCCAGCGCCACGAGACGACCGAGCTTCCGGGGATCGACGACCTCGTTGGCGACGAAGACGTCATCCAGGCCGGCTGCCACCATTGCCTCGGCCTCGCCGACGGTGGCACACGTGATGCCGACGGCCGAGCCGCCCAGCTGACGTCGGGCGAGCTCAGGGGTCCGGTGCGTCTTGACGTGCGGGCGAAGCGTCTTGCCGGTACCACGGATCAAGTGGGCCATCACCTCGACGTTCGCCTCGAAGGTGTCGAGGTCGACGACGAGGGCGGGCGTGGAGAAGGCCTGGGCGGGGGACGCGTCGGGACGCGGGACGACGGTCGCCATCACGCGGGGCTCGGGTGAGTGGCGGCAAGGCGGCGACGGACATCCTCGTACAAGGCCCCGCGTTCGAGGTCGGGTTCGAACCGCCGGGCGACGCTGACAAGCTCGGCGACGGCCGTCGAGACCGACGGATAGAGGCCGGCCCCGACCCCGGCGAGAATGGCCGCTCCGAACGCGCCCGGCTCGTCCTGGGCCACGACCTCGACCGGAACTCCGGACTGATCGGCGATCAGCTGCATCCACCAGCCGTTCTTCGATCCGCCGCCAGTGGCCCGGACCAGGTGCGCGTCAATGCCGTGGTGCCGGAGCGCCTCGAGGCTCAGGGCGAACTCGCCGGCGATGCCCTCGAGGAGGGAGCGGACCACGTCGACGGCGGTCGCCGCCAGCGTGACCCCGGTGAACGTGCCGCCGAATCCGGGCGCTGCCGAGACGTGGGGCAGCGGCGTGAAGGCGGCATCCGCGAAGATGTGCCCCGGCCCGCGATCCGCGTTCGCCAGTCCCTCCTCGAGCTCGGGGATGGACAGGTGCATCAGCTTCCGGGCCCAGTCGGCGATGCTCATGCCATTGGGGTTCGTCACGAGCAGCCCGAAGCCCGTTGGGCCGGGGTGCGGGTAGACGCCGATCCCATCGTGGACGAGCGCGACAGGGAGCGGTGGGCGCAGTGGCATGTTGAACGAGTTCCAGGTGCCACAGGCGAGCGAGACCACGCCCGGGTCGATCGCCGCCGAGCCGACCGATGCCGCGTACGTGTCGAAGGCCCCGGTCACGATCAGGACGTCCGATGGCAGGCCGAACTCGGCCGCGGCGCGCGGCAGGATCGGCCCAATCGCAGACCCGTTCGGCTGGATCTCGGGAAGCCAGCGGGGATCGATGCCGGTCTCGACGATGCGCTCCGGCGACCAGGCACCGGTCGCCAGGTCGTAGGTGGCCCAGGTGCCGGCGTCACTCCAGTCGATCACCGGTCGGCCGCTCAGGTACAGGGCGTAGAACTCGTGCCAGTTCATGAACCAGCGGGTGCGGGCCGCGGTGGCCGGGTCGGTGGCCCGCCACCAGAGGGCGCGATTCACCGGGTCCATCCGGCGTGGCACGTGGCCGGCAACGCGCTGCCACTCCTCCTCCGAGCGGCGACCGGCCGTGACCGCGGCGACATCGTCACCGCGGATGTCGGGGGTCATGAGGCATCGCCCGATCGGTGTGCCGTCCTCGGCGACCGGGAACACCTCTCGCCCCGACGAGCTGAACGAGATCGCGACCGGCGGATCGCCCTCGAGGGCGGGGTTCGCGGCGACCTCGGCGAGAGCGGACCGGAAGGCCGCTCGGGACTCGAGGACATCGACCTCCCAGTGGCCCGGTTCCGGTCGATAGCCGGGCACGCTTCGGGCAGCGTCGGCCAGAGGCGTGCCGTCGACGGCGAACGCCCCGACCTTGATGGCGCTGGTCCCGAGATCGATCCCGATGAGGCTCATGGGTACGCTCCTTGACCGACGAGAGCCCGGGTCCCCGTTCCTTCTCCGGCAGGCCGGGTCGGGCGGGGACCCAGGTTCGCGAATCAATCGATCCCGCTGATGTCCTCTCCAGGCTCGCCGATGATGCCGATCGTCGAGAAGATGGCCGTCTCCGTATCGTTCGGCACCAGGATCCGGAGGAGGACCCCGGCGGCCGGCGCCTCGACGTCCAGGTTCACCTTCTCGGTCTCGATCTGGACGATGGCTTCGCCCTTGGCGACGGCGTCGCCCTCGGACTTGTGCCATTGGCGCACGATCCCGGTCTCGAGATCCTGTCCGGCCTGGGGCATGATGACTTTGACGGCCACGATGGGGACTCCTCGTCGGTATCGTTCGGCGACTTCCTACAGCTCGGCGTTGACGATGAACCCGCCGTCCACCAGCAGCGTTGCGGACGTCACGTAGCTGGCATCGTCGGAGAGCAGGTACGAGATGACGCCGGCCATCTCCTCCGGCTGGCCGGCACGCCCGATCGCGATCCGCTCCTCGTAGTACTTGACGGCGGCCGGGTCGTCGAACATCGGCAGGGACATGTTGGTCACGATCCAGCCCGGCTCGACCGCGTTCACCCGGATCCCGTTCTTGCCGACGACGGCTCCGAAGGCCTTGGCCCACATGGAGATTCCGCCCTTCGTGGCGCAGTACGCCGACTGGAACGGCGAGCCGACGTGGGCGGAGATCGAGCTGGTGCACACGATCGCGCCGCCGTGGCCCTCCTTGATCATCTGCTTGGCGCCCTCGGTGGTCACCACCCAGGTGCCCCGGAGGTTCGTCTCGGACAGGAGGTCCCAGTCCTCGATCGACGTGTCGTCCCACTTCATGAAGGGGTTGATCCCGGCGTTCGAGACGACGTAGTCGAGTCGGCCGCCCCGGCGGGCGACCTCCTGGACCATCTCCACGATCTGCTTCGGGTTGCGCATGTCGGCGACGACCGGGAATCCCTCGCCCCCGACGTCCTTGATCTTCTGGAGGGTGACGCTCGGATCGCCCTCCGGGCGCTGGTTCACGCCCACGATCGCGCCCTCGGCCGCGAGCCGCACGGCCGCTGCCTGGCCGATCCCGTTCGTCGCGCCGGTGACCAGCGCGACCTTGCCGACGAACCGCTTCTCCACGATGACGACTCCTTGTCTCCGGACGCAGTACTCAGGTGATGGCCGATTACGGGCGCTGGACGATCGCCCCGGGATCCAGCCGGCCGACCCGGCCGACGAACGCGTCGATCTCCGCCTGTCCGACGAGGCTGCCCATCTCGAGGTCGTAGACCCGCATCTCGCCCGGTGCCAGCTCGATGAGCTCTCCGCGCTCTCGTGCGTCGAAGCGGCCGGCGTCGCGGTTCGTGCTCGCCTCGATGGCGACCACGTACTGGTCCTCGCCGGGCATCCGCCAGGTCGTCTGGTGGGCAAGCTGGCTCTTGTTGAAGAGCTGGTAGACGCCCATCCCGATTCGCCGGTTCACGATCCCGACCGGGACCGTGCCGTCGGGCTCGGTGATGCAATCGTGCTCGAAGCAGCGCTCCTGGTAGTCCTTGATCGGTCCGTCGAGCCGGCGATAGTCGCCCGCCGGCGCGGTGTCCGTCGGCGTCCCGGGGCCGGGCACGAGCAGCTCCGATCCTTCATCCACGATCGGGAAGCCGACGTTGCAGTGGTACAGGAGCATGTGGGTGTTCCGGGTGTGGCCGGTGTTCTCGACCTCGTCGTGGATCCGGAACCAGGATTCGCCGACCTTCGCCTCGATCCGCCGGCGCATGGTGAGGTTCTCGCCGAAGACCGCCGCCTGCTGGACGACGCCCTCCGCCCACAGGACGCATTCGTCGCCGTCCCAGCGCTCGCCATAGCCGGTCAGCCGCGCTGGGAGAGTCCAGACGCGACCCATCATCCCGTAGGTCTCCGTGGGCTTGAGGTGCGGCTGGTTGAACTGCTCGGCCGTATCCTCGCCGCCGATCAGGGTGTGGTCGAGGCCCGCGGTGGACACGAGGCCGCCGGGGAAGCTCCGGAACCAGCCCATGCCTTCGGGCTCCGAGAACCACGGGCCGACGAAGCCCGTCGGGGATATCCAGGCCATCGACGTGCCCTGCATCTCGCAGCGGCCGATGTCGAATGCCCGGTCGACCACGACATCGAACACGAATCCCGTTCCGGTGCGGAACTCGAGCAGTCGGACGCCCCGTTCGATCCCGTCCCCGGCGGTCACCAGGCGAACCCCGGCGACCTGCTCGAGCCGGCCCACCCGACGCATCAGGTCGGTCCGGTCGTAGCGCGCTCCAAACAGAGCTGGCACAACGTCCCCTCTTCCTCAGGTCGTCGCCCGTCGTCCGGCGGGCGACACGGCGGGTCCCCGCGCCGATGACTTTCGTGGCCCCGGCAGGAGCCGGGGCCACGAAGATGGATCGGCGATTGGAGAGCCCGCTATGCCTCGGCGATGGACTCGCCGGCCTTGTTCAGCCACTCCTCGTTCCCCCTCGCGCGGAGGAAGACGAGGAGCAGGATCCCGATGACGAACCAGCCGCCGTCAACCCAGGGGGCCAGGTCGTACGGAGTGGAAAGCGGGAAGGACTTGTAGATCGCGAACAGAAGCACGCCTGTCGACAGGATCGGGAAGATGACGTGGTAGATCCAGTTGAATTCGTCCCGATGCTCGGTCCAGTAGAACCGGAAGACCGCCGCGTTCGCGAAGATGTAGGCGAACGAGACCGCGAGGACGAGGATCAGCCCGGTCGCGAGGTAGAAGCCGGTGTCCGGCATGAAGACGAAGCCGACGTACAGGCCCACGACGATGTTCAGGCACATCTGGACGAGGATGGCGTTGGTCGGTGTCTTGTGGATGGGGTGAACCTTCGCGAGTGCCTTCGGGAATGACCCGCTTCGGGCCATGCCGTACCACATCCGGGTGCCGACGTTGGCGCAGGCGATGCTGACGGCCGCCACGCTGTTAAGGAAGGCGAAGAGGATGATGATCCAGCCGGCTCCCCAGACCCGATGGGCGAGGGCAAGGGCCGGAAGGTCGGGGCTATTGGCGATCGCGTCGGCGTCGTTGCCGAAGCCGGTGATCACGCCCCAGAACACGACGACCAGGAACGAGCCGATCAGCACGATCGACAGGAGCACCGAGAGCGGCACGTTCCGCTTCGGATCCTTCGTCTCCTCGGCCAACGGAGCCGACGCCTCCCAGCCCGTGAGGCCCTGGACCGTGAACACCACCGCGAGCGCGAAGCCCTCGCCGGCGGGGATCATCGAGGGGTTGAAGACGTCGAGCGTGATGCCGGGCGAGCCGGGCGGTGGGATGAGGAACCCTGTGATGGCCAGCGCCATCACGATGATCATCTCCAGGCCGCCGGTGATCAGCATGAACCGGGCGGAGAGCTTGATGCCCTCCCACTGCAGGAAGGCCGTGAGCGGGGCGAAGATGAGGACCGAGACCCACCACAGCCACGGTACGTCGATGTTCCAGTTGGTCTTCAGCTCTCCCTGCACGATGTAGCCGAAGAAGCCGGCCAGCGGGCCGCCGACCGTCGGCGAATACAGGATGTACATCCAGCTCGTCAGGAAGCCGAGCCGCGGATGGAGCCCCCGGCTCACGTACGTGTAATAGCCACCGGCCGACGGCATGTGTCGGGCCAGCTGGGCGAGGGTGCTCCCGAGCATCAGGACGAGCAGGAAGCCGATCGTGTAGGCCAGCGGTGCCGTGATGCCCGCCAGGCTCACGATGAATCCGGTGAAGAAGAACCCCGCGATGGCCGGCGCGATATGGGTGATCGCCTGCATGGTCGCGCCAAGCAGCCCGATCGCATCGGCCTCGAGGTCGGTCTTCATCGGGGCCGCTGAGGCGGCCGGTGAGTCGTTGCTCAGCATCTCCACTCCTTCATCAGGTCCACGTCTCCCTCGATCGTCCGCGATCTTCGTCGCGGGGTAACCCGAACGCGGGCTCGCTCATGCACAGGCCGGGGTCGCTCGTACGTCTCCTCCCGCTCACCCTCCGTGTAACGGCGGAACCCGCGAACTCCGGCCCGACGGTGACGATCCGATGCCTCGACCCTGGGGTGGGCGTCGAGGACCGGGATCTCCCGGCCGGCGATGTGTTGAACGTTTGCGAACAACGAACAACAAGCGAACCGATCATACGGCGCCGTGTCAATGAAGATTTCCACACTTTGCGCGGGTGTCCGCGGGATCTTCTCGCCCACCATGGCGAGGGAGCGCTCCGGCGCGGCGATTCGGGCAATCGGGGTGCGTTCTCGCGCCGCTCCGGGCCTCAGTACTCGGGGACGACCCGCCCGGCCATCACGTCCGTCTCGATCTGGGCGACCCTGTCGCTCTCGATCGAGCTCGTCACCGCCCGCATCGTGGCGGCATCCTCGGCCCGCCCGACGAGCACCGCCCGGGTCATCCGGTCGCCGATCTGGGCTCGGACCGACGGCTTGAGGGGGCGCTCCAGGATCCCGTCGGGGCGGATCGCCTGCATCTCGTCGATCGTCCAGACTGCCGCGTCCGCCTGGCCCCCGACGAGGAGGCGCGTGATCTGGGCCGGCATCGCCGGGATCAGCGTCACGTCTGGCCCGCCGAACTCGAGGGCGGTCAGGAGCTGCTGGTCTGCGGAGTGACGGTCGACGATGACCCGGAGCGGATGCGATTCGGCGTTTGCCGCCGTATAGAAGACCCGGTGGCCCGTGTTGTACGAGTCTGGTCCGAGCTCGGCGACGATGCTGTCATCGGGGCCGCTGAGCTCCGTGGCGGCGAAGCTGGACATCACGGTCAGGTGGCAGCGCCCCTCGCGAACCGCCTGGAGGCGCTGGCGCGAGCCGCGGACGAAGATCAGGAAGACCTCGAGACCGGCGTTGGTGAGGAGCTGCTTGATCGCGGTTGCGAGCGCCTCGTAGCGGGGCGACGAGGCCAGCGGCAGGCTGATGACGAGCGGCCCGTCCTCGGCGGTGGCCCAGAGCCGTCCCACCGAGCGATCGACGAGGAAGGCACCCAGCCGACCGCGCGTCTCGAGCCTGATGGCGCCGGCCTCCTCGAGCCGTCCCATCGCGGCGTGGATCGAGGCCAGGCTCGAGCGGTGCTCGTGGGCCAGGTCCCTGATCGTGGGCAGTCGGGACGGCGGTTCCGGCGCCGTCAGGAATCGACGCGCGAGCTCCGGCACGATGTCCGTGAGAGCGCGGGCGTGGGTCCGGGCGCGATCCGTCGCCATGTCAGCAGAATAGCGACATCGGCCGATTCGGCGAGTTGGGCCCGGGCCTCAACCGCCGCTGTTCGCCTCGACGTGCTTGAGGCAGGCCGTGAGGTCGTCCAGCGACACCCAGGCGCCGGGGGTGGCGGGTCCGCGATTGGCAAGGATTCGCGTCGTCTCACCCTCCGGATCTCCGAGCGAGGAGACCACCATCACCGCCTCGCGGTTGTCCTCCGACTCCGTGTAGCCGTTCACGGTCATGACGCACCTCAGGCCCGCGCCGACCGCCGCGAGGAGCCCGTTCCGCGAGTCCTCGATCACCAGCACCGTCCCAGGCGCCACCCCGAGGCGCTCCAGGGCCAGCACATAGATGTCCGGTGCCGGCTTCTTGTGGGCGACCACGTCGCCGGCGAGGACGAGGTCGAACCGCCGGGCGCGTTCCGCGCCGACCGCATGCTCCAGGATCGCGCGAACCGAGGGTTCCGCGGACGTGGAGCAGACGGCCAGCGTCCAGCCCGCATCCTGAGCCGCCCCGACGATTCGCCGGACCCCGGGCCGCGCCGGCATCCGCCCGGCGGCCACCATCTCGGTGTAGATGGCGGTCTTGCGCTTGTGCCACTTGCCGAGCTCGGCCGCCTGGCCCTCCGGATCAGCGGGCAGACCGGCGGCCGCCACGAATTCGGGCGTCAGCAGGGTTGCCATGCGCTCCTTGCCGCCGGCGATCTGGAGGAGCTGGCCGTATTCCTGCTCCGACCACTGGATCGGCAGCCCGAACTCCCGGAAGGTCTGGTTGAACGCGGGCAGGTGACCGTATCGCTCCGTGTCCGCGAGAACCCCGTCGCAGTCGAAGATGAGCGTGCTCACCAGGCCTTGCCTTCGCTGCCGAACATCCGGATGTGGTCCCTTGCCATGTCCATCACGGCGGCTCGCTGGGCTCGGAAGAGGGCGGGCGGGTCGTACTCGCCGGGATGCTCGGTCATGTAGTCGTAGCCCGACTTCATGAACCGGATCTTGAGCGCGGTCGAGATGTTGACCTTGGCGCAGCCACGGGCGATGAGGTCCTTGAACTGAGCGGGGGACATGCCCGTCCCGCCGTGCAGGGCGATCGGGACCGGTACGGCGGCGACGATGTCGCTGACCCGCTGGTTGTCGAGCGTCGGGGTCGTCTTGTACATGCCGTGGGCGTTGCCGATGGCCGGCGCGAAGCAATCGATGCCGGTGGAGCGCACGAAGTCGAGGGCCACGTCGAGCGACTGGATCGTGCTCGCCTCGTCGGATCCGATGCCGTCCTCGACGCCCTTGATGCCCTCGATCTCGCCTTCGACGGCGGCTCCATGGCGGCGTGCTTCGGCGACGACCTCGATGCACTGGCGGCGGTTCTCCTCGACGCTCAGCTTCGAGGCGTCGAACAGGACCGAGCTCCAGCCCGAGCGCGAGGCACTCGGAGATGACCGCGCGGTCGGGGCAGTGGTCGAGGTGGATCGCGACCGGCACCGAGATTTGGCGGGTCATCTCGCGCCACATGCCGATGAGGACCTCGGCGCCCTCCATCTTCACCGTCTTGACCGAGGTCTGGACGATGAGCGGCGCCCGGAGCTCCTCCGCTGCCGCCAGGACGGCCTCGAGGGTCAGGTCGTTGACGATGTTGATCGCCGCGACACCGTAGTGGTCGCGGAACGCGCGCTGGAGGATCTCCTGGGTCGGAACGATCGGCATCACGCCCTCCTTAGGTGGCGATTGAGCCGGCGAGCGCGGCACCCAGCGGGCGCCCGGGATGTCGGGTTCGGCTCGGCGATGATCAGGTCGATGCCGAGGTCCCGGATCGCCGCGGCCTCGTCCGGATCGATCCCGGGCGTTGTCACGATCCGATGGACCGCGGTGATGGGCGCGACACGGACGAGCGCCTGCCGCCCGAACTTCGAGTGGTCGGCCAGCAGGATGACCTCGCCGGCCGCCTCGATCATGGCCCGCTTGGCGTCGACTTCCTCGAGCAGGGGATAGGTCAATCCGCCGGCGACGGACACGCTGTGGATCGCCAGAAACGTCTGGTCGACGTGGAGGCCGCGGAGCGTCTCGGCCGCCAGCTGCCCGCTCGCCCCGAACGTCGAGGGCCGGATGACGCCACCGGTCATGATGACCGTCGTCCGCTGGTTGCCGACGAGCTCGATGGCATTGGTGACGGCGGTGGTCACGACCACGAGGTCACGAACCTCCTGCAGCGCCCGTGCCAGGGCGAGGGTCGTCGTCCCCGAGTCGAGGATGATCGAGCTCCGATCCATCACCAGCTCGGCCGCGCGCCGCCCGATCGCCATCTTCTCGGCGGCGTGCTCCTGCAGCCGAAAGGCCGTGTCGGTCTCGTCGCTCAGGCGCGGGGCCACCGCGCCGCCGTGCGCACGCCGGACGATCCCGAGCTCCTCGAGGCGTGACAGGTCGCGGCGAATGGTCTCGTCCGTGACCCCCAGGGCCTCGGCGAGCTCCCGGCCCCTGACGCTCCCACGTTCCCGGACCAGATCGGCGATGACCTGGTGGCGGTCGGCGGGGAGGCGCTGTTGTCGCACCGCGAATCCTCCGGCGGGTCATGTCGTTGCACCGGCCTGCTGGCCTACTCCAGAATAACCCACACAATACCACACGGATGGTTGACAGCAACGCGCAACTACGGGCATCATCTCACCTGCAATCGCCCTTGATTCCCACAGAACCCCTCGTCGGGCGCCGCAGCCGCGGTGTCGCGCCGGAACCCATGGAGAACCGCCGAGGATGAGCGAGATCGGTCGCCAGCTCCTGCTCGAGATGTACGAGACCACGGCCACGATCCGGCGCTTCGAGCAGCGCGCGATCGAGCAGTACCGGATCGGGAACATTCGCGGCTACCTGCACCCGTACCTGGGCGAGGAGGCGATCGCGGTCGGGTCCATCGCGGCGCTCGATCCGCGAGGACTACATCGTCAGCACGCATCGAGGCCACGGCCACGCCATCGCCAAGGGCCACGACCGTCAGCCGGATGATGGCCGAGCTGTTCGGCAAGGAGACCGGCTACTGCCACGGTCGCGGCGGCTCGATGCACGTCGCCAGTCGCTCGGTCCGGAACCTCGGCGCGAACGGCGTCGTCGCCGGCGGCCTCGGCATCGCGACGGGCGCGGCCCTGGCCATCAAGCAGCGCGGCGGAACGGAGGTCGTCGTGGCGTTCTGCAGCGACGGTGGCTCGGCCAACGGGATGTGGCACGAGTCGATGAACCTCGCCGCGATCTGGGACCTGCCGGTGATCTTCGTGCTCGAGAACAACCAGTACGCCGTCTCGACGCCGATCCGGGACAGCGCCCGGGTCGAGCACCTTTCGACGCGCGCGGCCGGCTACGGGATGCCCGGGCGTGACCGTGGACGGCAACGATGCCGCGATCGTCTATCGGCGCCATGCAGGAACCGCTTCGCCGCGCGCGTGCGGGCGAGGGGCCGTCGCTGGTCGAGTGCATGACCTTCCGCCACGGCGGGCATCACGTGAACGACCCGGGCCTGTACCTCCCGGCCGAGGAGCTCGAGAAGTGGAAGGCACGGGATCCCGCTCGATCCTGCTCCGCGCCCGGCTCGCCCGCGCCGGCGTCGACGAGGCGGAGATCAACGCGATCGACGCGCGTGTCGAGCAGTGATGGACGAGGCCGTCGAGTTCGCGACGGCGAGCCCCAGCCCTCCGTGGACCAGCTGCTCGTCGAGATCGGAGCGAAGTAGACCTGCCGGCAAGCCGGCCCCAGACCCGAGAAGGAAGCCACATGGCCAGGATGAAATATCGCGAAGCGCTCCGCGCCGCCCTCCACGAGGAGATGGCCCGCGACCCGAATCCGTCTTCTGCATCGGCGAGGGGATCGGCGAGCGAGGCGGCTCGTACAAGGTCACCGAGGGCCTGATCGAGGAGTTCGGAGCGGGCCGTGTCATCGACACGCCGCTGAGCGAGGCCGGGTTCGTGGGGGTCGGCGTAGGCGCCGCCATCGCCGGCCAGCACCCCGGTTGTCGAGATGCTGTTCATCGACTTCCTGCTGCTGGCGATGGACCAGGTCGTCAACCAGGCCGCGAAGTACCGCTTCATGTCCGGCGGAGAAGGTCGAGTCCCGCTCGTGATCCGGACCCAGGGCGGCGCCGGAAACTCGCTGGCCGGGCAGCATTCCCAGAGCCTCGAGGCGCTCTTCTATCACGTCCCCGGCCTCAAGGTCGTCATGCCCTCGACGCCCGCGAGACGCCAAGGGCCTGCTGAAGTCCGCGATCCGCGACGAGGATCCCGGTGATCTTCATCGAGCACAAGCTCCTCTACATGACCGAGGGCGAGGTCCCGGACGAGCCGTACCTCATCCCGCTCGGCGAGGCCGAGGTCAAGCGCGCCGGGCACGGACGTGACGCTCGTGACGTGGTCGCACATGACCCTCAAGAGCCTCCAGGCCGCCGAGGAGCTCGAGGCCGAGGGCATCTCGGTCGAGGTCATCGACCTTCGGACGCTGGTCCCGATGGACATCGAGACGGTCCTCGGCCTCGGTCCGCCGAACCGGACGCCTGGTCGATCGCCCAGGAGGCGGTCAAGCGCGGCGGCGTCGGCAGCGACATCGCGGCGCAGGTCGTCGAGCGGGCCTTCGACAGCTTGAAGGCCCCGATCGCCCGGGTGGCCGGCGCGAACACCGTGATCCCGTTCAACCTCGGCCTGGAGAAGGCGATGGTCCCCCAGGTCGCGGACATCGCCGCTGCCGTTCGCGGTCTGCTGGGCAAGCCCGTCGAGGCCTAGCACGGATCCTGCGGCTGCGGCTGCGGTTCGACCGGTCCGCCGGGTCCGACGAGCGTATTCGGCTGGTTCATGAAACCGTGGCCGGCCACGCTCGACCTGATATCGGATTCGCCTGGCATCGTGACGGGTCACGCTCGCTCGGGCCTTCTCCCATGACCCAGCCGAATAGTGGGGCGTGCCCCGCGCGACGCCTGGCCGCAACGGGCGACGCCCGGTCTCAGTGCATGCCGCGGCCGCCCGCGACGAGGTGCAGCTCGCCCGTGACGAAGGACGCCTGATCCGAGGCGAGGTAGACCGCCGCCGACGCGACGTCCTCTGGCGTACCCCAGCGTCGGAGGGCCGTCTCGTCGAGGATCCGCTGATGGACCTCCTCGTCGATCGCCTCCATCATGTCCGTCCGGATCCAGCCGGGGCAGATGGCGTTGACCCGGATCTGGGGGCCGAAGGCGAGAGCCATCGCCTTGGTCAGGCCGTTGAGACCGGCCTTCGAGACGACATACTCGGTGAAGCGCATCGCCGATGGGTGGTACAGGCCTGAGTTCGACGACATGTTCACGATCGCGCCGGCGCCCTGCCGGATCATGATCGGGGCGACCGCCTTCGAGCAGAGGTAGGGCCCCTTGAGGTTGACGTCGATCGTCTGGTCCCACTCGTCCTCTGTCGTCTCGAGTGGACCCTTGAGGAACATCACCCCGGCGTTGTTGACCAGGATGTCGATCCGGCCGAACCGCTCGAGCGTTGCCGCGACCATGGCCGCCACGTCGGCCACCTTCGTAACGTCGGCCTGAACGGCGATCGCTTCACCGCCCCTGGCCGTGATGCCCGCGACGACGGCGTCCGCGGCCGACGCGCCGGCGACATAGTTCACCACGACCCGCGCGCCCTCGGCGCCGAACCGCTCCGCGATCGCCCGCCCGATGCCACGGGATGCGCCCGTGACGATCGCGACCTTGCCGTCAAGGTGTCGTTCGCTCATCAGATCAGCGCCCTCCTGCGTCTTGACGCCCGGACAGGCCCACTTCTACAATCCTTTTGTTCTGCCCGCGCGAACAGACAGAGCATACGATCCGGGCGGATCGAGCGCCAGTCCCGGCACCACCCGCCCTCAAGGCCCGACCCATCACCGACGGAGTGACGCCCATGCGCACGCCACGCGAGGTTGCAGAGTCGTACTGGGCGGCCGAGTGCCGCCGCGACATCGACGCCGTCATGGCCCACTACCAGCCCGACGCCACGTACCAGGACGCCGGCGGCCTGCTCCGTGGCGCCGCCGAGATCCGCGGTTTCTACGAGGGCTCGATGCGTGACTACCCGGGCCTCGAGGTGACGATCCTCAAGGAATTCCCGCGAACACCGGACGAGTCCGCGCTCGAGGTCTACGCGGTGCTCGTCGACCACGACGGTCATCGGTTCGAGATCCGCGGCCTCAACTCGATGACGGTGCGGGACGGCAAGATCGCCGCCCTCCGCTGCTACGAGGACCCACTCGTGCCGGAGTCATCAGGAGGTCAGGCAACCCTATGACGAACACGCGACCCGTCGCGGGGACCCTGGTCCGGTCATATGGCACCCGCTTCGAGAAGGACGAGCAGCCGATCTCGGAGGGCGGCATGTGGCTCAACGGCCGCGCAGACGGCATCGACTGGTGCGACGTGCTGGTTACCGACGGCCACGCCCACGGCGAGGTCAGCCGCATGAACTCCGCCGAGCGCCGGGCGGAGCAGGCCTTCGGCGGCGGCCCCGCGGCCGAAGGTGCCCAGGAGGGCGACTACGACGATCCGGCCGCCGTCCTGACCGGCGATTGGGGCCCGAACCAGTCGGCAAAGGCCACGGTCTACAGCCGAAATCCGACCGACGAGTACTTCCAGGAGGTCGAGATCCGCCTCCGCAGCTCGATCCGCCCGAACTGGTGCGACGGGTACGAGGTCTTCTGGCGCTGTTCGAAATCCGAGGCGGCCTACGCCGAGATCGTCCGCTGGAACGGCAACGTCGCCGACTTCACATCCCTGGCCCGCCGCGTGGGTCCGGAGTGTGGCGTCGTCGACGGCGACATCGTCGAGGCCACGATCGAAGGCAACGTGATCCGGAGCTATATCAACGGCGTCGAGGTGCTGTCGGTGACCGACGATGCCGTCGCGACCGGCAGCCCGGGCGTGGG
>CAVWRX010000011.1:0-17958 GCA_963757595.1 uncultured Chloroflexia bacterium | reverse complement strand
CCAGGGCGCTGCCATATCCGACGACGCCGCGCGTCGTATGCTCGCGCACGTTCGTCAGCACGGCGTCCCGCGCGTCCCGCCCCGCTCGCTCATCCGCGCGGCACGCCCTGCCCAGCTCGTCCGCCCCGCACGCTCGGGCGCGCGCCTCCGCTCGCTCGCTGCGGTGCCCGTTCGCCCGTCCCGCGCGTCCCGCCCCGTCCCGCGCGTCCCGCCCCGATACGCGCGTCCCGCCCCGATACGCGCGTCCCGCCCCGATACGCGCGTCCCGCACGATATTTCGGTCGTCCGTCGAACCTTGCACCGGCGCCGCCGCCGAACCAGCCAGCTCCGGCGTCGTTCGTCCGACATTTCGGTCGACGAGCACCCGAGGGCCGGGTGCGGCACCGTTCGGGGGTCGCGTTTCGTCGGATGACCAATTCCTCGGTCACCTGCAGGTGATCCGTGGGGAAGGAGGGGTGAATAGCCTGCTCATGTGCCCATCCGAGAGTCAGCCTCCGAACGCGGCGCCCGCCGGGGCCGCCAGCTCCGGGCGCGGACATCCATGGAGCTCGACGACGCGCGCCGGACCGCCGGGCTCAGCACCCGAGAGCTGGCGCGCCGACTCGGAGTCAGCCCTGACACCATCCAGAGGGCACTCCGCGGCGAGAGGGGCAGCCTCACGATCGACTTCGCCGCGCGCCTGGCAGCCGTCCTCGGCCTGCAGCTGGGCGTCGGGCTGTACCCGGACGGGGATCCAGTACGGGATAGCGCCCATCTCGCCCTGCTCGGACGCCTGCACGAGCGGCTGGGCCCGGGCCTTCGGTGGCGAACCGAGGTTCCGGTCCCGATCGCAGGCGACCATCGGAGCGGCGATGCGCTCATCGAGGGCCGGGGGTTCGACGTCCTCGTCGAGGCTGAAACGCACCTGCATGATGTTCAGGCGCTCGAGCGGGTGATCGCCGCCAAGCAACGCGATCTGCGGGCGTCCAGGGTCGTCCTGCTCGTGGCGGACACGCGGCACAACCGCAGCGTGATCGAACACACGGAGGAGCTGCGCCGGCGGTTCGCGATTGGCACGCGCGCGTGCCTGACCGCTCTGGCTCGCGGGCGAGATCCTGGCGGCGACGCGCTCGTCGTCCTTTGAGCCGCGGTTCGGCGATGGGTCGGCGATGGGTCGGCGTGGGCCAGTGGTGGGCTGTCGATCCTGTGACCCACGACCCGCCGACTACAATTAACACCGTGACCTCCCACGTTTTCCGGCGATCGCTGGACCCCTCGCCGCCAGTCGCGGTGCGGGCGGAGAACAGCACGATCTGGGACGCCGATGGCAAGGCCTATCTGGACGCGGCCGGCGGCGCTGTCGTGGTCAACGTGGGGCACGGCCGCCAATCCATCGCCGAGGTCATGGCAGACCAGGCGGGTCGCCTTGCCTATGCGCATGGGAGCGCCTTCACGACGGAGCCCCTCGAGGCCTACGTGGCCGCGGTGGGGCCACATCTCCCGGTCGATGACCCATATCTGTACCCGGTGAGCGGCGGTTCCGAGGCGATCGAGACGGCCCTGAAGATGGCCCGCACCTACCACCTGGCTCGTGGTGAGAAGGATCGCTGGATCGTCTTCGCCCGCTGGTCCAGCTACCACGGCAACACGCTCGGAGCGCTGGACCTCTCGGGCCGCAAGCCACTCCGTCGCCCCTACGAGGGCTGGCTCGGGCGATTTCGCCACGTGTCGGCCGCCTATCCATATCGCGCGGGACTGAGCGGTGCCAACGCGCTCGGTGATGCCGAGGAGCTCGCCGACGAGCTCGAACGCGCCATCGTCGCGGCCGGCCCGGGGACCGTCGCCGCGTTCGTGGCCGAGCCCATCGTCGGCGCGACGCTTGCCGCCGCCGTGCCCCCCGAGGGCTACTGGGCCGCCATCGCCGAGGTCTGCCGGCGGCACGGCGTCCTCGTGATCGCCGACGAAGTGATGACCGGGTTCGGGCGCACGGGTCGCTGGTTCGGCGTCGATCACTGGGGCGCGCGCCCCGACCTCCTCGTGGCGGCCAAGGGCGCGACGTCGGGCTACTGGCCATTCGGGTTCGTCGCCGCCTCGGGCCGGATCCACGACACGATCCTCGAGGCGGGCGGGTTCACCCACGGCTTCACGTACTCCCACCACACGGTCGGCGCGGCCGTTGCCGGCGAGGTCCTGCGCATCCTCGAGACCGAGGGGCTCGTGGCCGAGAGTGCCGCCAAGGGGACCCTGCTCCAGGACCTGCTGCGCGCTCGCCTCGACGAACACCCGCACGTCGGTGAGATCCGCGGCCGCGGGCTCATGGTCGGCGTCGAGGTGGTGGCCGACCGGGAGACGAAGGCACCGTTCCCGAGGCCGGCCAAGGTCACCGAAGCCATCGTACGAGGGGCTCGGGCGGCAGGCGTTCTCGTCTACTCGGGGACCGGCCTCGCGGACGGCACCGACGGCGACGCGATCCTCCTCGGTCCGCCGTTCGTCGTGACCGAAGCCGAGCTCACGAGCATCGCCGACGTCATCACGAACGCGGTCGACGCTGCCACGGGAGCCGCGGTCGCGGCGTCGGGGGGCTGAAAGCCCGCCCGCGGGCCCGCAGGCTCGTGGCGACGCCCGGGAGCCTCCTAGCGTCGCCCGCGGAGCACCAGGATCAGGCCCAGGACCACGAGCAACGCCGGGATGACAAGGCTCGAGATATCCGGGACCGCGATCTCGGATGAGGCGAGGAGCACGAGGGCCGCGCCGCCGATGGCCTGCCACCCCCAGCCGCCATTCCGCGTCGCGCGGACGGCCGCGATGAAAAGGAGCGCCAGGCCGAAGAACAAGGTGCCCCAGCCCGCACCGATGTCGAGCCCCAGGCCCCGCAGCGTTCCCGGCAGGGATGCCGCGGTGAGGAACGCGCCAAGGTAGAGCGCCGCCGTCCCGCGTCGGACCAGCCAGACGAGGAGGAACGCAAGACCGGCGGCCAGGACCGCGGTGTTCCCGAGATTGCGGTAGTCCGGCAGCGCGTTCTGCACGATCAGCAGCCCACCGAACACCACGAGGAAGATGCCGATCCAGGGCAGGCCGGGCCGGCGGTCCTCGTCGCGGCCCCACTGCCAGCCGTAGACATGGACCGGGCCGCTCAACGGCGTCGGGTTACCCGACGACCCACCGCCCTCGGACCCGGGGCTACCGTCCATCGTCATCCCTCGACCTCCCTCAGGACGCGATCGGTGCCGGCTCGGGAACCGCAGCCTCGTCGTCCTCGACGTGGCTGAAACCGAGCCGTTCCGCCAACCGCCCGAGGATACCGGGCGCCCACCAGTTCCACTCGCCCAGCAGGCGCATCGTCGCCGGCACCAGCAGGACCCGGATCACGGTGGCATCGACGAAGACGGCGATCGCCATGCCGACGCCGATGCTCTTGATCGTGATGATGTCGGCGAGGGCGAAGGACGAGAAGACGACAACCATGATCATCGCCGCGCCGGTGATGACGCCGGCCGTCCGCGAAAGGCCCTCCGCAACGGCGGCCGTGTTGTCGCCCGTGCGCCGGTACGACTCCTGGATCCTCGAGAGGAGGAGGACCTCGTAATCCATCGACAGCCCGATGAGGACCGCAAACATGATGATCGGGTTGCCGGCGATCGTGAACCCGATCGGCGAGAAGTTGAGGAACTGGTGAAGGTTGCCCTCCTGGAAGATCCAGACGAGGGCGCCGAAGCTCGCCGAGAGGGAGAGGAGGGTCATCACCACGGCCTTGATCGGGATCGCGAGCGACCCGAAGAGCAGGAACAGGATGATCGCCGAGGCGAGGAGGGTCGTCCCCACAGCCCAGGGCAGCCGGTCGGTCTGGCTGGCGAGGAAGTCCTCGGAGATCGCGGCGACGCCGCCGACCTGGACCTGCGAGATGCCGGCCGGCACCGCGATCGCGCGGACCCGCGGCACGACCGCGGTTCCCTCTGGCTGGGCCGGCTCCAGGGGGCTGATCGCGTTGAGCTTCACGACGCCGTCCCGGATGTAGGCGTCGCGGAGCTCGGTGACGGCCGCCGCGAGCTGGGGCGGCTGCGAACCCGCCGGTGCGGCGTAGAGCTGGGCAACCTGGGCCGCGGACATCGCGGCGCCGGTCGAAGGATCGGTCAGGGTGAACGGTCCTTCGATGCGCGAGATGCCGTCGACCTTCTCGAGGGCGGCGGTGTAGTCCATGACCGCCTGGATCGAGGCCTGGTCCGTCGGGGAGCCGGACGTATTGGCGAGGATCGTGATCGGCGAGGTCTCGCCGGGTCGGAACTCGTCCATCAAGGCGACCCACGCATCCCGGCTCGGCAGCCCGGCGGGGAAGATGCTCGCATCAGGCACCCCTTGCTGGAGCCGGAAGAACGGCGAGCCGGCGACGAAGAGCGCCAGCAGGACCGGAACGATGACGGCGAACGGCCGGCGCATGACGCCGAGCGCGACCCGCTCCCAGCGGGACTGGCGCGGCGTGGTCGGCGCCTCCTCGCTCCCGCTCCCGCGGAGGCGCCCGATCAGCCCGCCGACCGACAGGGCGTTGACCCGGGGCCCGAGGACGCCGAGCAGTGCCGGGAGGAAGGTCAGGGCGAAGATCACCGACGAGAGCACGACCACGGCGCCGCCGAGGCCGATCGAGCTCAGGGCACTGGCCCGGAACCACAGCAGGCCGGACAGGCCGATCGCCACGGCAATACCGGAGAAGAGGACCGCCTTGCCGGCCGTCCCGACGGCGATCGTCACAGCCTGTTCCGTGCTTCGGCCCTTCTTGAGCTCCTCCCGGAATCGGCTCGTGATGAACAGCGAGTAGTCGATGGCGAGCGCGAGGCCGAGCATCGTCGCGATGTTCAGGACGTAGATGCTCATCTCGGTCTGGCGGGCGAGGAGGTTGATGATCGCCAGCGATGTCGGGATCGCGAGGCCGGCCACGACGAGCGGCATGCCGGCGGCGATGATCGAGGAGAACACGAGGATCAGGACGAGCGCGGCGATCGGCAGGGAGACGGTCTCGGCGCGCTGGAGATCCTTCTCGGAGAGCGCCGCGGAGTCCTTCTGGATGGGGCCGAAGCCAGTCAGGGCGACGGAATAGCCGCTCGGCGGGGCGAGCTCGGCCTGGATCGAGTCAACGACCGCGACCGAGGCGTCGTCGGTCATGTTCAACCCGATCACGACGTAGGCGGCGTCGCCGGCGACGCTGATGAAGCGATCGTCATGGGTTTCCGCGTAGCCGGTCGTGCCGGTGACCCGGGCGTCGGCCTTGACCGACGCGAGCGTCGTCGCGATCGCCGCCTGGAACGCGTCACCCTTGGCGTCCGCGCCGGGGGTGTCGGTCCGGAAGAGGGCGATGAACGACGACCGGCCACCGCCGAACTGGGACTCGAGGCGTGATGCGACCGTCGCCGATTTCGGAGTTCTTGTCGAGCCAGCCGCCCGACGACAGCTGGCCGGCGGTTCCGGCGGCGAGCGGCGCAGCCATCGCGGCGAGGGCAAGCATGACGAGGAGGACGATCCGGCGCCGTCGGTAGACGAACGCACCCCAGCGGCTGAACATCGTGATCCTTCCTGGCGTGAGCGGCGCCCACGGGCACCGGGAGACGTTGGCGACGTCCGCAACGATAGAGAATGTCCATTCTCCGTGTCAAACGCGCCGTGTTGCGCGCACCTCGGCAAGGCGTCTACCATGGGGAAGCGATGTTCGCCATGCTCTCGTTACGGCCGCAAGCAGCCCGGGCCCGATTCCGATGCCGCGGATAACACCGGCCCACGAGGCCGAGGTCCGGGAACGCATCGTTTCCGCCGCGCTCCAGGTTTTCGGTGAGCGCGGCTTCCACGGCGCCACGATGCAGGACGTCGTCCGGGAGAGCGGCCTGTCCGTCGGGGCGATCTACACCTACTTCAAGGGCAAGGACGACCTCTTCCTGGCAACCTGCGACCTCGCCTCGGGACGCGGCCTCGGTGAGCTGGCGGCGCGTCTGGCCCGCGGCGCGTCCCTCGCCGAGCGCCTGGCCATCGCCGTCGGGTTCTACTTCGACAGCGCCGAGGAGAGCGAGGCGGGTCCCGGCAATGCCGACTTCCTGGTCCAGGCATGGGCCCAGGCAGACGCCGAACCGGCGGCGCGCGAGATGCTCCGCCGCCGTCGTGAGCAGCTCGTGATGGCCGGCACCTACCTGCTCGAGGAGGGGATCGCCCGGGGCGAGTTGCCGCGCTGGATCGATGCCGGGGCCGTTGCCCGCGCGTACATCGCCCTTCTGGATGGGATGCTCCTCGTCCGGGCGGAGGAGGGCGCGGCCTTCCGACGCGCCGACGCCGAACGCCAGGCCCGCGAGATCCTGAGCCTCGTCCTCGCGACCCGTGCCGCGACCGAGCGGCCGGCGATTCCGGATGTCGACGCTCGGCCTTATTCACTTGTCGGCCCGGCCGAGGAGCCCCGCGACCGCGGTTCCGCCGCCTGAGGGTTCTCTCCCAGGGCCAGGCCGGCGCCACGTCCCGCCTTCGCGTTTGAACGTTCGCCGGGTGTGGCTGCGCCTATCAGGTGCGTCGCGATGATCGCGACATCTTCGGGGTGGCCCAGTGCAGATCCATGCTCGGTCGGTCGGTTCCCCGTGGTCGCTCCGGATTCAGCGGTCTCGCGCCCTCGCGCTGGCCGCGGCGATTGCGGTTGCGGGCTGCGGCAGCGGCACCCCACCGCCGAGCGACGTGGTCCTGGGTCCCACGCCGTCGCCCGCCTCCAGCTCGTCGGCGCCCCCCGGCTCCACGGCCGGACCCTCTGCCAGCCGATCGGCCCAACCGACAGCGACGACCGCTCCCACGGCGACGCCACGCCCGCCGACCCCCGCGCCGACTCGTGCCCCCACGCCACGGCCGACCGGGACCCCGCGCCCGACGCGTTCCCCGCGCCCCGCGACCCCGCCGCCGACCGATCCTCCGCCGAGCGTCGCCCAGCTCGTCGGCCAGAAGCTCGTCGTCCGGATGGAGGGCACGACGCCGAGCGCCAGCCTGATCGGTCGAGTCCAGCGAGGCGAGGTCGGCGGCGTGATCCTCTTCGGTGACAACATCACGACCCCGGCCGCGCTCGTCGCGCTGACCACCGAGCTGCAGGCAGCCGCGAGGTCCGGCGGTCAACCCGCCCTCCTGATCGCGACCGACCAGGAAGGCGGCGCCATCAGCCGCGTGTCGTGGGCGCCACCATCGATGTCGGCGCTGGAGATGGGCAGCAACGGCAGCGAGGCGGTCGCCCAGGCACAGGGAGCGGCCACGGGTTCCGCCCTTCGGGTGCTCGGCATCAACGTCGACCTTGCGCCCGTCGCAGACGTGCCGGCGTCGACCGATTCGTTCATGTACCTGCAGGGCCGGACGTTCTCCTTCAGCGCCGACACAACGACGAGTCTCGCCAATGCGTTCGCGCGCGGCCTCGAATCGGCGGGGGTCGAGCCGACGATGAAGCACTTCCCCGGGATCGGCTTCGCCCTCCAGAACACCGATTCGCACGACGTGACGATCGACGAGTCCCCCGCGCTCCTCGCACCGGGCCTCCAGCCCTACCGACAGGGCATCGCCGAGGGGATTCCCCTGGTGATGCTCTCGAACGCCACCTATGGGGCCTATGATCCGGACGCCGCTGCCGGCTGGTCGACGCTGATCGGGCAGAACCTCCTTCGAGCAAGCCTCGGCTTTCAAGGTGTCACGATCACGGACTCCCTGACCGGCGCGGCCATCGTCCGCGGCCTGACGCAGGACGTGCTCGCCGTTCGTGCCGCGGCGGCCGGCACAGACATGATCCTCGTCAGCGGCGACGAGTCATCGTCGGCGGTGGCCTACGACAGGCTGCTCGCCGCGGCGACGGACGGAACGCTCCCGCGGCGTCGCTGCAGGCATCCTACGACCGGATCATCGCCCTGAAGGCCGGCTTCCAGGTCGGAAAGGGTTGACCGCGGTCCGTCCTGGCTCGGTGCGCCCTGACGGGATTCCGAGGCGTAGACTCCGGCGCGATGTCGCAATCTGGCGCGCCGCACGTGCAGACCGTCCTCGGGCCGATCGACCCGTCCGCTCTCGGATTCACGCTCCCGCACGAGCACACGGCCGTCCAGCTGTGGCAGATCCCCGGTCGCTGGGACTACTGGGAGCTGACCCGGGACGAGCCGGTCATCGCCGCCGAGCTGGAGCGGTACCGCGCGGCAGGCGGGACGGCTCTCGTCGACGTGACTCTCCAGTCGATCGGTCGCGACCCGGCATGGCTCGTCGGGATGGCGCGATCGAGCGGCCTCCACATCGTCATGGGCTGTGGCTGGTACCGAGGCGCGTACTACCCGGCGGAGTCACTCATCGACCGACGATCGGTCGAATCGTTGGCCGACGAGCTCGTTGCCGAGATCGAGGACGGCATCGTCGTCGAAGGGGTCGACGGACACGTTCGCCCCGGGATCATCGGCGAGATCGGGACCGACAAGCCGTGGCTCTCCGCCCAGGAGGAGCGCGTCCATCGGGCCGTGGCCCTGGCGTCTCGCCGGACCGGCCTCGCGATCACGACCCACGGCGTCATGAGCGATGTCGGGCTCGCCCAGCTCACCGTCTTCGAGGCCGAGGGAGCCGATCCGGCGCGGGTGGTCATCGGCCATGCCGACTCGTACCCGCGCCTCGAACACTACCTCGAGATCATCCGGCGCGGGGCCAGCATCGAGTTCGACTTCCTGGGTATGTCGTTCACGCCCCAGGAACGCCACGGCGAGCCGCGCGTCATCGACCTGCTCCTCGAGCTCCTGTCACGCGGCCACGCGGATCGCGTCCTGCTGAGCCAGGACGTCTGCCACAACCAGCAGCTCCACCACTTCGAGGGCAATGGCTACACGTATCTCCAGGACACGTTCCTGCCACGGCTCCGCGAGCGGGGCGTTTCCGAGGCGGAGATCGAGCAGTTGACTGTCGTCAATCCAAGTCGGGTCCTGACGATCGGGTGACAGCACGCCAAGCGAGGTTTGACCCCATACACTCCCGCTCATGGAACGCCCCGGTTCTCACGCGAATTCGCCCGCCAGCGACGGAGATCTACGCGAAGCGATCATCGAGGGGTTTCTCGCCCAATCGGCGCAATGGGCGGGAGCCAACCATTGGTCGTGGGACGTCCTGACGACGCTCCTCACCGACGCTCCGCGCCTGGGCTGGCCGATCCTGCGCGAGATCGTGAGCCGCGCCCCGGACAACGTCCTCGGATACCTCGGTGCCGGACCGCTCGAGGACCTTCTATCGGTCCGCGGGTTCGATGCGATCGCCGCCGTCGAGGCCGAAGCGCTTAGGTCACCGAAGTTTCGAAGGGCCCTTTCGAGCGTGTACGACGTCCGCATGCCCGCGGAGGTTCGGAACCGCTGGGTCGCGATCGTCGACGATGACCGGCGCGCGCTCCGCGACGCGGGTGAGCCGACGGCACCGCCCCGGCAGGTCGAGGTCCGCGTTGAAGGTCGGCCACCAACTCGGTCGGGTTCCACGACGGCCGACCAGGTGGCGCGTCGCGGGACCCTGCTTGCGGCCGTGCGGGCGGCCGTCGGTCCTGACTTCGAACCGTGGAGCACGCCTGTTGGGATCGACATCCGTGTCGAGGCTGGACCGCACGGCGACCACGACGCATCGGCGGGTGACGTCTTGGCGGCCGTGATCGAGGCGCTCGCCCGCGATCGCCCTGCTGGACTGGTCCCGCTCGATCTATCCGGTGACTGTCTGTACGTCAAGAGGTCGCTCGTTCGGAACGCGCAGGGCTTCGATGTTTTCAGCCATCGACCTGCGTACACGGTCTCGGTACTGCGCATGGGCTCCGAGCAGGTGCAAGTAATCTCCGACCCCTCCAGCTACGAAGAGGCGGCGGCGGCTGGCCTCCAGACCGACTTTCCGTGACATCCGCGAGCGTGAAGCAAGGTGCCAGCCGGTGACATTCCCCCACGCCAAGCGAGACGCCCGCACGGCACTCGTCGCGAGGTCATAGGCTCCGCGGATGCGCTTCTTCACTCGCGCCTGGCAGCGCGGCCTGGACCCCGACCCGGCCGCCGGCGACCCGAGCGCGGCGTATGCGGCCTATCTCCGCTCCGTGGCCGGGCGGCTCCCGGAGCACATCCTCGCGTTCGCAACGCCGACCAGGCGGCATCTTGCTGTCGACGACGCGAAGGTGGATCGAGCTGAGATCGACGCGGCGAACAGGCGCATCTCCCTGCGACTCCTGAACGGCGATGTCCAGACGGGCTATGGAAAGCTCGACCTTGTCTTCGCCGAGGCGCAACTGCTCGAGCCCTCGCCGCGACTCGCCGAGGCCATCCTCACGGACCCCCGGACGGAGTTCCTCGTCCACGAGGTCGAACGCATGACCGACGGATCACTCGAGGTTCGATTCCTCCTCTGGCCGGACGGCGAACTGGCCATCGGTTGTCGGGACATCCGGGCGACATGGAAGGCGATCGAAGACACGAGCCGCACCGATGTGCTCCGTCAAGTCATTGGCTTCGGGTGACATTCGTACACGCCAAGCGAGACAGGTTTGAGATCACCCGGTCCCGCCTTCTCGGCCTCGGACGGTCCGCTCCCCGGGCCGCCGCAGTGCCTCGCCGGTCCTAGGGTCGAGCTGCCAGAGGTGGTAGTAGCGGTACCAGAGAGTCGTATAGCCAGCTTCCGCTTCGCGCCTCGTGGCCCGTATGCGAGCCAACCCCGGGACGACGAAGCTGGTGGGCGCCAGCACGAGAATTGCGCCGGCCAGGAGGGCGAACCAGCCCGGTGCTGGGTGAGGCACAAGGTATGCAACAGCTGCACCGAGAACGATAAGCAGGCCCGCAGCCACAATACCTAGGAGGGTGGCGCGAGCCCACCAGAAGGCCGACCGACCTTCAACGAGACTGGGCCGTCCATCATTGTGTTTAGACGCGGTGGCCAAGACGGTGAACCCCGGTGTCCAAATGGCGTTGCTGTCGCGGCCTCACGGTGACTTTCGACGACCGAGGATAACGTGTTCCCATCTGGTCCGCCTCCGGAGCGGGTGACATTCATGGACGCCAAGCGAGGGTCAAGATACGTGCCCAACGACGCATCGCGGTCTCAGCAGTCTTGGGCCGGGTGTCGAGCGGACCACACCGACCATGACCGTTTCACCTCGTGGGACACGGCTATGACGCGCGCAGGGAACGTTCGGATACTGGTGAGCCTCCTCGCGCTCATTGCGGCCGCCTGCACGGCGCCCGTCGGGGCGCTCGTCGCGACAGGGCCGACTGACACGCCGGCCACCTCGGTCCCCATCAGTAGGGTGGTCGCGGCGGTGTCCCGGTCGAGTCCGAGCCCCGAAGCCGCAGCTGCGCTCGCGACGTGTGGGATATCGAACTTCGACGCGTCGGTTTCCGAGGGAGACACCGCGAAGGTCAGCGCGATGGGTCTCGTGTCGCCGGCCAGCGATGCCTCGCTGTACGCCCCGCTGGGCAATGCCATCGAGCTGAGAACCACGACCCCCGCGTGGGTCATTGTCACGTCCGGCTGGCGGATCACAGCCCCGAACGGGGAGCGGCTCAAGGACTCGACCTGCGTCGTGCTCGAGGATCAGATGGATGTTCCGATCTGGTACGTCACTGGAGCCGCCGACAACGGGCACGGGATTGAAACGCCGGCGCCCCAACCTCAACCCGTTCGAGTCCTCCCGTCGCTGGCTCCGTAGGTCGCAGGACTACCGACTGGTTCACCCCGAACTCTGAGTTGAGCCGGGTGACATTCGTGCACGCCAAGCGACGGCGGCGACCTCTAGTCAGACCCTGGCCCCCAGATCGCTAGCCCACCACTCGGCATGCAGATCACTCTCCCGCCATCTTCGGAAACGTATCGACCAGGACTCGTACGGATCGCCCGGCGGCGCGAAGATCGTCCGTCCGTCGTCGAGGCCCAGACGTAGCTCACCTGCCGCGAGGATGGCGACTTCAGCGATGTTTCGCGCATGCAACTCCGCAACATCGCGGGCGGCATCGGCAAGGTCGCCGGGTTTGACGGTCAATCGCGAGCGGTCGGCCTTGACGAGGCCGAACTGCGTCTCTAGTTTGAGTTCAATGGTCGCCTTGCCGTGGCTCGAGAGTTGGAGCGTCACGGCGTAGTCAAGAAGGACGCGGGTTACCCTGCGGCCGATGAGCCCTCGCGAGATGATCGCTTCCGCGGTACCTGCGTCATCCACGCCGCTAGTTTGGATTGTCCGTGCCCTGCCCGCACCTCCCGCGGGGCGCCACCGACCGGGTGACATTCCGGACTGCCAACCGAGCCGACTAGTTCGTGACCTCTGCTCCAAGGCGATCCTGGGCGGCCGAGATCGCCGGACCGAATGCGACCTGGCGACGATCCCTAGCCGGATGCCGTTCCGCACCGTTTCCAGCGCGCTTCTCGACATCGCACAGGCCACAGCCCTTGTGTCTCTGACCCTTGTGGGACTTGTCCTTCATGTCGTTAGCGTGGCCGGTCGTGAATGGCTAGTCAATCTGCGGCCGATGGACCATCCTCGGAGCCGGGTGACATTCCCACACGCCAAGCGACAGGCCGGCATGACACCGGCATGCCACACGACCACCCGTCCGGCCGTCGGAGACGCGTGATGCCAACGAAGATTTGCCTGGTGCTCTTGGTTGCCTTCGTCGGCGCGATCGGCGTCGCGCTTCTGAAAGCCCAGGAGCCGACTTCGGCCGCGATCGACAGAGCAGTTCGAGCCGCCGTGCTGACCGACATGACGATCCTCGAGGTGCCAGCCGGAGATACTCCGGGGCACGTCTCGGATCAGACCGTCGCCGACCTGCATGACCGCTTGGCGACGGTCCTCCCGACGGTCTATGCGGGGGACCTGCTGGCCCTGAAGCTCAGTCGGCTCTCCGCGGCAATTGACGTGATGCGGACGAACGCGACGACCGGCCAGAACACCGACGCGGGCCTGACGCGCCTGAGCATTGCCAGCTGGCCGGTCCTCGGCTCCCACGCGGAACTCAGCGGCTCATATGACGTCTGGGTCGCCGGCCGGCACGTCGAGAACGGCCAGCTGGTGAGCGATCGGTCTGAGGGTTCGTACAGCTTCACCGCCGGGCTCGTCAGGATTGACGGCCGCTGGCTCGTGTCATCGTGGAACGATCAGCAGCTCAACTGACCGAAGCTTGGTCGCGTCGATTCACTGATGACATTCCCACACGCCAAGCGACGTTGCGGCCTCTCGCGCGTGGAAAGCACGTAACAAAATCTCCGGAGGCGCGTCCCGGATTGCGACCGTTGAGGCCACGTGAGGCGATGCTGGTGAGGATCCGCGCTGCACAGATTGCCCTGCTCGCGCTCGCGATAGCGTCATGCGGTCGCACAGCGGCGGCCACGAACGGACCCTTCGCGCTGTCTATCGGGCCAGGCATCTCGACCAATCTGACGGCCTCGGACGCGGTCCGCATCAGCCGAGCGTATCTCGATGCCCAGACGCCGGAACTTGCCGCCCCAGAGCTTCACGCGCCGCCCCAGATCATGGCCGTCTGGGCCGTTCACGCGAACGATGGCATTGCGCTCGACGGTTGTATCCCGAGCGGCCAAGGCGATCGGATCGTCTGGATCACGAAGGGCACGGGCGACTATCTGAACCTCGTGGACCACGCCTGGTCGAAAGCCGCATCTGCCGAGCTCGTGTGCAGCGGTCCGGGTCCGGCCGGGACGATCGTCATCGATGACGCGAGCGGCTCGATCCTCGGCGTCTACCCGGAGAACGGCGCGTATCCGCATCCGAAGCAATAGGGCAAACGCATCGGTGTGCCGGATGACATTCGTGAACGCCAAGCGACCGGTGCAGATCTCGCTCAGATGCGCGATTCCCTTTGGCGCGTCTGACCGTCATCGTCCGCGTGGAATGAGGCGTCACGCCATCGCACCGGCGCTGCCGCTGCTCGCAGGTCTCCTGCTCGCTGCCTGTGTGGCTTCGGGCGGTGTCGTCGGGCCGGGCGACATGACCCTGAGCGTGCAGAACGGGACGACGACGCCCGTGACGCTGTTCGTTACCGGAGTTCGGGTCAGGGACGTCGCGCCAAGCGCAATCGTCGAACTGCCTGCCAGCGCCTTGCCATCGCTTCCGTGGCACGCAGAGGTGCAGCTCCCAACCGGCCGCTCGCTCGTCTCGCTAACGATCAACGCGGGCGATGTGATCCAGGGTCCGAACGGCGCGAAGGGCGACGCGGCGAGGGTCGACCTGTCTTGTGGACGAATCGACATCTGGTCAGGCCCTCCGCTCCTCGGTCCTATGCCCGGGCCTGGCGTCCCTGGTGACTGCGACCCGTGAACTTCCTCACGTCATGCGGGCCCGAGGCCACGGCACGAGCGGATGACATTCCCACACGCCAAGCGACCGTAGCGGATCACCCCTGATCGAACGGCACCTCGACTCCAGCCGAATGCAACAATCATGGGGTCACGAGCGTGCTGGAGATGTGGCCATCGACACAGACCGCATCGCTTTGCCTACCACCGCCGGATCAAGTGCCCTCGACGGCGCCTTTCGGGACCACCACGACTGGCTGGTTCGACGCCTGACCCTGGTGGTCGGGGATCCCGTTGAGGCCGAGGATCTCGCGCAGCAGGTGTTTCTCCGTGTCCTGGAGCACCGGCCGGACATGGAAGGACGGCCCATCCGGCCGTGGCTCGCCGCCGTGGGGATCAATCTCGCGATCAGCGAGCGGCGGCGTCGGAAGCGCTGGGGCTTCCTTCCACTCGTCGAGCACCAGCCGCAGTGGGTCATGGCGAACGACCCGGACCTCTGGTGGGCCCTCTCGAAGCTGAAACCGGAGGTTCGCGCCGCCCTGCTCCTGACGGTGGTCGACGGCTACACGCAGGACGAGGTGGCCACCGCGTTCGGAGTGCAACGTGGAACGGTCGCGAGTTGGCTCTTTCGCGCCCGCGAGCAACTCCGGCCAACGCTGATGGTGGTGGACGATGTCACCTGATCCGACACACGAGATCCCGGACGCCGAGTTCGATGCTCGCCTTCGCGCCCGCGTCCAGCGGCTCGACGAACTGATCCCTTCTGGCACAACGGCCGTCGCTTCGCCTGCGAGGGTCTCGGCGCGTCTGCGCGGCCCGTCCGGCCTCGGCTCCCTCACGCTCGGCATTGCGTTGATCGTGGTCCTCGTCGCGACCGCGGGCCTGTGGAGACAGTCCCAAGGCGGATCGGCGACGCCGACCGCGACTCCGCCGACGGAGGCCGACGTGTGTACGCTCGACCCGACGATCTCCTGGGTCACCGACCCCTGTCCAGCGATGATCGCCGCGGTCCACACGGCTGTCGCATCACTCGGCCTGCCGGTCGCTCGCATCGTGCTGCAGCCCGATCCGTTCGACTGCCTCATGTGGCCCGGTGCCGAGTCGCAGGTCCTCTGCCAGCCACTCACCATTCCCGGCACGACCATGCACGGTTGGGTCAGCTTCACCGGGTCCAACAAGGTCGCGGCAGTCGAGATCGAGCACCAGGACCGACGGGGCCGAGCCCGGCGCCGAGTTCATCGTGGGTCGCGACGGTCGCAGCGTTCCAGGTCCCGCCTGCCGGCTTTGTGATGCCGGCCCCGGTAGCGACGTTCCCGTCGCCGAACGCATCGTCCTTTGACGCTCAATACGCGCAATGTCAGCTTGATCCGTCTACCGCAGTGCTCGCCCGATCCATTACGGATGTCGCCCCCCTGTACCAGGTCCTCGGCGGGCCGCCCGGCGAAGCGCAGGTGACTGGCCAGCCAGGTTTCATCATCGTCGGGCCGGGCGAGAGGGTCGTCTCCCTCGAGGGTCCTCCTCTCCCAGGCCTGAGTCTCGTCTACCCGGTTTGCTTGGTGGTCGGACCGGCTGGCGGGTCCACGACCCATCACTTTCAGGCGTACTCCGGCGCCCAGCTCTTGTTCCCGGACGGTCCATTCGCCCTGCCGTGAGACGCGCGATCGACTGTCCGCATCTGATCATCGGATGTCATTCACGGACACCAAGCGACGCCGCTCGACACTCGTGCGGGTTCCCGGGGCTACTTGAAGGGTGAGGAAAAGGACTCCACGAACGGAACCCGCCATGCGGGGGCTTCGAATGGAGCGGCGTACCAGGTCGTCGCTTTGGCGATCTTCCCCGAGCGCAGCTCGATGATCGCGATCATTTGCCACGTCTGGCCGTTCGGATACGTGACTGTCCCCACGTAGGTGTAGACGTCGCCCGATCCTTCGATCCGCAGGGGAGCGAACGTCGGGGTGACCACCCACTTGTCCTCGGCCCCGACGAGTCGCGCGCTATCGGCGTCCACCGTCCCAACCCCGCCGGGGTAGCCGCGAACGACCGACTCCCAATTGGCCTTGCCGCGAATGCGCTCCCCGGACTGCGGCATCTCCTCGATGTAATCGTCGGCCAGCAGCACGGCCTGGGCATCGAAGTCCCTGTCCTCGAAGGCCTTCGCATAGCGCTCGACCACTGCTCGTCCGCTGGGCTCAGCCATCTACTTCTCCAAATTGGGGCCTGGGCCTGGAGCGACCGGCCAGTGTGCAATCGTGCGCCATCCGAGCGAGGGCGCGGACGGCGGCGCGCGCAGCTGACATTGGTGAAGCCAGGTGACGCGAGTGTCGTCCCTTGGCAGCCGCCAAGCGTTCAGAATGGGCGGCGGATGCTCCAGGCATCGGTCGCCATCTGTCCCGGTGCGACGTCGGAGCCGGCAGCCACCAGACCGGCGATCAGCCCCGGAGACCGACCTTGTCCGATCCGATCCACGACGTCCGCGTCGCCGCCATCCCGGCGGATCTGCCCCACATCGAGCGCCTGTGGCTCGAATACCTCACGTGGGGCAATGACCAGAACGAGGTGCACCATGGCTTTCGACTACCCGTTCGCGAGACCGTCGACCATGACCTCGAAGCTATCGCGCAGTTCCAGCCGCCGGGCGGGCGCCTGCTCCTGGCGTGGGATGGCGACCACGCGTTCGGGATCGGGCGCCTGCGCGGGATCGCGCCCGGGATCGGCGAGATCAAGCGCATGTACGTCGAGCCGGCACGCCGCGGGACCGGGGTCGGCTCCGCGCTGCTCGACGCCCTGATCGCGGCCGCCGGCGAGTCCGGGTACGGCCTGCTCCGCCTCGACAGCCCGACCTTCATGGCCGAGGCGCACCGGCTGTATCGGCGGCGCGGCTTCCAGCCCATCGCTCCCTATCCCGAGAGCGAGATCCCCGAAGACCTCAGGATCTGGTGGGTGTTCATGGAGCTGGCCCTCGGAGCCGTGGGCTGACGAGAGAGCACAGGGATCGGCCCTCATGAACAGAGCGGCGCCTGATCTTGGCCCGCGACCGGCCGATGGAACCGCCGGCTACCGAACGAGGACGCGAAGGCCCAGGCCGATCCGATCCTCGATGATGGCCTCGCGCAGTCGAGCGTGTGCCTCGATGACGCTCTCGCCGCGGCCGAGGCTCTCGCACCCGGCGTCCGCCATTCGATATGTCGCCCGCAGCGTCACCGGGCAGGAATCATCGGCCACGATGGCCAGCTCATCGAGCTCGATCCCCGGACCCAGCAGCGCGACGATGTCCGTCACGACTTCCTCGAGGTGACGGTCCGCCGCATCATCGACTTCGGGAAGCATCATGCGGAGCATGGTAGCCCTCATGGGAAGCATCGCAAGCGGAGCGACATGACCAAGCGCCTCGATCTCACGCGCTCGCAGATCCTGGCCTTCCGTCGCGGCGTGCAGGCGCTCGACCGGCGGTTGCCGAGCGGTCCGGAATCGCTCCGACAGGCGGCGTGGGCAGGGCTGCAGGACAGCATGCCCCGCGCGGCGCTCCTCTCGATCCACGCCCGGGTGGCCCACACACGCCCGTCCACATGGGAGCACCCGTCGCTCGTCCAGGTCTGGGGACCGCGGTTCAGTGCCTTCGTCATTGCCCGGCGCGATCTCCCGATCTTCACCCTCGGACGTCTTCCCGATGAAGGCCGGGAGCGGCGCGTCGGCGTCGAGTTGGCGGCT
>CAVWRX010000010.1:0-39651 GCA_963757595.1 uncultured Chloroflexia bacterium | reverse complement strand
TACATCCCCTGCGGCTGGTACCCGGGGGCCGTGTAGGTGCCGGGCGCATCACGGAACTCGAGCAGGCAGCCCTTGCCGCAGAACCAGTAGGTGCGGCCTTCATGCTCGAGGTGGAGGTCGGGGCGGTCGGCGGGATTGACCGTCATGCCACAGACCGGGTCGATCTGTGCGTCGGCAGCGTGTTCGGGAGTTGTCGCGGGCATTTCGATGATCCTCGTGGGAGCGTGGCGGGCTTCTGGACGCGTCCCCGCGAGGATACCTCCCGGCTCGGCGAGCGGCGGCTCGTGGACCTCCACGGCCCGGGCCCGCTGCTAGGCTTCGCGCATGACGGATCGGTTGGATCGAGCGGTCCTGCGCCAGGCCCTGGTCGAAGAACTGGCACGCCTGCGCATATCGCTTGGCGAGCCGATCGAAGGACCGGGGCAGATGACCTACGGCTCCCAGGCCGCCGCGGCCACCCATGTCTTCGAGCAGCAGCGCGATCTCGCCCTGCGCGACCACGAGCGATCCCAGCTCGCGCTCGTCGAGCAGTCCCTGGCTCGCCTCGACGACGGAACGTACGGGACCTGCCTCTCCTGCGGCAGGCCGATCGCCGAGGCACGCCTCGAGGCAATCCCCTGGGTCGCGCTCTGCATCGACTGCGCGAGGGCGACAGGACGGTGAGCTTCGTCGCCCTGCGCCCGGGTGACATCCGGTCCGCCGAGGCAAGCGGTGAGCAAGCGTTGGTATCGCTCGAAGACATCCGGGCTGCAGCCGTCCGGCTCGAGGGGATCGCCCTGTGCACGCCGCCGTTCGACGTGATCGAGTACACCGCGGGCCCGCCCCGGATCCTCCTCAAGGCTAAATCCCTCCAGCCGATCGGGGCCTTCAAGATTCGCGGCGCCTACAACGCCATCGCCCAGCTCGACGCGGCGGCGCGGACCCGAGGGGTGGTCACCCACTCCTCCGGCAACCACGCCCAGGGCGTCTCGCGAGCGGCCCGGATGCTGGGCGTGCACGCGACGGTGGTCATGCTATCCGACGCCCCGGCCATCAAGCGGGCGCGGGTCGAGGCTGATGGCGACGAGATCGTGTCCGTCGGGATCGAGGCCGGACTACGCGACGCGATGGCGACCAAGCTCGCCGAGGAACGAGGTCTCGTCCTCATCCCACCCTACGATGACGACCGGGTAATCGCCGGCCAGGGCACCTGCGGTCTCGAGATCGCCGAGGCGCTGCCGGACCTGGCCATGGTCCTCGTCCCGATCGGCGGCGGCGGGCTGGCCAGCGGGGTAGCCGCCGCCGTTCGTGCGCTGCGACCCTCGGCGCAGATCATCGGCGTGGAACCGGAGCTCGCGGCGGATGCCGCCGAGTCCCTTGCAACCGGCCGAATCGTCCGCTGGGACGGCGCGGCCACCGCCCGCACCATCGCCGACGGCACGCGTACCCAGGCCCTCGGCCGCCGACCGTTCGCCCACCTGTCGCGGCTTCTGGATGGCATCCTGACGGTGTCGGAAGGGGAGATCGCGACGTCCATGCGGCTGGCGGCCGAGCGATCGCGCCTCGTCGTCGAACCGTCGGGGGCGCTGACGATCGCAGCCGTCGAGTTCCACGCCGACGAGCTGGGCCTCGAGGGCATCGCCGGCACGATCGTCGCCGTCGTGAGCGGCGGAAACGTCGACCCCGAGCGCTACCGGTCCCTGGTGGACGCGGCCGAATAGGGCTGATCTCCCAACTCGCCGGCGCGCCGGAGCCGGAGGGCGACTTCGCGCTCGCGAATGGCAGCCAGCTCGAGCTCGGCCTCACGCTCGGCCCGCGGGTTGCGGCGCGTCTCGCTTCGCATCCAGCCGGCCAGGATCGCCATCGTCTCGAGCATGAAGATGAGGTCGCCGGCAATCCACATGATCGCCCCGGCGAGGCGCTGATCATCGAGGGCGTCGATGCCGTACGGCGACCCGAGGGTCGCGTAGTGGGGATAGAGCGGACTCGCGGCGAAGAGGACCGTCATGGCCAGGAACGAGTTCTGCGGCATCTGGAGGAAGAGGAACCCGATGCGCGCCGGGTAGCCCATGCGATGCGGTGACGGGTCGATCCCGACGACCGGCCACCAGAAGAGGAGCCCGGCGGTGAGGTACGCGAGGTGCTCCAGGTCGTGGGTCAGGGGATCCTCGAGCGAGGCGTTGAAGATCGGCGAGAAGTGCGTCCCCCACATGACGCCGGCGAAGAGGATCCAGGCGAGCACGGGATGGCTCAGGACGCCGATGACCCGGCTGTGCAGGAACGGCAGGATCCAGCGCCGCCGCGTCCTCGAGGAGGAGGCGCGGAGGAGCTGCGTGATCGGGGCACCGAGCGCCAGGAGCGGTGGCGCGACAAGCGTGAGCAGCAGGTGCTGGACCATGTGAATCGAGAAGAGGGTCGTGTCGTAGCGCCCGATGCCGGACTGGAGCGCGAACGCGATCACGGTCAATCCGCCAAGGAACGCCCAGCGCTGACCTGACGGCACCCGATGGTCCGGATGGTCCCGGTCGATCGCCGCGAGCATCCGCCACCACCAGATCGCGACGGCGACCAGCGGCAGGATCACGGCCGGCTCGAAGTCCCAGCTGAAGAGCAGGTTCAGGACTGTCGGCGGGTCGGGCGGGACCGACCCGTGGGCGAGCGCCGGGCCGGCCAGGAGGAGGCTCGCGAACAAGCCGAGCGCGACCCCCGGGAGGTTGCGCCAGCGTCGAAATCGATGCATCAGGGAGCATGGTCCCACGGACTGTCCGAGTGCACCCGCATGCCGTTTGGCCCTCGGGTATCATGTCGTTCGGCCCGCCCCCGTGCGGGTGGTCCTGCCCGCGCCCCGCCGGAGGGTCGTCCCCACACCGCCGGCATCCGCAACCTTCACCCACGCGAGGATCGCCGATGTCGAGTAGCCCCAGGAAGCGGCCTGCGTCCGACGCGCTCGTCGCGGGCGCCGTGGTCGTCATCCTGATCGCCCTGGTGCTCGCCGTATTCCTGACCGGCTGGGGTTCGAGCCTCTACCCGCCGGACGCCGCGACCACCCAGGCCGAGGGCACGCGCGGCCTCTACAACATCGTCTTCGCGTTCGCGATCGCGATCTTCATCATCGTCGAGGGGCTCATCGTCTGGAGCGTCCTCCGCTATCGACGGCGCCCGACCGACACCGAGCTCCCGGTCCAGACCCATGGCAACAACACCGTCGAGGTGATCTGGACCCTGATCCCGACGGCGATCGTCCTGTTCCTGTTCGTGATCTCGTGGCAGACCCTGCTCAAGGTCGACAACGTCAGCGCCACGCCGGATATCCGGATCCACGCGATCGCCAGCCAGTTCCAGTGGCAGTTCGAGTATCTCGATGCGAGCGGCAAGAAGGTCGCGACCCAGCTCGCCCCGTCCTACGACCCCGCTACGAGCACCGGAGGAATGGCCGTCCCCGTCGGACGCTCGATCCAGGTGACACTCGACAGCCCGGACGTCATCCACGCCTTCTACGTCCCGCGCTTCCTCTTCAAGCGGGATGTCGTGCCGGGCGTCACCAACAAGTTCGAGTTCACGGTCGATACCGCCGACGCGGGCCAGGTCTTCCGGGGCCAGTGCGCCGAGCTCTGCGGCACGGGCCATCGGACGATGCTCTTCAACGTCATCGCCCTGACGCCCTCCGACTATGACGCGTGGCTCAACGCGCTCATCGAGAAATCGAATGCCACGCCGCCGCCAATCCCGAGCGGCACCGTCCTGAACGTCACCGCCAAGAACATCGCCTTCGATCAGTCGAGCCTCGATGTACCGGCCAACGCGCCGTTCGCGATCACGCTCAAGAACGACGACCCGGCCGGGATCACCCACAACATCGAGATCAAGGATTCCAGCGGCACGGTGCTCGATACGCAGGAGCCGATCAACGGCGGGACGAGCACCACCTATTCGTACAAGTCCCTGGCGCCCGGCACGTACACCTTCTTCTGTTCGATCCATCCCGGTGCCATGTTCGGCACCCTGACCGTCAAGTAAGGAACGCGGAATGGCCACCCACGCCCTGACCCCCGCCGCCGGAACCTACACCCGAGGACGGCTGTACGAGTGGCTGACGACCACCGATCACAAGAAGATCGGGATCATGTACGTCATCAACTCGTTCCTGTTCTTCCTGGTCGGCGGGGTTCTCGCCCTGGTCGTCCGGACGGAGCTCGCCCAGCCCGGCCTGCAGTTCCTGGCCGACGAGCATGCGTACAACGAGGCGTTCACGATGCACGCCACGTTCATGCTCTTCCTCTTCGTGATCCCGATGCTGGCGGGACTTGGGAACTACGCGGTGCCGCTGATGATCGGCGCACCGGACATGGCGTTCCCGCGGATCAATGCCCTCTCACTCTGGATGCTGCCGCTTGCCGGCATCCTGCTCCTCTCGAGCTTCTTTACCGGCGGCTCGGCGGTGGCCGGCTGGACCTCCTACCCGCCCCTCTCGCTTGACGGCCCGCTCAAGTCTCCAGGCAGCGGCGAGGACCTCTGGATCGTCGGCATCATCCTGATCGGCACAAGCTCGATCCTCGGCGGCATCAACTTCCTCGTGACGATCTTCAAGATGCGCGCGCCGGGCATGACGCTGTTCCGGATGCCGATCATGGTCTGGACCATCCTCGTGACCAGCGTCCTCGTGGTCATGGCCACGCCGGTGATCACGAGCGCGCTCGTGATGCTCTTCATCGATCGGAACTACGGCGGCCACTTCTTCGATCCGTTCGGCGGCGGCTCCGCGCTCCTCTACCAGAACATCTTCTGGTTCTACTCGCATCCCGCCGTCTACGTGATGGTCCTGCCCGCGATGGGCGTCATCAGCGAGGTGCTCCCGGTCTTCAGCCGGAAGCCGCTGTTCGGCTACAAGGCGTTCATCTTCGCGACCGCCGGCATCGGCGCCCTGGGCTTCTCCGTGTGGGCCCACCACATGTTCACGACGGGCTCGGTGTTCCTGCCGTTCTTCAGCCTGATGACGTTCCTCATCGCCGTCCCGACCGGCGTCAAGATGTTCAACTGGGTCTTCACGATGTTCCGTGGCCAGCTGACCTTCTCGACGCCCCTGATCTTCGCGATCGGCTTCCTGACGATGTTCCTCATCGGCGGCATCAACGGCGCCTTCAGCGCGTCGGTCCCGGTGGACTTCGCCCTGCATGACACCTACTGGGTCGTCGCCCATCTCCACTACGTCCTCTTTGGTGGGTCGGTCTTCGGGATCTTCGCCGGGCTCTACTTCTGGTTCCCGAAGATGACGGGCCGGATGCTCGACGAGACGCTCGGCAAGGTCCACTTCGTCCTGATGTTCATCGGCTTCAACCTGACCTTCTTCCCGATGCACATGCTCGGCCTGGCCGGGATGCCGCGCCGCATCGCCGACTACTCCGCGAGCGCCGGCTGGAACGACTGGAACCTCCTGGCCACGATCGGCGGGTTCACCATCGCGGTCTCGATCCTGCCGTTCCTGTGGAACGTCTTCGTGTCGCTCCGCAACGGGAAGATCGCGGGCGACGATCCATGGGAGGGCAACACCCTCGAGTGGGCGACCTCGTCACCGCCGCCGCCCTACAACTTCGACCACCTGCCGGAGATCCGGTCCGAGCGACCGGTCTTCGATGCCCGCCACGGCCTCGCGGGACACTGAGGAGCAGCGACGATCGTGACCGCCGACAGCCACGCCCTCGCGCCGACGGAGCCAACAACCGCCGTGGGCGGGCTCGCCCACGAGGTTCGCCGCGGGATCAGCAACCCGATCCTGGGGATGCTGCTCTTCATCACCTCGGAGGTGATGTTCTTCGCCGGCCTCTTCGCCGCCTACTTCAGCACCCGGGCCAACTTCGTCGACGCCAACGGGGTCAAGGAGTGGCCGCCGCAGGAGTTCGCCCACATCCTGAACCCGTTCTCGCTGATCCTCGTCGCCACGGTCATCCTCATCCTGAGCTCGGTGACCTGCCAGATGGCGATCTGGGCGATCCGGAAGGATGACCGGCGGGGCTTCCTCCGGAATATCGGGATCACCTTCCTCCTCGGCATCACCTTCCTACTACTCCAGGCCTACGACTACAGCCTGCTCTTCGGTGAGGGCCTCAAGATGGGGTCGGGCCCGTTCGGGACGACCTACTTCACCCTGACCGGCTTCCACGGCGCGCACGTGTTCGGGGGCGTGATCATGCTCGGCGTGATCCTCTATCGCGGCATGTCCGGCCAGTTCTCGGCACGCCACCACGACGCGGTCGAGGCGGCATCGCTGTACTGGCACTTCGTGGATGTCGTCTGGATCATCCTGTTCTCGATCCTCTACTTCCTGTAGGAGGAGGGTCAACATGCCGCACATCACCGGCCGCAACATCCTCGTGATCGCGATCACGTTCCTGGCACTGGCCGCGGTCTACGCGCTCGCGGCGCCGGTCCTCGGCTACCACATCGAATGGGCCGGCGTGACCATGCTCGGCGCGCTCGGGATCGCGATGACGATCATGTTCTACGTCCTCTTCGCCGGATCGTCGCAGGACTGAAGCCGGTCGCCATCTAGATGCAGGCCCTCTACCAGGCAATCCTCGACCTCCTTTCCAAGGTCGTCATTCCCGACTGGGGCGAGCTCATCAAGCTCATCCCGCTCGGCCTGCTGGCCCTTGTCGTCCTGTGGTTGCTCCTGGTGCTCCGCCGGTATGTCGGCGCGGGCCCGAAGCGTCGTGCCCCTGCCCGCCTGACGCCGGTCACGCCGGCCGAGCTGCATATGCCCGGACCGTCGTTCGCCCCGATCGTCGTTGCCATCGGTGCCGCCGCCCAGATGTGGGGCCTCGTCGTCGGCGGCGATGCACTCATCGTCGGCCTGGTCGTGCTCGTACTTTCGCTCCTGTACTGGGGCCGCGAGGCGATCCGCGATTACGATCACATGGCGCATACGGAGACGCTGCCGGCCGTCGTGCACGATGGGCCGCCGCCCGGCGTCCACATGCCGGGCCCGTCGTTCCGTCCGCTCCTCGGCGCCCTCGGGACGACTGCCCTGATGGCCGGACTCGTGGCCGGCGGCTGGCTGCTCGCGGCCGGGGTGATCATCCTCGTCCTGACCCTGTTCGGCTGGCTCATCGATGCTCGGGCGGAGTACGTCAAGACCGAGGAAGCTGATCGGACCGGTCACATGGAGAACATTCCGGACCCGCCGTGGCCGAAGCGCCTCCTGCAGTTCGGGGCGGTCCTGTTCGTGCTGGCCGCCCTTCTCGAAACCGGGGTCTTTCCGCCGAAGAGCGCCGATACGGCTGCCGGCGGTCCCGGTGGCAGCCCCGGGCCTTCCGAGCCCGCCGCCACGCCTGGCACAGCCTTCGACATCACGGCGAAGGACATCGCCTTCGACACCAAGAGCATCGTCGTGTCGGCCGATGCGCCCTTCACGATCCACTTCACGAACGCCGATACGCCCGGCATCACGCACAATGTCGAGATCCGCGCCGCGGACAAGACGACCGTCCTCCAGAACCAGGACGTCATCAACGGCGGAACCTCGACGACCTACTCCTATCAGGGCCTCGCGCCCGGCACGTATGTCTTCATCTGCGTGATCCACCCAATTCCGAACATGACGGGGACGATCACCGTCAAGTAAGGGGCCGCACACGCGTTCTCGGATAGATCCTCGACGGCGACCGATCATCGTCGCCGTCGCACTCGCGGGCCTGGCCACGGCGGTCATCCTTGGCGTGGGGTACCTCAACCGCCCGGCGACAACGGGCGATGCTCCCGGGATCGCGACCGGCCGCGCCGCTCCTGCCTTCTCGGGCACGACGCTCGACGGCGCGACGCTGTCGCTGGCGAAGCTTCGGGGGCGGCCGGTCATCGTCAACTTCTGGGGCCCGTCGTGCGTCCCGTGCCGGGATGAGTTCCCGCTCTTCATCGACGAGCTGGCGAAGCACCAGGCGGACGACATCGCCCTGGTCGGGATCCTCATGTTCGATCCGCCGGGACCGGCCCGCGACTTCGTGACGTCATACCACGCCACGTGGCCGACGATCGACGACGCGACTGGCACCATCCGCACCGCGTATCGCGCCGTTGCCCGGCCACAGACCTACTTCATCGATCGCGACGGCATCCTGCGCGGGATCCAGGTCGGCCAGCTCTCCGCCGCCGACTTCGAGCGCCTCCTCGCGGAGATCGACGGGCCGGCCACCACGGACAGCACGACGAACACTCCATGACCGAGAGCCTGACCTCCACGCCGTCGATCGTCCTCGACGGCGTGGTCAAGCGGTACGGCGCCCGGACGGTCCTCGGCGGGCTGACCCTGTCGGTCGCTCCGGGCGAGCTGACGGCGCTGCTCGGCCCGAATGGGGCGGGCAAGACGACGGCGGTCGAGATCCTCGAGGGGTACCGCCCGGCCGACGGCGGCACGGTCCGGGTCCTCGGTCTCGATCCGCGCAAGGGCGGGTCCGCGCTCAAGGCCCGTCTCGGGCTGATGCTCCAGGGCGGTGGCCTCGATCCACGAGCGACGCCCCGCGACGCGCTGCGGCTCTACGCGAGGTTCTTCGATGGTGGCCGCGACCCGGACGCGCTCCTCGAGCTGGTGGGCCTCGGCAAGGTCGCCCGCACGCGGGCCCGTCGCCTCTCCGGTGGAGAGCGTCAACGACTCGCCCTGGCCCTCGCTCTCGTCGGCGATCCCGAGGTCCTCATCCTCGACGAGCCGACGGCCGGCATGGACCCCGAGGCGCGGCGGGCCACGCGCGAGCTCATCGCCGGGCTTCGTGACGAGGGCCGGACCGTTCTCCTGACCACCCACGACCTCGGCGACGTCGAGCGCCTCGCCGACCGCGTGGCGATCCTCCATGGCGGGCGGATCGTCGCGGAGGGCAGCCCGAGCGACCTGGCGGGTGGCGGCGAACCGCGCCTGGTCGTCCGGTTCGGCCGTTCGCCGACTGCGGCCGAGCTGGCCGAGCTGAGGGCATCGCTCGCGCGCGTCGCGCCCGGTGCCTCCGTGCGTGCCGACGGCACGGACGGCACCCGCCAACGCGTGGATGGCGCACCTCCGGATCCGCGACTCGTGGCGGCAGTGGCTGCCTGGTGCGCCGGCATCGACCTGACGATCCTCGAGCTTCGGACGACCGCCGCGTCGCTGGAGGAGCGCTACTTCGAGCTCACCGGGGATCTCGACGCCGGCGGGTCCGGGTCGGGTGCGCCGGGGTCGGGTGCGCCGGGGCCGTCTGCGGGCGCGGCGGGGACTGCCTCAGGGACCGCCGCGTGAGCCGCCCGGCATCGCCGGCGCGCGCGACCGCGGCCCTCGCGGCGTCCGAGCTGCGGACGACCGCCCGGCGCGGCGAGAACGTCCTCGTGACGATGATCATCCCGTCGGCCGTGCTGCTCTTCTTTGCCTCGAGCGGCGTTCTGCCCGCCCGTGCCGGCCGGCCGGTCGACTTCCTCCTCCCTGGCTCGCTCGCGCTCGCCCTCATCGCGGCGGGCCTGGTGAACCTCGGGATCGCCACCGCCTACGATCGTTCGTACGGCGTCCTGAAGCGGCTCGGCGGGTCGCCGCTGCCGCGATGGGGTCTCGTTGCCGCAAAGCTCATCGCGGTGCTCGCCCTCGAGGTCCTGCAGGTCGTCGTCCTCCTTGCCGTGGCTGCCCTGTTCCTCGACTGGCGGCCCGCCGCGGGAACCTCACCCGGGCTGTTCGTCCTGGCCATGCTCCTGGGCACCCTGGCGTTCGCCGGCCTCGGCCTGCTGATGGCCGGCAGCCTGCGCGCCGAAGCGACGCTCGCCCTCGCGAACGCGCTGTTCCTCGGGTTCCTGATGGTCGGCGGGATCGTCCTGCCGATCGATCACCTGCCGGGTCCGCTCGCCGCGATCGCGGGCCTCCTCCCGGCCGCCGCACTGTCGGAGCTCTTCCGCGCGGCGCTCGGTTCGGGAGTTGCTGCGGGGGGATCGCTCCTGAACCTCGCCGTGTGGGGCCTCGGCGCCGCTGCCCTCACGATCCGGACATTCCGCTGGGAGTAGCAGCGGCACCACCCAGCTGGGGGGCAGGCGCGGCCGACCCGATATACTCCCGTCTCCGATCGGCACCGTCTCGTGCCGTCGTGCGCGCCTCTGGGGGGATGGATGCCCGCGATCACGGCCGAAGGCCTCGTCAAGATCTACCGATCACGCACCTCGGAGGTCCGCGCCGTCGACGGCGTCGACCTCGTCGTCGAGGAGGGCACGGTCCTTGGCTTGCTCGGGCCGAACGGCGCGGGCAAGACGACCACGGTGCGCATCCTTACGACGCTCCTCCGACCTGACGCCGGGCACGCAACCGTCGCCGGGTTCGACGTGGTCCGCCAGGCCCAGCAGCTTCGATCGGTGATCGGTCTTTCCGGCCAGTACGCGGCGGTCGACGAGAACCTCACGGCCCGCGAGAACCTCTGGATGTTCGGGCGCCTCTACCAGCTTCCGTCGGGCGAGTCGCGCCAACGCGCCGCTGAGCTGCTGGAGCAGTTCGACCTGGTCGAAGCGGCGGATCGAGTCGTCAAGACCTATTCGGGCGGGATGCGGCGGCGCCTCGACCTCGCCAGTGCCCTCATCGGCCGCCCGCGACTCCTGTTCCTCGACGAACCGACGACCGGCCTGGACCCGCGGAGCCGGCTGGGGATGTGGGACGTCATCCGGAGGCTCGTCCGCGAGGGAACGACCCTCCTGCTCACCACCCAGTACCTCGAAGAGGCCGACGAGCTGGCCGACACCATCGCCGTCATCGATCATGGAAAGGTCATCGCCAGGGGGACCGCCGACGAGCTGAAGGGCCAGGTCGGGGGCGAGCGCATCGAGGTCGTCGTCCACGATCGGGCAGACCTGGATCGAGCCGAGGAGATCCTTGCCCGGGACGGTTCGGGCCAGTGGGTCCTCGACGAGCACACCCGGAAGCTGACCGTACCCGCGACCGGCGGCGCGGGCAAGCTCATGGAAATCGTCCGCGACCTCAGCGACGCCGGCATCGGGATCGACGACATCGCCCTCCGGCGACCGACCCTCGATGACGTCTTCCTGGCCCTGACGGGCCATGGCGCCGAGACCGGCGGCGGGGAGGCCGCGGCATGAACCAGACGTTGACCGACACCGCCGTCATCACGTGGCGGAACCTGAAGCGCATCCCGCGGATCCCGGAGCTCGCGATCTTCGCGATCCTCCAGTCGATCATGTTCGTGCTGCTCTTCGCGTTCGTCTTCGGCGGCGCGATCCCGCTGCCGGGCGGCGGGAGCTATCGCGAGTACCTGATGCCGGGCATCTTCGCCCAGACGATCGTCTTCGCCGCGGCGACGACCGCGGTCGGCATGCGCGACGATCTCAACAAGGGCCTCCTGGACCGGTTCCGATCCCTGCCCATGGCGCGCCCGGCGGTGATCATCGGGCGGATCGTCGCCGACGTCGCCTACAACGGCGGAATCCTCGTGGTCCTGATGGTCTCCGGGTTCGTCGTCGGCTGGCGCGTCAACACGGGCATCCCGGAGCTGCTGGCCGGCATCGGGCTCCTGCTGCTCTTCGCCCTGGCGATGACCGCCATCGGCGTCTGGCTCGGTCTCGTCGTCCCGAGCGTCGAGGTCGCGCAGCAGGTCTCCTTCACGGTCCTCTTCCCGATCACCTTCATCTCGAACGTGTTCGTCCCGCCGTCGAGCCTGCCGAGCTGGCTCCAGCCGGTGGCGGAATGGAATCCGGTCTCCACGCTCACCGGCGCGACGCGTGCTCTCTGGGGAAACCCGAACCCGTTCGTCGGATCAGGGCTGCCGGGACGCGAGCCAGCGCTCGTCACCATCGTCTGGGTCATCGTGATCCTGGCGATCTTCCTGCCGCTGGGCGTCCGTCGCTACCGGAACATGAGCCGCTGACGGCAATCCCGGCCCAACCCCATCAACCGTCGGATGCGTCGGCGGTCGTGGGATAGCCACCCGCGATGAAGCGGCCGCGGGCCACTGCGAGGCGGCATGCACAACGACAATATTCGCCGTACGTCGAGATCCGGCGGTCGCTCCGGTCCACACGGGTAAGGTCCTTGCCCCGACTATCGCCAGCAAGCCGCCTCGTCCTCGTCGTCGTTGTCGCCGTGTTCGTCGTTATCGGGCTCGCCGGCGGCGGACGTGCCCCGGACGTGCCGACCCCCGGTGTGTCGTCCGGAACAGGGCCGACGACGTCCGGGCCGCTCGGACTCCTCGGCGGTGGATCATCGCCACCAGGGACGTCGACGGTTGCGCCGACGATCGATGCCACGGTGCTGCAGGCAACGCCGGCGGCCACCGCGCCCCCGACCACCCCGCGTCCGACGCCCCAGGCGACGCGGGCTCGAACGCCCACACCGACGGTCGCCGCGGCCTGCGTGCCGACGGACCAGGACCAGTACGTGTACAGCCCGGACCGCCTGGTCGTGCAGGCCGCCTGCATCCGCGTCACCGGCGTCGTCCAGGCCGTGCGCACCGAATCCGACGGCGACTTCCACATCCTCCTCGCGCTCGATCCCGCGTATGCCCGTCTGCTCACCCCGGCCAACCAGGGCGAGGAGCTCGGAGATCTCGTCGTCGAGCCCATCTGCGTTCGAGCCGTCAGCCAGGCCAGCGCCGTCGCCGCGTGCGCGTCGGACCCCGATCCACTCCAGCCGCCGTATCCGGGCGTCGGGGACGCGATCTGGATGGAGGGCCGCTACGTCTTCGACCTCGACCACGGCAGATGGGCGGAGTTGCACCCGCTCTACCGCTGGGGCTTCAAATGACCGGTCGCCGTCCGCAGGTCACGTGAGTCCGGGCGCAGCGCCGCCCGGAGGGCAGGCCACCCGTGGCGCCGGGCTTCCAGCGGCGAATTGACCCTCGACACCGCTCCATGGTCGGTGGACCTCCCCGCCTCGCAGGATGTCGTGGTGCCGTCCGCCAGGAACGGGCGGAAAAGGAAGAACCCCGGTTGGTCGGGACCGGGGTTCTCAAGGTGAAGGCGTTGGTTGCGGGGAGGGGATTCGAACCCCTGACCTTCGGGTTATGAGCCCGACGAGCTGCCGCTGCTCCACCCCGCGACCTTCAATGCTACTCGACGGACCGGCTCCTGACAAACGAGGCACCGGCGGGCGGACCCCATGGAGCGCGATCCGCGAGTCGCGTACGATCCCGTCGTGCCGACACTCGCCCTCTTCATCGGCCTGGTCGTGGGGCTCGTCGTCCTGATCCCGACGAGGCGCCTCCAGCTCGCAGGGTGGAGTCGCCAGGCGCTGACCGGTTACTTCGTGGCGGTCTGGTTGCTCGGCGTCGTGGTGGCGATGGTCCCGATCCCGGCACGCTTCCTGGTCCCGATCCTCCTCGTCGCCTACCTCGCGCCGTTCATCACCGTCCGGGCCGGGATCGATCGGCTCCTCGGCGGCCGGTGGCGGCCCCCGGCCGGCGGGCCCGCCCGACCGCCGATGAAGAACGTGACGCCGGCGACCCCACCGGACTCGTCGGACGAGCCAGGTCCCTGACGGCACCGTACTCCCCTATCCTCGAGCCATGCGTCCGTTCAGCCCGGCGAGTCCCTGGCGATTCGAGCCGGGGCTCACGTTCCTGAATCACGGCTCGTTCGGGGCCTGTCCGGTACCCGTGCTGGCCCTGCAGCGATCCCTCATCGACGAGCTCGAGGCGAACCCGGTCGCGTTCCTCGACACCACCATCGAGCGGCGCATCGACGCTGCCCGCGGCGTCGTCGCCTCGTTCCTGCACGCCGATCCCGAGTCCCTTGCCTTCCTGCCGAACGCCACCAGCGGCGTGTCGACCGTGCTCCGGTCCCTGCGGTTCGAGGCCGGCGACGAGCTCCTCACGACCAACCACGAGTACAACGCCACGCTCACCGCGCTCGCCGAGGTCGCTCGCGCCTGGGGGGCTCGGGTCGTCCGGGTGGACCTGCCGTTCGAGATTGGGGCCGAAGAACAGGTTCTCGAGGCGATCCGCTCGGCCGTCACGCCCCGGACGCGCCTCGCCCTCGTGAGTCACGTCACGAGCGCGACCGCGACGATCCTCCCGATTGCCGCGATCGTCCGCGAGCTCGACGCCCTGGGTGTCGACACGCTGGTCGACGCCGCCCACGCGCCCGGGCAGGTGCCGGTGAACCTCACCGAGCTCGGCGCCGCGTACTGGACCGCGAACGGCCACAAGTGGCTGTGCGGTCCCACGGGTTCGGCGGTGCTCCACGTGCGGGCCGATCGGCGGAACCGGATCCGGCCGCTCGTGGTGAGCCATGGGTGGAACGATCCCCGCCCGGACCGTTCGAGCTTCCACAAGGAGTTCGACTGGACGGGCACCTCGGACCCCACGCCCTACCTCGCGCTGCCCGGGGCGATCCGGGTCATGAGTCGCATGGATCCCGGCGGCTGGCCCGCAATCATGGCCGCCAACCACGAGCTGGCGGTCGAAGGCCGCGAGCGCATCGCCGAGGCCCTCGGCGTAACACCCGGGATCCCCGCCGGCCTCCTTGGCTCGATGGCCATCGTGCGGCTGCCGCTGCCAGCGCGCGACGAGGCGGCGCTGGCGTTGAAGCGCGACCTGCTGGAGGTCGACCGCATCGAGGTTCCGATCGTGACCTTCCCCGTGCCCGCAGCTCGTGACCGTGCCGGAGATCCGCCGACAGCCGTCGCGGTCCGGATCTCCGCGCAGCGTTACAACGAGCCCGCCGACTACGAACGGCTGGCCGCGGCCCTTGCCCGGAGACTGCGCTAGCCGGTCACCTGGAGCCCCGCGGCGATGCCGCTGACCGTCAGCCTCACCAGGCGCTCGACGGTGGCCCGTGCTGGATCATCGGCCGGCATCGCGCGCAGTCGCGCGAGAAGCCCAACCTGGAGCTCGGACAGCGTGTCGACGTCGGGATTGCGGAGCGCGATCGCGCGGGCGATGGCCGGCGACCGATCGAGGAGACGGGTTCGGCCCGTGATGGCGAGGAGCGCCGCGACGCTCCGCCCGTGCTCCTCCTCGATCTCGTCCCAGCGGCGATCGTCCCCGGGCTCGTCGGCCAGGGCCGCGTAGCGGCGAGCGACGCCGAGGTCCGACCTGGCGAGCGCCAGCTCGGCGTGATCGACGACCGCCGTCAGGAACGGCCACTCCCGGTAGAGCTCGGCCAGACGGACGACAGCTTCATCGCCGAGCTCGGCGCGGACCGTCTCGACGGCGGCACCGAGCCCGTACCAGCCCGGCAGCTCGATCCGGGCCTGGGCCCAGGCGAAGCCCCACGGGAATGGCGCGCAGCCGGTCGATCGAATCGTCGACGGGCTCCGGCGCCCCGGCGGCGCGTCGCGCCTGGCGCGCGGCCGGTCGCGACCCGAGGCGCATGCTCGACAGCAGCTCGATCGGGGTGATCCGGCGGAAGAAGCCTGCGAAACCCGGGTCGCCGTAGACGAGACGGCGATAGGCGTGCGACGACGCGTCGGCAAGCCGGTCCAGGAGGGCGCTGGCGCCGTCCGGGGCCGGCATGGACGTCGAATCGGCAGCGATGACCGCACCGGCCAGCAGCTCGAGATGTCGCAACGCGATCGCGGGGTTGCCGTAGCGATCGGCCACGACCTCGCCCTGCTCGGTGACCTTGAGGCGGCCACGGACGGTGCCCGGCGGCTGGCCGAGGATGGCCCGGTCGAGGTGGCCACCACCGCGGCCGACGGTGCCGCCACGGCCATGGAAGAGCGTCAGCTCGATGCCCTCCGCGTCGGCCACCTCGGCGAGCGCGGCCTGGGCGCCGTACAGCAGCCAGTTCGCGGCGACGAATCCCGACTCCTTGTTCGAATCGGAGTAGCCGAGCATGACCTCCTGGCGGTTCGCGCGGCCACGGAGGTGTCGCCGGTAGAGATCGTCCGCGAGGATCGACGCCAGGAGCGTGCCCGCACTGCGGAGCGAGACCGCCGACTCGAAGAGCGGCACGACGTCGAGGCTCGCCGCGGCGCGCCGGCCCGATCGCGGCCGTCGCGAGTTCGAGCACATCGGTGACATCGCTCGCCCGCTCCGTGAAGCTGATGACGACGCGCCCGGCCGCGTCGGGACCGAAACGTGTCCGTATTCGCTCGACAGCGCGGAATGTGTCCAGCACCTCGTCAAGTGTCACCCCGGCCCCGAGCTCGACGGTCTGCTCCGGAGGGTTCGCCGGCGGCCGGACTTGCCCGCGCCGTGCCGCGGTGCCGTCCGCTCCAGGATCCGCGCTCGCCGCCATCGATCCTGCGACGCGTACGGCGTCCGCCGCGGCCCGATGGACCGCCGCGTGCTGCCGGACCTCGAGCTCGGCGAGATGGAAGCCGAACGTCTCGACCTGCCAGCGGAAGTCCTGGATGCTCCCCGCGGCGACGCGGCCCAGCCCCGCGGCAGTCGAGCGAATCCTGGATCTCGGCGAGCTCCCCGATGAGGTCGTCCGGGGTCTCGTAGCGCGCGGTCGCCGGGCCCGGGTCGCCGGTCAGATGGTGGCGCGTGCGCCGCAATCGCTCGGCGATGGCGCCGAACCGGCGTCGATACGGCTCCTGCGGGAAGCGCCGGCGGAGCGTCGCGTCGAGCGCGGGCAGGGTCTCGGCGTCGTCGATCAACCGTGCGGTCACGGCCCGGCCCAGCTGCTCCGCGGGAACGGCGGCGGCGACCGTCTCCATGAGCCTCGTCGCGACGGCCTGATGGCCACGAAGGACATGGTCGGCCTGGATCCGCGCCGCATGCTCCGTGATCTCGGCCGTCACGCCGGGGTGGCCGTCGCGATCGGCCCCGATCCAGCTGCCCCAGCGGAGGATCGTCGGAACGTCCGCCGCCGTCAGGCCGATCGCCTCGCGGACCGATCGCTGGACGGCCGGGGTGAGCGAGTACAGCGTCGTGTCGAAGAAGACGAGGGCCGTGCGGACCTCGTCGAGGGGGCTCGGCACGCCCTTCCGCGCCTCGGCCATCCGCCACAGGATCGTGAGCTCCTCGCGGAGGCGATCATCGAGGGCACGGGCGGCGACGGGATCGAGCCGCGGATCGTCGCGTGCGGCGAGGATGCGGGCGATGCGCCGGAGGGCCTGGAGCGCGGTCCGGCGGCGGGCCTCGGTCGGGTGCGCGGTCAGGACCGGATGGAGGCGAAGGCCGCGAACCCTGGCCAGGGCCTCGGCGGTGTCGACGGGAAAGCGGCCGTCGGCTCGCAGCGCTCCTATGACCCCGGCGAGCGTGTCGTCCCTGGGCCCGACGCGGGAGCGATCGCTGCGGCGCCCGCGCTCTTCGAGCACGCGCACGCGGTGGCGTTCCTCCGCCAGGTTCGCCAGGCGAAAGTGGATGAGGAAGGCCCGAATGACGGTCTCCGCCGGGACCGGATCGAGCCCGGCGAGCTCACGTTCGAAGGACCCTCGGGCACGGGCGTCGCCGAGGCGGGCGCGCGTCGCTCGCCGCCGGGTGCGCTCGACGAGACGCCGCAGGGCGACGCCTCCCTGCTCCTCGACGACTTCGCCCAGGAGGCGCCAGAGGCGATCGATCTCGACGGCGAGCGGATCGGACGGAATCACGCGACCTCCGGCAGGCGGTTGGCGGTCCCCAGCCGTAACGTCCGCTCGACCGCATCGCAACGGATCGAGCCCACGGCGGACCGTACCTTTGTATCGTGATCGCCATGGCGGATGAACGTGTCGTCTCGGTGCCCGGAGCGGAGCAGCTCGAGCAGCTCCGGTTCCTTCATCGCGTCGCGCGCCTCGCGACGACGGCCCAGACCTGGGACGAGCTCCTCGAGACGGTGGTCGACGAGACCCGCGACGCCCTGCACGCGAATGTCTCGTCCCTCTACCTCCTCGATCGGGACGGCTCGCACCTTACCCTTGCCGCCACGAATGGGCTCGATCGCTTCCAGATCGGACGCGCTCGGGTGCCGTACGGCGAGGGCGTCACCGGCCACGTCGCGAAAGCGAGGGAACCGGCGGTGATCCGCGACATCGAGGACGATCCCCGCTTCCTGTGGGTGCGCGGCATCGACCAGCGGCGGTTCATCACCTCGATGCTGTCGGTACCGCTTGCCTGGAACGACCAGACTGTCGGGGTGCTGAACATCCAGACCGAGCGGGAGCGCCACTTCACCGAGGCGGACGTCGCCCAGCTCGGGGCCATCGCCGACCTCCTCGCCGGGATCGTCGAGAAGGGTCGCCAGCAGCGGGAGGCCGAGGAGCGGGCGGCCGAGCTCAAGGCCATCGACGAGGCACGGACCGAGCTCATCGCCCTCGTGACGCACGAGCTCCGGACGCCCCTGGCCGTCGTCCGCGCGTACACCGACCTGCTGTCCGAGGAGCCACCGCTCGTCGACCGGTCGACCCGCGACCAGGAGCGCCGGGATCGCCGGGCGAGCTGGCACGACGGCACGATCGAGCAGATCGAGCGGCTGGACCGGCTCGTTGACTCCATCCTCGCCTCCGTCCGCGTGGTCCCGGACCAGCCGGCGGCCGTCGAGCCCACCGACATCGAGGGTCTCGTACGCGAGGTGATCGCCCAGATGTCTCCGCTCCTCGGTCGCCACGACGTGGTCGTGGACGGTGGCGTCCGCCTCCACGCCCTCGCCGATCCGCCACGGCTCCGACAGATGCTCGAGCACCTCGTCGAGAACGCGGTGAAGTACTCGCCGCCCGAGACGCGGATCGGCATTGACTGGGCGATGGCCGAGGGGATGGTTCGAATCGGCGTCCGCGACGGCGGCCCCGGTATTCCGCCCGAGTGGCGAGAGCGCATCTTCGAGCCCTACGCCAGGCGAGACACGCATACGGCACGCGGGTCCGGGATCGGCCTGTACGCGGCCAAGCGCCTGGCCGAGTCCATGGGTGGTCACCTCTGGTGCGAGCCGGCGCCCGACCAGGGCGCCCGATTCGTGATCTCGCTGCCCGCGGCGGCGGCAGTCTAGGGGGCCGCGGTGTCGGCTGCGCGACCGCTTCGGATCCTCGTCGTCGATGACGACCCGGCCATGGTCGGCGCGATCACCGCGCTCGTCGGGACGGAGGGCCACCAGGTCATCACCGCGTACGACGGGCTGACCGCGGTGCGCCGCTTCAAGGATGAGCATCCCGATCTCGTCCTCCTCGACCTCGCGATGCCAGGCCCGGACGGGTTCACGGTCGCCGGCCAGATCCGGGCCAGCGGCACCGCGCCGATCATCGTCGTCTCCGGGGAGAGCAGCGAGGCGGCCAAGGTCAAGGCCCTCGGCATCGGCGCGGACGACTACCTCGTCAAGCCCTTCGGCCGCGGTGAGTTCCTGGCCCGGATCGCAGCGGTGATGCGCCGCGCGGGACGGACCGACGCGAGCGACCTCGGCGGACCGGTTTCGTTCGGAGGCCTCAGCCTCGACCCCGCCCGCCACGAGGCGCGCGTCGGGGAAACGCTCCTCGATCTGACGCCGACGGAGTACCGCCTGCTCGAGTCCCTCGTCCGGGCCGGCGGCGACCTCGTGCCGCACCTTCGCCTGGCCCGAGCCGGCTGGCCGGCCGAGACCGACCCGGACCTCCTGTGGCTGAAGCCGCACCTCGCCCGGTTGCGGTCGAAGCTGGACGCCGCGCACGGACCCGCGATCGTCGCAGTCCGGGGCGTCGGCTATCGCGCGGAGGACGCCTCGACCCGCTGATGCAGCGGTGATCGGACCGCGCGCCGCCGGGCACGCGCCGAGGGAGACGGGCGCGAGACCGATCGGTGGCGTCAGGCCGGGACGGCGGCTCGCCCGAACGCGTTGTGCGGCAGGTCGACGCACGCCGTTACGTGGCTCCGCGCATCCCGCCCACCCATGGCCCCGAAATGGCGCCACGTCTCCGGGGCCGATGAATCGTGCTGGAGCCGGCATCCGCACGCCTCGCAGGTGACGACGGAAATACGGCCGTCCCGGATGGCCGGTGCCTTCTGGAAGTCTTCGAGCTGCTCGTGCATGTGATCCTCTCTCCCGGGCGCGATCGCGGACGCTGAAGCCGAAGTGTCCGTCGTTCAGGGCCGGGCGGCGATCACCGACGAGGGCCGAATGGGTTGCGCCGGGGTTGCGGTCACCGATCCGGGACGCGCCGCGACATCGCCGGCCTCCGCCGCCCTGACGGCGTCGGAGGCAACCGGTCGCGGTTCGATCGCCCAGAACCGCGCGATCGAGGATGGCTCGTCGGCAAGGAGCTCGGCCGCGAGCCTCGAGCCGGCGTCGCGATGGAGCCGGAGCAGCCGCCCGATCTCGGCGATATCGCCGGGGTCATGCCGCTCGCCCACGGGTCGGGCGGTGACGCTCAGGTCGTCGATCCGACGGGAGATCGTGGTCGACGAATCGAGGACGTAGGCCCGTCCGCCGGTCATCCCGGCGCCGAAGTTGGGTCCCACGGGACCGAGGACCACGAGTGTCCCGCCGGTCATGTACTCGGCGCCGTGCGGACCCACCCCCTCGACCACGGCGTCTGCTCCGGCGTTCCGGACGGCAAATCGCATCCCGGCCCGGCCGAGCACGTGGAGCCGGCCGGCGGTGGCGCCGTACAGGCAGGTGTTCCCGGCCAGGGACGGCGCAGGCGCATCGAACGAGCCCGCCCGATGCTCCGGGTCGGGTGCCACGACCACCGTCCCGCCCGAGAGACCCTTGGCGACGTAGTCGTTGGCCGTGCCCCGGAGCCGGAGCTCCATGCCGGTGCCGAGGAAGGCCCCGAATGACTGCCCGGCGGCTCCCTGGAGGCCGAGGGCGATGGGCACGCGAACGGTCCCGCGCTCCACCGCGCCCGTCAGCGCCGCGCCGAAGGACCGTTCGGCCGTCGAGATCCGGAGGCCGTCGAGGCGGATCGGGCCATGTCCCCCGAGCGCCGCAACGAGGCGCGTCTCGAGCGGAGACGACGCCAGTCGAGCCCGTTCTCGGCCCGCTGCCGCGGGATCGGCCCGACGAGGTGCATCCGCCCGCCAGGCCGGAGCCCCGAGGACGCGGCCCAGGCCGGCATCTCCGGCCGCACCTCGGATCGGGCGGAGGATCGTGGCGGCCTGCCCGACGACCTCGCCCACCGATCGAGCCCCGATCGCGGCCAGCTCCCGGCGGAGATCCTCCGCCAGCGCGAGGGCGAACCGCTCGACCTGCTCCGGCGTCCCGGTGAACTTTGCGCGGAGGTCCTGGCGCTGCGTGGCAATCCCGGTGGGGCACGTGTCGAGGTGGCACTGCCGGGCCATGTCGCAGCCGATCGCCACGAGCGCGCCGGTGCCGAGCGCGAACTCCTCTGCCCCGAGCAGCGCCGCGACGAGCAGATCCCAACCCCGCTGGAGACCACCGTCGGTCCGGAGCGCCACGCGGTCCCGGAGGTCGTTCCAGAGCAGCACCTGGTGAACCTCGGACAAGCCGAGCTCCCACGGCACGCCGACGTGCTTGATCGAGCTGAGCGGTGACGCGCCGGTCCCGCCGGCGCCACCGGCGAGATGGATGTAGTCGGCGCCGGCCTTGGCCACGCCGGCCGCAATTGTCCCGACGCCGCGTGACGCGACGAGCTTGACGCCGATCCGCGCCGCCGGATTGATGGCCCGCAGGTCGGCGATGAGCTGGGCGAGGTCCTCGATCGAGTAGATGTCGTGGTGGGGCGGCGGGCTGATGTACGCCTGGCCGGCCTGGCCACGCCGCAGCGCGGCGATGTAGGCCGTCGCCTTCCGGGCGGGGAGCTGGCCACCCTCGCCGGGTTTCGAGCCCTGGGCGATCTTGATCTCGAGCTGCTCGGCCCTGGCGAGATACGTGGCCGTGACGCCGAAGCGCCCTGACGCCACCTGCTTGATCGCGGCGTCGTGGCGGCGCCCGTCCGGGCCCGGTTCGTACCAGGCCGGATCCTCGCCACCCTCGCCCGTGTTGGCCGAGCCGCCGGCCCGCTGGATCCCGATCGTCAGGACCTGGTGTGCCTCCGGCGAGAGGGCCCCGACGCTCATCGCGCTTACGACCAGCCGGCGGACGATCGATCGGGCCGGCTCCACCTCGTCGAGGAGGATTGCCCGGCGTCGGACGGCAGGCCGGAGCTCCAGGCGGTCGCGGACGACGGCCGGTGTGGCTCGCTCGAGCGCGGTCCGGTACGTGGCGAGCGTCGCGTCCGTGGCGTCGCCGGCGGTCAGCGCCTGGGCAGCCGCCACGACTCGGGGCGCAAACATGTGGAGCTCGCCGTCAGCCCGGAAGCGGGCCAGGCCAGGGTCCGGGAGGCGGGGCTCCCGGACGTGGACCGGCCCGGAGCCATGGTCCCGCGCCGCGGCTGCCGCAGCCGCGGCGGCCGACGCTGCGGTGGCCGCGGCGTCGATGGCTCCCGCCGCCGCCGATCGGGCGAGCAGACGCTCGGCCAGCTCGCGAAACCCGACGTTGCCCTCCCAGCCAGGCGCGGCCGGGAAGCATCGAGCGATGACCTCCGGGGCCAGGTCGAGCGTCTCGAAGAACGCCCCGCCGACGTACGACGCGACGGCGCTGATGCCCATTCGCGCGATCGTCTTGCGAAGTCCGGCCTCGAACGCGTCCAGGAGGCGGCCAACGGCGCCCGGGACATCGACGTCTTCCGCGCCGCGCGTGCCAGCCACCTCGGCGGCAAGACGGATCGCGAGCCACGGATGGACGGCCCGGGCACCGGCCGCGATCGCCATGGCCAGCGCGTGCACGTCGAGGACATCGGCGGCCTCGAGGACGATGTCGGTTCGGCCGCGCAGGCCCGAATCGGTCAGGGCCGCGTGCACCGCGCCGGCCGCGAGCACGGACGGCACCGGCAGGCGCCCTGGGTCCCGCGCCCGGTCGGAGACGAGCACCGCCAGGGCACCGGTCCGTGCGGCGCCGACGGCCGCGTCGGCGAGTGCGCGGAGTGCCGCCTCGAGCCCGTCCGGCCCGGCGTCCGCGGGCCAGGTCGCATCGAGCGTGACCACGCGCCCCCCGCGAAGGCCGCGCAGGGAAGCCAGGAAGCCCGACAGGTCGGCGACGAGCGGCCGGCTCAACCGGATCGAGCGCCCGCGCCGGGAAGGACCGCCGAGCAGCGGCGCGCGCCGCCCGACATGGACCCGGAGATCGACGACCAGTCGCTCCCGCTCGGGGTCGATCGGGGGGTTCGTGACCTGGGCGAACGACTGCTTGAGATGATCGGCCGCGCGTCGCTGGACGCGGCCGTGACCGGGAGTCGGCGTGTCGTCGCCCATGCTCCACAGGGGTTCGTGGCCCTCGCTCGTCATCGTTCGGATGTCGAGCCGGAGGCGCTCGGCGTCGAGACCCGCAAGGTACCGGCGACCGGTCGACGGGTCCTCCGGACCAAGGTCTTCGATCGAGCGCGGCAGCTCGTCCTCGAACGCGGGGCGCGGCAGATCGTGCGTGACCTGGGTCCTCGACGAGCGACGCCCGGCGAACGAATCGACGTGGACTCGACGCCGCGCCGGCTGGACCACGAGCATCTCGCCAGGCCCGAGGCGCCCGAGCGTCGTTGTCTCGCCGTCGCCGAGCGGCACGGCGCCGGCCTCGGACGCCGCGGCCACGATCCCGCCGCTCGTGACCGCGTACGCCAGCGGCCGGAGTCCGTTCCGATCGAGGAGGGCCCCCACGGATCGGCCATCCGTGAACACCAGGGCGGCCGGGCCGTCCCACGGGGCGACGAAACCGGCGGTCCGGCGAGCACGGGCGATCTCCTCGGATCCCCGATCCGGCCGCAAGGCCGGCGCCGCCGGGATCAGCGCCGCCAATGCGGCGTCGACCTGCCAGCCGGAAGCAACGAGCAGCTCGATGGCCTCATCGAGCGATGCGGAGTCGGAACCACCCGCGCGCAGCAGTGGCCCGCGACGCGACAGCTCCTTCGCGAGACCGGACGGATCAGGGTCGCCCAGGCGCCCTCTGACCTCTTCCCGATTGCCGCGGACCGTGTTGATCTCGCCGTTGTGGGCGAGATAGCCGAACGGCTGCGCGAGGTGCCAGGTCGGATGCGTGTTCGTCGCGAACCGCTGGTGGAACGTCGCGAACGAGAGGGGGACATTCCAGGCGAGGTCCGGGTAGAGCTGGGCGAGCCGACCCCCCGCCACGAGGCCCTTGTAGACGATCGTTCGAGAGGAAGCGGAGGCGATCGAGAGCTCGCCCTCGCCGACCGCTTGGGCCGCGGCGGCGATCCGGCGCCGAGCCAGGAGGAGGGCACGCTCGAAGGCCGCATCGGGCATCAGCCGGCCGGGCTGGTCTCGCCCTCCTCGCGAGCTCGTCGGGCGGACAACGAAGAGCTGCCACACGTCGGGTCGCGAGCCGAACGCGGTCGGTCCGAGCGCGGACGGATCCGTGGGAACGCGGCGCCAGGCGATGCCACGGAGGCCGGCCTCCTCGAGCGCCTCCTTGACGATCTGCCGGGCCGCTCCCTGGCGGCGCCGGCCGCGCGGCAGGAACAGCTGGAGCACGGCCGGCCGGCGGCCGATCGAGTCCCGGGTCAGGGGCGGAAAGGCCGCGGTCAACCGCTCCAGGAGGGCGGGTTCGAGGGGCAGCGCCACGCCGGCGCCATCGCTCGACAGGCCGTCGGCGGCGAAGGCGCCGCGGTGGCCCAGCGAGGAGAGGCCGGCGAGGGCAAGCGGCAGTACCCGGCTCGCCGAGCGGCCGCCCGCATCCGCCACGAATCCAACTCCGCACGCGTCGTGCTCGGCCGACGGATCGTAGAGCGGCGGTGCGGTGACTCGATGCGCGATGCATCGCGGGCGCCTCCGGCGACAGGGACGCGGACACCGCATCCCGGGTCAGAGCCCTGGATGCGATTCCGTTACCCGAGTCTCAGTCCCGGGCCTCGTTGGGCGCGTCCCCGCGCCGGCATCGGCCTCGCTGCGCTTCGGGGACGGGCCGCGTTGCGAGCCGGTTGCGATCAGCCGGCGAGGGCGAGCAACGGGTCGCCGGCGTTCATGGCCAGCGAGGTGACGAGGAAGATCACGACCCCGTCGATCGATGCGGTCGGGGTCTCGAGCGTCCGCCCGAACGCGTCACGGACCGTGCCCACGACCGCGCCCGCTGCCACGTGATCGCCGACGGCGACGTTCGGGTGCCAGTAGCCGGTGGCCGTCGACCGCAGCCAGGCCTCCGTGCGGAGAACCTCGGTCTCGAACCGCGGCGCGGTGGGCGCGTCGTCGATGACGCCGGCGGCTTCGAGCAGCCGCAGGAATCCGGACCGGTGAAGCGCGACGTCCTCGTCAGGCCAGCGGCCCTGGCCACCGACCTCACCGAGGATCGCCGGAATGCCGAGCGAGGCGGCGGTCGAGGTGGTCGTGCCCGGCGAGGCCCCGATCAGCAGGTAGCGGAGGCCGTACGCCTCGGCATAGGCCCGGCTCCGCGCGTCGACGTCCGCGTCACCGGTCTCCTCGATGCCCGTGAACGAGACGAGCGCCTCGTTCATGTCGCCGCAGTGCATGTCGACGAAGGCATCGGACCCGGTCATGACGTTGTCCGTGATCCAGCGCGCGATCCGCTCCGAGGCCGAGCCGGCGGCGTTCCCCGGGAAGACGCGGTTGAGGTTCCGCCCGTCGTCGGGGTTGACGTAGATCGAACGGGCCGCGAAGGCGCTCGGGTTGGCGGTCAGGACGGCGACGACGGAACCCCGCATTCGGATCGGGTCCAGGTCTCGCATCACCTCGCGCAGCGCGGCGATCGAGACGTACTCGGCACCGTGGATCCCGGCGGTGACGGCAATTCGGGGACCTGGCTCGGCGCCGTTGACGATCATCACGGGGAGTTCGACCGTTCGACCGTCGCCGACGTCCAGCGTGATCAGTCCGGCCGCCCGCTGACCGGGGAGGGCCTTGACCAGGCCCACGCCGATGTCGTGCTGGGCATCCAATTTCGGCCATCTCCTCCGGTCAATTCATGGAGGGCCCGGTGGGATTCGAACCCACGACACGAGGATTAAAAGTCCCCTGCTCTGCCGCTGAGCTACGGGCCCGGCCGCGACCGTATCACGTTCGGATCAGCCCTTCCGCCCGCCTCGAACGTCCGCTGACCGCGATGGTCGACGCCGTCGCGCGTCGAGGGGTCCGAGGTGTGTCACTTCGTCTGGGCGAAAGTATTGCCATGACCCGGACAGTCGGCGCCAGATCCGACGGGCCCGACGGGCCTGACGGCGAGATGACCGAAATCGCGTCACGATGGAGCCCGCAGCCGACGGCACCCGGCGCCGTTGCCTGAACAAAACGGATAGTCGTCCGGGGGACCTCCGTACCATCGTCGGCGCGGCTTTCCTCGTTGAATGTTGACCTCACCGGAATCCCGGGCCCTTGGAGAGCACCTCACGTTGAGCAACCAGCAGATCCTGACCATCATCCTCATCGCGATCATCGCCAACGCCGTGCTGATCGGCCTGGCGGTCGTCTCGATGCGGAGTTCCAGGTCTCGGGGGAACCAGCAGCCGGCGGTCGATGCCGGTGGCACGTCTCGGGACGGGGTCATGGGGCCTGCCGCGGGACCGGCACCGGGGGCGGCAGCGGAATCGACCGCGTCACCCGTGACCGCCGGCCCACCCATGGTTGCCGGCTCACCAATGGTTGCCGGCGCAATGCCGAGTTTCGCGGGGACGACCTCGATGGTCGCCGGAAGCCCGCTGATCGAAGACGAGGAGCGGGCCACGATGCCTGACGAGACGGACTTGCTCGACCCGAAGACCGGGCTGGCGTCGCCGACGGCGTGGCGACGTGCGGTCGACGAAGAGGTCGTTCGTCTCGCGCGCTATCACCGCCCGGCCACGATCATGCTTGCCGAGCTGGACGGCTTCGAGCGGCTGACGGAACGCCTCGGCGACGCGGCCGGCGAGCGATTGCTCGTCGCGACCGCGCGAACGATCCAGGCGCAGGCTCGAGCCGCTGATCGCTGCGCCCGCCTGGGGCGCGGACGGTTCGCCATCCTCCTGCCCGAGACGGATGACATCGTGGCCATCAACTTCGCCGAACGCGTGCGCACCGAGTGCGACCGCTGGCTGGAGACCGGCGAGATCACCATGCGGCTGGCAGTGGGCTGGGCCGCCCTCGACCCGACCCAGGGTGCCGGGGCAGCCCTCCAGGACGCCGAACACCGGCTCAACGCCGAACGTCGCCAGCGGGCAACCTCCGAAGCCTGACGACCACGCGGGGGCCCGTTCCGCCCCTCCGTCGCCGGTCGAGCGCCGGCCGCCGACGACCGCCGTCGACCGCCGTCGACCGCCGCGCAGCGTCAGCCCGGGCGATAGACCTCGGGATTCACCGGTGTCGGCAGGCGCTCCCCGCGGACGCCGGCAAGCAGGTTCGCCGCGGCCATTGATGCCATCTTTCCCCGGGTCGCCCTCGACGCCGACGCGATGTGCGGCACCACGAGGCAGTTGTCGAGCGTGAGGAGCGGATCATCGGTGGGGATCGGCTCGGGATCCGTAACGTCCAGCCCGGCCCCGAAGATCACCCCGTCGCGGAGCGCCTCGTACAGCGCCGCCGGATCGACCACCGGCCCTCGTGACGTATTCACGAGGACCGCGCTCGACTTCATCGACCGCAGCCGATCGGCATTCATGAGGTGGCGGGTTTCGGCCGTCAGGTTGACGTGGAGCGATACGAAGTCGGCCCGGGCCAGGAGCTCCTCGAGCGGCACGAAGCTCGCCCCGAACGTAGCCTCGACGCCCGGATCCACGCGCGCCACGTCGTGGTACAGGATCGTCATGCCGAAGCCCATCGCCCGGCGCGCGAGGGCCTGCCCGATGCGGCCGAATCCGACAATCCCAAGGGTCGAGCCATGGACGTCGGGCCCCATCAGGAGCATCGGGCCCCACGTCTTCCAGCGCCCGGCTCGCACGTACCGGTCCCCTTCGGGCAATCGCCGCGCGGTCGCCAACAGGAGGGCGAATGCGAGATCGGCCGTGGTATCCGTCAGGACGCCGGGCGTATTCCCGACCGGGATGCCGCGGCGGGTGCAGGCGGGGACGTCCACGTTGTCGAACCCGACCGCGTAGTTCGAGACGACCTTCAACTGGGGTCCCGCGCGGTCCAGGAACTCGTCATCGACCCGGTCGGTCAGGAGCGTCACGACCCCGTCGCAGCCCTCGATCGCCGCGAGCAGGGCTTCGCGCGGCGGCGGCAGCTCATCCTCCCAGACCTGCGCCTCGCACGCGGCGAGGATCGGCGCGAGGCCATCATCCGGGATCGTCCGCGCCACGAACACCCTGGGCCGGTTCGACACGCTGCCGCCCTCAGCCGCGGGCCGCGACGAGCGGCTCGACGACCGACCGGATCCGGGTCAGGGCCTCGGACAGGTTCGCCCGCGAGTTCGCGTACGAGATCCGGATGTGGTCCCGCCCCACGTGCCCGAAGGCCGTGCCGGCGAGGACGCAGACGCCGGCATCGTGGAGGAGTCGGTCGGCCAGCTCCGCCCCGTCGAGACCAGTCGCCGAGATCTCCGGGAAGACGTAGAACGCCGCGTGCGGCTGGATGCACCTGATCCCGGGGATCGCGTTGAGCCCATCGACGATGAGGTCGCGCCGCGCCTTGAACTCGGTCACCATCGCGGTCACCTCGTCCTGGGGCCCGTTGAGCGCCTCGATCGCGGCCACCTGGCTGAAGGTCGACGTCCCCGAGACCGAGTTGATGATCAGCCGCCCGAAGGCGTACAGGAGCACGTCGGGCAGGACCGCGTAGCCGAGTCGCCAGCCCGTCATGGCGAACGTCTTGGAGAACCCGTCGAGGATGATCGTGCGTTCGAGCATGCCGGGGATCGAGGCGATCGAGACATGCTCCCCTTCGTAGACGATCCGGCCGTAGATCTCGTCGGCGAGGACCACGAGGTCGTGGCTGAGCGCCAGCTCGGCGATCCGGACGATGTCCTCCCGCGTGAACAGGCCGCCCGTCGGGTTCGCGGGCGAGTTCAGGACGAGCATCCGGGTGCGCCTGGTGATGAGCGATTCGAGCTCGTCGAGGTCGGCCCGGAACTCGTGCTCCTGGCGGATCGGCAGCGAAACCGGCGTCCCGCCGGCAAACCGGGCCATCGACTCGTAGATCGGATACCCGGGATCCGGGACGATGACCTCGTCGCCGGGTTCGATGAGGGCCAGCATCGCGTAGTACATGACCGGCTTCGCGCCGGGCGTGACGATCACGTGGTCCGCCTTGACGGGCACGTCCTTCCGGACCGAGACGTCCGCGGCGATGGCCTCGCGCAGCGCCGGCAGGCCCATGTACGGCGGGTAGTGGGTGAACCCCTCGTCGAGGGCCTTCTTCGCGGCGGCTCGGATGTTCGCGGGCGTATCGAAGTCCGGCTCGCCGATCTCGAGGTGGATGATCGAGCGCCCCGTGGCCTCGAGGGCCCGGGCACGCGCGGCCGCTTCGAACGCCGTTTCGGTGCCGATCGAGTCCATCCGGGATGCGATTCGCATGCCCGGCATGATACGTGCCTAGAATCACGCCCATGACGCGCTACTACGACATCGACGAGGCGAACGCAGCCCTGCCCGATGTCGAGCGAATCCTGCTGGGCCTCCGGGACCAGCGCGAGGAGCTCATTCGCCTCCGGGACCGGGTCCTCGAGGCACAGGCTTCGTCCGGGAGCGCTCCGGCCGGAACGGCGTCGGACACGCGGACTCTCCGCCTGCGGATGCAGTTCCTGATCGACCAGATGCAGGCGGGAGTGGCGCAGCTCGTGGAGCAGGACGTGACCCTGCGGGAGATCGAGGCCGGCCTGATCGACTTTCCGGCGCTTGCCAGCGGCCGCCAGATCTGGCTGTGCTGGCGACTGGGCGAGGGCCCCATCGAGTACTGGCACGAAATGGACGACGGATTCGCCGGCCGGCGACCGCTCGCCGAGCTGACGTGACCCTGACCCGACCGGAGCGACGCGTCCCATGATCGATCCACGACGTATCCCGGCGGTCACCGTCGTCGAAGCGCAGCGCCGCCTCGATGCGACCACCGGACCGGACGGCCCGCTCCTCGTGGATGTCCGCGAGCCCAAAGAGTTCGCCGAGTTTCGGGCGATCGGCGCGGTCCTCTTCCCGCTCTCGACCTTCATGCTCCGACATCAGTCGCTCCCAAAGGACCGGGAGCTGCTGATGATCTGCCGGACGGGCGCGCGATCAGGACAGGCGACCGCGTTCCTGCGCTCCAAGGGCTGGCCGAACGTTTCGAACGTCGACGGCGGGACGCTGGCCTGGTTCCGGGCTGGCCTGCCTGCACGACGGGGCGAACCCGAACCCGGCGAAGGCGATCTCCCGGACTAACGTGGTTCCGTCGTGGGCCGGCGCGGGTCGTCGATGGCCGCCCGCCGCTGGCGATCAGCGGCGGCCGCGCCGCCGGCGGTCCACCCAGCCGCGGATCGTGCTCGGGTGGGCGTACGCCCAGCCGATGAGCAGGAGGATGACGAAGTCGACGGTCCCGGCACCGGCCGCGGCCAGGTAGCCGAGCTGCTGGCCGATCTCGCCGGGGATCATCATCGCCGGCACGACCGCACCGACCAGACCGACCTGGAAGAACGGCTCCTGCGGCGCCAGGTTGGCGCGAACGGCACCGGTCTGGACCCCGTCCGTCGTCTTGCCGCCGATGACGAAGACGTTCGTGCCGGTCACGATCGCACTGCCGCCCTCGATCCCGCTTGCGGGCAGGTCGATCTGGTCGAGGTGCTTCCACTCGGAGATCGTGCCGGATCCGCTCGGGACGGCCCAGTAGAGCTGGTGCTGGGGGCCGGTCCCGTCGTCGCCGCCAACCACGTACATGGTCCCGTTGGCGGTGAACCCGGCGGCGGCGGTTCGGGGCGCCGGCATGTTGAACTTGTCGGAGGTCACCCAGGTGAGGACCTGCAACGGCACGGCTGTCGCGTTCGGGGCGAGCGTCGCCGCTGCCGGCGGCGTGCCGATCTGGCCGCGCTGCACCGCGCCGGACGGGCCGTTGGCATCCGTCCCGCCCCAGATCCAGGCGAAGTCGCCGACCTGGGCCATCGTGGCGTGCGCCAACGGATCCGGCAGGGGCGACTGCTCCTCGAACTTCCCGGGAGCACCCTTCGCGTCGAGCGAGGCCTTCCAGACGGTCCCCTTGATCGAGCCGTCGGGGCCGATACCGCCGGCGACCACGAGCCCGTCTGACACGGGGATCGCCGATTCGGCGGAGCGCGCCTCCGGGAGGGCGAGGCCGTCCACGGATTGCCAGTCCCCGAAGGTCTTGGCCGTCTGGTCGTAGGTCAGCGTCCAGATCGTGTCGACGGGCTTGCCGTCAGGGCCCGCACCGCCGATGAGGTAGATGGTGCTGCCGATCGACACGACCGCCGCGTCCGAGCGCGCCTCAGGCAGCTTCGGGCCGGTGGTCCAGGCCCCGTAGTTGCCGCTCGCGACATCGGAGATGAACGTCGTGTCCGTGGCGGCCGTGCCGTCGGATCCGCCGATATACAGCAGCTTGGTGCCGATCTGGGCGACGGAGCCACCCAGGCGCGGCCCCGGGAGCGCCACCTCGGCCGGCGACGGATCCCACGGGATCACGGAGCCGAGCGGCGCGGGGCACGGCAGCGTCTTGTTCTCGGGCGGGCAGAAGTTCACCGGCGACCACGCGAGCAGGCCGACGTCGAGCGTCCGGTTGACCGTGAAGTAGTAGGCGCGGTCGGGGATGTACCCGATCATCACGACGATCAAGCCGAACCAGAGGAAGGCCTTGAGGGACGCCCAGCCCCAGCCGTCGGCGTCGAGCAGCCCCATCAGGGCTCGGCGTCGGTGCACAGGAGTGCCAGCGGGGAGGACCTGGGACATCGTTCCTTCCTACTTGACCGTGAGGGTGCCGGTCATGTTCGGGATCGGGTGGATCTTGCAGATGAATGTGTACGTGCCTGGCTGGAGCGCGGTGTACTGGTACGTCGTCTCCTGCCCTCCGTCGATCGTCGGCTGCTCTTGCAGGACGCGTCCCGTCCGATGCCCGGATTTCGACGTTGTGCAGGGTCCCCGCCCGCATCCTGGTTCTTGAAGTCGATCGCGAACGGCTGGCCGGAGGTGACCGTCAGGGCGTTGCGTGTCAAAAGCGATATTCAGCGCCGTGACGTTGAGGACCGTTTCACCGGACGGGATCGGCCCGGACGATGGGGCCGTCCCGCCGCCCGAGCCGCTCCAGCAGGCGGGCACCGCCGTCGCGTCGGCCGCCGGCTTGAAGTTCGGGTCCACCCAGCCCTTGAACGTCTCGACCTTGCCGTCGGGCCCGATCACGGGCTCGTTCAGGGTGGGGTTCCGGATCGTGTAGGTCTGCGTGGCGTCGGATCGGATGAACGCGATCAGGTTCTGGATCTGGACGTAGTTGAGGGGCCCGCCGTTCGTATCCGCCCAGACCGGCATGATGCTGTTGGCGTTGCCGCAGACGTACCGACCCCCGGCCGTGAGCACGTTCTTGATGTACGTGGCGTTCAGGTGGTCGAACAGCTTCATCGGGTCGTTGAGCGGCGGCGCGATGTAGCCCTCGTCGGTGCCCTTGCCGTTCGGGCCGTGGCACTTGGCGCAGTTGGCCTGGTAGAGGTTGTAGCCCTGCTCGACGGCGGTCACCTGCTGGGCGTCCGCCTCGGCCACGACGCGCGGCGTGGAGAGCCCGAGCGGCAGGCCGACCTCGTAGAAGTAGTACGCGATCGTGAACAGGATCACCACGACGACGGCGATGAAGCCGACCCAGCGGGCGCTCGCCGACTGCCGGACGATCGCGGCGGAGCGCTCGGGCGAGAGGTCCCCCGCATGGGCCGACGGCGGTGCCGAGAAGCGCTCGACCGGTGCCGGCTCGCTGGGAGGACGGCGGGCCGGCAGGCGCTGCTCGGGCTCGCGGCCCGGATCGTCGCTCATCGGGAGCCTCGAAGGTGGGGCGCGTCGAACATCAGATGCATCCCGTCGGACTCTTCGGCGGGATGATCCCCGGCTGGCCGACCGCGATCGGCAACGGCCCGAGGGTGATCTTCGAGGTGTCGAGGGTCAGCACGCCATCAGGCCCGACGGTGGCCGAGAAGCGATCCATGCTCCGGGGTGCGGGCCCGTACTGCGGCCCGAGGGCCTTGATCCCGAGCCGGTCGTAGCGTGATCCGTGGCAAGGGCACTCGAGCCAGAAGTTCTTCAGGCACGGGTTGGGCTTGCAGCCGAGGTGCGGGCAGCGCTGGTAGAGCGGCCGAACGTTGAGCGCGGTCCCGTCGCCCGTGGTGTCCGTGCCGGGCACGAACTCCTGGCGCGAGGTGTCGATCAGGACGATGAACGCGCGGGCATCCTGGACGTAGGCCGGGAATCCTTCCGCGATCGGCAGGGACGAGTTCTTGATCTTGATGTCATCGAACGTCCCGATCTTCACCTTGCCGCCGAACCCGCCGCTCAGGTTCGGCCAGAGGAAGTTCAGGGTCCCGCCGAGGACCTCCGTCAGCCAGATGGCCATGCCTCCGCCGAGGGAGAGGCGGAGGAGCCGTCGCCGCGAGATTCCCTGCACCGGATGCTGGCGCAGGGACTTGATCGCCTGCCCGGTCAGGGCCTGCGGCTTGTCAACTGGTTCGACGTGGTAGTTGCTCATTGGTTCTCGAATATCCCTGTGCGTCTCAGAGGGAGAAGTGAAGCCCGTTCGTGCTGTTCGGGAAGAACGGCAGGTACGGGATGACGAAGCTGTAGCCCGGGCCCCGGAAGAAGATCCCGATGAAGGTCAGGGTCAGGCCCAGGATGCAGAACAGCGAGAAGAGGATCACGGCCGTCTTGCGCTCGGACGGCCGCGTGGCCAGGTTCTTGCGGTCCACGTACGGGATCAGCGCCGCGCCGACGAGCACGAAGGTCGGTACCAGGACGCCGGCCACGGACGGATGGAAGTAGGCGAGGAGCTCCTGGAGGCCCAGGAAGTACCACGGCGCCTTGGCCACGGCCGGCGTCACGTTGCCGTTGGCGAGCTGTTCCAGCGGGGCGTTGATGAAGAGGCCCATCAGGAGCAGGAAGATGCTCATGACGCCACCGGCCAGGAACTCGATCGAGAGCAGGTGCGGCCAGGTCATGACCGTGTCGTCCGGCTCCTTCTGGACCCTGACGACGGCGTCCTGCTTGACCATCGCGAGCAGGCGGTACGGCCGCGCCGACATCGGCACGCGCTGCTTGTCGATCTCGGTTCGCCGGGTCGGATCGACCGGCGCGACGACCCGCGTCTCCTCCGGCTTCTTGGTGTCGGTCATGAATCGCTACTCATACCAGCAGTTGGGCCGCAAGAGCTGGCACCCGGGTCGCTAGGGCGGTCAGGCGCAAGGCGCCCGGGAGCACCGCAGCGAGCGGACTCGGACGTCCGTGAGCGAGGAGCGGAGCGGGCAACGCAGCGAATGACTGTCATAGCGGCCCGCTGATCCCGCCGTCTTTGCGGATGCGCCAGAAGTGGACTGCCATGAACAACGCCGCGACCAATGGGAAGACCATGATGTGGAGGACATAGAACCGCAGCAGCGTGTTCTGCCCGACCTCCAGACCGCCCAGGAGGAGGACCTTGCCCGGGACGTTGAGGAGCGGGGCGTAGCCGGCCATGTTCGAGCCGATCGTGATCGCCCAGTAGGCGATCTGGTCCCACGGCAGGAGGTAGCCGGTGAAGCTGAGCATGATCGTCAGGAAGAGGAGGACGACCCCCACCACCCAGTTGAACTCGCGCGGCGGCTTGTAGGCCCCGTGATAGAAGACCCGCATCATGTGCAGGAAGACGAAGAAGACCATCAGGTGGGCGCCCCACCGATGGATGTTCCGGGTCAGCAACCCGAACGTGACCCGCGTCTGCAGGTCGAGGATGTTCGTGTAGGCCTGCGTCGCCGACGGGACGTAGAAGAACATCAGGTAGACGCCCGTCACGGTAAGGACCAGGAACAGGAAGAACGACAGGCCGCCCAGGCAGAACGTGTAAGCGAACTTGACCGCGTGCTGGCGAACCCGCACCGGATGCAGGTGCAGGAAGACGTTGTTCATGACCGCGTAGGCCCGCGACCGCTCGTCGTTCGGGTACGCGTTCCGGAAGATGGAGCGCCAGACCGGGCTGCGGCGGATCGAGGTATCGACCCGCTCGAGGAAACTCACCTGGAACCTCCTGCCACGCCGGCTGTCCCGGCGAGCTGGGCGTCACGGTAGGACTCCTTGTAGAGCCGCCCGTCCGTCGAGATCTCCTGGAGCTCGAACCGCTCCATCGTAATGGCGTCGAACGGGCATCGCTTGACGCACAGCGCACAGCGGATGCAGCGCTCCTCGTCGAGGACCATGGCCGCGCCGTTCTCCCAGCCGTAGGCCTCCTCGACCTCGGTGAGCAGGCCCTCGCTCTTCAGCTGGTTGATGTCGACCATGTGGATGACGCCTTCGGGGCAGACGTCGGCGCAGGCACCACAGAGGACGCAGCGGAACGGGTCGAACCAGATGTTGTAGTTGCACATCAGGCAGCGCGTCGACTCCGCGACCGCCCCGGTGGCGTCGTAGCCCATCTCGACGGGCGTCGTGAAGTTCACCGCCGGATCGGTCGACGGCATGCGTGCCGCGAGCGGAACCATCGGGATGTGCTGGCGGGGCAGGACGTCGTAGAACTCCGGCATCTCGTGCCGCCACGAGCTGGTCACCTTCACGTTCGCCGCGACCGTCACGTCGGAGCGGCCGGCCAGGTACCGATCGATCGCGTAGGCGGCCTTCTTGCCGTGCCCGGCCGCCTCGATCAGCGTCGTCGGCCCGGTCACGAAGTCGCCGCAGGCGAAGACGCCCCGGACGTTGGTCGCGTAGGTCGCGGGATCGACCTTGAGGCGGCCGCGGTTCACCTCGAACGCGGACTCGACCGGGAGGAAGGTCAGGTCGGCCGCCTGGGAGACGGCGGGGATCACGACGTCGGCGGGGATCACGAACTCGGAGCCCGCGATCGGCACCGGCGAGCGCCGGCCGGACGCGTCGGGCGCGCCGAGCTTGTTGCGGATGAACCGGACGCCGGTCACGTGGCCGTCCTCGCCGAGGACCTCGACCGGGCTGGCGAGGAACTCCATGCGAACGCCCTCGCGCTCGGTCTCGCCCAGCTCCTCCTCGTCGACCACCAGCTCCGAGCGCGTCCGCCGATAGACGATCGAGACGCGATCGGCGCCGTGCCGGAGGGCGGTCCGCGAGCAGTCCATGGCCGTGTAGCCGCCGCCGATGACGACGACATCGTGGCCCACGGTCAGCTCCTCGCCGAGGTTGGCCCGCTTCATGAAGTCGACGCCGTAGTCCACGCCGGAGAGGTCCGCGCCGGGCACGTCAAGGGCGACCGCGTTCATCGCTCCGGCGGTCATCGCGACCGCGTCGAAGTCCCGCTGGAGATCCTCGAAGGAGATGTCCTTGCCGATCGTGGTGTTGAAGTGGAAGCGGACGCCGAGTCGCTCGACGAGCCGGACGTCCATCTCGATGGCCTCGCGCGGGAGGCGGAAGGCCGGGACCCCGATCAGCATCGTGCCGCCGCCGTAGGGCAGGCTGTCGTAGACGTCGACGCCGTAGCCCTTCATCGCCAGCTCGCGGGCGACGGCGATCCCGGCCGGGCCGGCACCGACCACGGCGACCTTCTCGGCGCGGGCCTCGATGTGGGGCATGACGTCGGGGATGCCCGACGCCTCGTGCCACTCGACGAGGAAGCGCTTCATCGCCCGGATCGCGAGCGGGCGGTCGATGTCGCCGCGCCGGCAGGCGCGCTCGCAGGGGGCGGAGCAGACGTACGAGCACATCGCCGCGACCGGGTTCGGCTCCCGGGACAGGATGTAGCCCTCCTCGAACCGCCCTTCGGCGGCGAGGTTCAGGTAGCCCCGGCAGTTCGTCCCGACCGGGCACGCCTCCTGGCACTCGATGTTGCACTGCAACCACGAGGCGTCGACGGGCTGGACGAGGAACTCCGGATGCAGGTCGAGGGCCAAGGGGGAGGTCGTGCCTTTCTCGTTTTGCGGCGCTGGGGAGGGCGGGCGAACAAGAAGACCGGCGGGGACCTGCCGGCGCACTGGAATCTACCATCCAGCGGATCGGCGGCGCAAAACCGGTCTCGAAGCGCCCTCGCAGCGTGTCGGGGCGAGCCCGGCAGCGGGGATCCCGGTTGACGGCGGCAGCTACCCGCAGCTACGCTCCGAAGCGGACCACGGTCGGCGAACCGGCCAGCCGGAAAGGACGGGAAATGACCGCGAGCGAGTTCGCCTTCCTGGCGCTCGGGCTGGTGCTCGGTGTCGCCACCGGAGCGGCTCTCGTCGTGGTCCTTCGCGCCCGCCCGCCCGCCCGCGAGATCCGGGTGACCGTGGAACACGATGCGGTCCCCCGCCGTGCGGCGACGCTCTCCTCCGACGCCTTCGTCACGCCCGCGGCCGAGCCGGCCCGGGGCGGACCGGCGGATCGGCGCCGCCTCGACCGCGACGAGCCGCCGTACGACAATCCGGCGGACCGTCGAGGAGCCGGTTCGCCGACGCCGGTGATGGCTCCGATGGGCTCCGGGAATCGAACGACCGTTTCCTTTGCCGGTCCGGCAGCTGGACCGGGCGGCATCCCGATCGTCCCCGAGCGGGACCGATCCCTCGACGAGCTTCGCATCCAGGCCGCCCTGACCGCCGACCGCCTCGTCCGAGCCGGAATGCCGACGGCCGGCGCCCTGCTCAGCTCCGGCCATCGCTGCAGGCGCCGACCCGGGCGGAGCCGGCGGAGCGCCCGGATCCGGCACCCGCCCGCGAGGCCTCGCCGGAGATCGCGTCGGATACCGACGCCGAAGTTCCGGCCCTCATCCGGATCCTTCGCGGCGATCACCGCGCGCTCGCCGCGACGGCCGCGCTCCTCGCCGGGTCCGACGCCGCCGAACGACGGCCCTGGCATGACACGCTCATGGCCCTCGCCAGGGCCCTCGCGGACCGAGCGCTGCGGGAGGGCTGGCTCGACATCCCGGTCGGGAACCCGTTCTGGGACACCTTCACGATCGACCAGTGCCGGACCATCGCCGCCGCCCTCGCGACGGCCGGCTATCGCTTCGACGGGATCGGGGCTGGGACCTGGGCCGGACCCCGACGTACCGGGAACTGACGGCCGCGGTCGCATCCGCCGGCCTCGAGCCGCGCCGCGTCCGGGCGTGGCCGACGCAGGACGAGATCGCCGGCCTCTACCTGCAGGCGACGATCGCGGCCGACGAATACGTCCTGACCCACGTTCCTGACCTCGACGAGGTCGTGGTCCGGGCCCTGGTCGGCACGGACGACCCGGCTCGACCGGGCATGGGCCTCGTGGGGTCGCGTCCGGGCGACGCTCCTGGAGCCGCTCCCGGTCATCTGAACCCGCTGCGGGAGGCCCGTGCCGACGGGCGCGAGGCTCCGCAGTGCCGCCGCCGGTCAGCGTTCCTGGGCGACCGCCTGCGCTTCGGCCTCGTCCGTCCCTTCGTCCGGATCCTCGTCGATGACGATCAGGCGGAACGCCTCCCCCGCCGCGACGCCGATCGCCGCGCCCTCCTCGGTCGCCCACGCCCGCATCCGCGCATCCAGCTCCGCCGGATGCTGGATCTGGCTCGCTGCGCCCGCAGCGCGTCGACCTTGCGGCCGATCGTCGCCGTCACGTCCACGCGGACGGTCGGATGGTTCGACCAGAAGAGGTAGAGCCGGCGGACCTTGTGCCCGGCGAGCCCGTCTCGCGCCAGCCACGGGAAGGCCATCGGGTTCCTCGCCGCGGGATAGACCGCATCGACGGCGGCGATCGCCGCGGCCCGGTGGTCGGTGTGGTTGACCCCGCCGTCGCCGTGGAAGAGGGTCTCGGGATCGGTCGTGAGGACGGCGTCGGGGCGGAACGTCCGGATCTCCCGGACCAGCAGCTCCCGCAATGCCAGGTCGTTCGCGAGGGCTCCGTCGGGCTGATGGAGGAAGGTGACGCCTTCGTACCCGACGACGGCCGCAGCGGCCCGCTGTTCGCGTTCCCGGGTCGCGGCGAGCTCGAGCGGATCCGCCGCGAAGTCCTCGCCGCCCTGATCCCCGCTCGTGCAGCACACCAGCCAGCCGGCCGAGCCTGCGTCGATCCAGCCCGCGGCCGTGGCCGCCGGACCGAAGTCGGCGTCATCGGGATGCGCGACGATCCCCATGAACCGCGCCGGCCGCCATTCGTGCGACGTCGATGGGGTCGCTTCTCCGGTCACGGGCGCGCCACGCGGCGTCGCTCGCGCCCACGCGCGAGCTCCGCCATGACCTCGGCCGCGTGCCCATCGGCCTTGACCTTCGGCCAGACATGGGCGATCCGCCCGTCCGGATCCACGAGGAAGGTCGAGCGCTGGATGCCCATGTACTCCCGGCCGTAGTTCGTCTTCAGGGTCCAGGCCCCATAGGCCTCGGCCGCGGCGTGGTCCTCGTCGGACAACAGGGTGAAGTTGAGGGAGAACTTGTCGCGAAAGCGTCCATGGCTCACCAGGTCGTCCGGGCTGATGCCCCAGACGTCGGCGCCCTCGTCGCGGACGGCCTCATCCATGTCGCGAAACTGGCAGGCCTCGGTCGTGCAGCCGGGCGTGTCGTCGGCCGGGTAGAAGTACACGACGGTCCACCGACCGCGCTGGTCCGCGAGACGGTGAATTGTTCCATCATCGCCGGGAAGCTTGATCTCGGGGGCCGGCTCACCCACGCTCGGCATGCTCATGTCGAGAGCCTATCAGGGGCTTCGACGATCGAGCAGCCGGCCGCTCCCGATGGACACCGCTGCGGGTGAATCGATGCGGATGTTGGAAACGCCGCGTGATCGTCCCGCGACGAGGGTCGCATTCAGCAGCGGAAACCGCAGGCCGCTCGTAGTAATTCCGGTCGTGGTCTCGACCGGGATGAGCGACACGATCGCACCGGTTCGGCCGGGCAGGG
>CAVWRX010000009.1:0-223970 GCA_963757595.1 uncultured Chloroflexia bacterium | reverse complement strand
GGGGGGTCTCTGATATACTCCGCGGGCCTTGCCAGATCGAGGATGATCGAACCCGGTCGGATGGGGGCGTACCTCGCCCTCTTCTCCGAAATCGGCGCCGTTCTCCTCGTGACAATCCTGGCTGGCGCGCTGGCCGGCTACTGGGTGGATCAGCAGCTGGGGACGCTCCCCTCTTCGTCCTCGCAGGATCGCTCCTGGGTCTGGGCAGCGGCTGGATGGTCGTGTGGCGACTCATCCGGCGGTTCTTGGCGAGTTTCGACGATTGACCGGGCACCTGACCGCCCGCGGCTGAAGCCACCGAAACCAATGGAGTGAGCGTGACGAGCGAGACATCGCCCGCGGCGGTCGACGGGGCGCCGGACACGAACGACGAGCCTCGCCCGCGACGCAGTTCGCGGCGCGTCCTCGGGCTGTTCGCCATCGCGCTCCTCGTCATCGACGCGATCGCCGTCATCGTCGCCGCGCCCTCCGGTTTCCCGGACCCGAAGTCGACGATCCTCCAGAACCTCGAGGCCGTGCCGCCGAGCGTCGTCTGGGACCTCGCTCCCGGCGGCGCGACGCCGACGTCGTCGCTGGTGATCGAATTCCACCCGAGCATCACCTCGAGCATCGTCGCGGCGTGGATCGTCATCGCGGTCCTCGTCCTCGCCTTCGCCCTCATCCTCCGTCGGGTGACGCTTGTCCCCGGACGTGCCCAGAACGCCCTGGAGATGATCTACGAGTTCTTCGCGAACTTCGCCGAGGGTCTCGGCGGTGATCGCGCCCGGCCGTACATCGGGATCTTCGTCGGGCTGTGCCTGTTCATCACCGTCACCGACTGGACGGATCTCCTGATCTTCGGCGACAAGGTCAACGTCATTCGGACCCCGACGAGCGACATCAACACGACCCTGGGGCTCGCCCTCTTCGCCTTCGTCCTCACGCATTTCGAGGGCGTTCGAAGGTTGGGTCTCCGCGCCTATCTCGGCAAGTTCTTCAACTTCGGCGGCTTCAAGCGGGGCGTCGCCGACGGCGCGATCGACCTCTACGTCGGCCTGATCGAATTCCTGCTCGAGTTCTTCAAGCCGGTCACGCTGGCCTTCCGGCTCTTCGGCAACCTCTACGGCGGCGGGATCATGCTCGGCGTCTTCACCGCCCTGTTCCTGCCGTTCCTGCCGATGCCGTTCCTTGCCCTTGAAGGCCTCATCGGCGCCATCCAGGCCCTCATCTTCGCGTCGCTCACACTCATGTATGTTCTGACCGCGATCGAGAGCCACCACGAGGAGGAGCACGCAGCCCCCGCGTTTGCAGAGCGATCCTGAAGGCAACATCGGGCCGCCATTGGCGGCCCAGTCCGAGGCCGGGTGATCCGGCGCTTCATCCGTCTCGTCAGCGGCAATTGCGCCCGCACCGGCGGGCCAGGAGGAGGTAGTCAGTTGAACGGTGACATCGCGATGCTCGGTGCCGGGCTCGCAGCGCTCGGCGTGATCGGACCTGGAATTGGTATCGGCATCCTGACCGGCATGTCCACGAGCGCCATGGGGCGCAACCCCGACGCGGCCGGCGTCATCCGGGCCACGTTCATCCTCGGCGCGGCATTCGCCGAGGGACTCGGGATCCTGGCGTTCGTCGTCGGCGTCCTCGTCGTCTTCCTCAAGTAACGACCGCATGATCCCCGTCGCTCTTGCGCTGATCACGTCCGGCGCCGTCGCCGGCGCGGCCCCGCCCACGGCCGAGGGCGAGGCCGGGCTCGTGTTCAACGGGTTCTGGATCATCATCGCCACGGCGAACTTCGTGTTCTTCCTGGTCCTGATCCAGCAGTTCGGGTTCGGCCCGATCACTCGCATGCTGGGTGAGCGCCGGACGCGGATCGAGCAGGGCCTCAAGGACGCGGAACAGGCGCGCACGGATCGCGACAGCGCAGAGCAGGAGCGCCTCGCCGCCCTTGCCGAGGCGCGCCGCGAGTCGAACGAGATCCTCGCCCGGGCCCAGAAAGTCGCCCAGGAGACGCGTGACGCGGATATCGCCGCGACGCGCGAGGAGCTGGAGCGGATGCGCGTCCGCGCCGCCTCGGATATCGAGGCGGAGAAGCAGCGCGCCCTGTCCGACCTGCGGGCCGAGGTCGCCGACCTGGCGCTCGCGGCCGCGAGCAAGGTCGTCGGCGAAACCATGAACGACACCCGACAGCGCCGGCTCGTCGAGGAATTCCTCGCCACGCCGGGTGGAGACAACCGCAACTGATGGCCAGACCCACGATCGCGGCGCGCCGCTATGCCGAGGCAGCCTTCGAGCTGGCTCTGCGTGACGACGCGCTCGACGGCTGGGCGGCGGGGCTCGCCCTCGCTGCCAGGTTCGCCGCGGACGAGGACGCCCTTCGCGTCCTCGACAACCCGGCGATCGCGCACGACGACCGGGTCGCCGCCGTCGGCCGGATGCTCGACGGCCGGGTCCTGCCCGGGGTCGTGAACCTCGCCCGGCTGCTCGCCCTTCGGGGCCGCTTCGACATCCTCCCGGGGATCGCCCTGGAGTTCACTCGCCTCCTCAATCGCCGCAACGGCGTCGTCGAGGCCGTCGTGACCAGCCCAACGCCGCTCACCGCCCAGGAGACGGCCGCCGTCGGCGCCCGGATCGAGGCGATGACCGGTGCCGGCGTCAGCCTCCACGCGGAGGTCGACCCGGGGCTCATCGGCGGACTCACGGTCCGGATCGGCGATCAGCTGCTCGATGCGAGCGTTCGAGGCCGCCTGGAGCGGCTCCGGAACCAGCTCGTGGCGGGCTCGCGCTAAGGCTCACCCCCGTCCCGCCTCGGCGGGACATCAGCGGGCCGATGGCGCCCGAACGGAGAACCGATGGCCATTCGCTCAGACGAGATCGTCAGCATCATCAAGTCCGCGATCGACTCGTTCGACCAGGGCGCCGAGACCCGCAACGTCGGCACCGTCGTCGAGGTCGGTGACGGCATCGCCCAGGTGTACGGCCTGGCCGGGGCCCTCTCGTCGGAGCTCCTGGAGTTCCCCGGCGGCGTCTTCGGCATGGCCCTGAACCTCGAGGAGGAGACGGTCGGCGCCGTGATCCTCGGCGATGCCACCGCGATCAAGGAAGGCGACACGGTCAAGACGACGGGTCGCGTCGTGGAGGTCCCGGTCGGGCAGGCCCTCATCGGCCGCGTGGTCGACCCGCTCGGGCGGCCGCTCGACGACAAGGGCCCGATCGAGACGAAGAAGACCCGTCCCGGTCGAGCGCATCGCCCCGGGCGTCATCGTCCGCCAGGGCGTCGACACCCCCGTCCAGACCGGCATCAAGGCCATCGACGCCCTCATCCCGATCGGTCGTGGCCAGCGCGAGCTGATCATCGGCGACCGCCAGACCGGCAAGACCGCCATCGCCATCGACGCGATCATCAACCAGAAGGGCAAGGGCCTCGTCTGCGTCTACGTGGCCATCGGCCAGAAGCTCTCGACCGTCGCCAACACCGTGGCCACCCTCGAGAAGTTCGGCGCGATGGAGCACACGATCGTGGTCGTGGCCGGTGCCGAGGAAGCCGCTCCCGCTGCAGTTCCTCGCCCCGTACTCCGGCGTCGCGATGGCCGAGGAGGTCATGGAGGTCGGCGTCGAGATCGACGGCCAGACGGTCAAGGACGCCCTGTGCGTCTACGACGACCTGAGCAAGCACGCCTGGGCCTACCGCGAGATGTCCCTGCTGCTGCGCCGCCCGCCGGGCCGCGAGGCGTACCCCGGCGATGTCTTCTATCTCCACAGCCGCCTCCTCGAGCGTGCCGCCCGGATGAGCGACGCGAATGGCGGCGGTTCGATCACCGCCCTCCCGATCATCGAGACGCAGGCCGGCGACGTGTCCGCCTACATCCCGACGAACGTCATCTCGATCACCGACGGCCAGATCTTCCTCGAGACCGACCTGTTCAATGCCGGCCAGCGGCCCGCCCTGAACATCGGCATCTCGGTCAGCCGCGTCGGCTCGGCCGCGCAGACCAAGGCGATGAAGAAGGTCGCCGCGCCGCTCAAGCTCGACCTCGCCCAGTACCGATCCCTGGCCGCGTTCGCCCAGTTCGCGTCGGACCTGGACAAGGCCACCCGCGACCAGCTGACCCGCGGCGAGAAGCTCTCCGAGGTCGTGAAGCAGCCCCAGTACCAGCCGATGCCGGTCGAGAAGCAGGTCGCGATCCTGTATGCCGCGACCACCGGCCGCCTGGATGACGTCCCGACCCCGCGCGTCCGCGAGTTCGAGACGCAGTTCTACCGGTTCCTCGAGACCGAGCGGCCCTCGATCCTCACCGACCTCGGCGAGAGCAAGAACCTCACCGACGACCTCGCGAAGGCTCTCGACGAGGCCATCGAGGCCTTCCGCACGAGCTTCCTGGCCTAGTTGATGGCAGACCAAGCGACACCCCGGCGTCGGGGCACGACTCGGACGGCACCAGGTACGACCTGGGTTCGTGGTATTGGCCGCGTGCCGCCGGATCGCCACCACCTACGAACCCGGATCGTGGCAGGTGCGTTACCGAGCCGCAGGGAGCCGGATCTGACGCTGCGCCAAGACCGGATCGTGCTCGGGAGTGGCTCGCTGCCGCGCGTCGACCTGGGAACTTGCACCTTCCACGACCCCCATTCGTATCTGACGGAGGAGCCGCAGCCGGCCACGAGTGGCCGAGGTTGCTGAACCATGGCTAGCCAGCGGGATATCCGCCGCCGAATTCGCGACGTCGGGCGGATCAAGCAGATCACCCGGGCGATGCAGTTCGTGGCTGCCTCGAAGCTGAAGCGTGCCCAGGACTCGACGCTCGCGGCCCGGCCGTACTCCCAGAAGATCGACGAGGTCCTTGCCGATCTCGCGGCGGTCCTCGGGGACAACGAGCACCCGCTCCTGGCGGACCGGCCCGAGGGCAAGCGCCTCCTGATCCTCGTGACGTCGGACCGCGGCCTGGCCGGGCCGCTCAACACCAACACGATCAGGTTCGCCGCCCGGGAGATCACCGAGCATCCCGGCGACATGGCGGTGGTCAGCGTCGGCCGCAAGGGTCGCGACGCCATGCGGCGTGCCCGGGTCCCGCTCGAGGCGCACTTCGCGGGCTTCGGTGACCGGCCCACGTTCGCCGACATCATCCCGCTGGCCCGTCTCGTGACCGACGGGTTCGTCAGCGGCGAGCTCGGCCGGATCGACATCGTCTATCCGCGCTTCATCTCGACGCTCGTGCAGCGACCGACAATGGAGCCACTGCTGCCGGTCCGCCCGGCCGCGGATACGGAGGGCATCCCCGGCAACCAGTTCATCTTCGAGCCGGATCCGGGGGCCGTGCTGGAGCAGCTCCTGCCGCGCTACGTCGCGACCCGCCTCTTCCAGGCGGTCCTCGAGGCCAAGGCATCCGAGGAGTCGTCCCGGATGGTGGCCATGAAGAACGCAACCGAAAACGCCGACGACCTGATCGAGGAATACACCCTCGCCTACAACAAGGTCCGCCAGGCCAACATCACCCGCGAGATGATCGAGATCGCGACCGGCGCCCAGGCGCACTGATCGCGAACCAGGAGGCAAGCACGACCATGGCGACCGCCACCAAGACCGCTCCCGCGACCGGACAGGTGATCCAGATCACCGGCGCCGTCGTCGACTGCGTCTTCCCGCCCGGGCAGCTGCCGGGGATCTATCACGCTGTCGAGCTCGAGCGGGAGGGCCAGGAGCCGCTCGTCTGCGAGGTCCAGCAGCACCTCGGCAACAACTGGGTCCGGACCGTTGCCATGACGACGACCGACGGCCTGCCGCGCGGCGGCGCTGCCCGGGACACGGGCGGCCCGATCACGGTCCCGGTCGGCGAGGCAACACTCGGCCGAGTCTTCGACGTCCTCGGCCACTCGATCGACGGCAAGGGCGGCGTCACCTCCCCGACCAATCTCCCCATCCACCGGACGCCCCCCGCGTTCGACGAGCAGTCGACCGAGGTCGAGGTCTTCGAGACCGGCCTCAAGGTCATCGACCTGATCTGCCCGTTCAAGAAGGGTGGCAAGATCGGCATCTTCGGCGGCGCCGGCGTCGGCAAGACCGTCATCATCCAGGAGCTGATCCGGAACGTCGCCCAGGAGCACGCGGGCGTGTCGGTCTTCGCCGGTGTCGGCGAGCGTTCCCGCGAGGGCAACGACCTGATCAAGGAGATGACCGATTCGGGCGTCATCGCCAAGACGGCCTTCGTCTTCGGCCAGATGAACGAGCCGCCCGGCGCCCGCCTCCGCGTCGGACTGACCGCCCTCACGATGGCCGAGTACTTCCGCGACGAGGAAGGCCGCGACGTCCTCCTCTTCATCGACAACATCTTCCGCTTCACCCAGGCGGGCTCGGAAGTCTCGGCCCTGCTCGGGCGGATGCCGTCGGCCGTCGGCTACCAGCCGAACCTCGCGACCGAGATGGCCGCCCTCCAGGAGCGGATCACCTCCACGAAGACGGGCTCGATCACGTCCCTCCAGGCCGTCTTCGTGCCCGCCGACGACTACACGGACCCCGCCCCGGCGACCACGTTCGGCCACCTCGACTCGACGATCCGCCTGGAGCGGAGCATTGCCGAGCTCGGCATCTACCCGGCCGTCGACCCGCTGACGTCGACGTCCCGGGTCCTCGACCCCCTCGTCGTCGGGCAGGAGCACTACGACGTCGCCCGCGAGACGCAGCGCGTCCTGCAGCGCTACCAGGACCTCGAGCAGATCATCGCCATCCTCGGCGTCGACGAGCTGTCCGAGGAGGACAAGTCCACCGTGTCCCGGGCCCGCCGGCTGCAGCGCTTCATGAGCCAGCCGTTCTTCGTCGGCGAGGTCTTCACCGGCCGGCCGGGGGTCTACGTGGCCATCAAGGACACGATCGCGTCCTTCAAGGAGATCCTCGAGGGCAAGGTCGACACGCTGCCCGAGCAGGCCTTCTTCCTGGCCGGCACCATCGACGACGTCCGCGCCAACGCGGCGAAGCTCGAGGCCTGAGCCGATGCCCCTTCTCCTCGAGATCGTCACGCCCGAGAAGCTGGCCTACAGCGACACCGTCGACGCGGTCACGCTGCCGGGCAGCGAGGGCGAGCTCGGGGTCCTGCCGCACCACGCGCCGCTCGTCTCGATGCTCGGCGTCGGGGAGCTGCGGATTCGCAAGGGGTCGGACACGGAGACGTTCGCGATCGCCGGTGGCTTCCTCCAGGTGCGGCCCGACAAGGTCGTGGTCATGGCCGAGATGGCCGACATGGCCGCGGACATCGATCTCGAGCGTGCCGCCGAAGCGCGCCGGGAGGCCGAACGAGCCCTCGAGGGTGGCTTCCATGAGGGCGCCGATCTCGCCCAGGCCCGGGCGGCGCTCCAGGTTGCGTTGCTTCGCCAGCGCGTCGCCGAGCGACGCCATCGCGAGGGGCCCCGTCATCGCGGCTAGGAGCCATGGCTGATCCGCGCCCGTTCCACTGGGAGTACGTGCCGCAACCCGTGACGAGGGAGGCCTTCCACGTCACGGGGGGTACGGCCCTGCACGGGACGATCCGCGTGGCCGGGGCCAAGAACGCCGCCCTCAAGATGCTCGCCGCGGCCTGCCTGACCGGCGAGCGCTGTCGATTCACCAATGTCCCGGAGATCGAGGACGTCCGGGTCATGGCCGAGACCCTGCGCGACCTCGGGGTCGTGGTCGATCACCCTGCCCCGAACACGTATGAGATCTCGGCCGGCGATGTCGACTGGCTCTTCGTCCCGCTCGAGGCCGCGGCCAAGATGCGGGCCAGCTTCATGCTGCTCGGGCCCCTCCTGACCCGCTTTGGCGAGGTCATCATCAGCAACCCCGGCGGCGACCGGATCGGCCGCCGGCCCGTCGACCTCCACGTCGACGCGATGCGCGCGCTCGGCGCCGACATCGACTACCGCTACGGCTACTACTACGCCAAGGCCCCGGGCCGGCTGCGCGGGGCGGAGATCACGTTCCCCTTCGTGACCGTCATGGGCACCGAGAACGCGATGCTCGCGGCCACCCTCGCCGACGGCCACACCGTCATCAGGCCCGCTGCCCAGGAGCCCGAGATCGACGATCTCGTCGAGTTCCTGCAGAAGATGGGCGCCGATGTCGCGCGGACGTCCCCGGACACGATCGAGGTCCAGGGCCGAAGGCGCCTGCGGGGCGCCGACCACTCGGTCGTGCCGGACCGGATCGAGGCGGGCACGTTCGCCGTCGCCGCCGCCATGACAGGCGGCCAGGTGACCCTCGAGGGCGCCCGTTGCGACCACCTCGACGCGCTCGTCGAGGTCCTCGGTCGGATGGGCATCGCCGTCGCCTGCGGGACCGACACGCTCACGGTCGACGCGACGCGCGTGGGGCCTGGGGACTACCGCCCGGTCGATATCGAGACCGCCCCGTACCCTGGCCTGGCCACGGATCTCCAGCCACCGACGACCGTCCTGCTGACCCAGGCGGCGGGCACCTCGTCGGTCCACGAGGCGATCTTCGAGGACCGGCTCGAGTGGATGACCGAGCTTCGCAAGATGGGCGCCCGCATCGAGCTCCCGGACCCGCACCATGCCATCGTCAGCGGCCCCACCAGCCTCCAGGGAGCCGAGGTCGACATCTCGGACCTGCGGGCCGGCGCGTCGCTCATCCTCGCCGCTCTCGCCGCCGATGGAACCTCCACGATCCACGGCGGACACCACGTCCGTCGAGGGTATGAGAACATCGAGGCGAAGTTCCTGGATCTCGGCGCCCGGATCGAGCGCGTCCAGGACGAGGATCCCGAAACACCCGCATGAAGATCGGCATCGACCTCGGCACCGCCAACGTCCTCGTCCACGTGGAGGGCAAGGGCATCGTGATCCAGGAACCCTCCGTCGTGGCGGTCGACGACGACAACCACATCCGCGCCGTGGGCGAAGAGGCGCGCGAGATGATCGGGCGCACCCCCGGCAACATCACCGCGATCCGCCCGATGAAGGACGGCGTCATCGCCGACTACGTCATCACCGAGGCGATGCTCCGCTTCTTCATCGGCAAGGCGACCCAGGGCAAGTTCATGTTCAGCCGGCCGGAGGTCATGATCAGCGTGCCGGCCGGGGTCACGTCCGTCGAGAAGCGCGCGGTCAGGGACGCGGCCCTCAAGGCGGGGGCCAAGGAGGCCTACCTCATCGAGGAGCCGCTCGCGGCAGCGATCGGCGCGAACGTCCCCATCAGCGGACCGTCCGGGAACATGGTCATCGACATCGGCGGCGGCACCAGCGAGATCGCCGTCATCGCGCTTGGCGGGATCGTGGTCTCGACCTCCCTGCGAGTCGGCGGCAACAAGTTCGACGAGAGCATCGCCAGCTACATCCGCAAGAAGTACAACCTCATGATCGGCGAGCGGACGGCCGAGGAGGTCAAGATCCAGATCGGGACGGCCCTCCCGCTCGAGCGCGAGCTGACCATGGAGGTCCGCGGCCGCGACCTGATCGCCGGCCTGCCCCGAACCATTCCGATCACGTCGTCGGAGGTCATGGAGGCCATCGAGGCGCCGCTCCAGCAGCTCGTCGCGGCCGTCCGCCACGTGCTCGAGCAGACGCCCCCGGAGCTCTCGTCCGACATCATCGACAAGGGCATGGTCATGTCCGGCGGCGGCGCGCTGCTGCGGAACATCGACAAGCTCCTGACGCAGGTCACGGGCGTGCCCTGCCACGTCGCGGAAAACGCCCTCAACTGCGTGGCCCTGGGAACCGGCGAGGCGCTCAAGCACTACGACTTCTTCAAGAAGTCGCTTGTCCAGAACTTCTAGGCCGGGCGGCCGGTGAACGCAGCCGGGTCATTCGTGGATCTCCACTGCCATACGTCCGCGAGCTTCGATTCGCTCGCCTCGCCGCGCGCTATCGTCGCGACCGCTGCCCGTCGCGGGCTGACGCACCTCGCGATCACCGATCACGACCGCATCGAAGGCGCGCTCGAGGCTCGCGCGGCCGCGCCGGAGGGCCTGACCGTCCTGGTGGGCGAGGAGATCCGGACGCGGGACGGGGACCTCATCGCGGTGTTCCTGACCGAGGCGGTCCCACCGGGACTCTCTGCGACCGAGACCATCGCCGCAGTTCGCGAACAGGGCGGGCTCGTCGGCATCCCGCATCCCTTCGACCGCTTCCGTGGCTCGCTCTCCAAGGCCGATGCCCCGGGGAACCTCCAAGCCCTGGCCGCGACGGTGGACTGGGTGGAGTCGTGGAACGCCCGCCTCATGATCGGCGACGGCAATGCCCGCGCGGCGGAGCTCGCCCTCGCCGCCGGCGTCCCCGGCGTCGCGGTGTCCGATGCGCACACGACCTTCGAGGTCGGCGTCGCCTACACGGCGGTCCCGGGCGATCCGTCCAGCGCGGACGGGCTACGAGCCGGGCTCGCAGCCGGCCCCGAGCTCGTCATGGGCAGGGCATCGGCCTACGTGCGGCTCGTCACGCCGTTCGCCAAACTGGTGAATCAGGCCCGGGGCCATCGGCGCATCCAGCCCGGAGCCCGCGCGTGACCGCGCCGGATGAGCCGACCGTGCCTGTCGCCACGACGACCGCCGATGAAGACCCGGAGATCACCGCCGAACAACTGTCCCTGGGTCGCCGTCTCCGCCAGCCGCGGACGATCATCTCGCTCGTCCTGCCGCTCGTCCTGATCGTCCTGTTCGTCGGGACGCTGCCCGGCTTCCACCTGGAGACGCTCCCGGACAAGATCCTGCACGCCAACGGGCTCCTCCTGCTCGCCGCATTCACGGTCTTCTACCTCGGCTTCCCCTTCCGTGGCCTGCGCTGGACGATCCTCGTCCGGCGCACGGGATTTCCACTCGGCGTTCGCGACGCGACCGAGATCATCTTCCTGTCGTGGCTCGTCAACTGCCTCGTGCCCGCGAAGCTCGGTGACATCTACCGGGCCTACCTGCTCAAGATCAACTCCACGGTCTCGCTGTCGCGGACCTTCGGGACCGTCTTCATCGAGCGAATCCTCGACCTCTTCGCGATCGTCGTGCTCGGCCTGGCGGCAGGTTTCGTCTCGTTCCGCTCGGGCCTGCCCGCGGAAGTCCAGATCGTCTTCGCGGTCGGCATCGTTTTCGTCTTCCTGCTCGCCGGCGGTCTCCTGACGATGCGCAACTTCGGGCGCCGGATCATGGCCCGCCTGCCGCTGCCGACGCGGGCCGTCGAGTTCTACGACCGGTTCGAGGAGGGCGTCTTCGCCTCCGTCGGCTTGCGGGCCCTGCCCGGGTTGGTGATCATCACCGGCCTCATCTGGTCGACGGAGGCGATGCGCCTGTATCTCGTGGTGGAGGCGCTCCGCCTGCCGGACGTCCACCTCGGGATCAGCGGGGCCTTCTTCATCGCCCTGTCCGCCTCGCTCCTCACCGCCATCCCGATCACGCCCGCCGGCCTCGGCTTCGTGGAGGGGGCCGTCGTGGGCCTGCTGACGATCGTGTACAACGTGCCCCAGCCCGAGGCCCTCGCCATCACCGTCGTCGACCGGACGATCTCGGTGTTGACGATCATCATCCTCGGCGCCATCGGCTACGCGATTTCCGGGAAGCGCCGGGGGAAGGGCCTGTCGAACGCGACGGCGACGGCGGTGTCCTGACCGTCGCCTGATCGCAACAGGCCGAGGTGGTGCCTGCCCGAAAGGGAGTACCACTCGACCCGCCCGGGGCTGGTACCACGTTCTGCACGCAACCGACAGCGACTGCACCGCACCGGACGCCCCCGAGCAGTGCCCGGCGGTGCGTCGAGGTACTAACGGGTGATATGGATTGCAAGGTTCCGAACGGATAGTCCTGACAGCGCACGTCGCGTCGAGCATCCGAATGGAGCTTCCAGAACCTGCAATGACCAGCCAGAACGGACGAGCCTTCAACGAGTGGCTCCGAGCCCAGCTCAAGGCCAAGAAGATGTCCCAGCGACAGCTTGCCCAGCAGTCCGGGGTCGACCATTCCACGATCTCTCGCCTCATCCGAGGCGATCGCATGCCGTCCCTTGGAACGGCCACGAAGCTCGCTCGCGGGCTCCGTGAGATCCGCGAGGACGCCGACACGCCGCAGTACCTGGGACTCGTGACGAGTGGCTCGCCCAATCCGACCGCCCGGGTCGAGTACTCGCTCCGCGCCGACGAAGCCCTCGGTGAACCGCAGGTCCGCCAGGTGATGGAGTACTACCTCGCGGTCCGGATGCGCCGATACGGGCGCGTCTTCCACGCAGACCACACGGCGAACGGCTCCGGCTCGAACGGTTCCGCGCCGGACGGTTCCGGAACCCCTGGCGGGTCCCGTGAAACCGCGAGCTCAGGCCGCACGGGCACGATGCCCGGCGGTCTCGCCAACAGGAATCGCGCCTCGGGTTCGGCGGAACCGGTCGCGGCAACGGTCCGACCGCTCGGCTACGTCTCGGGGGCACCGGTCTACTCGAGCCTCACGCCGCGCGTCGGCGTGGCCACCCGGGTCATCGCCACAACCCTCACCAGGCCGACGGGGCGCGACTCCGACCGGTTCTGACCACCGCTTTCATCAACGACCCGGATCGTCCTCCACGTCCGGGTCTCGGGGACAGCGAACGCCGGCGTTCGGGGCGCCGGCGTTCGCGATTCCAGCGGCCTGGCCGTGTTGGTCAATCGTTCGTCGAAGCCACCCTTCGGCCGGTAGCCGGTCCGGCGCTTCTCGCCACGTTCGAGGCACGAATGGGCCGCCCCGTGCGGTGGCGTTCATTCACGGGTTATCAGACTCCGTCGCGGACCTCCATCGCGACCCTTGCCGGCGCCTACTCAAGCTTCGGCCGTTCCCGGAGCGGGTTCGGTCGCTGCAGCTGTTGGACGTCGCCGGTCGATGGCGCACCGGCACCTCCGGCCCCGACCTGGCGATAGATCGAGATCGACGTTCGAGGCGAGGCGTCGAAGCGATCGATGAGCAGCGGCGACTCTGGTCCGGTGCCGACGCCCGGGATCCGGGCCAGGAGGCCGGCCTCGGCCGTCCCGCCGCAGGTGCCGGTCAGGACCGCCTCGAACAGCCGATCGCAGGCGATGACGATCAACGAGCCGGGAGTCGCCGGGCGAAGGTCCGACGTCTCGTCCGTGGCGATGATCGCCGAGCCGCCGGCGGCCACGATCGGAAAGCCGATCCCTTCGGCCGTCTTGAACAGGGGCAGGCTGCGAACGTCGATGACCCGGCCGGGACTGCGCGCGGCGATCCGGATTCCGGCTTGGCTCGCTGCCGGCCATCCGCCGTTCGGTTGCGTCAGCGGCGGCCACCGGGACACGTCGAGGAAGATGAGGATGACCACCAGGCCCGCCACGATCGTCCGAGCGGTCCGATCCACGCCCGTGTCGAGGCCAGATCCGGCGGCCATGGCTCGGAGGCCGAGTGCGACGAGGATGATCACGACGGGATCGAGGAAGGCGTGGTAGTGGTCGTTCGGGAGGCCCGCGACCACGGTCTGGAGCGACGGCGCCAGGACCGTCAGGGCGATCGCACCCCAGAGAACCGTGAAACCCAGCCACCGAACGGCCCGGCCCTCCTCCCCGGTGGCTACGACCATGCGCCACACGCCAAGCACGAGACCCAGGCTGACGACCAGGAGGGTCGCCCCCGGCGCGGAGGTGACGACGCCCATCAAGGGCCAGCCGATGACCCGGATCGCCGTGAACGCAAAGGCCTCGAAGGGATCGAGGCCCTTCGCGCCGGCCCCGGAGCTCGCCGGCGTCGTGAAGTAGGCCAGCGCGTGCCGTGTCTCGCTGAAGTCCGACTGGACCTCGTGGAGCAGGAGAGGGATGAAGAGGATCGCGACGAGACCCAGGCCGGCAATGACCCCGGTGACCGTCCGCCTGGCGCGAGCCGCGTCGCCGTGCCGACGGGCGGCCCGCCAGTCGACGAACGCGAAGGCAAGGATGGGCGGCAGGAACGCGATCCCGAGGACGTGGAGCTGGATCACCATCCCGGCGCTCGCGACGGCGAGCGCCCACCAACGCGCCCGCCCCGCCTGGTGCGCACGCCACGCGGCGGCCAGGGCGACGACCGCGAAGAAGGGGATCGGGCTGGGGTTCCAGAGGAACGTCGACTCCTCGATGGCCGCGGGCGAGAGCGCGATCAGCAGCCCCGCGATCAGCGCCGCAGCACGGCCGCCGATGGCCCGGGCGAGCCACCACGTGACACCCACCGCGGCCGTGCCCAGGAAGGCGATGAAGGCGAGGACGGCGACGGGATCCGGTCCGAAGAGCCAGACGACGGGCGCGAGAAGGTAGTAATAGGCCGCTCCGTGATGAAAGTCGCCGACGGACGTCGGCGGGCCGAGCAGGGGGACGACACCGTCGCGAACCAACCGGAGGAGCGTCAGCATGTCGTGGCCCTGGTCGCCGTCGAAGTCGCCACGGCCAGGCAGGCCGGCGAGTCGCACCGCCGCAGCCAGGAGGAGCAGCGATCCCAGGACCAGGGCATCGTGGGCGATCACCGCGGCCAGGGCCCGGCCGAGCGCCCCGCCGATGCCCGAGCCGAGGCCCCGGTGGGTGGCGTCGCCGACCGGCAGGACCGCGCGCGTCGGGACTCGGAGCTCGTCGGGGACCACCGGCGTGCCCGTCACGGTGCGGCCCGTTCGGTGCGTACGGCTGACCGGGGCCTCGATGGGCGCGACCGGCGGCCGGTGCGGGTCGAAGCGTGCCGGCTCGGTGCCTGCCTGCCCCGAGTTCGATCGCGCGACGTTCTCCGGGGAGGCGCCCGGATCAGCGTTCCCGGCGCCGGCCTGCTCCGGCCCGGGACCCGGATCGCTCATCGTGGGGCCTCGGGGGCGCCGCTGATGGCCGGTGGAACCGACGTCCGGGGCAGGTGCGCGCTCATCCGGGGTGGTATGGGAAGCACGCCGACATCGTACGATGCCGGCCATGGCGAACGACCCGGCCGGACCGCTCAGCGAGCCGCCGGCTGCGGAAGCGGCGGATCTCCACGTTCGCGGCGGCGGGGATTCCGGCACGCCTGCAGGCGAGCCAACCTGGCAACCGGACGACCCGGCCTTCGAGGCGAGGGTCATTCGCGCGTTCATCCGCGACCGGCGGCTCGTCTCGATTCCGGCCCGGGATCGGAAGAAGCTCGTGGTCTACCGATACCTGGTCGATCAGGTGCTGCCCGACCCGGGCGAGGCCGTCGCTGAGCGGGACCTCAACATGCGCCTTGCGCTCTGGCATCCGGACGTCGCGACGATCCGGCGCGCGCTCGTCGATCATCGGCTTGCCGCGCGCGAGGGGATGACGTACCGCCGCCTGATGCCGTCGCGTCCGGCCTGAACCCGACCTGGCATCGGCCATCGACCGGGGCTCGACCCCGGCCTGGGCCCGGGCGTGAGTCAGCCCGCGGCGGCTCGCTCGCGGCCCGTCGTGTACTGGCCGTCCACCACCGGTTCGATCATGCCCAGGTCGCCGTCCCGACGCCGATACAGGATCGCGACCCGTTCAGTCGCCGCGTCGACAAAGACGAAGAAGTCGTGGCCGAGCTCGTCCATCCGGGCGGCCGCGTCCTCCTCGAACATCGGCTCGATGTCGAACCGCTTGACCTTGACGATGCGTCGCGCCTCGACGCCGTCAGACTCGCCGTCGGCGATCCTGCGCAGGAGTGCCTTCTCCTCCTCGGGGCGAGCGCGGACGCGCGGCTTCTCCTTGAAGTCGACCGCCCGTCGTTCGATCTTGTCGACCACGTCGTCGATGCCCGCCCGGTGCGTGGCAGCGGCCGATCGACTTCGCAAGGTCTGGCCGTCGATGACCAGGGTGACATCGACGATGTGGGAATCCTCGGTGCTGCGATGGCGCTCGAGCGACAGCTCGACGAGGGCGTCACTCCGATCGTCGAGCAGGCGGGCCAGCCTCGCGAGCTTCCGCTCCGCGTAGTCACGGTCGCGCTCGTGGACGTCGAAGTTCTTGCCTCTGACGATCGTCCTCACCGCGGGACCTCCTGAGCTCCGGCGCCTTGTGCGTCGTCGGTGCGCAGCGAATGCGGTTGGGGGCGAGCCCGGTCCGCGCTCGCGCCCCGAGTATAGTCCCGACCCCCCGGCCGGCCACATGAGCCGATGGTCACCGTTCGCGCGCGACCGTTATGGCGGATACCGCGACGGCTCCGGCATCGAGGAGCACCGAGGCGCACGCGGCCAGCGTGGCGCCGGTCGTCAGGACGTCGTCCACCAGCACGAGCCAGGGGGCTCCATAGGGGAAGGGTCCGGCCGGGAGTGCCGCCCCTCGACGGATGCGGAATGCTCCCGTGACGTTGCCGGCGCGGGCAACGCGATCGAGATCGAACTGGGCGGCGGTGATCCTGCTCCGCTCCAGCAGGTCATCCCGGACCGGGAGGCCGAGGTGCACCCCGGCAACCCGGGCGATGACGGCCGCCTGGTCGTACCCGCGCTCGCGGACCCTGTCCCGCGACGCGGGGACCGGCACGAGCAGGTCCCCGGCCGCGCCGGCGCGCGCCCAGCGCCGTGCCACGGCGCGCCCGAGCGGGCCGGCGACGCGGCGATCCCCGGCGTACTTCAGCCGGTGGAGTGCGCGCCGCGTGACACCCGTGAAGGACGTGCACCATTCGACCTGGACGAGTGGCGGCGGAATGTCGCCGGGCAGCCCGATCGGCGCGCCGGCCGGCGCCTCGAGGCGGGTGTCGAGCGCAGGAGCGCAGTCCGCGCAGAGCGGCGGGCCCTCGCGCTCGCACCCGGCGCAGAGTGCCGGGAGGGCCAGGTCCAGGGCGCGCTCGGCCGCCACGCCAACCAGTCGAACGAGGCCATCACCGATCGCCATCGCGGGAGCATGGCCCGCCCCGCTTATGCGCCCGTCACGCCACGATCATCCCTCGGCTGTGGCAATGCCCGGACGTGCCGCATCGTGTCCGGACGCATCTGGGGCGGACGCGGCAGCTCTTCCGTCCGGGACCGTCCGCAGGAGGGCGACGGCCGCGACGAGCATGCTCAGCGCGTTGGCCCAGAGGGTGGGGTTCGCGATCGTGATCGCGACCACGAGCCCGACCTCCCCGGCCCGGCCGCCGCGCCACCCGGCCACGATTGCCAGCAGGGCTCCGGCGCCGAGGCGGGCAGCGTAGGGGACATCCAGCAGGCCGCCCGTCGAGTGCCGCGGCGCGGCCCGCGGCCACGTGCAGGAAGTCGGTCCACGCCTGCGGCGCGAGGACCACGCTGATGCCCGTGAGGGCCAGGCCGAATATCCCGGTCAGCACGGCCTCTCGCCGCCGGCCCGCGGCGACGAGGTACAGCACTCCGACGACGGGGGCGAGCTTGAGGGCCGTCGCGGGGATCCAGAACAACCATGAACGACGCAGCGCCAGGACGATCAAGGCTGCGATGACGAGGTGAACGTTCCGGGCCTGCAACTCGAGGGCCACGGGCAGGAACGCGATCAGGGCGAGGGCGACGAGCAGGTTTCGCCCCGAGAGATACCAGAGGCAGGCCACGACGAGGGCCGTCCAGGCGGCACTGAACAGCCAGTCCGGTGCCACGAGCGTCAACGGTGAGAGCACCTGGGCCAGGACCGGCGGATACCAGTAGGCGTACGGGGTGAAGACGGGGGCCGAGGCGTCGTACAGCGGTTGGCCCGCGGCAAACCGCTGCGCCGCGGTCCAGTAGGCGTGCTCGTCCGCGAAGTACGGCCACGACGTGGCGACGACCACGGCCAGCAGGACGCCACCGAGAAGCGCAGGCGCGAGGACGATCGGCGGTACCGACCACGATCCACGGTCGAAGAGCCGGCGAAATCGGCTCGTCCCGGCGGTTGGCGCGCGGCCCGAGCGCGGTCCGATCACCCGCCGAGCCACCCGCCGGGAGCCACGTCAGGCAAACCGGACCAGGTCACCGACCTGCGTGCCGGTCGCGTCGATCGTGCCGACGGGGAGCTCGATCACGCCGTCCGCGCCGCGGACGAGCGGCACCATCCCGAGCCATGGTCGCACGCCACGATGGAGGGAGATCACGGTTCGCTCACCGGTCGCGCCCGGTCTTCCCAGGAAGATCGCGTCGATCGCGAAGCGCATGAAGAACATGTGGATCCCGTTGGTCCCGGAGAGCCACAGGCCGTCGCCGACCGGAAGGCCCGGCCGGCCCATGAGCCCCATGAACCGGGCCCAGAGGGTCACGCCCAGCTCCAGGCGCTCGACGATCACCGTCGAACGGGTCGTGTTCAGGGCCGTGCCGGCCATCGTCGCGGGAGGCCCGGTCACCGGCTTGCGACTACGTCTTGAGGTTGCCGATGATCAGGATGATCGCAGGCCCGAGGATGACGATGAAGAGCGAGGGAAAGATGCACCCGACCAGCGGGAAGAGCATCTTGATCGGCGCCTTCGCGGCCTGCTCCTCGGCGCGCTGCCGGCGTTCGATCCGGAGCTGTTCGGACTGGACCTGGAGGACCTTGGAGATCGAGACGCCGAGCTGCTCGGCCTGGACGATGGCCCCGATGAAGTTGGTGAGCGGCGTGACCTCGGTCCGCGCGACGATGTCGCGCAGGGCCTCGCGGCGGATCTTGCCCACCCTGACCTCGGCGAGGGCTCGACGGAATTCGTCGATCAGCGGACCCTTCATCTTCTCCACGACCTTGCCCAGCGCGGCATCGAAGCCGAGGCCGGCACGGACCGAGATGGTCAGGAGGTCGAGGGCGTCCGGGATCTGCATGATGATGAGCTTCTGGCGCTTCTTCACGCGCCCGCTCAGCCAGAACTCCGGGAGGATGTACCCGATCCCGAGACCCAGGACGCCAAAGAGGAGGCCCTGCAGAAAGCCACTCCCGAGCAGGAGTCCGAACAGGAGGAAGAGGACGACGGCCATCACGACCGCCGCGATTGCCTTGATGCCCAGCCAGTCGGATGTCCGCATCTCACCGGGGTTGCCGGCGAGGGCCAGCCGCTTCTCGGTGCGCTCGCTGAAGTTCGCGGAGGCGACTCGCGCCACGCTGCCCGAGAGGCGTGCCGCGAGGGGCTTGATCGTCCGGTCGAAGAACGGCTGCTGGAGCTCGAGCTCCTCCAGGTTCTTGGCCGTCATGCTCCCGAGCTGCGTGAGCCTGGCCTGAACCGGATCGACCGGCGCGGCGCCCGCGAGCCCGAGGGTGATGAAGAGGATGGCTGCCGCGGCGATGACCGCGACGATGATCGCAAGGGGCATCGCGCTAGACCTCGATGTCCACGATCTTCTGGATCGCGGTGAAGCCGATGAGCATCATGACCACGCCGAAGCCGAGGATGATGATGCCGGCCGGCAGTCCGATGACCGAGACTTTCGGGTCGAACATGGGAGCGAAGAACGTTGGAGCGGCCAGGTAGATGAAGCCCGCGAGGCCGAAGGGCAGCAGCCCGACGACGTAACCCGACAGGCGCTGCTGTGCCGTCAGGGTCCGGATCTCGCCCTTGATCCGGACGCGTTCACGGATCGTGAAGGCGATCGAATTGAGGATCTCCGCGAGGTTGCCGCCGACCTGGTGCTGGATCGCGATGGCCGTGGCCATCAACTCGAAGTCGTCGGACCTGACGCGCCGGACCATGTTCTCGAGGGCCGTGTCAAAGGGCAGGCCCAGGTTCACCTCGCGGATCACCCGACCGAACTCGGTGGCGACCGGTGGCCGTGACTCACGCACGACGAGCTCGATGGCCTGGAGGAACGACGAGCCGGCCCGGAGGGCGTTGGCCACGAGGGTGATGGTATCGGGAAGCTGCTTGTTGAAGGCATTCAGCCGGCCCGACTGGCGCCGGGACAACCAGAACCGCGGGGCCATGAAGCCCAGGATCACGCCGAACAGGAGGACCAGCGGATTCTGGAACGACGAGACGACGAACCCGATGAGGAAGAACACGACTGGGGTGCCAACGGTGGCAGTGGCCCAGAGGGCGAGATATTCGGAGACCTTCAGCTTGAGGTCGGCTCGGGCGAGCTCGCGAGACAGGTTTGCCCCGAAGTCGCGCTGCTCGACCGCCTTGTTGATCGTCGCCATGGCGCTGCTCTGCGCGAGCAGCTCGGCGAGGCCTTCCGGCTTTTCCTTCTTCTTGTCCTCGCGGCCCGCGGCGTAGCGCTCGAGCCGCGCGGACACGCCGGACCCGCTGCCCGAGGAGGCGATGCCGACCGCGATCAGGAGGATCGCCACCGCGGAGATGGCCGCGACGACGAGGGTGAGGTAGTTCACCGGTGGTTCTCCTCCGTTCGCCTAGAAGCCGAAGACCGTCTGCGGCAGGTGGATGCCCTGCTGCTCGAAGCGCTCGACGAACTTGGGCCGAATGCCGGTTGGCTTCAACCGCCCCTGGATCTTGCCGTCGACGACGCCGGTCTGCTCGAAGACGAACACGTCCTGCATGACGATGACGTCACCTTCCATGCCCTGGACCTCGGTGATGTTCGTGATGCGGCGCGTGCCGTCCTTCAGGCGGGCCTGGTGGACGATCAGATCGACGGCCGAGGCGATCTGCTCGCGGATGGCGCGGACCGGCAGGTCGACGCCGGCCATGAGGACCATCGTCTCGAGTCGCGAGAGCATGTCTCGCGGGGTATTGGCGTGGCCGGTCGACAGCGAGCCGTCGTGGCCCGTGTTCATGGCCTGGAGCATGTCCAGGGCCTCACCGGAACGACACTCCCCGACGACGATGCGATCGGGCCGCATCCGCAGGGCGTTTCGGACGAGCTCCCGGATCGGGACGGCGCCCTTGCCCTCGATGTTCGGCGGGCGGGACTCGAGGGTGACGACGTGCTCCTGGCGAAGCTGGAGCTCGGCCGCGTCCTCGATGGTCACGATCCGCTCGTCGTTCGGGATGAACGAGGAAAGGACGTTGAGGGTCGTCGTCTTTCCGGAACCGGTTCCGCCCGAGACGAAGGCGTTGAGGCGGGCCTCGACGCACGCCCGGAGGAACTCGAACATCTCGGGGGTCGCGGTGCCGAAGCGGATCAGGTCGTCCACGGTGAAGGGGGTGGCCGCGAACTTCCGGATCGTGATGACCGGACCGACGAGGGACAGGGGCGGGATGATCGCGTTGACGCGGGAGCCATCCGTCAGGCGGGCGTCGACCATCGGCGACGACTCGTCGACGCGACGGCCGATCGGGGCGATGATCCGGTCGATGATCCGCATCACGTGGTCGTCGTTCTGGAAGACGACGTTCGTCAGCTCCAGCTTGCCCGCCCGCTCGATGTAGATCTGGCGCGGTCCGTTGACCATGATTTCTGTGACGGACTCGTCGCGAAGCAGCGGCTCCAGCGGCCCGAGGCCGATGATCTCGTCCGTGATCTGCTCGAGCATCCTGACGCGCTCGGCGCGGGTCAGGGCCAGGCCTTCCTCGTCGATGACCTTGCCGAAGATCTCCTCGATCTGGCGGCGGACCTCGATCTGGTTTGCCAGGTCCAGTTTGGGATCCAGGTCCTGGATGACCCTGCTCTGGATCCGGAACTTCACGTCGCGGAACGACTCGCGGACCGGCGCCTGCGACATCAGTCGCGGCGAGGCCGCGGTCGGCGGCGTTGCGCCGCCGCCCGCCGGGCCGCTCGGGACCGGCAGGTTCGCGCCGCCGCCGGGCTCCTGTCCGGGTCGGGCGCTTTCAATTCTCTTCAGCAGGGACATGACCACCACCCCTTCATTGGCCCGGTGGGCCGCGTGCCATACATGGTGCTACCGCCAGGCGAACAGCGACTTCTTCGCTGGCGCCTTGCTATTCGTCGATTCGGCTGCCACGGCCGACCGTGCCTCCGGCCCGGCGATCGCGGTCGCCAGTCGAAGGATGTCCTGCGAGACCTGCGCCTCGCGGTTGCTGAGAAAGAACGGGACGCCGCGATTGAGCGCGTAGACCACGCTCCGTCCGTCGCTGACGATCGTGTAGTCGACCTTCCGGCCGATGGAGTGCTCCACATCCGCGACGCGGATGCCGAGCGTCGAATCGGCGCGGTTGAGGACGAGCCGGATCTTGTTGCCGCCGTAGCCGAGCTGCTCCGCGACCTCCAGGAAGAGGCGCATGTTCTTGATGCTCGTGATCTCGAGGCTGAGGAGCGTCAGGATGATGTCCGACTCGTCGAGGATGGCAAGCGTGGTGTCGTTGAAGGTGGACGTGCAGTCCACGATGACCAGGTCGTGCTCGGCCCGGAGCCGCTCGATGACGCGTTTCGTGTGTGCGGCGGTGACATGCTCCGCGGCCTCCGGGGAGGGCGGCGCGAGGAGCACGCGGACACCGGACGAGTGATTCATGATGAACGTGTCGATGGATTCGAGGTCGCCGGCGTCGAGCTCCGGAACGAGGTCGGCGATGGACTTGTTCTTGGGGTTCAGGTTGAGCAGGACGCCCACATCGCCGAACTGGAAGGAGCCGTCCATGAGGGCGACCCGCTTCTCCCCGAGCGACGCGGCGGCCACCGCCAGGTTCACCGCGATGGTGGTACGGCCGACGCCCCCCTTGGGGCTGAAGACCGCGACCACCAGGCCTGGTTCGCCGCTGGCGGTCGTAGCCGCTGCCGCTGCCGCTGCCGCGATCGGTGCCGCGAGGCGGCTGGCCTTGTCCCGCTCCCGGATCCACACCTGTCGGATGGACGCGGTCAGCTCATCGGAGCTGAAGGGCTTGACCAGGAACTCGCGAGCGCCGGCGAGCATGGAGCGGCGGAGGTAGTCCGCCTCTCCCTGCACCGACATCATCACCACGGCGGCCGTGGGGCACTTGGCGGCGAGCAACTCGGTCGCCGCGATGCCGTCCATGTCCGGCATGTTGATGTCCATCAGGACGACATCCGGGACGAGTGCCACGGCTTGGGAGATCGCCTCCGCGCCGGACGCGGCGACACCCACGACGTCGATGTCAGCCTCGAAGCCCAGAAGCTTCGAGAGATGATCGCGCGTCTCCGGGATGTCGTCGACGATCAGGACCTTGATGCGATCGGCCATGGTGAGAATGCTTTCCCCAGGTCTGCGAGAGGACGTGATTACTTAGCCGGCACGACTCCCGTGAGGACCGTCGGGACGAGGACGCCGTAGTTGTCGATCATCGTCTTGAGGACGAGGCCGGTCGTCGGCGTCGTTGGCGGCACCACGGGGTTGCCACTGGCGTCGACGAAGTCCAGCGGTGACCGGAGGCTCAGGCTGATGCTGCCGTCGAGCTGGGCGAACTTGACGACCTCGGCCTGCTGGGTCGTCACCGCGACGATGACGATCTCCTGCTGGCCGTTGAGCGCGGTCCCGGGAGCGGCCGACGCGGTCGCGCCGGTCTCGGTCGTCGGCGGGGCGGGCAGGAGCGTCCCGACGACCTGGACCCCCTGGAGCAGCATCTTGACGCTCGTGTGGTCGTAGCAGGCGTCGCCGACCCGTGGGATCGGTGCGTCAAGGCAGTTCTGGTTGTCCGTGTTCTCGATCGGGAACCTCTGGTCGCCGGTGCTCACGCCGGCCACGAGATCGACGTAGTCGCCGCTCTTGATGAGCGTGCCCACGCCGGAGACCTGGTCGACTTCGACGCCGATACAGGTGAAGCCCGCCGGGCAGTCAACTTGTGACGCGTTGCTTTCCTGGAACAGGGCAGCCGTGACCTGCTGGTCCTTCTTGACGTTGGCCCGTGTGACCTGGCCGACCACCTGGGTCGGATCACCGTAGACGTCGGTCAGCCGGACGTCGACGTCGAGCGTCTTGGTCGTGAGCATGTCGGACGTCACCGCGACGCCGAGCGGGATGTCGCGGGCGGCCACGACGGTGGCGAGCTTGGTCGGCGGCGCCGAAGCCTGCGCGGTTCCGTCCGGGCCGCCCCCGTTGAGCAGCATGACGATGAACACGAAGGCAAGCGCGGCCAAGAAGACCCCGATAAGCAGGATCAGCCGATTAGAGCGCTTCAACGAAGGGACCTCCCCGGATATGGCGGTGTGACAGGTGGCACCACTCTAGCATCGGTCTGGTGCGGCGCGACTATACCAATGGGCTAGTACCAGTGGTAGGTTTCGGAAAGAAATCATGCGTGTCGCAAGGTGATTCGCAAGGTTTGGAAGCTGGGCGTCGGAACCGACAACGGCCCGTCCGAGCGGACGGGCCGTGTACATGGATCGCGGATTCGAAAGAAGCGCTAGATCGCGTTTCCGACCACGCTCAGCTTGTCGCTGATCTGGTTGCCGAGGAAGATAAGGGCGACGATTGCGACGATTGCAATGAGAGCAAGAATGAGTGCGTACTCTGCGAGTCCCTGACCGTCCTCCTCGTCTCGGACCTGGTCGATGACCCGTCCGGCGAGTGCCGACAGCATATTCACCACCTCCCTTCTGCCAGGAGCGTCGTGCCCCCGGGTAGAGTCAGCGGACCGCCTTCCCAATCGGGTCGGCGGTCCGCTTTCAGATCAAAGGGTCTGGCGTCGTGCTAGACGGAGGTGCCGACCGTGCTGAGGATCTTGGAGACCTGGCCGCCAAGGAAGATCAGGGCGACGATCGCGACGATCGCGATAAGGGCGAGGATCAGCGCGTACTCGGCGAGACCCTGGCCTTCCTCCTCACGACGGAACGAGGAAATAAGAGCAGTGATGTAGGACATGTGGTTTGGACACCCCCTTTCAGTCCGAAGCTCTCCGATAACGGAGGCGGCCCACAACGTATTAGGCGGCCCACGGAGTGTCAAGGCCGCCAAAGGTCCCAGTACCCCAAAAACGTGCTCGACGACCCGGATCAGATCCTTGTTCGACCTGGACAGTGCTGCCGGCGGATGCGTGTCCCGGCCCGCGAATTCGGTGCCTCCGGGCACCGTCAGTCCGTCGCCGCCTCCGGCTCATCGGCATCGGGAGCGCCGCCAGGAACGGGCACGACGAGGCGCAGGGAGCCGCCATCGTCGAGGATCTCGGCCTCGATCCCGATCGTCCGAGCACGCCCCAGGAGATCCTTGGCGAGCCGATCGGACAGGCGCACGACCGCCGCGTGCCGCGCGGCGTCGGCGGCCTTCTCGTGCTTCACCCGCCGGTCGGCGGCCATCGCGGCGAGGGCGGCCGGCATCGCTTCGGCGGGCTCGGAGAAGGCCATCGGTGCAACCTCGGCCGGGGCGCGCTCGGCGCGCAGGTCGACGACGAGCGAGTCGCCCCAGTCCAGGCCCAGGGAGACGCGGTCCGGTCGCGCGGCGAGGTAGGCCGCGAGGGCCTCGTCCACGATCCGGAACGTGCCGCTCTCCGTCGCGGCCGGCAGCCGCCGGTCGACACCCATCGATTCGAACGCGACCGCGATGCCGGCCCGCTGCCCGCGATCCCGGGCCGAACGGCGGAGCGTCGGCACGAGGCCGAGGTCGTCGAGAACCATCGGGCGGACATCGAAGATGAAGGACTTCGTCGATTCGAGCGTCTGCTGGACCATCGCGACGAGCTGCCGGAGCTCGCCCGCGGCACGCGTCGGGTCGCGGGCGACGAGGCGTTCGACGATCTCTGCCTGGAGGACGATGTTCGTGAGGCTCTGGGCGGGGCCGTCGTGCATCGCGCGCGCGATCTCGCGGCGCAGGTCCTCCTGGGCGGTGAGCACGAGGCGGGAGACGGCCACCGGGATGACGGCGTCCTCGCCGGCCTCCTCGCCGTCCTCCGTCCCGGTCGGACTCGCGGCCGGCTTGCCCGTGGTCATCTCCAGGAAGCGCGCCTCGGTGGTCCTGACCAATTCCTGGAGGCGGAGGATCGACTTCCGCTTGCCCTCGAGGATCTCGACCTGGCCGTCCATGAGGGCGGCCCGCCGGGTCAGGGTCGCGACCTGGTTCGCGAGGTCCACGGCCTCCTTGACGGTGGCGCCGTCGGAGAGGTTGGAGAGCTTGTCGGCCGCGGCGGCGCGGCGCGTTTCGTGCCGGGCTGCCTCGGCCCGAGCCTGGGTCACGAGGAGTTCGATCTCGGCAGTCTCACGCTCCAGCTGCGCGGCATCGGCGGCAAGCTGTGCGGCGACTTCCGGCGCGGTGCTCACGAGTGCTGCTTCACGTTCGGGGATTCGAGCGGAGGGATGGAACCGCTCAGTCCTCCGGCATCTTGATCCAGCCCTGGCGCATCGCGTACACGACGGCCTGGGTCCGGTCGTTCACGGAGAGCTTTCGGAGGATCGAGCTCATGTGGTTCTTGACGGTCTGCTCGCTGATCGAGAGCGTGTAGGCGACCTGCTTGTTGGTCATGCCCTGGGCGATGTTGTCGAGGATCTCGACCTCGCGCGGCGACAGCGGGGCGAAGATCGGGGCGGCCTCCTGGCCGTAGACGGCCAGCTCGCGGAACTCCTTGAGGACCCGGGAGGCGACGGCGGGCTGCGAGAAGACCTTGTCGTTGATGAGGTACTCGCCGTTCGAGACGCGCCGGATGATGTTCACGAGGTCGTCCGCGCTGACATCCTTGAGGATGAATGCCGCGGCGCCGGCCTTGATCGCGTCGAACAGGGCGTCCTCGTCCTCCTGGACGGCCAGGACGATGATCGAGACCGCGGGCAGCTCACGCTTGATCCGCTGCGTGGTCTCGATGCCCCCCGGAGACGGCAGGGACAGGTCCATGAGGATGATGTCCGGCGTCGTGTCGAGCGCGGCTTCCATCGCGCTGCGGGAGTCCTCGGCTTCCCCCACGACCTCCAGGTCGGATTCCTTGGAGAGGATCTGGGCGATGCCCACCCGGAAGAGGACATGGTCGTCGACGATCAGGATTCGAACCTGCTCCTCGCCGAGCCGGCGCCGCCGCTCCGGGCCGCTGTACTCCATCGCACTCATGAGGTCTCCTCTACTCCCCGCGGAATCGCGATCCGGACCACGGTTCCGCCGTCCGGCCGCGATCGTACTTCGAATCTTGCGCCGATCAACTCCGCGCGTTCGCGCATGAACTGCAGGCCGAAGTTTCTCCGGCCCCGAGCGGCCACGGCGCCGACGTCGAAGCCACGGCCGTCGTCGCGAACTTCCACGGTCCAGCCGTCACGACCGGCCGTGCCCTTGACGCTGGCCTTCCTCGCCAGCGAGTGGCGACGGACGTTCTGGAGGGCCTCCTGGATGATCCGGAGGATGACCGTCTCGGTGACCTCCGAGAGCTCGTTGATCGACGGGTGGATGTCCACGTTGATCGGGATCCCCATGATCTCGGACACCTGGCCGGCGGTGTCCTGGATCGCTCCCGTCAGGCCCAGATCCGAGAGGATCGGGGGCCGGAGCTGGCTGATGAACGCCCGGACGTCGCCGAGCTCGCGACGGAGGAGGTCGCGGAGCAGGCGCAGCTCGGCCGCGGCGAGGGCAGGATCGCGAGCCAGGTTGCGCTCCACGATCTCGACCTGGAAGGTGGCGTTGGCGAGGGCCTGTGCGGGGCCGTCGTGGACCTCCCGTGCGAGGCGGGTCCGCTCGGCCTCCTGGGCCTCCACGATTCGCATCTGCATCTCGGCCGGCGACGCGGAGCCGCCTGGGTCGGAGACCAGCGACGCGTCGTCGCGGCTGAGGAACAGCCAGACGCTCTCGAGATTCTTGACCGCGAGCTCGAGGCGCGCGAGCTCGGCGGCCTCGGCGCCCGAGGTCCGGGCAGCGATCGCCTCGTCTCGTCGAAGTGCCCGGATGCGAGCGTCGGCCGCGCCGGCCTCGGCGGCGCCGGCCGCGGACTCGTCGTTTGGGGGAGCGGCGGGATCGGCCGTCGCGGGCAATGGCACGTCCGACGTTCCCGTGGCCGGGGGGGTCGCAGCGGCATCGGTTGCTGCGGCATCGGATGCGGCGGCGGTGGCCGCGTCAGACCTCCGGCGATCGACGATCGCCAGCTCGTCCCGGAGCCGTTCCCAGTAGCCGAGCTGGTCGAGCTGGTTCTGGCGATACCGATCGCGGATGGCACGGAGCGCATTGGCGCTGTAGGTCACCGCGGCCTGCGCCTCGGCCATGAGCTCCTCGCGGCGATCGTCGCGGGGCTCGATATCTCGTTCGACAGTCATGCGCGGCGAGTATACGGGCCGTCCGGGACCGGCAATGCCAACCGATCCCATCTCGACCACACCGGACCGTCACGGACCGGCGCCGACGGGCTCAATCCGTGGCCGCCCGGGGCCCGATTCCGTTGCCGGCGCGCCACGTGCCGCCTCGGTCCGCCCCGTGCGGCGCCCCCCGCACGTCGCCCGCCCGCACGTCGCCCGCGCCGCACGTCCGCGCCAGGTCGTCGACGACGACGATCGTCAAATAGTCACCACCGGGGTACTGGGCGCGGCTGGATCCGCGCGGACCGGATCGATGGGGCGGAATTGTCCCGATCCCCGATCGGCGCGGGACAAACGACCCGCCTCGTCATCGCTGTTCGTTCCCGAACTGGCTCGTCCGCGCGACTTGTACTCCTCTGGCGCCTATTTGGCACACGGGGGGATATCGAGGACTTGCCGCCCACGCACGGGACGCCGCGCCCGCATCGCGGTCCGCGATACCGCGCCGCCCTACGGACAGGTGATCCGGAGGACCCGAATATCGGCGAGCGCGGGATCCTCGCTCCGGAGCGGCACGGGTTCGAAGCATCGAACCCCGATCGGGTCGGTCGCAGCGATCTCGGGCCAGAGCCCGTCGTTGTCGGCGCTGACGACGACGAGGTTTGTGCCCGGAAACGCGCGGGCGAGGTCCAGGACGGCGATCGGGGACTCGTCGGGCAGCGCGATCGGCGTTGATCCCCGTCGTCTCCGCGAAGTAGATCGGGAAGTCGGTGATGACGGCCGGGGCCGATGTGGGCCTGCGCCGAAGACTGGCGGATCACGAGGTTCACCCCGGCCGCGCGAAGCGCCGTCCGGCAGGTCCACGTACCGGGCGCGAACCGCATCGCCATCGCGCCCGAACGACGGCAGCAGCACGGCCGTGAAGATGCCCCACCGGCGATTCCCAGCACTGCGCCGAGCCAGGCCACGTGGCGGGTCCAGCCTCGACGCCGGCCGATCGCGGCAAGGAAGGCGTCGAGCCCCAGGAGCGCGGACACGACCAGCAGCACCTGCACGGCCGCGGCCGCGTGGAGGAACGTGCCCCATGTCGTCGAGACCGGGAAGAGGAGCGTTGCCGCCACGAACGTGATCGAAGCGAAGACCACGAGGAGTCGGAGCGCCGTCCCGCGGGCCGACCAGGGCAGGGCGACCAGCCCGATCGCCGCGATCGGCATCCCGGGCAGCAGCAGGACGCTCACGAGGTTATGGATGAACCCAGTCCAGCGGAGCCCGACGAGGGTCGGGAGCCCGGCATCGAAGTAGCGGGCGAGCGTCGGCGTGACCTCCCAGGCAAAGATGTCGCGGCCCGTCAGTGACAGTGCGTTGGCGAGTGCCTGGCCCGGCAGCGGGCTGCCGAAGGTCAGCCAATCGCGGACGGCCCACGGCGCGAACACGATCAGGGCAGGCACTGCCGCGCCTGCGACCAGGCGGATCCAGCCCCCTCGCGTCCGGGCGATCCCCCATGCCACGACGACCCAGCCGAGCGCGAGCCAGATTGCCTCGTTCCGGGTCAGCGCGGCGATTCCCAGGAGGACGCCGATCGCGATGACGCGGCGGTCGCGCCACGGGACGGGCGCCGTGGTTGCCGCCGAGCCACCGTCCGCCCCGACCCACGCGTCCCGCGCATTCCTCGCGTCCCGTTCGAGCCGCCCGGCGAGCAGGCACACGGCGAGCACGAGCACCGCGAACGGCATCGTCGAGTCGGGCAGGGCGGAGTGGAGGACCAGCGGCAGGTAGACCGCGACCGTCAGCCCGGTGCCGAGCGCGAGCGTCCGGGCACGCCCCGGCGACATCGAGCGTTCGACCGCGACATCCGCGGCGAGCCGCCAGGCAAGGACCGCCACGAGCGCGCCCTCGAGGATCGACGCCCACTGCGCGGCGCGGAAGCTCGCAAGGAGTGCGTCGAGCGGCAGCGCGTCACGACCGGTCGCGCCGAAGAGCCACATCGGGATCGCGTCGAGGAACGCGGGAAGCGGCAGCCAGACCTCGAACGCCGGGCGGGGAAAGGACAGCGGCGGCGTCGCGAAGCTCCAGATCGCGTCGCTGACCAGGCCGCGGCCGTCGAGCAGGTTGCGCGCGACCCCCACGTAGTAGGCGGTGTCCTCGGGCCGCGGGAAGGTGATGATGGTCGCTGCCCAGGCGCGAACGAGGATCGCCGCCATGGTGACGAGGGCCGCCGAGGCCCACGCCTCGCGCCGTGTCATGGCGAGGTGCGCCTCACCCGGACCCGGCACAGCGAGTGTCGCCCGCGGTCGTGCACACCGGGTAGAGCGCGAGCTTCGGCGGACCGCCGGCCCGGTCGGGAACCGTGAAGACCGGGGACCCGATCCACGGCACGGTCAGATCGCCGGTGAGCACCGGACCCAGGGCCCGCGCCGCGTCGTCCTTTTCGATGACCAGCCAGCGGGTGTCGTAGGCCCGCGCCACGGCCTCGATCGTGTCGATCGGATCGTCGGGCGTCACCACGCCCGGGTGCCCGGTCCAGTACTTGAACCCCGCCGCGTCGATCGAGAGCAGGCGGTCGGACGACGGCACCGAGAGCGCCTCGAGCTCCGCCGCAAGCGCGATCCGGGGCTGGCGCGTGGCGTCCCACGACTGCTGAACGGATCGCCCGAAGACGACAGCCATCGCCACCACGAGGCCGACCATCCCCCAGGCGAAGAATGCCGCTGCCGTGCCCTCGTTCCAGGCCCGTCGCCGGCCGGCGATCCAGCCGACCACGATGAGCACGCCCTCCATCGACAGGATCGCCGCGTGCGGCGCCAAGCCGATCGCCGAATGGATGAACGCGCCGCCCGGGACGTGGAGTGGATAGAGGATCGTGGCGGCCGCGAAGACCACGAGCGTATAGACGAACCACGGCGAGAAGTCGCGGGACCTGACCCGCCCGATCGCGCCGATGAGGAGGAACGGGACCAGCACCACGGACCCGATGACCACCACGTAGTTCCCGATCGCCGACGACAGGCCCGCGAGGCGGCTGGCGATGATCGGGCCCCAGCCCTGGGCGAGGAACGTCTGGAGGCTGGGATGGGCGGTGATCGAGTTCCACTCGCTGATCGTGCGGATCCACAGCGCCGCGCCGCTCGAGCTCGTCGGGGAGATCGATCCGAAGACTGCGAGCTGGCGTGCCCACCACGGACCCATCACCAGCATGAAGAGGGCGAGACAGCCGACCGCCGCCAGGAACGAGATCGGCCGCCGGTCCTCCACGTGGACCCAGCTGCCCGTGCCTCGCCGGGCACGCCACCAGCGGATCCGGTCGATGAGCCAGACCAGCCCGATGGCGCCGCCCAGGAACACCCCGTCGTTGCGGCCGAGCGACGCCAGACCCGCGAGGAGCCCGGCGAAGGCGAAGGCGCGGCCGTCGCCCTTGAGGCCTCGCGCTGTGCACCAGATCGCGGCCGCGACCAGCGGGTGCAGGATCGCGAAGTTCTCGGGCTGAGCCATGAATACCGTGGCGGCACCGGGCACCGCGCTCACGACGCCCGCCGTGACGGCCACGAGCGGAACGGCCTTCGCGTCGCGGGCGATCGCCCAGGTCAGCGGCGCCGCGATCGAGCCGACGAGGGCCATTGGCAGGGCCGAGGCGAACGCCGTGGGACCGAGGAGGTTGATGAACGGCACCTGGAGGAAGCTCGCCAGGGGGAGCCAGTGGGCGTTCGACGGGACCGGCAGCGTCGGGACCGCCGGAATCTTGTTGCCAACCTCGGCAAAGACCCAGATGAAGTCGACGTTGAGGCCATGGCCCGCCGCGATTGCCCGCGCGACGTCGACGTAGTAGTAGCTGTCCGGGTAGGCCGCGTCGGGGTAGATCGCGATCAACGCGAGGCGGACCAGCAGCGCCAGCAGGAACAGCGCGATCGGTGTCCGCCAGGGAGTCCGCACGATATGGGAGCGTAGCAGGCGGGAGGGCCCGCTCTGCGGGTGACGCGGGTGCTTTGCAGGCGCCACGCCGCCGGCCGAGGGCACCCGTTCTGGGCGGGCCACGCCGCCGGCCGAGGGCACCCGTTCTGGGCGGGCCACGCCTCCGGCCGAGGGCGACCTTCCTGGCCACGGCCAACCTCCGGTCGAGGGCACCCTTCCTGGCGCATACGTGTCGCTGAATATCGTGTGGGTCAGGCGAGGACGGCTGTGCGCCTGCCCGGAGAATGCCGATCGCCGGGTATCGCCCGTCGACAGGAATTCGCCTGCGCTTCAGGGCCAAATGTCGAAGATTGAGTCGAAACGCGCGGTGATTGGTGGCGGCAGCTCGACGAGGTGGCGCTCGAGCTCGAGGTTCGAGACGTCGAGGACGATCATCATCCGGGCCAGCCAGCGAGCGCCGAGGCCCGGCTGGAGGCCGTTCTCGAACCGCGACACCGATGCCTGCGACAGGCCGATCCGTTCGCCGAGCGCCGCCTGGGTGAAGCCCCGTGACACGCGAAGTCGAGCGAAGGTCCGGCCGAGACGTTCGAGCCCGGCCTGCGTCCGCGGACCGTCTGGGGGAGGCGCCTTGCACATCTGCGGAGTAGACCGGCCGTGGATTGCCTGGCGGTCATCGGGCTTTGATGGAGGCCCGCCGACGTTCACCGCGGCCAGGCCGCCGGCGTTCACGGTGGGCCGCCGGGAGACGCCGCTGGCCGCCGGGAGGCGCCGCTGGCCGCCGGGAGGCGCCGCTGGCCGCCGGGAGGCGCCGCTGGCCGCCGGGAGGCGCCGCTTATTCAGCGACGTGTATGGGGCGGAAGGGTGGCGTTCAGCGACGGGACGGAGCCGGGACGGAGCGGGACGAGCCGGGACGGAGCCGGGACGGAGCCGTCCGCGCCGAACGTGCCGCGCGCCTGGGGCCGGGACGTCGATTCGGTCGGGCGCGCTGGAGAAGGCCCCGTACTATCCGGAGATGACGATCGCGGATCTCGGCGCGCGCTACGTGGGACCTCCTGGCCTGCGCAACCGGCGCGCGATCCGCGACGGCCTGGCCGCCGGGGGCCTGATCTTTGCTGCGTACCTGTTCGTCGTCGTAGCGCCGGCCGCGCGCACCGTCGGGTTCGACGCGTTCGCCTACTGGTCGGTGGATCTCGCCCATCCCTACGCGCGCGTGGCCGGGGAGCTCGGCGCCTTTCCGTATACGCCGGTCGCGGCCCGCCTGTTCGCGCCTGCCGCGCTCCTCCAATGGCCCAGCTTCTGGTGGCTCTGGTCGGCGGTCCTCGTCGGGACCGTGATCTGGCTCGGGCGCACCGGGTGGGTCGGCGGGTTCGCCGGTCCGCTGCTGATCCTTGCCTTTCCGCCCGTGGCCCTCGAGCTGTACCACGGCAACGTCCACCTGCTCATCGCTGCCGCAATCGCGCTCGGGATGCGATATCCCGCGGCGTGGGCGTTCGTGCTCCTGACGAAGGTCACGCCGGGCGTGGGCCTCATCTGGTTCGCGGTCCGGCGCGAGTGGCGCCAGCTCGGAATCGCGCTCGGCGTGACGGCGGCGATCGTGGCCGCGTCCCTGCTCATCGATGGCCGGCTCTGGCGGGAGTGGATCATCGACGGGCTGCTGCCGGTCGCCAACGGCCCGACGCAGCAGTTCTACATCGGCATCCCGCTCCTGATCCGGCTGCCCGCCGCGGCGCTCCTCGTTGCGTGGGGTGCACGGACCGACCGCTCATGGACGGTCCCGGCAGGCGCCGCGCTGGCACTCCCGATTCTGTGGATTTCCGGACTCTCGGTCCTGGCAGCGATCCCCGCTCTCGAGCGGCTGCGCCTCGCGTCCAACATGGGCGCCCGAATCATCGGGCACACTCGTGCCGGTAACGGGACAGGGCATGTGACGTCGGCGCTCCGCCGTGCGATCTCCTCGCCCAGCCTGCCGTCTGGGCGTGTCGCGACCCGAGTGGCCCAGGGCGCCGCCGTGGTCGGGTTCGCCTTCGGGATCTGGATTCTCCTCGGCCTAGGCATCGAGGGCAGCGGCGGCACGGGCGGGTCCGATGCTCTCGCCTACTTGCGCGCGGGCCGTGCGATCGTGGACGAGACCTCCTCTACGGACAGGACGCCGGCACGGCAAGTGCCTACCTCTACTCGCCGCTCTTCGCCCAGGTCGTCACGCCGCTTGCGGTCCTGCCGCAGGTTGCGTTCGTCTGGGCATGGCGCGCGCTCGAAGTCGCCTGCCTGCGGGTCGCGATCGGGAGTTGGACGCGGGCCGGACTCTCGATCCTCATCTTTCCCCCGGTGATCATTGAGCTCGCCTACGCGAACGTGAACCTGCCGATCGCCGCGATCTGTGCACTCGTGATGCGTGCGAGCGTCGCGTCGTGGAGCATCCCACCCGTCGTGAAGCTCGCCGCACTTCCGCTCGCGCCGCTCGCATTCTTCCTCGATCGCCGGATGTTCCTGCGGGGTGCGGCCGTCGCACTCGGCGCCGTCGCGGCCTCGATCGTCGTCGCGCCAGCGCAGTGGTCGGCGTACCTCGACTTCCTCTCGACCGCGCGAGAGCCGGAGTGGTGGACCAACCTGTCCCACGGGATAGCGTTCGCGCCGCGGCTCCTGGTCGCAGTCGGGCTTGGCGTGGCCGCAATTCGCTGGCGCCGCGTCGCGCCGCTCGCCGTCTTGATCAGCCTCCCGATCGTGTGGCTGAGCGCCTTGAGTATCCTCGTGGCCACGGTGGTCCCGATCCGCGGGTCCGCACCCGTGACGGGGGAGGTCCCAGCCGCAGGCGGTTGCCGGCGCCGCGGCCACAGCCGCCCGGGCGGCTACATCGGGCCGGGCCGGACCGCGCCTGTCGATGCGCGCCACGCACGGCCGCGTCTGGCCCTCCGCGCAGGCCGCTTGGCGCTGTTCGCCCTGGCCGTTCTCGGGGCCCTCGCCGGCGGCTACGTGCTGTGGCGCCACCTCATGACCGACCCGATCGCCGACGTCCGCGCCTACTACGACGCGGCGACACGGCTGAACCCCGGTCAGACCTGTACACCGCCGACGCCGACCCGATCCCACGGACTTCTTCCCTACCCGCCCCTGCTTGCGATCCTCCTGCGCCCCGTGGCGCGGCTCCCGTTCACGCGTTCGCGTGGTGGGAGGCGTGGTCCTCGCGGGCTTCTTCGCCTGCTCCGGCGCCTCGGCGGCGACGGCGGACCTGGCTCGCCCTGGGCCTGCTGGGGATCCCGCTCGGCTGGGCGCTGGCATCGGCCAGGCCCAGGTCCCCATGACGTCCTGATGGCGATTGGCCAGCCGTGGTCGGTCGCGTTCGCCGGCAAGCTGAAGCTGTTCCCGATGCTCATCGCGATCTGGTGGCTCGGCCGTCGTGACTACCAGGCCGTCGGCGCGATGATAGGATGGACGTTGATCCTCGGCCTGGCGCAGTTCGTCCTCGCGCCCGCCGGAATCGAAGGCGTTCTTTTCGGGTCTGGGGCCCGACCAGGTGGCCGAGGTCCAGAACATCAGCCCGTATGCGATCTCGCCGTATCTCTGGGCCATCCTCGCGGCCGGCGGGGCGATCGCCGCCGTCCTCCTGGCGCCGACCAGATGGGGCTGGCCGGCCGCGGTCGCGCTCTCGACCCTCGCCTCGCCGCGCCTGCTCGTGTACATGCTGATGAGCCTGCTTGCAGGGGTGCGCGAGCCGGACCCGCCCGAGGATGAGGGCGGCGGCGTCAGCGGCCGAGGATGAGTCGCGGCAGCGCGAGCGTTCGACCGACCAGGTAGGCGGTCATCAGCGGCACCGCGGCGCCGCAGGCAAGCAGAAACGGCCCCACGGGCCGGGGGTGGAACCGCGTCACGCCGTGCATGACCCCGGCCGCGACACTCGCCGCCGGCCCGAGCAGCAGCCACCACGGCGACGCGGCGACCGCCCCGAAGACGCCCACGATCCATGCACCGGACCACCCGATCCAGACGACGTCTGCGAGGCGAACGACCCCGAGCTCGCGCGGGTGGGATGCGGCGTCGACCCCGTTCTCGAAGCGCCAACGGAGCGCGCCACCGTAGCTCTTGCGTTCCTCGTGGCGCACGGTCAGCCCGGGGACCCGCCGGAGCCGATACCCGTTCCGGAGCAGCCGGTGCGCCAGGCGAAAGTCCTCGCCCAGCCGATCGCCGGGATCGAACCCCGTTTGGTCGAGGACGCCCGCGTCGAACAGGACGTTGTTGCCGGTGATCGGCGCGCTGCCGGGGACCTCTCGCGGCAATGCGCCGCTCAGGCGGGCGAGAACCGTGGCGTCCCCATCCGGAACCGCGATCCCGCCGACGGCGGCGTGCCCAGGCAACTCCACCAGGCAGCGGGCCAGCCAGTCGGGCGGCAGCGTGATGTCGGAATCGACGAACCCGATCACCCGTCCGCGGGCGGCCTCGACGCCGGCCGCCCGGGCCGCGCCGCGTCCGCGGTTCGACGGCAGCCGGATGACCCGGAACCGTTCGTCGCCGCCGGCCGCGACGATCACAGCTTCGGCGGTCCCGTCGGTGGAGCCGTCGTCGACGAAGACGATCTCGAACGCGGCATCTGTTCGCTGGCCGAGGATGGCCCGGACGCACTCGGCAGCGTGGGCACGCTCGTTGAAGGCGATGACGACGATCGAAACTTCCGGGTTCGCGGCGGCGGCTGAGCGCGACATGGGCCGACGTAGAATGCCATACGGTCGTCGCCCTCGGCGTTGGCGTCCGGCACGGACCTGGGATCGGACGCGACCGCCGGTATCCTGTCCGCGATCATCCCTTGCTGAGAACCACCATGGAGTTGGCGTGGATCGACCGAAAGTAGCGATCTTGACGACGGTATTTCCGCCCATGGGCGGCGGCGGCGTGTTCCGGATGGGGAAGCTCGCCAAGTACCTGCCCGGCCTTGGCTGGGATGTCACGGTGGTCCGGGGAGATGGGACCTTTGGGACGTCGTCGACCCGGCGCTGGTCGACGAGATTCCACCCGAGGTCGACGTCCGGACGATCAGCACGTCGCTTCGGCCGGCCAGGATCAGGGCGGGGAGCGACGAGGCACGCGACTCGGTAACCGGCCCGTCCGGCGACTACGGCGCTGCCAGCGCGGCGAAGGCGACGGTTCGGTCGCTCCTCATCCCAGACCGATACGTCGGATGGGCGTGGCGCGTGTCGAGACTTGACGCCTCGGAGCTCGGCAATCCCGATGTCCTGCTCGCCTCCGGGCCGCCGCACAGCGTCCACCTGGCCGCCGTGAGGCTGGCTCGGCGACACCGGCTTCCACTGGTAATGGACCTGCGCGACAACTGGTCGGACAACCCCATGCGGGCCAACCCCGCCCCATGGCATGCGCCGATCGAGCGGCTGTTGGAGGCGCGGTGCGTCAGGCGGTCCGCCAGGATCGTGCACGCGTCCGCGCGCGAGTGCGAGGTCCTGCAGGATCGCTATCCACGGCTTCGTAGCCGGTTCGAGGCGATCGACAATGGATTCGATCCGGCGGATCTCGCCGGGTTCCCGGCCCGACTGCCGGCCGCGCCGGATCGTCCCGTCCGTTTCCAGTTCGCGGGCTCGCTCCAGGATTCGCAGGATGTCGGCCCTTTCATGGAGGTGTTCGGGGACCTGGCCAGGCGGGAGCCCGGCTCGCGCAGGCTCGACCTGCTCGGCCCGATCGGTCCCCGGGCCCGCTCGCTCGCGACGTCCGCCATCCCCCCCGAGTCGGTCGGCATAGCCCCCCCGTCCCGCATGCGGAAGCCCTCCGGGCAATGGCCGAGGCTGATGTCCTGCTCGTGTTCACCGTCGGCCTCGGCATCGGGGTCAACACCATGACGGGAAAGGTGTACGAGTGCATGGCCCTGCGTCGGCCGATCCTGCTCGTTGGCCCCGAGGGGCCAGCCGCCGAGCTCGTTGGCGCGTCGGGCGCCGGCCTCGTGGCTGATCCCTTCGATCGGCCGGGCCTTGAGGCCGCGATCAAGGGCGCCGTCGAGCTCGCCCGGGACCCTTCCTTCACCGGCGCTTCCGACGAGGTGCTGGCCCGCTTCGATCGGCGTCATCTGGCCGAGCGGTGGTCCGCGCTGCTGACCGAAGTTGTCGAGGCCGACCGAGCTGGGGCGATGGACCCCCGACTCCCGGTCAGCCCGGGACGCGCAGGAGCATCACGGCCCTGAGCGGCAGTTCGGTCCGGCGGGCGAAGAGGGCCACCAGCAGCAGCGTCTGGAACGAATAGGCGACGGCCGTAGCGCACGCGGCGCCCACCGCACCCATGCCCGGGATCAGGAGCAGTGCCAGGCCGATTGCGATGACCAAGGTAATGATCGTCGCGATGGCATTGATCCCGATGGCATTCGACCCCGCGAGGTAGTTGCCCAGGACCTTGGCCACAGAGAACGGGACGATCCCCAGCAGCAGGATGCCGATCAGCCGACGGGACCTCCGCGAACTCCTGACCGAACAGGGTCACGACGAGCAGCTCGCTTGCGATCCAGCCCGCGATGCCGCACGCCGCACTGGCAAGCAGCGCGAAGCGCGCAGCCCGCAACGCGAGCTTCGCCGAGCTTGACGTCTCCAGCATCGCGGCATACGGAAACAGGACGCTCGCGGCCGCTCCCGGCACGATCCACACGAGTTGGGCGAGCGAGACGGCAAGGGCATAGACGCCCACCACCGCGGTCCCGTGGAAGGCGTCGACGATCCACAGGTCGGACCGGTACGTCAGGAACTGGAGTGCGTTGACGGCGAACGTCAGCGCCGAGTAGCGCCATAGCTGCACGATAGGTGAGGCGGTGCTCGGCCGCCCCGGTCGCTGCCGCCTCGCCCCGACGCGCGAGCCACCGGTGTCGGACGAGGAACCCGGCCAGGAGCGCCGTCCGAAGCCCTTCGAGGGCGACCAGGAGCGCGACGATGGCCGCCGCTGTTCGCCCAGGCCGGCGAGAACCAGAGCAGGCCTGCCGAGACCACGGTGCCGCAGCCGGCAACGATGCACCGCGGTTGCATTGATCGGGGTGAACGCTCGCCGTGCCGCGAGGCCCGCGCCAAGCCAGCTGCCGGCCTGGGTCAGCGCGAAATACAGGGTCAGCGCCAGGACCAGCCACGCGTCGGGAAGGCTCGCGGGCAGGAATCGCCGCAGGCCCGACGTCGTGATGATCGCCGACAGGGCGAGCACCACCAGGACCGTCAACGCGAACGCCGGACGAAGCGTCCGGAACAGGGCTCGCGGCTGTGCTGCCCCAGAGGCGACGAAGTACGTGATCGCCGAATTGATCCCGAGGCCGCAGACGAGCACGGCGATGGCGCTGGCGTTCGTGAACAGCGCGAGCTCGCCTCGCCCGGCCGCTCCCAGCAGCCGGGCCTGGGCGATCGAGGTGGCGAACACCAGAACGACGATCACCACCTGGCTCGCAGAGGTGGTGACCATCGCGCGCGCGACGGTCGCCCCCACGGTCCCCGATCCCAGGGCCGCGGCCGCTCCGGACCGAAGCCTCACGGGCGTACGCCACCGGTCGTGCGGTGATGCGGGTGATCTGCCCGGTGGCAGGCCTCGTGAGAGCCGGAGATCCCCTGACATCTGGACGCCTACCTCGTCCTTCCCCTCGCGTCCCCTCGGGCCCGTGGCCGACGGACCGTATCCTACGCAGGTGGCCGCTGCAGCCGGAGCGTCGCCGACGGGCGCGACGCTCCTCGTCCTCACCCACTCGTACCCGTATACGGTCGAGCACGAACAGACGTTCGTCGAGCCACAGCTCGCACCACTGCGCGAGGTCTTCGAGCGCGTCGTCGTGGTCCCCGCTCGGTTCGGTGGCGAGCCGGATCTACGCCGCCCGACGGGATCGACGTCGACGACAGCCTGGCGACGCGCCTCGCGTCGAGGTGGATCGGCGTCCTGCTCGTCACGCGCGCCCTGGCGAGCCGCCTGTTCTGGGGCGATATCGCCGAGCGCCCGTCGATCATCGACCAGCCCTCGCGCGCTGAAGCGGCTGATACTGGCAGCCGGCCGAGCCGAGATCACGAGATCCTGGTTCCGGGACCTGGTGCGACACGCTACGGTTGACCCCGACCGGTGCGTCGCCTACACGTTCTGGTGTGAAGCCCTGACGGCCGGACTGGGTTTGGCAAAGGACGAGCATCCGGGGCTCGTGGTCGTGACGCGGGTGAACGGCTTCGACCTGTTCGCCGAGCGACACCGCCCGCCGTACATCCCCCTGCGCAGGTCGACGCTCGAGCGCCTCGACCGCCTGTACGCGGTCTCGGAGTGCGGGATGCGGTACACGGTCGACCATTACCCCTGGTTCGAGCCGCGCTGCGAGGTCTCCCGGCTGGGTGTCGACGATCCCGGGCGGGTAAGCCCCTCGCCCTCCGGTCGCCGGCACGTCATCGTGTCCTGTTCGCGGATGCACCCGGTGAAACGGGTGGGCCTCATCCTCGACGGCGTCGAGCGGGCCGCTCGCCGCAGGCCCGACCTCCGCTTCGAGTGGCACCACTTCGGCGACGGCGAGGAGTCGGAGGCGATCGAACGGGCTGCCCGGGCCGATCCTCCGGAGAACGTCGAGGCCATCCTTCACGGGTACCGGACCACCGCGGAGATCATCGCGTTCTACCAGCAGGAACCCGTCGCCGCGTTCATCAACGCGAGCTCGTCGGAAGGAGGGTCCCCGGTCGCCATCATGGAGGCGGCCAGTTGTGGCATCCCCATCATCGCAACGGCCGTGGGTGGGAACCCCGAGATCGTCTCCGAGCGGAACGGAGCGCTGGTCTCCGCGGACCCCTCGGCGGACGAGATCGCCGATGCGCTGCTGGCCCTGGTCGAGGATCCGCCGGCCGCGCTGGCCAAGCGCCTCGAGAGTCGCCGCGTCTGGGAAGAGCGCTTCGTCGCGCGGGTCAACTACGTCGATTTCGCACGTCGGCTCGTACACCTGCGGATGTCCGTCGCCCGGCAGCGTTCCGGGGCGGCGGCCGGGGTCGGGCGGGTCCAGAATCCTGACGGACACCCCCATCAGGGAGCGAGGGTCTGCGTGAAATGCAGGAGGGCGTACAACGAGAACAGCGCGCCTGAAACCGCCGGCCAGAGCATCCGGGTCAGGCGCCCCCTCCCGGCGAGCAGCCACGAGAAGGGCCAGATGACGGACAGGTAGCGGCCGACTGACAGCAGGCGGAGGGACCCGATGACGGTCAGGAGCCCGACGAGGATGTAGCTGATCGAAGGAAGGTCGAGCCTGTCCGGCCGGGCATACACGAGCAGGAACGTGTAGAAGAGCAGGGTCCCGATGAGGAGCGCGACGAGGGGTTCGGTCCCGCCGGGCAGGCCGCCCCCGGCGACGGTCGCGGCGGGGTTGTTCCAGGCCACCTGGGCCTGCAGGTAGGCGAACCAGACGCCGAATCGTTGCCACAGGTAGATCGTGAAGCCACCGAGGGCGATCGGACCGAGCGCCAACGGCAGGAAGGCTCGCCAGGAGCGCTGCCCGGACTGGAAGACGATCAGGACCAGCGGAACCGCCAGCAGGAGGCCGGGCAGCCTCGTGAGGGTCGCCAGCCCGTACGCCACTCCCATGACGCCCCACCGGCCCCGTTCCGCCGCGGCGACGGCGATGAGCGCCAGCAGCAGGAACAGGCTCTCCGTGTAGGCCATGCCGAACGCCACGGCCCCGGGCGCGATCATCAGGTAGACGACCGCAAGGAGGGCTCGCTCGGGTCCGAGACGCTGCTCCCCGAGCCGGTACAGCAGCCAGGCGCTCAGCAGCAGCGCCAGGTTCGATACCAGGACGCCGGCCAGCGCGAGGTTGCCGAGGGTCAGAACCGCGGCGATTCGCGTCACGACCGGGTACAGCGGGAAGAACGCCCAGTCGAGGTAGGCATCGTGGACCGGGAGCGCGTGATACCCATTCGCGGCGATCCCGAGCAGGAAGACGCTGTCGCTGCCGGTGAGGCTGGCGAGGACCGGCGCGGAGCTGAAGCTCGGTGGCGTGTAACTGATCGGCAGGGCGAACTCGACGACCAGGGCAATCAGGACCAGGAGAACGCGCGAGGCAAGGAACGTCGCACCGATGACGATGAGCGCGTGGCGCCAGGGTCGGTCCGGCGGTTCCTCGGTTGTCGCAGCACGCATGGCACGGCATGGTACGGGACGGCGCGGAGTGCCAGCGGCATCATGAATCGGAACAGCCCCGCGGTCGCGGAGCTGTTCCGGAGTTCGCTGCTGTCGGGGCGACGGTGTCGCCCCGGCCGTTACGGAGCCAGGTAGGCGGCCAGCGCCGTCTCCACGCCGGACGAGACCACGCCCGTGCCGCCGAGGATGACGATGTTGGTCGGGTTGAGGCGGGTCAGCTCAGCCGTCGACGGCGGCCGGGATGCTGGTGCCCGGGACGAGCAGGATCGGGCCGTCGAGGCTGGCCGCGAGCGGTCCGCCGCCGAGGGCGTCGGGGAAGTTCGCGCCGGTCGCGATGTAGGCCGTGTCGATGCCCGCGCCGGGGGTCGGGTTGAGCGCCCCGGAGATCGCGACGGCGGTCTCGTAGCGGTCCGCGCCGGCGAGCCGGGTCACGGCGCCATACGTCCCGAGGGATGTCGCCACGCCGGACGAGACGACGCCCGTGCCGCCGAGGATGACGATGTTGGTCGGGTGGAGGCGGGTCAGCTCAGCCGTCACGACGGCCGGGATGCTGGTGCCCGGGACGAGCAGGATCGGGCCGTCGAGGCTGGCCGCGAGCGGTCCGCCGCCGAGGGCGTCGGGGAAGTTCGCGCCGGTCGCGATGTAGGCCGTGTCGATGTTAATGGGACCTGTCCCGGGTTGAGGGCCTGCGAGATCGCGACGGCGGTCTCGTAGCGGTCCGCGCCGGCGAGCCGGGTCACGGCGCCATAGGTGCCCAGATCGGTCTCCACGCCGGACGAGACGACGCCCGTGCCGCCGAGGATGACGATGTTGGTCGGGTGGAGCCGGGTCAGCTCAGCCTTCGACGACGGCCGGGATGCTGGTGCCCGGGACGAGCAGGATCGGGCCGTGCTTGCTGGCCGCGAGCGGTCCGCCGCCGAGGGCGTCGGGGAAGTTCGCGCCGGTCGCGATGTAGGCCGTGTCGATGCCCGCGCCGGGATCCGGGTTGAGGGCCTTCGAGATCTCGACGGCCGTCTCGTAGCGGTCCGCACCGGCGAGCCGGGTCACGGCGCCGCCGCCGCTGGCCGGGTTGACGGTGAAGGAGGCCAGCACCTGGGGAGCCGGGTTGTACGTCCCGTTCCCGCCCTGGTCGGCCGAGATCGTGCAGGTTCCGGCGGCGACGATGGTGACCATCGTCGGGGACGGCGTAGCGGGCGAGACGGTGCAGACACCCGTGGTCGTGGACACGAAGGTCACCGGCAGGGTGGACGTCGCCGCAGCGGTGAGAGCAAAGGGCGCGTCACCGACCGTGTGGTCGCCATACGACCCGAAGCTGATGGTCTGGTTCTGGAGCGCGACCTGGACATGAATGGCATTGGTCAGCGTCAGCAAGTTGCTATTGCCGCCAAGGCACGTGGTCGATGATGAACTCGCGCTGAGATACAGGTTGTACGTGCCCACGGTGGTCGGCGCCGTGACGTTGAACGTCGCCGAGTGGGCTGCCGTTGTTGTCGAAGTTCGTGGTGTCCGCGCAGGTGAAGGCAAAGAGGTCGATGCTGGTCGCGATCTCCCAGGCAGTCCCGTGCCATGAAGACCCGTTCGTCAACGTGTTGTTGAGGGTCACGGAAACCGTGCCGCCGGGCGCGACGATGGTGCTCGATCCGCCGTCGACGGTCGCGCTGTTGTTCGTGGAACTCGCGAACGTCGCCGCCGGAATCGCGAGGGCGAGGAGCAGGAGCAGGCTCAGGAGGCCTGCAAGGTGGCGCCCCCGGCGCCCGGAAAGGGTTGATTTCGACATGATCGATAACTCCCCCTTGGTCTTCGGATTAGGTGAGTCCGGATCCGATGCGCGGGCCCGGGATGAGTATCGTCAACAGTACTCCTGGGTCGCCGATCATGGTACGGATCCCGGAAAATGGTTGACCCGGGCGCCGCACGGCATCATCCGTGCGACGCCGGGATCGGTCCCGTAATCGGAACAGCCCCGCGGTCGCGGAGCTGTTCCGGAGTTCGCTGCTGTCGGGGCGACGGTGTCGCCCCGGCCGTTACGGAGCCAGGTAGGCGGCCAGCGCCGTCTCCACGCCGGACGAGACCACGCCCGTGCCGCCGAGGATGACGATGTTGGTCGGGTTGAGGCGGGTCAGCTCGGCCGTCACGGCGGCCGGGATGCTGGTGCCCGGGACGAGCAGGATCGGGCCGTCGAGGCTGGCCGCGAGCGGTCCGCCGCCGAGGGCGTCGGGGAAGTTCGCGCCGGTCGCGATGTAGGCCGTGTCGATGCCCGCGCCGGGGGTCGGGTTGAGCGCCCCGGAGATCGCGACGGCGGTCTCGTAGCGGTCCGCACCGGCGAGCCGGGTCACGGCGCCATACGTCCCGAGGGATGTCGCCACGCCGGACGAGACGACGCCCGTGCCGCCGAGGATGACGATGTGGGTCGGGTGGAGGCGGGTCAGCTCAGCCGTCACGACGGCCGGGATGCTGGTGCCCGGGACGAGCAGGATCGGGCCGTCGAGGCTGGCCGCGAGCGGTCCGCCGCCGAGGGCGTCGGGGAAGTTCGCGCCGGTCGCGATGTAGGCCGTGTCGATGTTAATGGGACCTGTCCCGGGTTGAGGGCCTGCGAGATCGCGACGGCGGTCTCGTAGCGGTCCGCACCGGCGAGCCGGGTCACGGCGCCATAGGTGCCCAGATCGGTCTCCACGCCGGACGAGACGACGCCCGTGCCGCCGAGGATGACGATGTTGGTCGGGTGGAGCCGGGTCAGCTCGGCCGTCACGACGGCCGGGATGCTGGTGCCCGGGACGAGGAGGATCGGGCCGTGCTTGCTGGCCGCGAGCGGTCCGCCGCCGAGGGCGTCGGGGAAGTTCGCGCCGGTCGCGATGTAGGCCGTGTCGATGCCCGCGCCGGGATCCGGGTTGAGGGCCTTCGAGATCTCGACGGCCGTCTCGTAGCGGTCCGCACCGGCGAGCCGGGTCACGGCGCCGCCGCCGCTGGCCGGGTTGACGGTGAAGGAGGCCAGCACCTGGGGAGCCGGGTTGTACGTCCCGTTCCCGCCCTGGTCGGCCGAGATCGTGCAGGTTCCGGCGGCGACGATGGTGACCATCGTCGGGGACGGCGTAGCGGGCGAGACGGTGCAGACACCCGTGGTCGTGGACACGAAGGTCACCGGCAGGGTGGACGTCGCCGCAGCGGTGAGAGCAAAGGGCGCGTCACCGACCGTGTGGTCGCCATACGACCCGAAGCTGATGGTCTGGTTCTGGAGCGCGACCTGGACATGAATGGCATTGGTCAGCGTCAGAGGACGCTGGTGAAGCCACTGTTGCAGATGCTCGATGAGCTCGCGAAGAGATACAGGTTGTACGTGCCCACGGTCTTCGGCGCCGTGACGTTGAACGTGTCCGAGTGAGTGCCGTTGGTGTCGAAGTTCGCGGTGTTCGCGCAGGTGTAGCCGAAGCTCGAGTAGCGTGGTCGCGATTCTCCAGTACGGTCCCGTGCCAACTGGACCCGTTCGTCAACGTCAGGTGAGGTCTACGGAAACCGTGCCGCCGGGCGCGACGATGGTGGTCGATCCGCCGTCGACGGTCGCGCTCATGTTGTAGGTATTTGCGAACGTCGCCGCCGGAATGGCGAGCGCGAGGAGCAGGAGCAGGCTCAGGAGTCCCGCGAGGTGGCGCCCCCGGCGCCCGGAAAGGGTTGACTTCGGCATGATCGATAACTCCCCCTTGGTCTTGGGTTACGTGGGTCCGGATACGATGCCGCCGGCCCGGGATGAGGACTCGTCAACAGTACTACCGGGTCGCCGATCATGGTACGGATGACACACAAAACGGTTGACACGAGGCACCGCGCGGCGATCGCCCGGCCCGACCCATCCCGCTGAAATCCGACCCGTGAATCGGAACAGCCCCCGCGGTGCGGGGGCTGTTCCTGTCGGCGGGGTGGCTGAGCCTGTGTCAGTAGGCCGCCAGGAGGCCTTCGATGGTCGTCGAGACAACGCCGGTGCCGCCAAGGACGAAGAACTTGGACGGTGCGAGCGTTCCGATCACGGTGTTGATCGAGGCCGGGATCGTGTTCCCTGCAGGCACGAGCAGGATTGGTCCATGCAACGTGCCGGCAAGGGCGGCCCCCGACAGGGCGTCGGGGAAGTTGGCGCCGGTCGCGACAAATGCCGGGCTGCCAGTGACGAACGCGGCATCCGCCGCGATCAGGGCCGAGGTCTCGTACCGATCAGCGCCACCGTAGCGGGTGATCGTCGCGCTCGGGAAGCTAGTCGCCAGGGTAGTGGCGATGCCGGCCGAGACGACACCGGTGCCGCCAAGGAGATAGATGTGCGACGGAGCCAGCGCCGTCAGCCTCGCGCGCGATCGAGGCGGGGATCGTGGTCCCTGCGGCACGAGCAGGATCGGTCCGCCCAGCGTGCCGGCAAGGGCGGCCCCCGACAGGGCGTCGGGGAAGTTGGCGCCGGTCGCGATGAAGACCGGGCCGCCAGCGGTGAACGCCGGATCCGCCGCGATCAGGGCCGAGGTCTCGTACCGATCAGCGCCGCCGTAGCGGGTGATCGTCGCGCTCGGGAAGCTGGTCGCCAGGCTGGTGGCGATGCCGGCCGAAACGACGCCGGTGCCGCCAAGGAGATAGATGTGCGACTGGAGCCAGCGCCGTCAGCCTCGCCGAGATCGAGGCTGGGATCGTCGTCCCTGCAGGCACGAGCAGGATCGGTCCGCCCAGCTTGCCGGCAAGGGCGGCCCCCGACAGGGCGTCGGGGAAGTTGGCGCCGGTCGCGATGAAGACCGAGCCACCGGTGCTGAACGCCGGATCCGCCGCGATCAGGGCCGAGGTCTCGTACCGATCAGCGCCCCCGTAGCGGGTGACGGGCGTGCCGGATACCGCCGGATTGACGGTGATGCCAAACGCGGCCGACGTCGTCGGGTTGTACGTGCTGTCCCCGGCCTTGGTTGCCGTGACGGTGCAGGTGCCTGCGGCATGATGATCGCGACGATGGCGCTGCCACTCGCGGTGCAGACAGAGGTTGTCGACGAGTCGAACGTGAGCGCGCCTCCGCCGCTGCCGCCCGAGGTGGCCGGCGCGAAGTCGGCGTCACCGACGGTCTTGCTCGCGGGACCGGTGATCGTCAGGGTCGCCTGGTTGATCTTGGCCGCATTGATGGTGATGTCGAACGGGGCAGAAGTCTTCGAGTTGTAGGTGCTGTCGCCCGCCTTGGTCGCGGTGACGGTGCAGGTGCCCGCGGCAACGATCGTCACAGTCGCGCTGCCACTCGCGGTGCAAACCGGGGACGTCGATGAGTTGAACGTGACCGCGCCGGTCCCGCTGCCGCCCGAGGTGGTCGGCGCGAAGGCCGCGTCACCGACGGTCTTGCTCGCGGGACCGGTGATCGTCAGGGTCGCCTGGTTGAGCTTGGAAACGGTGACCGCATTGTTCAGCGTGATGGTTGCGCTGGAGCTGCCGGCGCAGCTGTTGCTTCCATCGTAGGTGTGGAAAGTCACGCTGTATGTTCCCGGCGTCGTCGGGGCGGTGATGTCGAAGGTCTCGTAATACGTCGTCGCCGAGTTGTAGTCAGTGTGGTTCGCCGTGTTGACGCATGTGTAGTTGCCGGTGTTCCCGATGCGCCAGTCGGTTGAGTCCCAGCTGGAGTTGTAGCTGAGGTCGACATGGACCGTCGCGCTGATCGTGGCCCCCGAGGCAACGGTCACGCTGGAGGAGCCGTTCAGGGTCGCCCCCCACTGCCGGTAGACGCCAGCGCCGCCACCGGGACGACGAGGGCGGCAATGAGGAGGAGGCCCAGCGAGGCCGCGAGGCGGCGCCCGCCGCGCCCCGAGAAGTTGAAGAGCCGCATCATTGATGCATCCCCTTGTATGGGTACCTGCGCGTCACCTGAATCGGTGCACGCGTCGCTGATAAGTACCCGCCTACGGTACTGGAGGTGGACAACTGATGGTACCAATGGCGGCGTTTTGCGGTGACGCGCGGCAACATGCGCGCTACACCCCGCGAATCGGCCGCGCGGCGCGCGGTCAGGACCGCTGGCGGCTGACCGGGACGAGCTGCTCCAAAGGCGAGTCGTCGGCGACGTAGAGCCCAGTCGGCACCCCGAGCTCGGCGAAGAGCGCGCGCATCTTCGACCGGAAGACCGCCGGCGAGAACCGCAGCGCGTTGGCGCGGATCGCGGCGCGGATCGAGCTCCAGGCCATCCAGCCGCTCGATCGCCGGCCGCGAAGGCACGCCGGATCGGACACCGGCACGTGGACGCCGGTCACGCCGTCGACCACCGTCTCCAGCGCGCCGCCGGCCCGGTACGCCACCACGGGCTTACCCGCGGCCATCGCCTCGACGGGCGCCATCCCGAAGTCCTCCTCGCCGGGGACGAGGTACGCGTGGCAGCCGGCCATGAGGTCGCGGAGGCGGGCGCGATCGACCGTGGGCTCGAACCGGACGGTCGGGCCGGCGAGCGACCGGAGGCGCCGCTCCTCCGGGCCCGATGCCGACGATCAGCAGGTCACGGCCGAGGGCGTTGGCGGCCCCGATCGCGACGTCGAGGCGCCGGTATGCGAGCAGCCGCGCGGCGACGAGGAGGTAGCCGTCGTCACGCGTCGAGAGGCTCGATGTCGTCGAGCGGGACCGGCGGGTGGATCACCCGCGCCTCGCGTCCCCAGAAGCCGCTTGATCCGCGCCGCGACCGCGGCCGAGTTCGCGACGAGGACGTCGGGCCGGCTGGCGGTCGATCGATCCCAGCGTCGCAGAGCCAGGCCGGAGGGTCGTGGCCGCGAGCCGCGCCATCGGGGAGAGGCTCGCCCCCGCCATGTAGCCCTCGAGGTCCCAGGCGTAGCGCATCGGGGCGTGGATGTAGGCGATGTGCGTCGCGCCCTTGCGCGTGCGCACGGCCTTCGCGAAGGCCGATGAGCTGCTCATGACGAGGTCGCGATCCCGCAGGTCCAGGCCCCCGAACCAGAGGGGATAGAGCGGCAGGAAGCTCCGGTACCGCTTCGTCGGCCCGAGGATCCGCTGCAGCGGCCAGGTCCGGATCCGGTGGCCGGCGAGGCGCGGCCGGTAGCCGGGCTCCATGAAGCTCGTCACGACGTCCGAGCCCGGCAGCAGGTTCGCCAGCTCGATCGCGACCTCCTCGCTCCCGCCCGGCGCGAAGAACCAGTCCTGGACGACGGCGGTGCGAGGGTTCATGCCCGCGACGTCAGCGGCCCTCGAACGCGGCGGGGATCGTTCGGGAGAGGATCTTGACGTCCAGCCAGAGCGACCAGCGGTCGATGTAGGACAGGTCGAGCGTCGCGCGGTTGTCGAACTCGTCGCTCCGCCGGGCGGTCACCTGCCACAGGCCGGTGATGCCCGGCTTCATCGACAGGCGTCGGCGGTGCCAGAGGTCGTAGCCCTCCACCTCGCGCGGCGGTGCCGGCCGCGGACCGACGAGGGACATCTCACCCTTGAGCACGTTCCAGAGCTGCGGCAGCTCGTCGAGGGACGATCCGACGCAGGAATCGACCCGTTGCCGTGATCCGCGGATCGTCCGTCAGCTTGAAGGCCCGCGGGTCCGACGCGATCCACCAGCTCCAGGTAGCGCGCCTCGGCGTCCACGCTCATCGTCCGGAACTTCAGGACCTCGAACCGCCGGCCGTGGAGCCCGACGCGCGTCTGGCGGAAGAGCACCGGTGGGCCTTCCCGGAGGCGGATCCACAGGGCGATGAGCAGGAGCAGTGGCGATGCGACGACCAGGGCGAGCCCGGCCACCACGACGTCCACCAGGCGCTTGACGATGAATGCCGCGATCCGGTCCGGGCCGGTGATCATCGAGTAGACGGGCGTGCCGTCGATCTCCTCCACGCGGCCGGCCGCGAAGGCACGGTCGAGCACGTCCACCGGGACGCGGACGATCTTGCCCTCCTCCTCGCAGACGTGGGCGATCGCGTTCACCCGGTCCCACTGGCTGAACGGCAGGCAGATCGGCGACCTCGTCGATGACCTCCTCGTGGAGGAAGTGCTCGATCTCGCTGACGAGGCCCAGGTATCTCCAGCCGTTCGGGAGCTCCTAGGGCTCGTCGTCGAGGAACCCGATCACCCGGAGGCCGAGCTCCCGGTGTGCCTCCAGCTTGGCGGCAAAGGCCTGGGCCCGCGGACCGGCGCCGATCATCAGGACGTAGCGGAGGTTGAAGCCGCGTGCGCGCATCCGGATGAAGACCATCCGCATCACGATCCGCGTGGCAAGGGCGACGGCCCACTGGGCAGGAAACAGGATCACGAGGAAGGACCGGCTGATGTCCGGGAGCCGGAACACGAACAGGACGCTGAGGGTCATGAGTACCATGACCATCGAAGCCCGGACCAGGGCGAGGCTCTCGCTCCGGAACGTCCAGCGGGCCCGCGGCCGGTACAGGCCGTGGAGCCACAGGACGACCACCCAGCCGCCGGCGTAGACCGCGGCAAACGCGGCCGGCTGGTTCAGGAACGGCAGCCAGTGGGTGTACCACTCGCCCCCGAAGCGCACGAACGACACCAGCCCCAGGAGGACGGCGGCGAGGCCGCCGTCCACCAGCATGAGCAAGGTCCGGAATCCGAGGGCGTGTTTACGGATCATCGAGAGGCGAGCCTACGGGCGGGTGGTGCGTCCGCGCAATGGTACCGGTGGCCTATTCGCATATTCGAGGGTGAGCTGCACGACGGACGGAACGAGCAGGTTCCACGGCGTGACCCGACGGTACGTGTAGGCACCCCAGAACTCGGCCGCGGAGCCCTGAGCCGTTTGGCCGAGCATCGGGTGGTCGCTGACACGCAGCTCGGAGCCCGATCGCGGCCGCGTCGGAATTGAAGGCGTACGCCCACTGGAGGTATCGGTTGGCCAGCTCGATGTCGCCGCGGCGGTGCTCGAGGCGGGCAGCCCAGGCAAGGAGCGTCGAGTCGAGCGGGTGGGCATTGCAGGCCGCGAGGACGCGATCGAGGGCGCCGTCGTCGCCCTCCCAGGCGGCGATCACGTCCTCGGGGATCAGCGTGGCGCCGACGGACGAGACCGCCGACGCGAGGGCCCTCGCCCGATCCGCGTCGCCGGCCATGAGGGCGATCTCCCAGCTGCGTCCGGCCGTCGCGGCGGCGATGGCGGCATCAACGAGCTGCGGGAATGCCGCCGCCCGCAGTGGGTCGGCCTGCCACCAGGGATCGCCGGCCAGGCTCGGCACCAGGTCGATCGCCGCCGTGAATGCCGTGGCTGCCAGCTGCGTGTCGCCGAGCCGGGCCGCCAGGTCACCGATGGCCATCGCAGTCGCCGATCGCTGGAGACCAAGTCGAGCGGCCCGACCGAGCGCGTCCCGCGCCTCCGCAGGCATCGCCGAGGATCGGCGTCCTCCGCGGCCAGGTCCACCCATGCCTCGGGAAGATCGTCGGTCGTGGCGACGCGCCGGAACGCGGCTGCGGCCCGAGCGTGGTCGCCCACGTTCGCCGCGGTCAGACCTTCCGTCAGCGCATAGGGCGACCAGGCCGGATCCTCCGTGATCGCAGTCGTGGCCTCCGCGTCGGCCTGCGGCCACTGGCCCGTATTCGCCAGGTCAACGGCGTTCGACTCATGGGCTGCGGGGATCTGGCTGGCAACGAGGCCGACGCACGCGGCTGCCACGAGGGCGACACCGGCCAGCGTCGCCGGCGTCGGGAGCACGTCCGGCAGGCGCCACCGGAACGCCGCCAGGGGTTGCCTCGCCGTCGCATCGAGCCACGCCACGGGCAGCGCCGCGGCGAACAGGGCCGCCGGCATGTTCGCGTAGAAATCGAGCAGTTGATGCGCGGCGAAGTAGGTGATCCCGATGGCCGCGGCCCAGGCCCATCGACGGCGGGTCGGCGTCCGCGTCCGCGAGGCCGCCGCGAATGAGCATGACCAAGCTGATGACGAGGAACAATCCGGCCAGGAGCCCGATGATCCCGAGCTCGGACGCGGTCTGCGCGTAGATGTTGTGCGCATGGGGGATGTAGTAGTTGGTCTCCGGCGCGTACGTGTACCTGATGCGCTGGATCACCCACGTCCCGGGACCCGTGCCGACAAGGGGAGACTCGGCCGAGCATCCGCTGCGCGGCGAGCAGGTAGTTGATGCGGAGGTCCTCTCCGCCTTCGGCCAGGCGACGGATGATCGCCGGTCCCAGGGCGAATGCGCCCGCGACGACCCCGACGGCCACCAGGGCCGCCGCGATCCGGGCCCGGGTTCGCGCGCAGCAGCGCCTCGAGGCGCGTACGCGCCAGGCGTCGTCGATCGGCGTCGGCCGCGAGGAGTGCGCCGATGACGACCATGGTGAGGGCAAGGGCGAGCCAACCCGCCCGCGAGCCGCTGATCAACGCTGCGGAGCCGGCAAGGACGACGATCGATCCCGCGACGATGCGCCGCGGGATCGATCCCAGGCCAATCGTCGCGACCGCCGAACAGGCGAACAGCACCGTCATCGTCAGCACCGCGCTCGGGTTGCCGAAGGTCAGGCTTTCCGCGTAGGGCCGCAGCGGAGGCACGGCGACCCGCCCGACGACGCTCCACCAATCGATCCAGGCGGCGACGTTCGTGGCTGCGTAGGCGACTCCGATGACGAGCGCCATCGCCACCGCGAGCGGGCCCATTCGGGCCCGGAAGAACGGGTTCGCGAGGAGGCGCACGAGGAACAGGTACAGCGCGGCGAGGACCACCGCGTATCCGAGGTACTCGATCGACTGGCGGGGAAAGCGCGAGGTTGCCGTGGAGATGGCCATCGCCGCGAGCACTGCGAGGATCGCGGGAAGCATCTGGCTGCGTGGGCGCCACTCGGGCCTGCGGAGCGCGACGATGAACCAGATCGCGACACACCAGGCCGGCGAGCAGGATGGAGGCAAGCTGCAGGTCGGCGACGTAGAGGCCCGCCCAGGCCCCCCCGAAGAACACGAGGTAGACGGCTAGAACGCGCGATTCCGATCCAGGCGGTCAGGCGAGTCATCCGGGCGATGCTACCGTGCCGGCATGTTCGCGAACACGTATGGCCTGCGGCGGCTGCGCGAGCCCGCGTTCCAGCGGTTCCTGCTCATCCTCCTGGCCGTCATCCTCGGTCTCTTCCGCCTTACCCAGTTCGCGGTCTTCACGACGACGATCGATTGGGGCTACGACTTCTCGGCCTACTGGGCGGCCGCGGGCCACCTGCTCCACGGCCAGCCGATCTACGCGGCGGACCAGCTCAGCGGTCCGTACGCGCCGCAGCGACAGTTCCTCTACCTCTACCCGCCGCCACTCGCGGCGGCGATGATCCCCCTCGCCCTCATCCCGACCGACTACCGCACCGCGATGTGGATCTGGGCCGCGATCGGGGCGGCGATTCTCGTGGCCGGGACGATCGCGGTCGCCCGATCGACGGGGCTGTTCGAGCGGATCCGGACAGCAACGGGGATCGGGCCCTGGATCCTGCTCGTGGCTGTCTTCTCGTTCCCGCCGGTCGTCGGCGAGCTCGTCCTCGGCAACGTCCATGTCCTGCTGTTCGGCTTGCTGGCGATCGCCTGGCTGGGGATCCGTCAGGGTGACCGGAACGGCGAACGGTGGGCCGGCCTCGCCGTGGGCCTGGCCGCGGTGGTCAAGATCTTCCCGGCGCTGATCGTCGTCTGGTTCCTCCTGACGGGTCGCCGCCGTGCCGCGTCCTGGTTCCTCGTCGGCGCCGCCGGCGCGATCCTGGTGTCCCTGCCGTTCACCGGGATCGGGCCGTGGCTGGACTTCCCGTCCGTGCTCCTGAACCTCTCGGCGCCATCGGATACCACGGACACGCTGGCACCGACGGTCTGGCTCGCCGGGCTCATCGGGTTCACCTGGAGCCGGATCGTGATCACCGCGATCGCCCTGGGCCTGCTCGCCTGGGTTCTCACGCCGGCTGTCGAGCCGGCGCGGCTTCGTCCTCGCGGTCCTGCTCTCCGTGCTCGTCGCGCCGGCCCTCTACCACCACTACCTCGCGATCCTCGTCCTGCCGTTCCTCCTCCTGCTGACCGAAGACGGGGTCCTGCCGTGGCTGGCGCTCGCCTACCTCCTCATGTCCGGCGGTGACCAGACGGCGCTCGGCGGCCTGTCCTGGGTCGTCAATCGGGCGATGCCGACGGCAGGGGCGCTCGTGCTTCTCGGGGTTGCGCTCTTCGCCCGCCGTCAAGGGGTGATGAAGCCGACAACCGCGCCGTAGGCGAAGCCCACCTCGGCGACGCCGAAGGCGGTGAGGAGCACGACCCGCGAGCGCCAGGTCGGCAGGAGTGCCGCGAGGCCGCCGAAGGCCGGAAAGGCGACGGCCGCGAGTCGCGGCATCGAACGCCAGGGCTCAAGGAGCGAGGTCGCCACGAGCACGGCCGCGAAGATCGCGAGGTCGGCGTGGCCATCCCGGAAGACCCGAAGGATCCCGACCACGACGACGACCGGAAAGAGGATGACGAGGACCTTGATCGAGTTGAAGTCCGTGATCAACGACGGCAGTCCCGACAGCTGGCCGTCGGGTGTGAAACCGTTCTGGAACCAGGACGGCGTGCCCTGGAGGTAGCCGAGCGGGTCGCCGGTCAGCAGGGCGATGAAGCCGCACCACGATCCCAGCGCCAGGATCACCGCGAGCATTGGGCCCAGGGTGGACCGACGGCGGGATCTCGCGAGCAAGTCCGGGATCATCGCCACGGCGAGGGCAATACCGGTGACTCGCGCGAACTGCGCCACGAATGCCAGGAACGTTCGCGTCCGCCAGCGGCTCGGGACCTCGCGCATGGCGATGGCACCGGCCGCCGCCAGCAGGAAGAGCGGTTCGCTGTAGGCGAGCGAGTAGACATACGCGGCCGGGCTGAACGAGAAGAGCAGCAGACCCCAGCGAGCGACCGACCGATTCCCAGCGACCTCGAGAACACGGTAGATGGGCACGGCGGCGACAACGAAGATGAGGTTTGCCAGCAGGGGAGCGACGAAACCCGCAGGCAGCAGGCCCCCGAGGCTCGACTGCGCAAATCACGATGGGCCAGGCGGGGAAGAACGCGAAGTCGTGGTAACCCGGGCCGTATGCGAGCTGCTCCTGCGGTGCGGCGTGGTATCCCGTTGCCGCGATGCGCAGGTACCACTCGGCATCCCAGATGTTGAACGGCGAGCTCCACGCCAGGCTGTGCCCGGGGCCGTTGAGCTCGATCGCCGCCGCGATGACCAGGACGGCGAGCGCAAAGACCCGTGAAAGCGCCGCGATGAGCACCGCCTCGAGCCAGCCTGGGACCTCGCCGTCCCACCGGCGCACGAGACTCGCGTCAGCGCTCACCCGCACCTCCCCGCAGCAGCCGCCAAGAGGACGAAGTATGGATGGGGCGCGGCTTCCCCGGCGAGCCGGGCCGCGGCTGCGGCAGGCGCCCCGGGGCGGCCCCGGACCATCGGGTGGTCGAGGGCACCTGACGCGCCGGTAGACTGCCGCGAGATGGAGTCGACCTCGTCAGCGTTCGCCAGCCTCTCGATCGTGCTGCCCGCCTACAACGAGGCGGAGCGCATCGGCCCTGCTCTCGACGAGCTGTTCGCGTACCTCGGAACGTCCGAAGCAGCGGCCGCGCTGCCCCCGCGTATCCGCGTCCTCATCGTCGACGACGGCAGCACCGACACGACGGCGCACCTCGTCCTGGATCGGCCCGAGGCCGCCGCCCCGGAAGACGCGCCGGTCCGCCTCGAGGTCCTGCGCGTGCCGCATGGCGGCAAGGGCGCGGCCGTCCGGGCGGGGATGCTGGCGGCCACCGGCGAGGTCGTGATCTTCGCCGACGCGGACATGGCGACACCGCCGGACGAGCTGCCGAAGCTGATAGCCGCGATGGCCGATGCCGATGTCGCGCTCGGCAGCCGCATCCAGCCGGACGGCTCGGACATGCGGGCGACGCAGCCCGCGTACCGGCGGGCGCTCGGGAAGGTCTTCCATGCCCTCGCCGCCATCTGGGTCACGGGGCCGGTCAAGGACACCCAGTGCGGCTTCAAGGGATTTCGACTCGAGGCGGCCCGCGAGATCTTCAGCCGGCAGGTCGTGACATCGATCGTCTTCGATGTCGAGCTCATCTACCTCGCCCGCCGCCTCGGGTACCGGATCGCGATCGTCCCCATCCGCTGGGAAGATCGCCGCGGGTCTCGAATGCACCCGCGACCAGCGCTCGCGCTGCGGGTCGCATGGGACCTGTTCCGGATCCCGCTCCTGCACCGTCGCGTCCGACGGTGACGGGCGGCGCGCGGCGGTGACCGTGACCAGGGACCGGTTCATCTTCGCCGCGCTCCCGGTCGTTGCCGTCGTGACCCTGGCCGTGGTCGTCGCGGCCGCCGCCGCCTCGTCGGCCGGCGCGGGGACGCTCGGGTTCGACTTCGGCGCCTACCACCTCGCCCTCCGCCACCTGTTCAGCGGCGGGGTCCTGTACGACCAGTCGTACGCGACCACGGGCGGCTTCGGGCTCTTCTACTACCCGCCGACGTTCATGCTCCTTGCGGCTCCGCTGGCACTCTTCGATTCGTCCGTTGCCGTCTGGCTCTGGACTGTTGCCCTCGTCGTCGCGTTCGTCCTCGGCGTGGCAATCCTTCCGCTGGATCGGCGCATCCGGTGGCTGGTCCTCCTCCTCGGCGGGATCTCGTGGCCGCTCGTCTACGCGATCAAGCTGGGCCAGGTCGGCCCGGTGCTGTTCCTCACGTTCGCGATCGGCTGGCGATGGATGGAGCGGCCCTGGCGTCTCGGCGCCGCGATCGCGGTGGGCACCGCGATCAAGCTCCAGCCCGCCCTCCTGTTCGCGTGGGCACTCGTCACGGGGCGACGGCGCGCGGTCGCCGCCGGGATCGCCGTCCTCGGGATCCTCGCCCTGGTCGCGACGCTCCTCGCCGGGCCGTCCGCCTGGGTCGATCAGGCGACGCTGCTGGCCAAGGTCAGCCAGCCGATCGAGACCGCCCACAGCCTGACCCCTGGCCGGCTCGCCTTCGAGGCCGGGGCATCGCTCGGCTTGGCCTGGGCCATCCAGGTGGCGAACTGGATCCTCGTCGGCATCGTGCTGGTCGTCGCGACGCTGCGATGCCGTCCGGTCTCTTCGTACCTCGCCGTCGTCGTCGCATCCCAACTCGCCTCGCCGATCCTGTGGGACCACTACGCATTGCTGCTGCTGCTCCCCGTTGCCTGGCTCCTCTCGCTTGGGCGGCGCTGGGCGGTGGTCATCCCGCTGGCGACATCGATCGTCTTCGTCGGCTGGATTCCGCCGTTCGTCTACCCGCTCGCGTACTGGGTCACGATGCTCGCCGTGGTCTGGGAGGGGTGGGTACGGTCCGGCAGGAGGTTGCCTGCGCAAGCAAATCGGGAATCCGGTGCTATCCTCCCGCCGTGACCCTTCTCGCCCTCGCATCGGAGCCTGCCTGTCCGGCGTCGGACGGCGTTCCTGAACTCGCGACCTCCGGCACCGGCCTGGCGCTCGAGCGGCGACCCTTCTCCTCGATCGATCCCGCGACCTGGGACCGGCTCGCCGCGCGCACCCCGTGGGCCACGCCGTTCAGTGCCTGGGCATTCCATCGTGCCTGGTGGGATGCGTACGCCGACAATGCGCACGACGAGACGACGGTCCTGGTCGATACGCGCGCGGGCGCCGACCGCGACCCCGTGGCCATCCTGCCGCTGATGCATCGTCACGAAGTCGAAGCCGCCGATGAGTTGCACCACACCACCCTGCGACGCGGCCACGACTCCCTGCTGACGCCCGTGCCGGCCTCCGCGGTGGCGATCTTCTTCGGGGCCTCGTACCACGCCGACTACGCGACGATCCTCGCTTCGCCGGCGGACCTGCCGGCGGTCGCGGACGCGTTCGTCGCGGACCTTGCCTCGCCCGGTCGCCCGGCGTGGGACGCGCTGGACCTGCGTCGGCTCCGCTGCGGCGATCCCGCGGCCGATGCCCTCGCGGCGGCGTTCCGGAAGGCCGAGATGGCCGCCGGCTGGACGCTCAACCTCGAGCGCGAGGACGTCTGCCCCGTGGTCGCGCTCCCGGCGGGCGGGACCTTCGAGGACTACCTCGGCACGCTCGACAAGAAGGATCGTCACGAAATCCGGCGCAAGGTCCGTCGCGCGGAGGCGGCCGGCGAGGTGGCACTCACGGAGTCGCGCGACCCGCTCGCCGACCTCGGGGCCTTCATCGATCTCCACCAGGCGAAATGGGGCGACGACGGCCTCTTTCCGTCGACATCGGGTGGCGACCAGAGTCGGACGCTCTTCCGCCGACTGTTCGAGCTCTTCGGAGCCGACGGCGCGCTGCGGCTGAGCTTCCTCACCGTCGGAGGACGACGGATCGCGGCGGGCGTCCACTTCGAGACGCCGGACCGCGTCCTCTACTACAACGCCGGCGTAGACCCGGCGGCCCGCGACCTCTCGCCTGGCGTGGTCATGGTCGAACGCTTCATGCGCCGTGCGATCGAACAGGGCAAGTCGGCCGTGGATTTCCTGCGCGGCGACGAACCGTACAAATACGAGTGGGGCGCCACGGACGAGCCGATCCAGCGGCTCCTGGTTCGACGGACGGTGGCGTGATGAGTGCTCGCCTGGTCGGTGCTCGCCTGCCCGCCGAAGAAGCCATCTCCCCCTGTATACCTGTCGCTGTATCAACCAGCGCCAGAGTTGCTGGCCATACAGCGACGTGTATAAGCCTGGGAGGGTTGTCCGCCCGTCGCTCCGCGCGCGCCCGCCGCGTCGCGTCTGCCGCTCGCGCCACCGGCCACGCCGCTCGCGCCACCGGCCACGCCGCTCGCGCCACCGGCCACGCCGCTCGCGCCACCGGCCACGCCGCACCCGCCCGCCGCGCCGCCTCGGCCGGCGATACAGCGACACGTATGAGCCGGAGAGGGTCATCCGCGGCTCGGCAGTTGCGGAACCGCCGCTGATGGGCGCCCCGCTTCCCGACGATCCCTGCTTCCGGCCGGTCCGCCGCCTGCCGCTCCCCGCGGGCCGCCAACGGGTCCGCGTGGTCGAGCTGCTTGCCACCGGCTCGAACGGCGGCGCCCAGGAGCACGTCTACAACCTCGTGACCCGCATCGACCGAACGCGCTACGACGTCTCGGTCTGCTCTCTGACGCCCGGCACCGCGATCCGAAAGCTCGAGCGGGCGGGGATCCCGGTCTGCTTCGTCGAGGCCGCCGATGACGAGGGTCGGGTCGAAGCGGTGGCGGCCCACCTGGCCGCGGTCGGCGCGGACGTGATCCACAACCACATGTTCCACGCCGAGGTCATCGGCACGCAGGCCGCCTGGCGGGTGGCCGAGGCGGGCTTGCCGCGGCCGTACATCGTGGGCACGGTGCACTCGTCCCGGATCCGCGACGACTCCGACCGGGCCCTGCTGCGCCGGCTCACCCCGAAAATGGATCACCTGATCGCGGTCTCGTCTTCGATCGTTCGGAAGATCGCCGACGAGGGCCGGGCCGGCGCGCCGGTCAGCCTCATCTACAACGGCGTCGATCTCGAGCGCTACGACCACCAGGTCCCTTGCTGCACGCTCCGCGAGGAGTACGGCCTCCCGGAGTCGGGGCCGCTCGTCGGCGTCGTGGCGCGGCTCGAGCCGGAGAAGGGCCACCCGACGCTCATCGACGCCTGGCCGGCCGTCCTCGCGGCGTACCCGGACGCCAGCCTCCTGATCATCGGGGAGGGGAGCCGGCGAGCGGACCTCGAGGCGCAGGTTGCGACGCTCGGGCTCGGGGCGTCGGTGATCTTCACCGGGCGCCGCGACGACGTGCCGGCGGTGACGAAGTCCCTCGACGTGGCCGTCCTGCCTTCCTATCGGGAGGCACAAGGCCTCACGATCCTCGAGGCGATGGCGCTCGCCCGGCCGGTGGTGGCCTCGAACGTCGGTGGCATTCCCGAAATGATCGAGGACGGGGTGACCGGACTGCTGGTCCCGCCCCACGATGCCGATGCCCTCGCCGGCGCCATCGTCCGGATGCTGACCGACCATCCCTTCGCCGACACCGTCGCGCGGGCCGGCCATGACATGGTCCACGAACGGTTCTGCGTGGAGCTCATGGCCCGGGCAGTGGAAACGATCTACGACGAATCGATGCTCGGGGCGGGCCAGCTCGCGGGTTAGGACCTTCGGGGGTCTGCGACGGAGATACCCCACCCGTAGGATGGCGCGGTGACTGTCGGGATCACGCCCATCCGGTTCACCACACTCCGCCCGATCAGGGACGGGGCGATCGTGGCGCTCGGCGTCATGGTGCTCGCCCACGTCTTCGGGCTCATCCAGACCGGCGTCGACGCCCATGCCTACTGGGCCTCGAATCCATTCGACCCATATGGGGGCGTCCGGCCGGCGCAGCAGGATGCCTATTTCTACGCGCCGGTGTTCACCCAGGTGCTCGGGCCGCTGCACCTGCTGCCGTGGCCGCTGTTCATCGGGCTCTGGTCGATCCTCCTGAGCGCGGCGCTGGTCTGGATGGCGGGACTCTGGTCCGGTTTCGTCCTGCTGATGGTGCCCGTCTTCGTGGAGCTGTCCGTCGGGAACATCCACCTCCTCCTGGCCGCGGCGATCGTGGCCGGGTTCCGCTGGCCGTGGCTCTGGTCGCTGCCGTTGCTGACCAAGGTCACGCCCGGAATCGGTCTGCTTTGGTTCGCCGTCCGCCGCGAATGGCGGTCGCTGGGCATCGCCCTCGGCGCGACGGCCGCGCTGTCGCTCGTCTCGTTCGTGTTCGCGCCGGCACTCTGGTTCCGATGGGTCGAGACGCTGGGCGCCGCGGCCAAGGCTCCCGACTGGGTCTTCATCGTGCCCGTGCCGCTGATCGTCCGGCTGGTGCTGGCGGTGCCGCTCGTGGTCTGGGGCGCCCTCACCGATCGACGCTGGACCGTGCCGGTTGCGGCGATGCTGGCGCTCCCGATCCTGTGGGTGAATGGCCTGTCGATGCTGGTCGGCGTGCTGCCGCTCCTGCCGCGACTCTTTGGCGCGACGCCGGCGGGGCGGTGGCTTTTGTCACCCACCGTGACGGCTACCGCTGCGGCGGCCACCATCACGGCGGCGCACGCCGGGACCCTTCCCGAGTGATACACGTCGCTGTATGGCACCGGCCGCCCCGGCGGACCGCTTGCCTCGGTCACCCGCCGGAATACAGCGAGGCGTATTGGTGACGGACCCGTCCCGCACGGCCGAGCACGTCGCGGAAGTGAAAAGCTCGGCCCTTCCAGCCGAGTACGCTCTGGAAGCCGCGCGGCCGCACCTCAGAGCCCGACTCCTGCGCCCCACGCTGCCGGAGCTGTGGCTGTTCCTGGCGGTCGCGTTGCCGGTCCTCGCGGCCCTGATCGCGACGCTCCCGACGGTGGACCTCGCGTACCAGCTGCGGGCGGGCGCCGACATCCTTGCCGGCCGCGGCATCCCCGCGACCGATACGTGGACGTTCACGGCGGCGGGCCGCCCATGGCTCGACCAGCAGTGGCTGGCGCAGGCGTTCCTGGCCGGCACGTACCAGTTCGCCGGCTGGGCCGGCCTCGCGCGTCCTCCGCGCCGTGCTCGTGGCGGCGATCCAGGCGTTCCTCCTGGTCGCGATCCGACGCCGCGCGCCGGGCCTCGCACCGCGGACCGCCGCGCTGCTGGCGCTCGGGGCGTTCATCGTGATGGCACCAGCGCTCGCCCTCCGACCGCAGCTGTTCGGGATGGCCTTGTTCGCGGGGACCCTGGCGGTCCTCGCCGGCCGTCGCGAGCGGCGAGGCTGGTGGTGGCTCGTGCCGCTCGCGGCTGCCCTGTGGGCCAACTACCACGGCAGCTTCGTGCTCGCCCCGGTCCTCGTGGGCCTTGCCTGGCTCGAGGACGTCCGCGATCGCTGGCCGGGAGCCTGGCGGACGCTCGCCACGCTCCTGGCGACGACGGCGGCTACGCTGGTAAACCCGTTCGGCCTCGATGTCTGGCGCTATGCGTTGAACATCGCCGGCAATCGCCAGATCTCCGCCCGCATCAGCGAGTGGCAGCCGCCCGGCGTAACCGACGTCCCGGGTGCGCTCTTCTGGATCTCGGTGGTCGCGGTCTTCGTGGCAGTGGTCGTCATCGCCCGGCGCCGCCGCAGCATCTCCTGGCCCACGATCCTGGGCCTCCTGGTCTTCGCCGGTCTCGGCGGGATAGCCGCCCGGGGCGTCGCGTGGTGGCCGGCGATCGCCGCCGTTTCCCTTGCCGGGCTTCTCGGCGGCGATGGCGCGCCTCTCATGTCGCCGCGTCCGGCGCCGAGGCATCGATCGGGAAGCGCGCTCAACGCGGCGGTCGGTGCCGTCCTCATCCTCGCCGGAGTCGCCCTGCTCCCGTGGTGGCGCGCCACGGACACCGGGCTCCGGGCTCCATCGGGGCTCCTCGGGCAGGCACCGTCCGCGATCACCGCGGCGCTTCGCGATCTCGCCACGCCCGCCGATCGCGTCTGGAACCCGCAGGTGTGGGGGTCATGGTTCGAGTTCGCCGTCCCGGAGCCGTCGTACGCGTTCGACGCCCGAATCGAGGTCATCCCGCCCGACGCCTGGGCCGACGCGGACACCGTGGAAGCCGCGGCGCCCGGCTGGCAGGCGATCCTCGACGCGCGCGGCGTCACGATCGTCGTGACGGAGGGCGCGGTCTCGGGCTCGCGGCTGGCTCAGGCACTCGCGACGGAGCCTGCCTGGCGCGCGGTACTTGCGGACGAGCTCGGTACGGCCTGGGTCAGGGCCTCGAGATGACGATCAGCGTTCGCTATCCTCACCGGGGAACGAGGGAGGCTCGACCTTGACGCATACCGAACCGGAAGCCGCGTCAGCCGATCTGGATGTCGTCGTGCTCGGCGGCGCGGGCCACGTCGGGTTGCCCCTGTCGCTCGTGCTCGCAAACAGCGGCGCCCGGGTCGGCATCTTCGATCGCGACGGCGCCAAGCTCGACGGGATCGCGGCCGGCCGGATGCCGTTCCGCGAGACGGGCGCCGAGAAACTCCTCGCCGCGACCTTGGCAGCCGGGCGGTTGGAGGTCTCCACCGATCCCGCGATGTGCGCGCGGTCCAGCGTGATCGTGGTGGTGATCGGGACCCCCGTCGACGAATTCCTCGGACCATCGATGGCGCCCTTCGAGGACAGCGTCGACGAGATTGCTCCCCACCTGCGCCCGGACAGCCTGATCGTCCTGCGGAGCACGGTCTATCCCGGGACGACGGCGTACGTCAAGGACCGTCTCCGCGAGCGCGGCAGCGAGTTTCGTGTCGCCTTCTGCCCCGAGCGCATCGCCGAAGGCAAGGCGCTCGAGGAGCTCGTGTCGCTGCCCCAGATCATCGGCGCCGACGATGTCGAGAGCGGCGACGGTGCGCAAGCGCTGTTCTCCCGATTCGCCACGCGGTTCGTCCGCACGACCACGCGCGAAGCCGAGCTGGCCAAGCTCTTCACCAACACGTGGCGCTACATGAAGTTCGCCGTGGCGAACCAGTTCCTGATGATCGCCGAGGAGGCGGGCGTCGACTACACCAACATCCTGCGCGCCGTCCGCGAGGACTATCCACGTGCCGCCGACCTGCCGGGCCCGGGGTTCGCCGCCGGGCCCTGCCTGTTCAAGGACACGATGCAGCTCGCGGCCTTCACCACGGACCACTTCCCGCTCGGCCAGGCGGCCGTGCAGGTCAACGAGGGACTCCCGGAATTCATCGTCGATCGCCTGCGTCGCCGGTACGGGAACCTTGCCGGCCGGCGGATCGGAATCCTGGGCATGGCCTTCAAGGCCGAGTCCGACGACCCGCGCGCGTCGCTGTCCTACAAGCTCCGGAAGCTCCTCGCGTGGACCGGCGCAGAGGTCTTCTCGACGGACCCCTACGTCCCGGACTCGCGCCTCGTGTCGCTCGAGGAGGTCCTTGCCCGGAGCGAGATCCTCGTCCTCGGCGCGCCACATGCCGCGTACCGCTCGCTCGATGTCGGCGGCCGCGACGTCGTGGACGTCTGGGGCTTCCTGGGCGAGGGCATCCGCCTGTGACGATTCCACGATGAAGGTCCTCGTCACCGGGGCCGCCGGGTTCATCAACGGCTACCTCATCCCGGACCTCCTCGCCGCGGGCCACGAGGTGATCGGGGTCGACAACTTTTCCAAGTACGGCGCGGTGGCACGCTCGTATGACGACGCGCCCGGCTATTCCTTCGTCGAGGGTGATGCCAAGGATGTCGGGCTCCTCCGCGAGCTCGCGGACGGCTGCGCTCAGGTGGTGGCCGCGGCCGCGATGATCGGCGGCATCAGCTACTTCCACGAGTTCGCCTACGACCTCCTGGCCGAGAACGAGCGGATCCTTGCGTCGACCTTCGACGCCGCGATCGACGCGTTCCGGGCGGGCTCGCTGCGGCGCATCGTCGTCGTCAGCTCCTCGATGGTCTACGAGTCCGCATCGGTCTTCCCGACGCCCGAGGGCGCCCAGCTCACCTCGCCGCCGCCGGTCTCGACGTACGGCTTCCAGAAGCTCGCCTCGGAGTACTTCGCCCGCGGCGCCTGGGAGCAGTTCCAGCTGCCATACACGATCGTCCGGCCGTTCAACTGCGTCGGAATCGGCGAGCGCCGGGCCCTCCGCGACGCCGACGTCATGAGCGGCAACGTGAAGCTGGCGCTCAGTCACGTCGTACCGGACCTCGTGCTCAAGTGCCTGAAGGGACAGGATCCGCTCCACATCCTTGGCGACGGCAACCAGGTGCGCCATTACACCTACGGCGGGGACCTGGCCCGCGGCATCCGCCTGGCGATGGAATCGCCGGCGGCGGTGAACAACGACTTCAACCTCTCGACGGCCCGATCCACCACCGTCCTCGAGCTGGCGGAGCTCGTCTGGCGCACGGTCCACGGCCCCGATCGACCGTTCCGGTTCGTCTCGGACCAACCCTTCGAGCACGACGTCCAGCGCCGCGTCCCGGATACGCGCAAGGCGCTCGAGATCCTCGGCTACGAGGCCACGACATCGCTCGAGGTGATGCTCGCGGAGGTCGTGCCGTGGATCCGGGAGGAGCTCGCGGCGGGGCGACTGTGACGGGACCGGCGGGCGCCCCCGACGACGTCGCGACTCGCGCCGACACCACCTCGGGCCTCGAACTCTCGATCGTCCTCCCCGTGTACAACGAGGGCGAGGCAGTGGAGCCCGTCCTCCGCGCGCTCCACCGCGGCGTCGAGACACCGAAGGAGATCGTGGTCGTCTGGGACTTCGAGGGCGACACGACCCGCCCGGTCGTGGAGCGGCTCGCCGGCGAGCTGCCAGGGTTGCGCGGCCTCCGGAACGATCTGGGTCGCGGTGTCCTGAACGCGATGAAGGCGGGGATCGCGGACGCCCGCGGCTCACTGATCCTCATCTCGATGGCCGACGGGTCCGACGAGCCGCGGATCGTCGATCCCATGGTCGCCCGGGCCCGGACCGGCGCTGCCGTGGTTGCGGCCTCCCGATACATGGCGGGCGGGCGCCAGGTCGGTGGGCCACTCGTCAAACGCTCGCTGAGCCGTGCCGCAGGCCTGACGCTCCACTGGTTCGGCGGCGTGGGGACCCACGATCCGACGAACAACTTCAAGCTCTATCGGCGTGATTTCCTCGACACCGTGACGATCGAGAGCCGGGCGGGCTTCGAGCTGGCACTCGAGCTGACCGTCAAGGCCACCTTGGCGGGCTTGACCGTTGCCGAGGTCCCCACGACCTGGCGCGACCGCACGGCGGGCCAGAGCAACTTCAGGATGCGGCAGTGGCTGCCACAGTACCTGCGCTGGTATCTCGTCGCGATGCGCGGACGGTTCGCGATGCGGGGACGGTTCAGGCGCGGCTGAGGCCGGCCGCGCTGCCCCGCGAGCCGGGCGCCTCGTCGAGGCCCTCACGCTCGCGCCCCGAATCCGAGGCGCGGCGCAGGCCTGCCATGGTCACGACGAGCGTGGCGGTCATCGCCAGGGACCCGACGACGCCGACCAGACCCCCGACCTGCAGCAGCGAACCGGGCGCCCCGTGTGGGGGTGCCGCGGCGATGACATTGGCGCTCGCGGTGATCGCCACCAGGAGCCACGCGCCGACGGCAACACGGTTCGGCCAGGCAAGGGCGAGGAAGGCGACCGCCGGGTAGGCGTAGCGCTCGTGCATCGTGGTGAGGCCGATGAAGGCGGCCAGCGCGGCCGCCGCAACGCCCCAGGCAAGCGTCGATGCGGTCGGCCGACGCCAGACCCAGAGGAAAATGGCCAGCTCGAGGACGGCGGCCATCGCGACACCCAGCCAGCGGAACGTGATCGGCCCGACGATCGGGACGCTGTCCGCGACGAGCTGGCCGCCGCCAACGAGGTCGGTGAGGATCCACCAGGGGTTCCAGGCGCGCAGCGACAGCACGGCGAACTCGTTCGAATACGCGGCGAGGGAGTGAAGGTAGTTGGCCGGACCGTCCGCACCGAGGAACGGGATCCAGAGGAGGCCCACCGTGACGACGCCGACGATCGCCGCCCGGATCGAGCCCCGGAGCCCGTGTCGGCCGAGATAGAAGGCCGCGAACGGCACGACGAGGGGGAGCGCCTGCGGCTTCGTCATGAGGCCCACGGCGATCGCGACCGCGGCCCAGGCTGGGCGTCCCCGAACCAGCAGAACCCACCCCAGGAGCATCGGCAGGACGTAGAGCGACTCGAACTGCCCCCACCAGGCCGACGTGTACCAGCCGATGGGGACCAGCAGGACGGCCAGGGCGCCGGCCACGGCCCAGCGTGGCTGGTCGCGCAGGCTCCACCCGACGATGCCCGCGATCGCGAAGTCGGCGAGGGTCGCCGGGAGCTTCAGGAGGACGAGGGCCGCCTGGCCTGGTGGTAACGCGGTCATCGACCCCGGCGCGACCGAGCCGAGGCCCCACCAGATCCAGGGCATGACCGGCGGGAACGAGATCGGCTGGTCGTAGGCGCGGCCGAGCCCGCCGATCGCGATGGCGCGTGACCAGGCGAGGAAGTCGTTATCGTCGCCGGCAATCCCAGGCTGGGGCAGCAGCACGATCCGGATCAGGATCGCGACCGCGAGGCCGCCTCCCAGGGTCAGCCATTCGCGCCGACCGAACGCGCCGATGGACCGCCCAGGCGCGCCCCCCGGAGCGGCAGGGGTTGTCAGGCGCGCAGGCTCCGCCAGTACCGTTCCGCGGCGCCGCCCAGGCCGTCGAGCCCGGCCATCTTGGCGCCGTAGGAGCGCACCGCGGCGGCCATCGCCGCCTCGCCCCCGAAGAGCCGGTTGAGCTGGCTCTCGTAGAGCGAGATGCCCCGGATCTTGCGCTCCAGCTGATCGCCGATGCTGGCGTACTCCGGGGCCAGGATCATGTCCTGGTCCAGGCCGTCGAGGGCCCCCTCAGGGAGCTGCTCGAGGCGGTCGAAGCCATGCCACCAGGCGTACGGGAAGTCCTCGTAGAAGACGACCTTGCCGGCCCACTCGGGGCCGGGCATGACCCAACGCCGGCCTTCGGCGAGGAGATCGATCCCGACCTGGCGGCAGAGCTGGTGGTCGACGTGGTTGCCGACCGCCGAGCGGCACGTACACGGCCTGCGGCTCGAGCCGGATGATCTCGCGGCGGACCTGATCGAAGGGGCTCTCGTCGTCCGGGCGCGGTACGCCGAGCAGCTCCTCGTCACCTTCGTAGCCGCGGAAGACCGCGTCGGGCAGGTCCAGGAAGATCACCGCGGCTTCGGCGAAGTAGGCGAACTGCTCGTCCTCGAGCCGCCGCTCGGCCATCAGCTCGCCCGCGGCGGCGGCCTCCGTCAGCTCCCTGGTCATCACCGCGCCCTGCGTCGGCGTGTCGTCGATCAGGGGCTGCCCGGCGAGGGGCTTGTTGCGAATGCTGGCGCGGCGATACCACGAGGAGCGCTGCCAGAACCGCTTCGCGGCGGCGTCGGCGTCGTCCTGCGTCGCGTCGAGCCGCTCTGCGGTCGCGGCCCACGGCGGTGCGTCGCTGTCGTTCGGATAGTCGGCCCGGATCGAGGCGCGATTGAAGGCCTCCGTCGCCGGCCAGAGGGCCTTCGAGCCGAAGCCCAGCGCCTCTCGCTGGTAGCCGGTCAGCGGACTGCTGTCGCCGCTGCCCGAGAAGACCGTGATGATCGCGACGTTCTGTCCGAGCTCGCGGAGGCTGGCGATGAGCCCGCCGCACGAGAGGGCGACATCGTCCGGGTGGGGCGCGACGAAGACGTGGGTCATGAGGCCGCGAGTATACCGAGCGCTCAGCCCTGCCACGCCCGACCCCTGAGTCGCGAAGCCCTCGATCCCGATCAGCGGCACGAACACGACCGGGCCTGCGTCCTCCGTCTGCCACTCGTCGGGCCCCCGCCGCTCGATGGCGAGCAGCTCCTGCGATCCCCACGGCCCGACCGGGAGGACGAGACGCGCCCCCGATCACGAGCTGCCCGGGAAGCGACGGCGGCACGATCGGCGCCGCGGCCGCCACGATGATCCCGTCCCACGGAGCCCCGTCCGGCGCGCCCGCGCTCCCGTCGCCGACCTCGACGTGGACGTCCGCGAAGCCCTGCGCGGCCAGCCGCTCGCGCGCCGTGTCGGCGAGTCCGGGTGGCGCTCGATCGTCCAGACCCGAGCCCCGATGGCCGCCAGGATCGCGGCCTGGTACCCGGAACCCGTACCGATCTCGAGGATCCGGTCGCCCGCGACGACCTGCAGCAGCTCCGTCATCCGGGCGACGATCCACGGCTGGCTCATCGTCTGGCCCTGTCCGATCGGCAACGCCGCGTCGCGATAGGCGCCGTCCCGCGCGGCCGGATCCAGGAACGCTTCGCGGGGCACGCTGGCCATCGCGGCGAGCACTCGCTCGTCGGCGATCCCGCGAGCCCGCAGCTGGTCCGTGACCATCGCCCGTCGCGCCCGCTCGGCGCCGGCGTTCTTCCGGCTGTTGGGCACGCGCTGACGATACGCGCACGCCTCGTGGCGGGCGGGCAGGTGTCAGGCGGTGGGTGGCACGGCGACGGGCCGGCGCGCTGCAGGACGAGATGGGCGTTGCGCTCGGCGCCACGGTCACGCTGGGCGCCGGGGTCACGCTTGGCGCGACCGTGGGCGTCGCCGCAGCCGGCGTGTCGGTCGGACTGGCGGCCGGCGAGGCAGTCAGGCTCGGCACCGGCGCAGGCGTCGGGACGGGGGTGAGCAGCCCCCCGTGTCCGAGGAGCAGGCCGTTGAGCATGATCAGGACGAAGACGCCGACCGTCACGAGGGCGAAGACCGCGGACGCCCGATCCGTGACCCGATGACCGGGCTCGACCACGACCTGGCCGTGCTCCATGGCCGCTCGCATCGCCCGGCGTTCGCTCGGCCGCATGGGGCGCATCTGGTGCGAGGGCTCCTCGAGCCCGCCGATCGCGGCGATGCTCGACAGCGGCGCTTCCTCGGCGGCAGCCCGGAGGACGTCATCGTCCTCCTCGTAGGTGGGCTCGTCGTCCTCGAAGTCACCCGCGTCGGGTACCTCGTCGCTGGAAGTCGGGTCGAGGTCGTCCTCGTCCGGCTGGTCGGTCGGTCGGTCGCTCATCGCGCCTGCGCGGTCTCCTCATGAAGTGGCCGCCCCGTCGGGCGAGCCGCGGGCAGTGTACGCGAACCCGGACCCTAGACGTCCCGGACGGCCGGCACGAACAGGCCGACGAGGCCCGCGGCGACCGTCAGGAGCCCGAACAATCCAAGCGTCAGCGGGACGCCCAGGAACTGGCCCATCACGCCCCCGACGCCGGTCGCGATGGCCATCGAGCCGAAGACCATCGTGAATCGCAGGCCCAGGAGCCGGCCCATCAGCGCGGGCGGCGTATGCGTCTGGACGATCGTCTGGCTCGGGATCACGAAGGCGAGGTTCCCCACGCCTGCCCCGAACACGAGGGCGAGGGCCGCCGCGAAGTTGCCGGTCAGGGCGAGGGCCGCGACACAGCCACCGGTGACCACGTAGCCGACGATGACCAACCGACCCAGCGCGAACCGCGAACCGATCAACCCGATCACGAAGCCGCCGATGAGATTTCCCGTGCCGACGCCGCCCTCGAGGAAGCCGTACACGGCGCTTCCGGCGACCGGGGCCCCGCTGATGCTGGCGGCCGCATAGGCCGGCATCAGGGCGATGAAGATCCCGAGCATGAACTGCGCCACCGTCGCCTGCAGCGTGTTTGCGAAGACCGCGGGCTCGTTGCGCAGGAAGTGCCAACCCTCGCGCAACTCGGCCACGAAGCTCGAGCCGGCCTGGCCGGCGACGGAGGCCACGCGCTGGAGCGGCGCCACCGAGATCGAGGCGATGAGGATCGCCGAGGCGACATAGGTCACGGCGTCGGCCCAGAACGCCAGGGGCAGCTGGGTCCCGAGGAGCGCCACGAACAGCCCGGCGACCGCGTACCCGCCAATGTCGGCGAAGGTTTCCGCGATCCACATCGCGGAGTTCGCGGTGGCCAGGTCCGCCTCCGCGACCAGCCTGGGCAGGATCGCGCCCTTGGCCGGTCGGAAGAACATCGAGATCGTCGTCACGAGGAAGACCATCGGATAGACGAGCACGAGGTTCGTGACTGCCAGGATCGGGATGAGCAGCACGAGCGCCGCCCGCAGGAGATCCCAGACGATCATGACCTCGCGGTGGTCCCAGCGATCGACGAGGGTCCCGGCGATCGCCCCGAAGAGCAGGTTGGGCAGGAGCGAGACGAAGAACACCGCGCCGAGCGCGATCTCCGAACCCGTGGCGTAGAAGACCACGAATGCCAGCGCGACCTGGTGCACCCGGTCGCCGACCAGCGAGATCAGCTGGCCCGTCCAGAGCGCCCAGAAGGAGCTGTCGAGCGCCAGTCGAACGTACGGATGACGCCGGACCCGCTCGACGATCGGGGGAATTGCCGGGACCGGGAATGCCGGAACCACGGGCCGGCCAAGGGTCGTGGTCGTCCCGAATCCGCGTGCCGTCGTGCCCACGACCGGGGTCCACTCGGCCTCGGCGCGCCACGGCGCGATCGACGAGAGGCGTCGGCGGATCGCCGCTTCGCTCGCTTCGTCGAGCTCCAGCCCAGTTCGGACCGTGGTCGCAAACAGGAAGAACGCGAGGCCCGCCGCGAGGAAGAAATCCCCGATGCTCGCGACGTTCCGGATGAACGGCATCGGTATCGGCATGATGTCGCCAAGCGGGCCGGCCTTCGTAAGGAAGTCGGTCGACGTCGCCCCCGACAGGGGACGTGCAGGCTTCCGAACGACGTCGAGGCCGGCAGCCCGGCCGCGTCGAAGGCGGCCCCCAGACCGGCATGTAGCCGCCGTTGATGACGATCGCGATCGCATTGAGCAGGATGCCCACGAAGGCCAGCGGCAGGCCCGCCTGCTCGCGGTTCGCCCACAGCCCGATCAGGAGCATGACGAAGGCCACGCGTAGAGCGGCAGGCGCAGGTCGCGATCGGCTGGTTGCCGCTCTCGATCGCGTATTCGCGTCCGGCACGCAGGAAGAAGCCCAGGAAGATCGCCTGGAGGAGTCGGAGGCGGACGTCGCCAGATTCTCGATCCGCCCGCCGGCAACGAGGCCGAGGACGAGCCCGACGACGGCCTGAGGATCAGCATCGGCCGCAGATCCGATTCAGTCCGCGAGGCTCAGGGACGGCCATCCCGCCATTCTGCGGTGTCCGAGGAGTGGCGGGGGGCCCCGGACATCTGGCCGGGCCGGGTCAGGCAGGATCCGCGGCGGGCGAGCCCGGACCGGTGCGTCGAAGGCGCTGCGACGTGCGGGCGCCATGCTGCGCGAGGAGCGGGATCGGCTTGAGTCGGCCTTGCGGCCCGCCTCACGGATGTCGTCGGCCCAGCGAGTCTTCACGAACGCGTCAACGACCTCGGGATCGAACTGGACGCCCGCGAACTTGCGCAGCTCCGCCGAGCGCCTGTTCGTTGGACAGCGCGACTTTCGGTACGGTCGATCGGCGGTCATCGCCTCGAACGCGTCCGCGCACGTGCAGGATCCGCGCGAGCTTGGGGATCTCGTCGCCCATCAGACGGTCCGGGTAGCCCGATCCGTTGTACCACTCGTGGTGATGTCGAATGATCGGGAGCTCGGGCGCGAGCTTTGCGACCGGGGCGATGATCTCGGCACCGAGCACGGGTGGGCGTTCATGATCATCCGTTCCTCGCGGGTCAGTTGCCCTGCTTCAGCAGGATGTTGTCGGGCACGCCGATCTTGCCGACGTCATGCAGAAGACCGCCCCACTCCAGCGCCTCGAGGTCAGCGGCGCACACGCGCATCTCCCGCCCGATATCGACCCTGATCATCCGCACGTTCTGGCTGTGCTTGCTCGTATACGGATCCCGCTTGTCCACCGCCTCGGCCAGCGCGCCGATCGTCTGCGTGAACATGTCCCGCATCTCCACGAATCGGTGGTAGGCAACCCGCGTCGTGAACAGCGGCAGCGCGAACAGGAGGGTCGTCCACCAGCCGGCTCCGGGCAGTGCAGTACATCTGCGCCATGAGCCAGCCGAGCGGCGAGAGCGTCAGCAGATTTGCAAAGATGTTTGCGGTCTCGACCGGTCAGAAATTCGCGGATCGGTGCGCCCGCCTCGGAGGACCACGATCGTCGACACGAAGACCAGATTCATCGCGAAGTAGACGAATGATCCGGCCAAAGTCGCGAGGAGCTCGACGAATGACCCGTCCCCATCCTTAGCCGAGCACTCATCACCAGACCGCCGATGATCACCGGGAGCACGAGGCCGGCGTGGTTCGTAAGCGTGCCGTACCAAGGCACACGCCCGCGCAGCTCTCGCGAATCTCGGGTCCCGATAAGGGCCACGAGTGCACCCAGCGGTGGGGCCCCCCGAGCAATGTCGCCGCCATCAGGGGGGCATTTGAGACTGCGACCTGGACCCCGTCGCTGAGAGCTCACTGGCAGCGCCGAGGCGAACAACGTCACGACCACCCAGAAGGCCACACCCGCGAGAACTTCGATGTCGGAATGACCATGCCGTCCCATCGAACTCCAAGGCGATCCGAGGGTCGATGGGAATCACAAGGCCCGTGGCCAACAGCGCAAGCGCGCCGCTCCCACGAGCCCGGTGATATAGATCCTGAGCGACCTGCTCATTGCCCCTCGTACCGTGACAGTCGATGTTGAGACTCTACCCTGTCGGGTCGCTCGTCTCGACTGAGCCAGTGGTACTAGAAGCCTTTGAGGGTGGCTCCCCCTGCGAGGGCTGTTGCAGCGATCGCGCTAATCGTGATCGCGAGCCGCAGAATGCGGGCCTTCATGGTCTAGAAGCCCTTAAGAGTGCTATCCGGCTGCACGCTCGTTCCTCCTTGCGGTCTCCGTGTCTGAGACACGAAAACCGACCAGACACTTGGTCGGTCGGTTGCACTACTCGCTCCGCTCCACCCTAAGTGCCCATTTCAGGTGAGGCTTCAGCGCGTCCGAGCGTTTCTTAACGCATCCCCTAGTACGGAAGTACTACGAGGTGGCCGGACTATAGGAAGGCCGGACTACACCGGTCAATACGCATGTGTACCTATCAGCCCCAAAGACTCCTAGAGCGCATCAAACGGTTCTGGGTCTACGCCAAGATCCCGCTGCGATCGCGCGTAGTGCTCGTACTGCTCGGCGGCAGCGGCCAGAGAGCCAGACAATCGGTAGAGCCTCATGAGGCTGAGTTGGAGTTCCTCGGCCTCGGGTTCGGCATCGCTCGCGAGTTGCGCCAACTGGATCCCACGGGCGTAATGACCGGTGTCGATGTCTGTTCGAAGGGCGGCCTCCACCAGACGAAGAAACGCCGAATGAAGTAAATCGCGATGCGCTGCGCTCCAGTCTTCGTAGACAAAGTCGAGGGCGAAGCGTCCGTGGTACTCGGAGGCGAGTTGAAGCACCTCGCTCGGCGTAGCCTCGGTGCCCATGCTCCGAATCAGTTCGCGACACTTGCGGCTCCGGCTCTGGACCAGATCGCGGTCCAGCCACAGCATTTCACCATCCTGGCCGACGTAACCGGGCGACGTTTCCTCAGAGAAGTCCGGTTCGAAGACCCGTCGGAGGAAGTAGACGGTCTGGTTGAGAGAGTTCGACGCGGTTGATGGTTCAAGGTCAGGCCAAAGCGCGTCGAGGACCTCCTCACGCGTGGCGGAGAATCGGTTCTTCGCTAGCAGGAGGCACATCAGGGCGAGGACCTTCCTGCGGACGGTGGATCCGTCGATTGACCGGGAACCAATTTGGATATGAATCCGGCCGAGGTCCTCGACGATCGCTGGGGTTGCGAGCCTCCGTGCGAGGGCACGTCCCGCCGAAGCTGGAAACTGGCTGTGACGGGTCAGCCTTGCGTGTCGGCGGAGAAGGCGGACGTCCTGGAGATCTCCTACCTGGTCCAGGATCGTTGCCGCGATTGCCTGCGACGCTCCCTGGAGCCCAGCGACTGCCCGACGAAGTGGGACGCGCCACCGCTCGGACCGCCGACGAGCCTCATCAAATACAACGTCGCGAGTCTGATCGTCGAGCCAGTCGAGGCGTGGCGTCAGGACGTCAGCCGTGATCGACAACAGGGCAGGATCTCGCTCGGCCAATTCGTGCGCGACCCGCCTAAGGTCCCGCGGGTCTCCCTCGGCGGCGACGAGCCGGGCAACCCGCTCCCACAACAGCGCACCTTGTTGCTGGGCAATTGCCTGAGCACGCCTGCTGGATTCCTTCGCCGACCGGTTGCCATCCAGCCATTGAACCAGGGCGGTCGCGAGGTGGCGGCGTGCCTCAAAGGCCACTGCTGACCGAAGTGTCCCAAAGCAGATCTGACGGCTTGCGGCGGCGGCCTCTTCGGTGAGGCCCATCGACACTTGAGCGTGGAGCATCGGGATCAGTGCTTGTTCCCCGGCATCTCCACCCGTTGATATTTCGTCATCCACGAGCGTGAGGCGGCGAAGGGCCCGCTCCGGGTCGCCGTAGAGCGCCTCGATCTCGCCAGCTTCGTACGCGACCTCAACAAGTTGAGCGCCCTTCGCTTGAAACTCGGCCTGTGCGATTTCTTCACGAGCGGCGCTCAATGAACCGCGATGGGCCAGCGCCCATGCCCGAAGCAATCTAGCGGAGATCAACTCGCCTCCGGCCGAACTCGATTGAAGTTGAGCAATCGCGTCATCTGCCGCCGATATGGCGCCCTCCGCATCCCCCTGGGCCTTCAAGAGGTATCCGAGGTTCGATCTGGCCACGCCGAGGAAATGGGGGCCAATACCATCAGGCGATGCGCCGATCGCCACGTCAAGGGCTCGCTTCGCTTCGTCAAGGTGACCGTCCAGCGATGTCGCGAGCATGACTCGGACGGCCCGGGCCAAGAGTGCGATGGCCCCGGCCGCGCCGTCGCCTGAGAGGTCAGCGGCGACCTTTGAGGCACCGTCGATATCCCCCGATAGAACCCGGGCGGAAAGAAGCGTCATCGCGACTGCTGGGATGGAAGAAGCCTCTGAATAAGCCGCCTCAGCGAGATCATTCCCTAGTGCGGCTTGACCTCGCTGTTGCGCGAGGCGAGACATGACCACGAGGACGTTGGGGTCAGGGTGATCAGTCCGTGGCAAGGCGGTAACGAGCTCTTCGGCGGCCGCATAACCCCCCGTCGCGAGGATTGTCTCGATCGAGGAGGCCAGGACGCGCCGCGCGTCGTCGAGGTCGCCGGCGGCGAGATAGTGGTGGCCGGCGATCCGCCAGTCGGTCGCCTCGGCCGCAGCCGCAACGCGGCGGTGGATAACGACGATCGCATCGCTTTCGACGGACCGTCGCAGCCTGGCCTGCAGGAAATCGCGAACGAGGGGATGGGCCCGGACGTGATCCCGGGAGGATGGCCCGGTCCGGCTGAAGAGGCCGAGGATCTCGCCCTCGGCGATCGCTCGGCGAGCCGCATCGGGCGGGATTTCGGCGGCCACGCTACCAAGATGCGGTTCGATGATCTCGAGCAACGACGCGCGCATGAGGAACTGCTGAAGGCCCGCGGCGAGCTCACCCACGACCTCCTCCGCGAGGTAGTCGTAAAGGTCGCCCTCGGCGCCGCTCAGGGACCGAACGAATGCCCGTATCTCGGTCTGGTTGCGATCCCGGACGGCCGCTCGAACGAGCTGCAGAGAAGCCACCCAGCCCTCAGTCCGGCGAGACAGCTCCGCCAGGACCGATGACTCGAGCGGCATGAGGTAGGTGTCGCGGAACAGGCGCTCGGTTTCCTCGGGCGCGAAGCGAAGGTCCGCGGTCCGGAGCTCGGCGAGCTCGGCTCGAGCCCGAAGGCGAGCGAACGGCAGCGACGGCGTAGTCCGGCTGACGAGGACGATGCTGAGCCGCTCCGGCGCTCGGGCCAGCAACTCGCGAACGATCGCCCGCGCATCCTGCGAGTCGTCGACGAGGTGGAAGTCATCGAAGACCAGGACGGTCGGCTCGGCGGGCAGGCCTCCGAGCTCGCGGATGAAGGTATTCAGGACCATGTCCCGCGTGGGATTCGCCGACGCGGCCTCTCGGATCAGCGATTGCGTCGCTGGCGCAAAGTCCGGTTCGTGGATCCGGAAGGCGGCGACGAGGTGCGCGATGAAACCGAGCCAGTCCCGGTCACCACGATCCAGGCGATACCAGGCGATCCGAACGCGCGACCTCCGGGTGAAGTCCGCGAGAAGCGTCGTCTTCCCGTAGCCGGCCTCGGCGAGGACGAGCACGACGCGTCGATTGATCTTGACCTGCAGCCATTCGAGAAGGCGGTCACGTGCCAGCGTCTCGTCGCGCAGCGGCGGCGCCTGCACCTTGTCCAGCGAAATCGGGTAGTCCGACACGAGCCCGAGCAGGCCTCCCGAACCCTGCGTCGGCGCCACGATCGCCGGTCGACCCGGCCCCACGGGGACCGGGGCTCGTTCGGCGTCGCCGTCTCGCCTCACATCCAGGTCGCCAGCCGCGGTATCGGGCCGCGCGAACGATACGGACGCGAGCGTCGGAGTGTCAATGTCCGCCATGTCCGGCATGGTGCCGGGCGACGCTCACCGCGCGATTAGCTGCCGCCCGAGTTGCGGTCCGCGCAGCGGCCGGGCCGCCCGCGGATCGGGGCGGTCAGCCCTCGTACTCGAACCCGATCTTGATCTCGACGCGGTACTCCACGATCTCGCCGTCCTCGACCTCGGCGGTCGACTTCACGACTTCGACCGTCTTGATGTTGCGAACCGTGCGGGAAGCCGTGGCGACCGCCTGGCGCGCCGCGTCGCTCCACGAATTCGGGCTCGTCCCGACCATCTCCCGGATGATGATGACGCCCATGCCCTGGCCCTCCACGTACCCTGCCTCGTCCGCATCAGTCTACGGCCGGGTTCGGGTCAGGCCTCCGCGTATCGCTGGCCGGCGTACGACTGGAAACGCGTCTGGCTCTTCTTGAACCAGAGCTGGATGTCACCGGTCGGTCCGTTGCGATGCTTCGCGAGCTTGACGTTCATGACTTCGCCGTCCAGGTCCCCGTCATCGCCCTGCTTTTCCTTCTCGCGCCACAGGAACACCACGAGGTCGGCGTCCTGCTCGATGGCGCCGGACTCGCGCAGGTCCGAGAGCCGCGGCTCCTTGGACTCGCGCATCTCCGGCTGGCGCGACAGCTGCGAGAGCGCGATGACCGGCACCGAGAGCTCGCGAGCGAGCGCCTTGAGGCCCCGCGAGATCTCGCTGACCTCCTGGACGCGATTGCTGTCCCGGTTCGTCGTCGTGGCCTGCATCAGCTGGAGGTAGTCGACGATGACGAGATCGAGACCCGCCTCGGCCTGGAGTCGGCGCGCCTTGGTCCGGAGCTCCATCGAGGTGATGTTCGGCGTGTCGTCGATGTAGATCGGGGCCTCCGAGAGGTCGTTCATGGCGGGCGCAATGCGGGCGAAGTCCATCTCCTCGAGGAAGCCGGTACGGAGGCGCTTCGAATCGATGTTGGCGACGCTCGAGAGCAGCCGGAGCACGAGCTGCTCCTTGCTCATCTCGAGGCTGAACAGGCCGACGCTCTGTCGCTCTTTCACGGCGGCGTGCTCGGCGATGTTCAGGGCGAAGCTGGACTTGCCGACCGAGGGCCTCGCGGCCACGACGATGAGGTCGCTCTTCTGGAATCCGGTGGTCAGCGCGTCGAGATCGGTGAAGCCCGAGGTGATGCCGCTCAACTCGCCGCGATGGGCATGCAGGTAGTCCAGGCGGTCGTACGCGGAGTGGAGCAGGTCCTTGAGCTGGCTGAAGCCGACCGTGATCCGGCGATTGGAGACCTGGAACAGCTCCGACTCGGCGCGATCGATCGCTTCCTGGATCTCGGCGGGGTCCTCGTAGCCGATGCCGGCGATCTTGCCTGCCGCCCCGATCAGGTTCCGCAGGACCGCCTTGCGCTCGACGATCCGGGCGTACTGGGCAGCATGGACGGCGGTCGGTGTCTGGTTCGAGAGCGTGGAGAGGTAGCTCCGACCTCCGATGCCCTCGAGCTCGCCCTTCCGCTCGAGCGTCTCGGAGACCGTGACGATGTCTACCGGCTCGCGACGCTCGAAGAGGTCGAGCATCGCTCGATATACGGTGCCGTGCGCCTGGCGGTAGAAGTCCTCCGGTCGGAGGAATTCCGCGACCTCGATGATCGTCTCGCGATCGATCAGGATGGCGCCGAGCACGGACTGCTCGGCCTCGAGGCTCTGGGGCGGAAGGCGATCGATCACGGCAGGGTAGATCTCCGGTTGGGTAGTGTCAGCTCCAGTGTCACGGCGGGGCCCCGGATCCGATAGCGGCTTATCCCCGCGCATGCCGTCCGGCGCGCCGAATGCCGTGGACGGCGACTCGAATGCTGTGGATTACCTGTGGACGGACCGGTCGCGGCGCGCGGGCGCCGTCAGGCCAAGGCGGAGGCGAGCACCCGAGCGAGCGCACCCGAGGTGCGTGAGCGAGGGAGCGGAGCCGACAACGCCGGCATGGCGGATGCCGGGGCGTCGCTAATCAAGTCGCCGAATGACCCCAATGAGCTTGCCCTGGATCCGCACGTCCGGATAGATCTGCGGCGGATACGCCGCGTTCGCGGGCTGCAGGCGGACGTGGTCCTTCTCGCGGAAGAACGTCTTGAGCGTGACGGCGTTCTCCTCGACCTGGGCGACCACGATGTCCCCGTTCCGGGCCGTGTTCTGGGGCCGGATGAGGACGAAGTCGCCGTCCGCGATGTGGGCATCGATCATCGAGTCGCCCCGGACTCGGAGGACGTACGCGTCCCCGCTGGGCGCAAGGATCTCCGGGATGGCCATCGTCTCGGTGGCGTCCTGGTACGCCTCGATCGGTCCACCGGCGGCGATCTCGCCGATGATGGGGACCACGTGGGCGTCCGCGGCGCTCGACTGCGGCACGAGCTCGCTCGAGAGGCCGAGCGACAAAGCGGCCGTCGGCGTGAGGCGAATCGCCCGCGATTGCGCTGCGCCGCGCTCCAGGTACCCGTCCCGCTCGAGGGTCTGGAGATGGTGGTGGACGGCGGACGTGGAGTTGAGACCAACGGCCAGCCCGATCTCCCGAACGGACGGCGGGTAGCCGCGCGCTCGCAGCGTCCCGGCGATGTGGTTGAGGATCTTGAGCTTGCGATCGGCGTCGTGCCTGGTCATCGGGCCTCCTGAGGCGACTTCCTGCATGATACCGAACGGGTGTTCGATGTCAACACCGAGCGTAGCATCCGGCCGGGTCGGCCGGGCCGATCGTGATCGACGGACTGATAGACTCCGGTGCCCACGGGTGGACGAGGGCGATCGACGTCGCCGCCACGGCATCGGCTCGGAGGCGCCCAGGCGCATGGCTCGCAAAGATGTGAAGGCAGCGAACGGATCGCACGCGCGGACCCAGGGCCGCAGCGGAGGCGGGAGCGTGCGCCGGGCACTTGGCATGCTGGCCCTCGTGCCGCTTGCCAATCGGGCGCCGTCGTACAGCCGGCTGCTGTGGGCCCTGGTCATGGACAGTCGAACGCCTGCCGCGCGCAAGGCGGTGCTGGGTGGGGCATTCGGCTACGTGGTCCTGGGCCGCGACCTCATCCCCGACGATGTGCCGATCATCGGCGGTCTCGACGATTTCGTCGTGGTCGCGCTGGCGCTCGACATCTTCATCGATGGCGTCGACGACGACGTCCTCGACGAGCACCTCGCGGCCCTCGACATCGATCGAGCGGCGTTCGAGGACGACATCAACCGGCTCCGCCGGATCCTGCCCAGCCCCGTCCGTCGCGCCGCGCGACGGCTGCCGGGCCTCATCCAGGGTTCGTCGGCCGCGTTGCAGCATTCGGGTCTCGGGCCCAGACTTCGGGCCTGGATCACCAGGGAGGAATCAATCGCGTGAAGGTCATCCTGACCAGGGACGTTGCCAAGCTCGGCAAATCGGGCGAGATGAAGACGGTGGCCGACGGCTTCGCCACGAACTTCCTCATCCCCCAGGGCGTCGCCGTACCGGCCGCCGGGGGTGCCTACCGGGCGTGGCAGCACGACATCGCCTCGCGCGAGGACAAGCGCAAGCGCGAGCGCGAAGACGCCGAGGTCGCGGCCACGCGGATCGCCTCGACGACGCTCACGATGGGCGTCAAGGTCGGCGACGGCGGCAAGCTGTACGGCTCCATCACGACCAAGGACATCGCGGACGCGCTGGGGCGGCGCGGCATCGACATCGATCGGCACAAGATCGAGCTCGACGAGCCGCTCAAGGCCCTCGGCACGTACAAGGTAGCGATCAAGGTCCTCTCGGGCATGACGCCCGAGGTCACGATCGTCGTCGAACCGAAGGGCTAGGTCGAGCCGAGGGTCTGGCTCCGAACCCAAGGGCTGGCTCCGAGCCTCGCGCTGGCCGTCGGCCCGGTCACGCCGAGGACGGCACTCCAAACTTCGTGCCAGACAGTCATCCAGGGACTGTTCGGTCGGCTTGGATCCCAGAACCGGGCCGTCGGAGATGGGCTGGACCGGCCGCACTCGACCAGTCGTGCTCACAGCACAGGCTTCGCGCTCGGAGAGGGGCGTCGGGCGGTCGCAATCGCGGCCCAACACTCCTCCGATGACTGTCTGGCGAACGTTCCGGCTCGTCGTGGGCCGGCCGCCTGCAACACCGGGCTGACGCGTCCTCGACCGCACCCAAAGTCGTGCGTGCCACGCCGCTGACATGCGCCGGGGCGACAATCGCCGTCCGACCGGCGCAGTCACCGCGCCTGGAGTCGTGCCTGCCACGCTGTTGGCACGCTGCGCAGATGAGAATCGCGAGGTGACCACGCGACCCTATCCGGATCTCGGGCGCGCGCGTGCCACGCCGTTGACACGTGCCGGGGCGACAATCGGTCCATGACCACGCGGCCGCGCACGATCCTCCATGTGGATCTCGACGCGTTCTTCGCGTCGGTCGAGCAGCGAGACCATCCCGAGCTGCGTGGCAAGCCGGTCGCCGTCGGGATGGGTGGCACGAACGATCGGGGCGTCGTGAGTGCCGCGTCCTACGAGGCGCGCCGGTTCGGGATCCACTCCGCCATGCCGATCCGGACCGCGAAGCGCCTGTGCCCGCAGTGCATCTTCGTGCCGGTCAACGGGGCGCTCTACCAGCGCGTCAGCCGCGAGGTCATGGCGATCCTGCGTCGCTTTACGCCGCTCGTCGAGCCCGTCTCGATCGACGAGGCGTTCCTCGACGTGACCGCCTCGCGCCAGCTGTTCGGGGACGGCCCGGTGATCGCCAGGGCCATCAAGGACGCCGTGCGCGGCGAGCTCGACCTCACCGCGTCGGTCGGGGTCGCGACGACCAAGCTCGTGGCCAAGATCGGCTCGGACCTTCGCAAGCCGGACGGTCTCGTCGTGGTGCCACCCGGCGAGGAGGCCGCGTTCCTGGACCCACTGCCGATCTCTCGACTGTGGGGCGTCGGACCGCAGACCGCCGCCGCGCTCAGGGATTTCTCGGTCACGACCATCGGCGACCTGGCCCGCATGGATCGGGCGGCCCTGGTCCGTCGGTTTGGTCAGCACGGCGCGGCGCTCGTGGACCGGGCCCACGGGATCGACCCCGACCCGGTCGACGATCCCGACCGGGCGAAGTCCATCAGCCACGAGCACACGTTCGATGTCGACACGGCCGACCCGGACGTTCTCGAACGGACGCTGCTCGCCATGGCCGAGGGGGTCTCCGGCCGTCTCCGGGCCGCCGGCGTGAAGGCTGCGACGATCACGGTCAAGGTCCGCGACACGACCTTCAGGACGGTCTCCCGCCAGCGGACGCTCCCCGAGCCGACCGACCTCACGGACCCGATCTGGCGGGCCGCGCTCGATCTCGCCCGCCCGGAGATGCGTGGCAAGCGGATCCGGTTGCTCGGGGTGGCGACCTCAGGATTCGGGGAGCGACAGCAGCTCGGCATGTTCGAGCCGGTCGACCCGCGAACTCGGCGTGCCACGGAGGCGGCGGACGAGCTCCGCCGACGATTCGGCCCGCGCGCCGTTACCCGGGCTCGCTTGCTCAGGACCGGCCTCCCGGCACCCTTCGAACGCGACTTCGGCACGGCGGCCGAGCGCCGCGGGGAGCATGCCGCCGACGTCGAGCGCAGCGGCCGGAAACGGCGGGCGTCCGCGTCCGATGAGGCGTCGCCACAGGACATGGACGTCGACCTCGATCTCGGCGCCGGCGGCAAACCCGACGATCTGGCGGACCCGCCCGGCGGCCCCGATTCGGCGTGACACGCTAGCTGTCACGAGTCGGCAGGAAGGTCTCGTCACCGAAGGCACCAGGCTTGACATAGAACAGGTGTTCGGTCTAGTCTCCGGTCATATCGAACACCCGTTCTGCTCGTCCAGTGCCCGGGCCGACCGAACGACCAACCGTGAACCGCCCCCGGAAGGAGCCACCCGTGGCCATGATCCGCGTAGAGCCGGTCCAGGTGCAGGTCCGGGCCGACTGGTTTGACGGCCGGCCCCGCGAGGTCACCTGGAATACCCGACGCCTGCCCGTCACCGAGATCGTCGGTGTCCGGGACGAGTCGTCCGCCTTTCCCGTCATGGTCGGCCCGCGAACGATCTTCGAGGTCGAGACGCCGATCGCGCGACTGACGTTGTCGTACCGGCATCGCTCGCGCCGCTGGGCGATCGAAGGTCTCGATGAGGCCGTGAAGGTCGCCTGACGAGGAGCGCCGGGCGATACGGATCGCCGCGCTCCTGATTTCTAGGCCCGGCACCCGTTCTCCCTCGGGTCCGGGCGGTGCCCACCCGGGTGCGGCTCCTCCCGCCTCGGGTACGCCGGCGGCGGGGCGGGCGCGACCGGTATCGCGCTCGCCCCGTGCCCGGCCTTCAAACTGCCGAGTCAGCACGCGTCGCCGCGTCCAGAGCGCCGCGCCTACAATCGGTGGCATGCAGGAACCCTCATCGCGCTTCCGGGACCTGACCGTCGAGGCATTCGTCTCCCGCCTCGGATCCGCGGAACCGGTTCCGGGCGGTGGTAGCGCGTCGGCGGTGGCCGCGAGCCTTGCCGCGGGTCTCGTCTCGATGGTCGCGTCCCTGTCCGAAGGCCGTGCGAAATACATCATGTATGCCGAGGTCCATCGACGGACGAAGGCCGCGGGGCTCGAGCTGGCTGATCGGCTGCTGCGGATCGCCGACGAGGATGCGGCGTCGTATTCGGCGTTCGGGGTCGCGATGAAGATGCCCCGCGAGACACCCGATGACCAGGCCGCCCGGACGCTTGCCATCCAGGCAGCCGCGCGCGTTGCTGCGGAGGTCCCGCTTCGGTGCGTCGAGGCATGCCTCGAGGTCGTCGAGAATGCGGAACTCCTGGCCGCCCGGTGCAACATGAACGCCGCTTCGGACCTCGACGTGGCGTCGCTCCTGGCAGAGGCGGCGGCGCGTGGCGCGGCCGCCAATGTCCACGTGAACCTGCCCGCGGTCGGTGATCCTGAATGGGCCGACGAGATGGCCACCCAAGTCGACGACCTCATGGCGCGCATCGCCTCCCTGAGCGCGACGGTCCGCACGATCGTCGCCAGTGGCGAGCTTCGCCCGCCGCTCGGAGCGTCTCGCGGCTGATGAGGGCATGACCACCGAGACCGGGGCACGACTCCTTCAGGGTGCTCCCATCGCGGCCGAGATCCGGGCCGGCGTGACCCGGGACGTCGCCGCGTTCACGGCGACGAACGGGCATCCGCCCGGCCTGGCCATCGTGGTCTGTGGGCGCTCCGCACCGTCGATGGTCTACCTGGACCGGATCCTGAAGTCATGCACGAGCGCCGGCATCGACAGCCGGCTGATCGAGATCCCCGATGGGGACGCAGCCGCCCAGGCCAGCGCCCTGACCGAGGCGCTGCGCGAACTCGCGAACGACACGACCGTGTCCGGGATCATCGTCCAGATGCCCCTTCCCAGGGGGATCCCGATCCGGACCGTCATCGACGCGATCGATCCCGCCAAGGACATCGACGGCATCCACCCGCTCAATGCCGGACTCCTGCGTCTCGGCTTCGATGGCTTCGTGCCCGGCGACCGCCCACGCGGCCCTCGAGATGCTCCGGCACTCGGGCGTGACCATCGAAGGGTCGGAGGCCGTGGTCATCGGCCGATCGCCGGTGGTGGGCATGCCCGTCGCCTTCATGCTCGCCAAGTCCGGTGCGACGACCACGGTCTGTCACTCGAAGACCCGCGATCTCGCCGCTCACCTCCGCCGCGCCGACATCGTCGTCGCGGCGGCCGGTCATCCCGGCCTCGTCACCGGGGCCATGCTCAAGCCCGGCGCCGTCGTGATCGATGTCGGGATCAATGTCGTCGACGGGCACCTCGTCGGGGACGTGGACTTCGCCTCCGCCCGCGACGTCGCTGGTGCAATCACCCCGGTACCCGGTGGCGTCGGGCCGCTGACGAACGCCCTCCTGCTCGCCCATCTCGTCCGTGCAGCCCAACGGCAGGCCGCCGGACGGTCCGCAACCGCCGTCACAGGAGACGCATGAGCTTCCCGTCCGACCTCGAGATTGCCCGTTCCGTCACGCCTCGCCCGATCCTCGACGTTGCCCACGACCTGGGCCTTCGCGATACCGAGGTCGAGCCGTACGGCTTCACCAAGGCGAAGATCCGCCTCGAGGCCATCGAACGGCTGGAGGCCGAGCGCCCCCGCGGGAAGTACGTGCTCGTGACCGGCATCAGCCCGACCCCGCTCGGCGAGGGCAAGAGCACCACGACCGTCGGGCTGGCCCAGGGACTCAACCGGATCGGGCACAAGGCGGCGGTCTGCATTCGGCAGCCCAGCCTCGGACCGGTCTTCGGGATCAAGGGCGGGGCCGCCGGCGGCGGCTACAGTCAGGTCATACCGATGGAGGACTTCAACCTCCATCTGACCGGCGACGTCCATGCGATCGGCGCGGCCCACAACCTCGGCGCCGCGTTCGTCGACAACCACATCCATCACGGCAACGCACTCGGGATCGATGCCCTCGGGGTCCTCTGGCCGCGCGTCGTCGACATCAGCGATCGCGCGCTTCGGAAGGTCGTGGTGGGCCTGGGCGGCCGCGACAACGGCTATCCCCGCGAGACGGAATACGTGATCACGGTCGCATCCGAGGTCATGGCGGTACTCGCACTGGCTCGCGATCTCGACGATCTCCGCGCCCGCCTCGGCCGGATGGTCCTCGCGACGACACGGGACGGCCGGGCGATCACGGCCGAAGACCTCAAGGTCGCCGGCTCGATGACCGTCCTCCTGATCGACGCGATCAAGCCGAACCTGCTCCAGACTCTCGAGGGCGGGCCGGCGTTCGTCCACTGCGGCCCGTTCGCCAACATCGCCCACGGCAACAACTCGATCCTTGCCGACCGCATCGCGCTCGCGACCAACGAGATCGTGTGCACCGAGGCCGGCTTCGGCGCAGACATGGGCGCCGAGAAGTTCTTCGACATCAAGTGCCGGGCCTCGGGCCTCCGGCCGGATGCCGCGGTCATGGTCGCGACGATCCGGGCGCTGAAGATGCATGGCGGCGTCGGGAAGATCGTCGCCGGCAAGCCGCTCGACCCGGCCCTCCTCGAGGAGAACGTCGAGGCGGTCACCCGCGGCGCCGCGAACCTGACCAGGCAGATCGAGAACGTGCTGGCGTTCAACGTGCCCGTGGTCGTCGCGATCAACGCCTTCCCGTCGGACACGCCGGCCGAGATGGAGGCAATCCGGCAGGTGTCCCTCGCCGCCGGCGCGATGGGTGCCGAAGTCGCCAACAACTGGGCCGAGGGCGGAGCCGGGGCGACCGATCTGGCCGCGGCCGTCTGGGCGGCCGCCGAGCAGGGCGCGCCCGATTTCAAGCTCCTCTATCCGGACGCCATGCCGCTGACCGAGAAGATCGAGACGATCGCGACGAGGATCTACGGCGCCGACGGCGTGGACTTCCTGCCGGCCGCGAAGCGACAGCTCGCCCAGTACGAGGCGCTGGGGTTCGGGAACCTCCCGATCTGCATGGCCAAGACGCAGTACTCGCTCAGCCACGACGCCGCCCTGAAGGGGCGGCCGACGGGGTTTCGGGTCCCGATCCGCGAGGTCCGGCTCTCGGCCGGCGCCGGATTCGTCACGCCCCTTGCCGGCGAGATGCGGACCATGCCCGGCCTGCCGTCCCGACCGGGCGGCGAGAACATCGACATCGACGCGGCAGGCGAGATCGTCGGGCTGTTCTGAATACGACCTGGGCGACGTGCGGCGTCCCGATTCCGCGGCGGATCGACGAGGGTCGCGGCGAAGTAGCGAAGCTGCCGCGCGTCCGGCCGAGGTCCTAGCCGAGCCAGCCCGCCGCCACGGCGAGGCAGATCGCCACCACCAGCCCGCCGGCGATCCCCAGCACGCCCGCGCCCCAGGCCATCGGGTCGAGCGGCCCGAGGACGTCGCCGCCGTGGGCGTGGTCATCGTGGCCGTGATCGGCCCCGTGGTCGCCGACGCCGTGTGGGCCGGCGATCGCGTCGGAGTCGTGGGGATCGGTGCTGCTGGTCATCCGGGCGGGTACCTCCGGCGTCGATGCTACACGGCCGACGTCGCCTAGACTCCGCGGATGCGGCCCACCCAGCCCCCGACGCCGGTCGACGCCGGTCTCGTCGCGAGCCTTCGGAGCCTTGACCGGGACAGCCGGCTGCTCTTCACGACGCGCGTGCTCCGGATGTTCGGCTACGGCTTCCTGGCCGTCGTCCTGGTCCTGTACCTCGCGGCACTGGGCCTCGACAGTCTCATGATCGGCCTCGTCCTGACCCTCACCCTGATCGGCGACACGTTGATCTCGCTGTGGCTCACGACCCGGGCCGATCGCCTGGGCCGGCGTCGCGTCCTCATCGCCGGATCGCTCCTGATGGTCGGCGCCGGGGTGGTGTTCTCGCTGACCAGCTGGGTTCCGCTGCTCGTCCTGGCCGCCACGATCGGCGTCATCAGCCCCACCGGCAACGAGGTAGGCCCATTCCTTGCCGTAGAGCAGGCCGCGCTCAGCGAGTCCATCCACGACGCCCGCCGAACGCCGACCTTCGCCTGGTACAACCTCGCCGGCTACGTGGCCACCGCGGTCGGGGCGCTGTCCGCCGGCCTCGTCAGCCAGGCCCTTCTCGGTGCAGGCATCGCCCGGGTGGATGCCTACCGGGCGATCGTCATCGCCTATGCCGTCGTCGGGTTGGTCATGGCCCTCGTCTTCTGGCGCGTCGGCGACGCGGTCGAGGCGAAATCCGCGCCGGCCGCCGACGACGGAATCAGGCGGCGCCTGGGACTCGGGCGCTCGAAGGGCATCGTGGCCCGACTCTCGGCCCTCTTTGCCCTGGACAGCTTCGCCGGCGGCTTCGTTCCCCAGAGCCTCATGGCCTACTGGTTCCACCTCAAGTTCGGGGTCGAACCGGCACTCCTCGGCGCGATCTTCTTCGGGGCGAACCTGCTGGCCGCGGTCTCGTCGCTGTCGGCGTCGCGGATCGCGGCGAGGATCGGCCTCATCAACACGATGGTCTTCACCCATCTGCCGTCGAACGTGCTCCTGATCCTCGTCCCGCTCATGCCGAACGTGGAGCTGGCGATCCTCGTCCTCCTGCTCCGCTACACGTTGAGCCAGATGGACGTCCCCACACGCCAGTCGTACGTGATGGCGGTCGTGGACCCGGACGAGCGCTCGGCCGCGGCCGGCGTTACTGGCATTGCCCGGACAACCGGCGCGGCCATCTCGCCGGCCCTGTCCACGCCGCTCGTCGCCAGCGCCGGATTCGCCTCGCTGCCGTTCTTCCTCGCCGGTGGCCTGAAGATCGTCTACGACCTCGCCCTGTGGCGCGCTTTCAACACCCGCCGAGTGCCAGGCGAACGAGTGCCGCGGCCGGGACCGGCATCGTGAGCACGATCGATCCGAGCGACGAGCGCGGCCGGATCGGCGCGAGCGTGATCGACGCCTTCGACCTCGTCCGTCGCTGCCTCGACCGTCCGAGTGGCGGGCTGGCTCGGTTCGGTGGCGCGGTGGCGATCGTGTCGGGCGCCCCGTCCGCGTTCTTCAACCCCGTCGCCGTGCTGGAAGGGCCGGCGACCCGACCCGATGTCGAGGCCGCGATCGACTGGATCCGGGGCCACGGGCTGCCTGCCTCCGTCCAGGTGCGGCAGGATCTCGTCGAGCCGCTCGCGGCGGGCATCGAGGCGAAGGGCCTCGTGCGGGATCCCTGGGCCACGCCGGTCATGGCGCTCGCCCCGATCCAACCCGCGCCGTTGGGCCCGCCCGGGGTCGAGCTCCGCACCGGCCAAGCCGAGCTGTTCGACGACTATCACGCGGCGCTGGAAAGCAGCGACCAATTCCGGGACCTGTTCAATCGTGACCTGATCCAGGATCCCGGGGTGCGTCTCGCCGTCGGGTACCTGGACGGGACGCCGGTATCCGCGGCGATGGCCTTCCGATCAGGCGCGACCCTCGGCGTCTACACCGTCTGGACCCAGGAGCAGGCGCGGCGCCTGGGCATTGGCGCGGCGGTCACGTGGGCCGTGATCGCTGCGGGCACGGCCGCCTGGCCGGTCACCCTCGCCGGCCTCGAGGCGAGCGCGATGGGCGAGCCCGTGTACGCGTCGATGGGGTTTCGCACCGTCACGCGCTACGTCGCGTTCTTCCCGCCGCCCGAGTCGCCAGCGGACGGCTGAGATGGCGTCCGCCTTGCCTACGCGGCCCCGTCGCGCCGCGGCCGGCCCGGCATCCCCAGCCGCCACCAGACGAAGAGCGCGATGAGGGCGACGACGAGGACGGCGATCGCCGTGTCGAACGGTTGGAGCGCGTGCCGGATGTCCACCCAGTTCGCGCCGAGCTGCGTGCCGGCGTAAACCAGCAGGATGGACCACGGAATGGCACCCAGCGTCGAGTAGAGGATGAATTGCCCGAGCGGCATCCGGGCAACACCCGCCGGGAACGAAATGAACGTCCGGACGATCGGCAGGAGCCGGCTGAAGAAGGCGGTCGCCGGCCCGTACTTCGCGAAGAAGTGCTCGGCCAGCTCGATCTCGTGTGGTCGGATCAGCAGGTAGCGGCCCCAGCGCTGGAGGAATGGCCGTCCGCCCCATGCCCCGATGGCGTAGCCGATGAGCGAGCCGATCGTGTTGCCGATCGTGGCCACCGCCACCACGATCCAGAAGTTCCAGCCCGCGTGCGTGAGGGGCTCGATGGCCGAGGCATCACCGACCAGGAACCCGGCATAGGGCAGGACCAGCTCCGAGGGGAGCGGGATCATCGCCGACTCGATGGCCATCGCAGCCATGACGCCCAGGTAGCCGACGGCCCCGTACAGCGTGTTCAGGAACGGGATGACGATCTGGTCGATGAAGGCGAGCACGGACTTCCTCGGATGCGGCGGAGCCGGCGACGCCGGGGGAACGGCGGGCAGCATAGCCGACTATCCTGCCCGCGTGACCGATCCGCACTACACCCCGCAGCGCCGAGGGGCGTCCGGGGACGGCGACCTGATCGTCCTCACCGGCGCCGACCTGACGGTCGCGGATGTCGAGGCAGTCGCCCGGCACGGTGCCGGCGTCGCGCTCGATGTGCACGCCAGGGCCAGGATGCAGGAGGCGCGTGACGTCATCGAGCGCCTCGTCGCCGAGGGTGCCGTGGTCTATGGGGTGACGACGGGATTCGGCGCCCTGGCCGATCGGTCCATCGCGCTCGAGGATGTCGAGCGCCTCCAGGAGAACCTCCTCGTCAGCCACGCGGCGGGCGTCGGTGAACCCCTCCCGCGGGACGTCGTCCGGGCCATGCTGCTGCTGCGGGCGAACACGATCGCCCTCGGCCACTCGGGCGCCCGGCCGCTCGTGGTCGACCGCCTCCTCGACTTCCTCCGCCTGGGGATCCACCCGGTCGTGCCGGCCCAGGGATCCGTGGGCGCGTCGGGCGACCTCGCGCCGCTGGCGCACCTCGCGCTGCCGCTCATCGGGCGGGGCCACGTGGAATTCGGTGGCAGGGAGATGCCGGCGATCGTGGCCCTCCGGGAAGCCCGTCTGGAGCCGCTGACGCTCGGCCCGAAGGAGGGCCTGGCGCTCCTCAACGGCACCCAGCTGATGTCGGCCCTCGGTGCGCTCCTGCTGGCCGACGCCGATCGGCTGGTGCGGACAGCGAGCACGGTGGCCGCCATGACGGTCGAGGCGATGCTCGGGACGGATGTGGCGTTCTCGGCTGCCTACCAGCTGGCGCGGCCCCATCCGGGCCAGGTCGAGGTCGCCGCGGAGCTTCGATCGCTCCTCCGCGATTCCGAGGTCCAGCGTTCGCATCACGCGTCGCACCACAAGGTCCAGGACCCCTACTCCCTCCGCTGCATCCCCCAGGTCCACGGCGCCGTCCGCGACGCGCTCGACCATCTCCGCCGCGTGCTGGACATCGAGCTCAACTCGGCGACGGACAACCCGCTCGTCTTCCCCGGCGGCGGCGTGGCGGACCCGACCGCGCTGGCGACCGGCGGCGGACTCGTGATCTCCGGCGGCAACTTCCACGGCGAGCCGATCGCCCTGGCCCTCGACTTCGCGAAGCTGGCGATCGCCGAGCTCGGCTCGATCAGCGAACGGCGAACGGCGCTCCTGCTGGATCCGCACCTGAACGGCGGGCTCCCGGCGTTCCTGGCCCCCGGCTCCGGCCTCGAATCCGGGTTGATGATCCTGCAGTACACGGCCGCCGCCCTCGCGTCGGAGAACAAGGTGCTGGCCCATCCCGCGTCTGTGGATTCGATCCCGACGAGCGCGAACCAGGAGGACCACGTCTCGATGGGCCCCATCGCCGGCCGCCACGCTCGGACGACCCTCGCCCACGTGGAGCAGATGCTCGCGATCGAGGCGATCTGCGCTGCCCAGGCCCTGGACCTCCGGGCCGAGAGCCAGCCCGACGTGAAGCCGGGCCTCGGCGTGCGGGCGGCCCACGCCCTGGTCCGCGAGCTCGTTCGCCACCTCGACGCCGACCGCGAGCCGGGCCCCGACCTGGCGACGGCGACGGCCCTGGTCCACGGCGGCTCGCTTGCGGCGCTCGCGGGGCTGGACTCGTCGGCCGGCGCCTCCGCCTCGGGGTCCTGATCTCGATGCCCGAGATCCGGATCCTCGACATCAGGGACGCTGAGGGCTTCGCCCGGATCCCGCCCTGCGCCGACCCGGGTTTCGATCATCGCAGCTGCGACTACTGGGAGGACGCGGACCGTGGGTCGCGGGCGGCTCGACTGTCGTGGTGGGATCCGTCCGCGGCACCGGCGGCAACGCCGAAGCCCGTGTCGGCCAATCCGTTCGCGCCGCGCGGCGGCGCCTCGTTCAACCCCTTCGCCCGGGAGAGCCACGGCCTGGCTCGCGACCCGTTCGGCAGCGATGACGACGAGGAGCCGATGGAGAACCCGTTCGCGCCTCGGCGGGAGGCGGGCCCCATAATCGGCGCGGACCAGCCGCGCAAGCTCCAGCTCCTGGGCCGCGGGCTTGCGATCTTCGGGACGTACGCGAAGGTGCTCGAGCTCGACGGTCGGCCCGCGGTCTACGCCCAGTTCGGCCCGTTGTCCGCGTACCCGCGGGCCCAGCGCGTGCGCGAGCTCTACCCGCGCCTGCCCCAGAGTCCGTTGCCGGCCGTCATCACCTGCATCGCTGCGACCCCAGCGGCGCGTGGTGCGGGCCATGCCAGCGCCCTGGTGGGCGTCATCTGCGACGACCTGGCCGGCCGGGGGTTCGCGGCCGTGGAGGCGTACCCGGAGCCTCGAGCGCGAGAAGACGCGACGAGCGCCGCGACGACGGGGTTCTGGTTGGGCTGCGGGTTCACGACCGCGGTCGACGACGAACGATTCCCGGTGCTGCGGCGCGAGCTGTGAGGCGCCACGGGACGTCAGGCGCGCAGCGCCCCGCCGCGACCTTGCTGCTCGCGGCGTTCCTCGCGGCGCTCCTTGCCGGGTGCTCGTCTCCGACCAGCCCGGTCCCTGCGACCCCGACCCCTGTCGCCACCGCCAGCCCCAGGGTCAGCACCTCTCCCGGGGTCGTCTCCACGCCGTCGGTCGCGCTTGATCCGGCGCTCCTCGCGGTCCTCCCGGCCACCGTAGGCGGCTTCGAGGTGACCGAGAGCCCCGACGCCGAGAGCACCGCGCTCGGCGATCCGCAACTCGCCATCGTCGGGAGTGGCATGGCCGCCGGGATCGCCGTCGACCCCACGACCGGCGAGTTCGTCTACGCGGTCGTCGTCCGGCTCCAGGCCGGCGCCATGAACGACGCCGTGTTCCGCGACTGGCGAGACTCCTATGACGAGGGAGCGTGCTCCCAGGCGGACGGGATCTCCGGCAACGCGCAGGCCGAGATCAACGGGAATACGGTCTACATCGGGACGTGCGCCGGCGGCGTGCGGACCTATCACGTCTGGCTCGACACCCGGGACTTGCTCGTCTCGGCGTCCTCGGTCGGGGATCATCGCTTCGGCGAGGTGCTCATGAACAACCTCAGGCTTCCGTAGGAGCTGCGCCATGACCAACACCGTCTCTGGCCCCCGTCCCGTCCGGGCTCCCCGTGGATCGGATCTCTCCTGCCGCGGCTGGCAGCAGGAAGCCGCGCTCCGGATGCTCATGAACAACCTCGACCCGGAGGTCGCGGAAGACCCGGACAACCTCGTCGTCTACGGCGGGACCGGGCGGGCGGCACGGAGCTGGGCGGCGTTCGACGCCATCGTTCGCGAGCTCCGGGCCCTCGCCGACGACGAGACGCTGCTCGTCCAGAGCGGCAAGCCGGTCGGCGTGCTGCGGACTCACGAGTGGGCGCCACGGGTTCTCATCGCCAACTCCAACCTCGTCGGGAAGTGGGCAACCTGGGATGTCTTCCGGGAGCTCGAGCGACAGGGCCTGATGATGTATGGCCAGATGACTGCCGGGTCGTGGATCTACATCGGGACCCAGGGCATCCTCCAGGGGACGTACGAGACGTTCGCCGAGCTCGCCCGCCAGCATTTCGGCGGGACACTCCGGGGGCGGGTGGTGCTGACCGCCGGTCTCGGCGGCATGGGCGGCGCCCAGCCACTCTCGGTCACGATGAACGATGGCGTCTGCCTGGCGATCGAAGTCGACGAGCACCGGGCCCGGCGACGCCTCGAGATCGGGTACGTCGATGCGCTGACCGCCGATCCTGCAGAGGCGCTGGCAACCGCTCGCGGGTGGGCGGCGGCAGGGGAGGCACGATCGATCGCACTCGTCGGCAACGCGGCCGAGATCGAGCCCGCCTGGGCGCGGGCCGGCGAGCACTTCGATGTCGTCACCGACCAGACATCCGCGCATGACGCCCTCGGCGGCTACGTGCCCGCGGAGATCTCGCTGGCGGACGCGCTCTCGCTTCGCGCCGCGCAGCCGGCGGAATATATGAACCGCTCGGTCCGGTCGATGGCCGACCACGTCCGCGCGATGCTGGCCTTCCAGGAGGCGGGCGCCGTGGTCTTCGATTACGGCAACAACCTCCGGGCGCAGGCCGAGGAGGGCGGCGTCGCCAACGCGTTCGACTACCCGGGGTTCGTGCCGGCGTTCATCCGGCCCCAGTTCTGCGAAGGCCGTGGACCGTTCCGTTGGGCGGCCCTCAGTGGCGATCCGGCCGACATCATCCGCACCGACCGGGCAATCGTCGAGCTCTTCCCGGAAGACGAAGGCCTCCGTCGCTGGATCACGATGGCCGAGGAGCGCGTCCCGTTCCAGGGCCTGCCGGCCCGCATCTGCTGGCTCGGCTACGGCGAGCGGGCGAAAGCGGGGCTGGCGTTCAACGAGCTGGTCCGGAAGGGCGAGGTCTCCGCGCCCATCGTGATCGGCCGGGATCACCTCGATGCGGGGTCGGTGGCGTCACCGAACCGGGAGACGGAGGCGATGAAGGACGGCACGGACGCGGTCGCCGACTGGCCGTTGCTGAATGCGCTCGTCAACACCGCGGCCGGGGCCACCTGGGTCTCGATTCACCATGGTGGCGGCGTCGGGATCGGCTACAGCCAGCACGCTGGCATGGTCGTGGTCGCGGACGGCACCGAGCTCGCGGCGCGCAAGCTCGAGCGGGTTCTCACCACCGACCCCGCCATGGGCGTCCTCCGCCACGTGGATGCCGGCTACGAACGGGCGGTCGAGGTTGCCCGGGAACGCGGCGTCCACGTCCCGATGCTGGACTGAGTTCAGGCACCGGCAAGATCGGCCCTGTCGCTTGGGCCCTGCTGCTCGTCGCTGACCGACGCCGGCATCTCCCGGAGAGACCGCACCGGCGAGAGGAGCGGGAAGATCGCCGGGAGGAAGCCGAGGATCGCGGCGAGCCAGATCGTCTGGTGGACACCGAACACCGTGGCAATGGCGCCGCCGAGGATCTGTCCGATCGGGATCGTCCCCCACACGAGGAATTGGACGGTCGCGTTCATCCGGCCCTGCATCCGCGGCGGGCAGATCGCCTGGCGATAGCTCACCTGATTGATGTTGTAGACCATCTGGGCGAAGCCACCGAACAACCCACCGGCCACGAGGAAGGGCAATGCCGCATCGTGGGGCGGCGCGATCGCGATGAGCAGCATCAGGAAGCCGCCGAGGAACAGCGAACCGACGATGGTCGGGCCGAGGCCGAACCAGCGGGCGAGCCTGTTCGCCATCACCGCTCCGACGAGCGCCCCGATGTTCCCGAGGGCGAACGCGATCCCGACCTGACCGGCGGTCAGGCCGAGGAATTGGTTGTCGAGGACGTACAGGATCATGATCCCGCCACCGATGTTGCCGATGAGGTTCGAGGTGGCGGTGCCTGCCGAGATCGCCCGGAGCGCGGGATTGCCAAGAACGAACCTGAGGCCCTCGCGGACGTCGCTGACGATCGACGGACGCTTGACGCCCAGGGCATCGGCCGGGTGCTCGACGGGCGGCTCGGGCTTCCGGATGAGGAAGACGAAGAACGCCGACCAGAGGAACGACAGCGAGTCGATGAGGATCGCGAAGGGCGCCTTGACGACCTCGATCAGGATGCCGGCGACGCCGGGACCCGCGATCTGCGCGGCCGACTGGCTGATCTGGAGCTTCGAGTTGCCCTCGATGAGCTCGTCGCGCTCGACGATCGAGGGCAGATAGCTCTGGTTGGCGACGTCGAAGAAGACGGTCAGCGTTCCCGCCACGAAGCCGACGACATACAGCTGCCAGATCGTCAGGGCGGACGGGTTCATCGCGTAGACGACCGGGATGGAGATCAGGGCGACCGCCCGGCCAATGTCGCCGGCAATCATGATCGGCCGACGTCGGAGGCGGTCCACCCACGCCCCGGCCGGCAGCGTGAAGAGCATGAACGGCAGGAACTCGATGGTGCCGAGGAGCGCGATCTCGAACGCGGAGACGTGGAGAAGCGTTACCGCGACGACCGGGATGGCGAGGGCGCTGATCTGGCTCCCGAAGACGCTTACCGTCTCGGCCGTCCACAGCTTCAGGAAGTTCGGGTGGCGGAGAAGGCCGCCGCCGGGCTTCGTGGGGCCGGGTTTCGCGGTCATTCGCCTTCCTCCGGGTGCAGCGTGGACGGGCGCGGCGCGGGCGTCGTTGGGCTGCCGAGGTTATCGCATCAGACCTTTCCTTTTGTCAATAGCGATCTTTACTTTTCGTAAGACAACCTATGGATCAGGTCCTATTGACACGATCGCCTCGCGTTAGTTTATCGTCGAACGTCTGGTAGTCAACGATCTCCCAGACGGCCGGCAGGTGCGGCCCGGCTGGGCGATTCCAACCGTCGGCCCGGGTGTCTGGCACGATACGAGCCGTGCTGATCGAATCCGTCCCGAACTTCTCCGAGGGCCGTCGCGGCGCCGTCGTCGACGCGCTTGCAAACGCGGTCAGCGCGACACCTGGAGTCTTCCTCCTGGACCGGACGAGCGACCCATCCCACAACCGATCCGTGCTCACGATGGCCGGCGAGGCGGATGCGGTCGTCAGGGCTCTCGAGGCGACCATCGAGGTCGCCATCCGCGACATCGACATGGAGCAGCACAGCGGTGAGCACCCGCGAATCGGGGCGATCGACGTCATCCCCTTCGTGCCTCTCGGCGACACCACGATCGCCGATACCATCGAGGTCGCGCGCTCCTTCGGTCGGCGGATCGCGGATCGCTACGGGTTGCCCGTCTATCTCTACGCTCGGGCAGCGCAGCGACCCGATCGCGTCCGGCTGGCCGACGTGCGCCGCGGCGGCTACGAAGGGCTGCGCGATGAGATTGCGCAGAATGGCCGTGAGCCGGACTTCGGGCCAATCCGGACGCACCCCCGGGCGGGCGCCGTCGCCGTCGGGGCCCGGCCCTTTCTGATCGCCTGGAACATCAACCTCGAATCCGCCGACGTGGAGCTGGCCAGGCGAATCGCCCGGCGCGTCCGCGAGTCGGGCGGCGGGTTGCCCGCCGTCCAGGCCAAGGGGTTCATGATCGAGGAGCTCGGCTGCGCCCAGGTCTCGATGAATCTCCTGGATTTCACGACGACCCCGATGTGGCGGGTCTTCGAGGAGGTCCGGGCGATCGCGGCCGAGGACGGCATCCGCCTCCGTGAGTCGGAGCTGATCGGGCTGGCCCCGCTGGCGGCCTTCCTCGATGTCGCGACCCATGCGGGCAGCGATGCCGATGCGCCGGTGGCGCGCCGGTTCGCGGACGCCGCCGGGTACCTCCGGCTTCGGGACGCCGACCCGGCGATGGCGCTCGAGCTGCGGCTCGCAGCGGTCCAGGCTCGCGCCTCCGGTACGGTCAACGGCTGAGCCGGTGACGGGCCTTCGCGTCATCCAGGGGGGGCGAGCCGCCGAGGGGCTGCCGGGTCTCCTGATCGAGGGCGCCGCGGAGATCGTGACGATGGCCGGCGGGCTTCGTCGCGGGTCTGACCAGGACTTGCCCGCCGCGTTTGACGCCGACGGCGCGGATCCGGGGAGCGATCGAGCGCCCGTGGTCGCCTGCTGGGAGGGACGGATCCTGGCAGCAGGCCCACGAGCCGAGCTCTTTCGCGCACTCGAAGCCGGTGGCTATCCGCTGAATTGGTTCGCACGCCTCGATGCTGCCGGAGGGACGGTCACGCCCGGGCTCGTGGATGCCCACACCCATCTGCTCTTTGCCGGCTCGCGGGAACGTGAGCTCGTGCTCCGCCAGCAGGGAGCGAGCTATCTCGAGATCCTCGCCGAGGGTGGCGGGATCCTTTCGACGGTCGCGGCGACCCGAGCGGCGACCGTCGAACAGCTCGAGGAGCACGGTCGGCGATGGCTTGGCGAGATGCTCAACCACGGGACGACGACCGTCGAGGCGAAGTCGGGCTACGGGCTCGACCTCGCGACCGAGCTGCGGCTGCTGGACATCGCGTTCCGCCTCGGCGCAGCCGGTCCCGTCGACGTCCTGCCGACGTGGCTCGGAGCCCATGCGGTACCCCCCGAGTTCCGGTCGAGGCCCGACGGCACCGAGGCCTACGTCCGCCACTGCATCGACGAGCAGCTCCCCGGCGTCGCGGCGCAGGGTCGGGCGCGGTTTGCTGATGTCTTCTGCGAGCGCGGCGTGTTCTCCGCCGATCAGTCGCGGCGGATCCTCGAAGCGGCGCGCCGCTACGGGATGCTGCCGCGGCTCCACGCCGACGAGATCGCGCCGAGCGGCGGCGCCGAACTGGCCGCCGAGATCGGCGCCCTGTCCGCCGACCACCTCGCTACGCCTTCGGAGGCCGGCATCGATGCCCTGGCGGAGGCCGCCGGCACCGAGCAGCCGGTCGTGGCGACGCTCCTCCCCGCGACCACCTGGTTCCTCATGCACGACGAATTTGCCCCGGCCCGGACGTTGATCGAGCGGGGAATTCCTGTTGCGCTCGCCACGGATTTCAACCCCGGGACGTCACCGACGCCGAGCCTGCCGCACGTGATGACGGTCGCCTGCCTCGAGCTCCGGCTGACCCCGAGCGAGGCGCTCGCGGCGGTCACCATCAACGCCGCCCATGCGCTCGGCGCTGGCGACGAGATCGGCTCGATCGAGGCCGGAAAGGCCGCCGACCTGGTGATCTGGCGAGTGCCGAACCACCGTCAGCTCCCGTACTGGCCCGCAGCGGACCTCGTCCGAACGGTGGTCAAGCGGGGACGAATCGTGGTCGATCGAACGCCCGGCTGAACTGCGGCGGCCGTCGCTGCGGCCGGCCCCGAGGTTGTCCGCTAGACCTTTCCGCGAGACTCGAGAAGGACCGTCGTCACCTCGTCGGGCAGGGTCGAGATCGACACCGAGAGCTTGGCCTGGGGAGCGGGCGTGCCCCCCATCTCCTGGAAGAACTTCGTGACCGCCTCGGCGCAATCGGCCTCCTCGGCGCAGACCGGCATGGCAACGACCATCTTCGGGTCGAGCTGGGCCACGAGCTCCGCGGCCTTCGTGGCCGTGAGCGCGCCGCCGATCGGGACGCAGACGATGTCGACGTTGCCGATATCCCCGAGCTTTTCCTCGGTGAGCAGGTGCCCGATGTCCCCGAGATGGATGGTGTGCATCCCGTCGAGCTCGACCACGAAGGCCGTCTGCCTGCCGCGCTCGGCGCCGCGCTTGTCGTCCCGGTAGGTCCGGACACCGGTCACGAGGACGTCCTTGATCTCGTATTCACCCGGGCCATCGAGAACGAACGCGGTGTCAAGGCTCGACGGGACGATCGTGCCACCGTCGCGCGACCGACGGCCCTTGGCCTTCGGCAACGGATCGTCATCGGGGTGGCTGAAGGTTGCGAGGTCGCCCGTGATGCCGCGGCCCGTGGGGCCGACGATCGCCGGGTAGGCATCAGCGACGACGACCGCGTCGCGTCCGCGCATGCGGATGCACGTCCGCCCGTACCAGGTGATCTCCATCCCGTCGAATTCTGACACACGCCGCTTGCCGTCGCGTTTCGTCGCGACCCGCGGCCACCGCCGCCTCGCGGGAGGTTCATTGCCGGAAAAGGAAAGACCGGAGGCGCCTGCCCAATCGGCGCCTCCGGTCGGAGGGAGGGAGGATGGAACCTCGAAGGTTCGGTCCGACGTGAACGGTAGGCGACACGAGTTCAGACACGAGGCAGCAGTCGGTTAAGAAACGCATATTCGGCAATGGGCCTGTTCAGGCCTCCACTCGCCGGCCCTGCCCCGGACGAACGGCCCAGCCGCCGGGACCGCGCCCGGCGGTAGGATCGCCGGGCAATGAGCTCTCGGCCGCTGTATCGCCTGCTCCTCCTCGGCGCCATCGTGGCGGCATGCGCCCCCGGGCCTTCGCCGTCGGCCAGTCCGGTCGCGACCCCATCGGAAACAGGGCGCGCTTCGGCCCTTGTCACGTCGAGTCCTGGTCCGACCGCCGACGACGCGGCGATCTACCGGACCATCGCCGCGCAGGTCGAGGCCATTCGCGGCCTGCAGGCCACGGGCCAGGTCGAACCCAGCGTCATCGACCGGGCGACCCTCGAGGCCAATCTCACGGCCGAGTTCGACAAGGACAATCCGTCCGCCGACATCGCTGAGTCGGAGGCGATCGACAAGGCGCTCGGACTGATCCCGCCGACGTCCTCGCTCCGGGACCTCTACGTCAAGCTCCAGGGCAGCCAGGTCATCGGCTACTACGATCCGAGCGCCAAGACGCTCTTCATCGTGAGCCACGACGGCGGGCTCGGACCGACCGAGCGCCTCACGTATGCCCACGAATTCACCCATCAGCTCCAGGACGAGCACTTCGACCTGAACAGCCTCGGTTTGGACAAGCTCCACACTGACTCCGACCGGGGGCTGGCCATCCTGTCCCTGGTCGAGGGTGATGCGGTCGGCGTCCAGACCGCGTGGATGGCGGCCAACCTGACCGCGACCGATCTGATCCAGGTATCCGCGGAGGCCGCCGACCCGGCGATGCTTGCCGTGCTGGCGAGCATGCCCCCGATCCTGCTCGAGACATCGCTCTTCCCGTACCAGGCCGGCGCGACCTTCGACGCGGGCCTCCGAGCCGACGGCGGCTACGCCAGCCTCAATGCCGCGTTCGCCGACCCACCCGCCTCGACGGCGCAGATCCTCCATCCCGAGAAGTACGCCGCCGGCGAGGGCCCGCTGGCCGTCACGCTGCCCGACGACCTTGCCGCCCGGTTCGGCGCGGGCTGGACCGAATTCGCCACGGACACGCTCGGCGAGCTGCAGACCCGGGTCTGGCTCAAGCAGGGTGGCGTGGCCGGCGACGCGGCCCGTACGGCAGCGGACGGCTGGAGCGGCGACCGGATGATCCTCGTGCGTGGCCCCGACGGAGCTTCGTCCGTCCTCGTGTACGCCTCGGTCTGGGATAGCCAGGCGGACGCCGACGTGTTTCACGCCGCGGCGACGTCGACTCTCGGGGGACTCCAGCTGGACGGAGCCATCGCCCAGGATGGGCCTCGCGTGGTGATCGGCATTCGGTCCGGGGCCGCCCCGACCGGGTCAACGCTGGAGGCAATCCTGCGCGGCCTGGTGACGGCGGGACTTTCCTAGGTTCCCTCCGTCCGCTACATCACGTCCGGCGCGGAGATCCCGAGCAGTGCGAGCGCGCTCGCGAGCGTGATCCGGGTTGCCTCGACGAGCGCGAGCCGAACGCCCGACCGTGCCGGCTCCGCCGGGTCGACGACCTTCGCGTCCCGGTAGAAGGCGTGGAACGCGGTCGCCAGCTCCGTGGCGTACGTGGTGACGCCCTGGGTCTCCTTGGCCGCGGCCGCGTCCTCGACCACCTCGGGATAGCGGGCCACGATCCGGGCAAGCGTGCCCTCGGGTGCGCCGGTCAGGGCGATCGACAGGTCGGTCGCGGGCGCCAGGCCGGCTTCGGCGGCCTTGCGCAGGATCGAGGCGATCCTGGCATGGGCGTACTGGACGTAATAGACGGGGTTCTCGGCCGACTGCTTCTTGGCCAGCTCGATGTCGAAGTCGATGTCGACGTTCGCACCGCGCGAGGCAAAGAACCAGCGAGCCGCGTCCACCCCGATCTCCGCCAGGAGCTGGTCGAGCGTGACGAACGTCCCGGCCCGCTTCGACATCGCGACCTCTGCGCCGTCCCGGATGAAGCGGACCCAGCCGGTCAGGATCATCTCCACGGCGGCCACGTCGTAGCCCATGCCAGCCGCAGCATTCCGGACCCGGGCAACGGTCCCGTGGTGATCCGCGCCCCAGATGTAGACGAGGTGATCGAAACCGCGGCTGAACTTCTCGGTGACGTAGCCGATATCCGAGGCGAAATAGGTGGGCTCGCCGTTCGACCGCAGCACGACCCGGTCCTTGTCGTCCCCGAAGTCCGTGGACCGGAACCACAGGGCACCGTCCTGCTCGTAGAGGTGGCCGGCGGCGCGGAGGCGCGCGATCGCCCGCTCCACCCAGCCCTGGGCATGCAGGCTGCCCTCGGTCGTCCAGACGTCGAAGCGGACGCCGAGCGTCGCGAGCGACGCTTCGATGCCGGCCCTGATCCGCTCCGACGCCCAACGGCCCACGGCCCAGGTCGGGTCATCGCCGCGGGTCGTTGCGTCCGCCACCAGGGTCGGCGGCACCTCCTGCGCCAGGTCCGCGACGTAGTCGCCGTGGTAGCCATCCTCCGGAACCGGCTCGCCGCCGCGGACGGCGAGGACCGAGGCGCCGAGCTTCTGGACCTGCGTCCCCGAGTCGTTGAAGTAGTACTCGCGCGTCACCTCCTGCCCGCCGGCCTCGAGGACGCGGCACAGGAGATCACCGACGAACGCGCCGCGCGCGTTGCCGACCGTGAGCGGCCCGGTGGGGTTCGCCGAGACGAACTCCACGTTCACCCGGCGGCGATGACCGGCCCCGGTCGCGCGGCCCCAGGTTTCCGGATGCGCGCGCGCGGCATCCATCAGTGCCCCGACGGCGGCGTCCGAGACGCGGAGGTTCAGGAAGCCCGGCCCGGCAACGGACGCGCCCTCGATCAGCTGCCCGGGACCGGTCTCGATCGCGGCGCCGATGGCCTCGGCAATGGTGGCCGGTGCCATCCTGAGCGGACGGGCGAGCTGCATGGCCAGGTTTGTCGCCATGTCGCCGTGCTCGGGATTGGCCGGCCGCATGATCACGACGTCCGGCGCGCCGGCCCCATCGGGCAGGGCGGGCAGTCCTCCCTCCCGGACGGCCGCCGCCCAGCCGTTCGCCACGGCCTCGAGGGCTGCGGCTCGCAGCGTGGTGAAGTCCGGTGGCGGGGACGAGGCGGTCACATCGCGGCTCCTGCTGCCTGTTGCTGATCCGGGTCCACTGAGCGCGTTCACCTCCGACTCGCGGCGGACCGAGGGACCGGAACCGGCGTCGCAGGACCGCGCCATCGTAGCCGGAGCCGAAGGACCCGTTGGTCATGGGACCCGGTGCGATCAGGCACCGAGATTGCCAGTGCGGTGCGGATCAGTCCGGTGTGATCTGGTGCGGATCGGGGACCTACTGGGTAGTACCAATGGGGGTTCCCCCGGCCTACTATGCAAATGCACTCATCGATGCGACGGCACATCGCCGGTATCGCGCGGAGGCTCGGGGCCAAGTCGGTCACGGCACGCATCCAGGACGAGGGACCAACGTCTTATCGCCCGATCAGGGAAAGGATTCGCGCAATGGCATCTCGGGGATTCGGCTGGAATTTGACGGCGCGGTCGCGCAGGGGTTTGACCCTTGCGTGGGTCGCGCTCTTTGCGTTGTCGGTCATTCTGCAGTATTCGGTCATGTCGGGGACGGCCCGCGCGTCGGAGGTTTCTCCCAACGCTGCCGCAGCCGTGAACCTCGACGCCGCGGTCTGCGGCACTGTCCCGCTCGACATCGAGCTCATCATTGATACGTCCGGCAGCATGGCCCTGAACAGCTCAGGGACGCCGTCGCATACGCGCCTTTACTGGGCGCAGCTCGCCGCCGGACCAGCTCGTCACCGACCTCCAGAACAATGGCGGGATCGGCGGCGCTTCGGGTCATCGCCTGGGCGTCACGACCTTCAATGGAACAACCTCGACGTCCCTCGGCGGATGGTCCTCGACCGCAGCCGAGCTGACGACGCTGATCAACGGGATCGAGCCTTCGGCAACACGCCCGCTCAAGACCGGCATGGCCCGGCGACGTCCGACCTCACCGCGAACGCGCGAAGCAACACCGGCTCTCCGGCCGCGGATGGTGCCGTCCAGCGCGATGATCATCATCCTGTCCGACGGCCGCCCGAACCCTGACCAGGGCCCGACGTCGGGTCGCGGAACATGACGTCCGGCGAGCGGCCGACGCAATCGCAGCGCCACTCGTTCGCGGCCGCCGCTGACGAGGTCTGGTCGATCGCCATCGGGACAGGGCGGCAGGGCACGAGCAATGTCGACACCGGCCTGATGCAGCCCTGGCCGAGCCCCTTGCCGGCCACTACTACAACGTGATCGACTCGAGCCACCTCAGCTGCTGTTCACCGCGTCTTCCACTCGATCGCCTGCCCCGCCGACCTCACGGCTGCCAAGGCCGTCGACAAGGCCACGGCGAACCCCGGCGACACCCTGAATTACACGATCACGCTGTCGAACTCCGGCGGCACCGACGCCACGGACGTCGCGGTCAGCGACCCGATCTCGGCTCTGCTGGCCCACGGCACCTTCGGCGCCTGTGACAACGGCTGCACCAACGACGCCAGCTCGGTTGACTGGAGCGGGCTGACCGTTCCTGCCGGCGGGTCCCTGGCACTCCACTTCTCGATCGTCCTCGACACCTCGGGCTGGGCCGTCGGCACGACGGACCTGGGCAACACCGTGGTCGTCGACGGCACGAATTGCGCCGCCCAGTCGGACGACGCCTCGTGCTCGACGGACACGACCGTCACCGTGATCCACACAACCCCGCCATCCCGTCGCGAAGAGCGCGAGCGTGGACAGCCTGCCCTTCCCGGGCGGCGAGGTCACCTACACCTACGTCGTGACGAACACCGGCAACGTGCCACTGTCGAACGTCAACGTGGCGGACGACACCTGTGCCTCACCCGCCTACGTCAGCGGCGACGACGGCAACGACCTCCTCGACCTGAGCGAGGCGTGGACCTACACATGCACCATGTCGATCGACGCCACGACCACCAACATCGCCACGGCCACCGGCCACGACGGTGACACCACCGTCTCGGACCAGGACACCAAGACCGTCTCGGTCGGCTCCGAGATCGTCTACGGGCTCGGCATCACGAAGTCCTACACCGGCAACACGGGCGGCACCGCCTTCAACGGGGACGGGATCGCCAAGGTCGGTGACACGCTTGCCTACACGCTCGCCTACCAGGTGAGCGGCGCCGCGGTCTTCGGATGGCGTGATCACGGACGTGCTCCCGAACGGCCTCACGTACGTCGATGGCTCCGCCACCGATAGTGCCGAGTTCACGTTCGCGGGCTACGACGCCGGCAGCCGCACGCTGACCTGGGTTGCGCCAGCGTGAGCGCCAGTGGTTCCGTGACCTACCAGGCCACGGTCCAGGACGGCTCGTTCGATCTGCCACAGCCGCTCGAGAACGTCGCCACGATCTCCAGCGAGCAGACCGACCCGGTCAGCGACACGGCCGACGTCCTCGTCCAGGCGGTCGAAGCCGCCACGGCGACGCCGACCGTCACGGCTGGGCCGACCGTCACCCTTCCGCCCACGGACACCATCAGCGGCGATCAGGCGCCGAGCAACCCGGGCTTTGGCCTGATGCTCACCCTGCTCGCCCTCGCCGGGATCGGCCTTGTGGCGGGGTACTTCACCTCGACCTCCAGCCGGCTCCGCCGGGAGCGTGCCGACCGACGCTAGTCGAACGGACCGCTAACGGGACCTGACTCTGGGTCCCCGAGACCAGGGCGGGGTGCACTCATCCGAGTGCACCCCGCCCTTCATTTGTCCCCGCTACGCACCGGCGAGTGCCCGTGGCGAGGGAACGCTTGATTCCATCGACGACTGTCGGACGCGCCGCGGCTTTCCGCTCAGGTCCGGGCCCTGGGCCGTTCACCTCCGGCTTGGCGGACCCACGCCGGCAACGCGACCGTGACCGGCTCGAGGCCGCGCCGAAAGGCGAGCTCCGTGTAGCCGGCCTCGGCGAGGATGCGATACCCGGCCTCCAGGCCCCAGGCGAACCAGTCTTCGCGGTGCGCGTCCGACCCGGTAACAACGCGAACCCCCCCGAGTTCCCGGTAACGCACGACCGCCCAGGCCGGTGGATAGGGTTCGCCGACACGATGGCGCAGCCCGCTCGTGTTGACCTCGAGCGCCGCGCCGGACGCAGCGACCGCGGCGAGGGCCCGCTCCATGAGCTCCGGGCGGGCGGCGATGTCGGACGGCAGGATGTGCGGGTAGACGTAGCGCTTGACGACGTCGAGGTGGCCGATCGTGTCGAAGAGGCCCGACCGTGCGGCAGCCTCGACCTGCTCGAAGTAGGGCCCCAGGACCTCGTCGATCCGGCGGTTGCGGGTCCAGGTGTCAACGCGGCGCGGCACGAATGGCGAATCAGGCCAGTCGTGTACCGACCCGATCATGTAGTCGTAGTGATGCCGGCGCAGGTGCGCCTGGATGTCGGCTTCCCAGGACGAGTTGTATGTCAGCTCCACGCCGAACCGTATCTCGACGCCGCGTGGCGCCCAACGATCGGCTGCCTCCCGGACGGTTCGCTCGCGATCGGCAAACGCCACATAGTCGTAGGCCGGGTCGCGCCGATCGAAGTCGACGTGGTCGGTGATCGCGAGTTCGGTGATCCCGCGGGCCTCGGCCATCGCGGCGTAGGCATCGATCGGGACCCGGCTGTCGGGAGACTGATCGGTGTGGAGGTGGGCGTCGAGCGGCAGGTCGGACGCCTGGGGGTCCTCGCCCCGATCGATCTTCGGTTCCGCTGTCACCCGGCGATGATCCCGAGGCGCCGGCCGACGGTGGAGAACGCCTCGAGCGCGCGGTCGAGGTGCTCGTCGGTCAGGGCCGCGGTCACGATCGTCCGGAGTCGCGCCTGGTCGAGGGCCACCGTCGGGAATACGACCGAGGTTGCGAAGACGCCAGCCTCGAACAGCTCCGTCGAGAACTGGATGGCCGCCTCCGAGTCACCCACGATCACGGGCGTGATCGGGGTCTCGGAACGGCCCGTGTCGAAGCCGAGGCGCGTCAGCTCCGCCTTGAAGCGGCGCGTGCTCGCCCATAGCCGCTCGATCCGCCATGTCTCCTCCTCCATGACCGCGATCGCCTCGCGGCAGGCGGCTGCCACGGCCGGCGGATGGGACGTCGAGAAGAGGAACGGCCGCGCCCGCTGGATCAGGACGTCCCGGAGGTTCTGGGAGCCGGCCACGTAGCCGCCGAGCACGCCCATGGCCTTCGAGAGCGTTCCGACCTGGACCGCCACCCGACCATGCAGCCCGAAGTGATCGACGCTGCCCCGGCCGTTGCGCCCGAGGACGCCCGAGGCGTGGGCATCGTCGACGAAGACCGCGGCACCGTAGCGCTCGGCGACCTCGACGATGCCCGGCAGCGGCGCGATGTCGCCGTCCATCGAGAAGACGCCGTCCGTCACCACGAGGATGAGCCGGTACGGTCCGGAGCCATCCGGCCGCCCCTGGTCTCGTGCCTCCTGCAGCACCGCCTCCAGGCCGGCGACGTCGGCGTGCGGGAAGACTTTCCGCGGGGCCTTGGACATCCGCATCCCGTCGATGATCGAGGCGTGGTTCAGGGCATCCGAGACGATGAGGTCGGCCTCGCCGGTGATCGCCGGGATGACCCCGGTGTTGGCGGTGAAGCCGCTCTGGAACGTCAGGACGGCTTCCGTGCCCTTGAAGGCGGCGAGCTCGGCCTCGAGCGCCTCGTGGAGCGTCATGGTCCCGGCGATCGTCCGGACGGCGCCCGATCCGACGCCGTATTCACGGACCGCCTCGACGGCCGCCGCCTTCAGGCGCGGGTGATGGGTCAGGCCGAGGTAGTCGTTCGAGGACAGGCTGATGACCTCGCGCCCATCGACGGTTGCCACGGGCCCCTGCTCGCTGGACATCACGCGGAGCGGCCGATAGAGGTGTTTCGCTCGGAGGTCGGCCAGCTCGTCGCCGAGGAATGCCAACGGGTCCGGGTTCGTCACGTTCGTCATCGTTCCGTCCAATCCATGATCACCTTGCCCGAATCGCCCGAGCGGGCTGCCGCGAATGCCGCTTCGTGGTCGCGATACGAGAATCGGTGCGTGATCGCCGGGCTGATGTCGAGTCCCGACTGGAGCATGACCGACATCTTGTACCAGGTCTCGTACATCTCCCGGCCATAGATGCCGTGCAGCCGCAGCTGGTTGAAGACGATGGTCGTGACGTCGAGCGAGATCTCGGCCGTCGGGATGCCCAGGATGGCGATCCCGCCGCCGTGGGCCATGTTGGCGATCGCCGATGTCAGCGCGGCCGCGTTGCCGGACATCTCCATCGCGACATCGAACCCCTCGACCATCCCGAGCTCGTCCTGGACGTCCTGGAGGTCACGCTCCCGGGGGTCGACAACGAGCGTCGCGCCCATCTTCTTGGCCAGCGCGCGGCGGTAGGCGTTCGGCTCCGAGGCCACGATGTAGCGGGCCCCGGCGTGGCGCGCGACGGCGATCGCCATCAGCCCGATCGGTCCGGCGCCCGAGACGAGCACATCCTCGCCGAGGACCGGGAAAGCCAGCGCGGTGTGGACCGCATTGCCGAACGGATCGAAGATCGCCGCGACGTCCTCGTCGATACCCGGCCAGTGGTGCCAGATGTTGGTCACGGGCAGGGCCACGAACTCGGCAAAGGCCCCGTCCCGGCCCACCCCGAGCCCGATCGAATTGGCGCACAGGTGCCAGCGGCCCGCCCGACAGTGCCGGCACCGACCGCAGATGACATGCCCCTCGCCGCTGACGATGTCGCCGGGGTGGAGGTCGGTGACGTTGCTGCCGAATTCGACGACCTCGCCGACGAACTCGTGGCCGGCGATCAGCGGTGGGTGGATGGTCTTCGCGGCCCAGGGATCCCAGGACTCGATGTGGAGGTCCGTGCCGCAGATACCGGTCCTGTGGACCCGGACCAGGACATCGTTGATCCCGATCGTCGGCACAGGTGCATCGGTGAGGGTCAGCCCCGGGCCGGCCTGGGTCTTCACGAGCGCCCGCATGGCCGTATCTCCTCGCAGTCTTGCGACAGCCGCGGCTCCTCGCCACTACCGTCAGTCGATGTCGTCCTCGTCCGCGGGAGCGTCGGACCAGTCGATGACCGGATTCTCCACCTTTCCAATGCCGTCCACCTCGCAGCGGACCCGATCGCCGGGTTCCAGGAAGACCGGTGGTTCCCGGAAGACGCCCACGCCCGCCGGGGTGCCCGTCGCGATCACGTCGCCGGGCTCGAGGGTGATCTGGCGGGTGATGTATTCGATCAATCGGGGGACCGACCAAAGCATGTCCGCCGTGGTTGCGTCCTGCATCGGGATCTCCCGGCCGGCGTCCGGCCCTGTCCCGGGAATGCGCCAGCTTCGGATGCGGGCCCCGGCCTCGATGTCGACTTCATCGGGCGTGGCGAGGATCGATCCAATGGGCAGGAACGTGTCCGATCCCTTGGCCCGGAGCCACTGGCCGTCGCCCTTTTCGCCGGGCAGGAGCGCCTGCGGGTTGCCCTGCCAGTCGCGGGCGCTGACATCGTTCACGACGACGTAGCCGGCGACGTGGGCGAGGGCCGCCGCGGCGCTGACCCGCCGGGCACGCCGGCCAATGACCACGCCGACTTCGGCCTCGAGGTCGAGGGCATGCGTGCCCTCGGGCCTGATGATCGGCTCCCCGTCGCCGATCACGGTGTTGGCGAACTTGGCAAAGAGGAGGGGACGTTCCGGTACCGCCCGCCCGCCCTCGGTGACATGGTCGCGGTAGTTGAATCCGACACCGATGACCTTGCCCGGGAACTCGACCGCGGGAAGCGCCTCGAGGTCGGCCAGGCGTTCGGCCGTTCGTGCGCGATCGCTCTCGGTGCCCTCGAGCGCCCGCCGCGCCTCGACCAGGAGATCCGCCCAGCGGTCTTCGGCCAGGACGTAGTCCAGGCCCCCTTCGATGGCTGCCAGCGGGACCACGAGGTCGGGTTCGACCAGGACGCCGACCGCAGGCCCGGCCGCCGAGAGATACGAGACGAACCGCACGTGACTCCCGGCTCAGCTCGCGACGGGCGTTGGAGAGGCTGAAGGCTCGGCGCTCGTGGTCGGCACGGCCGTTGTGGAGGGTGAGGCGGCAGGCGTGTCGGTCGGACCCGGTGTGTCGGTCGGCGTGGCGCAGAGCTTCTCCGGGTTCGTCTGCTCGCCCGACTGTGCGAAGAACGCGTCGATCTGGGCCGTATCGAGTGAATCGAGCGGTAGCACGACGCCCCACACGAGGGCGGCATACGGCCAGTCCATCTGGTCGAATCGCGCCATCACGGGGCCGATCGAGCCCGCGGGCAGGTTGCAGACGGGGCTGTTCGGGAAGACCGCGTCGTACCGCCGCAGGGCGGCCTGGCCGGCATCCGTGCAGGCCGTGTCACCGTCCTTGCAGCGATACAGGAGAACCAGCGCCCCATGTTCGAGGTTGTGGATCCAGCCCTGCGGGATGACCTGGTCGTCCGGTCCGTAGACCTTGGCCTGGATCGGTCCTTCGCCCGTGGCGTTGTAGTGCTTCCCCGTTGCCGGTGGGCAGAGTGCGTACTTGACGAACGTGCCGACGGTGACGTGCTCCCGCCCCGTGTCGGTCTGGACGTAGCCGAGGCGCTGCGTGGCGTCGGGTGCCGGCGACGGCGTCGGTGCCGGTGACCACTCCGTGCCGCAGGCATACGCCGGCGACGTCGCGCTGAAGAACGCGATCCCGCCCATCGCCACGACCGCGACGGCGGCGAGGCCGAGCAGCAGCCGGCTGCGATTACGCTCGAGGAACGACGTTCGGGGTGGCGCCGCGCGAAGGGCGCGTGAACTGCCCTTGGTGGATCGATTCGGTGGCGTGCGGCGACTTGCGTTCACGAGATCCTCGTTGGATGCGAGAGGAAGGCGACGCCGCGTGTCGAGCCGGCGCGCGTGCAGAGGGTAGCGTGCCCGCGGCACTCGCGCCGGCAGCAGGCCCGGGTCCTTGGCCGCCGCGAGCCTCGATTCGAGCTCACTCTTCGTTCAGCCAGGCGGTGACCGAGGGCATCCTGAGCCCGCGGAACAGCAGGATCGCGAGCGCCAGGAAGAAGATCGCGACCGGCACGAGATGCACGATCAGGGCCCACGGGATCGGCGGCACGGTCAGGGACGCGAGCCCGAAGGCCAGCGTTCGCGACGCCGCCTTGCGCTGCAGGACGAGGGTCGTGGTGAAGATGGTGTAGGCGAGCAGGATCATGACCACGATGCCCTGGGGACTCACGGGCGCGGCGATGGCCAGGTCCACGACGAACCTGAGCGACAGCCCGATCCCGGCGAGGATCAGGAAGGCGTATGCCAGGAACAGGCGGATTGGCCATGGCATGCCCCGCATCTCGATCGTCACGCCCGGATTCTGCACGAACTGCGGAAGAAGGATGGTGCCGTGCCCATTCGGGGCGTGAGCGCCCACATATACTCCGGGACTCGTGTCGAACGTCCCCTTCAACCTCCCTGATCCGCTCGCCGCCCAGCTTGCTTCGGCACTCGACGTCGAGGGCAAGATCGCGCGCGCCATCGAAGCCCTTGGCCCGGTCGCGGGCCGCGACGTCCTGCTCCTCGACGGATCGGGCTCCACGCTCGACGCTGCGATGGCGGACCTCGGGGCCCGCGTGGCTCACGGGAGTGGCGCCGCGCCGTTCCGAGCGGCGTTGCCCGACGCATCGGTCGATGCCGTCGTCAGCCTGTGGTCCGGGTTCCGCGGGGTCGATCCGGACGAGATCGCCGAGGCCGATCGGGTCCTCCGGCCGGGCGGCCGGCTCCTCGTGATCCACGACTACGGCCGTGATGACGTGTCGAAGATCCAGCCCGACCGGGAGGAATACGGCGCGTGGAGCCACCGCACTGGTCCCTTCCTCGCGACCGGGTTCCGCGTCCGCGTCCTCCATTGCTTCTGGACGTTCGAGACGCTGGAGGCGACGAGTGCGTTCCTGGGCGACGCCTTCGGCGACGCCGGACGGGCCGTCGCGGCGACCCTCAGGCGACCGCGGCTCTCGTACAACCTCGCCGTCTACCACCGGACGCAGGGCGGAGAACCGGCTGCTGGCTGAGGCGCCGGAGGCTGCTACGCTGCCGCGGAGATGAACCAACCACCGCGCGTCGACGACAGCTCGCACGTGAGCCCACGTCGGCCGGACGGTTCGCGCGGCCGACGAGGTCGCTTCATCGGACCGGTCCGGGTCACGCCGATCCGGACGGTCCTCGCCGTCGCCCTCGTGGGCTCGCTGGTGTTCATCGCTTTCGCCATCATCAAGGTCCGGGACTCGACCCAGATCCCGATGGTCACGGCGGGTCTCGCCGTCCTCGCGCTCGTCTTCGCCGCGCTGTCCGTCGGCGGCGCGCTCCGGATGTGGCGATCCTGGCAGGACGGCCTGCAGGGACAGACCGTCCTGTTTGCCTTCCTCGGCGGCCTCGCCGGCGCGATCGCCCTGGGCTGCATTTCGGGCGTCCTCGTGCTCGCCTTGCTGTGGGGTTCGAGCGGGGGCTAGGCACCTTCGAGCGGCCGCCCGGCGGGCTGTCGATCGGGACCGAGCAGCCCCTTTGCTACACTCGCGCGGCGTCGCCGCCCCCATCGTCTAGAGGCCTAGGACGCCACCCTTTCAAGGTGGAGATCGCCGGTTCGAATCCGGCTGGGGGTACCACCCCGCCTTGGGCAACCTGAACGCTCCCATCGACGATGGTCCCATGACGCGACTCCCCTTGGCAGAGCCTCGATAATTGCTGTCAAGAGCATGAGTGCCCCGCGAGCGCCACGGCCTCAGACTATTCCGCCCCTGGGCCTCAGTGCCGAGGCAGTCCTCGACGCGAGTCCCAACCCGATCATCGGGGTCGATGATCGGGGAAGGATCGTGTACGCCAGCCGCGCGGTGGCGAGGGTGTTCGGATCGACTCCGGACGACCTCCTGGGACAACAGATTGAGATCCTGGTGCCGCCGTCCCACGCCGAGCAGCATGCCGTGCTGCGAGCGTCGTACGGCGACGCTCCGATCGCTCGGCCCATGGGCAGCGCCCTGGAACTCTTCGCCTGCCGCATCGACCGTTCGGAGTTCCCAGCCGAGATCAGCCTGGCTCCGGTGCGAACTCGACGAGGTCTCGTCGTCCTCGCGACGATCGTCGACGTCACGGCCGGTGCCAATGTCAAGGCCCAGCTCGGGCTGGCCAACGAAGAACTGCGGCTCCACGCCGAGGAGCTGGAGCATCGTGAACGTGAATTGACGCAGTTGGCCGAACTGGCGGAACTCCTCCAGTCGTGCCGGACACTTGACGAGGCGTACGCGGTGGTCGGGAGGATCGCGGAGCCCCTCTTCGCTGGGGACGCCGGGGCGATCTACACGCTGGAGCCGTCCGGCAAGGTCGCGGAAGCCGTTGCGGCGTGGGGCAAGCCGCCACCTTCCCGGACTGTGTTCCCGCCCCACGAGTGCTGGGCGCTGCGACGTGGTCAGCTGCACGTGGTAGATGAGGCCGAGCCCGACCTCCGGTGCCCGCACGTCGAGGAGCCGATCGCCACTGGGCTCTTGTGCGCGCCGCTGGCTGCCCAGTCCGAGACCCTCGGCCTGCTCCATCTCCAAGTCAGGCGTCGCGCCACGGGAAGGGTTCGGGCGGCGGCACTGGCCGACCGGGAACGACTGGTAAAGGCCGCGGGTGAACAGATCGCTCTCGCGCTGGCCAACATCCGTCTTCGGTCGAACCTTCGAGAGCAGTCCTCGCGCAATTCGTTGACGGGCCTGTTCAATCGTCGCTACATGGAGGAGACCCTGGACCGGGAGGTCAGGCGAGCCGCCCGAGACGGGTATGGGCTGGGATTGCTGCTCGCCGACATCGACAACTTCAAGAGACTCAACGACGCGTTCGGTCACACGGCAGGGGACGCGGTGCTTCGGGAGATCGGGCGATACCTGGGGTCGGCCGTTCGTGGCGAGGATGTTGCCTGTCGGTTCGGGGGCGAGGAATTTGTCGTCATCCTCCCGAAGGCGGCGCTGGACGACACCCATCATCGCGCGGATTCGCTGCGGGATGGGATCAAGCAGCTCTGGGGACCGCGTGGTGCCTATCCGGCTACGACGATGTCGATCGGGGTTGCCGAGTACCCGCAACACGGGACGTCCGTGGATCAGCTCATCCTGGCCGCGGATCAGGCGATGTATCGCGCCAAGACCCAGGGCCGCGATCGAGTGGTCATCGCCGGCGAGTCCGAAGGCCGCGGGATCGAGGTGTCCGCCGGATAGCGCGGTTCGTCGGCGTCTGGACTTGCGCCGTGGACAGACGCGCCGCCATCGCGACCTACCGACTTGCGTTTGCCGTCCTGACGATCGGCGCGATCACGGTCCAGCTCCTCGACCTCTCGGCCAAGGGGACCCTCAACCTCGCCAGCTACTTCAGCTACTTCACGATCGAGAGCAACCTCATCGCCACGGCCGTGCTGCGACCGCAACCCGTCGAGACTAGGGCGGCGTTGCCATCGGCTGCTCGATGCGACCGGGTCGGCTCGATCCCCGGACCAGGCTCGTGACGATCCCCAGGGCGCAAACCGCGGCCGCCACCACGAACGCATCGTGGACGGAGCTGCCCAGGGCCTCGCGCTGCAGGGTGGCCGCGGGCACCGTGCCCGCCAGCGCCGCGATGTGGATCGGCAGGCGGGTCGCCACGATGGCCCCGCTCAGGGCGATGCCGAGGGCCTGACCGTTGACGCGCATCTGGGCCAGCGTGCCCGAGGCGGTGCCGACCCTCGGTCGCGGGACGGCGCCCAGCACGGCACTGCTGTTCGGGCTCATGAAGAGGCCCAGGCCGAGACCCAGCAGCACGAGGCGCCAGACGAGATCCGGCACGGCGAAGTCGAGCGGCAGCTGGGTCAGGCTCAAGAGCCCGAGGGACATGACCGCCATGCCCGTGCTGGCGAGAATCCGCGGCCCGAAGCGGTCCGAGAGGCTCCCGCTGATGGGTGCCACCAGGGCCATCGTGATCGGGACGGGCGTCAGCAGCAGGCCCGCCTCGATCGGCGAGAAGCCCGATCCCTGCTCGAGGAGGAAGGGCAGGAGGAACGTCGCCGTGAACAGCCCGGCGAATGCCACCACGACGCTGGCAAGGCCGGCGGAGAACGGTCGGATCCGGAAGAGCGCCAGGTCCAGCAGCGGCTGGATCGAGCGTCGCTCGGCGAGGATGAAGAGGCCGCCGAGGACCACCGCTGCGGCCAGGAGCCCGACAACCGCCGGGCTTGTCCAACCCCATTGCTGCCCATCGCTGAGGGCGAGCAGGAGCGCGAAGAGGGCAACGCTCGAGAGTGCGGCGCCGCGAAGGTCGAACGATTGGCCCTTGCCGGGCGTCTCGGCCGGGAGTACGCGGGCGGCCCACGCGATCGCAAGCAACCCGATGGGGACGTTGATCAGGAAGATTGCTCGCCACGTGGCGACCTGGGTGAGGACGCCACCGAGCGCCGGGCCGAGGCTGAGGCCGATCGACACGCTGATCCCGTTGAGGCCGAGTGCCCGCCCGCGCTCGGTCGCAGGAAACGTCCGGGCCACGATCGCCGGCCCCATCGCCATGATCATGCCGGCCCCGGCTCCCTGTACGACCCGGAAGCCCACGAGCCACGGGACGGTCGGGGCCGCGCCGCAGCAGACGCTGGCCATGGTGAAGATCGCGAAGCCGGCGAGATAGACCCGCTTGAAGGTCTGGACCTCGCCGAGCCGGCCGACCGGCAGCAGCAGGCTGCCGACCACCAGGAGGTAGGCGACAACCACCCATTCGACCGTCGTCAGGTCGATCTGGAGGTCGGTCTCGATCGCGGGCAGGGCGATGTTGACGATGCTGCCGTCGAGCGTCGCCATGAGCGAGCCCAACGAGACGGTGGTCAGGATCAGCCATTTGCGTTCCATCGACTGCGTCGCCGCTCCGCTCGTGATCATCGGTCGTTGTCCAGGCGCTCTCCTGGCGGGATCACCGTATTCGATGCCGGGGATCCGGGCCCGATCGGCGGGATCGGCCGCGCTCGTGCTTCTTCCGGGTCCCCGCGGTCGTCCGCCGCGAGCGTCCCTGCTACCATCGGCGCCGATGGAGATCATGGGCATTCGCATCCCCACGGTGGTGACCGACAACGTCGCTCTGCGCTGCGACGGTTGCCTGCAGGTGATCGACGGCACGCCCTGGCGCGTCAACGTTCTGGACGCAGTCGCCGCCGAGACGCCGGTCTCGTGGGCCGGCCACCCGGTCCTCAATCCCGGTCCGTTCCAGTTCCACCGCGACCCGTCCCACGTCCGCGAATGGATGCGCGCGCGTGGCTGGCTCTTCTGTCAACGGGGCGAGGTCCGCGAGATCATGCGACCAATCCAGATCCCCGGAGATGAGCCGCGCTGGGCTCTCTGCGACGGCATCCATCGCGACGATCACGAGCTCGTCCCGGCCTGATCCCCGCCCGAGCACTGCAGGTCCATCGGCCCGGTCCGAATGGACGTTGACAAGCGGTCCGGATGCTCCCTATCCTCCCTCCGCTCTTCGGCACGAATGGATACCAAGAATTGCCCAGGTTCTGGGTCATGGTCGGGTCCTGTCCGGGCGGACGCCGAGTGGAGGAGGTCCCGAACACATGCCCAGTGCGCCCCTGCCGGTCGGTGTTCCGCGCGACTGGCTCTCGCTCGGGCCGGCCAGCAGGTTGGTGGGCGTCGATCCCGACACGCTTCGTCGCTGGGCCGACGCCGGGCGCGTCCGGGCGTTCGCGACGCCCGGCGGTCATCGCCGCTTCAGCCGCGCCGACCTGGAGCGGGTCGTCGCCGCGCGCCGGCCGGGCCGGCGGCCCCTCGCCACGCTCGGCGCCACGCCCGATCGGCTCAGCCGGGCGTATGCCCGGTCGTACCGCTCGGACGCCTCGCTGCTCGGCCTCGAACGCTTCGAAGCGGACGCGAGGGCGTCCCAGCGTGCCGAAGGCCGTCGCCTCGTGGCCGTGCTTCTCGCCTACCTCGACGCCATTCGACCGGCGGACCTGGCGCGCTGGGAGAGCGAGGCGATGAGCCTGATCGGCGCCACGGCGACCCGCCTCGCCGAGGCCGGGGCGACCACACCGGAGGTGATCGAGATCTACCAGCGCGCCCGCCAGCCGCTCCTGGCAGAGCTCGGCGCGCTCGGACGCCGGCGGGCGCTCGAACCGATCGAGCTCGCGGCGATCTTCGAACGCGCGGTCGGCCTCCTGGACCGCCTCCTCCTCCACCTCGTCACGACGTACGTCGACGCCATCCCAGATACGGAGATCCCCGAATGACGACTCTCATCCCGTCGCTCACGGCGATCCTCGCGCTCATCTTTGCGCTCGCGCTGCTGGACCAGTGGCGCGAACGGCGCCACACGTTCCAGCTCGTCTGGGCCGTCGGGATGGCGTTCTACGGCATCGCCGCGGGCTGCGAGGCCATCGCGGCGGCCGGCGGCTGGAACGAGCCGCTCTATCGAACCTGGTACCTGACCGGCGCGGTCTGGACGGCCGGCTGGCTGGGCCTGGGCACCGCGTTCCTCCTCGGTCGAACGCGGTTCGGCTACACCTTCGCCTTCATGCTCTTCCTGGGCGGCCTGTTCACGTTTCTCACCCAGCGCAAGTTCGACTACCCTGGGGCCGGGTCGGCGCCGATCCTGTACTTCATCGGGGCGGGCATTCTCGGCCTTGCCGTGGCGATCGAGACCTACTTCCAGAACGAACGATGGCCACGGATCGCGGCCATCGGGATCGTCGGGGCGACGCTCCTGTCGCTCGCCCTGATGGTCACGACCAACCTGAAGGCTCCCGGCTACGCGCTTGCCGCCGACACGGGTCAGCCCGTGGCAGACCTGTTCCCGGGAACGCTCCGGCTCCTGACGCCGTTCCTGAACGTCACGGGCGGCCTCGTGCTCGCGTTCGGCGCGCTGTTCTCGGCATACGTGTTCATGCCGAAGCGGCGCGTCCTGGCCTACTCGCTCGACCCGGGCCAGACCGGCGACCAGTTCCTCTTCAACCTGCTCATCGCGCCGATCGCGCTGACGGTCAACTTCGTCGCGTCGCTGCCGCTGGCGATTCGCGAGCTCCTGGCCGGGCGGCTGCACAGCCGAGTGCCGGCCACGATCCTCATCGCGATCGGGGCATTCGTCGCCTCGGCCGGCGACGGCCTCAACCGATTCGGCGTGACCGCGCCGTTTGCGATCGCGAAGCTCATCGCCGTCGTCTTCCTGCTTGCCGGTTTCCTCGTCTCGATCGAGGCGTTCCACGAGTTCCGGGTCCCGTTCACGCACATTCGCCTCGGCGGGGCTCGCCACGAGCGCGAGGTCCGCCAGGCCTGACGCGGCTCGTACCATTCGCGGATGGACCGCGTCATCGCGCCGCCGTGGGACCTCGCGGGTCCACCGGACGGCCGGCGGATCGTGCTCGTCCACGGAAGCCGGATATCCCGGAGCTCGTGGCGAGCGGTCATGCAGCGCCTCGCGCCGACGTACCGGATGGCGGCCCCGGATCTCCCCGGTCACGGCGACCTCGGGGAGCAGCCGTTCACGCTGGACCGGGCCCTCGATGTCGTTGATGCCGCGGTGGAGGCCGTCGGCGGCCCGCCGGTCGTGCTCGTCGGGCTGTCGCTCGGCGGCTACGTCGCCACGGCCTACGCGGCCGCTCATCCCGACCGCGTGCGCGGCCTCGTCCTGGCCGGAGCGTCAGCCGAACCGGCCGGTCCCGCCGCGCCGGCCTTCCGCTTCTATGCCTGGGTCCTCCGCGCGGCGCCCCAACGGCGGCTCGATGCGCTCAACACCTGGTTCTTCCGTCGTCGATATCCAGCCGAGGTCGCCGAACCGATCGTTGCCGGCGGGTACTGGTCTCGCGGCGGCGCCGCCGCAGTGCAAATGCTCACCGGCGTCCGCTTCCGGGACCTCCTCCTGGCCTACGGCGGGCCGATCCTGGCGATCAACGGCGAGCTCGATCTCGTCTTTCGGCTCGGGGCAAGGTCGTACCTGCGCGGCGTACCGAACGTGACGCGCCGGACCCTCGCACGGACGACCCACCTGTCGCCCATCGACCGGCCGGATGCCTTCGCCGCGGCCGTCCGCCGGTTCGTCGAGCGACTGCCCGACTGAGGCCGGGTGGTATCCTCGGGGGACCCACCCGTTGACGCAAGAGGTCTCATGCGCGTCCGCAAAGCCGTCTTCCCGGCTGCCGGCTGGGGCACCAGGTTCCTTCCTGCGACCAAGGCGCAGCCGAAGGAAATGCTGCCGCTCGTCGACAAGCCCGTCATCCAGTACGCCGTCGAGGAGGCGGTCGCCGCCGGTATCGAGCAGGTGATCATCGTCACCTCCAGCCAGAAGCGGGCGATCGAGGATCACTTCGACCTGAACTACGAGCTGGAGCGCCTGCTCGAGGACAAGGGCGAGATCGAGAAGCTGCGGCAGGTGCGCGCGATCAGCGATCTTGCCCAGATCGCGTACGTCCGCCAGAAGGAGCAGCTGGGCCTCGGCCACGCGGTGCTCATGGCCAAGGACCTCATCGGCCACGAGCCGTTCGCCGTACTCCTGCCCGATGACGTCGTGATCAGCGAGCGTCCGGCGATCGGCCAGCTCATCCACGCCTACCAGCAGACGCACGGCTCCGTGCTGGCCGTCACCGAGGTCCCGGCCGAGGAGACGTCGCGGTACGGGATCGTGGGAACCACGGCCCCGGCCGACACCTCCGATCCGCGCCTTCACCAGATCACGCGGGTCGTCGAGAAGCCCGAGCCGGGCACGGCGCCGTCCAACCTCGCGATCATCGGCCGCTACGTCCTGACACCCAAGATCTTCGACAAGCTCGAGGCGACGCAGCGCGGCGCCGGTGGGGAGATCCAGCTCACGGACGCGATCGAGGCGCTGATGGCCGAGCAGTCCGTGTTCGCCTACGAGTACGAGGGCGATCGGTACGACGCCGGGACGACGATGGGCTGGCTGAAGGCGACGATCGAGCTTGCGTTGGCTCGTCCGGAGCTCGCCACCGAGCTGCGGGCCCACCTCCGCAGCCTGGAGCCATAGGGCCGGCCACGTAACCAGTCCGGCCCCAGGGCCGTCGTACGCTACGATCCCCCGGGCGCGCCGCGTCAGGGCCGGGTGACACTTCGGAGGAATTCTTGGCGGACATCGGGACCGTCCTGGGTGGCCGGTATCGACTGATCGAACTGCTCGGCCAGGGCGGGATGGCGACCATCTACCGGGCCCACGACGCGCAGCTCGAGCGAGACGTCGCGGTCAAGGTGCTCCGGCCCGAGTACGGACGTGACCCCGATTTCTTCGCCCGCTTCCGCCAGGAGGCGCAGTCCGCGGCGTCCCTGAACCACCCTGGCGTCGTGGCCGTCTATGACTACGGCACCGACAAGGCGGGTCCGTACATCGTCATGGAGCTCGTGGACGGCGAGGACCTCGGATCGATCATCCGGCGGACCGGAGCGCTGCCGCCGCGTCAGGCGGCCCGGCTCACCGCCCAGATTGCGCGGGCGATCGCCGCTGCTCACGAGCGCGGCTTCATCCACCGCGACATCAAGCCGAGCAACGTCCTCGTCACGCGCGACGGCAAGGCGAAGGTCACCGACTTCGGGATCGCCCGCGCTGTGTCAGAGGCCGCGGTCACGCTCCCGGGCACCACCCTCGGCTCGGTCCACTACTTCAGTCCCGAGCAGGCCCGCGGCGAGCTGGCCACGGAACCGTCCGACATCTACAGCATCGGGATCGTCCTGTACGAGCTGCTGACGGGCAGGCGGCCCTGGGAAGGTGATTCGGCAGCGGCCATCGCGACGGCGCGCCTTACCGGTCCGGTCCCGAGCCCCTCGGCTGTTCGGGCCGGCGTACCACCCGCGCTCGAGGCGATAACCCGGCGCGCACTCGCCACCGATCCGGGAGAACGCTTCGGGACGGCGAACGAGATGGCCGATTCCCTCGACGCCTACCTGACCGACCACTCGGCCAAGGGCGGAGCCGCGGCCGGCGCGGGTCCCGCCACCGGCGCAGCAGCCGGCGCCGTCGCGGGAGCAAGCGCATCCGCGGCGGCAGGTGCGGCCCTCGGCGCAGCCGGCGCAGCAGCCGGTGGAGCGGGATCGCCGTCTGCGCCGCCGCCACCCACGGATGCCGCGACGATCGCGGGTACGGCCCAGCCGAACCCAGCGGCCCATCTTCCGTATGCCGCGGACGCCTACGTCGGAGCGGAGGAGCCGCGCTCACGGCCCGTCGGCGCCGGGCGCCGCGCACCTGACGAGGAGCCCGACGAACCCGAGGAGCGCAGCGGCACCAGCCCCTGGATCTGGATCTCGGCCGTACTGGCGATCGTGATCCTGGGCCTCGCCGCGTTCCTCGTCTTCCGACTCCTGAACTCGAACAGCGACGGGACAACGAACCCGCAGCAGGTCAAGGTGCCGAACCTCGTCGGGCTGACCTACGAAGCTGCCCAGGCGGCTGCTGCCGACGCGAACCTCAGCGTGGCCCGGACCGCATTCGCTCCGGCGCCGAGCGGTCAGCCGGACAACACCGTCCTGAGCCAGGATCCCGCGAGCGGGACCTCGGCCGATCCGGGCTCGACCATCAAGCTGACGCTCGCGCTCGGGCGACAGACGGTGATCGTTCCGGACTTGCGAGGCAAGGGTGAATCAGAGGCGCTGAACCTCGTCGCGGCGAGCCAGCTGACCATCGGTACCCGGACCGAGGCATTCGACGCGTTCATCCCGGTGGGAAACGTGGTCAGCCAGGATCCCGGACCGGGCCAGGTGGTCACGCAGGGACTCGCCGTGAACTACGTGGTTTCGAAGGGCCCGGAGCCGACGCCGTCGCCGACGCCGTCGCCGACGCCGGCCCCGACCCCGAGCCCCACGCCGGAGCCGACACCGGTCCCGACAGCCGGTCCCGACACCCGCACCCACCCCGGTCCCGACAGCGGTGCCCACCGCCACGCCGGCGCCAACCGATACGCCGGCACCCACCGCGACCCCCTGATCAGGGATCCCTCGGCGCGGCGATCTGCGGCGATCAGGCCGGATCGATCTCCCCGAACAGCGTCAGGCGCACGCCGGCCCGCTCCGCCCCGAGCGTTCCGGCCGGGATGGCACGCTCGTCCTCGGTGGCATGTTCTGGCGGCGACAGTGGGCGGGCGCCCGCCGCTCTGCCGTCTTCCCGTCCGCCATCTCCCGATACGCCACGCGCACCGACGTCAGGTCGCCGTGGCATGCCCACGACGATTCGGCCGTCGCGGCTGAGCTCGACCGGCACGAAGTCGCGCAGGCGGGCGGCCGGATCCGCGAGGCTAGGTGCGACCGCCGCCGTGGTGTTCACGGGCGAAACTTCTGATCGGGTCGCCGCTCGCTCCCAGCAGCCCTTCAGCTCCGTGCCTGCCAGCGGCAGCCGTCGCCGGTCCAGGCCGCAGTAGCCGAGTTGCCCGGCGACGCCGAGTCGGAAGTTGCGGCAAGTCGAACAGGTGGTCGAGGAGCGGTGGCAGACCCAGCACCGGGATGACTCCGGCTGGGGCGTGCCGCAGTGGGGGCACCGCCACATCGACATGCGCGGATCGTAGCTGCGAATGCCCTCGACGTCGAGCCGGTCCACCAACCGACATTTCGTTCGTCCGATGAGCGTCGGGCCATCGCGCGGCCGTTCGGTGGGTGCCGCTGCCGATTGACCGAAGGATCCGATATTCGGCGCTCGTGCTCGCTCTTGGACAGCGGGGAAGGCCGTCTCTTCGTCGGACGGCCGATATATCGATCGCCAGCCGGCCTTGGACCGCGCGGATCGCCTCGCGGATCGCCTCGCGATCGGCTCGCCCGGACCTACTTGACGGTCGTGATCGTCTTCTGGGCCGAGGTGGACCCGTAGTGGTCCGTCGCGACGAGGACCGTCGCGAGGCCCGCGCCGACGGTCACGCCGGTCGGCAGCGTGGTCGTGAACGTCGAGCGCCCATCGGACGCGGTGACCGCGTCCTTCGAGATCGGCTGCAGGCCTGGCACCGTCACGGTAAACGTCACGCTCGCCCCCGCGAGCGGGTTGCCGTCCGGATCGGTGACCAGGACCGAGAGCTGGATCGACCGAGGAAGCGTGCCGATCGAGACGCGGTAGCTGGAGGAGGTCAGCACGGCCGACAGCTTGCCGCTGCCTCCGAGGACGGTCAGGGAGACGTCGGCAACGTTGCCGGCCGGATCGGTCCCGGTGATCTTGATCGCGTTGGAACCGGGGTCGATCGGCAGGTTCATGGAGAACGTCCCATCGGTCCCGGCCTGACCGGAGATGGACGTCCCGTTGGCGCTGTCCCGCGCCAGGAGCGTCGTCCGTGGCTGCGTCGTGCCGGTGAGGGTCACCGTGCCCTTGTTGATCGTCGCCCCGCTCTTCGGGGACGTGACCACGATCTTCGGGGGATCCTTGTCGAAGATATAGGTCACGACCGGCGAGAAGGACGACTCGACGGCGTCCTCGACGATGGTCGCCGACAGGTCGTTCCGGCCCGGCGTCAGGTCGACCGGGACGATCAGGGTGACGAGGGATCCGACGGGCACCTCCGCGATCGGCGCCGGCTGCTGACCTTCCAGGGCGAGGTAGATCCGGATCCGGACCGTCGGGTTGCCGACGAATTCCGCGGGCACGTTGATCTCGAGGTCCGCCGTTCCGAGGTTCGTGTATGGCTCTGTCGGCGAGGCGATGGTCGGCGTCGCAGCGAGCACGACCGGCGTCGCCGTTGGCTGCTCGGTCGCGGTCACGCGGTTCAAGACGCCGGCGAGGGACGTCCCGAGCGCGTTGACGAGCGCACCAATCCCGCCGGTTGCGGTCATGAAGACCGCGAAGCCGAGGGCAACCACGGCAAATACGAGCAGGAGGCGCGCCGGGAAGGGGATGCCCGGTCGTCGTTTGTCGAGCCCCCGAGCCCGTCGCAATCGATAGGCGTCCGGTGCCGGCACGCGGTTTCGCTGCGGCGCGGGGCGGCCCGTGCTCGGAGGGCGGGGGCGAACGTGGGACTCGTGGCTCCCGCGGCGGGTCGGCATCGCCCATATCCTCGCATGGATCGAGCTGGGCACCACGGCGCTGGCGGCGCCGCCCTTGCAGCGTCGACGATCCTGCGGGCACGTTCCGCGGGTGCCGCGGTGTACGCTTTTCGCCAGCCGGGACCCCGAAGGACCGGCGAATTCGTGGAGGATCGGCTTGCAGGGACGAGACCCGCGCGCCGCGAGGCAGGGCGGCGGGGACGGACGGTCGCGATCAGATGGACGGCCCGCGTTCGGGATCGGCCCGATTGCCCGCGTTCCGACCATGGCCGCGCTGGCCCGACCGGGCGTCCCCGTCGGGCCGGGGCGCGACGCTGCGGCGGCCGCCCGGCCGGGAATGCCGACGTCGCCCGGGGTCGCGGGTCGAACGGGAGTCGAGATGGCCCGAGCCCGGGCGTTCGGGCTGCCGAAATCTCCGCCGCAACGTCTGTCCCCACTTCTACATGACTGGGACGCGGGGCGCGATCCCGATCCATGCCCCGCACCTCCTCAAGGCGCTGGTTCGCCAGGACGCCACGACGTCGCGCTGCCAGCTGCGCGGGGGCGTCCACCTCGAGCAGGGCTTCGTCAACGACGTCTGCCTCTCGCCGCGGTTCAACCAGTGCATCTTCTATGAGGAAGACCTGTCGGCACAGTGAGCTGCACCGCGCGCGTCGCCAGCCCGGGTTGAGCGCCTCGATCTCCGGTCCGTTGTCGTACGGGTCGGCCGTCCGGGCCCTGGAAGCCCGCGGCCGGTTCGGGATCCGGCTCGGACTGGGCCGCACGCGGGCGCTCCTCCGAGAGCTGGGCGACCCGCAGCTTGCCTTCCGCGGCGCGCTCGTCGCGGGGACCAACGGCAAGGGCAGCGTGCTGGCGCTCGCCGGCAGCGCGCTTCGTTCCGCCGGGATCCGGGCCGGCGAAACCCCGAAGCCGCACCTCGTCTCCTATCGCGAACGCCTCGCGATCGGAGGCGAGCCGATCGATCCGGAGACGTTCACGCGCCTGGTCCGCGAAGTCATCCCGGCAGCCGACCGGGTCGCCCGCCGGCACGGCGACCCGACCGAGTTCGAACTCCTGACGGCGCTGATCTTCCGGTGGTTCGCCGAAGCCGGGGTACGAGTGGCCCTCGTCGAGGTCGGTCTTGGCGGGCGACTCGACGCCACCCACGCCTGGGACGGCGGCGTGGCGGTGGTCACCAATGTCAGCCTCGATCACATGGATCGCCTCGGGGACACGATCCCCAAGATCGCAAGGGAGAAGGCCGCGATCATCGAGCGGGGCGATCTGGCCGTCACGGGTGCGACCGGTGACGCGCTGGCCGTCGTGCGGCGTCGGGCGAACCGGGTCGGGGCGCCCCTGCGGGTCGTGGGGCCGCCGCCGATCCTGGCCATCGACCGCGACGGCCTCGTCGTCGACCTGCCCGGGCTCGGCGTGACGCGGGTCGCGCTGCGGGGTCGCCATCAGGCCGCGAATGTTGCCGTCGCCGACGCCCTTCTCGACGCGCTGGCGGAGGCGGGGATCGCGATCGTGCCGCCGGAGGCGCGGCGGCGCGGCTATGCCGAAGCGAGCTGGCCGGGCCGCCTCGAGCTCCTCGATGTCGCCGGCCGCGACGTCCTTCTCGACGGCGCGCACAACCCGGACGGGGCAGCGGCGCTCGCGACGGCGCTGGACGACCTGCGACCGGTCCTCCGCGACGGCCCCGCCACGGCCCCGATCACGCTCGTGATCGCGTCCATGGCCGACAAGGATGTCGATGGCGTGATCGAGGCCCTTGCCAGGAGCCCCGCCCTCCGGGAAGCGCGCGTCATCTGCACCGCGGTTGCCCTTGCGCGGGCGATGCCGGCCGCGGAGCTTGCCCGACGCTGGGGTGCCATTCCCGGCGATCGGCGTCTCGAGGTGGTCGACGAACCAGGCGCCGCGATCGACGAGGCCATGGCGGCCGGCACCGGACCGGTGGTGGTTGCCGGCTCGCTGTACCTTGTCGGCGAGGCGCGCCGGAAGCTCGTGGACGATCCCCGGCTGCGCGATCCCGAGGACCCGCCTGCATGAGCGCATCCCTGACGAATTCGGACCCGCCCGGTCCCGACGGACTGCCCGGTGGGCTCGGGAGCACGAGGATCGGACGGCGGACGTTCACCTGGGGCACCCGAACGTTCGTCATGGGCATCCTCAACGTCACGCCGGATTCCTTCTCCGGCGACGGGCTCCTGGCCGGCGATCGTGACGGTGAACTCATGGATCTCGCGGTGACGCGTGCCCTCGAGATGGCCGATGCCGGGGCCGACCTCCTCGACATCGGGGGCGAATCGACGCGTCCGGGCCACGCCACGGTCGAGGCGGAGGCCGAGATCGAGCGGGTCCTGCCGGTGGTCCGGGCCGTTCGGGCGGCCCTCCCTCGCGTGCCGATCTCGATCGATACGACCAAGGCATCCGTTGCCGCCGCCGCGCTCGACGCCGGTGCTGACCTGCTCAACGACGTCTGGGGCGTCGCCCCCGACGATGCGATGGCGCGCCTCGCCGCCGAACGTCGCGTGCCGATCGTCCTCATGCACAACCGGGCCGAGGCGCGCTACGTGAACCTCGTCGCGGAGGTCCTGGCCGACCTGCAACGGGCCATCGAGCGGGCGCTCAAGGCCGGAGTGCCCTGGGACGGCATCATCGTGGATCCGGGTTTCGGATTCGGGAAGAGCGCCGAGCAGAACCTGGTCCTTCTCCGGGAGCTGCCCAGCCTGACGGTCCTCGGCCGGCCCATCCTGCTCGGTACGTCCCGGAAGTCGACCCTGGGCCGCATCCTCGACCTGCCGGTTGATCAGCGCCTCGAGGCGACACTGGCCACGACCGCGCTCGGGATCGCCACGGGCGTCGACATCGTGCGCGTCCATGACGTGCTCGAGAACGTACGCGCGGCTCCGCATGGCCGATGCCGTCGTGCGCGGGACATGGCCCGGCGAGGACGGGCCGTGAGCGACCACATCGTGCTTGCCGACATGGTCTTTCAGGCTCGCCACGGCGTCCATCCCGAGGAGAAGATCAGGGCCCAGCGGTTCGAGGTCGACGTCGAGCTGGAGATGGATCTCCAACCGGCGGGCCTCGAGGATGACCTGGAGCGGACCGTCGACTACGGCCGCGTGTACGAGACGATCCGGACGATCGTCGAATCGACGACCTTCAACCTGATCGAGGCGCTTGCCGAGGCGATCGCCCACGAACTGCTCGTGGACTTCCCGGCGCTGGCCGAGGTCGTCGTCCGGCTTCGAAAGCCGGGGGTGGAGCTCGGTGGCCCCCTTGCCTACGCCGGAGTCCAGATCCGGCGGCGCCGCTCGTAGGACGCGGCGCCGCGCGCATGGCCCCTGCGACGTCCCGGCCGGGACGGCGCGATCGCGGGGCTGCTAATCGCCGGGGCTGCTACAGGTTCGGGGGCCGGGTTCCGAGGGTCACGGAGACGGTGACCGTCGACGAGCCGCGCAGGATCTTGATGTCGACGGTCTGGCCCGGGGCGTATCCGGACAGGACCAGGTCGAGCGGATGCTCCGAGTCGATCGTGTTGTCGGCGACCGCCTGGATGATGTCGCCGTCCTTGATCCCGGCCTTGTCCGCGGGTCCATCCGGGACGACCGCGGCGAGCGTGCCGCCGGTTGGATCCTGCGCGGAGCTGACGAGGGCGCCGTGGTCTACGGACAGGCCCTCCTGCGTCTGGAGCTGCGGGGTGATCGTCTCGTAGCGGATCCCGATGTAGGGCCTCGCCAGGGTCTGGCCGGCGAGCGCTTCCTGCATGATCGGGCGGGCGATGTCGATCGGGATGGCGAAGCCGATGCCGTTCGATCCCGTGGCCACCGCGGTGTTCACGCCGATGACGTTCCCGACGGCGTCGAGCAGGGGCCCGCCGCTGTTGCCGGGGTTGATCGCGGCATCGGTCTGGATCAGGTTGCTGATGCGCTCGCCACTGTCGACCGTCACGGTGCGCCCGGTCGCCGAGACGATCCCGGAGGTGACGGAGTTCGAGTAGGTCCCGAGCGGACTGCCGATCGCGATCGCGAGCTGGCCCACCTTCAGGTCGGCCGAGGAACCGATGGTGGCGGCTGTCAGGCCGCTGGCATCGACCTTGACGATCGACAGGTCGGTCAGGGTATCGATGCCGTAGACGGTCCCCTTGTACTGGTGGCCATCCTTGAGCTCAACCGTCAGCGAGCTGGCCGTCGTGCCGTCGGCGTTCGTTACGACATGCTTGTTGGTGAGGATCCAGCCCTGCGCATCGAAGATGATCCCGGATCCCACGCCCTGGTCGGGGATCGACGTCCCGAACGCATCCGTGGTCGATCCGCTGACGAGGATGCGGACGACGGCGGGCCCTGCCTTGGCTGCGGCGTCGATGACCGCGGACGACTCGTCGATCGTGACCGGAACCTTGGCTCCGGCCGAGGTCACGGGCGTTCCGTCGAGGCTGCTGACGGGGTGGTCGAAGGCACCACTGGCATTCAAGGCGAAGACCGTGCCGCCGCTGGCGAGGACAGCCGAGAGGACCGCGGCAATCACGATGGAGCCGAGGCCGGACCGTCGCTGCGACGGCGGCGTGACCGCGGCGGTCGGAAACACCGCCGCCGGCTCGGGCTCGGGCGTCACGTGCTGCCCGGACCATGCGCCTGCGGCCCAGTCGGGCCGGCGCTCGGGAGTGGGGGCGTAGGCCGATGCTTCCCACGATGTCGTCGGTTCGGCACTCGCCGCGCCCGGGTTGACGGTCGCGTCTCCGGGCGTCCCGGCGGTCGCGCCGCTTGCGGCGGCGGTTCCGGGCGGCGCCCACGCCGATGGGTCGGGCGTGCCTGTGCCCGGGGTCGTGCCTGCGCCCGGGGTCGTGCCTGCGCCCGGGGTCGTGCCGGGCATTCCGCCGGAGGCGGTGTCGGGCCCTGACGCGTCCGGCCAGGGCGCCGGATCGTTTGGTGTGGTCATTGGTTCCTTGCGCCTGCTGTCTGCTGTGGTTGGCGCGTCGGACGCCGTGACGGCGCCCGACGCGGGAGGAGCTCCATCATCCTGCCCGGTCCGGATTCACCTTGAGGGTCCCGGACGATGAAGTTTCCGCCACGTACGGGCCATCTCCATCGGGCAATTCCGAGGCCGGGCCGCCGGTCGAGCCTGGGTTCGACCCGTCCGGCTGGCGCGGATCCCGCGGCAGGATGACCGTGAACGTCGAACCCGCGTTGAGGCGACTTTCGACCGCGACGGTCCCGCCGTGCATTTCCACGATGCTTCGAACGATCGCGAGCCCGAGGCCGCTGCCGCTCCCGCGCGCCTCGTTGGCCCCCGTCCCACGGTAGAAGCGCTCGAAGATCCGGGGCAGCTCCGACGCGTCGATGCCCACGCCGTCGTCCGTGACCACGATCCGGGCACCGTCGGGCGCGGGACTCACCTCGACCGCGATGTGGCCGCCCCGCGGCGTGAACTTGATGGCGTTGCCGACGAGGTTCGCCACCACCTGCCCGACGCGGACCGGGTCGTGGCGGATCCGGAGGGGATGTTCCGGAAGGCGGATCGCGAGGTCGATCCCCCGCCGCCGCGCCGCCGGCTCGGCCTGCTCCACGGCCTGCTCCACGGTCGAACGGATGTCGTCCGGCCGGAGGTCCAGGAGGACGAGGCCGGAGTCGAGCTTGGACAGCTCCAGGAGGTTCTGGGCCAGCCAGTCGAGGCGCTCAAGCTGGGCCCCGCTCGCCTCGAGGAACTCGGCCCGAGCCACGGGGTCCTCGCCGGCTCGTTCCTGCAGGAGCTCGTTGAAGGTTCGGAGCGCCGCGATCGGGGTCCGCAACTCGTGGGAGACGTCGGCCAGGAAGTCCCGGCTCCGGTCCCGGTCGCGACGGATGATCTCGACGCTCTCCTGGACGCGATCGGCCATCGTGTTGAAGCCCGTGGCGAGCTCGAGCAGCTCCGTGGAGCCCCATTTGCCTGGATCGTCCGACACCCGGTGGGAGAGGTCGCCTTCGGCGAGACCTCGCGTCGCGTCGGTCAGGCGGCGGATGGGCACCGTGATGCGACGGGCGATCGCCGCGCCGGCCGAGATCGAGACCGCCATCGCCAGGAGGCCGATGACCGCCAGGAGGCCGGACGTCGTCGCGAGTGCCGTGGCCCGGTAGGTGTACGGGTTGGAGAGCGTGACCTCGACGACGTACGGCACGAGCGTCTGGGGGACGGGATACACCAGGGTGTCGCTCGTGATCAGCTCCCGCGTCTGGCCGACCAGGGCCGCGGCTTCCGGCTGTGCCTCGAAGTCGCCGCCGGAGGCCTCGACGAACGCGCCGTTGATGACCGTTCCGAGGCGGATCACCACGTCGGCCTTGGCCAGCCGGTCGGCGAGGATGCGCTGCTGCGTGCTCCGGGTCAGCTGGACCACCACGCCGGGATCGACCACGTTGTCGGGCCCGACCACCTGGCGGGGAGCACTCGCACCCTCGGCGACGAGCACCACGTACTGGGCCACGCTGTACGAACGGGCCGTGAGGTCGTCGCGCTGCTGCTGGTCGAAGTAGTCGCCGAGGCGGTTCAGGACGCCGATCGAGACGAGGCCCAGGGTCAGGGCCACGACGGCCACGAACGCGATCGTGAGGCGACCCTGGAACGTCCGCGGGATCAGCCGGCGGAGGCGGCGCACGTCAGCGCTCGGCGAAGGCGTAGCCCACGCCCCGGATCGTCTGGACGAAGACGGGGTGGGCCGGATCGTCCTCGATCTTGTCGCGCAGGTGGCTGACGTGGACGTTGATGGTCTTCTCGTCCTGGTCCAGGGCCTCGTAGTCGCGGAGGAGCTCGAGCAGCTCGCCGCGCGTGTAGACCCGGCCCGGCCGGCTGGCCAGGTGGCGCAGGATCTCGAACTCGGTCGGGGTCAGGCTGATCCGCTTCGGCCCACGCTGGACACGCCGCCGTTCCAGATCGATCACGAGATCGTCGTGCCGGATGACCCGCCCGCCCTGGGCATCGGCCAGGTCCCCGTACGCCCGCCGCAGGAGCGCCTTGACCCGGCTCAGCAGCTCGCGGAGCCCGAACGGCTTCGTGACGTAGTCGTCCGCCCCGAGCTCCAGGCCGATGACCTTGTCGACCTCGTCATCGCGGGCCGTGAGCATCAGGACCGGGGCCTTGGAGCCTGCGGCGCGCAGACGCCGCAGGACCTCGAAACCGTCGATGCCGGGCAGCCGGACATCCAGGATGACCAGGTCCGGTGCCTGTCCGACGGCCAGCTCGAGGCCTTCCTCGCCGGATTTCGCCAGGGCCACCGTGTAGCCCTCCTGCTGAAGGGCGTACTCGATGCCCCGGGCGACCGCGTGTTCGTCCTCGACGATCAGGATGGTGCTGGACATCGGCGCGATCGTACACCGACCTCGGCGCGACGCCCGGCGGACACTTCGCCGTCGTCCGCCGCTCGCTCCCCGAGAGCCTGGCCTCGGTCCCGCGTCCACGGTCCGGTGCGCCCCCTCGTGGTACCGTGACGCCTCCACCCCGGAGGACAACCCGAACCCATGACCACAACGCGCCCAGCTCTCGCGGCTTCGAACCGCACCATCACCGGCAAGGCCGTCAGTCGCCTTCGCCGCGACGGCCGCCTGCCGGCGGTCGTCTTCGGCCATGGCCTCGAGTCGACGAGCGTGTCCCTGGATGCCCACGAATTCGACCTGCTTCGCCGGAAGACGAGCTCGAACACCCTCGTCGACCTCTCGATCGACGGCGACAAGCCGAAGCCGGTCCTGGTCCACGGCGTCCAGCTGCACCGCGTCACGCAGCGCCCTCTGCACGCCGACCTGTTCCTGGTCACGATGACCGAGGAGCTGACGGTGGACGTGCCGCTCGTCGCCACCGGTGAGTCGGAAGCCGTGAAGACCCACGGTGGAACCCTCCTCCACCCGATCGAACACGTCCGGATCAAGGCGCTCCCGGATCACCTGCCGACCTCCATCCCGTACGACATCTCATCGATCGTCACCTTCGACGACGTCATTCGCCTCCGCGATCTCGACATTCCCGCGGACGTCACGCTGCTGACGGATCCCGAGGAGACCGTCGCCAAGGTGATCCCGCCGCGCGTCGAGGAAGTCGTCGTCGCACCCGAGGCCGCGACCGAGGAGACTGCCGAGGGCGAAGCCGCCGCCGGCGACGCTTCCGGATCCGGTTCGTCGGACGAGGCGTCCACGGAGGGCTGACGCTCGGCGGCCCCGCGCCCCGCGCCCCGCGCCCCGCCCACCGTGCCCCGCGCTCGGCGCCCGCGCCTCGAGGCCGTCGCTCTTCGCCGCAGGCTGTTCCGCAGCGCGCCGCGCGGCTGATCGGCCCTCCTCGCGTCCGATCCGGGCGCGGAGTCCGTCAAACGTGCAGCAGGCGGGCGTTCTTCAGGGCAGGAGCGATCGAGGCCCTCCGCTCCATCGGGCTGCCGCCCGGCGAGTTCGCCGCACGTTGACGAGCCGGCTACGGTCCGGCCCGTCTCCCGGTGACGTAGACGATCGGAAGATGGAGGCGCAGGTCTCGCGGCGCCAGGGCTCCGACTCGCTGCAGCAGGCGGCGACGCAGCGCCAAGCGTTCACGCTCGACGAGTTCGTCGAACAACGATTCTTCGGCGAAGTGCTCCACGAAGTCGACATACGCCCGCGGCTTCCAGCGGTGGGACAGGCTGCCTGCGCGCGCCCGAACGTCCGAGAATCCGGCCCGCCTGAGCCCGTCGGCGGCCGCCCTGGGGCTCGGCGGATCGCCGCGACCGCCGTCGGGCGCCGGCGGCTCGAAGCCGAACTCGTCGAGGACCTCCTCCAGGACCCGGTCCGGTGGGTCGAGGTCAGCGTCGGTCCGCAGCCACGTGACGAAGCCGAGTGCTCCCCCCGGGCGGAGCACGCGCCGGGCCTCCCGGAATGCCGCGGCCCGGTTCGGGACCAGCTGGAACACGAATGACGACATGGCGATGTCGAACGTCCCGTCCGGGACCGGCAGGTGATCGGCCAGGGCGACCAGCGTCGCGAAGCGGTGGCGTTCGGTCGCAGCCAGGTGATGGTCGGCCTCGCCCATCGCCCAGTTCGCCATCTCGGTGGAACCGTCGACCCCGGTGACGCGCACCGCCGGCCACCGCGCGAGCGCGGCCAGCGCGAGCGTCCCGGTCCCCGTCCCGATATCGATCAGCTCGCGAGGACCACCGCCGACGTGGGGATCGAGCTCGTCGAGAAGGCGAACCGCAGCGGGACGGATGACGGGCGCCCAGTGTCGGGCGTAGCCGCCGGCGATCCGGTCATAGCGGGCACCCTGGTCCTCCGACATCGGTGGAATCGTACCCGTACCCGGTCGGGTGATTCGGCCCCTCGAGTTCTGACCGACGGCCGATGACCACTGGACCACCGTGACCGAGCCTTGAAGTGCACGAGCCGGCGTTGGTTTGCCAGACCCGTGGTCAGCTGGAGCAACCAACATGAAGAAGATCCTCATCGCCTATGACGGCAGCGAGCCGGCCCACCGCGCCCTCGACACGGCGGCAGAGCTTGCCCAGCTCACGGGCGCCACGATCTCGGTCGTGAGCGTGGTCCCGATCCACCCGGGCCGCTTCCCGGTCGAACCGTGGGACGACACCAGCACCCATGCGGAAGAGCTCATCGAGGCCCGCCGCCTGCTCCGGGATCGCGGCATCGAGGCCGAGCTGATCGAGCCGAGCGGCGACCCTGCGACCGCGATCGAGCGCATCGCCGACGACGGCAACTTCGACACGATCGTCGTGGGCTCGCGCGGCCTGAACCTGATGGGCCGGGTCCTCCAGGGCAGTGTCTCGGAACACGTGGCCACCCACGCCAGGGCCACGGTCGTCATCGCTCGCTGAGCTGTTGCTGACACGAAGGGCCGCCGCGCAGGCGCGCGGCGGCCCTTCGATTCCGGGCTGGCCCTGAGCGTGCGCCGGCCGTGGGGGAGCGTCTCGCTCGCCCCACTACACTCCCCGCATGCCGCTCGATCGCCTGCCGTTCCAGCCGCCACTCGAGCCGATGCTTGCGAAGGCCTCCGATGGCCTGCCGGAGGGTGAGGGCTGGCTGTTCGAGCCGAAGTGGGACGGGTTTCGCGCGATCGTCTTCCGGGATGGAGACGAGGTCCTGATCCAGTCGCGGGACCTCAAGCCGCTGGACCGCTACTTCCCGGAGCTCGCCAGGCCGCTGCGGGCGTCCCTGCCCGACCGTTGCGTCATGGACGGCGAGGTCGTGATCTCGCGTGGCGGGTCGCTCGATTTCGAAGCCCTGCTGCTGCGGATCCACCCGGCGGCCTCGCGCGTGAAGATGCTCGCGGCGGAGTCGCCTGCATCGTTCGTGGCCTGGGACCTGCTGGCGCTCGATGACGAGGACCTCCGAAGCACGGCCCAGGGCGAGCGGCGCGCCCGCCTCGAGGCGGTCCTCGGGTCGGCCGCGCCGCCCGTCCATCTCACCCCCGCGACCCGCGACCGCGCCCTCGCGGCCGAGTGGTTCGACCGGTTCGAAGGGGCCGGTCTCGATGGCGTCGTCGCCAAGAAGCTCGACGCGCCGTACCAGCCGGGCAAGCGGGCGATGCTCAAGATCAAGCACCAGCGCACGGCCGACTGCGTTGTCGCCGGGTTCCGGTGGCACAAGAACGGGCCGGGAACGCACATCGGCTCGCTGCTCCTCGGCCTGTTCGACGACGAAGGCACGCTCCACCACGTGGGGATCACGAGCTCGTTCACCTGGGACCGACGGGCGGCGCTCGTCGACGAGCTCGCGCCGCTTCGAGAGCGGGCCCTCGACGAGCATCCGTGGCGGGAGTGGGCCGAATGGGCGTCCGCGGGCGACGCCGACGCCTCCGGCCAGCGACTGCCGGGGGCGACGTCACGCTGGAATCGCGGCAAGGACCTCAGCTGGGAGCCGCTTCGGACCGAGCGCGTGGCCGAGGTCGCCTACGACCATCTGCAGGGCTCGCGCTTCCGCCACGCGACGACGTTCAAGCGCTGGCGCCCGGACAAGCCGCCGGCCGAGTGTCGGTACGATCAACTCGAGGAAACCGCCGCCTATGAGATCGCGAAGATCTTCGGCGCCTGAGCGCCGACCTGATCAGGGACATCCGGGTCACACCCTCACCGAGAGCGTCGGGGGCGCCCGTTCAGGGGCTCGATTCGTCGGTCCCGGTTGATTTCGGGGCCTGTTGTCGTCGCCGGGGTGCCCGCTCTGCTTGCCCGGCCCGATCCGGCCACTCGTACTCGACCCAGGGATCGTAGTCGGGATCCAGCGCTTCCTGCGGCGGCCGGTCGCCCTCCGCCACGTGGGTCAGGTTGACCCGGACGCGATACCAGAGCGATGAACGGCCGCGCATCCCGTCGACCAGGACGTCGGGCGGTTCGAGGGCTTCTGCAGCCGCCGGCCAGCGGGCCTTCCAGCGCTCGAGACCAGCGAGGGCCTCCTCCTTCGACTTCGCCCGAGCGATCTCGATCACCGGCACCGACGACCGGCGGCGACCGGTCGGGGTCGGCGTCGTCCCCATCCCCGCCGCCTTTGCCGCGGCGCGCCGTTCGAGCTCGGCGGCGAAGCGCTTTTCCATCGCCGCGCGCTGCTTCTCACGCTCGGCTTCGGCCTCGGGGGTGTCGTACTCGGCTGTGGCGCGACGCTGCTTCGAGGGTTGGACCCGCGGCGGCTCACCCGCCTGCTTCCGGTAATTCGGCGGCCACGGGGCGTCGCCCAGTCCCTCGGCCTCGTCCCGCCGCGACAGCTCCAGCAGCGCATCCAGCGATCCCACGGCATTGTCGATCCCGGCGCCGGGGTCGCCCATCGCGGCGAACCTGGCCGGCACCGTTGCCACCGTGAACGCCTCGGCCTCGCAGGTGGGGAGCTCCATCCCAGGTCAGTGGCGTCGAGACGCGCGCGTCCGGCAGCGGCCGGACTGAATATGCGGAAGCGACCGTCCGATCCTTGGCGTTCTGGTTGTAGTCGAGGAAGACGCCGTGGCGCTCTTCCTTCCACCATTTCGAGGTGGCAATCGCCGGCGCCCGGCGTTCCACGTCGCGAGCCAGGGCCAGCGCCGCCCGCCGAACCTCCGGGTATCCCCATCGCCGCTCGATGCGGACGTTGATATGAATGCCGCGCGAGCCCGAGGTTTTCGGCCAGCCGACCAGGCCGACCGCCTCCAGTGACTCCTGGACGACCATCGCGACGTCGCGAATCTGCGCCCACTCGACGCCCGGCACCGGGTCCAGGTCGACCCGCAGCTCGTCCGGATGGTCGAGGTCGTCGGCCCGGACCGGATGCGGATTGAGGTCGAGGCAGCCGAGGTTCACGATCCAGGCAAGGCCCGCCGCATCGTCGACGACGATCTCGTCCGCGGTCCGCCCGGACGGAAAGGACAGTGTGGCAACCCGCAGCCATTCCGGCCTGTTCTCCGGGGCCCGCTTCTGGAAGAACGCCTCGCCGGTAGCGCCGTTGACGAAGCGCTTCAGGGCCATCGGACGACCGCGGACGCCGCGCAGCGCGCCATCGGCGACGGCCAGGTAGTAGTTGACGAGGTCCATCTTCGAGACCCCGGCCTCGACGAAGAACACCTTGTCCGGGTTCGTGATCGTGACCTCATGGCCACCGATCTGGAGGAGCTCGGGTTGGGGCGCCATGGCGAGACGATACCCCCTCGACAGCGCCCGTCCCAGCCCGGATGATCGACGGTGCAAGGCCGGCACTCAGGGTCTTCGGCGTCTGCTGTCGAATTCGCGGGCCACCGATCGTCGTCCTCAGGGCGGCATGCGCCGCCAACCCAGGGAGACCACGACATGCAGTACCTGCTCCTCATCTACCAGCAGGAAGGTGGCGCCGCGACCGCGGCGAACGACGAGGCGATGGCGAGCGAGCTCGCCGCCTACGGCGCCTTCACGGCCGAGTCGCGGGAGCGTGGGCAGTACATCGCCGGCGAGGCGCTCGAGCCCACCACGACCGCGACGTCGGTGCGGGTCCGCGACGGCCAGGTCGTCGTGACGGACGGGCCATTCGCGGAGACCAAGGAGGCCCTCGGCGGCTTCTATCTCCTCGACTGTCGTGACGTGGACGAGGCGATCGAAATGGCTGCGAAGATCCCCGCCGCGAAACGAGGGACGATCGAGGTCCGGCCCATTTGGGCCCTGCCGGCCGAATACTCGATGGCGGGCGGGGGCGACGCGCGCTGACCGAGCCGCCGATCGCGAGCGAGGCCGTCGAGCGCACCTTCCGGGAGGAATGGGGTCGCGTCCTCGCGGCCGTGATTCGCGCGACAGGTGACTTCGACCTCGCCGAGGAGGCCGTCCAGGACGCATTCCTCACCGCCCTCGAGCGCTGGCCGGTCGACGGCGCTCCGCCGAACCCTGGGGCCTGGATCACGACCACCGCTCGCAACAGGGCCATCGACCGGCTCCGCCGGAGGAGGCGGCTGGTCGAGAAGACCGAGCGCCTCGGCCGGGAGCAGCTCGTCGAGGAGGAGCTGGCGGCCGAGGAGCCGGAAGACGAGGAACCCATGCCCATCGAGGATGATCGACTCCGCCTGATCTTCACCTGTTGCCATCCGGCGCTGCCGATGGAGGCCCGGGTGGCCCTCACCCTGCGTACCCTCGGTGGCCTCCAGACGCCGGAGATCGCGCGGGCCTTCCTCGTGCCCGAGTCGACGCTGGCCCAGCGTCTCGTCCGCGCGAAACGGAAGATCCGTGACGCCGGCATTCCCTATCGAGTCCCGCCCGACCACCTCCTGCCGGAGCGCCTCGAGGGTGTGCTTCAGGTCCTCTACCTGATCTTCAACGAGGGCTACAACGCGTCGTCGGGCGAATCGCTCGTGCGCCGGGAGCTGAGCACGGAGGCAATCCGGCTCGGCCGAGTCCTGGTCGGACTGATGCCGGACGAGCCCGAGGTCCTCGGGCTGCTGGCCCTGATGCTCCTCCACGACGCTCGCCGAGCGGCCCGCCTTGGTGCCGACGGCGAGCTCGTCCTGCTCGACGACCAGGATCGGGGTCGTTGGGACCAGGACCGGATCGCAGAGGGCGCCGTGCTCGTCGAGCGGGCACTCCGGATGCGGGATCCAGGTCCGTACCAGCTCCAGGCTGCGATTGCGGCACTTCACGATGGCGCGGATGGGCCCGAGGCGACGGACTGGACGCAGATCGAGGGGCTCTACGCGGAGCTCGTACGGCGCGTGCCGTCGCCGGTCGTGGCCCTGAACCACGCGGTTGCCGTGGCGATGGTCGATGGCCCGGCGGCCGGACTGGCCCGGATCGATGCCATCGCTGCCGCAGGCGCCCTGGAGGAGTACCCGTATCTCCACGCCGCGCGGGCGGACCTCCTGCGTCGGTTGAAGCGGCACGACGACGCGCGCATCGCCTACGAGCAGGCGCTCACGTTGACCGCCAACGCCGCCGAGCGGCGGTTCCTGCGCCGTCGACTCGTGGAGGTCGCCGCCTCGAGCCCGGACAAGTCTGACCCGACCGACTGACGCGGCGGGTCGATCCGGTCGGGCATGCCGGGACAACGCCGAACGCCGAGCGGGATGTTCCGCCCGGCGCTTGACGTGAAGGAGGAGGGAGCCGGCCGGCCGTTTCCGACCGGCCTCATGTGGTTCCGGTCAGCCGCTCGTGGTACCGGAGCCGGTACTCGGCGCGGTTGAGGCGTCGGGGGTGCCATCGGCGTCGTTGTCACCGGGGCCGTGGCCGAAGCCGTGGCTGCCGGCGCCGGGCCCGGGCCTCGTCGCCGGATCGAACGCCCGGACCGTGGTGGCAGCCAGCGAGCCGTCGCTGTTCCGCGCGCCCGTCGCCTGGACCACCATGCCGGTCTTGATGTCACTCAGGGTCGCGCTGCTGTTGCCCGCCACATCGTAGGTGGTGGCCGAACCGACCTCGATGCTGGCGCTGATGCCGTCAGGCAGGGTCACGGTGCGTCGATGCCGAAGGATCGGCGGCGAAGATCCCGTTCGGCGAGGCAGCGGTCGCGGCGGCGAGGATTCCGACGGCCACCAAGGCGGCCGCGGCGGCCCCGACGAGGCCGATTCGGAGGAGGGGTGCCGGACCGGTCCGCTGGACCGGGACGGTGGTCGGTTCTTCCATGATGTCTCCGTTGTCGCTTGGGTGGTGGTCTGGGGCCGCCGGTGATGCGTTACGAGCGGCCCCTGGAGACGACCTTCGCGGCGGGAGATGACAACTCGCTGATAGCGGCACGCGAATCGTGTCGATTCGGCGGGAAGGCGATCGTTGCCCTGGCAGACGGCGGCAGACGACCGCCCGGAAGCGCCTCGTTGCGAGGGGGAATTCAGCAGTGGCGAACTACGTGCTCGTGTACCACGGCGGATCGATGCCCGAGTCACCGGAGGAGGGCGCGAAGGTCATGGCGGCCTGGACCGACTGGTTCGGCAAGCTCGGCGACGCGCTCGTCGACGGCGGCAATCCGGCCTCGAAGACGCGAACCATCGCCGCGGACGGTCGCGTCAGCGACGACGTGAACGGCCCGAGTGGCTACTCGATCATCAAGGCCGACAGCCTCGACGCGGCGGTCGAGCTGGCGAGGGGATGCCCGGTCCTCGGCGGCGGGGCATCGGTCCAGGTGGTCGAGACCTTCAACGCGATGTGACGCGACCGCCGGCCCGGCCGACGCGATCCTTCGCGGTCCAGGCCGGGCCGGTGTCGAGGCTGCGACCGGTGGCTCAGCCCTGGGTAGTTCCCTTCGGGGCGTTCCGCATGAGCCCGATGTTGTTGCCATCCGGGTCCGCCACGAAGCCGAGCCAGAAATCGTAGTCGGGTGTCTCCCAGGTAATGCTGGGCGGATCCCGCGGCGTGGCCCCTCGCTCGACAAGCCGGTCCTGCGCGCCGGTGACGTCGTCGACCCAGAAGTAGATCGTCGCCCGGCCCTGGTAGTCCGGTTGCGGCACCGTGGCCAGGTAGAGCCGCACGCCCGCGGCGTCCATGAACGCGATCCCGGGGAATCGCATGAGCACCGGCAGGCCCAGCACGTCCTGGTAGAACGCGACCGAGCGGTCGACATCGCTGACCGGGACGAGGATCTGGCCGATCGACTTGAGCTCGGTTGTCGTGGTCATCGCAATGCCTCCGTTGCGGTCTCGAGCCGCTCGACGATATCGAGGGCATGTTGCGGGGAATCAAGCTCGGCTGCTGCGAGGGTCTCGAGATCGGTCGACAGCCGCTCGATCCGGGTCACGACGGGACCGGTTCGGCGGGTCAGCCTCCCGAGGGCAGCGGCGAAGGTGGCACGATCGGGTCCTGGGTGGGCGCGGCATGGAAGACCGTCTCCGAAACGCTCGTCTGCGTCCCGACCGGAGTCTCATAGCGAACCGTGACGGAGCCATCGCCCGCGATTGCGACCGTCACCTTGATGGAGCCCGTCCCCGTCAGCCCGAGCGCCGTTGCCGGATAGGTCGCCTCGAGCGTGTCCACACCGGCCGCACCCGCGACCGACGTGACGGCCGTCGGCGCCAGCAGCGGCGCGAGCGGATCGGCGCTGGAGCCGGGGTCGGTGGCTGGAGCCCAGTCGCCACTCTCTGACATGAGCCAGGCCTTGGGCGGAATGATCCGGTAGGTGACGCTCACGCCGCCGGAATCGACGGTCAGCTCGCTCGACGACCCGAGGCGCCGGCCCGTGGCGTGCACAGCCGGCGTCCCGCCCACCGTCACGGTGGTCTCGAAGGTGTACCCCCCGTCGAGGGGCTGCAGAGCTGCCGACAGGCGATCCCCGGCCGGAACGGTCGCGGTCGGGGACGGTCGTGGTGAGGCGCTCGGCCCTGGCGTCCCGGTCGCGGGGATGCTGCTCGGGGCGGTCGGGCTACAGGCCGTCAGGATGACGGCGAGACACAGCGAAACGGCGCCCCCGAAGAGGTGGCGCCGCGATCGCCGCGTAATCCCGCCGGTCCGCCCCCGGACCGTGGTGACGGGTCCGGGGGGCGTCCTCAGCGTGATGGACTGGATGTCAGTGACCGCCCCAGCCGCCTCGGCTCCCATTGGAGTGGAAGCTGATGGTCTTGGCGCCGTTGCTCTTGAAGCCGTCGGTCTTCGCGCCATCCGGCTTGTCACCGTGGCCCAGGCCGAAGCCAAGCTGGTGATCAGGCTTGGCGGGCGCGCACCAGCCGGAGAAGCCCCTGGTCACGAGCCTGAAGGTCCCGTCCCCGTTGTCGCGGAGCCAGACGCTGACGCCGACCGCGGTGCCGTCGAACCTGGCCCAGAGGCCGCTGGCCTTGGCATCCGAACCGTGCTTGTCGCCAAATCCCTTGCCGGTGAAGGACTTCGTCGTGACGGTGCCGCCCGTGGCGCTGTCGTAGGCGATGGACCCGACGCCCGCCGTGTCAACGACGTGGTACAGGACCGCCACGGCCGTGCCGTCGCACAGGTGCGCGGACCAGGTCCGCTGCCCGGCCGCGGCCAGGTCGGCCAGGCTGCCAGTGGTCTTCTGGCGATCCCTGCCGGACAGGGTGAGCTTGACGCTCGCCTTGCCGTCCTTGCCCACGCCAACCGCGATGGTCAGGCGCTTGTCGTAGCCCTGGTAGCTGAACTTGACCGTTCCGATCGCCCAGGAGCCCCGGTCGCCGCTGTGCATCGTCGGCCCGGTGACGCTATCGGTGATGTTCGTGCCCGGCGTGATCGTTCCGAAGGCGAGGGTCGGATGACCGCTGCCGTCGTCGCCGATCGTGTAGGCGACGCTCGACGTCGAGCTGGTGCCGAAGACATCGGCGGACCACGACCCGGAGCCCAGGAAGTCCGCGAGCGCGCCCGACTTGGCGCGCACCGTCTCGCTGCTGCCGAAGGCCCGGACGGAGACCGTCGTCGTGCCGGCGGCGTTCGCGTACTTGACGATCTCGGGCTTCGTCGTGGAAGCCGTAAAGTCGCCCGTCGGCGTGAGCGCGACGCCCGAAATGTTCCCAGTCGTCTTGTCGAGGGTCACATCAACGGTCAGTGGCATCCCGAAGAGGGGCAGGGTCGCCGACATGCCGCCTGTCTGGGCGATCGGTTCTCCAGTGTTGGCGAAGACGCCCGCCGGAAATGCCAGCAGGGCAATGATCATCAAGCCCCCGAAGGCACTCGCGAGTCGCGCTCTGGTGCGTGTCATAGGTCAGGTCCTTTCCGTCGAATCGGTCCGCGTGGCGCCGAACGCGCGGGACAGCGGTCCTCATCCTCCTGAGGCAGACACCTCCGGGAAGGTTTCGTCACCTTACCGTAGCGACCCCGCGAGCGCATGTGTAGTTGGTCCCGGCGCCGAGCGCGAGAAAGTCCGGTGCGCCCCGGCACCACGATCGTCGGCGGCGGGCCGCGACGGAAGGAAACGGCATCGTTTACCGTTCCGATCGTGGAATCGGATGCCGATCGTGCCGCGCTCGAGGCAGCCCTCGCGGGCCACGGCGACTACGAGCTCTTCTCCTGCGACCCCGCGCTCGCCGACACGGCCGCGTTCTGCGCGGCATATGGGTTCGCGCTCGAGGACAGTGCCAACACGATCATCGTGGCCGGCAAGGCGTCCCCGCCGCCGTACGCCGCGTGCGTCGTACTGGCGACCCACCGGCTGGACGTGAACCACGTCGTCCGGGATCGCCTCGGCACCCGGAAGGCATCCTTTGCCTCGCCTGACGAGACGCGCGACCTGACCGGACACGAGATCGGCGGCGTCACCGCCTTCGGGCTGCCGGCAGGCCTGCCGCTGTGGGTCGACGCGGCGGTGATGACCCGTGAACGCATCGTGCTCGGGGGCGGCAGCCGCTCCTGGAAGGTGATCGCGCCGCCGTCGATCCTCCGGGCGCTGCCGAATGTCGAGGTCGTCGACGGGCTCGCGAATCCGGCGCCTCCACGGGAGCCCGCAACCGGATCCTGATCAGCCCGTCTGGAGCAGGAAGTTCCCGCTCGCCGCGTCGAAGATGAGCGGCAGGTTCGCAAGCGGCTGGTCGGTCGGCCCGGCGACGGCCGCGCCGTTCTTCGACGGATCGAAGACCGCGCTGTGACAGGGACAGACGAGGAGAGAGTCGGGTGCGTCCCACTCGACGGTGCAGCCCGCATGCGTGCAGACGGCGTCGAAGGCGACGTACGAGCCATCGGCCAGCTGGACGATGACGCCAGGGTCACCGGCGGGAAGCGGGGCGGGCGCGGTGAAGGGCACCGTGAACGCGGCCGCACCCGTCCCGTGCATGTCCGCCTTCGTCGCGACCACGAGGCCGCCAGGCACGGAGGCCGCGGGGCCGGTCGCCGCCGGTGTCGGCGTGCCGGGAAGGTCGCCGCCGAGCCCGGGATCCGTTTCCGAGCCGATCCCGAGGCGCCGAAGCGGGACCGCGAGCATCGTCACGACGACTGCGGCAGATCCGAGCACACCGGCCTGGAGCAGTGCGCGACGGGCCAGTGCACCGGGTCCGGCCGGTTCGCCGGTCACCGCCGCAACCCGGGCGCGGGCCGTGACGAGCACGTCGCCGTGGCCCGCGAGCGCAACCGTGATCCAGCCGAGGGCGTAGGGCAGGTCGGGCCCGTAGTAGTACGGCTTCGTGGCCCACGACGCGGTCAGCCAGAACAGCAGGGACAGGCCCGCGCCACCGACCGCCGCGAGGCGGAAGCCAAATCCGCTCAGCGCCCCGATTCCTATCCCGATCTCGACCACGGCGACGACGAACCCGACCTCGACGGCCCACGGCTGGATCGCCTGGAGCAGGCCGCCCAGCGGTGAGTGCCGGGAGAATTCAAGCAGCTGCTGCTGGATGGATCCGACGGCACCGGCGGTGAAGAAGCCCGGGCTCAGGAGCTTGTCGAGGCCGGCATAGACGAACGTCCCGCCCAGGAAGAACCTGAGCGGGACGAGGGCTACCCACGGCGATGACGTCGCAAGGGCCGCCACGCGGGCCAGCCGAGATCGGGCCGGGACCCGGGCTGCACGGCGGGGCGGCCTTGCCATCAGCCGGGCAGCTCGTGGGGCAGCAGGACCCGGACCCAGAGCGTGAACGACGCGCCCCCGGACGTGAACGGCGTTGACGTCGTTGCCGACGTCCCCGCGCTCGCCAGCGCCTGGGCGTCGGCGCCCGTGACCACGCCCGAGCGGAGTCCGGTGACGCCGCGGTCGGGGACTGCCGGGGTTCCGAAGTCGGCGAGGCCGGTCGCCAGCGGCCAGGCAACGGCCGGGACCTCGGTCGATCCGTCGCCGACCGGGGCGCCCGGGGCGGTAAAGACCCGATACCCGAGCGGGGCATAGGTGGATTCCGGAGCCGCCGCCGCGCCCCAGGTGTTGGTCGTGTCGAGGAGTTGGTCGAGGAGGTTGAAGGCGGCAGTCCGCTCGGGATTGTCGCCGCCCCCGACGCCGGGCAGGCCCGGGCCGCCCGGGCCACCGCCGGGGCCGCCGGCCGCGAATCGGGTGATGGTCGGCGCCCCGTCCGCGACCGTCACGGTGAATACCGTCATGCCTGAATCGGCGGCGATTCCGGGGTCGCCGGTCGCCGGCTTGTCCAGGCCGACGGTCTGGACCGCGGCGAGGATGGCGGCCGCACCGGTCGCGCCAACGTCCCGAACCGAGACGGGCGTGATGAGCGCGTCGAACGAGCCTGAGGGAGGCGTGCCTGGCGTCATGATCCGGCCGTCAGCGTAGACGACCACCGTCGGAAGTGCCGCCAGGCTGGCGCTCGGGTTGATGAACCCGCCCTCGCTGGTGACCTCGAGGAGCACGGCCGCTGGGGCGGCGGTCGGTGACGGGGCGGGGGTCACCGCCGGCGTCGCCGTGGGCGCCGCCGTGCTGGTCGGCGCAGGGGACGTGTTCGTTGAGCACGCAGCCAGGAGGAAGGGGACAAGGACGCCGCCGAGTAGCGCCCGGCGGGCCCGGTCGGTGAGCGTGAGCATGATGGGGGACTCCAGGACGTCGAGTGCGGCAGCGCCGCTGCGGGCTCCAGACGCCGGCTCATGCCCGGCGGGTTCCGTGGCATCAGGTTGCGATTCCTCAACGGTCCGGACGGTGGTCACATAGTTGCGCAACTACGCAACTGTGGCTATGATGCCGGCATGCCCGTTGCCGCGCGCCATACGACGACCGATGCTCGGACCGTCCGCGATCTGGACCACTACCGGCTGCACGCCGAGATCTGCAAGGTCCTGACCGATCCCAAGCGGCTCCTGCTCCTCGATTCACTTCGCGCCGGGCCTCGCTCGGTCGGTGAGCTCGCGTCGATCGCCGGCGTTGCCCTTCCGAACGCCAGCCAGCATCTTTCCGTGCTCAGGGCAGCGGGCCTCGTGGATGGCCGGCGCTCCGGCACGACCGTCTTCTATGAGCTCGCGGAACCCGAGATCGCGGAAGCCTGCGACGTCATCGACCGGATCGTCGCCAGGCGACGCCCGAGGTCACTCGAACCGGACGAGGTCGCCTCGCCGGACGCCTGAGCCCAAGTCAATCCCGTGCGTCCCACCACGAGGTAGACCGTGCCGACACTGAGCCCATTCACGTTTGGAACGCGTCTCCGCGACCCGATCGCGCTGGTCCGGCCGCGCGTCGAGGCGGCCCTCCGGGCTGAAGGATTCGGCGTCCTGACCGAGATCGACGTGCAGGCAACGATGAAGTCGCGGCTCGGGGTCGATGTCGCCCCGCACCTGATCCTTGGCGCCTGCAACCCCGGGCTCGCGCACCGCGCCCTCGAGGTCGACCCGTCGGTCGGGGCGCTCCTGCCGTGCAACGTCGTCCTCAGGGATCATCGCGGCGAGACCGTCGTGGAAGCCATGGACCCGCTGGCAGTTCTGGGCATCGTCGATGACCCCGCCATTCATCCGATCGCGGCCGAGGCCGGCGAACGGCTTCGGCGCGTCATCGCGGCACTCGAGGACGGGGCATGAGCAAGCGGCGCCGCGCAGCCGGAACGGCCCATTCCGCCCGCTCCGTCCGACCGAATCCGGGTGTCCGCACCTCGCCTGCCTCGGCCCGCGCGCTCGGGCCCGCGCGTCGGCCCGCGCGTCGGCCGGCTGGTGGTCCCGGTTGACCTCGGGTCCGGCGGGCAGGCTGTCCCTGGCCATTGGCGCGGGCGCGCTCCTCGTGGTCGCGATCCTCGCCGGCGGATTCCTCGGCCGTCCCGCATCGACCGCACCCGTCGGGACCGGGTCCGATGGCACGATCGTGCAGGCCAACGGTGGCCACTGGACGAACATCACCGCCGATCGCCTGGCCGCGATGCTCGACCAGAAGGACTTCACGCTGCTGAACGTCAAGACGCCGTACGTCGGCGAGATCTCCGGGACGGACCTCTACATCCCGTACGATCAGGTCGCAGCTCGTGCCGGGGAGCTGCCGTCGGACAAGGGGGCGAAGCTGGTCGTGTACTGCCGCAGCGGCAACGAGAGCGCGGTCGCCGCGCAGACGCTGCTCGACCTCGGGTATACCAACATCGACAATCTCGACGGCGGGATGGGTGCCTGGACGGCCAGCGGGCGCCAGCTCGTCACGCTCGATCGAACGGGCGGGTGACGACGATGCGGGTCTGCGTGCCGGTGGACGACGACGGCAGAATCGATCCGAGCTGGGGCCGGGCCGGGCGCGTCGCGGTCGTCGACGTTCGGGACGGGGCGATCCACTCGTGGCGGGAATTCGAGGTTGGCTGGGATCGCCTGCACGACGAAGGGACGGAGGGTGGCCATCACGCGCGCGTCGCGACGTTCCTTCGCGACAACGCCGTCGAGGTGGTCGTCGCGCATCACATGGGTCCGCCGATGCTCCAGATGCTGGCGCGGATGGGGATCGAGGTTCGCCCGGGTGCCACGGGCGACGCGCGCAATGCCGTGCTGGGCGGGGGTTCGTCGGCCGCCCGTTGAGATGCCGATCGGGCCATCCGGCACTGGCGTCCGATGTCCCGGAACGTCAGCTTGGAACCTGACCCGAAGAGGTCGAAACGCTCATCCATCGATCGATCGCATCACACGATGGAACGCCCCCCGAGATCACATCAAGGGGACGAGGACCTGCGACAGCATCAACGGTCGAGGGCGGCGATTTCTTCGGGTCGTTCCGTGCGCCCGGGACGTCCCGTGCCGGACCGCGAGCGCCCTATCCGGCCATCTCCACGCCGGCGGCCCGCGCGTCCTCCGCGAGCGACACAAGAGCCTCATCGCTGGCGGCCGAATCGCGGACGAGCGTCATGACCCGGGAAATGCCGAGCTCCGCGTATCGCCCGAGGGCGTCGATTCGTTCCTGGCCCGCAGGGGCGGCGTTGCCCCACCACATATGGACGCTGACCGGCAAGCTTGCCGGGTCGCGCCCGATCTCCTCGCAACGCGATCGGACGATCGGCAGCTCCGCGATAAGCTCGTCCGGCGAGAGCCCGTCGACGTTCAGCTCGTCGGCGTACTTCGCGGCGAGCCGCCAGGTGACGTTTGGGCCGTTCCCGCCCACCATGATCGGGACCCGCGGTTGCTGGATCGGCTTGGGCTGGTTGATCGCGCCGCGAACGGAGGCGTGCTCGCCCTCGAACGTCGCGCGCGCCTCCCGGCCGGGCGCCAGCATGCGGGTGATCACCTCGAGCGCGTCGCCGAGTCCCGCAAGACGTTCCCGCGTCTCAGGGAAGCCGTAGCCGTAGGCAAGCCACTCGTCGCGCTTCCAGCCGGCACCGATCCCGAGCTCCATCCGGCCGCCGCTGATGACGTCCATCGTCGAGATCATCTTGGCCGTGAGGGCGGGGTTCCGGAATCCGTTGCAGATGACGATGTGGCCGAGGCGGACCCGTTCGGTGAGCGCCGCCAGGGCAGAGAGCACCGTGAATGATTCGAACGTCGGCTCGTTGGTGGGGCGCGGGACGGTCGTGAAGTGGTCGAAGAGCCAGATCGACTCGAATCCCAGGGTCTCCGCCTGACGCGCGACGGCCATGGTCCTCGCCCAGGCGCGACCTGCGTCCCAGCCGTCGTATTCGCCGGTCCAGCCCTGGGGAACAATCGCACCGATCTTCATCTCGCCAGCGTACCGACTGGGCTCCGATGCCGCAGGGCCGAACGCGTAGCCTGTTGTGGACCCCCGGCCCCACCCTCGCTCAGGAGCCCGTCCTCATGCGACTGCCAATTCCGAACCCCATCAATGCTCGACGAGATCGTCCGGCGCCTGTCGGTGATCGAGGAGCAGCTCGCGAAGGGCGGCTGAGCCTACCCAGGCCGAGGCCGTCTCAGGCGGTCAGCCGCTTGTACCGGATCCTGTGCGGTTGATCGGCGGCGGTGCCGAGCTCGCGGTGTCGGAACTCCTCGTACTCGGTGAAGTTGCCCTCGAACCAGCGGACCACGCTGTCGCCCTCGAAGGCCAGGACGTGGGTCGCGATCCGGTCGAGGAACCAGCGATCGTGGCTGATCACCACCGCGCAGCCGGGGAATGACTCGAGCCCTGCTTCGAGGGCCCGGAGCGTATCCACGTCGAGGTCGTTCGTGGGCTCGTCCAGGAGCAGGACGTTGCCGCCGGAGCGGAGGAGCTTGGCCAGGTGGACACGATTCCGCTCGCCGCCGGAGAGCTTGCCGACCGGCTTCTGCTGGTCCGTTCCCCGGAAGTTGAAGCTCGACACGTACGCTCGCGCGGGGAGCTCGCGGCTGCCGATCTTGATGAGCTCGTCGCCGCCGGCGATCTCGTCGAAGACGGATCGATCGGCGCGCAGGTCGTCGCGGCCCTGGTCGACGTAGCTGAGCTGGACCGTGTCCCCGATGGTGACGCTGCCGGCGTCCGGCGACTCCTCGCCGACGAGCATCCGGAAGAGGGTCGTCTTCCCGGCGCCGTTGGCGCCGATCACGCCGACGATGCCGGCTTTCGGGAGCGAGAATGTCAGGTCGTCGATGAGGAGCTTGTCGCCGTAGGCCTTGCGCAGGCCGGCGACCTCGATGACGTCGTCGCCGAGCCTCGGGCCCGGCGGGATCGCGATCTCAAGATCCCGCGCCGAACCCTTGTCGGCCTGGGCCTCGGCCAGGAGCTTCTCGTAGGCGCCGAGGCGGGCCTTGCCCTTGGCCTGGCGGGCACGCGGCGCGAGGCGGACCCATTCGAGCTCGCGGGCGAGGGTCCGCTGCCGGGCGTCGCTGGCCCGTTCTTCGCCGGCCAGGCGGGCGAGCTTCTGCTCCAGCCAGCTCGAGTAGTTGCCCTCGAACGGGATGCCTCGGCCCCGGTCCAGCTCCAGGATCCACTGCGCGACGTTGTCGAGGAAGTAGCGATCGTGGGTGATCGCGACGACCGTGCCCTCGTACTCCTGGAGGAAGCGTTCCAGCCAGTAGACCGACTCGGCGTCGAGGTGGTTCGTGGGCTCGTCGAGGAGCAGCAGGTCCGGGTGGCGGAGGAGGAGCCGGCAGAGCGCCACCCGCCGCTTCTCGCCGCCCGACAGGGTCGTGACGTCGGCGTCGTCGGGTGGGCAGCGGAGGGCGTCCATGGCGATCTCGACGTTCCGCTCCACGTTCCAGGCATCGGCCGCGTTGATGCGGTCCTCGAGGGCCGCCTGCTGCGCGCCGATCGCCTCGTAGTCGGCGTCGGGCTCGGCCCAGCGGGCCATGACCGCGTTGTATTCGTCGATGAGCGACCGGACCTCGGCCACGCCGTCCATGACGTTGCCCCGGACGTCCCTGGTCGGGTCCAGCTCGGGTTCCTGGCTCAGGTAGCCGACGGTGAAGCCAGGGGTGAGGCGAGCCTCGCCGACGAAGTCGTCGTCCAGCCCGGCCATGATCCGGAGCAGGCTCGACTTGCCCGCACCGTTCGGGCCGATGACGCCGATCTTGGCCCCCGGGTAGAACGAGATCGAGATGTTCTCGAGCACGGTCCGGTCGGGCGGGTAGTGCCGGGCGAGCCGGTAGGAGGTGTAGATGAACTCGTGGGCCATGGCCCAAGGGTAGCGGCGATCCGGGCGAAGGGGCTGATCGGCTCTACGACGCAGCGGACGCGTGGTGGTATGATTGCACCATTGCGCAAGTACGCAATAAACCGGCAATCCTCGGGCTCTGACGAGTCCCTTCGCCTTGATGAGAAGTTGCCGGCGCCCGGGTTGAACGCGGCGCCGGCGGGAAAGAGGTTTCGTGCCATGGAGATGACCATCGACTTCCCCGGAGGCGCCCGCGTCGACGCGCACTTCGGCGGCTTCGACTTTCCGACTGATCAGCCGCCGTCGGGCGGTGGCCAGGGTTCGGCTCCGACGCCTTTCGCCACGTTCCTCTCGACGATCGGGACGTGCGCCGGCATCTACGTCCTGGGCTTCTGCCGGCAGCGCGGGATCCCGACGGACGGCATTCGCCTCATCCAGCGAATGCGGACCGACCCGTCGACGCATCTGGTGAGCGACGTCGAGGTCACGATCGAGCTGCCCGAGGGCTTCCCGGGCAAGTACGCCGACGCCGTCGTTCGCGCGGCCGAGCAGTGCGCCGTGAAGAAGCACTTCGAGCATCCGCCGACCATCCGCGTCGACAGCGTCCTCGCGGCGTAGCCCAGTCGATCGCCGTCCAGAAGAGCCTCGCCGGACGCAGGTCGCGCACCGCGCCTCCCGCGCCGATCGTCAAGCAGCATGCCCGAGCGGCATGTCCAGCCAGAAGCGGGCCCCGCCCTGGGCCAGGTTCTCGGCGCCTGCCACACCGCCGTGCGCCTCGATGATCGCGCGGGCGATTGCGAGGCCGAGACCCGATGTGCCGGAGCCGCGGTCCCTGCTGGCGTCCGCCTGGTAGAAGCGGTCGAAGATGTGGGCCATGTCGGCGTCGGGTACGCCCGGGCCGTCATCGATTACCTCGACTCGCGCAATTCTCGACGATCGCGGTGAGTGCCCGGCCCGGACGAACACGTGGCCGCCTGATGGGGCGAACCGAAGCGCGTTGTCCACCAACGCCGCAATGGCCTGACCCAGCCGCTCCCGATCCGCGTTCACCACGAGCGCCACGCCATCGGCGAGCCGGGCGGACAGCGCCACCGCGGCTGCATCTGCACGAGCGGCGAACGCTGTTTCGGTCGCCTGCAGGACGTCGCCCAGCGAAACGGCTTCAAGCCGCAGCTGGAGCGCGCCCGCCTCGGCGAGGCTGATCGTGCGCATGTCGTCCACGATCCGCCCGAGGAGACGTGCCTGGGACCGGATCGTTTCAAGGTGGCGATTGTCGTGCTCGTAGACGCCGTCCAGGACGGCCGCTGCCGTCGCCTCGACGACCGCCAGCGGCGTCTTCATCTCGTGCGCGGCATCCTGGAAGAACCGGCGCCGGGACGCGTCGTTGCGCTCCAGATCGGTTGCCATCGCGTCGAACGACCGGCCGAGCGAGCCGATTTCGTCGACCCGGGCCGACAGGCCAGATCGCGCCGCCAGGTCGCCGTGCGCGACGGCCCCCGCGGCTGCCTCGAGCTGCTGCAGTGGCCTGGCGATGCGGCGCGCCATCAGGACGCCGAGGAGCGAGGCAATCGCCGCGGCCAGTACGGCGACGACGATGATGGTGGTCGTCGTTTCCTGCTGCGCCTGGGCGATGTGGGCGGCCTGGCCGTTCCCCGGTCCTGCGGGCGAGCCGGCACCCCCGCCCGCCCCCATCCCGAAGCCGTTCCCCGCGGAGGGCGCTCCGGAGGCATCGAGGGCCTGCGCTGCTGCAAAGCCGCGCCCCACGATGGGTGGCGTTGCGATCGCGACGGCCAGCGCCGTCCCGAGCGCCACCGCCGCGAACGCGAGCGCCAGGCGGGCGCTGAGGCTCCGGGCGCTGAGGCCGCCCCTGTCCGTCATTCGCGTGCCGCGCGATAGCCGACGCCCCGGACTGTCTCGACGTACTCGCGGGCCCCGGCCCGCTTGCCCAGCTTGCGTCGGAGGTTCTTGATGTGGCTGTCCATCGTCCGATCGAAGGCGTCGTAGGCCTCACCGAACACGCGGTCGCCGAGCCGTTCGCGGGTCCAGGCGATCCCCGGCATCTCGGTGAGGACCAGCAGCAGGTCGAACTCGGCACGCGTCAGGCCAACGTCGGTAGGCCCGCGACGGACCTCCCGCATCGGCTCATCGATGTCGAGGTCCAGGTAGCGGCGCGTCGCTGGTGCCGCGGCGTGGTCGTCACCAGGCGGGGCGATCGGAGTGACGCGCCGAAGGACCGCCCCCACGCGGGCGACGAGCTCACGGGGCTCGAACGGCTTGGTCACGTAGTCATCGGCGCCGATCTCGAGGCCGGCGACCCGATCGATCAACTCGTCGCGAGCGGTAAGGAGAATGACAGCCGACCGCCGGCCGGCCGCGCGCAGCTCGCGGAGCACCTCGAACCCGGACCTGCCGGGGAGCATGACGTCGAGGACGATCAGGTCGGGGTCGTGCTCGAGCGCTGACGCCAGGGCTGCGTCGCCATCGCCGGCATACCAGACCTCGTGGCCTTCCCGCACGAGGTAGGAGCCCACGACCTCGCGAATGTGCGGCTCGTCGTCGACGACAAGGATCCTGCTCATGGCCTGCACCATCGTAGGGCGGGCGGCCACTTTGGCCATCCCGCCCCACGAAGGAGTGATCAGCTCGACGGAGCCGTGCTGGTCAATGGGCACGTGCCGTTCCCGGGACCCGTACCACGCATTTCTCCGCCGCGTCCCGCGGCGCCCGTGCCGGCGCCGACGCCGGTACCGCGTGCCGCGGCGTTCGGCCCGGCGCCGACTGCCGCGCCCGTGCCGGTGCCCGCACCGCGTGCCTGCGCGTTTGGCCCGGCGCCAGCCGCCGCGTTCGGCCCGCGCCGCCGCGCGTTCGGCCCGGCTCCGACAGCGGCACCCTGCATGCCGGTCGTGGTTGTCTGCTGGACCATCGCCTTGGCCCGCACGGCGACGTTCGCCCGAAGCGTCGTCGCCTGGTCGGCGGTGATGCCACCGTTGGCGAGGCGGGCGTCGATGCGCTCGGTCCACTGGGCGACCAGGGCGTCAACGAGTCGCTGCGGATCGACCTTCTGGCGCTCGGCGATCTGCGCGAGCGACAGGCCCTGCTGACGGAGCTCCATCACCTGGGCCTCGGTCAGGCCGAGGATGTCGGCAAGGGTGTTCGTTGCCTGGACCCGAGCCGGCGCCGAATTCGGTGCTGTCGTCGAAACGGAGCCGCCGTTCCCGGCCGGCGCCCCTGCGCCAGGCGATGCGGCCGCGACCGTGCCTGCGGCGAGCAGGAGGACCAGGCCGACGGCGGAGAACAGGATGGTGAGTCTCTTCATGAGGAGGAACCTCGTAGCCCAGGGCCTGTCGATGGGAACTTCCCGAGCCAGGCGCTGGTGATGTCCCCATGGTCATCGGCGTCCATGGAGCCCTCGTGGAGGGCGCGTGGAGATTGCGCGCGATTCGGGGGGTCTGAACCCGGGAGGATCGTCAGCGGCCTCACGCTCGGAGGCAGGTCAGCACCGCCAGCACGCGTCGATGGTCCGATGGCTCCGGCTCCAGGCCGAGCTTCGAGAAGATGATCCGGATGTGTCCCTCGACGGTCTTCAGCTCGAGCACGAGCCGGTCCGCGATGGCCTGGTTGGAGCGACCTTCGGCCATGAGCGCGAGCACCTCGCGCTCCCGCGGCGTGAGCTCGTCCAGCGGCCCGTGCGGCCGGGCGCGGCCGAGGAGCTCGCCGACGATCTCGGGGTCGATCACGGAGCCGCCCGCGGCCACCCGGCGGATCGCGTCGAGCAGGTCCGTCTCGCGCATCACCCGGTCCTTCAGGAGGTAGCCGACGCCGGCCGCGTCCTCCCGGAGGAGCCGGATCGCATGGCGGGTCTCGACGTGCGCCGAGAGCAGGAGGATCGCCGTCGTCGGGTGGCGCTCCCGGATGACAATGGCGGCATCGAGGCCCTCCGTCCGGTGCTCGGGCGGCATCCGGATGTCGAGGAGGACCACGTCCGGATGCTCGCGCTCGATGAGCTCGAGCACGCTTGGCGCGTCCCCGGCTTCGCCCACGACGGCGAACCCCTCGTCCTCGAGGAGATGGGCCAGGCCGGCGCGGAACAGGACGGAATCGTCGCCGAGGACGACCCGCAGGCGGCGCCCGTTCGACGCGGTCACGACAGCGGCAACCTGACCCGGATGGTCGTCCCGCCCTCATCGGGACTCTCGACCGCGAGCGTGCCGCCGATCGCCTGTGCCCGGTCGACGAGGCCGCGCACGCCGGTTCCGCCGGTTCCCGTGTCGGCCCCGCCGCGGCCATCGTCGACGATCTCGAGATCAAGGGCGTCGCGGTCGATCCGTCCGCGGATCGTCACCGCGGTCGCATCGGCGTGCCGCAGGACGTTCGTCAGCGCCTCGGCAACGATGAAGTAGGCGGTCGTCTCGATCGTCGTCGGCAGCCGCCGGTCCTCGACGTCGACCTCGACCGGGATCGGGAATCGGTCGCCGAGCGCGCGCACGGCGGAGGCAAGGCCGTCGGCGAGCGCGGTCGGATGGAGCCCGCGGGCGAGCGCACGAAGCTCCCGGAGGCCGTCCTCGAGCTCGCGGTTCGCCTCGTCGAGGATCCGCACGAGCTCGGGGTCCGCGTCGGCGCGCCGGTTCGCGCGGCGGAGCGTGAACCCGAGGGCCACGAGCCGCTGCTGCGCCCCGTCGTGGAGATCCCGCTCGAGCCTGCGCCGCTCCTCGTCGGTCGCCTCGACGATTCGCGCCCTGGAAGCCCGGACCTCCTCGAGCTGGGCCCGGAGCTCTGCGGCCAGCCGCACGTTCTCGAGGGCGAGCCGCGAGGCAGCAGCAGCGCTCTCGACAAGCGCCGGGTCCACGGCCGGGTCGTGGACCAGGACCGCGATCGTCCGGTCGATTCCCTGGATGTGCGTGGCGTCGCGGTGGTCGTCGCCGCTGGGAAGCACCAACGGCCGGCCGGCCGGATCGACGTAGCCCACTCCATCGGGAGCCGGAAATGCGAGCTGCAGGGTCGGGTCATGGACGGCCCGACCGAGGGCGGCTTCGAGATCGCCGGTCTTGACACCATCGAGCTCGCGTACCAGGTCCGCGATCGAGCCACGCTCAAGCCGCGTCTGAAGCAGCCCGATGAGGAACGCGATCGGCAGCAGGAAGTTCGAGAGCTGCGCGAGCGGCCCCGTGGACACCGTGAACAGCGTGTCGGAGCCAATCGCGCGGGCGACGAAGAAGGTCCCGTTGACGACGAGCGCGATGGGGCTCACCCAGAAGACAGGGGCCAGCGCCCGACGCGCGACCGGCGAGCCGCGTCGCCAACGGTCGAGGACGGTCCCCACGACAAGGATCGTGAGCACCAGGGCGCCGAGGTTCGCGACCATGCCCAGGCTGTCGGCAAGCCCCTCGTTCGGCCAGAGCAGCAGCGGGTTGCGGATCGTCCAGCTCGACGGGTACGGGTGCATCAGACGCGGACCGACCGTGAGGAGGAAGAACCAGGCGTAGACGGCGATCGTGAGGCGCCGCGACCAGCCGGCGGTCCGGCCATCCGGGAACGCGAGGTAGACGTGGGCGAGGACGACGAGCCCCACCACGTTCCACATGTCGCCGACGGTCCAGACGAGGGCGTCGCGGCCGTCCCAGCTCAGGAAGTCGACGGCACTGGCGAAGCCCAAGGCGATCACCAGCGGTCCAACCCGGTTGCCCGGGCGCGCGTGCCACATCACCAGGCCAACGCCGATCGTGAACAGGTTGGCGGCGAGCTGGACGGACCAGGTTCCGGCGTCGCCGCTGTCCGGGTTCGCCGCCATGAGCGCGACGCAGATCGCTCCCACGAGGACCGCCGCCGCCGCGACACCTGCCGTGATGACACGGCCCGGGCGGCGATTCGCCTCGGCCGCGCGACCGGCCACGGCCAACGCTGCCGCCTCGCCGCTCACCGGAGCTCGCCTCGACGCGTCGACCCAGCTGGCATGCGGCCCATCGTGGCATCAGGGGTCAACCCGCGACCACGGTGCAGACCCTCGAACACGGGAACGGGGAAGCAGGGTCGACACGCGCGCGGGCGACGATCTCGCGGCGAAGACTCGTGGTCGTTGGCGTCGCATGACGGCTGCCGAGACGAGGAGATCAGATGGGCACGCGAGTCATCCGGATCGAGGAGCTCGACACCCCGGGACCACATCGGGGACGAGGCCTTCTGGATTCCACGCGAACCGCCCTGATGGTCGCGGTCTCCGGCTCCGTCCTGGCCGCTTCGCTGCTGTTCGCATCGCTGGCGAGCGGGGCCGGTCCGGGGCGGAGCCTCACGGCCGGCTCGCACCCCGAGCCGGCGCCGCCGCCGACAAGGCCGACGCCGAGCGCGCCATAGCCTCCTCGATCCGGGGAGCCAACTCATCTGCGAAATCGTCAGTCGTTCGCCGCTCGGACAACGTGTCGGTACTCCGACCGGCCACGGAGCCCACGTACCCCGCCGCGAGCATGTCCTGTGTGACGTGCCGTCATGACGGGCGGACCGTGTGCCCGAACAATGCGAGCACGAATGGATCAAGCCCTGGTAACAACGAAGAAGGGTTGGAGTCGATGCGGATCCGGCCATCAACGCGGCGCTCTCCGACTACCGTGACCACCCTGCGTCGCGTCCGTGGCAGCCTCCGTCGAATCGGTCACCAGCTCTCGGCGACGTGAGGATGGCTCGGGCCACGGCGATCACCGCCGTCGAGCAGTTGCCCGAAACGGCCGATGCCGCCCGAACCGGTCCGCTCGACACGGCTGTCGCCAGGCAGCGGATGCCGAGGTCAACCCGCCAAGCCGATCGACGCACCGGCAATCGCTGAGGCACGCATCTCGTCGACGATGCAATATTGGGTCGCGTAGGGAGAGGGCCTACCAATGATCAAGTTCTGGAGCGAGTTGCCGGTCGCGCCGGCAAGGGCAGAGGTCGCCGACATCGCGGCCTCGCTGCCGGTCCTGCTCGGGGGAAGGATCGTCTGGCGGCTGTCGCAGTTCCTGGCCGGCATCGCCGGTGCCGGCCGGACCCTGCGACCCCCGGTCCCATGAAGCTCGCGGCCCTGTTGTTCACCGTGGTCGCCCTCGATGCCCTGACGTTCGCGGCGGCGGCATCGCTGGGCCTCGTGGCGTATGAGCGGAATCCCATGACGCGGCTCATCGTCGGGGCCGTGGGCATCGGCGGTTTCGTCGGCTTGAAGCTCGGGGCCGGTGGTGTCGGGGCGCTGCTCATGGTCGGCTCGAAGCGCCGGTTCGTCCGGGCGGTCGCGGTGCTTGTTGTCACCGCCGTCGCCATCGGGGCAGCCTCGAACGTCGTCGCGCTGCGGCAGCTCGCAGGGTGAGGGTCCTGGTCGCCCGCGAGTTCGCGGCATCGTGCGGGCCGTGGCTTCCGCGGGAGGCATCAGCGCGAGCTCCTCGCCACGGTCAGCGGGCCTGACCGCCTGCCGGCGTGCGCAACAGCGTGGATGCGGAGCGAGCGACTAAGCCACTGGTGGTGATCGCCGGCGTGAGCGGTTCCGGAAAATCGACCTTGGGCCCGCTCGTCGCTCGAGAGCTCGGTGTCCCGTTCATCGAGGGCGACGCCCTCCACTCTCCCGAGAATACTGCAGCGATGGCATCCGGCATCCCGCTCGACGACCGCGACCGTGAGCCCTGGCTGCGTCGGATCGGGCAAGCGCTGGCGGACGCCGAGCCGACCGGTGCCGTGGTTGCCTGCTCGGCGCTGCGCCGTCGATATCGGGATGCCATACGCCGAATTGCCCCGACGACACGGTTCGTCATGCTGACCGCGAGTGCGGACACCATTGCCGAGCGATTGCGACGACGCGCAGGGCACTTCATGCCGGCTTCGCTGCTCGCCTCTCAGCTGGCGACGCTGGAGCCGCTCGGGCTTGACGAGCCCGGCACCACGGTCGTGGCCGATGGTGCTGAAGTGGCCACTGCAAGAGCGATCGCGACGTCAGTGCGGCAAGGTCTCCCCTGACGAGCGATAGCCGCCTCGCGCATCCATGCTCGGATTCGCCACCCATCACGCTTGTTCGAACGACGCCCCGGCAGCGTCCTGGCGCTCGAACTGCGTCCGGTAGAGCTCGGCGTAGAGGCCGCCGGCGGCGAGCAGATCCGCGTGGGCGCCTCGCTCGACCACCCGTCCTTCCGAGATGACGAGGATCTGATCCGCCTCTCGCACGGTTGAAAGGCGGTGCGCGATGACCATCGACGTCCGCCCGACGAGGGCCGACTTGAGCGCCCGTTGGACCGCGACCTCCGACTCCGAGTCCAGGTGGGCCGTGGCCTCGTCGAGCAGCACGACATCGGGGGCCTTGAGCAGCAGGCGGGCGATGGCGAGCCGTTGCTTCTCCCCTCCCGAGAGCCGGTACCCGCGATCGCCGACGAGCGTGTCGAGGCCCTCCGGCAGCGACTCGACAAGGGGCAGGATCTGGGCGGCCCGCAGGGCCTCGACGAGCTCCGCGTCCGAGGCGTCGGGCTTCGCATAGAGCAGGTTGGCCCGGATCGTGTCGTGGAACATGTGCGCGTCCTGGGTAACCATGCCGACGATGCGATGGATCGAGGCGAGGGTGGCGTCACGCACGTCGACGCCGTTCAGGCGGACCGAGCCGGAGCGCACGTCGTAGAGTCGTGGGACGAGGTGGCTGATCGTGGTCTTCCCGGCGCCGGACGGTCCGACCAGCGCCACCAGCTGGCCCGGCTGGACCGTGAACGACACGTCGTCGAGCACCTGTTGGCTCGGGGACTGGCCGAGGACCGCGACCGACTCGAGCGACGCCAGCGAAACTTCCTCGGGTCTCGGATAGCTGAAGTCCACGTGGTCGAAGGCGATCGTCGCCGGACCGCGCGGGATCTCGACGGCGGCCTCCCGCTCGTCGACCATGGGCTTCAGGTCGAGGACCTCGAACACCCGGTCGAACGAGATCAGCGCGGTCATGATGTCCACCTGGACGTTCGAGAGCGCGGTGAGGGGTCCGTACAGCCGGTTCAAGTAAGCCGTCATCGCCACCAGCGTGCCAATCTGCAGGGCCCCCGTCGCGGCCAGGACGCCGCCCCATCCGTACACGAGCGCCGTCGCGAGCGCGGCCGCGAAGATGAGCGCGGCGCTGAACACCCTCGTGTAGAGGGCGCGCGTGACGCCGATGTCGCGGACCCTGCCGGCCTTCTCCTCGAAGCTCCGGATCTCGCGTTCGGGTTGGCCGAAGAGCTTGACCAGCAGTGCGCCCGCCACGTTGAAGCGCTCGACCATGGTGCCGGTCATCGCCGCGTTGAGGTTGTAGCTCTCACGCGTGATGGCCTGGATCCGGCGGCCCACCCAGCGCGCGGGCAGCAGGATGACCGGCAGGAGCGTCAGCGAGACGAGGGTGATCTGCCAGGACAGGAGGGCCATCGCCACGAGCGTGATCGTCACGCCGACCAGGTTGCCGACGACCGATGAGAGGGTGCCGGTGAACGCCTGTTGGGCGTCCAGGACGTCGTTGTTCAGCCGGCTGACCAGCGCTCCGGTCTGGGTTCGCGTGAAGAAGGCAATCGGCATGGCCTGGAAGTGCGCGAACACCTTCGTCCGCATGTCGAAGATGAGCCCCTCCCCGATCCGTGCCGAGATCCAGCGCTGCCACAGCGACAGGACCGCGTCGGCCAGGGCGAGGACGGCCAGGAGGACGGCCAGCATGACGACAAGGCCCGTGTTCCTGGGCAGGATCCCGTCGTCGATGATCGCGCGGTAGATCAGGGGAGCCGCCGCACTCAGCAGCGCGTCCACCACGATCAGGACCAGGAACACCAGCAACATGCCGCGGTAGGGGAGGGCGAACCGCAGGATCCGCCGGACGATGCCCGGCGAGAGTGTCTGGCCGGTGACCGAAGCGTCGCGACGGAAGGAGCGCATCAGCCCACCACCCCCGACCCCTCCGCCTGATCCGCCGCGCATGCTCAATGGCTGTGCCTCTCGTCGACACTTCCGAGCGATGTCATCGGTTCGCCGAGGTGACCGTCGCGCGTCGGCCCCCGTGTCAAGGACCGGGCCGGACCATCGACCAACACTATGCCTTCAGTCGCGCGACTGCCAAACGGCGCCGTCGTTGCTCCGCGATCGCGCGCGGCGGCCCGGAAGCTCAGTGAAGCACGAACAGGCTCGTGATCAGGATGAAGAGCACGATCATCGTGATGCCCACGTAGAGTCGGTCGTGCTCCAAGGCAAACCCGAGCACCGACGCGGCAACTCGTACCACTGGGGTGGCGACGAGCAGGACAAGCCCGGCCTGGGCGAGTCCGATGGGCCGAATCGCCAGCAGGTTCCGGCCGAGCGCACCGAAGTCCGTCACCCGATCCACCCCGGATGCGGCGTTGCTCAACGACCCCTGCCAGCCCACGGCGAGCGACGTGGCAAACCCGGCTGCGATCAGGGCGGCGCTCATCGTGACGCCGACAATGAGGACGCCGCTGACCACCAGGCGGAACCGCTCCGGAGTCACAGCGAGATCCCCAGCCCGCGGGCCAGCGCCTGGAGACCAATGACGACCAGGACGGGCAGGAATACGAGCCGCACGGAACGGTTGGGCATGCGAGGCAGGATTCGCGCCCCGATGGTCGCCCCCGCGAGCACGCCCAGCGCCACGGGTGCCGCGATGGTCGGATCGACGTCGCCTCGGCTGAGGTAGATACCCGCCGAGGCCGCCGCCGTAACTCCGATCATGAAGTTGCTGGTCGCCGACGAAACCTTCATCGGCAGCCGCATGGCGCCGTCCATCGCGAGCACCTTGAGTGCGCCCGACCCGATCCCGAGCAGGCCGGACACGACGCCGGCCCCGACCATGAGTGCGAACCCGAGCGGCACCCGCTGGGCCGCATAGGAGACGTCTCGACCAAGACGAGCGTCGGGGTACGCGCCGACCAGCCCCAACCTCGTGGTCAGCGGCGAAGCGACGATGCTCGGCGGCAGCTCCTCGCCGAGGCGGAGTACCTGCTGGGCGGCGGAGAAGAGCAGCACGACGCCGAGAAGCAGGTAGAGGAACTCCTGGGCGACGACGGCAGCGAGGATCGCGCCGACAACGGCGCCGCTCGTTGTCGCCAGCTCGAGGAACATCCCGACCCGCATGTCCGTGATGCGGTCGCGGACGTAGGCAGACGCGGCGCCCGAGCTCGTCGCGATGACGCTGACAATGCTCGCGCCGATCGCGAGCCGGATGTCAACGCCGAATAGGAGCGTGAGCGCGGGGACGATGAGGAGTCCGCCCCCGACCCCCGCAAGTGCCCCGATGAGCCCGGCTGCGACGCTGATCGCGAAGATGCCAAGGTCCGAGCCGACCGTCATCGAATTTGGTTGGGCGAATCGCCCGCGCTTTGCCTCACGTCGGTGAGCGGGCCGGATGGCGCGAGGCCGCGATCGCGGTCTCGCCGTGGGATTGCTCGAGGCGGCGCTCCGCCTGGGCTCCTACTCACCCGCCACTCCCTTGAGCTTCCTTGGCAATGGCGACCTCGGATGGAGGACGTCCCACCGATCGTAATCGGAAAGACGATGAGCAGCCCTACGGGTCGCCGTTCTGCGGCCGAGAACCGTCGGCGCCGCGCTCGAGCATTCGCTCCAGGCCGAACGTGATCAGGTCGACCGTGTTGTCCCACCAATCGTTCGGGTCGGTGAGCCAGACCTCGGCCGTGATCTCCGCGCTCTCGACCAGGTTCGGGAACTCATCGCGAGGAAGGCTCAGCTGGGCGAGCGCGAAGCGTCGTCGCAGGAGGTCGACCTGGTGGGCGTCGAGCGGCGTGGCGCCGGCAGACGTGCCCTGCTGGAGGAGCAGCAGGTAGCCCGCGAGGAGATTCGAGATCATCCGGATCAGGACGATCGCCTCGCGCCGCGCGAAGCCTGCATCGAGCAGGATGGCCAGGAGTTGCTCGAGGACCCGCCAGAAGGACGGGGGCCCGTCGCCGGTGTACGCGATGCTGAGGGGAAGGGCAAGCGGACGGGCGTCGAGCTGCTCCTTGTAGTTGTCGATCACCAGGCGCAGCCCTTCCGTCCAGGGCATTTCCGATCCCAGGCCGGCGGTGGGGTCGATCTCTTCGAGGACGACCTCCGTCATGGCGTTGATGAGGTCCTGCTTGTCGCGAACGTGGCGGTAGAGGGCCATCGGGGTGACGCCGAGCTCCTGCGCGAGGCGCCGCAGGCTGACCGCCTCGAGGCCTTCCGCGGTGCCGATCTCGAGTGCCCGGGCCACGAGGGCCTCACGGGTCAGGGGTCGACCGGGCGCTCGGTCGTGCTCCGTGGCGTTCACCTGCTTCATCGCTTGACAAGTATACGCCGCATACCTAAACTGCCGTCCATCAGTCTACACCGTATGCATACGGCGGTAACACAATGGCCAGCCGAGCCACGCGAGAAGGGAAGAACCAATGACGATGACGCCGGTCCAGGAGCCCGCGGTCCATGTGCGCGGCCTGGAGAAGTCGTACAAGGAGCTGTCCGTCCTGCGCGGCGTCGACTTCGACGTGGCGCGGGGCAGCATCTTCGCCCTGCTCGGCTCCAACGGAGCGGGCAAGACCACGGTCGTGCGGATCCTCTCGACACTGCTCAGGGCCGACGCGGGGACCGCGGTGGTCAACGGCTTCGATGTCGCCACGCAGGCTGCGCACGTCCGGGAGTCGTTCAGCCTCACCGGCCAGTTCGCGGCCGTCGACGAGATCCTCAGTGGACGCGAGAACCTCGTTCTCGTCGCCCGCCTGCGGCACCTCGAGAACCCGGGCCAGGTCGCGGAGGACCTGCTCGCACGCTTCGGGCTCACCGACGCCGCCGAGCGGCGGGTGGCGACCTATTCGGGTGGCATGCGTCGCCGTCTCGACATCGCGATGAGCCTCATCGGAAAGCCGCCGGTCATCTTCCTCGACGAGCCGACGAACGGGCTCGACCCCGAGGGGCGCATCGAGGTCTGGCAGACGGTCAAGGGCCTGGCCGGCGAGGGCACGACCGTGCTGCTCACGACGCAGTACCTCGACGAGGCCGAACAGCTCGCCGACCGGATCGCGATCCTGCACGAGGGTCGGATCAAGGTGAACGGCACCCTGGCCGAGCTCAAGCAGCTCCTCCCGCCCGCCAAGGTCGAATACGTCGAAAAGCAGCCGACCCTTGAGGACGTCTTCCTCGCGATTGTCCGCGATGGCGGCACGGCAGGCGGTGGCGCGGCCAGCGGCCAGCCACAGGAAAGGTAGGGACCAGCGATGACCACGCATTTCTTCGGCGACACGGCCGTCCTGACGGGACGATCCCTGCGCCACATCACGCGCAGCCTGGACACGATCATCACGACCACGCTCATGCCGATCGCCTTCATGCTGCTCTTCGTCTACGTGTTCGGCGGTGCCATCAACGCCGGATCGGGCTCGTACGTGAACTACCTGCTGCCCGGCATCCTGCTCATCACGATCGCGACGGGCATCTCGTACACCGCCTTCCGGCTCTTCCTCGACCTGCAGGGCGGCATCTTCGAGCGCTTCCAGTCGATGCCGATCGCGCGGTCGTCCGTGCTCTGGGCGCACGTGCTGACCTCGCTGGTCGCGAATCTCGTGTCGATCGGAGTCGTGGTGCTGGTCGCCATCCTCATGGGCTTCCGCTCGCCGGCGGGACCGCTGGCATGGCTCGCGGTTGCCGGGATCCTCATCCTGTTCACGCTCGCGTTGACCTGGCTCGCCGTCATCCCCGGCCTGACCGCTACGTCCGCGGACGGCGCGAGCGCCTTCTCGTATCCGCTCATCCTCCTGCCGTTCATCAGCTCGGCATTCGTGCCCACCGCGACCATGCCCGGCCCGGTACGCGCCTTCGCCGAGAACCAGCCAGTGACGTCAATCGTCAACACGATCCGCAACCTGTTCACGGAGCAGCAGGTCGGGACCGACATCTGGATCGCCCTCGCCTGGTGTGTCGGCATCCTCGTCGTCGCGTACCTGTTCGCCATGCGCACGTATCACCGCAAGATCGCCTAGCAATGCGTCAGGGTCGTCCCGGCGTACCCTGTGGGAGTGACAACGGGCACGGATCCAGCTCGCGTCATCAGGTCGCAGGTCGTGCTCGAGGAGCACGACGTGGCCGCCGACGGACGGTTCGCCGTGGTCATCCGTCGGTTCGTTGTTGGCGACCGCTACCGCTCGCACCTCTGGCTCGTTCCGCTGGACCCGCGCGGTCGTCCGCGACAGCTGACCTCCGGATCCGTCCGCGACAGCTGGCCCCGGATCTCGCCGGATGGACGTTGGATCGCCTTCCGCCGCGCGATGGCGTCAGGTTCGGGCCCAACCGGCCAGCAAGGTCGACCGGGTGCCCGATCGCGAGCCGGCTCGGACGACAGCCGGGTGATGGTGCTGCGACTCGGCCCCCGCACTGCCGGGGTGCCGCGTGCGCTTCGGACCCCACCCGGCCGGGCCGTCTCCGAGCTCGCGTGGGACCCGTCGGGGCAGCAACTGGCCCTGGCGATGGAGGACAAGCCGGCGAGGTTCATCGTCGGGCCGGAGCCGCCGCTCGACGAGGAGCCGCTGGCCCGCCGGATCACGCGGATCGACTGGCGCTATGACGAAACGGGGCACCTCGACCGCCGAACACAGTTGTTCGTCATCGACGTCGCGGTGGCGGGCCGGCCGATCCGGTTGACCGAAGCCGACTGGGACGTCTCCGACATCGCCTGGAGCCCGGACGGAGCGCGGATCGCCTTCGCCGCGGATCCGCGGCCCGACGCGGACCTCCGACCGCGTCGGTCGATCTGGACCGTCCCGTCGCGCCCGGACAGCCCCGGCGAAGCCGCGCAGCCGACCGAAGTCCTTGCCCTTGCCGGCGACGCCCACGCGCCGGCATGGTCGCCCGATGGTCGGTGGCTCGCGGCCGTCGGCGTGGTGGTGCCCGATGCGACCGATGACGTCAGCCCGACGGTCGTGGTCGGGCCATCAGACGGACGGCAACCGGCGGTGGCGATCGCGCCCGACCTGGATCGCCCGGCCGGCTCGTGGATCGACACGGACCTCCACGGCTGGATCGCCTCTCAGCGAACCACGCCCTGCTGGCTCGACGAGCGGACGATCATCGCGATCATCTCCGACCGGGGGCGGGCAGCACCGTGGCGCTTCCAGTTCGAGCCCGAGAGCGGCGGTGGCCCGACGGTCGCGACCCCGCTCGTCGAGGGCGACATCGCGACGCTCAGCCTGGCGGTCGCGTCGGATCCGCAGGCGCCGGCCGCGGCCCGGGTGACCGTCCTCGCCTGCGTCGGCGATCGGCCCGTCGAGCTCGTGACGATCGATTCCGGCGGTCTGACGTCCGAACCCGGCCGCACCCGGGTCCGGACGCGCCTCGGCAGTCGCTGGGCCCGTGACGTCGCCTGGCCGGTCATGCGGTCGGTCGAGGTTCCTGGCCCCGGAGGCCCGATCGAGACCTGGATCGCCTCGCCGGCGGATGCGCCGAATGCGGCATTGCCGACGATCGTCGATGTTCACGGAGGTCCGCTCGGTGCCTGGGCGCCGGCGCCCTCGATCGAGGTCGTCCTGCTGTGCGCCCGCGGCTACCGGGTCGTGCTCCCGAACATCCGCGGCTCCGCGACGTACGGCCGACCCTGGATCACGCCGCAGCTCGGCGATTGGGGCGGCGTGGACGCCGCCGACGTCCATGCCTCGCTCGACCACGCGATCCGGCTCGGCCTGGCAGACCCGTCGCGCCTCGGCGTTCTCGGCCTGTCGTACGGCGGCTTCATGGTCAACTGGCTCGTCGGCACCTCCGAGCGCTTCCGGGCGGCGGTGAGCGAGAACGGCGTGACGAACCAGGTCTCGGCGTGGGCCAACTCGGACACGGGCGTCGACTACAACCGGGCTTCCCTGCTCGGCTCCCCGCTGGATCTCGAAGGGATGGAGCGCCTCTGGCGCCAGAGCCCGCTCGCCCACGTGGCGGACATCCGGACCCCGCTGCTGCTCCTCCAGGCCGAGGCCGACCGGCGCTGCCCTCCGGCCGACAGTGAGCAGCTGTTCGTGGCGCTCCGCGTGCTCGGCCGAACCGTCGAATACGTCCTCTATCCGGAGGAGTACCACGTCTACCAGGCGTCCGGCCGGCCCGATCGCCGGATCGACCGGATGACGCGGATGCTCGACTGGTTCGATCGCTACCTTCGCGCCTGAGCGGGACTCACAGCAGGTCCCGCGTGATCCGCTCGTCCCAGCGACGCTCGAAGAAGGGCTCCCCGTCGACCTCCACCCGGAGGCTGCCGGTCATGTCGAAGGCGACCGGTCCCGCGACCGTGGTCCCGTCGGCGACCACCAGGACATCGAGGCCGTCGCGCCGCAGCCGATACTCGCAGGTGTTCTCGAAGCGGCCGCTGCCCGGCTGGAAGTCGGATGCGGTCATGAGCAGCGCCTCCGACAGGAAGAGCGTCGAGAGGCCGTCCGGCAGCCGTCCCGTTGACGCCTCGTAGGTCCGGACCGAGACCGTCCCGGCGAGGTGGTCCTCGACGACCTCCCATGTGGGTGGTGCTGCGTCGTCCGAGCCGAACGACCCCAGCACCGGGGCTTCTTCCTTGAACTCTGGTGGCGGCACCTCCGCTTCGGCACTCGGCGCGAGCGGGAGCTCCAGGCGCGAGGGATGGCCGGGGCCACGCTGGATCGTCAGGGTCAGGTCGCCCGGGGCGGGCCAGACGACCGGCCAGTGGGACGTGGCGAGGCTCAGCCGGATCCGGTGGCCTGCCGCAAACCGGAAGCCGGCCGAGCGCAGGGCGAGCCGGATCTCGTAGACCCGGCCGGGCTCCAGCTCCGTCGGATCGGCGTGCGATTCCCGGTGGGTCAGGTTGAGCAAACCCTCGCAGACCTGCTCGACCGCGCCGTCGGGCGCGACGTCCCCGATACGCGCGACGAGGGTGGCCACGGGTCGGCTCGAAGCAACGTGGATCACCGCGACCGGTGCGCCGAGGATCTCGAGCGCCGTGGTGAGCGGGTCGCTCGTGTACACGATGCTGTCCGGCTCCTCGAGCCGGAGATCGCCGGCAAGGCCGTTGGGGGGGCTGCCGGCGCCCCAGCACAGCGAGCCACCGCGGATGCCGGCCGTCGGGCGGTGATCCAGCTGGTCGGCACCGGCCGCGGCCGGGGTCGTCGGGGCGAGCCGGCCACGGCCGACGTCCTCGCCGGCGTCGAGCGCCAGCGACCGCCACGCGGCCGCGGCCGCCGGCCAGGCGCCGACTGCCCGCCAGGATCCGCGCAACTGTTCGGGAAAGCGCTCGGGCGGCGTGAACTCGCGCTGGAACCAGGTCAAGGCCGGCTCCGCCTCGACGCCGTTGTCGATGCCCTTGAGCCAGTGGTCGAACCATCGGACCAGCTCGTGCAGCCAGTCGATGTGCGGCGACGGATAGGCGTGATCGGGAAGGCCGTGGACCCAGGGACCGACGATCGTCCGTCGGGGGGCCCCGCTACAGCGAGCCTGCATCCGCAGGGCCGCGTCGACGTATTCGTCCATCCAGCCGCCGAAGTGCAGGATCGCGGCGCGGATCCGCTCGTAGCCGGGGGCGATGGAGCCCTGCCGCCAGTACGCGCCGTCGCGCTGCCGGCGGGCCCACTCGAGCAGCCAGATCGGGGTCGCCTTCAGGCGCTCCAACCATTGCTCGCGCCAGTTGTCGCCCCAGGCCTCGGGGAGCGGGGGCAGGGCGTTCATCGCGACCTGGCTGACCGCGTACTGCGACAGCTCGCTGACGGTCATGGCCCCGCCGACGTAGTGGACGTCGTCGGAATAGCGGTCGTCGGTCGCCTGGATCGGCACGATCGCTCGGAGGTGCGGCGGCTGGAGCGCCGCCACCTGGAGCGACGTGAAGCCGCCGTAGGAGATGCCCCACATGCCCACCGCGCCGTTGCACCACGGCTGAGCGGCCAGCCACTCGACGGAATCGTAGCCGTCGAGGGTCTCGGCCTGGGCGTACTCGTCGAGGGCCACCCCGGAGGAGCTCCCGGTGCCCCGGACGTCCAGCCGACAGTAGGCGAAGCCCCGCTCTGCGAGGTACGTGCCGAGCGACAGGCTCCAGGCCGACGACCAGTCGTCCTTGCGGTAGGGGTCCATGTTGAGGACGGCGGGCCACGGGCCGCTTCCGCGGCTCCCGCGCGGCAGGACCAGCGTGGCCGAAAGCTCAATTCCATCGCGGGCCGGGATCCGGAGGTTGGGCCGGACCTCGACCTCGTGCAGCGGTTCGCTCGCGTCTCGGGATCCCACGGCCGACCGATGATACGGGACCCGGAACATTGCGCTGGCGGTCCCGCGTGTGCCACCCTAGGCGCGTTGCGGGAACGAGCGGCGCCGCGGTGCCCCACCTGGAGGAAGCAATGCGATCGTTTCAGTTGCGTCGCGCGGCGGGGCTGCTCGCCACGATCGTCCTTGTGGGGACCTCGAGCCTCGCCGGCAGCGCTCCGGTGGCCGCCGCCGATCCGGTGATTCTCCGCGTCGGTACGACGCAGGACCTTGATTCGCTGAACCCGTATGCGACGCTGCTCGTGGTCGGGTACGAAGTCTTCCAGCTGAACTACGACCTGCTGACGGAGGTGGGACCCGACCTCGAGGCGATCCCCGGGTTCGCGGACTCATGGCAGCAGTCGACGGACGGCAAGACCTGGACCTTCCACATCCGGAGCGGCATGAAGTGGTCGGACGGGCAGCCGGCCACGTCGGCGGACGCCTGCTTCTCGTGGCAGCTGGCCATCGACTCGATCGCCGCCAACGGCCCGGGCTACCTGGGCGCCGGTTACCTCGATCCGACCGTAGACGACGCTGGCGTGACCAAGGTCGACTGCCCGGATGCATCGACGATGATCGTCACGACCAAGTACTCCTCCGAGCGCGTGCTCGAAATCGGCCTGCCGATCGTTCCCCAGCACATCTGGGCCAAGGAGACCGCGTCCACGATCGGCGACGCCAAGTTCACCGCTCCTCTCGTCGGTACCGGGCCGTACACGGTCGTGGAATGGCAGACCGGCCAGTTCATCCGCCTCCAGCGCAACCCGAACTTCTGGGGCACGCAGGCCTACCCGGACGAAGTGGACATCATCATCTACAAGACCACCGACACCATGGTGCAGGCGCTCAAGGCGGGTGAGCTGGACTACGCCCACGGGGTGAATGCCGACCAGTTCAACCAGCTCAAGACGGAGCCGGACATCCAGACGGTCGAGGGCAAGGCCAACGGCTGGACCCAGCTCGCCTTCAACACGTATGGGACGGGCACCGGCAATACGATCACGGGCGGCGGCCCGTCCACCCAGGCGCTGCTCGATCCAGCCTTCCGCGACGCCCTCGGCTACGCGGTCGACAAGCCGACGCTCGCGGACAAGGTCCTCGGTGGCTACGGCGATGTGGGCACGACAATCGTCCCACCGGTCATCGCCCCGTGGCACGTCGATCCGACCACGCCCCGGACGTTCAACATCGACCTCGCCAAGCAGAAGCTCGATGCCGCCGGCTACAAGCTCGACAGCAGCGGCCGGCGACTGGACAAGCAGGGCAAGCAGATCACGCTCCGGATGTACATGCCGGATTCGGATCCCAACTACCCGAAGGCCGCCCAGTTCATCGTGAGCTGGTATGCCGAGCTGGGAATCACTGTGACGACCCAGGTGCTCGACTCCGCCACCCTCGGTGACAAGATCCTGCCGCCGGAGGCCGGCGACGGATACATCGCCGACTACGACATCGAGCTGTGGGGCTGGTCGTGGGGTCTCGACCCCAACGGCGAGCTCCAGATCTTCGAGTGCGACGCGATCGGCAGCTCGTCCGACAGCCAGTACTGCGACCCGGCCTACGACGCGCTGTATCAGCAGCAGCTCGACGCCACGACGACGGACGCGCGGCACGCGATCATCGCCCAGATGCAGAACATGATCTACGACGCCGCGCCCTACGACATCCTGTATTACGACTCCAACCTCGATGCCTATCGGACCGATCGCTTCGCGGGCTGGCAGAACCAGCCGACGGCGAACGGCACCCCGATGTTCACCTACGGCACGCTCGACTACACGCTGCTGACCAACGCCGCGCTCCAGCCGAGCCCGACGCCGGCAGCAACCGCGGCGCCGGGCGAATCGCCCGTGCCGACGCCGACCGCGGCGCCGTCGACCTCGAGTTCATCCGATAGCACGCCGCTCATCGTGGGCGGGGCGGTCGTCATCATCGTCCTGGTGATCCTCGGGATCGCCCTCGTTCGGAGGCGCGGCGGCGGTTCGGACGAAGAGGAGTGAGGCGGCCCGCCCTCGTCTGCCGGCCATCGTGCTCACCTTGGGGGGGGCGCCTTGGGGCGCCCCTCGCGCTCACCTGAGCTGACCCGCGATGGCGAGCCGCTATCTCGCGCGGAAGCTCGCCCAGGCACTCGCCACGATCTTCGCCATCGTCCTGCTCAACTTCGTGCTGTTCCGGATGATGCCCGGATCACCGGAACGTGTTCTCCTCCGCAATCCGTACCTGAGCGCGGCCAAGATCGAGCAGGTAAAGCATGCCTGGGGCCTTGACGCGCCGCTCCTGCCCGTCTCGGTTTCGATCAGCCCACCGTCGTTCTCGGTCAATCCCCGGAACCAGCTGACGTCGTTCCTCGGCTCCACGCTGACCGGGGACCTCGGGTACTCGCTCAAGTTCCGCGGCCAACCGGTGACCGACGTGATCGGGTCCCGATTCTGGCCGACGATCATCCTCATCGGCCTTGGCGAGATCATCGCGATCTTCGTCGGGCTGGCGATCGGCGCGTACGCGGGATGGCGCCGCGGCGGACTCCTTGATCGGATCGGGAGCGGGATCAGCCTGATCCTCTACTCCATGCCGTATTTCGTGATCGGCATGCCGCTGATCGTCATCTTCGCCGCGGAACTTGGGTGGTTCCCGACCTCCGGCATGCTCCAGGTCGGCGCCGTCTATCCGTCGATCCTCGACCGCCTCTTCGACTTCGGGCGGCATCTCGTCCTGCCGCTGACGACGATCAGTCTCGGCCTCATCGGTGGCTATTCGATCATCATGCGGTCGGCCATCATCGAGACCCGCGCCGAGGACTACGTGACGACCGCACGGGCGAAGGGCCTGACGGATGGTCGCGTCCTCCGATCCCACGCATTCCCGAACGCGATGCTGCCGATGGTGACGGTCATCGCGATCAACCTCGGCTACGTGGTCGCCGGTGCCATCACCGCCGAGATCGTGTTCAACTGGCCGGGCCTCGGAACGCTGACCGTCGATGCCCTCTCCGCGCGCGACTATCCGGTCCTGCAGGGGGTCTTCCTGCTGCTGTCTGTGACCGTCGTCATCGCCAACTTCGTGGCCGACCTCGTCTACGCGTATCTCGACCCGCGGGTCCGGGCATGACCGCGGACACCGGTGTCCCGGTTCGCGGGCTGGCGGCCGAGCGCTGGCGGCTCCGCATCCGAAACACGCGCACGTTCGTGCGCCGGTTCGCGGCGCGTGGAGACGGCCTGGTCGGGTTCGTGATCCTCGCCGGATTCGCCGTGCTGGCAATGGCTCCCCAGCTGTTCGTCGGGCCGCTGCAGACGGCAGTCACGGCAACCGGCCACAGCCTCGAGGCCCCATCGTCGGCGCATGTCTTCGGGACGGATGAGCTCGGGCGCGACTTGCTCAACCTGACCGTTCATGGAGCCAGGATTTCGATGTCGATCGGCCTCCTGGCCACCTTGATCACGATCGTGGTGGGCGCCGTCATCGGGATCGTCGCCGGGTTCATCGGGGGGCGGACCGACAACGTCCTCATGCGTCTCACGGACTTCTTCCTGGTCCTGCCGACCTTCGTCCTCGCGATCATCCTCGCCCCGGTCATCCTGGACATCATCGGGACGAACGCGGAGTTCCTCGGGATCAGGGCAACGCTGCTCGTCATCATCGTCGTCATCGGCCTGACCTCGTGGGCCACGACCGCCCGAATCATCCGCTCCCAGACCCTGTCGATCAAAGAGCGGATGTTCGTCGATCGAGCGAGGGTCATCGGCGCCGGCCCCGGCCACATCATGCGGCGACACATCTTCCCGAACGTGGTGAACCTGATCGTCGCCCAGGCGGTCATCACCTTCGCCGTCGCCGTGTTCACGGAGACCACCCTGGCGTTCATCGGGCTCGGTGATCCGTTTGCCCCCTCGTGGGGCCAGATCCTCAACGCCGCCCAGTCGGCCGGGGCGCCCGGGCTTCGGGCCTGGTGGTACATCGCCCCGCCGGCGGTCTGCGTGGTCCTCGTCGTCCTCGCCTTCACCCTCGTTGGCAATGCCCTGGACGACATCCTCAATCCGAAGACGCGGGGGCGACGATGACGGCCCAACGGGTTCGTGGCGCCTTGCCCAAGGCCGCCGATCCGGATGCCCCGCTGCTGGTCGTCGAGAACCTCACCACGCAGTTCAAGCTCGGCGGCGTGACCCTGACCGCCGTCGAGGGCGTGAGCTTCAGGCTCAATGACGGCGAGGCCCTCGGCATCGCCGGCGAATCGGGCTGCGGCAAGACCACCACCGCGCTCTCCCTGGTGCGGCTCCTGCCGGCGAACGGCCGGATCGCGGCCGGCAGCATTCGCTTCCACGGCGTCGACCTCGCGGATCGATCCGAGAACGGGATGCGCCGCTACCGCTGGCGGGAGATCAGCGTCGTCTTCCAGGGTGCGATGAATGCGCTGAACCCGGTCCGCCGAATCGTGGAGCAGATCGCCGAGCCGATCGAGATCCGGCTCGGCGAACCACGCGAGCGTGCGCGGGCCCGGGCAGGTGAGCTGCTCGAGCTCGTCGGCATCCCGAAGGAGCGCGGCCAGGCCTATCCGCACGAGCTGTCGGGTGGGATGCGGCAGCGAGCCATGATCGCGATGGCCCTGGCCTGCGATCCGAAGATCGTCATCGGAGACGAGCCGACGACCGCACTCGACGTCATGGTCCAGGCACAGATCCTCGAGCTCCTCGAGCGCCTCCGCCGGGAGCTCGGTCTCGCGCTCATCCTCATCACGCATGACCTGTCGGTGATCGCGGAGACGTGCGACCGGACGCTGGTGATGTATGCCGGTCGCGTCGCGGAGGAGGGGCCGGTTCGGCGGATCTTCGCGGCCCCCCGCCACCCGTACACGACCAAGCTCCTCAGCGCGTTCCCGAACATCCACGCTGATCGCCGCGCCCTCGAGACGATCCCGGGGATCCCGCCAGATCTTCGGCACCTGCCGACGGGCTGTCGGTTCCACCCTCGCTGTCCGATGGCGATGGCGGTATGCCGTGACGTCGTCCCGCCCGAGGTGATCTTCCCGGATGGTGTTCGCGTCGCCTGCCACCTCTACGCCCCGGGCAAGGACGGGGCGGAGGCCGTGTCGGCCGCCGATGTCGGCGCGCGGGTCGCGACCTCATGACGGATCTCCTCCGCTTGACGGGCCTCGAGGTCCATTTCCCGATCCGGGCCGGGCTGCTCGACACGATGGCCAGGAAGTCCCATGGCGCCGTGCGCGCGGTTGACGGGATCGACCTCACCATCGCCCGGGGCGAGGTGCTCGGGCTCGTGGGGGAGTCCGGGTCGGGCAAGACCACGACGGGCAGGGTGATCGTGAAGCTCACCCGCCAGACCGCCGGCACCATTGAGTTCGACGGTGCAGACGTCTCCTCTCTGTGGGGCACGGACGCCCTGCGGACGTACCGCCAGCGGGTCCAGGCGATCTTCCAGGACCCGTACGAGACCCTCAACCCGAAGCAGACGGTCCACGACTTCGTGGCCGAGCCGCTCGAGGTCAACCACATGGCCCCGCGCCTGGCCGACCGCGAGGCGCGAGTTCGCGCGGCACTCGAGTCGTCCGGGCTCCCGGCCGACTTCGCCTTCCGCTACCCGCATGAGCTGTCGGGGGGCCAGCGCCAGCGGGTCGTCATCGCGGGGGCGCTCGTCATGGGCCCCGAGCTCATGGTCGCCGACGAGCCGGTCTCGATGCTCGACGTCTCGATCCGGACCGAGCTGCTGCGACTGATGCTGGACCTTCGCAAGGAGCAGGGCCTGACGTATCTGTTCATCACCCACGACCTCTCGCTGGCCTGGGTCATCGCCGACCGGATCGCAGTGATGTATCTGGGCAAGATCCTCGAGATCGGGCCGGCCGACTCGGTCATCCGACGCGCCCGGCACCCCTATACGGCGGCGCTCGTCTCGGTCGCGCCGACGCCGGACCCGCCGACCTCCACGTCGCCGGCCCGCACGATCCTGGTCGGCGAGACACCCGACGCCGCCCACATCCCGGCGGGCTGCCGGTTCCACACGCGCTGCCCGCTCGTCTTCGACCGGTGCCGTACCGAGGAGCCCCCGCTGCTCGACGTCGGCGAGGGCCAGTCCGCCGCCTGCTGGCTGGCGGAGCGCGGACCCCTGCCGGTGCTGCCCGAGGCTCAGGCGGCGGTGACGCCGTCCCGCAATCTCGAGCCGGACGGGTCGTAGGGCGGCTCGGGCAGGATCCACGCCCGCCGCGACTCCCCGAGCACGTCGACGTCGAGCGTCGGGCTGGCTTCGAAGACGTCGCGGTCGACGTAGCCCAGGGCCAGGCTGGCCCCGACCGTGTGTCCGAACGCCCCCGAGGTCACGGCGCCGACGAGCCGGCCGTCGTGCCAGATGCCGTCGTCGCGCGCCGCATCGGCATCGGCAGCGTCGACCCGGAGGAGCGCCAGCCGCCGCGCGGCTCCGACCTCTCGCTCGCGGAGGGCCGGCTCGCGGCCGATGAAGTCGCCCTTGTCGAAGGCCACGAACCGATCGAGGCCCGACATCCCGGGCGTCACGTCCTGGCGGAACTCGGCCGACCAGATCCCATAGCCCTTCTCCAGCCGGAGGCTCTCCAGCGCGCGGTCGCCGATGAGGCGGAGGCCGTGGGATCGTCCGGCCTCGCGAAGCTCCTCGTAGAGGGCTCGATGTCGTTCGACCGGCACGACGATCTCGTAGCCGAGCTCACCGGTCAGCGAGATGCGGCCCACCAGAGCATCCGATGAGCCGACGCGCATGTCGTGGACGGACAGAAACGGGATGGCGGACCCGGACACGTCCCGCGTCGTGAGGGCAGCGAGGATCGAGCGGGATGCCGGCCCGGAGACGAGGAACCCCATCAGGTCCTCGGTCCGGTTGCGCAGCGTGACGCCGGACGCCGGGAGCTGGCTTCGGAACCAGCGCATGTGCCAGTCCTGGAGGTAGTACGAGCCGGTGAGCCAGAATCGATCGGCGTCGAGGCGCGTCACCGTGAGGTCGCCCATGAGGCGGCCGGACCGGCCGAGCATCGGTGCGAGGCGGATCCGGCCGACGCTTGGGATCCGCGCCGCCAGGAGGTGGTCCAGCCACGCCCCGGCGGCGGGTCCCTCGACCTCGTAGCGCGAGTACTGGGCGATCTCGCAGGCCCCAGCCGCCGAGCGCACGGCCGCCACCTCCGCAGCGACGATCGGCTCGGCGTTCGACCGGCCAAACGTCTCGAGCTCGACGAAGTCGCGATCCGGCGCGAAATACAGCGGGACCTCGAGGCCCGAGTTGACGGTGTGGCGGGCCCCGGCCGCTACGAGGAGGTCGTGACACGGCGTGACCGTCAGCGGTCGCCCGGCCGGCAGCTCCTGGTTCGGGTAGGCGATCACGAAGCGGCGGGCGTAGAACTGGGCCGTCGTCGCCCGAAGGTAGGCGTCGTCCGAGGCGTACGCGCCAAAACGCGCCACGTCCATGCCGAAGGCGTCGAGGCCCGGCTCGCCGTCCACGATCCAGTTGGCGAGGACGAGCCCGACGCCCGCGCACTGCGAGAACCCGGCGAAGACGCCACAGGCCGCCCAGTAGCCGGGGATCCCGTCCACCGGTCCGACGAGCGGGTTGCCGTCCGGCGTGCTCGTGAAGGCGCCGCACACCCAGCGCCGGACGCCAACCTCCTGGAGGACCGGGAATCGCCGGTAGGCGAGCGTCAGCTCGGGCGCGATCCGGTCGATGTCCACCGGCAGGAGGGTCATCCCGAAGTCCCACGGGGCGCCGTCGACGGCCCAGTGGACCGGGTGCTCCTCGTAGACGCCGAGGAGCACGCCGTTGCCCTCGCGCTGGAGATAGGTGAAGCCCTCGAGGTCGGTGACCGCCGGCATGAGGCCCTCGATCGCGGCGACGGCCGGGATCTCGTCCGTGACCAGATAGTGGTGCGGCAGCGGCACGAGCGGGTGGTCCACGCCGACCATCCGCCCGACCCGCCGGGCCCACAGCCCGCCGGCATTGACGACGTGCTCGGCGGTGATGGTGCCCGCCTCGGTCGCAACGTCCCAGTCCCCGTCGGGCCGGCGACACAGGGCCGTGACCCGGTTGTGGAGGATGACCTCCACGCCGCGCGCCCGTGCCGCCGAGGCGTAGGCCTGGACCGCGCCACTCGGGTCGAGGTTGCCCTCCTCGGGATCGAAGAGCGCTCCGTGAAGCCCGGCCGGATCGATGATCGGGACGAGTGACGCGGCCTCGGCCGGGGTGAGGAGCTCGGCGCCATCGTGGCCCTGGGCCCGGATGAGGGCCAGCTCCGCCTTGAGCCAGCGGGCCCGCTCCGGCGTGCCGGCGAGTTCGAGGCCGCCCGAGAGCTTCATGCCGATGTCCTGGCCACTCTCGGCCTGGAGCTTCGGGTACTCCTCGATCGTGTAGCGCTGGAGGGCCGCGATCCGGGTGTCGGCGTTGATCGCGTGAAAGCCACCCGCGGCGTGCCAGGACGACCCGGCCGTGAGGCGATCCCGCTCGACGATGGCGACGTCCGACAGGCCGCGCCGCGCCAGGTGGTAGGCCACGCTCACGCCGACGATCCCGCCGCCGATGACGACGACACGGTAGTGGCTCTTCATGCCGGTCGATTATGGGTCCGCCCCGGGGCAGCGCGCGGGCCGCCCGGACGACCACTGCTGCGGACACCTATCGTGGCGGCATGCCGGAACGAGCTGAGAACGCGGCGTTGGACGTGAGCCGGGCGCGGGTCCGAAACCCTCGGCGGATCGGCGGGACGATCCCGCGCCTGCCGTGGCGTCGCATCGTCAATCCGTACACGCCCCTGGAGATCCTGTCCGCCGACCAGGTCGAGGCGATCCACCGCGCGGCGCTGTCGATCCTTCGGGACATCGGGGTCGAGGTCCTCGGCGGCCGGGCCCTTGATCACTTCGGACGCGCTCGAGCACGGGTGACACGCGAGGACGGCCCCCGCGGCGCGGCCGGGCGGGTCCGCCTCGATCCGGCGCAGGTCGAGGAGCTCGTCGCCCTCGCCCCGTCGCGTTTCGAGCTCCACGCGCGGAACCCGGAGCGCGGCCTCGTCTTCGGTGACCGCCACCTTGTCTTCGGCGCGGTCGGCGGGCCGGCCTTCGTCACCGACCTCGACCGAGGCCGGCGGGCCGGCAACGCCGCCGACTTCGAGGCGTTCGTCCGGGTCATCGGCAGCCTCGACATCGTCCAGCAGGAGGGTGGGGGACCGCTCGAGCCGACGGATCTGCCGGCCGAGACCCGCCACCTCGACATGTACCGGACGCTCGCCACGATCCTCGACAAGACGTGGCAATGCCTCGCCTTCGGGCGCGGCGTGGTCGACGACGCGATCGAGGTCGCCTGCCTGTCCCGCGGCGTGGATCGCGAGACGCTCGTCCGCGAGCCGAGCCTGATGACGATCGTCAACACCAACTCACCGCTTCGGCTCGACGGCCCGATGTCCGATGGGCTCATCGAGATGGCGACGTGGGGCCAGCCGGTCGTGGCGACGCCGTTCACGCTGGCCGGAGCGATGACCCCGGCCACCCTCGCGGGTGCCCTCGCCCAGCAGAACGCGGAGGCGCTGTTCATGGTGGCCCTCGCCCAGATCGTCCGGCCGGGCACGCCGATGGTCTACGGCGGGTTCACCTCGAACGTCGACATGCGGACCGGATCCCCGGCGTTCGGGACGCCGGAATACGTCAAGGCCGCGATTGCGACCGGGCAGCTCGCCCGCCGGTACCGCCTGCCGCATCGGTCATCGAACGTGACAGGCTCGGCCACCGTCGACGCGCAGGCCGCCTACGAGAGCGAGATGTCGATCTGGGGCTCGGTCATGGCCGGGGCGAGCCTCCTCTACCAGGGTGCCGGCTGGCTCGAGGGCGGGCTGACCGCCTCGTTCGAGAAGCTCATCCTCGACGCCGAGATGCTCCAGCAGATGGCTGAAGTCCTGGTCCCGTTCCCGGTCGACGACGACTCGCTCGGTCTCGACGCGATCGCCGAAGTCGGACCGGGCGGCCACTTCTTCGGGTCACCGCACACGCTCGCCCGGTTCGAGACGGCGTTCTACCAGCCGATGCTGTCGGACTGGCGGAACTTCGAAACGTGGGCGGAGGACGGGTCGCGTACGGCGACCCAACGCGCGAACCGCATCTGGAAGCAGCTCCTGGCCGAGTACGTGCCGCCCCCGCTGGATCCCGGCGCCGCGGAGGCGCTCGACGCCTTCGTGGACCGGCGCAAGCAGGAGATCCACGCAGCCCGGTCGTGAGCGGTCCGGCGGATATCGACGTCACCCTGGACTTCACCGTGTCCGAGCGCGCAACCCCTGTCGAGGGCTCCTTCTTCGACGGTGGTTTCCACACGAGCAGCCGAGCATCGGGGCCCTCACTCCGTCAACCACCTGATTGGGAACTGGAGCCAGGCGCACATCCTGCGGCGTGCTGACTCAACGAGAGAAGTACGAGCGCCGAAGGCAGCGCGAGTAATTCGTCGCCGGCTACCCGGCCTGTATGGCCGGCTTGAGCAGCCATGTGGCCATGGTCCCCTTGCCCTTGATCGCCACCCCGTCGCGGCGCTGAAACGGATAGCGACCGGCGAGCATGTGACAGGTCTCCTCGGTCACCTGGATGCAGCTCGGAATCCCGCTCGACTCCATCCGTGCGGCAGTGTTGACGGTGTCGCCCCACACGTCGTAGCTGAACTTCCGTTCCCCGATCACGCCGGCTGCCACCGGTCCCGAGGCGATCCCGCTGCGAATCTGCAGATGCCGGCCAAGGATGACCGGAAGGCCAGCCACGTGACGATGCATCGCCAGCGCCATCTCCACGAGGACGGCGGCGTGGTCCAGGCGGGGCTCCGGCACGCCGGCGACGACCATGTACGCGTCGCCGATCGTCTTGATCTTCTCGAGCCCGAACTCGTCCGCAAGTCGATCGAAAGCGGTGAACAGCTCGTTGAGCGCTGCCAGCGTCTCCTGTGGCGAATGTGCCTCCGCCAGCGGCGTGAAATCCACGATGTCCGTGAACAGGACCGACGCCTCGTCGAACTGGTCGGCGATCACCCGCTCACCGGCCTTCAGGCGATCGGCGATCGGCTCGGGCAGGACGTTGCGGAGCAGGGCGTCGGATTCACGTCGGGCTGCCAGCCGCTGCCCGTCGATGTAGCGGACCAGGCCGTAGGCGACCGCTGATGCACCCAGCACGTTGACGGCCGTGGCCAGGATGATCTGGCCGTGGGGCAGCGCCTGGTCCTTCGGGATCACCGGGTCCAGCACGATGCTTGCGACGACGATCACCACGAGACCGAGGTACGCCAGCAGCCCGGCGCGACCGCCGATCAGCAGGATCGCGCCGAGCGGCGCGATCACTCCCCAGGCGACGTTTGCGCCCGAGAGGGCGAGCCCGCCCAGGGTGAGGACGCCGCTGAAGATCGTGGCCAGCCCGACCCCGATCAGGATCCAGGTCGCCGGCTCGAGCCGGCGGTTCCGGCTGAAGATCGCCAGGTTCACCAACTGCGTCGCAACCTGGGCGATGGCGAACACCGAGACGAGCGGCCGGTCAGATTCCAGGCCGACGCCGAGGTAGACGACGCCGATGACGATCAGGGCCCACAACGTCCCCATCGCCGTCCGCTTGCGCAGGGCGAGATCGGCGTCGTCCGCCGGATCAGCCCCGATGTCGATGAGCCGCCGCCACAGCATCATCGGCGCACGATACCCCGTCGGTCATCGCCGGGGACGGTGCCCGGGACAGCCGCGGAACACGCTGTCGGGCAGGCTGAGTCACCGCAAGACCGTGGCGGTTGCGCTCACGTCGGCGAGTGGCAGCGCTCCTGGCTCAATGTCCCCGACTGGCCATTTCGGCGCCCACGCTCCTTTGGTGATCCCCTCACTTCCACCTGATGGTTTGCCGCGCCGCTGAAATGCCGTCGTCCCAGATTGCGGTCGCCGCGGCAACCCGGATTCGAGAGGCTGCAATCAGCGACTCGTCGGTGCACCTGCCCGAAGCGTCTGCCTGAGTGGAGGAGTTGCCCCATGGGCATTCTGTCGTGGTTGATCGTCGGCGCGATCGCGGGCTGGCTCGCGGGTCTTCTCGTGCGGGGCGACGAGGGCCTCGGCGTGATCGGTCACGTCATCTTGGGTATCGTCGGCGCCCTCATCGGGGGCTTCCTCGCCGGGATTCTCACCGGCGGTGACTACATCACGGGGATCAACGTCACCACCATCGTCGTCGCCACGATCGGAGCCGTCATCGTCGTCATCCTCGCCAAGGCGTTGCGCGGGACGACGCGAACCGGACGGGGGGCAATCTGACCGGACGTCCCGGCGGTCGTATCAAGGAGCGGGGCGCCGCGTGGCCTGGGTGAGCCGGGGTGCGTGGTTCACGATCGGCGCAGCGCTGGTGGTCGGCGGGATCGCCATGGCGTTCGCTGCCGGTCGCGTGCTGCTGCTTGTCCTGATCGCGGTCATCCTGGCGGCTGGCCTGGAGCCGCTCATCGCCTGGATCCGGGGTCGTTTCAGGCTCAGTCGCGGTCCGGCCATCCTCGTCGTCTATGGCGCGTTCCTCGTCGCCGTCGTGGGACTCGTCACCATCGTCCTGCCCGCGGCGATCGCCCAGTTCGGCGGCGCGATCGATCGCCTGCCCTCGTTCCTTGACCGAATCGGCGTCTGGGCAGCCGGGCTTCAGCCGCCACCGGTGGCAGCCAGCATCGTCCGTCTGGTCGACGCCGCGAGGCGGATGGTGGCGCCGAGTTCCGCAAACCTGCCCTCGACGACCGACGTCATGGGCGTTGGCCTGACGGTCGCCGAGATGCTCGTGACCACCGTGACCATCCTGGCCGTCGTCTACTACTGGCTCGTCGAGCACGCCCGCCTCCAGCGGTTCGCCCTCGCCTTCGTGCCGGAGCATCGTCGAGCCGGAGTCCGCGCGACGTGGAACGAGGTCGAGAACCGGCTCGGGATGTGGGTCCGGGGACAGCTCATCCTCATGCTCGCCATCGGGATTGCGACCGCGGCGGCCTGCACGATCCTCGGCGTCCCCGGCGCGCTCCTGCTGGGCCTCGTCTCGGCCGTCACCGAGGCCATCCCGCTGGTCGGCCCATTCCTCGGTGCCGTCCCTGCCGTGGTCATGGCTGCCACGGTTTCACCGCAGCTGGCGCTCGCCGTCGCCGGGGTCTACCTCGTCCTGCAGCTGATCGAGGGAAACGTCCTCGTGCCCGTCGTGATGCGCCATAACGTGGGCATCTCACCATTCCTCGTGATCCTGAGCCTGCTCGTCGGGGGCGCGGTCGGTGGCCTGCTGGGCGCCTTTCTCGGGGTACCGGTCGCGGCGGCGATCGAGCTCATGGCCGAGGGCCTCCAGGCCCGCGAGGAACCCGTGGCGCAGGACCCGACCGCGATCGTCGACCAGGGCGACGATGCTCGGGACGACCCGATCGACGGCCCGGGCGCACCCTTGACACGCAGCCAGCCTGAACTTCCGACGCTCTCTGCGCGGCGAGCCACGACGGCGGAACCCGGCGGTGTCCTGTTTCGCTGACTCCCATGCAGCTGTCGTCTGGATAGGCGGGACGGGCCGGGCATCGTGGTTCTGGGCATCGATGCGGTGCGAAGCGCCGACCAACGACGAGTGACCAGCGCGACCGGTGCCGGCCGACGGGGCTCTTTCCATCTGGAGGGTCGCGTCATCGGCTCGCTTCTCAGCCGCCACTTCAGGCCGATGAATCCGGATCGCCGGCCCGAAGGCCGGCGATCCGTGGACGACGTGACGGCGACCCCCGGCCGCCAGCGGTCGCTGTCAGGCCGTTTCTCGACGGAACAGCTGGACGATCCAGAGCACGACGGCTTCGAGGATGGTCCAGCCGACAAAGGCGGCCACGGCCGCGATGTCAAGGATCGACCCGCCGCTCCGGAGCGCGTCCGTGTTGAAGATGCCGTTGAAGGGCGCGACGAAGATTTCGCTGGCGTTGAGGATGAACGAGACAAGCTCGTTGCCCTCTCGCGCATTGAGGAGCAGGAGCGCAATCCTCAGCACGATCAGGACCTGGATGATCCCGAAGATCAGGACGACGAGACGGCGCGCGACTTCACCGCCGCTCGGCGTAACGGCCGTCCGCCGCTCCACCACGACACCAGATGTGCCCGTCGCCAGGTTCTCGTCCGTCGTGCGGACGACTCGTTCTTGGTAGGTCATTGCCGATATCCTCCGAGCGGATCTGGCGAACCAACCGCCTCGAAACAGGTCTTGGCGGCGGGGTTCCGCGTCAGCATCGCCCGGCGAGCGCTACAGGCTGCCGTGACCTGCGCTTCGTGGACATTGCATCCGCGCTTCAGCTTGTGCGTTTCATCCGTCACCGGGCGCGGCCCGTCCTGCAGCCGGCTGCCTGCCGGGCGATACGTGACGGCCTCGGCACCATCGCCGGGGCTCGTCACATCGGCAGGTCCGGGGGCTCGACGTCGGGCAGAAGGTCCGCCCGGTCCCGGCCGGCCGGGCTCGGCGATCCGGCGTCGGCGCGGTCGGCGATCTCGTCCCGGCGTCGGAGCTCGCGGTCGTCCGGTGCCGGATCCAGGTCGCGGAGCCCGCCCGGGTTCGGGATCGGGGTACCGGGTCCACCTGGATCGTCCGGGTGTCCGACCGGGACATCGTTGTGGGCGGGACGCGGCTGATCGTGTGGTTCGAGTGGGTCCATCGGGCACGCTCCTCTGCTGCTCGACCGCGCAGGCATGGCGCGCGTCGGTCCACCTACGCTCTGCCCGCGAGCGTTTCGCCGGGTGCGGGGCAGCCGCCCGGCGCGTTGCAGGGCCGTTGCGGAGCGCATGCCCAGGAAACCAATGGTGGCCGTCGTGGGCGTCGTGGCGGTGATCGCCACGTGGGCCATGGCCTGGAACCGGGGCGGGCCGGGCCGATTCACGGACGATGACGCCGCCGACCCGGGGCACGCGATCATCCGGGCTGACGCCGCGACTCCGGCCTCCGCGCGTCGCCGACTGACAGCAGCGCCGAACGGCCCGGCGATGTGGGACCTGCTCGCCCGGCCGCCTGTACCTGCAATCGGGCTGTCACCTCGCCACGGTCCGCGTGCAGCGCCTGAGCAATCGGCCCGGCGCGACGCTCTTGGCTACGCCCGGATGGACTGGGCAGAGTTGAGGGAGACGCCGTGAAGGGACCGGAAATCGCCGGGCAATCCGTGGCCGACCCGAACGATGAACGGTCGATGCGCGTCTTCGAATACGCGATCTGCGCCATGGCGGGGATCGCTGCTCTCCTCCTCGGACTCATCCACTGATGCGCGGCGCAACCTGGACCGGGCCGGTCGGGCGGGCCGCTTGACCGTCCGCGGCATCCTCCTCGATCGGTCTCGCCCGCCGAAAGACGTCGACGTCGATCACGGGCTGGCTCGCTCGCTGAAGGGCGACCAGCTCCTGTGGATCGACGTGATGGGTGGAGCCGAGGAGATGGGCCCCACCGCCGAGGTTCTCGAGCTCCCGGCGCTCCTGCTCCCGCGGACGAACGACCGTGAGACCGCGACGCTCGTGCGAGAGAACGGCTGGATCCGGCTGACGGCCATCGCGATCCAGGCGCCCGGCCGGGACATCTCCGAGCCGATCGTGACGATGCCCCTTCACATCGTGGCCGGCCGGAACGTGGTCGTGACGATCCGCGGGGACAAGCTCGACGCGATTGACGCGCTCAAGGAGCAGTTCCGCGATGAGCCCGGGCTGGGCGTCCTCGATGCGGCCGATCTCGTCGCAGGGATCGTCGACGAGGTGCTGGCCATCTACTTCCGCCATGTCGAGGCCATCGAGCGGCGCGTCGACGTCCTCGACGAGCTCGCCATCCGGGGCCGAAGCGCCAAGGATTATCTCGGTGAGGTCGTGGGCCTCCGGCGGCGAACGGCCCTCCTGCGGCGGTCGCTGGCGCCGCACCGGGAGGCGTTCGGCCCGCTTGCCAGGCCCGATTTCGAGGTTGCCGCGCTCGGCCGGCCGTGGCCGGGTCTCGTTCAGCGCCTGGACGCGACGACACTCGCCATCCAGAACGTCCGGGAGCTCCTGGTCGGTTCCGTGGCCCTCCAGCAGAGCGGCACGTCCGAGCGAGCGAACGATGTCATGAAACGCCTGACGATCGTCAATGCGGTGCTGCTTCCCGCTGTCGTCCTGGCTGGGGTGATGGGGATGAACTTCCCGATGCCGTTCTTCCAGCAGGCCGGGAACTTCTGGGTCGTGATCGCGACAATGGTCGGCCTGGCCGTCGCGATCCTCGTGGTCGCGCGCGTTCGGGGATGGATCTAGGTCGACCGACGGCGGGGCCGCGGGCGGGAGCCAGAACCGGCGTCGGTCAGCCGGCCTCCTCGTGCATGGCCCGAAGAGCGAACCCGAACTCGGCGCCGCCCTCGGGCCGATTTGACGCCCAGATCCGGCCGCCCATCGCATCCAGCAGGCGGGCGCAGACGAAGAGGCCGATGCCCGAGCCGCTGGCCTGCTTGGCGGTCGTGGGCGAGCGGTAGTAGAGCTCGAAGAGGCGGCCACCCTCGTCGTCGGGGAAGCCGGGCCCCTCGTCGAAGACCCGGACCTGGACCTCGTCGCCCTCGGCCTTGGCGTCGATGCGGATCGGGCTCTGCCGGCCTCCGTACTTGACTGCGTTTGCCAGAAGGTTCCGGATGACCTGCTCCACGTACGTCGGATCGCCGGCGACGGGTGGAAGCACGCCCTCGAATCCAACCTCGAAATGGCCGTCGGGCCAGCGGTTCTGCTCGGATCGCACCACGGTCGGGATGATTCGCTGCAGCAGCACCGGCTCGCTTCCGATATCGAGGGAACCCTCGCCGTAGCGAGTAAGGGCAACGACATCCTCAACCAGCCGGTGGAGCCGCTCGGCCTCGGCGTGGATGTCCTCGAAGATACCCCGACGGGCGTCGGGGTCGAGCGCCGCCTCGCTGCGAGACAGGACCTTCGCGCCGGCGTAGATCGTGGTGACGGGGGTCCGGAGTTCGTGGGAAAGGATGCCTACGAACGCGTCCCGCACCGCCTCGCGCTCGCGCGCGATCGTGACGTCCCGGAGGAGGACGATGTGCTCGCCGGCCGGCAGGGGTTCGTCGCCGACGTCATACGTGCTGATCTCGACCCAGCGATCCGACGGAGGTCCGAGCCGGAGCGTGACCGAGGAGTCGGGCCCCGTGAACGCCGAGGGAGCGAGGCCGTCCGGATCCTCGAACCGGGCGATGACCGACTCACGCGTCCAGGTGTCAAGCGGCCCGAGCAGGGTTCGGGCCATCGGGTTGGCGAGCGTGATCCGCCCCTCGGCGTCGATGACGACGAGGCCCTCGCCGATCGCCCCGATGATCGTATTGAGTTCGGCCGCTCGTGCGTGCTCGGCAACCGCCAGCTCCGTGAGGCGCTGCTCCGTCTGGATCCGGTCGCGGATGTCCCGGCTGATCGCGACGAGCTGGGGACCGGCGCCGGCAAGCTCCACCAACTGCCACCGAATCTCGACTGGTACGCGGGTCCCGTCCGAGCGGATCCGGACCACGTCCAAGGCCCGGGTCGCCATCTCCTTCGAGAGGACGGGCGCCAGGAACTCGCGGAGCTCTTCGAGCGACAGGCCCACGGTCCAGTCCGGCGTCGCCCGCCCGATGATCGTCTCGCGTGACAGGCCCAGCTGGTCGAGGACAGCGTCGTTGGCATACCTGACCTGGAGGGTGACGGGGTCATTGACCGTGATCCCGTCACGGACGGCGTCGAGGATGGTCCGGAAGCGGGCCGCCTCTCGGTAGAGGCCGGCGTTCTCGATTGCGGATGCCGCCCGTGCGGCAATCTCTCGTGCGAACGGGACGTCCTCCGGACCAAGCGGACTGGATTTCGCGGCCGACGCGATCGTGTGGGCGCCGATGATCTGCCCCCCGATCGTGAGCGGAACGCAGATGATCGAGGTCCCGGCCAACGACCGGATTGCCGCGGCTTCGGAGGCCGACACCCGGGGAAGAGCGCCAAAGCCCTTCTCGATCATGTCCGCGGTGATCGTCATCGCGACGGGGATGCCGGTCCTGGCCACCTGGGCGGCCAACGAATCCGCATTCCCGCTCGCAAGTCTGGCCCGGAGGTCCGCGATTTCCGCGTTCGTGCCAGTATCGCTGTGGAACAGTGCGAAGGTCTCCAGATCACCGTTCTTTCCGATCAGGTCCACCACGCTCCAGTCGGCGATGGTCGGGACGACGAGCCGGGCAACCGCTGCGACGGTCTCCTCGTAGTCGAGCGATGTCGCCAGGATCGCGCTCGATTCAGCCAGGAGGCCCGTGAGGACCTGCTGGCGGTGCCGGACCGTGATGTCCTCCAGCACCGCGACGGCGGCCGTCACCCTCCCGTCGCTGTCGAGGATCGGAGCCCCCTGGGCACGGACCCAGACCTGCGAGCCATCGGCACGCCGCACCCGGAGCTCCTCGGACGGGATGGCCTCGCCCGTTCGAAGGACCCTGGCGAGCGGCCACTCCGCGGCCCGGACCGGGGCGCCGTCGGCGCTGAAGATCTTGATCCGACGGGGGTTGCTGCCGCGCTTCCGCGGCCCCTGGATCGGGCCCAGGATCTGGTCGAGGGCCTCATTCGCGATGACCGGCGGTCCGGCAGGTTCGGCAGCCACCATGACCCCGCTGGGAATGTTGCGGATGATCGCCTCCAGCTGGTTCCGCTGCGCCTCGAAATCCGCCCGAAGGGCCTCGGCGCGGTCGGCGGAGATCTCTGCCGACCGGCGGGCCGCCCGCTCCGCCATGTACAGGCGGGCGTTGCCGACCGCGAGCGCGATCCGACGCGCGAGCTCCATCGCGTAGGCCACGTCGGCTTCGCCGTAGCGCCGGGAGTCGTCACACGCCGCGAGGAAGAGGACGCCCTCGACGGTTCCGCGGGCCATGAGTGGCACAGCCATGGCGCTGGTGGTTCCGAGCTCTCGGATGGTCTCGATGACGCCGGGTCGGCGGGGGTCGTCGACGAGCGTCTTGGGTGACACGTTGGCGAAGATCGGCCGACGTTCGAGGATCGCCCGATCCGCCGCGCGGCCCGCCCCGGGCTCGACCGAGAACGCCCGCATCCGATCGGCGAGCTCCGCCCGGGCCGGATCCGCAACGGCCACGCCGGCGCGCTCGACGCTTCCGTCGGCCTGCACGAGATCAAGCGTGGCCCAGTCGGCCATGTGGGGCACCGCCATTGCGAGGGCGGTGTCGATGGTCCGGTCAAGGTCGAGTGATTCGTCGAGGTCGCGAGTGGCGTCGGCCAGCAGGCGCGAACGCGCGTCGCTGATCCGAAGGGCCTCCTCCACCAACTTCGACTCGGTGACGTCGTGGGTGATGTTGACCGAGAATTCCGCACGGCCCTCCTTGTCGAGGAGCGGCACGGCCGACAGGGTGCTCCAGCCTTCCGTCCCACCAACTCGATCCCGCCAGTGGAGGGTGAGCGTATGGGACTCTCCGGTGAGCAGCGCCCGGTGACCGGGCAGCTCGGACGGCTCGACGGATCGCCCCGTCTCATCGGAAAGCTCGAACCGGTCGAGCCGGCCGGGCCAGTCGGCCGCGACCAGCTCCTCGAACGAGTTCTGGCCGGAGGCACGGACCGCGGCGGCATTGGCGAAGACGATCCGTCCGTCACGATCCTGGACATTGATTGGCTCCGACACGGCATCGACCACGCCCCGAAGCCGTTCCAACCGGAACTCCACGTGGCTGTTCGCTACGTCGATGTCGCGAAGCGCGCCCATAGTCTCCTCGCGGTGACGGTCCCCTCGAGGCATCCTAGCCGACCCGTTTTGCCGGTGAGCAAGGGACCTCGCGAAATCGGCTTGCACCTTCGTGACAGTTTCGGGCTGGGTCGCGGTCTGTGTCTCGCAAGATCAGTGGCAGGGGGTTGACGGAAGGCCGTTGTAACGGACGGAGGCTGCAGCGTAGTACCCGCGACGTGGCCGATCGGGGAGAGTGGCCCACGGACCAGGATCGGTCCTGTACCGCATGGGATGGAGGTACTCATGAGCCTTCTTGCTTGGATCGTCCTCGGGGCGATCGCCGGTTACCTGGCCGGCTTCCTCGTCCGCGGCGACGAAGGATTGGGCGTCATCGGGCACATCGTGCTCGGGATCATTGGCGCCCTCATCGGCGGCTTCCTCGCCAGCGCGCTGTTCGGCATCGACGCCATTAACGGTGCCCTGGATGTCAGCTCGATCGTGACGGCGACTGTCGGGGCGGTCATCGCGGTCCTCATCTGGAGCGCAATCACGGGCCGAAGCCGCGCGGGCCGCGGCGTGTTCTGAGCCGATTCCGTGGGTCGCCGGACGATCCGGCGACGAGCTCGGCGCCCACCGGCACGGGTGGGCGCCGACGTTCGCACGGGATGCAGTCCCCTTCCACGCGAGAGACCCATGACCCACATCAGCGCTCGTATTGCCGTCGACAGGCCGTGTCGCGTCGTCTACGACCAGTGGACGCAATTCGAGCAGTTTCCGCTCTTCATGGAGGGCGTCGACGAGGTGGTCCAAGTTGACGACCGAACCCTCGACTGGACGGCTACGATTGCCGGCAAGGCGACGCACTGGCGCGCCGAGATCGTGAACCAGGAGCCAGACCAGCTCATTGCGTGGCGGAGCATCGACGGCGCTCGCAACGACGGTGTCGTTCGCTTCGTTGCGCTGGACGACGGCAGCACCGACGTGGCCCTCGATCTCGACGTCGAGCCCGACGGCATCGTCGAGACCGCCGGCGATGCCATGGGCTTCGTAGCCCGCCGGACTCGGGGCGACACGGAACGCTTCAAGGCGTTCATCGAGGCACGTGGTGTCGAGACTGGCGCCTGGCGGGGTTCAATCGAGCGGGATCGCCCGTGACGACGATCTACGTCGATATCGACGCAATTGTCGCCGGCAACCGAGGCTCCGATGTTCCCGACGAAGGCGCTCTCCGATCACTGCGCGTCCTTCGAGAAGCTGGACACGACGTGATTCTCGTTGTCGACGACGCTGCTGGGACACCGGGATGGGCCGCACCTGGCGGCGAATGGTCGAGCCTTGAACTCGACAACGTGGTTGTACGGCCGCCGGCGGCCTCCTGGTACCTGACCAGCGATGTCGGCCGCTGCGTTGGGCGATCGGCCCTCCTCCAGACCGTCCTCATCGGGTCCACGCCGGGCCCCGCCGCCGTCCATCGATGCGACTCCAACGCCCGTGACGTGTCGGCGGCGGCACTGGAGATCCTGGCCTCGGAGGCGATGCGCCCCTGACGCCCGCTCCGTTGGGACGGTGGCCCCGGCGGCGATGTCCAACGTCATGCAAATGCAAGGAGGGATCGCGGGCCCGTCATTCCATATCGGAGGGTTTACCGGCGATCATCCACACGAGGCACGGCGACCTCGCTCGCGGGCTCGCTCCTCCTGGGAGTCCGGCCACCCGCGCTGGATTCTCACTCCCCTCCTCCGACCGTCCACTCCTCCGGACGGTCGCGCCTGGGATCGGCGCCTCCCGTTGGCGTGCCCGGCTGCAACCGGAATGCAATGCCCCGCGCGCCAGGAGGTGCATGGGACCGACGGTCGCCCGCCTATGTTTGGTCCAACGCGGGGCCGCAGGCTCCCGACACGGAGGAACTGAAGATGCAGGAATTGAAGAAGGCGATTCGCGACATGGAAGACGACGCCAAGGAAGCCTGGCGCCGGAGCGATGGCGACGAATCCATCGGCGACAAGATCGCCAACGCGGGCGATCGTGCACGCCACGGTATCGAGAACGTCGGCGATGAGGTCCACAAGGACCTCGACGACGCGTCCCGCCGGGTGGCCTACGAGCGCGGCCGCGTCGACGAGATGAACCACAAGGGCGATCCGGACGGGGCCTGACTGATCGGCCACCGTCTCGCCAGCAGATTGGCCCCCGGGCGGCCGCGTCGTCGACCGATGGCGCAGACGGCCGGGGGCTTGTCGCCGTCGCGGTCGCCCTCGCCGAACGATCGATGGTGCACGAGGTTGAGTGTCGGCCCCGGCGCATGACGCTGTAATGCGGATGTAACACATCTGCAAGACCCAGCCGCCGCATCGTGCAGCCGCTGAACGTGACCATGGCCGGGACGCGGGCAGACGCCCGCAAAGTCCCGAGGACCCGTGGGTTGCAGGGACCCCGCACACTGGATGTGCTCCGCTACCCAGGAGGCCCCCGTGTCGACACAGCCCCTCGTGCTCGTCGCTGACGACGAGCCGCGCATCACGAAGCTCGTCGCCATTGCCCTGTCCGAGGAGGGATTCCGCGTCGTCACCGCGAACAGCGGGGAGCAGGCGCTCGAGAAGGCGGAGGAAATCCGCCCAGACATCATCCTCCTCGACATCGTCATGCCCGATCTCGACGGCATCGAGATCATGCGCCAGCTTCGGGAGCGCCGGCCGGTGCCCGTCATCCTGCTGACGGCCAAGGGATCGACGGCGGACAAGGCCAAGGGCCTGGACCTCGGAGCCGACGACTACATCGCCAAGCCCTTCCACCCGGATGAGCTGGCCGCCCGCGTGCGGGCGGTCATCCGGCGCGCCAGCGGCGCGGAACCGGGCGCGGGCGTCATCCGCTTCGACGACGTGGAGATCGACCTCGAGCGTCGGATGGTCACCCGGAATGGCGAGCTGGTGCAGCTTTCGCGGACGGAATGGTTACTGCTCCAGCACCTCGCCGCCAACGCCGGAAAGGTCGTCCTCCATACCGAACTGCTCACCAAGGTCTGGGGCCCAGAGTACCGCGACGACCTCCAATACCTCCGTGTCTGGGTCAGCCGCATCCGTCGAAAGCTTGGTTCCGCGCCCGGTGAGCCGGGTCGCATCAGAACCTTCCAGGGCATCGGATACCTGCTCGATGTCGAGGGTGCCACGACGCTCCCGGAGCGCTCGGCAACCGAGCCGGCCGAGCCCGCGGACGTCGCCCTCATCGGATAGATCGGGGCACGCGGGACCTGCCAGCGCCCGGCCAGGTCCCACGTCCCTGAACGAGAAGGAGCCCGCCGGTCAGCCGACGGGCTCGCCTCATTCACGGGTTCAGCCACGGGCTCGCCTCAGCCGGTACCTGCCACTTCGCGGACCGGAACGAGGACGTTGAGCGCCCCGGCTCGCACCTTGACCTTGACCGGCGTCGTTCCGATGACGCTGCCGTCGAGCTCCACGAGCCGGCTGGGCTTGGCGGTGATCCTGACGTTCTTGGTCCTGGCCCGGAACGAGTGGCCGCCGCCGCTCTCGCCTTCGTCGTCCTGACGAAGCGCCTCCCAACCCGCGCGGAGTCCGGAGACGCGGCTGGAGGCCTTGATCACGACCAGATCAAGCTGCCCGTCGTCCGGCTCGATGTCCAGCCGCGGCTGCATCGCCAGGCCCATACGTCCGCAGTTGGCGACGAATACCTGGGTGGCCTGCATGGTGCTGGCCGACCCATCGATCGTGATCTCATGGGCCACGTTCCGAAGGCGTCGGCTCAGGCGAAGGGTGTTGGCGATGTACGCGAGCTTGCCCCACCGTCGCTTCTGGTCCTTGGTCGTGCCCTGCATCACCTCGGCGTCGAAGCCGATCCCGCAGGCGACTGAAAAGTAGCGGTGCTTGCTGCCGATCCTGGCACGGCCCAGGTCGATCCGGCGTCCTCCACCGCCGAGGAGGACCTCGACCGCATCGTCGAACCTCGTCGAGATCCCGAGGGAGCCCGCGAGGAGGTTGCCGGTTCCCATGGGAATGATCCCGAGGGACACCGGCGTTCCCGCCAGCTTCTGGACGACCTGGAGGACCATGCCATCACCGCCCACGGCGACGACCACGTCGACGCCGTCGCGGACAGCCCGTGCGGTTCGCCTGCGAACGTCCTTCTTGCCTGTCACGAGCGCGCCGGCCACGGTCCAGCCCGCGGCTTCGAGCCTTTGCACCGTGACCTTGACCGCCCGCCCGATCGGACGCCCTGGCCGTCGGCGACCGATCACCAGTCCGGCCGTCATCGGGGTCGATCCTCGTTTCGGCCCGGGTCCGGCGGTTGGTCGTTCGCTGTCGCGCCGAGGGCTTCGACATGCGGTCGGGCACTCGGGTTGGCCGTCGGCACGGGCCGCCCCCAGGACCACCAGGTGGGTCGAATGCGGAAGGAGAAGCCGACGATGAGGAGCCAGGCGATCCCTGCGAGGATGCCGCCGAGAACATCCGTCAGGTAGTGGTAGCCGAGGTAGATGCGGCTGACGCCGACGCCGATCGCGAGGACCGAAGCAAGGGCGGTCGACACTAGGCCGACGCGACGGCCGAAGATCGACCACAGGACCAGCGACAGCGCGAGATAGAAGATCACGGAGTTCATGGTGTGGCCGCTCGGAAAGCTGTAGTCGGGCTGGACGTGGGCCCAGGCGAGCTGCGGCCGGGGCCGGGCGAAGAAGAGCTTCATCGACCACTCGATGACCACCCCGCCGATTGACGTCACGGCAAGGTAGGCCGCGGCGCCCCAGCGCGGGACCCGGATGAGACCCACGACGGCGACCAGGAAAAGCGGCGGGATGACCCAGCTCGAGCCGATCGTGGTCAAGCCATTCATGAGAGCGTCCAGGCTTGGCGACTGGATCCCATGCAGGAACGGCGTCGCCACCGTGTCGAGGACGAAGACCTCCTTGTCACGGATCGCTTCGGCGATGAAGCCGAGGACGGCGAGGATGGCGATGAGGCTGCCGAATCCGGTCACCACCGCGAGGGTCGCGAGGCCCAATGGCGGCCGGGGAACAGGAATGGCCGCTCTCGGTTCGAGAGGGTCGACGCGGCCGAGCGGCCCGGATTCAGTGCCTGGACCCGCATCGACCCGCGATCCCACCGCGCCCGTGTCAGGCGGTCGGGGCGGCCTCGCCACGCTCGACTCGCGCTGCTGCGAATCCATCACGCGGCCTCCTGATTCTGTATCGCCCTTGTACATGCCCGCGCGCGTCGGCGGGTGTTACAAACAGGCGGATGGCCGAACTCGTTCTTGGACCGCTGCTCCGCCATGTCGGTGAGCGCGACGCCACAATATGGGTCGAGACCGACGCCGCATGCGACGTCGAGGTGGTCGCGGGTGCCGCCGGTGGCCGAGAGCGGACGTTCGCGGTCGCTGGGCATCATTACGCCATCGTGGTGATCACGGGTCTCCAACCCGCGACGGCGCAGGACTACGAGCTTCGCATCGACGGTCGGGCGGTCTGGCCTCCCTCGGGATACACGCAGCCGCCGAGCAGGATCCGGACGATCGACCCCGAGCGGCCGATCAGCCTGATCTTTGGGTCTTGCAGGGACGTGATCCCGATCCACGGCCGGGGCGGGAATGGCCAGCCGACCGATGTCCTCGTTACCTTTGCCGGCCGGATGGCCGTCGACGATCCAGAGACCTGGCCGGACCTCCTCCTGCTCGTCGGCGACCAGATCTATGCCGACGACACGTCGCCCGAGATGCAGCGGTTCATCCGGAGCCGGCGGGACATCCGGAAACCGCCCAGGACTGAAGTCGCCGATTTCGAGGAGTACACGCGGCTCTACCGGGAAACGTGGAGCGAGCCGTCGGTCCGGTGGCTCCTTTCGACCCTGCCGAGCTCGATGATCTTTGACGACCATGACGTCCGCGATGACTGGAACACCTCGGATGCATGGCGCCGCGAGATGCAGAAGACCGGCTGGTGGGACGAGCGGATCACGGGCGCCCTGATGTCGTACTGGCTGTACCAGCACCTCGGCAACCTCAGCCCGGCCGGGCTCCTTGCGGATGAGATGTACCGCATTGTCCGAGCCCAAGCGGATGCGGCGCCTGCACTGCGGGCCTTCGCCAGGCACGCCGACCGGGAGGCGGACGGGGCCAAGGGCACCAGGTGGTCGTACCGCAGGGACTTTGGGCCCGTCCGCCTCCTCGTCATCGACTCGCGCTGCGGGCGCATCCTGGCAAACGGCCAGCGTGCCATGGTGAGCGATTCCGAGTTCGAGTGGATCGAGCAGCAGGTTGAAGGGGGTGGGTTCGAGCATCTCGTCGTGGCGACCTCGATGCCCTGGCTCCTGCCCCGGGCCCTGCACGACATCGAGTCCTGGGACGAGGCCTTGGCGGCAGGTTCGCGGGGGCGGCGCCTCGCCGGCGTCGGGGAGTGGCTCCGGCGAGCCGTCGACCTCGAGCATTGGGCCGCATTCCGGGCCTCGTTCGATCGCCTCGCCCGCCTCTTCGCGAGGGTGGGGCTCGGCGAGCACGGGGCGCCTGCGCCAGCGACGATCTGCGTCGTGTCTGGCGATGTCCACCACACGTACGTCTCTGAGGCGGACTACCGGCCGCTCCTCGACGCGCGCGTGTTCCAGATCACCTGCTCGCCGATCAACAACACCATCCCGTTGCCGATGCGGATCGTGTTCCACGTGGGCTGGAGCCGGACGGTGGAGCACATGACCAAGGCACTCGATCGCCTGACGCGTGTCCCGCCGCTGCCGATTCAGTGGCACCATCCGACGGGTCCTCACTTCGGCAACATGCTGGCACGGCTGGTCTTCGACCGACGCGATGCCCGAGTGATCCTCCAGCGCTCCGCGCCTTCGGAGTCTTCCCACGCGACCAAGCGCGGGACCGGCCTCACGGTCGTCGAGGACCTCGTGCTGACCGAGATGCGCCGCATACGGACCTAGGCCGCCTTCGCGCGGGCCGTGGCTCGCTGCTCGTCGTGCGGTGGCGAATCGACCGGATGGCGACGGGCGGGCGGGCGGTCCGCCCAGCCTCCCGGCCTTGTGAGCCAGGCGTACAGGCCGAGGACGACGAACCCGCCGAGGAACCCGGCGATGACATCCGCCGGCCAGTGCTCGTCAAGGACGAGACGGGCAACTCCCACCAGAACCACCTCGATCGCCACAAGGGCGACGACGAACGACCGCAGCCACCGGGCAAACGAGCTACGCCAGAAGCGGATGGCGACCATACCCCAGATCGAGAGGGCCTCGAGCTCGTGGCCGGACGGGAACGCTCCCGGGACCCCCGGAATGCCGTCGCCATTGCCGGATGGGCGTCGCTCCCCGACGACCTGTTTGGTTACCTCACTGCCGATCGTCACCGCGGCCATCAGGGCAAGAGCGACGAATGCCTCGCGATGCCGCCCGGTGACGAGGAGCCATCCAGCGAAACCGAGCCCCACGGCGATCAACGGGTAGTTCGCCGACTGCGACATCAGGTCCCAGAAGCTGGTGTGGGGGATCTGCTGGTGGACGTTCATCAACAGCTGGTGGTCGAACGTCATGAAGAGGCCGGCCTTGACGCCGAGCGTCAGGCCGACGAAGCAGACGAAGCTCACGATCGCAAGGATGAGCCATGGCGTGCTCCCCGACGGTTCGTCGTTCGGGCGGCGGTCGGTGTTGTTCACAGGGTTCCTCCGATCTTCATGGCAGGGTTCGATCCGACAGTGGGTTCCTCATGGGTGGTTGGCACCCATCGGGATCCGCGGGGCGAAACCTGCCCCGCGACCGCATCCGGCACGGTCCTGCCGATCCTGGGGGCATGGCGGACCTCGGCCCGCTCCGTCACGCCACGGTGACGACCTTGGCCGTCCCCTGGGAAGACCGTGCCTGGTTCGGCTCCGACGAGCAGATCGCGCTCGATCTGGAGGCGCAGGCGGTAGAGGATGTCCCACTCGTCGGTCGGGATGGCGAGGCCCAGCAGCGTCGCGTCGACCTGGTCGAGGGCAGTCCTCGATTCCGGCGCGAGCGGCACCCCCGCGCGGCCCCGGGCCGCGGACATCGCTTCCAGCTGGTCCTCGACCTTCTGGGCCTCGGCGCTGGCGGTCAAGTGGGCGGACGTTGTGGCGAGGCGGCTGAGAATCGCCGCGCGAGCGCGGGTACGTTCGGTGGTCGACCCGGAGATCGCGATGTCGGAGGGGTAGACGCCGACCCGGAGGTCCGGCGCGTTGAGGTCGACGAGGTGGTCGGGACGGAGCTTCTGGACGTGCGCGCCGGCGACCCGCGTCAGGATCTCCGCGGGGACCGTCATGACGCGCGGGGCGTCCTCGACCCGGACGTCCAGGCCCGCGCGGAGGAGGGCTTCGCGAAGGTCGTGAACGACGTCGTCGTAGCCGTCCGTCTTTACGACGATCGGCACGTGGATGTCGGACCATCCATGGCGCTTGCTCCGGATCTTGCGAGCGACTCCGACGCCTGCCAGGAATACCAGGAGCCCGCTGATCACCGGGGCGAGGAGGTACCCGCGGAGGACCTCGCGCACGATGGCAGGACCTTCTTCCCGCTCACCGGTCGCGGGCACCAGGAACCCGGCCAGACCGACGCCGAGCGGCAGGAAGGCAGCGAGCACGATGAGGGCAACCCCCAGCCATGCCCGATTCACGAACGGCGGATGTGGCGTCCCGGCCAGGAGCAGGGAATTGACGCTCGGGAGAACGATCCCGAGGACGGCAACCGCCCAAAGGAGGGACAGGGCCATCATCAACACCAGGAAGACCTGGTGCGAGCGAGGCACGCGCCCGAAGAGCAGGCTGCTCGCCCAGCCCAGCGCGCTCGTGAGGAGGTCGCCGGCCATCCGGCCGGCGATCCCGATGAGTGAAATGATCATTCCAGGGCCTCAGCCGGGGCACGCGACCCAAGTCGGGTATCCGTGATCCACGCAGCGTGGTCGGGTCGGTGATCCATCCAGCCGGCAGCGGGTGGCTCGGAGCGTTGCAATCCCGCGGCAGTCCGGCGGCATCGCTCACCGATGTCGGGGGCTCGGGCGAACCGCCACGCGTTCCCGCTCGGGGGACGTGGGCACCTGCCGACCTGACGGGCACCAGGAGAACATGAATCGGCGGCGCTCGGAGAAGAGCGCCGCCGAGGAAGGAACGCGGTCGTCCGCGAGGCGTCTAGTCCGGGAGCGGCCCAGATCCCCGCACGCCGGATGTCGCCAGCGGCTCGCCTTGGGCCGTTTCATCGCTTACGAGGTCCTCGACGAGATCGGCCTCAGGCCAGGCGCACGTGGGGCAGGCCCAATCCTGCCTCCAGACGCCAGCGTCGGCGGCAGCCTCAAGTGACTCCCAGCGCCGGTTTCGATCGAGCGAGCCACACCTGGTGCAGCGTCGAACGACGGTCATCATGTCGAACACCTCCGTGAACGGATTCGCCGCTCACGATGCCTTCGTCGGCATGTCAGTTGCGCAGCCCGCCGCGCCACGCGCCTTGCGAATGCGCGACATCGGAGAGGTGGCCCGGGCCGTCGTGACGGCCAGCCGCTCGAGGTCATGCCCGCGCGGGGCGCAACGGTGTTGCAAGGAGCGTCAGGTGCCGCGTTTGTCCGGACGCATCGGCAGGGGCGCGATGGTGGATGCCCGATCCGGTGCTGGACCGCTGCCAGGATCCAGCCGGGTCAGGCGAAGCAAGGAGGCTCCCATGGCTGAGCTCACGTCACGGAAGCGTGATTCGCTGCCGAAGTCGAAGTTCGGACTCCCCGATGAGCGGAAATACCCGATGCCGGACGCGTCCCACGCCAGGAACGCCAAGGCGCGAGCGGCGCAGCAGGTCAAGAAAGGCACCATCACCCGGAAGGAGGAGCACACGATCGACCGAAAAGCCGATCGGATCCTCGACCGTACCTGACAGATTGATGACGTGGGCGACGGCGCCCACCTTCGAATACGACCTGGGAAGGCCGGCCGATGGTCCCACCGTCCGGCCTTCCCATGCCCGCCCCAGCGGCCTCGTCGATGCAGTGTCGACCTGCTACGCTCCCGATCTCGCGCAGGGTCGACGCGCACCGGGAGAAGACCGATGGTCCGCCGTGACGCCCGTATCCTCGTTCACGATGATTCCACGATCCTCGAAGCCACAGATGGCGCGCTCCACCTGCTCGGCCTCAGCATCGAGGAATTGCGCGACCTCCCGAGCGGCGCACTCTCGGTTGAGGACGACCGGGCCGCCTCGAACGGGTTCTCGGCCGCGTGGAGCGCGGCCGGCCGAAACCCGATCCTCGGCACGGGGACCCTCCGGCGTCCCGACGGTCGGCTCATCCGCGTCAGCTACCTGATCTCGGTACGACCCGAGGGCGGATATGAGGTCATCCTCGAGCCTAGCGACGAGGCAGTGGGGGATCCCGGGCGCAGGTATACGGTCGGAGAGGCGCTGTCCGCGTGGCGCGTGGCGGACCAGAAGCTGGCGACGGTGGATGTCGGCACCCCTGAGTGGGACGCCGTGCAGAAGGAGATCGAGTACTTTCGGCGCGAATACCACCGCCTCGCCCGGGATCGCTCCGGCGCCACGGAAGCGGAGGTGGAGGCTCACGGAGCGTAGCCACACAGGATCGGCGGGACTTCGAGAAGCGTCCATGTGGGACCTCGACCACCCGCGCGCGCAGCATCGAGTCGTCAAGTGTGCGGGCCAGCCGGGGCCAAAAGTGGCGGACGGACTTCGTTCGTAATCACCGACGAGTGGCATTGCCCACTCTCTCGCTTCGGAGCCTCCCGAGCGAGGTCGTCATCTCGGCACGCCTGGGGCCCCGCAGGACTCGAATCCTGCGACGATGCCTCCCCATCGTGTCGCCAATGACGGGACGATCAGGCTTGGTCGGGGCCACGAGCCCTGCGAGGCTTCCGCACAGAGAAGTCGGCATTCCTGAGGCCCCGCCGAAGGCTGGGTATGCTTCCATGCCTCGGAAGCGGAACCTCCGCGGCCGGGGTCCGAGGGCTCGGAGGTCGAAATCGTGCGGAAGATCACGGCGAACGTGTACATGACCCTGGACGGCCGCGGTGCCTTTCCGGAGTATCCGACCTCGGGTCCGCCCTCGGCCGAGCCCAACGCGCTGTTTCGGAACATGTGGTTCGACCGGTTCGACGACGTCACGACGGTCGTCATGGGCCGCCGATCCTTTCTCGGCCATCAGCGGACGTGGAGCGAGAAGGCGCTCGATCCGGACGAGCCGGCATGGCTCCTGGACTACCGGCGCTACCTGGACCGCGTCGAGAAGGTCTGCTTGTCGAACCGCCTGACGTCCTCCGACTGGCAGAACTCGCGGATCCTGGGCGGCGATCTCGCCGAGATCCTTGAGGAGCTGAAGCGCAAAGAGGGCGGGAACATCATCCTCGAGGGCGGCCCCGCCGTGGTCCGGGAGTGCCTCCGTCGCAACCTCGCCGACGACTACTGGTTCTTCGTCATGCCCGTGGTCTACGGGAAGGGTCCACGGTACTGGGGCCGGATGGACGGCCAGACCACGCTCAGCCTGGTCGAGACGAAGCCGGGCAAGAACAGGGAGGTGCTTCTCCATTACGAGGCGGTCCGGTAAGGCCCGCGGCGCAACACGAAGGGAGCCATCCAGATGACCGACGAAAGCGGGCCAACCGCCCACGTACCACTCCAGGTCTCGCTCTTCAGCCCACTTCTCAAGTTCCTGCTGAAGGTCGGCGTTCCGCTTGGCCCGAACGCGCTCGTCACGATTCGCGGCCGGAAGAGCGGCGAGCCTCGCACGGCCGCCGTGGCAGTCATCGAGATCTCGGGCCGCCGTTGGGTCTGGGCACCCTGGGGCGAAGTCAATTGGGTGCGCAATCTACGCGCTGCCGGCCGCGCGACGATCCGTAAGCATCACCACACGGAGGACGTGACCGCGACCGAGCTGGACCAGACACAGCGAGTCGAGTTCTTTCGCGACATCTATGGTCCCTTTGCCCGATCACTGCCATTTGGCGCGACGCTTGTTCGGCTGGTCGATGGCGTCGATCTCAACCATCCCGCGGAAGTCGCGGTGGATCGACGTGTCTTCGAGCTGCACCCGGTCTGAATGCGCCCGTCGCCGAGTGGCGCAACCGCGGAGGCTTGTTGGCCTCGTGCTTCCTCGCCGCAAGGCTGGGCGTCGACTGAGGTCGGCGGCCCTCACCTCGAATTCGAGAAGTGGAGCCGACACTCGGACTTGAACCGAGGACCTGCTGTCTTACGAAGCGGTCTGATCGGCCCGCCGCTCGGGCATCTGGCGTCCCGCCGCCGGCCCACAAATCAGTTCGGGGTGCCTCTTGGCGGCTCAGTCGTGCCCGCGGCCGCGTGATCCGCGTCCTGACGATCTCGGGCGACACTCCCGTGCCGACAGGGTTTGGCCACCATCGTCACCTGAGCCCACGAGCGCTCGTGTCGGGGCGTTGGAGCCTGGTGTTCGATTCGGAGACCTGACCGCAGCGCTGCGACGCGCGGACGAGGCGGCGATGCGATGAACGGTGGCCCGTGTGACTCGTCGTCATGACGGAGGCGGGCGGTGCCCGGACAATGCCGTTGCGAGTGCACAAGCCCTCGGCAACAACGAAGAACGGTTGAGATCGATGCGACTCCGGCAATCAAAGCGGCGCTCTCTGAATGGAAAGACACCACTGCGTCGTGTTCGAGGCAACCTCCGCCGAATCGGGCATCAGGTCCTCGACGGCGTGAGGAAGGTTCGAGCCGCGGCGGTTGCCGTTGTCGAGCAGGTGCCCGAAACGGCCGACGCCGCACGAACCGGCGCACTCGACACGGCCGTTGCCGTGCAGCGGCTGCCGAACTCCACGCTCCGATGGCTGGCGGCAAGCTCCGTAGGCCTCGGGACCGGATTCTTCCTGTCGGGCGCTCCGCGCGTCGTCATTGCCGCCGGGATGACACCTGCTCTGATCCTCGGAGCGGCGATCGTCGCGCGCTCGACCGACCCCAGGTCCGTCGGTGAAGCCGGTCGACGCACCGGCCGCTGAGGCAACCGCCCCGGTGGATCATCGCAACATGGGGCCGCGTCGGACGAGGGGCTGCCGATGATCAAGATCTGGAGCGAGTTGCCGGTCGCGCGGACGAAGGAGCAGATTGCCGACGTCGCGACGCTCCTGTGGGTCTTGTTCTGGGGCAGCATCGCCGTGCGGCTCTTCCTGTTCCTGGCGAGCTTTGCCCAGGCCGGCCGGACGATCCGCAGCGGCGGCCAGCAGATGGTCCAGAGCGGGCGCGACCTGGGTGACTCGCTGACCGGCGTGCTGCTCGTCGGACCGCAGCTCGGTGACATCGCGCGGAATGCGTTCGCCGCGCCTGGCCAGCCGCTGTCCGCCTTCGGCTCGCAGCTCGAGCAGTTCGTCGTCGTCGTCTCCGTCGTGCTCGCGCTGTTGCTCGCCCTCGTGACCCTCGTACCGTGGCTGAACCGCTACCTGCCCTGGCGGTGGAAGCGGCTGCGGCGTGTTCGGGCCGCCAGTCGAGCCATCCGCACGGCGCCTCGCGCGGTCGACGCCTCCATCGAGCGCATCCTGCCGATGCGGGCGGTTTCCCGGCTCGACTACTCGACCCTCCTTGGCTACACGCCGGATCCCATCGGCGATTGGGCAAACGGCCGCCACGACCGACTCGCCCGTGCGGAGCTCGCCAGCGTGGGGCTGCGGCCGTGACGACGGGCGCCGCGCCCGCGCCGAACGGCCGGACCACGGGGCTGCCGTGGCTGAGCCGAGGGCCTCATCGCGTTCGGCCTCGTCGGGCTCGTCGTGGCGGCGTCCGGATTCGGCGCGACGGTCTGGGTCAACGGCCGCATCAGCAGCCTGCGCACCGACGCCGAGGCGACGGTCACCCAGGCGGCGAGCACGATGGCGCTCAGCGCGATCCTGCTGCGCGGCGCGTCGACGACTGTCCAGTCGTTCAGCGGGACCGCGGATGGGGCGCGTCAGGCCGTCTCGGCCGCGGCCGTCACGATTACCGAGGTGCAATCGGACCTTGCCGGGCTCGAAGCGCAGCTCCGGTCGGTCAGCATCTTCGGGGCAACGCCGTTGTCATCGTCGGCGGACGCGGTCGGGCGGATCGCGGCGAGCATGGACGGCCTCGGGAGCCAGATTCCGATCATCGCCGATGATCTGACGGCGAACCGCGATGCCCTCGCTGCCAATGCCGCTTCCCTCACGGGGCTCGCCGACAGCCTCGCCGGGCTCGCTGCGCGCCTCGGCCCGGGCACTCGAACGGACTCGCTTGGCGACGTCCAGCAGGTCATCGCCGTCACGCTGCTCATGTTCGCGGCCTGGTCGTTCGTGCCCGCGGTCGGAGCGCTCGCCCTGGGGCTCTGGCTTCGGCGGCAGCTGGCTCGATCGCGACCGGCGTGAATTCTGGCCAGGGGCAGCCGTCCGCGAATTACGCAGCCTGGAGGCTCGATTTCGATACGCGCGTTCGTGCGACGGCCGACGCGCGCAGTGTCTTCGGCCTTGGGCCACAATGCCCCGGCCGAGAGGCCGTCACAATCAAGTAGCGCCCGAGGCCTGAAGTCTCGCTCCTGAGCGCTGCGGAGCGACAGAGGTGGGCTCGGCTGACGCAGGCAGGGTGAAAGCGCACCACCTGGGCCATCCGGACCGCCGGTTGGTGTCGTCCCGCACTCCGCGCAGACCGCCGCCGCCCCGAGAATCGCGCACGAGGGCACCCGCGCATCGGTCCAGGGCGCTGAGGGGCCGGGCGCACCTCCAGTGGACGAAGGATCGATCAGCGTGACCATCCGCCTTGCCTCACGTGCTGGCCACCGCATCCACGTGCTGCTCCTGCTCGTGGGGGTTGCCGCAGCACTCGCCCTGTTCTCGGGCGGCGCGGGGAACCTGGCGGGCCGCCCGTGACCGCGGCGATGGTGCACCTCGGCGGCAATCGACGGATCGTCGAGGTCGTGCGCGCCCACCCGCTCCCGGCATTCTTCGCGCTCGCCTACGGTGTGTCGTGGGGCCTGCTGCTCATCCTCTACGGCCTCATGGGCGCGCCCGCCGCGGCCGCCATCTTCGTCCAGACCCTCGGCCCGACCATCGCCGCGCGCATCGTGCTCACCGCGATCGGCGGTGATCCCGCGTACCGCGAGATGCGCCGCGGTGGGCGAAGGTGGCGCGTCGGAGTCCGCTGGTATGCCATCGCCATCCTCGGCCTTCCCGCCGCGTGCCTGGGCGCCGTGGCCGTGCTCCCCGGCGGCGCGGACGCGCTCCGCGGCGCCGTCCCGGGAGCCATGGCGTCGACGTTCGCGTTCTACCTCGTCTTCGGCTTCTTCAGCGGCCCCCTGTTCGAGGAGCCCGGTTGGCGCGGATTCGCCCTGCCGCGCCTCGAGCAGGCGAGGGGGCCGCTCGTCGGCACGCTGATCCTCGGTGTGCTGTGGGGCGCGTGGCACCTGCCGCAGTTCCTCGTGCCCGAGTGGGCGGCCGAGAACGGCGGCGCCGACGTCGGCACGATCGCGGCATTCCTCCTCTTCGTCATGACGCTTTCGCCCCTGCTCACCTGGGTCTACAACCGCACGGGCAGCCTCTGGATGGCGATGGTCACGCACGCCGGGATCAACGCGTCGCTCTCGATCGTGCCGGCCACGTCTGCAGGCCCGATGATCGTGGGCATCGTGGCCTTCGGCGCGATCGCCATCGCCCTCCTGATCGCCACCCGCGGCCGCCTCGGCTTCGAACCGCCGGCCGAGGCTCGCCCATGAGGGAGGGCCGCGACGGGGCTGGGCTCCTGGCAGGCAGCAAGTCTCACTCGGGGAGAGCCGCGCAATCCGTCGCGTTCCCACGAGCGGGCGAGGGTGCTGCGCTTCCTGACGGAGTACCTGTTTCCGCGGGGCGGCACACGGTGACGAAACGGGGCATCCGCGGATGGATCCGCGCCGTGGCGGGGCTCGTGGGCGACGCGCTCGACGGCATGATCGCGGGGTTTGCGACGGTATACGTGATCGTAACGACGGTCAGTGGTTCAACCCGTGCCATCGCGCTGGGGCCTGTCGGCGACATGGCCCTCACCGCCGTCCTGGTCATCGCCGCGCTCGGGATCACGACCGGGGTCCTCGTCGCCATCTTTCGAGCCGCTGGGTGGTTGCGAAGCCGCATCCAACGCGCGACCGACAGGGGACGAGTCGTGCGTGCCCTCGGGGCCGTCGTCGCCACGCCCTTCGGGTTGATCGCCGCGGTCCCGGCGAGCGTCGCGCTCATGGCTGCACTGCTCCTCGTGATCTTCGTGCTGGGACGCACGGGTTTGGGGGGCCTCGTTACACCCGACTCCGCCCTCGCTCCGTACATCTGGTTCGGCGCGGGCGTCGGGGCCGCCCTCGGCCTGGCGCGGGCCGCGTCCCGGCGAATCCCCAGGACGGCTCCCCGCGTGCGGCTGGGCCTGACGGGGTCCGCACTGGTGGTGGCGATCGTCGCCGGGATCGCCGGGACTGCGGTGCTGCTCGATCCGGGCTCTGATACCCACCTCGTCCGGCCGACCTCGGGCCTCGACGGGGCGGCCCACTCAGCGACGACGCTCGAGGACCCGGGCGCGCGCGGGCAGCACTCGGTCACCACCTTCACGTACGGCAGCGGCGTCGACAAGCGGGCCGCGTATGGCACAGACGTGCTGCTCCGCACGCCGACCGTCGACGCGAGCCGCGCGATCTCCCCGATCGGGGGTGGCGCGGACGAGGCCCGGCGCTGGTACTGGGGCTTCGGGGTCGAGGCGCTGCCTCTCAATGGCCGCGTCTGGATGCCCGGCGGCGACGGACCATTCCCGCTCGTCCTCATCGTGCACGGCAACCACGCCATGGGCGCCGAGAGCGAGGCGGGCTATGCCTACCTCGCCGATCATCTCGCGAGCCGCGGTTTCATTGGCGTCTCGATTGACGAGAACTTCCTGAACGGGTCCTGGGCGGGCGACTACCACGGCAGCGAGCAGGCGGTGCGTGCCTGGCTGCTCCTGCTCCACCTCGACCAGTGGCGGACCTGGAACGCCGACGCCGCCGGCCCGCTGGCCGGCAGGGTAGACATGGACCGGGTCGCCCTTGTCGGGCACTCGCGAGGCGGTGAGGCGGCATCGGTCGCGACGGAGCTCTCGAGCCTCGACGGCTCCTTCAACCCGGCGCTCAAGCCGTGGCCCACGGGGCTCACCGTCCACGCCGTTGTCTCGATCGCGCCGTCGGACGGGCAGTACGGCCCGGACGTCCGGCTCGCGGGCGATCGACTGACCGGGCTGACGACGATGGCCATCCTCGACGAGCTCGAAACAGTGCTCGCCGGTGTCCCGGGCCTCGCGGCCCTTCCGATCGAGGCCGCGTTTCTCGACCTGGCCGGCTTCGGCGATTTCAACTCGAGACAGGGCCAGGTTGCCGGTGACGAGGTCCTCGCCACGCGCGGAGCCTCCTTGAGCGATCTCGATGGCGTCCTCCCGGTACGAATCGGCGGAGACGAGTTCCTGCTGTTCGGGAAGCCCGGCGCCGTGAGCGGCTCGCTCGCCGCGTCCCTTGAGCCCTGGCGCGACCAATGGGCCGTAGCGATGGCCGTCGACCACCCGACCGAGTGCGTGGCACCCCGGATCGTGTGGAGCGATTAATCCACCGGCAACCTGCGGGGGCTTCGCCGCAACCTCGGCGATGCCATCGGCCCGTTCAAGGTCGCGTGTCCGGAACCCCCGGCCCGGGGCGAAGTCCGACGAATGGCGGGGCGGTCGTAGGCGATGAAGCCGCCGCGTGCGTACGAAACGTTGGGCCAGGGCGGCCGCGTGACTTGGCGTCAATGAGCAACGGCCAGCGAGGCTCCAGTACTCGTCACGCCTATCGGCCGGTGGTCCTGAGCGCGGATCAGCGAGCCGCCGGCGAGGCTCGGGTTCAGCGCGGAGAGGGGATCCTGGCGAACGACAACCTCCGACGACCAGGTGATCTGCTCGCCCGTACTCTCGACGGCCGTCCGGCCTTGGGTTTCTCCGCGATATGTGCGGACGCGTACGAGCTCCTCGACGCTTATCGGTTTGTCCTGACGCTGGGCGCAGGCGATCGAGCGGAGATCGAGCGCGGTCTTCCATCCGATCCCGGTTGGCTGGTCGAGTGCGAGTGCGAGTGCGCCTGCGAGTGCGTCTTCGTGGGTCGCTTTGACGAAGTTGTCTGGCAACACGACCTCCTCCGGTGCACCGGGTGCATGGCCCTCGGCCCCCCACCCGTCCTCCGGTCAGCCTGAGCGGGGGTCAGAACTTCGCGCGCCGACCGTCGACGCCCATCCACCGCCAGACCGGCCGATTGAGGTGCTGACGGTCAGTGGTCTCGCCGACTGACTGGCGAACGCGACGACCAGGCCGACATCTGGATCGGCGCTTCGCGCCTGCCGACCCTGACACCCGCCACATCGATCGGCCATTGGTCACGGCTCTGAAACTAATGGGCCGCGCCCCTTGAACGTTAGTACCGGATTGGCCCGATGGTGCCACCAGCATAGTGAGGGCACAGGAAACCCCGAAGGCCACCATGCATCTCATTTCCCGGTTCCGGCACCGATCTCGTCACAACGCTGCGGAAAAGAATGGGCAGACGCTCGTCGAGTTCGCCCTGGTCTTCCCGTTGTTCTGGCTCTGCGTGGTCGCCCTGATCGAGTTCGCCTTCATGTTCAACGCCTTGCTGTCAGTCAGCACGGCCTCGCGTGGCGCTGCCCTTGTTGCCATTGAAGCCGCAGATGCCCCGACCGCCGACTGTTCGATCCTGCGCACGGTTGAGGGAAGCTTCAGAGGCCCGGCCTTCGCCAGTCAGATCCAGCGGGTCGACATCTACCGGACCGACACCAACGGCGTCAAGCAGGCCGGCGCCCTGTCGAGCTACACCCGTAGCGGCTCCGCCGCGATGTCATGCACCGTCAATGGCACTACGTTCACCGTCCCCTACAACCAGACGGCCAACGGCTATCCGCCGAGCGCGCGTTGTTCGACCCGCATAGGTTGCGGCAGCGGCCATTCGGGCCTCGATACGATCGGGGTGGACATCACGTACCTCTATCCCTACCACACCCCCTATGGCGCCGTCCTGGGTGGGTCGGGGATGACCTTCGAGCGATCCGCCGAGATGCGCGTGGAGCCATTCCAGTGACACGGGACCGTCAGCGAACCCTTCGGCCAGAGCGGGGCCAGAGCCTGGTCGAATTTGGGCTCATCCTTCCGATTCTCATGGTACTGGTGTTGGGGCTGGCCGAATTCGGCTTCATGTTCGCCCATCATCAGGGTATCGAGTACGCCACGCGCGAGGGTGCCCGGACCGGGTCCGGTCTCTCAAACGGACAGAACGGCCAGAACGGCACGCCGAGCGGCACGACGTGCAAGACCATCGACAATCAGGTTGTCGCCGCCGTCCAGCGAGTGATCACCGGCACCGGATCGATGGTCAATATCAACTACGTGACGCAGATCCGCATCTTCAAGTACGACGACACCACGAAAGCACCGGCCACGGGCTTCATCAACGTGTGGACGCCCGGCGTCGGGCCAACGGTTGATGGCGTTGCCCTCAAGTTCAAGCAGACCAGCGGCAACTGGGGTGCTTGCGCCCGCGATAACGGCGCGACCCCGGACGCCCTCGGGGTCGATCTTTCCTACACGTATCACATGGTCACCCCCCTCGGATCCCTCCTGGCGTGGGGCGGCGCCAACACCATCGCTATGACCGACCAGACAATCATGGTACTGAACCCATGAGCGACGGAGTGCGCCGAATGAGAACCATGATCGCCAAGGCCGTCGCGAAACACAGTTCGTCCTCGCTCCGATCGCAGAAGGGCCAGGTGCTGGTCATCTTCGCCGGAGGGATGGTCGCATTCATGATGTTGATGGCCATGGTGGTCGACATCGGCTGGTATTGGTCGAATGGCCTGCGGATCCAGCGTGCCGCCGATGCGGGGGCCCTGGCCGGCTCGGTCTATCTGCCCTGCCAGACGGCGCTGGTCAATAACACCTGCGCGGCCGCCGATACGGCCGCCAAAGCTGCGGCCAAGCGCAATGGCTATGACACCCTCGATGCCAATACCACGGTCACGACCACGGTCAATCCGAGCGTCAACCCCCGACAGCTCAACGTGACAATCTCGGCCAAGGTCGGAACCATGTTCCTCAAGGTCGTGGGCATCCAGACCCTTGACGCCGCCAAGATATCCAAGGCCGAGTTCGTGCTGCCGGTGCCGATGGGCAGCCCGCAGAACTACTACGGGGTTGGCCCCCTCATGGGCCTGGTCCCGTCCTCAACGACTACGGCATTCACCAATCCCACCAACTATAACGCCAGTTCTCCCGCGAATGGCATCGCCCCGAGTGCCTACACCACCAGCAACACCAGCGGCGGGGCCTGGACCAATCCGGGTAACACCTACACTTCGAACGGTTCATACGCCACCTCAAAGACCACTGGCAACCAGGAGGTCTGGAAAGGCTTCAACTTTGGCTCCTTCGCGAGCGGCGCCTTCTTTGACGGAGTCGTGGTCAATGTCGAGGCCAGCGTCAGCAAGAACAAGTCTCCCTGCTCGGTGCAGGCCGAGGTTTCCTGGAACGGTGGGACCAACTGGGGTAGCGTTGGACAGTCCACCAGCAGCCTGTCCAAGACCGACACCTGGTTTGCGCTGGGCAGCCCGAGCAATCCGGCGGCCTGGGGCAGCAACCATGGCACCTGGGCCAGCGGCGATTTTAGCTCGACTAACTTCCAGGTCCGCCTGACTTCATCGCTGGGCGCCAGCTGCGGCAACGTGCAGGTTGACACCATCACAGCAGTCGTCTACTCGCATGCCACTACCAATAGCGGACCTCCAGTCGAGACCGCCATACCGGTCAATGACCCGAATGGGGCCGCTCTGGTCGGCCAGGGCTTCTGGGGCGCGGTCATCACCAAGGGCGGCGATCGCGGCAACGGCGACCAGTACGACCCGGCCAACGATAGCGGCCACGGCACACCAAACGCCGACTTCAACGGCCTGGGCGTGGACTACAACGTGGTCATCGGTAGCGCTGGCGGACAGGTCCAACTCTTCGATCCTACCTTCTGCGAAACCGGCACCAACTCTTCGGGCTCCGGTCACTATGGAACCGGCGACCACTGGATCGGTAGCGTCAACCCGGTTACCACGGTGTACTCCCTCTACGATCAGAACGGCACCCCCTACGACACGACCGATGACACCTTGGTGGCGACCTCGGGCAACCTCTTCGCCAACGAGAAGCAGTCTGACCAGAGCGGCGACATGGGCTCGGCCGCAACCGGAATTACCAATTGCGCCACGATCAACAATCCGGCGGTGGGCGGCTACTACCACAACAAGTGGTATCAGCTGGCCAGCGGCCTACCGGCTGGCGCCTACCGTTTGAACGTCTCGACCAACCAATCCGGGAATAACTCGACCAGCGCCGAGAACATGTGGAGTCTGTGGGCTTCGAGCAACAGTGGTGCAACCAACGTCTACGGCCAGGGCAACATGGTGGCCTACACCAACCTGATCGCCGGCACCAGCCGTTTCTACCTGGCCCAGATCGACAAGGTCCACGCCGGAAAGACCATGGAGATCCGCGTCTTTGACCCGGACTCCATGACCGGGACCATGCGCATCCTCTCGCCCGACGGTGGTAGCCAGAACTACGTCAACTTCAATTGGAGTGCCGACAACGGTCAGAGCGGGACGAACGTCAGCTCGGTCGCCATCACCTCGAACGGCTTCAACGATGTGATCGTCACCATCACCATTCCGCTGGCGAACACCTATGGCTCCGGCGGGCTCTGGCAGAACGGCTGGTGGCAGATCGAGTACAACGTCGGTGCCGGCAACGACACGACCACCTGGGCTGTCGACATTCGGGGTAACCCAGTCCATCTGCTCGCGCCCTAATTGCTCGCGCCTTCCCGCTGGGTGCGACATCAGCCCCATCGGCTCGCTGCGGCCGACCCCGTCGCCGTCGGCGGCCATCGTCCCTGAGGTCGCGTCTGCACCCGACCCCCGAAACACGAAACGGGCGCCTCACGGCACCCGTTTCACGCTCAAGTCACTGGAGCCGACATTCGGATTTGAACCGAGGACCTGCTGTTTACGAAGCGGTCTGATCGGCCCAGAACTCGCCCCCCGAGGCGGCACGACTTTGGCCCGCGGGTCGATCGAAATGCCTGCGAGCGGGTAGGTCGTGCGGGAATGCGCGGCCTATCCGGGAGATCGATCGCCAAAACGAGGCGCCGGCCGCCAAGTGATCGTGACGGAGCGCGATCACCCGCAGGATCAACCGCGAATTGGCCCATCCGGCAGGGGTCGTTGCAGGGGTCAGGCGTGGTCGCTTCGGACTGGCCCTACTCGTCGGGCTCGAGCACGAACACCGGGATCTGGCGGTCGGTCTTGGCCTGGTATGCCGCGTAGTCGGGCCACGCCTCGACGGCGCGGACCCACCATTCCGCCTTCTCGGCGCCCGTGACCTCGCGCGCCGTGTAGTCGCGCTTGATCGCCCGATCCTGGAGCTCGACCCGTGGGTTCGCCGTGAGGTTGTGATACCAGACCGGGTTGGTCGGGGCGCCGCCGAGTGACGCGACGACCGCGTAGGTTCCCTCGTGCTCGACCCGCATGAGGACGGACTTGCGGAGCTTGCCGGTCATGGCGCCGACCGAGGTCAGCACGATCACGGGACGCCCGCGGAGATCACCGCCCTGCTCGCCGTTCGACGCCTCGTAGCGTTCGACGTGCTCGCGTCCCCAGGCGGACGGACTTGGTTCGTACTCACCGACGAGTGGCATGGCCACATTCTCTCGCGCTCGAGCCTGACGAGCGAGACCCGCCTTCCGGCGGCGGTGCCTCGGGCTCCGGCGGGACTCGAAGCGGCCGCTCCCCGGGGCGCCAGCCGGAGCATCCGCCGCAGCTCGCGGCGTAGCGATCCCCCGAAGGGTCGGGACGCCTGATCGGCCCGCTAGACTCGGGACATGGCCAACGGAGCACCGCGCTGGAGACGGGTTCTCGACGCCGTGCTGGCGATCGGTGCGTATCCCGCTGAGACCGAGGTCCAGCGCGGCGCGCGGCGGGTCATGATCGTGGTCCTCGTCGCCTCCACCCTGCTGACCATCCCGAACATGCTCGCTGCGGCGGCCGAGGGGCAGCGGTGGGTTGCCGTCGAGCAGCTCGTCGGGATCTTCCTTGCCCCGGTCGTCCTCGTCGCTATCGGCCTGCGCCCGCGCTCGTTCGTGCCCCTCGTCAGCGTGATGTTCGGCTTCGCGTTCCTCAGCGGCCTCATCGAAGCCACCTTGCTGGGCGGCCTGCTGACATCCGGGCTCTCGGTCATGTTCGGGCTGCTGGCCGTGCTCGGCGCGCTCATCGCCGTGGGGGTCCGGGCGGCGATGTGGTGGACGGCTGCCTTCGTCGCATCGGTCGTCTATGCCCTGCTGATCCCGCGATTCGTAGACCCGATCTACTCGCTGGCGGATCCGGCGGGCCAGGCCGCGTTCAATCTCATCGCTACGGGGCTCGTGGTCCTCGGGGGGATCGCCTACTTCGTGCGACAGCGGGACCGGTTCCAGCGGCGGTCCGACGCACTCCTCCACAACATCCTGCCCGACGAGGTCGCGTCGCAGCTGAAAGACGGCGGCGGCCTGATCGCCGACGACTTCGATTCCGTCTCGGTGCTCTTCGCCGACGTGGTCGGCTTCACGCCGCTCTCGGCAGGCATGCGGCCGGCGGATCTGGTCGGCCTGCTGAACGAGGTGTTCACCCGCTTCGACGAGCACGTGGCGGCGCTGGGCCTGGAGAAGATCAAGACCGTCGGCGACGAGTACATGGCCGCGTCCGGGGTTCCGCGACCGCGGCCGGACCACGCCCACGCCATCGCGGAGCTGGCGCTACGGATTCGCGACGACGTGACGGCACGCACGTTTCGCGGGCAGGGCCTCTCGCTCCGGATCGGCATCAGCTCCGGACCGGTGACGGCCGGGATCATCGGCACCCACAAGTTCGCCTACGACCTGTGGGGCGATACCGTCAACACCGCCAGCCGTATGGAGTCCGAGGGCATCCCCGGGGAGATCCAGGTCAGCCCCTCGACGTATGAGCTGATCAAGGACGCCTTCCGCTGCGACGCCCGCGGCATGATCCCGGTGAAGGGCAAGGGAGAAATGGCGACCTATCTCCTGCGGGCCCGGCGGGAGGCGCCGGACCCCGTGCCGGTCTGAGCCGAGCGAGGTCGGCCGGCCAGAAGCCTCCTGTCGGGTCCAAATGGTCGGCACGCTCCCACGAGGGACAGCGGTCGGATCGGCCGACGGACGCGAGCTCCGCGTAGAAGCCGTCGGCTTCGGCGCGCCGCTGCTCGAAGATGCTGTCCGCCGTCGCGGCAGAAGTAACGTGGCCTAGCAGGTCCAGGGCGGACCGTGCGTGCGGGAGCTCGGGTTCACGGCTGCATGGGTCCGGCCCCGTCTGCGGCCGCCACCGGGAAGATCATCGCGGAGCGGCCCGAGCGTGCGTGATACTCGCGATGGATCGCACGACGAAGCGGCCCCATGGCACTCGCTCGCACGAGATTTACGGTGCATCCACCGAATCCGGCGCCAGTCATTCGCGACCCCACGACCCCATCCACCGTCGCGGCGATCTCGACGAGCGCATCGAGTTCGACCGAGCTGACCTCGTAGAGATCTCGCAGCGAGGCGTGACTCGCCGCGAACGCCACGCCCACGGCTTCCAGGTCACCCACCTCAAACGCGGCAACCACATCGAGGACACGCTGATTCTCGGCGATGACGTGTTCTGCCCGACGGGCCACGACCGGATCAAGGCGATCCCGATGGGCGGCGAGCAATTCGCGCGTGACATCGCGCAACGACGTCACCCGTGGATCCACGGCACGAAGCGCTGCCACCGCAGAGTCACATTGCTCGCGCCGGAGGTTGTACGGCGAAGCATCGAGTCGCCTCCGTGATCCGGTGTGAACCACTACCAGACGGAGGTCGGCGGGTAGGGTGGTCCGCCGCCAGGCCAGCGACCGACAGTCCAGCAGGAGGGCCGACCCTGCGACACCACATGCCGACGCGAACTGATCCATCAAGCCTGTACGCACGCCGACGTACCCGTTCTCGGCGCGCTGGCAGATCCGGGCAAGGTCCAACCGATCCAGGGTTGCCGCGGCAGCGTCGTCCAGGACCGCCCACGCGGCGGCCAACTCGAGAGCGGCCGAGGATGAGAGGCCGGCGCCCTCCGGCAGGTCCGATCCGATAACGCCTCTGATGCCCCGCACGGGAAGTCCCGCGTCTCGTAGCGCGAATGCCGTGCCCGCGACGTAGTCGATCCAGGTCCCGTCGCTCGGCCGATCGATATCGAGATCGAACCCGAGCCGTTCACCCGTGTCCAGACGGGTCAACTCCACGCGACGGTCCCCGGTGGGTACCGCTGCGATGTGGATCTCCCGATCGATCGCCACCGGCAGAACCAGCCCCAGGTTGTAGTCGGTGTGCTCGCCGATCAGGTTGACCCGGCCCGGTGCACGAACGACTCGGACGGCAGCCCGATTGGAGGCGGCTGCTGGCTCGAGCTCCGCCAGGGCATCGACAAGGCGTTCGGGGGCGACCCGCCCGCGGGTCATCGGCGCACAGCCGCTGTGCCGTATGCTCGGTCCCGATGGGCGACATCCCCTCCGGCCAGCCGGGACCACATCGGCGACACGATCCACTCCTGGACGAGTGGGTCCTCGTGTCGGCCGAGCGGACGAGCCGGCCGTGGCAGGGCGGGCGCGATGCGATCGCCTCGATCGAACGGCCGCAATTCGATCCAACGTGCTATCTGTGCCCAGGTACGACTCGTGCGAATGGCGCCAGGAACCCGTCGTACGACTCGACCTACGTCTTCACCAACGACTTCGCTGCCCTCCGTCCCGACACGCCCACCGGCCGATCCGAGGACGGTCTGCTCATCTCCGAAGGCGAGGCGGGCACGTGTCGGGTCGTGTGCTTCTCGCCGCGCCACGACCTGACCCTGGCACAGATGGACGTCGGCGATGTCCGGGCCGTGGTGGACCTGTGGGCTGACGAGACGACGGACCTCGGACGGACCTACCGGTGGGTCCAGGTGTTCGAGAACCGCGGTGGGGCGATGGGGGCGTCGAACCCCCATCCACACGGTCAGATTTGGGCGGGTACCGCTATTCCGCGCATCGCTGCGCGGGAGGATGCCACTCAGGCGAGCCACCTCAGGGCGACCGGGCGGCGCCTGATGCTCGACTATGCGGCGCAGGAGCACGCTGGGCCGCGAGTCGTCGTCGAGGACGACGACTGGCTCATCGTCGTGCCCTTCTGGGCCTCGTGGCCGTTCGAAACGCTCGTGATCGCCAAGCGTCCCACGTTGCGGCTGGCCGGTCTCGATGACGCCGCGAGAGATGCCCTGGCGGCGAACCTGATCGATCTGCTGCATCGGTATGACACCCTCTTCGACGTGCCTTTCCCGTATTCGATGGGGTGGCACCAAGCGCCGTTCGGGACCGAGCCGATGGATCATTGGCAATTGCATGCGCACTTCTACCCGCCCCTCCTCCGATCGGCGACCGTCCGCAAGTTCATGGTCGGCTACGAGTTGCTCGCGGAGACCCAACGGGACATCACGCCGGAAGACGCCGCGGCGCGTCTCAGATCGATATCGATCCGGCCCGGATCGCCGGAATGATGTCCAGGGCGACGGCTCGCAGGACATCCCGGTCCTCGGGGTCCGGGCGCACCGTCGTGAAGTCGGTGAATCCGAGCGCCCGGTGCCGCCGGACGAACTCCAGGTAAGCGTCTGTCGAACGAAGCACCTCCTCAGTAGCCCAGGTGGACCTCCGGATATCAGCTGGATCGCGGCCGATCGCCAGGCACTCCGCATCGAGCTGTGCGCTGCGGGCGGCGATGTCCGCCTCGACGCCGTCGGTGGCGGTCCCGGGCATCGCGGCGAACGTGTCCCACTGGTCGGCATAGCGGGCCGCCAGCCGAAGCATCCTCGGTCGGTGCGCTGCGATCAGGATCGGGATGCGCGGCCGCTGGACCGGTGGTGGACGGAGTCGGGCGTCTGCAAGCCGGTAGTGATCACCGGTGAATGTGGTGCTCTCCTGGGCCATCAGGAGCGTGATCATCTCGACGGCTTCCTCGAACCGATCCACGCGTTCCGGCGGTGGCGGCAGCTCGATGCCATAGCGGCGATGCTCATCCTCGTGCCAGCCGGTCCCGATCCCCAGGGTGAGCCGGCCCTCGCTGATGTGGTCGACGGTCACGGCCTCCTTGAGCAGGAGGGCGGGGTTGCGGAACGTGTTGCTGGAGACGAGGATTCCGAGGCGGATGCGGGTCGTCCTCGCCGCGATGGCCGCGAGCAGGGTCCAGCCTTCGAGACAGCCATGTTCCGGCGGGCCGTCGGTATCGACGAGGTGGTCAACCAGCCACGCGTGGTCGAACCCCAGCTCCTCGGCCTCGAGCACGTCGTCGAGCATGTCGGGCCACGTCCGATCGGCCTGGCTAAGGAACATGCCGAAGCGCAGCGCCAGAAGTGGGACGGTCTCCGCTGGTCGCGGCTGCTTGCCGAGTGTCACAGTCCTCGCCTCCGGCTCAGATGGCGCTGCACGAGTACGACAGTGATCAGGGAGACCCCGCTTGCGCATGCTACGACTCGGGCCCGCCATCCTTGGTCGACGATCTCGACTCGACGATGGCGAGCGATACACATGATGTCTGATGTATGCTGAATCTGTTGGGCGGTCTCCGCACGAATGAGCAGGGCGACGATGAAAATCACGGGCTATCGCACGCTGCAAACGATCCATCACTGGGGTCGCCCCGTTGGCGACGTCAACGGGCACATTGAATCTGGTATCACCGAGGTTCCTTTGGTGATCGTCGACACAGATGAGGGTGTCAGCGGCGTGGGTATGGGTTCGCACCAGGACCTCGCGCGCATCTTTCCTGCCATCGAGGGCGAGGATCCGCGCGCCGTGACGGCGCTGTACGACCGCATGCTGGCGCGCGTGTTCAAGGCGAGCCATGCCGGAGCGACGTTTGGCGGCATCGGTACTTTCGACATGGCGTTGTGGGACATCAAGGCAAAGATTGCTGGTGAGCCACTGTGGCGCCTGCTTGGAGGCCGTGATCGGTTTGTCGCGGGGTACGCGTCAGGGCTGGACATCTCCCTCGACGATGCCGAGCTCGCGCTCTTCTACTCCGACATGGCAGGCAGGGGCTTTACGGGTGGCAAACTCAAGGGCGGCAGAGACCTTTCCACGGACCTTCGACGATTGACAATCATTGGCGAAGCGCTGCGAGTCAACACCCCGGAGCCGAGCCTCATGCTCGACGTGAACGAGTCATGGAACCTCAAGCAGGCGGTCCGTTACGTGTCCAAGGTTGAGGAGGTCCTCGACCTTGCGTGGATCGAGGAGCCTATCCGCCGCTGGGACGCGGAGGGCCATGCGCGGTTGAGTGCGTCGGTGAAGGCCGCGGTCGCCACCGGCGAGAACCTGACGGGCCTCGAACAGTACCGCCCACTTTTCAACGCCGGCGGCATCGACATCGTCCAGGCCGCGGCGACGTGGGGGGTGACCCACTTCTTGCGCGTCGCCATCGCGGCCCACAGCAGGGACCTGCCCGTGAGCCCCGTGGGCCTCACCGCGAATGCCGCGGTCGCGCATGCCGCGGCCGCCGTACCCAATCACTTGATCGCCGAGGTGCAGGACGTGGGTTCGCCGTTTGGCGTCGCCATCGACCAGGAGTATGCCGACGGCGGGATCGTGCTTGGAGATCGGCCAGGGGTCGGAGTGGATGTCGACGAGGCAGCGATCGCGGAGCTGAAGCACAACGAGCCGGGGTGGGACGCAGAGGCGGGTCCGCACGTGAGGCCCACTCGTGCGGGCTTGCGGCTCTCGAGCACAGAATAGTCCGACGCGTAGTTCTGCTAGCGGACGACGCATTGCGGTCGCCTTAGTCACCCGTCACGACCGCGTCAATGTCGCTCCACAGCTGTGGCGGGATGGGGCGCGATGCCCGCGCGAGCGACTGTTCGACTTGCGCCCGGTCTCTCGCGCCGATGACGACGCTCGCCACCGCCGGGTGGCGAGTTGGAAACTGGATCGCGGCCTCGGGAAGCTCCACACCACGCAACGCACAGAGCCCCGCCACCGTGTGGGCGAGCGCCAGGACGTCGGCGGGCGCGGCGTCGTACTCAAATTGCGCGTCCGGAGCAATCTCCTGTCGGCTCAAGAGACCAGAGTTGTACACGCCGGCAGCCACCACCGCGACTCCGCGTTCAATGGCCAGCGGAAGGAGGTCCTCCTGGGCGTGGCGGTCAATCAACGTATAGCGGCCGGCGAGCATGACCACATCGACGTCGCACCTGGCAACGAATGCCGCGAGCATGGCCGACTGGTTCATCCCGGCGCCAATGGCGCGCACCACGCCCTGGTCGCGTAGTTCGATGAGGGCGCCGATTCCCGTTGTCGATGCCGCCTCCCAGCGATCGTCGGGGTCATGGAGGTAAGCGATGTCGAGCCAGTCAAGCCCCAAGCGCTCCAGACTGCCTTCCACCGAGCGCAAGATCCCGTCGCGCGTGAAATCCCATTCGCGCCGGTGCGTGGCGGGCACCGCGAAGCCGCCGTCATCCAGTTGCCCTAGGCGTTCCGGCGTGGGCACCAAGATCCTTCCCGCCTTGGTAGAGAGGGTGTACTCCTGCCGCGGATAGGAGCTCAGGAGGGCCCCGAGCCGGCGTTCCGAAAGCCCCAATCCATAGTGAGGTGCGGTGTCGAAATAGCGCACGCCGCCTCGCCACGCGGCGTCGACCGCCGCGGCGCATTGCTCATCGGTGGAGACGCGGCTGATGTTCCCGAGCTGGGAGCCCCCGAGGCCCACCGTGGTGAGGGAGACGCCGCGTCCGATCGCCACACGTTCCAATGCGACCTCCCCCGTATCGCGTACTATTGATACTACATCATACAAGTACCGATCCCGAACATCAGGCTTCGGTTCGAACAAGCGAAGCGATCACCTGGCGATTCGGAATGCCCTCGACGAGGCCCGTACCGCCAGTTGCATGGTGGACAGCACGTCAGCGCGGCGTCTTCGCCGTAGATCACCGCACGAAGTAGGATGACGACATGGCGCAGAAGATCATGGGAAAGCTGGTGACTACCGCCGCACCACAGCGGGCAGGCATCTTCGGCGACAACGTCCTCAGGGTTCGCGCGGCCCATCTGGGAGTGGCCGTGGTGCGGGACTTCGTGCAGGCGATCGTCACGGGCAGCGTCGCTCCCGGCGAGATCCTCCCTCCAGAGGCCACGCTCAGCCAGCAATTCGCCGTGAGTCGCACCGTGATCCGCGAATCAGTGAAGCGCGTACAAGAAAAGGGGCTGGTAACCGTCAACCAGGGGCGCGGCACCATCGTGAACGAGCCGACCCAGTGGAATGTGCTCGATCCCGATGTGCTTTCCGCTCTCGTGGACCACGATGAGACGCTCGTGGTGCTTGATGAGCTTGCCATTGTGCGCGGGAGCCTCGAGGCGACGATGGCCCGCGCCGCGTCGGCCAGGCAGACCCCTGAGCGCTCCGCCGCCTTGCGAGAGGCGTTCAAGCGTGCCGCGGCCAATCTTGGCAACATCTCTGCCTACAACGACGCCGACGCCGCGTTCCACGACCTCGTCATGGAACAGTCGGGCATTCGGCTGGCTGCGAATATCACCCGCATCATGTTCGTGCGTGCTCGCGAGAGCAGCCGCTTCACCGGTATCACTACCGACGACGCTGCACAATTGGCGCTCGAGGAGCATCGTGCGGTACTCGAGGCGATCGTGGCCGGCGATGGCGACACCGCCGCGACGGCCATGAGCGAGCACATTGCAAAGGCTTGGGCGCGCAGGCGCCCGCCTGGCATTTCCTGACCGGCGGTATCACGTGATCGACTGACCGCGTCAGTCGTGGTGCCACACCTGGTCGAAATGTGCATGTTGCGCCAGCGGGGACTCGTCGTCGAACCCGATTTGGCAGGCGTCCCTGAGCGGGCACCTGCGCTGCGTCTCGGGATCCGCGGCCATCTTCGCCTGGTCCGCGAGGTAGTCGGCGCCACGTATGCGAAGTATCCAAACGGCACGTCGTCGCGCACAAATATCGAGGAGTTCCGGATCCCGCACGCGGTGATCCTGCTATCCACGATGGGTCAGGCGTCGGCGTGAACCGGGAGCGATTCGTTTCTGGTGTCCGGAAGCATGCGGCACGCAATCCCGATTCTTCGCGCCCTTTCTTCGATGGCGGACCTACTCCTTGGTCGCGCCAGCGGTGAGGCCCGATACAAGGAATCGCTGTGAAAACATGAACACGATCAGCACAGGTGCGACGGAGATCAGCGTCGCGAGCGCCAGCTGTGGAAATGGGATCGAGTCGGAGGCGACGGTTGTCGGATTGAACTCCCGGACATTCGCGAGCAATTCCACCAGACCCACTTGAACGGGCTGTGTCTTCGACCCCGGAAGCATCACGAAGGGGAGGAAATAGTTGTTCCAGTTGGTGACGAAGTTGAAGAAGCCTACGAGCGCGACGACAGGGATCGCGAGCGGCAGCGCGATTCGCCGGAAGACCGCGAACTCGCCCGCGCCATCGATGCGGGCGGCGTCGAGAAGCTCGCGCGAAACGCTTGTGGAGAAGTAGATATACGCAAGATAGACGCCGAATGGGAAGAACGCGAATGGCAGGATGACCGCCAACGGCGACCCCACGAGGTGCACGGCGTTGATTTCAAGGAAGACCGGCAGCACGAGCGCCGTGTTCGGGATGAGCATCACCATGAGGGTCGAGATGAGGATCGCGCGGCGAAACCTGAAGTTGGTCTTTGCCAGCGCGTAGCCGGCCGGAATTGACACGAGGAGCGTGAGCACCAACGCGACGCCGGCGTAGTACACCGAATTCCCGAGCCACGTCCAGATGCGGCCATCCTGGAACCCGACCAGCTCGTTCCAGTTTGCAACGAGTTGTTCGAAGGAGCCGAAACTCAGGGAAGCCTCGCCGTGAAAGCCGTTGAGTTGGGGGGTGTCCTTCGTCGGCGCGAGCAGGAGCCAAACCAGGGGAAGGACGAAGAACACCGCGAAGAATCCGGCGATCAGGAAAGCTGTCAGGCGACCGAGCCAGCGGCCCGGCGCGAAGTCAGTCCGCACGACGGATCTTCTAGTCGCGGTCAAAGAGTCCTCCTCGGAAGACGAAGAACGCGGCAAGCCCAACCGCCACGACGAGCAACATCATCGAGATCGCGGCAGAGCTGTTGAAGTCCGCTTGCGGGCCGAAGGCGGTGACGTATGCGAGTTCATTGAGGGAATAGTGCTTCGGGATCTGGTTCCTGCTCGCCTGGGCGAGGATTTTGGGTTCCGCGAACAGCTGGGTCCCGGCGGCGACCGAGACGACGGCCATGTACGCGATCCACTTCCGAATCATTGGGATCTGGATGTACCACGCGGTCTTGATGGCGCTGGCGCCGTCGCAGCGGGCAGCCTCCATGATCTCGTCGGAGATGTTGTTCAACGCGCCGTACATGATGATGATCCATCCACCGGCGCCGGTCCAGAACGCAATGACCGTGAAGATCAAGGGCAGGTTGTTCAGGTCGATGGCTTGAACGAAGTTCGTGTACCCGAACCACTTGAGGACGATGGACACCGGGCTGACGGAGGGATTGAGCACGAAGAGCCAGAGCATGACGCTGGCCGAACCCGCGAACGCGCCCGGGATGTAGAACAGGAAGCGCGCGGTAGAGGAAAGCCACCTGACGCGCACGGCGTGGACGATGAGCGCCAGCAGGGTGACGAGCACGGTCAGGGTCACCACCCAGATCACCAGGAAAGCCGCGACGTGCTGCACGGCCGGCCAGAACCGGAAGTCCCCGACGGCCTTCACGTAGTTGTGGAGCCCGACGAATTGCCCACTCTTGGTGAATGAGAGATACAGGGCATAGACCATGGGCAGAACGCCGAAGACCAGTAGCAGCAGCACGTAGCCGCTGGAGAACACGTAGGCGGCGAATGCCTGCGCGCTAGCTCCGGTTTGCGGCCGCCTTCGCGGGCGCAAAGGTGCCCACTGCCGCTCCTTTGTGGGGGCGGCAGTGGGCACGATGGCGTCAGTACGAGAGATGGTGCGTTCCTTCGCCTACTTGGTCACGACCGTGAAGCCGTTCACCTGGGCGTCGTTCGCCATTCTCTGCTGCCAAGCGCTGACCTGCGAGGCAATGGTCTTTCCGGAAGCAAGAGCCGGATTCACGATCTCCGCCCACGGAGGCTCGGAACTGAAGGAGAGCGTGGCACCCCAGCCCTTCCAGATGTTGTTGGCTGCCTCACTGACGACGTCCTTGAACGTGTCCGAGTTGGCCCAGAAGCCACTACTGGTCTGCGCGTCCAACCACGCACTTGCGGTCGAGGCGTAGGCCGGGAGGCCCGTGATGAGCTTGACCGACTGGGGTCCGCTCGTCACGTACTGCAGGTAGCTACCCACGCATGCGAGGTTCGCCGAGTGGCTCGACCCGTACCAGAAGCCGCCACCCACGTTGCCGGTGGCGATTGGCTCGCCAGCCCAGTGGAGGGCGTGGCCGGCACCCCACTCGCCTGGCTGCCCGGAGAGGTTGTCCTTGTTCTGGAAGAGGCCTCCCGTGAACCACGTTGGGCCAGGGATCGCCAGGACCTTGCCCTTCCACTTCTTGACCCAGTCGGGGGTGAACAGTCCATCGATCGTCAGGGTCTTGTTCGCGAACATGTGGTCCAGCAGGGCGATCATGCGGGTCGTGTGGTTGTCCGAGAAGTCGCTGGTGAAGGTGTTGCCGTCGACCGTGTAGATCGGCGCCTGGGCGGCCCACATGTCGGTCAGCACGGCGGTGAAGGGATCGCCGATCGAGCCGAGGATGTAGCCGGGGTGCTCGGCCGCCACCTTGTCGCCGAGGGCCTGGTATTCCTCCCAGGTGGTCGGGACGGTGTACCCGAACTGGTCGAACAGTGTCTTGTTGTACCAGAGCACCACGGGCGCCAGGTTGTCGCGGGCGCCGTAGACATGGCCGTCGACCGTGACCGGATCAAGCGCGCCCGGCGTGTAGCCGTCGAGCCAACTCTGGGGAACGACGCCCTCGTCGAGCGGCGCGGCAAAGGCCTGAACGCCGTTCTGGGGCTTGGCGTTCCAGCTGGCGTCGTTCACCTGTCCCGACCACGCGACGTCGGGCCAGCCCGAGCCGGCCTGGTCGAGCAGCGAGACCTTGGTGTGGAACGTGTCGCTACCCCCGGCGCTGGCGTCGTAGGTTTCGATGTTGAGCGGGCACTCGGGGTGGTCCGACTGGAAGGCCTCGGCGATGGCCGAGCGGTCGGCGTCGACCCAGATGGTGATCTTGGCGGTTGGGTCCTGCGCAACGGTGGGGAAGCCGTACGGGCCTGAGGCGGCGGGAGCAGTTGGACCGTCGCTGGGCGTTCCAGAGCCAGCGGTTCCAGTTGGACCGTTGCTGGGCGAATTGCCCGCGCAGGCCGCTGCCACTAGTGCGAGGCAGGCTGCGGCTGCGGACACTCCCATCAACGTGCGGGGCGCACTTCGTTGATGCAAAGACATGTCGTTGCTCCCGTCCATATATCCGTGTCGACTTCTTTGGCCACTCCCGGCGACAATTCGAAGTAAATCATACATGTGATGTCTTAGCAATAGAAGCCGCCGAGGGCCCGCGGGTGGCCGAAGGCCGCGGAGGCTCGACCGACGCGGCGTTCACCTCGACCGACGGACACGAGGCCTCGACCACTCGTCACGAACCGGCGAGTGCGCGCGACGATGTCCGATGCATGCTCGTTGAGCCAAACGATGTTCGGCCCCACGACCTGGCCGTCGGGGCCGCGGTCGGGGCGACCGTAGGGCCGCGGACGATCCGCTGGACGAACAAGCGCCGATCAGGGCGCTCGCTGCCAGCACCGTCGCGACGAGAGGGAGTCTTCAAACGGTGGTGCTCCCTCGGGCCCCGACGATCCAGGACACGAGTTGCTCCTGGTTGTCCGCGGTCGCCGTCGCCTCGCCGATCTTGCGGCCGCGGCGCATGACCATCGCCCGGTCCGCGACCGCCATCACGTGATCCATGCTGTGAGAGATCAGGATGACCGCGACGCCGGAGGTTCGGAGCCGATCGACCAGCTCCAGGACCCGCGCCGACTCCCGAAGCCCGAGAGCGGCAGTCGGCTCGTCGAGGATGACGAGCTTCGAGGAGAACGCCACGGCTCGCGCGACCGCCACCGCCTGGCGTTGGCCACCCGACATCAGCGCCACGTCAGCATCGAAGGCAGGGAGCCGGATCTGCAAACGGTCGAGATGGTACTTGGTTCGGGTGGACATCTCCTTCTGCTTCATCCATTGCAGACCGCGTGGCAACCAGGACGGCCCCGCCACTTCGCGGCCGGCGAAGAAATTCGCCGTCGGGTTGAGGTTGTCGAACAGGGCCAGGTCTTGGTACACGGTCTCGATCCCATTTGATCGGGCATCGGCCGCCGAGGTGATCTGCACGGGGGCCCCGTCGATCTGGATCTCGCCTCGGTCGAGCTTGTGGACGCCGCTGATGCACTTGATGAGGGTCGACTTGCCGGCGCCGTTGTCGCCGAGCAGCGCGAGAACCTCACCGGCGCGGACCTCGAGGTCGACGCCGTCGAGTGCAACCACGGCCCCGAAGGTCTTGGTGGCACCACGAACACTCAGGACGGGTACCACGTCGGAGGGCACCACGACGTCAACGGCGTCAGTCATGCGAGCCTCGCCTGCATGCTTCGGAACCGGTTCTCGACGAGGGCCCGCAAGACGTCGAGCTCGACCGCGACGAGGACGACCACTCCCACCGCGATGTACTGGAAGTTCGGGTCGAGACCGAGGAGGTTGAGGCCGTTGTGCATGACCCCGAGGATCAACGCACCTGTCAGGGCGTTCAAGACACCGCCACGGCCGCCCAGGAAGCTGCCGCCGCCGATGATCACCGCGGCGATGGCGCTGAGCTCCATGCCCTGCCCGGTGAACGGCGAGCCGGCGTTAGCGGTTCCGACGAACAGCATGCCGCCGATGGCCCCCGAGAGCCCGCTCATGACGTAGACGGAGATCAAAGTCCCGTTCATCGGCACGCCCGTGCGGACCGCGGCTTCGGGGCTGCCACCGACGGCGTAGATCCATCGTCCCCAGACCAGCTTGTGCAAGATGACGGCACAGACGACCGCAAAGACGATCACCACGAGCGTGGCGTAGGGGAACCATCCGATGTCGCCCGCGCCCGGGATCCCAGGGATACGTCCGCCGCCGAGCAGGTGCACGATCGGCGGGGACCCCAGGATGGTGGAGCCACCCGCGATGTAGAGGGCGAGGCCGGCGCAGATGCTCAAGGTGGCGAGGGTGGCGATGAAGGGATGCGGCAGACGCCCCCACACCAGCAGCAGCCCGTTGACCAGACCGACGGCCAACCCAGTCAGCAAGGTGACCCCGACGGCCAGCCACGCCGAGTCGGTGTCGCGGTAGACGACAGTCACCATGACGCAGCACAACGAGACGACCGAGCCGATCGACAGGTCGATGCCCCGGGTCAGGATCACGAGGAGCTGGCCCAAGGCGATGATGCAGACACCGGCGGACTGCTCGAGGACGTTGCCGATGTTCCCGAACGTCATGAAGACGTGGCGTTCGGTGGCCGCCCAGAGGAACAGCATCATCAGCGCCAGGATGAATACCGGTCCCGCCTTCAGCGCCAGCAGGACACCCTTGATCGCGCGCGACGATCGGTCGTTGGCCGTATCCGGACCACTCCCGATCTCAGGCTCTGGCGCGACGTCGGCGACGTCGGCAGCAGTGCGAGTCACCGACTCGTCGTCGAGCACGTCGCGCCCTCCCTTGTCCTGCATCGTCGGTGACTATGCCAGCACGCTACCCCAAAGTCTATAGGATAGAGATGATAGGGATGCTGTAACATAGCCGTCCAGTACTCGACGCGCGAAGGCCGAGATGGACCGTTATCAAATCGAAGCAATCCATGCGTCCGCCGCAGGACAGCGCCTGGCCCAACGGCAACCGCTGCCCGGCTCGGTCTACGAGATCGTCACCGACATGCTCATGACCCACGTGTTCGCACCCGGCGCCAGGCTCAACATCGAAGAGCTCGCCCGCACCCTCGGCGTGTCGCCGACACCGGTGCGCGAGGCCTTGGCACGCGTCGAGGCCGACGGTTTGATCGTGAAGCAGCCAGGGCGCAGCTACACGGTGGCGCCCCTCATGGGGATCGAGCAGGTGCGCGAGCTCATCGAGCTGCGGCTGCTCGTGGAACCGGCAATGGCCGCCAAGGCCGCTGCCCAGGCGGAGCCGAACGAGATCAAGGAGCTGCGCCGCGCTGCCCGGGCTGGTGGAGCCGGCGCCGAGATC
>CAVWRX010000008.1:0-484838 GCA_963757595.1 uncultured Chloroflexia bacterium | reverse complement strand
ATGCCGGCCTGGCGATCGCTTTTGGCGCGCTGGCCGCACTCCATCCTCGGCGCTTCCGAGGGCGCGGTCGGGCTGCCGCCCGGCCAGATGGGCAACTCGGAGGTCGGCCACCTCAACCTCGGCGCGGGGCGGCCGGTGCTGCAGGACCTGCCCCGGATCGATGCCGCGATCGCCGATGGCTCCTTCTTCGAGCGCCCGGCGCTCGTGGCCGCCTGCGAACAGGCGAAGGCCTCGACCGGTCGCCTGTCGATCGTCGGGCTCATCGGGCCCGGCGGCGTCCACGCCAACGACCGGCACCTCGTTGCGCTCGCCGAGCTCGCCGCGCGCCGCGGCGTGCCCGCGTTCGCGTCCACGCCCTCCTCGACGGCCGCGACACGCCGCCGCGTTCGGCGCTGGGTTCCTCGCGACCTCGAGGCGCGCCTCGACCGCGGCGCATCCGGACGCCCGGATCGCGTCGGTCGGGGGCCGCTACTTCGCGATGGATCGGGACAATCGCTGGGAGCGCATCGAGACCGGCTACGACGCGATCGTCCACGGGGTGGGGGAGCACGCGCGTCCGCCGAAGGCGGCATCGCGGCGGCGTACGCACGCGGCGAAACGACGAGTTCGTCCGCCCGACGGTCATCGACGGCGTCGACGGCGGGTCTGCGCGACGGCGAGGCGATCATCCACGCCAACTTCCGCGCCGACCGAGCGCGACAGCTCGACCCACGCCCTCGCCGACCCGCGTTCGACTCCTTCGATCGCGCCGCGCCCGACGGCCGGCCGGCCCCGACTGGCCTCCGGCGTGACGACGATGACCGACTACGAGAGCGGGCCTGCCCGTCGCGGTTGCCTTCCCGCCCGAGGAGGCACGATCGCTCGCCGACGCCTGGTCGGAGGCGGGCTTGCGCCAGCTCCACCTCGCCGAGACCGAGAAGTACGCCCACGTCACGTACTTCTTCAACGGCGGCGGCGAGACGCCCACGCGGGCGAGGACCGCCGGCTCATCCCGAGCCCCCATGTCGCGACGTACGACCTCGAACCCGCGATGAGCGCCGCCGCCGTCACCGACGCCCTCGTCGAGGCGATCGAGGGCGGCACCTGCGACGTGATCGTGGCCAACTACGCCAACCCGGACATGGTCGGCCACACCGGCGACTGGGACGCCACCATCGCCGCCCTCGAGGTCATCGACGGCTGCCTCGACCGCGTCGTCGGCGCGATCGAGGCGATGCGAGGCCGCCGATCCGGAGGCGCCCGGCGCGCTCCTGGCCATCACCGCCGACCACGGCAATGCCGACGAGATGCGGGACGCAGACGGCCGGCCGTGACGGCGCACTCGCTGAACCCCGTGCCGTTCCTGCTCGTCGGCCGCGCGGTCGAGGGCCGCCACCTCGACGATGGGGTCCTCGCGGACGTCGCCCCGACCCTCCTCGACCTCGCAGGGCCTCCGGCGTGGCCGGAGATCACGGGCCGCTCGCTCCTGTCGCCCCATGATCGTCCGCGAGCGCGTCCAGGTCGCCCGGAGCGGTCGCGCGGCCGCCCTGTGCTACCATCCGGCGCCGTCACCTTGGAGGTCCCGACTCGTGAATCCCGTCCTGGCAGCGGGCCAGCTCATCGTCTCCGTCGCCCTCATCCTCTCGGTCCTGCTGCAGGCCCGGGGCGCAGGTCTGTCCGGTGCATTCGGTGGCGATTCCGCGGTCTATCGGAGCCGCCGCGGATCGAGCGCCGGCTCTGGCAGTTCACGATCGCCGCTCCTCGTCCTGTTCGTGCTCTTCTCGATGGCCTCGTACCTCCTCGACAAGACCGTCGCCTGACCGGCCGCCGTCAGCGCGCCGTCGCCGATTGAGCGCGATGCATCTCCGCGACTCGCGCGATCATCGGGGTCCTCTCACTCGCCCTGGTCGCCCTGACGGGCGCGGTCGTCGCCCCGTCGCTTCACTCCCGTCCGGATCCCGGCCCACGCCGGAGGGGAGCCTGCCCCGGCGACCGGCCCTACGCGGAGGGCATCGTGGGCTCGCCGCGATCGTCAGCCCGTTCAGCGCCCAGTCACGGTCGCGGAACGCGAGATCTCGTCACTCTTGTCTTCCGCGGCCTCGTCCGGCTCGGCCCGGACGACACGCTGCTGCCGCGATCTCGCCGAGCGCTGGACGTCGACGCCGACCGGCGCGGCCTGGACGTTTCACCTGCGTCCGGGGCTGACCTGGCAGGACGGCGAGCCGATCACGGCGGACGACGTCGCTGTTCACGGTCGCGTGCCCTGAGCGACCCGTCATACACGGGTCCCGGAGCCGGCTCCTGGCGCGAAGTCACGGCGACGGCGATCGACCCGCTGACCGTCACGCTGACGCTCGCGACGCCGCTCGGCGGCTTCCTCCAGGCCGCGACGCAGCCGATTGCACCCGCTCACCTCCTGCGGGGGTGCATCGGCGGATCTTGTCGCTGACCATTCGGACGGCGGCCGGTCGGCTCGGGGCGTTCCGGCTCGTCTCCCTCGACCGACGCACGCCTTCTGCTCCCGGCAGTCGCCGAGCCGGCCATCAGACCGCTGACGCGGCATCCCCGATCGCCGCCGCGCGACCGATTCGCTGGCACGACCGCCCCGACCGTCGCCGCCGAGCGGACGCCCCGCCCGTATCTGGACGGCATCGAATTCCGGTTCTACGCCGACACTGACGCCCTGACTGCCGCCTGGGTGAACGGCGAGCTCGACGCTGCGGCCGGTCTGCCCGCGGATGTCGCGACCCGCCTGGCGGCGCCGCCGGCGCCCGGCTCCTGCGCTATCCGACGACGACACTCCTCGCGGTCACGCTTAACCTCCGGACGACGCATCCCGAGTTCCGCGACCCGAGCGTGCGCAAGGCGCTGCTGATGGCGATCGACCGGGACGCGATCGTGTCGACATCCTCGGCGGTTTCGCGACCCGGGCCGACTCGCCTCATCCCGCCGACGAGCTGGGCGTTCGACCGCAGCGGCCAGCGCCAGGTGCCCTTCGATACGACGCGCGCGGCCAAGGCGCTCTCGACGGCGGGCTGGAAGCAGGCAGCGCGGGTGGCTGGATCCCGAAGGGTGCCACCGAGCCGCTTGCGATCGAGCTGCTCAGCCCGGAGGCGACGTCGAACCCCGTCGCCTATGCCGTGGCGACGCCGTCGCGACGGACTGGCGATCGCATCGGGCTCGACGTGCGCACTCCGCCCTGCCAGGCGCGGACCTCGTCGGCCAGCGTCTCCAGACCGGCGACTTCGGAGCCGCGGTGACCGGGATCACGATCGGACTGGATCCCGGACCTCGTATCCGCTCCTGGCCTCGACCCAGGCCACGATCGGTGGCTCCAACTTCAGCGGGCTCCAGGACGCCGGCCTCGACGCGCTCCTCGTGAAGGCTCGCGCGCCCGGGCACCGACGAGGCGCGGAAGGCCGCCTACGTCGCACTCCAGGCGCGGCTCCGAGGCGGGCACGTACACGCTCCCGCTGGCCTTTCCGGACGATGTCGTCGTGGTCAGGAACACGGTCTGACGGGCCCCGTTCCGCGGCCCGTCGGGGCCCCTGGGGACCAATTCTGGGATGTGCTAACATGGCGCCTCGCCGACGGCCGGTGAACTCGTCGATCCGGTTCGCGGGATCCACGCCGAGGTGGCGAAATTGGCAGACGCGCTAGCTTCAGGAGCTAGTGCCCGCAAGGGCGTATGGGTTCAACTCCCTTCCTCGGTACCACCTCCTCGGTAACCCTCTCGGATCGCTCGCAGCTCGGCGAAACACCTGATGCCCAGGTGGCGGAATTGGTATACGCGTACGTTTGAGGGGCGTATGAGGCAACTCATCCGGGTTCAAGTCCCGGCCTGGGCACCACTCCCTCGCAACTGACCGGCCGGGAATCGGCCATGGCCGGGACCATCGACTACCCTGTGCCCCGGGCGGTTAGCTCAGTTGGTCAGAGCGCCTCGCTTACACCGAGGAAGTCACTGGTTCGAGTCCAGTACCGCCCACCACTCGCGGCGCGGTCCGATCGGCCATGTGGTGGCCTCAAGCGCCCGAATCGGGCCCTGCTAGACTGCGGATGAACGAGGTCAGCCGAACGTCAGGTGCGACCTCGCACCATCGGGAGAATCAATGCCGGCCACGCTCATCATCATCGTCGATCATCGTCGTCGTGGTGCTCTTCGTCGTCGGCCTCTACAACGGTCTCGTCGGTCGGCGCAATCGCGTCGACGAGGCCCTCGCCCAGATCGAAGTCCAGCTCAAGCGACGCCATGACCTGATCCCGAACCTCGTCGAGGCCGTCAAGGGCTACATGGGGTTCGAGCAGAAGGTCCTGACCCAGGTCACCGAGGCGCGTGCGAACGCGGTTGCCGCGGGAGCCCAGGGCGTCGCCGCGCAGGCCCAGGCCGAGAACACGCTGACCTCGACCCTTCGATCCCTGTTCGCGGTCGTCGAGAACTACCCTGACCTGAAGGCGAACCAGAACGTCCTTGCCCTGCAGGAGCAGCTGACCACGACCGAGAACCAGATCTCGTTCAGTCGGCAGCACTACAACGCCACCGTGCTGGACTACAACACCTCGATCCAGACGTTCCCGGCCGTCGCCGTCGCCGGCATGTTCGGGTTCACGAAGCGCGACTTCTTCGACGCCGAGCCCGAGGCGGCCGAAGTCCCGAAAGTGGACCTCAGCCTCAACAACTGATCTGATCGGGCGGGCCTCGTGCCCGTCGGTCCGGAGAGCTCATGGCCTCGGAGACGTTCTTCGCCCAGGAGTCGGCGAACCGCCGGAACTCCTTCCTGCTGGTGCTCGTGGTGTGCGCCCTGTTCGGCGCGCTCGGCTTCGCGATCGGCTACGCGATCGTCGGGGAGCGCCAGCGGGGCGCTCACCGTGACGGCCATCGCGTTCTCGGCCGGCATCCTCATCTCCCTGAGCAGCTGCTTCGCCGGCGATCGACTGGTCCTCGCCGCGTCCGGCGCGAAGCAGGTCACCGAGGCCCAGACGCCGCAACTCTTCAATGTCATCCGCGAGCTGACGATCGCCGCGAACATCCCCATGCCGGCGGTCTATCTCATCGACGACAGCGCCCCCAACGCGTTCGCCACGGGCGGGACCCGAAGCACTCGTCGATCGCCATCACGACGGGCCTCCTCCAGAAGCTCGATCGCGAGGAGCTCCAGGGCGTCATCGGCCACGAGCTCTCCCATGTCCGGAACTTCGACATTCGATTCACCTTGCTCGTTGGCGTGCTCGTCGGATCGATCGCCCTGCTCGCCGACTTCTTCCTGCGGTTCACGTTCTGGGGCGGCGGCCGCCGTCCAACAACCGGGATTCGCGGGGGTGGAGGACTGCAGGCGGTGATGTTCGTCGTCGCGATCCTGTTCGCGATCCTTGCGCCGATCGCTGCGCGCCTGGTCCAGCTGGCCGTCAGCCGCCAACGGGAATACCTCGCCGATGCCTCGTCGGTCGAGCTGACGCGCAATCCCGCCGGCCTCGAGCGCGCGCTGGCGAAGATCGCCTCGGACAAGGACGTTCTGGAGGTGGCCAACCGGGCCACCCAGCACCTGTATTTCACGAACCCGATCAAGAAGTTCGAGGCGCGATCGGGCTCGATGTTCGACACCCACCCGCCGATCGTCGACCGCATCAATCGGCTTCGCCAGCTGAGCGGAGAGCGACCCATGGACTCCGCCGAGTTCAACGCCTTGCGCGGCCTCGACTGAGGGTTCGCCCGACGTCTGCAGGGTGCGGGCTCGCCGCGCGCCTGGGCCCACGCACGATTGATGGTCCCGCTGGCCTCGTGCTAACCTTCGGCACGCCGTCGGGCCGATGGGTCCGCAAGGTCCACCGGGCCGAGATAGCTCAGTTGGTAGAGCACGCGACTGAAAATCGCGGTGTCGCCAGTTCGAATCTGGCTCTCGGCACCAACGCCGGTGTGCGCAGCTCCCGAGCGGAAGTGGCTCAGTTGGTAGAGCATCACCTTGCCAAGGTGAGGGTCGCGGGTTCGAGTCCCGTCTTCCGCTCCATTTCTTTGCCCGGATCCTGACCGGGATCGCCCTGGGCAAGGCTCCATCGCCGAGACGAAGTTCGGTCCGGAGTGAGGGCCAACGGACGCCGCGGACGCTGTCGCGCCGACCGAAGCAGGTCAAACTACCGGTACGCTACTCAGCGTGTACTGCCCCTTCGTCTAGTGGTAGGACAGCGGACTTTAAATCCGTTAGGCGAGGTTCGAATCCTCGAGGGGCAGCCAATTCCACCCGGGCTCGTCCGGATCCCGACTCGCAGGCGGCGGGCGGCCTGCGGAGAGCCTCTATGGCACAATCCCCGGGCTGCGATCCCGAGGCGACGTGGTGAAGTGGCTTAACACGGAGGTCTGCAAAACCTCTATTCAGCGGTTCGAATCCGCTCGTCGCCTCCACCACTCGGATTCGGCCTCCCAGGTCAGCGACCGGCGCTGCGCCGCGCCGCGTTCGTTTACGCTGCGCGGGCCGGAGTGGCGGAACGGCAGACGCAGCCGACTTAAAATCGGCAGCCCTTCGGGTCGTGGGAGTTCGAATCTCCTCTCCGGCACCACGCAGCAACTTACCCGAAGGCCATCGGTCGGTCGCTCCGGATCGCTGAGCACAACGGTCTCGTGCGTCCTGATCCACGGACCCGCGAGTGCGAGCCCCGCCTGACGTCAGCTGTTCAGCCTCGGCCGAACAGCCCAGACAGACCCTTGGGCTTGCGCTCCCCTGAGCCGCTCGTCGACGACAAGCCGGCGAGGCGAGCACCGAGAATCCGGAACTGCTCGGCTGCGTCGCTGCGCGGCGATCCCACGACCAGCGGCACGCCTTCGTTCACGCTCTTGAGGAACGCGAACGAGTCGTACGGGATCGTCAGCGCGACCTTGGTTCCGAGCGCCTCCTCGATGTGCGACAGGCGCAGCAGCTCCCGGGCGAAGATCTGGTTGAGCACGTAGGAGACTTCGCCGAGCTCGCCGCCGGCGCCGAGGATCTCGGACAAGCGCGTGCACGGCCTTGAGTGCCGGGAACTCCGGTGTCACGACGATCACGATGTCGGTGGCCTTGGTCAGCACGGTCTCGGTTCTCGCATCGAGGACCGATCCCGCATCGATCACGACGATCTGGAACGCGGCGCTGGCGGTGGCGAGAAGCGTCGTCAGGGCTTCCGGCGTGACGCTCGAAGACGAGATCCGGGGTCGCCGGGGCGCCGAGCATGAGCAGACCGGACCCGTGGCGATCGAGGGCTCGCTGCGAAGAGCCCGGGGTCGCGGAGGGTCGCCTCGTCGCGAACGAGATCGGCCATGGTCGTCCGCGTTTCCATGTTGAGATGCGTGGCGACCTGCCCGAACTGGAAGTCGAGGTCGAGGATGGCGACTGCGCCCGGCAGCTGACTCGCCAGCCAGGTGGCGATGTTGACGGCCACGGTCGTGGTCCCGACTCCGCCCTTCGGGGAGTAGACCGCGATGATTCGGCGTGCCCCTCGTTCCTGGATCGTCACGCCCTGGCGCGGCCGGGCCGCACCCGGTCTGCGCGATCGCTGAAAACGGAGCGCGAGGGCCTCGGCCCGGGCGTCGAGCTCGCGCGCGTCGAACGGTCGGGCGATCACGTCGTCCGCGCCGGCCTCGAGCAGGCGGATCCGGTCCTCGACGTCGTCGGTCCGGGTCACGCAGAGGATCGGCAGGCCGGCCAGCGCGTCGGACGCCCGGACGGCGTGACACGCTCGTTCCAGGCTGGTCGCCGCCGCCGTCGAGGTCGAGGACGACCACCTCGAACGCGTCCGATGGCGCCTCCGGCGTCGAGGGCCGCCTCGACGTTCGGGAGCAGGACGGGGTCGTGCCCAGCCGCCCGGAGGCCATCGGAGACGACCGTGTCCCCGGAATCCGAGATCAGGAGGATTCGACTCGTGGCCACATGGTCTCCCGCGTGCAACGTCTGGAATCCGCCGACGACGTCGACGGCTGAAGAGGATACATCGACGTCACCCGTGCTAGACTCCGCGCCGACCTTTCCGCTCCACGTCCATCGGGCAGTGGGGCATACCCATTGGAAGGAGCTGTACGGCCCATGCGCCGCTATGAACTCATGCTCGTGCTTCGCCCGGACGCCCCGGACGAGCGCATCGCGGCGATCATCGATCGCGCGACCCGCCAGGTGACGGAAGACGGTGGCCAGATCATCAAGGTCGCCCCCTGGGGCCGGCGGCGGCTGGCCTATCCCATCGAGCGATACCGCGAAGGTTCGTACCACATCGTGGTCTTCGAGGGCGCGGCCGGGACCATCGCCGAGATCGAGCGGACCCTCCTGATCACGGAGGAAGTCCTGCGCCACCTCATCGTCCGCCAGGAACGCCCGGCCAAGGCGTCCAGCGACGGTGACGGCGAGGGCACCGACGATCTCGATCTGCCGTCGTCGGACGATGACGATGGGGACGAGGACGACGGAACCGAACGCATCGACGAGTCCGAGAGCGACGCGGCTCCGGCCGCGATCGACTGAGAGGAGTTTCCGATGGCCCTGTGCAAGATCCAGATCATCGGCAACCTCGGTCGGGATCCGGAGCTCCGCTACACCCCCAACGGCCGGCCGGTGGCGACCTTCAGCGTCGCCGTGAACCAGGCGACCAAGAATCAGCAGACCGGCGAGTGGATCGAGGCCACGGACTGGTTCCGGGTAAGCGTCTGGGGTGATCGAGCCGAGCGCTCCGCGGAGAACCTCCGCAAGGGTGCGCCGGGTCTTCGTCGACGGGCGGTTCCGGACCCGCGAGTACGAGACGAACGACGGTCGCAAGGGCATGTCGCTCGACGTGAGCGCGGACAACGTCATCGCCCTCGATCGCCGCGACCAGGAGGGCACCTTCGCCGGGGCTCCGGGAGCCGCCGGGGCGGCTGCACCGTCGACCGGCGCGGCCACGAGTGGCGGCGGCGGCTTCGACGACACCGAGATCGACGAGCTTCCCTTCTGACCCGATCCTGACCAGCCGGCGCCCGGACGGCGCCCGAGGAGATCCATCACATGCCAGCACCACGCTCCCGAAAGCGCGACGACTTCTACCGCGACCGACGCCGCCGCAAGGTCTGCTCGTTCTGCGCCGACAAGACCGTCGCGATCGACTACAAGGAAGTCAATCGCCTGCGCCGGTACCTGTCCGAGCGAGCGAAGATCGAGCCGCGACGCAAGACCGGCACGTGTGCCGGGCACCAGCGCGAGCTGGCGGTCGCGCTGAAGCGGGCCCGAATCGTCGCGCTCCTGCCGTACGCCCCCCAGCACCTCCGACCCTGATCGTGCCGGCTGTGCGAGGAACGCGGAGCAAACAGAGTCGGCTGAGTCGTGGACACCGCTCTCCTGATGCTCGGTGGCGGGATCGCCGCGGGTGTCTTCGGGTCGCTCCTTGGTCTCGGCGGCGGGGTGCTCATCGTCCCGATCCTGACGCTCGGGTTCAACATGCCGCTGCGTGACGCGGTCGGCGTCTCGCTCGTCTGCGTCATCGTCAACAGCGGCGCCTCGGCCGGCGTCTTCCTCGAACGCCGGACGGCGAACCTCCGACTCGGGATGCTCCTCGAGCTCTTCACCGCGAGCGGCGCCATCGTCGGCGGGCTCGTGGCCTTCCTGCTCGATCCAGCACCTCCTTGCGGGCCTGTTCGCGCTCTTGCTCACCTACGTGGCCCTGACGATGGTTCGTCAACGGCCAACGAGCAGCCCGGCGCGCCGCGGCCGCGGATCCGGCGGTCGAGGCGCGACGACCCGGGGAGGCGGGCTCGTCCTGGATCGACCGCCTCTCGGGCGACGACTACCGGATCCACCGGCTCTGGGGCGGCTTCGCCGGCATCGATCGTCGCCGGGCGTGGCGTCCGCGCTGCTCGGCATCGGCGGCGGGCTCGTCAAGGTTCCCGACGCTCCACTTGATCCTCGGTGTCCCGCTCCGGGTCGCGACCGCGACCAGCAACCTGATGATCGGGATCACGGCCTCGACGAGTGCCTGGGTGTACCTGCTCCACGGCGGAATCAACCCCTTTGCCACCGGGCCGATGGCGATCGGCGTCTTCTTCGGGGCGACGGGCGGCTCGCGCATCGCGCCTCGAGTCGACCTGCGCGCCCTCCGGTTCCTCTTCGCGGCCGTGCTCCTCTACACCGCCTACGAGATGTTCCGGCGGGCGGTCGGCGCGGCATGAGCACGGTTCCGACGGGCTGACCCGGCCGCGGCGCGGGCGGCGCGAGCGGCCGGCCTCGAGGGTGGGATCGCTCGCGTGCCTCCAGGGCGGGACGTATGTTGCGATCGCGCTCGTCGCGATCGGCGTCGTGCTGATGCTGGCCGCCGGCCTCTCGCCGTTCGATCAGGCTCCTGGCCTCGACCTCGGGCGTACTCGTCGCGGACCTCCTCGCCCTCCGACCGGAAGGCTTCCTGTGGCTCGGGCTCGCTCGTGGTCATGGCGACCCCTGCCGCTCGGGTCGCGGTGGCGCTCGTCGGCTACGCCCGTGACGGGGAGCGCGAGATGATGGATCGTCGTCGATGCTGATCCTGTTCGTGATCGGGCTAGGGATCGTTCTCGGCACTGCGGCCGGCTGACGTGGAGCTGCCGCTCCTCCTCGTCTCGTTCGTCCTCATCCTGGTCGGCGCCGAGCTTTTCACGAACGGGATCGAGTGGCTCGGCCGGAAGCTGGACCTGGCCGAGGGCGCGGTCGGCTCGGTCCTCGCCGCGGTCGGGACGGCGCTGCCCGAGACGATGATCCCGGTCATCGCCATCGCTCTTCGGCAGCAGCCCGCACTCGCACGGCATCGGCGTCGGGGCGATCCTCGGCGCGCCACTCATGCTCGCGACGCTGGCGATGTTCGTGACCGGCGCGGCCGTCATGTGCCAGCCGCCGGGTCCGGACGGCCGGCGACACGGTCGTCGTCCGGACGTCGGTCGTCCTCGACTGACATCCGGACGTTCGTGATCGCCTACGCGGTCGCCATCGGCGCTCGGCATTCCTGCCCGGTCGATGCGCGGCTGGCCGCAGCTGTGTCGGGGCCGCCGGACTGGTCGCGGCTACGTCTGGTACGTCCGGCGTCATCTGAACGAGGAGGCCGATGGCGAGCAGGACGACCTGCGGCCCCTGCGCTTCCGACGATTGGATCGCCATCCGCATCGGCTGGACGCGAGCGATCCGACGCGCTCCGCGTCGTCCTTCTCCAGGTCATCGCCGCCCTCGCCTTCATCGTCCTCGGGGCGATCGAGTTCGTCGGGCGCGGTCGAGCACGTCGCGCAGACGCTCGGGCGTCGCGATGCCCTGCTGGCGCTTGCTCGTCGCGCCGATCGCGACCGAGCTGCCCGAGAAATTCAACGCCGTGATCTGGATCCGCCAGGGCAAGGACACGCTCGCGATGGGGAACATCACCGGGGCCATGGTCTTCCAGGCGAGCATCCCGACCGTCGATCGCCCTCGTCCTCGCCCCGGATGACCTGGGTCATCGGGCCGGGCAGCGCTACGTGGCGTTCGCCTCGGCGGCGGTCGCCTTCCTGTCGGTGGCGCCTCTTCGTCCCGATGATCCGCCGCGGCCGCCTGACCGGACGAGGCCTTCTCGGTGGGCGGGCGTCTTCTACGTGATCTACGTCGCCTTCGTGCATCGCTGGCCGCCTTCCGGCGCGGCTGACCCGACCGTCGCGGCTACGTCGCGGCCGCGTCGTGGCCGAACCCGACCGGTGCTCGAGGCGTCGAGCGCTGGCGCTATACTCGCGGCCAAACCGACGATGTCCGCGGCCAGAGCCGCGACTCACCAGGAGCCGCCTCAGCATGCTGACCGAGAAGGCACCCACTCCGGCACCCGCCGCTGCCCGCGAGCTCGACGACCTGATCTGCTACTTCGAGGGGAACTTCGTTCCGCAGCGAGACGCCAAGGTCAGCATCATGACCCACGCCTTCATGTATGGGACGGCGGTCTTCGAGGGGATTCGGGCCTACTGGAACCCCGAAGCCGACACGCTCTACGGGCTGTTCATCAGGGAGCACATGGCGCGGATCCGACAGAACGCCGGGATGCTGCTCATGGAGGACCTGCCCAGCGTTGACGAGCTGGTCGGCCTCGTGGTCGAGACCGCGAGCCGGAATGCGCTTCGAGAGGACATCTACATCCGCCCGTCGCTTCTACAAGTCGACGCGGGCGATCGGCGTCCGGCTGCACCATCTCGAGCACCAGCTCTACATCATCGCCATTCCATTCGGCAACTACGTCGACATCGACAAGGGCATCCGGCTCATGACCTCCTCGTGGCGTCGGAACGCTGACGATGCGGTGCCGGCCCGCGGCAAGATCGTCGGCGGCTACGTCAACATGGCCTTCCAGAAGAGCGAGGCAGAGCTCAACGGCTACGACGAGGCGCTCGTCCTTGCGCCCGACGGGCACGCCTCCGAGGCCTCGGCCGCCAACATGTTCATCGTCCGTGACGGCGTCCTCCTCACGCCGTCCGTGGAAGACGACATCCTGGAAGGTGTCACCAGGAAGGCAATCTTCGAGCTCGCCGCGAGCCAGGGGCTCCGGGTCGAGGAGCGCTCGATCGATCGCTCCGAGATCTACGTGTCGGACGAGATGTTCCTGTGCGGGACCGGGGTGCAGATCTCGCCGGTCCTCGAGCTCGACCATCGACCGATCGGATCGGGATCGGTCGGCCCGATCACGCGGGGGATCTCGAAGGCCTACTTCGACGCGGTTCGGGGACGGTCGCCGGCCTTCGCGCACTGGGTGACGCCGATCCCCATCGGTGGCTGAGGCCACGCGACCGGCCGCGATCGAAGCCGGTCTCGGTCGCCGTTGATTCGTCGCTCGCGGCGGCACCCGTGGAGGCGCCGCTCGTCGTCCGTCGACCGGGCCATCCAGCGGTTGCTCGAGGTCGTGCCCGGGGCCGTCACCTGGATCGTCATCGTCGGGCTCGATCGGCCTGTCCTTCCGCTGGCCCCAGATCGTCGCCTGGTTCGTCCTGACGTTCGACGTCTACTGGCTGTACAAGGCCGTCATCCTGACCGGGAGCGTGACGGCGGCCTACAGCCAGATCCGACGCGCGGTGGATACGGATTGGCGGACGCGCACCTATGCCCTCAGGGACATCGCCGGCCGGCTCGCCCTCATCGAGTCGCGCCTGCCCGCGATCACCGGACGCGTCGCGGAGCTGTCCGCAGCCGGGCTTCGCGACGCGGCGGAGGGGGGCGAGCGCGAGCTGGACCGACTGCGGGTGGAGCGCAAGGAGCTCCTGCGGCTCCTCGCCCGACGGGGCGAGGCGATCCCGGATCCGGACCGTCTGTGGCACGTGGCGCTCGTCCCGACCTACACGGAGCCGTACGAGAAGCTCGTCGAGACGATCAGGGCGCTGGCCCAGACGGACTGGCCGACGGAGCGTCGGATGGTGGCGATCATCACCCGCGAGACCGACACCGCCGGCCGCGAGAACGTGACCCGGCTCCGGGAGGAGTATCGGGCGACCAGTTCCTGCACTTCTTCCACATCCTCGATCCGCTCGAGCCCGGGATCGTGATCGGGAAGAGCAGCGCGATGGCCTATGGCGGGCGGTGGCTCTATCGGGAGCTCGCGCGCCTCGGGTTCGATCCGCGAGAGGTCATCGTCACCGACCTCGACTCCGACTACCGGGTCCACCCGCGGCTATTTCGGATACCTGAGCTGGACGTTCCTGACGAACTCCGATCGATACCGACGCCTCTATCAGCCGGTCCCGATGTTCCACAACAACCTGTGGCAGACGCCGCTGCCCGTGCGCCTCGTCGCGATCGGCGCCACGCACGTCCAGATGTGGCGCTCGCTGACCCCGGAGCGGCTGATCAGCTTCTCGTCGTACTCGGTCAGCCTGCAGACGCTCCACGAGGTCGACTACTGGGCGACCGATGCGATCCCCGAGGACAGTCGCTTCTACTGGAAGTCGTTCTTCCGCTTCAGCGGTGAGTTCCACACGATCCCGCTCTTCATGCCGATCTACGGCGACGCGGTCCGGGCCCGATCGTATCCGCGGTCCCTGATCCAGCAGTACACGCAGATCCGGCGCTGGGCGTGGGGCGTGACCGACATCCCGTACTTCATCCAGAACGCGTTCGCCCACTCGGAGATCCCGCGATTCGTGCGGATCCGGCGGCTCGTCGATCTCTGGCTCGACCACCTCAACTGGGCGATCGCCCCGTTCGTCATCATCTTCGGCTCGAACCTGCCGCTCGTGCTCAATCCGGCGTTCGCGGAGACCACGCTCGGCCAGAACCTGCCGCTCTACGCTTCCTGGCTGCTGACCGGGGCGTTCGGCTGCCTCATCGTCCTCATGTACGTCGAGGAGCGGATCGCGCCACCGCGCCCCACCGATTGGGGCCTGGTCCGGAATGTGGCGAGCCGGGTCCAGTGGCTGCTCATCCCGGTCGTCGGACTCGTCTTCTCGAACCTGCCAGCCCTGGAGGCCCAGACACGCCTCATGACCGGCCGCTACCTGGAGTACCGGGTCACCGAGAAGGCCTGAGCGAGGGCCGCTCCCGGCGGGTCGTCCGGTATCGACCGCGCCGATTCGATGACCGAAGTGCCTCGCCACGATCAGCCCGCGTCAGGGGATCGGCGGCGGGGTCAGGCTCGGCGTCGCCTTCCCCGTGATGATCACGATGTCGGCCGTTGCCGTCGGATCCGTTACCAGGTCGGACTTGACCCCGAAGGCGCCCTCGAGGGCCGCAACCGTCAACGGGGCGGACGTCTCCGCGCCGTTGTAGACGCGAATCGTGGTCGTTGCGAGGCCACTGACATCGGGCTTCTCCGATGGCGCCGAGGCGGCCATGCCCAGGAACTCGAGGTAGTCGGCGATCTTGCTGGCCTGGCCGGCGTTCCGGTCCCCGTTCAGGACGTAGACCGAGGCGCCCTCGGCCGAGATCGCGTCACGCTTCTCGACGACGGTGGGATCCGCGGAGAAGGCATCCTTCACCGCCGCCCGGATCCGATCGACCTTCGGCACGATGATGTAGCCCCGCGGGCTGCTGGTGTACTCCGTCTGGTAGAAGGGCGGCGTGAAGATGTAGGAGCGGACGTTCTGCGACGTCACCTTCTCGGCGAGGCCGAGGAGCTTCGGAAAGAGGTCTCGCGGAATATCGGTTCGGAAGGACGCCGAGAGGGCCGACGCGAGCTGGTCCAGGTGGGGCAGGATCCGGGTGATGTCGGTCTGCTGGCGAAGCGACAGGAGGACACGCTGCTGGCGCGCCCCGCGATCGAAGTCCGTGGAGCCGTGGCGCGACCGGGCGTAGACGAGTGCTTCGGCGCCGTTCATATGCTGCATGCCGGACGGAATGTAGACCCGCTGCAGCGCGCCCCCGCCCGCCGGATAGCTGTCGTCGACGACCGGAACCTGGACGTTGATGGTGACCCCGCCGAGCGCATCCACGATCTGCTCGAACCCGGCGAAGTTGACCTCGACGTAGTACTTGATGTCGATGGCGTAGAGCTCCCCCAGGATCGCCTTCAGGCCGGTATAGCCCCGGGTCTGGTCGGTTCCGGGGAACAGGTCAGCGCGGTGGCGGACGTTGACGAACCAGGAGTTGATCTTCCCGGCATAGACGGTCCCGAAGAGTTTCTGCGCCGGTCCCGGCGGGACGGGAACGTCGACCGTATCGCGCGGCAGCTGGAACATGACGACCTGGTCCGTGGTGGGGTCGATCGAGACCACGATCATCGTGTCGGTGTTGTGCCCGCCGCCCTGCTCGTCGGCGCCGATCAGCAGGATGTTCAGGCGCTCCGTGCCGTTCCATGGCGGGATGCTGGCCGATGGGACCGCGGTCCCGACCGCGCTCGGCTCCGGCGTGTCGGTCGCGGCGTCGGTCGGCTCGTCCGACGGGCCGGGCGAGTCAGTGGCTGCGGCGCCGCAGCCCGACGCCCCCTCGTCGAAGATGCAGGCCGTTGTGCCCGCGAGCAGGAGGTCATAACGGGCGACGGCGACATGGACCGTCGACATCACGAGCAGCACCGCCGCGAGGCCGGCGACCGAGGCCGCGCCGGCACCGCCGCGCCGCGCCGGCGCCAGACGACCCGGCCGGTCCGTCGATCCCCCGAGCCACCGCGCGATCCGCCAGGCATCGACGATGGCCACCGCGCGATAGGCGAGGGCGATGAGGTTGACGATGAAGATCGACGCGATGAACCAGTCCTGGATCGCGATCCCGGCGAGCTGGAAGACGTCCATGCGCACGGCGATACCGGCCGCGAGCGCCCCGGCGAGGACGGGCGGCGCCGCAAGCCCGAGGGCGCGGCGATGCGCGCCGAGGTACACGTGGCCGAGGCCCGGGAAGAGGAGGGAGAGGAAGGCCGCGACGAACGCAGAGCGACGGCGCTGGGGCACCTCGTGCGCGGACTGCATCGCGGGTAGGATACAGGGACCCGACGTTCATCGCGCCCGGGCGATCGGCGTCTGCGCCGCTCACCCGCGGACCCACCAACCAGCACGCGAGGCCAGATGTTCCGACCCGTCCCGACACGCCCGGATCTCGTGGCGATGGAGCACGAGACCCTTGCCTTCTGGCGTGAGCGCGGCACGTTCGCACAGCTGCGTGCCCAGAACGCGGACGGTCCTCACTGGAGCTTCCTCGATGGGCCGATCACGGCCAACAACCCGATGGGCGTCCACCACGCCTGGGGACGCACCTACAAGGATCTCTTCCAGCGCTTCCACGCGATGCTCGGAGAGGCCCAGCGCTGGCAGAACGGCTTCGATTGCCAGGGCCTGTGGGTCGAGGTCAACGTCGAGCGCGACCTCGGATTCACCTCGAAGCGGGACATCGAGGCCTACGGCATCGCCGAGTTCGTCAGCCTCTGCAAGCAGCGCGTCCTGACCTTCGCCGCCCGCCAGACGGAGCAGTCCATCCGCCTCGGCTACTGGATGGACTGGAACGACCCGGAAGAGCTCCGGCGGCTCCGGGACCTCCTCGCCGCGGACCCGGCACAGGTCGCCACGGTCGAGGGCCCGGACGGACCCGTGACGGATACGCGTCGAGATGCTTGTCGGGCGTCTCGGCATGCCGGATCTGGGTGGCAGCTACTTCACCTTCAGCAACGAGAACAACGACCTCATCTGGGGCTTCCTCGCCGAGTGCCATCGCCGAGGCTGGATCTACAAGGGCCACGACACCATGCCCTGGTGCGCCCGTTGCGGCACGGGCATCAGCCAGCACGAGATGACCGAGGGCTACCAGGATCGCGACGATCCCGGTCTTGACGGTTCGTTTTCCGCTGCTCGACCGGCCGGGCGAGTCACTCCTCGTCTGGACGACGACCCCCTGGACCCTGACGTCAAACGTCGCGGCCGCCGTAGGCCCCGAACTCACCTACGTCCGCGTCCGCCGCGGTGACGACCTCCTCTGGCTCGGGAAGGGGACCCTCCGTTCGGCGCTCGAGGGCGAGCTCGGAAGTCCTCGAGGAGCGGCCCGGAAGCGACCTCGTCGGTTGGCGCTACGTCGGGCCCTTCGACGACCTTCCGGCCGTCGCGACCGCGTTCGGCAAGGGCACGCGCGATGACCCGACGACGCCGTACCAGCATCGCGTGGTCGCCTGGAACGAGGTCGGCGAGGACGAGGGCACCGGCATCGTCCATATCGCACCCGGCTGCGGGGCCGAGGACTTCGCACTCGGGAAGTCCCTTGGCCTGCCGATCATCGCGCCGCTGGACGAATCCGGAGTCTTCCTCGATGGCTTCGGTCCGCTGAGCGGCCGAGACGTTCGCGACGTCACGGAGCCCATCGTCGAGCACCTCCGCCACGAGGGCCGCTTCGAGCGACTCGAGACGTACCGGCACCGGTACCCGCATTGCTGGCGGTGCGGGACGGCGCTCGTCTACCGCCTCGTGGACGAGTGGTACATCAGCATGGGCGAGGTCTACGACCAACCGCGGGAGGCGCTGACGAAGGAGCAGGTCGACCGGAGCCTCCGCTACCAGATCATGGAGGTCGTCGACCAGATCCGCTGGATCCCCGGTTTCGGCTACGAGCGCGAGCTCGACTGGCTCTTGAACATGCATGACTGGATGATCAGCAAGAAGCGCTACTGGGGCCTGGCCCTTCCGATCTGGGTCTGCGCCGACTGCGGCGAGTTCGACGTCATCAGCGGTCGCGGCGAGCTCCGGGAGCGGGCGGTCGAGGGATGGGATGCCTTCGAGGGCCATACGCCGCACCGGCCGTACGTCGACGAAGTCGTCGTTCGGTGCCGCCACTGTGGCGGGCGGTCACGACGCATCCCGGACGTCGGCAACCCGTGGCTCGACGCCGGCATCGTCCCATTCTCGACCCTTCACTACCGTGAGGACCCCGAATTCTGGGCCCAGTGGTTCCCGGCCGATTTCATCACCGAGAGCTTCCCGGGCCAGTTCCGGAACTGGTTCTACGCGATGCTGGCGATGTCGACGGTCCTCCGCCGGGAGCCGCCGTTCAAGACGATCTTCGGCTACGCAACCCTCTTCGGCGAAGACGGCCGGCCGATGCACAAGAGCTGGGGCAACGCCATCGAATTCGACGAGGCCGCCGAGCGGATGGGCGTCGACGTCATGCGCTGGTTGTACATGTCCGCGCGGCCGGACGACAACATCCTGTTCGGCTGGCACACGGCGGACGAGGCGCGCCGACGGCTCCTGGTCCTGTGGAACGTGTACGCGTTCTTCGTGACCTACGCCCGCCTCGCCGGGTGGACGCCGACGACCGGCGGGCCACCAAGCCTCGAGCGCTCGCCGATGGATCGCTGGATCCTGTCCCGGTGCGCGGCCCTGGCCGCGGCGACGGCCGACCGCCTGGCCGACTACGACGCGCTCGGCGCAACGCGGCTCATCGAGGCCTTCATCGACGACCTTTCGACGTGGTATCTCCGCCTGTCCAGGCGGCGCTTCTCACGAGGCGCTGGCGCCGACCGGGAAGCGGCGTTCGCCACGCTGCACGCGGCGCTCGTGACCGTCGCCCGCGTCGCCGCCCCGATCCTCCCGTTCCTGGCGGAGACGCTGTACGGCAACCTCGTCGCCGGTGAGGATCCCGTCGCGCCCCATTCCGTGCATCTGACGCGATTCCCCTCCGTCGAGCTCGAGGGTCTCCGTGACGAGCGGCTCGAGGCGGCCATGTCCGTAGCCCGGCGGACCGTGGACCTGGCCCGGACGCTTCGCGGCAACGCGGGCCTGAAGGTCCGGCAGCCGCTCGCGCGTCTCTGGGTCGCCCTTCCGGGCGGCGACCTCGACGAGCTCGAGGCGCTCGTCGCCCTGATCGCGGACGAGGTCAACGTTCGGCATGTCGAGGTCATCGGTGACGACTCGATGCTCGTCGAGCGCCGGGTCAAGGTCCTGTTGCCCAAGGTCGGACCGCGCCTCGGGGCGCAGATCCCGGCGGTCATGGCGGCCGCCCGCGAAGGTCACGTCGAGATCCGCCCGGACGGCTCGGTCCGGCTCGCCGGGGTCGAGCTCGCGCCCGACGAGGTCGAGATCCTGGCCACGCCCCGGCCGGGTACGGTCGTGGCCCACGACGAGGGCCTCCTCGTGGTCATCGACACCGAGCTGACCCCGGAGCTTCGCGCCGAAGGCGATGCCCGCGAGCTCCAGCGCGCGATCCAGGATCTGCGCAAGGAGGCGGGCCTCGCCCTCGACGACCGGATCGAGCTTTTCGTGGCGGGAGCCGGACCGGCGGTCGTCGCCCACCTCGAGGACGTTGCCGAGGCGACGCTCGCGGACATCGTGGACGCGCCGCCGTCGGGCGCCACGACCGGGCACGTGGAACTCGAATCCGGCAAGGCGACGATCGCCCTGCGTCTGGCGGCCCCTCGGGAAGGTCCGGGCACATGAAGGAGTCAACCACGAACCGTCCACTCTGGGGACCGTTCGCGGCGATCGTCGCCGCGATCCTGGCGGCCGACCAGGCGTCGAAGGCGTGGATCACGTCCGAGCTGTCGGGGGGTCGCACGATCTCGTTCCTCGGCGGTGACCTGCGCCTCATCTACAGCGAGAACAACGGCGCGGTGTTCGGCCTCTTCCGCGGCCAGGTGGTGATCTTCGCGGTGCTCAGCCTGGCCGTGATCGCACTGCTGGTCACGATGCATGCGATGTCCGGTCGCAATCCCTACATGACTCTCACCCTGGGGCTCCTGCTCGGTGGGGCCGTCGGGAACGTGATCGACCGGATCCGCCTGGGCTACGTCGTGGACTTCGTGGACGGCGGCCTCGGATCGCTCAGGTTCTATACCTTCAACCTCGGGGATGCCTGCATCAGCACCGCAATCTTGCTGCTCGTCGCGCTGGCGATCTGGCCCTCGCTGGCCGGCGCGGGGTCACGCGATCGGGGCTCGGAACCCGGGACCGAGGCGGGTCCGGATGAGGCAAGCGCGGCGGACGACACGGCGCCGGCACCGTCCGGAACGAGCACACCGGATGCCTGACGCGCCCGCGTCGCCCGGCGTCCACCTGCTCGCCGTCCCCTCGGACGCGGGGGCGACGCGGGTCGATCGCTACGTCGCGGACCGCACCGGGCTTTCCCGGAGCCACGTCCAGAAGCTCATCACAGATGGTCGCCTGACGGTCGACGCCCGGATCCTGCGGGCGAACTCGCTCGTCGAGCCGGGCAGCGAGCTCCGCCTGGAGGTGCCCCCGCCGATCGCGGCGGAGCCGATGGCGCAGCCGGAGATCGACGTCGCCGTCGTCTACGAGGACGAGGACCTGCTCATCGTCGACAAGCCGGCCGGACTCGTCGTCCACCCGGCACCGGGCCACGCCGACGGAACGCTCGTCAATGCACTGCTGGGCCGCGGCGCGGGCGAGACGTACGGCGGCATCGCCGGGGTCCGCCGGCCGGGCATCGTCCATCGACTCGACCGGGACACGAGCGGGCTCCTGATGGTCGCGAAGAACGACCTTGCCCAGCACGGGCTCATGGCACAGCTCAAGGCTCGCCGGGTCAAGAAGACGTACCTCGCCCTGGTCCAGGGCAGCGTCGCTGCCGCGGTCGGGCGCATCGAGGCCCCCATCGGCCGCGATCCGAAGCACCGGACGCGGATGGCCGTCGTGAGCGATGGTCGGCCGGCGACGACGGGCTATCGCGTCCGGGAGCGGTTTGACGGCTGGACGCTCCTCGAGCTCGACCTCGTGACCGGCCGGACCCACCAGATCCGCGTCCACCTCGACGCGATCGGGCATCCGGTGGCCGGCGATCCGGTGTACGGAACCGGGACATCCGCCCGGGGTCCCGAGGGCCTCGCCCGGCTCTTCCTCCATGCCTGGCGGCTCGAGTTGACGTCTCCCTCCCGGGGCGACCTGATCCGGGCGACCGCGCCGCTGCCACATGGCCTCGAGGACGTCCTGGAGCGAATGCGGATGCCCGTCCGGTGAGCAGCCGCGCATCCGGGTCGGGGATCGAACCATCCGGGGCCCACGCATCATCCGCGGACCCCGCCGGTGCGGCCGACTCCGTGCTTGGCGCACCCGGGGCGGCCCTCGTCATCGTGTCCGGGCCGTCGGGCGTCGGCAAGGACAGCGTGATCGAGGCCCTGCGGGCCGAGCCGCGGGTCCCCGATTTCCACTACGTCGTGACCTCGACGACGCGGCCACGGCGACCCTACGAGGTCGACGGCGTGCACTACCGCTTCCTCGGCCGGCGAGAGTTCGCGGCGCTTCGCGCGGCCGGCGAATTCCTGGAGGCCAACCAGGTCCACGGTAACTGGTATGGGACCCCCCGCGGGACCGTCCGGGAGGCGCTCGTACAGGGAAACGACGTGATCCTCAAGATCGACGTCCAGGGGGCGGCCGTCGTCAAGCAGCGCGTTCCCGATGCCCTCCTCATCTTCCTCGTCCCGCCCTCCCTCGAGGATCTCTTCCAGCGGCTGCAGTCACGCGCCACCGAGACCGCCGACGAGCTCGATATCCGGCAGCGGAACGCCGCGCTCGAGCTGGCCCGACAGGAGGACTACGACCACGTCGTCGTCAACGAGACGGGGCAGATCGAGCGGACCGCGGCCCGGATCCAGGAGATCGTCGCGGCCGAGAAGGCTGCCAATCCCGATCGCCGGACGCGGATCTAGCGGGGCGACGATCGTGACCGCGCCTCCGGATCAGGGGCGGCTCGGGCTGCCCGATGGCGGATCCGGCAGGGACGCCGGGCTGGAAGGCGATTCCGGACAGCGGCTCGTCGCCGTCGCCATCGACGCGGCCGGGGCCGCCGGCCTGCACGCCTTCACCTATCGGGTGCCTGCGGCCCTGGAACCACTCGGCGAAGGCGAGGCCGTGCTCGTGGAGTTCGGCCGCCGGCAGGCGCTCGGCATCGTCCTCGGTCCCGGGGCGGCCGACGACGCCGTCGTCACGAAGCCCATCGTCGATCGCGTCCGGGCCGACGGACCGCTGCTCCCGGCGTCGTCAATGGCGCTCGCCCGATCGATCGCCGCCACGTACCTGGCGCCGCCGGCGCTGGTCCTGCGGGCGATGCTGCCTCCGGGCCTCCTGGAGCGGCTCGAGCTCGTGGCGGAGCGGCGCCCCGACGGGACGGCCACACCCGGCATGACAGCAGCAACCGACCCCGCGGAACCGACGGCCCGGCCGGCACCAATGGACGACGCCGATGCGGCGATCCTGGCCCAGCTCGGTGACGGGCCGCGAGCCGTGCGTCGCCTCGCCGCGCCGGAAGGCCGGGCGGGACTGCTTCGCCGCCTCCGGGCGCTTCGCGCCGCCGGCCGCATCGAGCTGGACTGGACCCTTCTCGACGCGGGAGCCGGGCCGCGATACGCACGGATCGTGCATGCCGTCCCGTTCGAGGAACGCCCACCACCGCAGCGCCGCCTCGGCCCGCGGCAGGCTGCCGCGCTCGCGGACCTGGAGGCCGCCGGCCCGACGGGGATCGCCGCGGCCGCACTCTCGGCTGCCCATGGAGGCTCCGTGACGGGGACCTTGCTGTCCCGCGGGCTCGTCACGGTCGAGGTCGTCGAGGTTCCGCGACGGCCCCTGCGCGGCCGCCTTCCGGGGACGCGTGGTGGGCGCCCGACCCTGTCCGCCCTCAGCCCCGAGCAGGCGGCGGCGGTTGCCGCCGTCATCGCCGCCATCGAACGATCCGACTCCACGCCCATCCTCCTCGACGGCATCACCGGGGGCGGCAAGACGGCGATCTACACGGCCGCGATCGACGCCTGCATGGCCCAAGGCCGGCGGGCGCTGTTGCTGGTCCCGGAGATCGCGCTCGCGATCCCTCTCGTGGACCGCCTCCGAGCCGATCTCAGCGCGGAGATCGGGCTCGTCCACTCTGGGCTTTCCGAGGGTGAGCGAGCCGACGAGTGGCGGCGCATCCGCGCCGGCGAGGTCGACGTCGTCGTCGGTACGAGGCTCGCGGTGCTGGCCCCGCTGGAGCACCTCGGTCTCGTCGTCGTGGACGAGGAGCACGATCCGGCATACAAGAGCGATCGGACGCCACGGTTGCAGGCCCGCGATACGGCCATGGCCCTGGCCGCCCTGGCCGGCGCGGCCGTTGTCCTCGGCTCGGCGACGCCCGCGGTCGAGAGCGAGGGCCGCGCCCGCAGCGGCGCCTATCAGCGGCATCGCCTGCCGGATCGCCTCATCGGTGCGCGGCCGTCGGTCGAGGTCGTCGACCTTCGCGCGGAGCTTGCGGCGGGCCACCGGGGGATGATCTCGAGGCCCCTGCTCGCAGCCCTGGGCGCCCTCGACCGATCGGCCGGCGAACAGGCGATCCTGGTCATCAATCGCCGCGGCTCGGCGTCCGTGGTCCTCTGCCGCGACTGCGGCACGGTGCAGGCCTGCCCGGAGTGCACGCGGCCGCTCGTCTACCACCAGGCGGGCGTCACGTTGCGCTGTCATCACTGCGGTCGCGCAACCCCGCTCGCCAGTCGGTGCCCGAGCTGCGGTTCTGCCCGGATCCGGTATCTCGGAGGTGGGACCGAGCGGCTCGAGCGGGAGACGCGCGACGCGTTTCCCGGGTATCGAATCGCCAGGCTGGACCGTGACGTCGTCGAGCGTCGAGGCGCCGCGACGCGGATCCTCGACGACATGGCCGAGGGGCGCCTCGATGTCCTCGTCGGGACGAGCCTCGTCACGAAGGGCCTCGACATTCCGACCATCACGCTGGTCGGGGTCGTCTCCGCGGACGTGGCCCTGAACCTTCCCGACGAACGCGCGGCCGAGCGCACGTACCAGCTTCTCGCGCAAGCGGTCGGCCGGGCGGGGCGGGGGAGTCGCCCCGGCCATGCGATCCTCCAGACGTACCAACCGGACCATCCTGCGATCACGGCCGTCGAGAGCGGACGGCCGGAGGCCTTCTATGACGCCGAGCTCGAGCTGCGTCATCGCTTCGGGTCGCCGCCGTTCGGCAGGCTCGTGAAGCTCACGGTCGCCCTCGCCGATCGCGAGGCGTCCGAGGCCGCCGGCGTGGCATTGGTGGATCGCCTCCGTGCGCGTGCGACCGAGCTCCGCGAGCCGATCGACATCGCGGGGCCCGCCCCCGCCTACATCGCCCGGCGGGCCGACCGCTGGCGGTTCAACGTCGTGCTCCGCGGTCGCGATCCGTTGCTCGTCCTGGGGGAGCCGCCCGGCCAGCCGTGGTCCGTGGATGTCGATCCGGAATCGTTGCTCTGATAGCTCGCCGGGCCTGGGATCCGTGCGGCACTCGTCAAGATCGCCGTCCTCGGCGACAATGGTGGAACCACAACGACGCCCGCAAGCCGGGCGAGGAGGACCAGGATGACCGACGAAACGACGCAGCCGACCCCCGAGGAAACCCCTGCATCCGGAGCCGACGAGACATTCGGGTGGACCGGTGAGGGCGAGGCCGCGAGCACCGATGACAAGGGTTCGAGCACAGGCCGCGAGTGGCTGACGCAGCTCCAGTCCATGATCGAGAACATCGCCGAACAGGCCGGCCCGGCCCTTCGGGAAATCAGTGCCAAGGCCGCCGAGCTGGCGGCGGCCGCCGGTGAGAAGGCGGGCCCCGCGGCGACGCGTGCGGCCGAGATCACGGCCGGGGCAGGCACGAAGCTCGCGGAGAAGTCACGCGACCTCGCCGCGGAAATTCGGCGGGACATCGCCACAAGGGCCGCCGCGGAGGCGGACGTCGAAGGCACCCCGCCACCGGCGGAGGACAAGCCGGCGAGCTGAGCCAGCGGCAGCCTCCCCTATACTGCCGCCATGAGTGTCCGCCCAATCCTCATGCTCGGTGATCCTCGGCTGCGGCTGAAAGGCCTGCCCGTTGACAGCTTCGGCCGGTATCTCCACGAGCTGCTCGACGACCTGACCCACACGATGCGGGACGCGCCCGGTGTCGGCCTCGCGGCGCCCCAGCTGGGCGAGGCCCTCAACGCCTGTGTCATCGAGGTCGAGGGCCAGCTGCACGAGCTCGTGAATCCCAGGATCGTGAAGGCGAACGGCGACGACCGCGATCTCGAAGGCTGTCTCTCGATCCCGGGTTACGCCGCCTATGTGACGCGCCGTGAGCATGTGTGGGTGGTCGCCCAGAACCGCCTCGGCAAGAAGATCAAGCTGGCCGGCACGGGCGTCCTGAGTCGCGCGCTCCAGCACGAGCTCGACCACCTGGAGGGCAAGCTCTACATCGACTACCTCGAGTCGATGGACGAGCTCATCGCGGTTGGCCATGGTGACGAGGAGGAGGGCGACGCGGCCTCCGACGAGGTTCGCACGCCAGCGCTCGCGTGACCTCGCCGCCGGATCGATCGCCGGCGAGCGGCCGGCCGACGCGGACAGTCTTCTTCGGCTCCGGGGCCTTCGCGGTTCCTTCGCTCCGCGCCCTCATTTCCGTCGCCGGTGTCTCGGTTGTCGGCGTCGTGGCGCCGCCGGATCGGCCGGCCGGGCGCCGGGCGGTTCCGATGTCCGTGCCGGTGGCCGAGGAGGCCGTGCGGCTCGGCGTCCACCTCCTGCAACCCGAGCGGCTTCGTGGGCCGGAGGTGGCCGAGCTGATCGCGGCGCTCCGTCCCGACCTGGGCGTCCTGGCTGACTTCGGGCGACTCGTGCCGCCGTCAATCCTGGAGATCCCGCCGCACGGGATCCTGAACATCCACCCATCTCTCCTGCCGCGCCATCGCGGCGCGACGCCGATCCCGGCGACGATTCTCGCGGGCGACCGCGTGGCCGGGGTAACCGTCATGAGGATGGATGCCGGCCTTGATACGGGACCGATCGTGGCGTCCACCGCATGGCAGCTCGATGGCACGGAATCGGCGCCGGGCCTCGAAGCCCGTGCGGCCTCCGAAGGCGCGCAGCTGCTGGTTGGGATCATCGAACCGTATCTCCGCGGCGAGCGCCCGGCGGTGGCGCAGGCGGGCGAAGTCGACCTGACCCGGCCGCTTCGCCGCGAAGATGGGCGGCTGGATCCGGAGCGGCCGGCGGCAGCACTCGAACGACAGGTGCGGGCCTATCAGCCGTGGCCGGGCGTCTGGGTGGATCTCGAGGAAGGGCGGCTGGCGGTGCTGGCGGCGGCCGTCGGGGAGAGCCTCGGAGGTGACCTGCCGGGCGCCATCGTCGCGGACGGCGACGGCCTGGCCGTGGCCACGAGCCGGGGCCGGTTGCGTCTCGTCGACGTCAAGCCGGCCGGGAGCCGGGCGATGACGGGTGCCGCGTTCCGTCGCGGCCATCCGGACGCGATCGGGCAGGTCGTCTTCGAGCCTCGGCCGACCGCCGGCGAGTGACCCGGCCGGGCCGCATGCGACAATGCGAGCCCGATGTCGACCGCCGTCCTGCCCATCGTCCAACCGTCGCTCGCCGCGATCCTCGCTCGCCCTCGTGGAATCTCCGGCGAGTCCCCTGCATCGCTCGCGGACTGGTTCCGTGAGCGCGGCGAGCCGGCATTCCGTGCGCGCCAGGTACTCGACGCCGTCTGGCGGACCGGCGCCGCGTCGGCGAGCGAGATCACGACGCTCCCGGCCGCCCTGCGCGACATCATCGCGACCGAGTTCACCTGGGACACGGTCGCCGAGACGCACCTCGAGCGCTCTGACGCGGGCGCGACGGAGAAGGGCCTCCATCGCCTGGGCGATGGAGCGGTCATCGAGTCAGTGCTCATGCACTTCCCGGCCGGCATGGGTCACCGGGAGCGGAACACCCTCTGCATCTCGAGCCAGGCGGGCTGCGCCGTCGGGTGTCCCTTCTGTGCCACCGGTGAGCTCGGGTTCGGGCGGGATCTCCTCGTCGCCGAGATCGTCGACCAGGTGCGCGCCGCGTCGCGACGTCTCGCGGCGGTCGGCCGGCGACTGACGAACGTCGTGTTCATGGGAATGGGCGAGCCGCTGCTCAACCTGGACCGTGTCCTGGCGGCCGTCGAGGCCCTCAACGACCCGAAGCGGTACGGCCTCGGGGCGCGGCACATCACGATCTCGACGTCGGGCGTCGTGCCCGGCATCCGCCGCCTCACCGCGCTGGGCCCGCAGTTCACGCTTGCCGTCAGCCTCCATGCGGCCCGCGATCCGCTGCGGGACGTGCTCGTGCCGCTCAATCGGCGATGGCCGGTCGCGGAGGTCGTCGCCGCCGCACGCGAGCACGCCGCCGCCACGGGCCGGCGGATCACCTACGAGGTGACGATGATCGGTGGGGTCAACGACACCGACACCGATGCCGAGGCGATGGCCGATCTCCTGCGCGGCGACCTGGCCCATGTCAACCTCATCCCCATGAACCGCGTGGCGCATACGCCCTGGACCGCGAGCCCGATGCCGGTCATCGAGCGCTTCGCGGCCACCCTCGGGGCCGCGGGCATCGCGACGACCATTCGCCACAACCGCGGGCAGGAGATCGGCGCGGCCTGTGGTCAGCTCGCCGCCGAGCACGCCGGCGCGCCGACTCCGGCCGTCGTCGCCCACCGTCGCGAACGACTCGTCGCCACGAGCGCCGCGGCATTCCGGGGCGAGCGCAGCGTCGACGGACTCCCCGCCGGGATCGACGGCTGATGGCGGCGCGGCGCGCCGCGGTGCAGGCAAGGGAGAGGCAGTCACTCGGCCGCGCCCGGGTCGCGGCGAGCATCCTCGATGCCGATCTCGGGAACCTGGCCTACGCGGTACGGCGGGCCGAGAACGAGGGGGCCGACCGCATCCATCTGGACATCATGGACGGCCACTTCGTCCCGAACCTGACCTTCGGTCCTCGCACGATCAAGGCCCTCCGACGGCGGACGAAGTTGCCGTTCGACGCCCACCTGATGATCGATGAACCCGGCCGCTACCTCGCCGAGTACCTCGATGCGGGGTGTGACTCGATCACGATCCACGTCGAGATCGAGGAACCCCTGGAGCCGATACTCCGCCGGATCCGCGATGCCGGGCGGGCCGTCGGGCTGTCTCTGCGCCCGGGCACGCCGCTCAGCTCGCTGGAACCGTATCGACGGCTCCTCGACATGATCCTGGTCATGACCGTCGAACCCGGGTTCGGCGGCCAGGCCTTCATGGCCGATGTCGCGAAGGCGAAGATCCCCGCAGCCCGAGACCTCCTCGACCACAAGCTGCACGGCGCGGAGGTCCAGGTGGACGGTGGTGTCAACCGCGACTCGGCGGAGCTCATCGGCTCGCTCGGCGCCGATGTGCTCGTCGTCGGTTCGGCCCTCTGGATGAAGGGCCGTGACATGGGACGGGAGATCCGGCTCGTTCGTGCACTGGCCGACGAGGGCTACCAGTACGGCCTGAACAACGGTCAGCCGCCAGTGCCGCGTGATCGGATGACGACGTTCGTGACGCTGCCGCGACACCTCGCCCGCACGTTCCAGGGTGAGATCGAGCGGGTCGGCATCCCGGTCCTGATCTTCCGATCGGCGGACGCCGGGATGGACCTGCCGGACGAGGATCCAGCCTGGGACGTGCTGCTCCCGGCGACATCGGAGGCCGCCGCCGAGCGCCGCTTCGGGGGACGCCGGACCTCGCTCCTCGAGCAGGCAGCTGCCTGGGAGGCGGCGGGCCGCCCCGAGCCGCCGCCAACACCCACCCCGGTCCCGCCGCACCCAAGCGAGATCGTCTCGTGAGCGAGGAGGTCGTCGTCTCGTCGGAGCCTTCCACCCCCGGTGTCGCCGGCAGCGGGGAGGGGACCTCCGAATCTCCCGCCGATCCGAACGCCGACCTTCATCGGCGGAACGATCGGCTCCTTCTGCTCACGATCGCCGGCTACGTCATTGTCCTGTCCCTGCTGATGGTCGTGAGCGGCGTCTCGATCACGCCGGACGTGATGCTCGTGGCGCTCGGGCTCGCCGCCGTGATCCTCGGGCGGGGCCGACTGTTCATTCGTGACTGGGTCCCGTTCATCGGGCTCTTCCTGGCCTACGAGCTCATGCGTGGCTACGCGGACGACCTGAACCGGGTCATCCACTCGGCCGACATCCTGGCCCTCGAACGTTCGCTCTTCGGCGGGGCGTTGCCCACCGAGGTCCTCCAGCACGCCTTCCATCCCGCCTCGGGCACCGATGTCCTGGCCATGGTCGGCACGGTCTTCTACTTCCTCCATTTCCCGCTGCCGATCGCGATCGCGTTCCTGCTCTGGCTCCGTCGCCGGCGTGCCTACTACGACTACGTGGCGGCCCTGATCCTGCTCTCGATGGTCGGCTTCGCCACGTACCTCATCCTGCCCGTCGCCCCACCCTGGTGGGCCGCCCAGCATGGCCTGATCAACGGCCCGGACGGCAACCCGGCAATCACGTACCTGAAGGCGCAGGGCTTCGACGACCTGGCCCGCCTCTTCGGGTTCGAGGGTCGCTACCTGTACAGCTACACCGTCTACGAGATCAACCCGAACGCCGTCGCGGCCTTCCCCTCGCTGCACGCGGGCTATCCCTTCCTCGCCTTCCTCTTCGCCCGCCGCGCATTCGGCAAGACCGGCTGGCTGATGCTGGCCTATGCGGCCTGCGTCTGGTTGGCCGTGGTCTATCTCGGAGATCACTATGTCGTCGATGTCATCGGCGGCATCGTCTACGCCTCGGGCGCGTACCTCGCCATCGTCCACGCACCGGGCTGGTTCCGCCGGGTCGTGGATCGGGCCGCTGACCCCGCCGTCGAGGCGGACGTCGTGGTGGGTGAGGCGGGCGATCGGGGCGCATTCGCCCGCGCCGCGGGACGAGTTCGCTGGAACCTCGTCCGCCAGGGCGCCGCAATCGCGGTGATCGGTGCGATCGGGGTCGTCGGAATCGTGAAACTGGAATGGCTGGGCGGGGCCGACTCCGTTGCGCTGCTGCTGCCCTGGGCGCTGATCATCGCCGGCTTCTGGCGGGCTGCGCTGGGGGCGATCTCTCGCTGATGCGGGCGCTGCTGCAACGTGTCTCCAGCGCGGAAGTGCGGGTGGGCGGTGAGGCCGTCGCGTCGGTCGGGATCGGACTCGTGATCCTCCTCGGCGTCGGCCATGGAGACGACGAGGCAACCGCCGACGCGCTTGCGCGGCGCATCGTGGAGCTCCGGATATTCCGTGACGAGGCTGGCAGGACCAATCGCTCGATCCTCGATGTGACCGGCGGCGCGATCGTGGTGAGCCAATTCACGCTCTACGCTGACACGTCCAGGGGCCGTCGACCGGGATTCACGCAGGCCGCGGAGCCGGAGATCGCCCGCCGGCTCTATGAACGGCTGGCCGCCGGCCTCGTGGACGCGGGAGTGGCGCCGGTGGGCACCGGGCGGTTCGGGGAAGAGATGGCGGTGGAGCTCGTGAACGACGGGCCGTTCACGCTCTGGCTCGACACCGCCTCGCGGCCCGGAGGCCGCTGAAAGGCAATCGCCCGGCCGGGCTCCGGCTCGCTAGCGGGCGGTCTTGGTGAGGGTGCGCCGGCAGCGGGTGCAGACCAGCTCCCTGGTCGACGTCCCACCCTTGGTGATCACGAGCGGTTGGAGATTGGGCTGGTAGCGGCGATGGGCACGGACGCGGTTCATCCCGGACGACTGGGGGTTGAAGCCGCCCATGGATGCCTTGCCACAGATCGCGCAGGAACGGGCCATGATGTCCTCGGAGGGTGATTCAGCAGAAGGCCGGGCCGGGTAGGCCCGAGCGGGGCGGTATGATAGCACGCACCCAGGGCGGCCCCGAGGTCGGCTCGCCCGGGCTGACGAGGACCCCGCCCGTTGCCCACCGACGAGATCCCCGGTCGAGCCCTTGCCACACGTCGTGCCGTGGCCGACATCGTGCGCGCCGCGGTCCTCGGGTCCTACGGTGTCGCGGGTTTCGAGGCCGGGATCTTCGAGCGCGTCGCCGCCGGGTTTCGAGACCGGCAACCCGGACTTCGCCTGGCGTTGACCGACGATCGGCTGACGATCAGGGTCAGCCTCCGGGTGACCGCCGGCCTGCCCGTCGCCGAGGTCGCGCGGCAAGTGGATTCCGCCATTCGCTACGGGCTCCGGCGTGCCCTGGGGCGCGAGGTGGACGAGCTCAGGATCCGGATCGGCGAGCTCGAATCGTCGCCGGGCACGCCGCCGCCAGGACCGCGGGGTCACCCGGATGTCGGGAGCAGCGACCTCGCCGACAGCGGCTCGGACGTGGCCTGATGGCCCGTCGCGCCTGTGACGGCGCGGGCCTCCTGGCTGCCTTCCGCGCCGCGGTCGCGAACCTCGAGCTTTACGTCGACGAGATCAACGCCCTCAACGTCTTTCCGGTCCCCGACGGCGACACGGGTTCGAACATGCTGGCGACCGTCCGCGCGGCCCTGATCGAGGCCGAGGGTGCCGGTGCCAAGGCGCCGGTCGAGCGCGTCGTGGCTGCCGCGTCGTTCGGAGCGTTGATGGGCGCCCGCGGTAACTCCGGCGTGATCACGAGCCAGATCCTCCACGGGCTGGCCGTGGGCCTCGCCGGAAAGCGCACCTTCAACGGGCTCGATCTCGCCAACGCCCTTGACGAAGGGACGCGAGCCGCGTACGGGGCCGTGGCGAAACCCGTCGAGGGCACCATCCTGACGGTCATTCGCGAGGCTTCCGCGGCGGCCGTGCAGGCGGCCGAGCGATCGAACGACATCGAGACGGTCCTCACGGTCACGCTCGACGCCGCCGAGAAGGCCGTCGCTCGCACGCCGTCGCTTCTTCCGATCCTTCGCGAGGCCGGGGTCGTCGATTCGGGCGGCCAGGGCCTGTACCGCCTCATTCAGGGGGCCCTCCTGTACCTTGGCGGCCATGCACCGGAGCTCGCCCCCGGCGTGGCGAGCACGGCTCCCCGACCATCCGTCCTGGTGGCGCACGCCGACGAGGGCTTCGGGTACGAAACGATGTACCTGCTCCACGCGCGGCCCGGCGAGAGCCTCGATGTCGACGCCCTTCGAAGCCACCTGGAGTCCATCGGCGAATCGGTGCTCGTGGCCGGCGATCCGCGCGCGGTGAAGGTCCACGTCCACAACGATCGCCCGGACCTCGTCCTCGGGCATGGGCTCGGCCTCGGTGCCATCTCCCGGGTGAGCGTGGAGAACCTGGACAACCAGGCGCGAGACCTGCGCGAGACCCGGGCGGCCGAGTTTACGGGTGGCGAGGCGTCGACTTCGGGGACGCCGGGCCCCGGTCCGGGACTCTCGAACCACCGAACCGTTCCCGAGCCGGCGAGTGACGGGAACGGGACCGGACCGGCTGAGCTGTTGCCCCTCGCCGTCATCGCCGTGGCGGCCGGCGAGGGCCTCGCCGCGATCTTCCGAGACTTCGGGGTGAGCAGGATCGTCATCGGCGGGCAGACGGCGAACCCCAGCACGGGCGAGCTCCTCGAGGCCGTCGTGCAAGTCGGGGCGCGAGAGGTCCTGGTGCTCCCCAACAACCCGAACGTTGTACTAGCCGCGCGCCAGGTCGCCCAGATGTCCGAGACGCCGGTAGCCGTCGTGGCGACTCGGAACGCGGCGGAGGGCTTCGCGGCCCTGCTGGCGCTCGACCCGACCAAGGACGCGCGCGCCAACGCCGAGATCATGACGACCGCCGGGCGCGCCGTGCAGACACGGTCGATAACGACCGCCGTCCGGGACGCCACGATCGGAGGGACGAAGGTACGGCGCGGGCAGACGATCGCCCTCGACCCGGACGACGGCCTGGTCGCCGTCGACGACGATCCCTCGGCGGCCGTGCTCGCGGCCGTGGCATCCTTCCAGCCCGGCTTCGAGCTCGTCACGGTCTACTACGGTGACGACGCCGATCTCGCCTCGACCGAGGTCCTTGCCCGCCGGATCGGCAAGATCGCCGCCTCGGCCGAGGTCGAGGTCGTCCACGGCGGCCAGCCGCACTACCGCTACCTCATTTCTGCGGAATAGCGTGCCGGCCAATTCCGGTCGCGTGCCGCGAGCCGCGGGGTCAGGCCCGGCGTCCGGGCGATCGCCGCGATCGGCCCCGCCGCCTCTCGGTCCGCTCGAGCTTCTCGACGCCCCGATCGGGCGATCTGGGCTGCCTGGTGCGTCGGTGCTCGCCCGGACCGGACGGCGAATCGGGATCCGTCAGGTCCGGGATCTCCTATTCCGCGTTCCGCGCCGCTATGAGGATCTCCGCGAGATGCGTCGGATCGGCGAGCTCGGTGCCGTCGTCGACGGAGAGCTCGTGTCGGCCCGGGTCCGCGTCGCCGAGATCCGGGTGGAGGCCTCGTTCCGGCGCCGCGTGCAGCGCACCATCGCCCGCCTCGAGGACGAGACCGGGGGCCTCGATGCGACGTGGTTCGGGCGGCGCTACATCGAACGCCGGCTGAAGGCCGGCGACGCGATCGTCGTCAGTGGCAAGCTCCGCCGGTTCGGCTACCGCATGACGCTCGACAACCCGGAGTTCCAGCCCGACGACGGCGCGGCGCTCCTCCACGCCGGCCGCATCGTCCCGGTCTACCGGCTGACCGCCGGACTGACCGCGAACTCGCTGCGGCGTGCCGTCCGCGCCGCACTCGATGGATCCGCGGGCGCGTACCCGGAGTACGTCCCGTCGGGCATTCGGTCGGAGCTCGGGCTCATGGGCATCGGAGAGGCGCTCGAGGAGGCGCACTATCCGACGACCTTCGAGCGGCGAGACGCCGCACTCCGACGCCTCGCGTTCGACGAGCTCCTGGCCCTCCAGGTGGGCATGGTCGGCCGGAGGCGCGCCCGAGTCGGGGAGCAGGGCCGGCCGATCGCCGTCGACGATGACCACGACCGTGGCATCCGGGCTGCACTGGAGTCCTCGCTCTCGGGGCGCCTGGGCCGCCCCGCCCACCTCACCGGTGACCAGGTGACCGCGATCGACGCGATCCGGGTCGACCTCGAGCGTCCCACGCCGATGCTCCGGCTGCTGCAGGGTGACGTGGGATCGGGCAAGACTGCGGTCGCCGCGTGGGCGCTCGCGGCGACCGCGATCGCCGGCCGGCAGGGCGCGATTCTCGCCCCGACGGACCTGCTCGCGCGCCAGCACCAGCGGACGATCGCCGATCTGCTGGCGCCGCTCGGCATCGGCGTGGAGCTCCTCACCGGGTCCATGCGCGGCGCGGATGCGAACCGGACGCGCGACCTCCTCGCCTCGGGTCAGGCGGGTGTCGTCGTCGGCACGCACGCCCTGATCTCCGAGTCGGTGCGCTTTGCCGATCTGGGCCTGGCGGTGGTCGATGAGCAGCACCGGTTCGGCGTCGAGCAGCGGGCTGCCCTCGAGGCCAAGGGCGGAACGGTGCCCCACGTCCTGCTGATGACGGCCACGCCGATCCCACGAACGCTGGGCCAGATCCTCTATGCGGATCTCGACGTCACCGACATCCGGACGCCACCGGAGGGACGGGTGGCGATCCGCACCGGGATCCGTACGTTCGACGAGCTGGACGGGACATGGCAGCGGGTCGGCGACGAGGCGGCGAGCGGCGGACGGACCTTCGTCGTCGTGCCCCTGATCGCGCCGTCGGAGAGCACCGAAGGCGGCGACGATGGAGACCTTGACCTGTTCGGGCCGCCGGATGAGGCGGTTCTCGAAATCGACGGCGGTGGCGGCCGAGGCCGAAGCCGAGCGGCTTCGGACCCTGCTCGCGCCGCTGCGGGTCGGGCTCGTCCACGGTCGGCTCAGGTCCGCCGATCGCGACGCGGAGATGGCCCGCTTCCGGGACGGCGAGCTCGACGTCCTCGTCGGCACGACCGTCGTCGAGGTCGGAGTCGACGTGCCGGAGGCAACGATGATGATCATCGAGAGTGCCGATCGGTTCGGCCTCGCGCAGCTGCACCAACTCCGGGGCCGCGTAGGTCGGGGCAGGCGGGAGTCGTTCTGCGTCCTCGTCACGGACGCGACGGACGAGACCGCGCGCGCTCGACTTGCGGCGATCCGCGACGAGCGCGATGGCTTTGCGCTCGCGGAGAAGGACTGGGAGCTGCGCCGGGAAGGAAACGTCCTCGGCTTCGCGCAGAGCGGCCTGCCCGCCCTTCGAGTCGCCTCGCTGCAGCGCGAGGGGCATCGCGAGCTGGCGGTCCGTGCGCGGGGCGTCGCCGAGAACCTGCTCGACGGAGCCGGGCGGCTCCGGCCGGGCAACGAGGCGCTCGACGCGGAGCTGCGCATCGGCTGGTTGTCGAGTGTCGCCCTCGGCGAGGCGGAATCCGGTGCCTGAAGCGAGGCGGGGCCGGCCGCCGCGTCGGGCGGCCGGCGGTGTCGGACGGCGGCGGGATGATGCCGGACCCGGACAGGGGGCCGCCGCACCTGCCGGTGCGGGCCGGGTGATCGCCGGCGCGGCCCGTGGCACACGCCTCGCCGCTCCTGGGGCGATGACGCGGCCCCTCGGCGATCGCGTCAAGCAGACGCTGTTCGCGATCATCGAGCCGGACATCCGTGTCGGTGCCTTTCTCGACCTGTTCGCCGGCAGCGGGGCCGCCGGGATCGAGGCCCTGTCGCGGGGTGCACCGGCGGCGACGTTCGTCGAGCGTGACCGGGCGGCCGAGGCGGTGATCCGGGCCAACCTCGAGCGAACGCACCTCGCCGGCGCCGATGCTCGTGTCGTCCGGGCCGATGTCGTCGCCTGGCTGGCCGCAGGTCCGGTCTTCGGCAACGGCCCGTTCAGCGCCGTCCTCGTCGATCCTCCCTACGACCGGCCGGACCTTCTCCTGGCCTCGCTCGAAGTGCTTGGCGGCGGATCGGGCATTCTCGGTCCCGGGGCGGTGGTCGTAGCCAAGCATTTCTGGCGTGTAGAGCCGCCGGGCCGGATCGGGCTGCTAGCATCGGATCGCGCACGCCGCTTCGGCGAGACGGCGCTGACGTTCTACCGAGCGCTCGAGACGACGGAGGCGCAGGCGTGAGGATCGCGGTCTATCCCGGGTCGTTCGATCCGGTGACCAACGGCCACCTCGACGTGCTGTTGCGCGCGCTCGCCGTGTTCGATCAGGTCGTGGTGGCCGTCCTCGCGAATCCGGGCAAGAAGCCGCTTCTCCCGGCGACCGAACGGGTCCGGGTTCTGCGCGCGACGATCGAGGCGGCGGGGCTGCCCGTCGAGCGGGCTCCCGTCACGACGTTCGACGGGCTGACGGTCGAGGCTGTCCGAGCCAACGGTTCGAACTCCATCGTCCGGGGTCTGCGCGCCGTCTCGGATTTCGAGGCCGAGATGCAGCTCGCGCACAACAATCGACGGCTGGCCCCCGACATCGACACGGTCTTCTTCATGACCGCGGTCGAGAACGGGTACGTGAGCTCATCGCTGGTCAAGGAGATCGCCTCGTTCGGTGGCGACGTTTCGGGCATGATCCCGCGGCCGGCGCTGGACGCCGTGCTCGCCGCGCTCGCGCCTCGTTGAGGCCCTCGCGCGTGCCATAATCGCGCCGACAGCATGCCCTCCCGGAGGCCCCCCCTGGACATCATCTTCCTGCTCGAACGGCTTGAGTCCCTGGTCGCGACCGGCAAGTCCCTGCCGCTGACGCGCAACGCGGTCGTCGACCGCGACGCGATCCTCGACCTGGTCGATCAGCTCCGGGTCGCGATTCCCGAGGAGGTTCGAGCCGCAAAGCGGATCAACGCCGAGGGCGAGCGGATCATCGAGAAGGCCGAGGAAGAAGCAACCAGGATCGTGAGCCGGGCCCAGGAACAGGCCGCATTCCTGATCGGGGAGCGCGGGCTCCTCGAGCTGGCCGAGTCCGAGGGCCGCAAGATCATCGAGGCGTCGCAGGTCGACGCCGACAACACCAGGGCAGGCGCCGACGACTATGCCTTCGCCCTGCTCGAAACCCTCGAGGCCGAGGTGGGCAAAGCCCTCGCCGGAGTCCAGAAGGGCATCGGAGTCCTCGACGAGCGCCGCGTCGAGCTCGCCTCGGACGGCGCCCAGGGGACGGGCGAGGCTTCGGACGCGGACGACGAGGCGATGGACGGCGACCTCCCGGACGAGGACGACGAGCGCCCCGACTACCGGTGACGGGGTCCCAGCTCTCGATTCCCCTTGCGGGATTGCTGTCGGAGCCTCCCGGAGCGACGCGCCAGATCGAGGTCGACGGGGCCACGATCGCCCTTGACGACGATCTCGTCCTGGGAACGCCGATCTCGGGCTCCGTCCAGATTGCGCGAACCAACCGGGGCGTCCTCGTCGACGCGAAGATTCGGGCCACGCTTGCCGAGGAGTGCGCCCGCTGTCTCCGGCCCGTCGAAACGCCGCTCGCGATAACGATCCGCGAAGAGGTCCTGCCGAGCATCGACCTGGCCAGCGGCCAGGCCGTCGACACGCACGTCGAGCCCGAGGTGGCGCGGCTGTCCGACCACCACGAGCTCGACCTCGAGGCGCTGTTCCGGGAGGCGATCTCGCTGGCCGAGCCGATCGCACCGCTCTGCGAGCCCGATTGCCCCGGCCTGTGTGTCGTCTGCGGCGAGCGACTTGACGCCGGCCACGAGGAGCACGGCGACGAGGACATCGACCCGCGACTCGCCGCACTGCGGGCCTTCCGGGTCGACGCCGAACCCGAGAACGAGTAGACTGCGCCCTCGGTCCCGCGCCTCAGCGCCCCGGGGCCGGTCCGACTGATCGAACACCGCGTCGCGCTCGCGCGCCGCGCCCTCCGACCCTCGCGACGTGCGGGTGTCTCGGAAAGGAGCAGCACCACCATGGGTGTGCCAAAGCGACGGGTCTCCCACGCTCGGCAGGGAGATCGCCGCGCGCACCTTGCGCTCGAGCTTCCGCAGCTCGAAGAGTGCCCGCACTGCCATCAGCAAAAGCGGTCGCACCGCGCCTGCCTCAACTGCGGGTACTACGGCGGCCGCCAGGTCCTCGAAGTGAAGACCGCCAAGGACGAGCCCGCGTCCTGATCCCATGACCAGCCAGTCCGTCGCTCCGGGGCAGGGCGCTCGCGGCGTTCGTCTCGCGGTCGACGCGATGGGCGGTGATCACGGGCCCGAGGAGGTCATCCCGGGAGCGCTCACCCACGCGCGAGCCCACCCGGAGGACCAGGTCATCCTCGTCGGCGACGAGGCCCGCGTTCGCGACATCGCGGGCCAGCTTCCGTCGAACGTGTCCATCGTCCACGCCTCGCAGGTCATCGGGATGGACGAACACCCGGCGCTCGCGCTGCGCGAGAAGAAGGACGCCTCGATCCTGGTCGCCTGCGATCTCGTCCGGAAGGGCGACGCCGACGCCGTCGTGACCGCCGGTCATACGGGTGCCGGCATGGCGGCCGCCGTTCTCCGCATCGGGCGACTGCCGGGCGTCGATCGCCCCGCGCTGGCCGTCCAGATGATCCGCAGCGGTACGCCGTTCGTGCTGCTCGATATCGGGGCGAACCCGGATTCGAGTGCCGAGAACCTCGTCCAGTACGCGCGGATGGGCTCGATCTTCGCCGAGCGGGTCCTCGGAATCGCATCGCCCCGGGTCGCGCTCCTTTCGATCGGCGAAGAGAGAGGCAAGGGCGACCTGCGGATCCAGCGCGCCAGCGAGCTGCTCGATGATTCGCCGCTGCATTTCGTCGGCAACGTCGAGGGCCGTCACCTGACCGGTCAGGATGCCGACGTCGTCGTCACCGATGCCGTCACCGGGAACGTCGTCATCAAGTTCTTCGAGGGGCTTTCGACCTTCATCTTCGACCTCTTCCGGGCGGAATTCAGCGGCTCGATCCGGGGTCGTCTCGCCTACCTCCTGCTGCGCCCCGGCATCGGCCGAATCCGCGAGGTCTTCGACTACGAGAAGGTCGGTGGGTCACCACTCCTCGGCGTCCGCGGTGCGGTCATCATCACCCACGGCCGGGCCAAGCGGCGCATGGTCGGATTCGCGTGCGAGGTCGCCGCCGAGACGGCCCGGACCGGCGTTCCGGCCCTTATCGCGGACGCACTGCGCCAGGACGCGGAACGGCTGGCGGAGGAGGTCACGGCATGAGCGGACCGGTGCTGTCGGTCGGCCGGGGTGTCATCGTCGAGATGGCGAGGCTGGCCGCGCTCGAGGTTCCAGGGGTCCTGCGCGTGGCGCGCGGTGGTCCGGCGTGGCGGGCGTTCTTCCGCGGACCGGCCGTGTCGGTCCGGACGCGGGGCAACCGCGTCGATATCCGGCTGTGGGTGCATGCGCGACCCGGGGCGGACCTGGCGGCCGTCGGGCGGCAGGCGCGCGTAGCGGTCGCCGGTGCGATCGAGCGGCTGCTGGGCCTCGACCTGGGCTCGGTGACGATCATCGTCGATGGCGTCGGCGGCTGATCGGCTCCGGAGTCGCCGGGCGGCGCGCCGAGCGGCGCTCGCGGCGATCTTCGAAGCCGAGTTCGGCCAGCGCACGGCAACCGCGATCCTCGAGCGCGACCTCGCCGAGGGCGAAGGCGACGCCGAGACGGCGGAGCTGGCCCGCCGCCTGGTCGAGGTCGTCGTCGCGAATCGGGACACGATCGACGCCCGGATCGGCGTCCTGGCGCCACGATATCCGGTCGTTTCGCTGGCCCGGATGGACCGTTCCCTGCTCCGTTGTGCCATCGGCGAGGTGCTACACTCGCCGACGCCGGCCCGGGTGGCGATCGCCGAGTGGGTCGAACTCGCACGAACCTACAGCGGAGACCCGATGCGCCGCCTCATGAACGGCGTCCTTGGACAGATCGCACGCGACACCCCCGGCGGTTGACCGCCGGTCCGAATCCTCAGGAGGGAGTCAGTTGGCCACCACATACGAGCGGCTGAAGAAGATCGTCGTCGAGCAGCTCGGCGTCGACGAGGAAGAGGTCAAGCCCGAGGCCTCGTTCGTCGACGACCTCAATGCCGACTCGCTTGATCTCGTCGAGCTCATCATGAGCCTCGAAGAGGAGTTCGGGACCGAGATCTCGGACGAGGACGCGGAGAAGATCCGGACTGTCCAGGACGCGGCGGACTACATCGAAGAGCGGCAGTCCTGAGGGCGGTTTCGCCCACTTCAGACGAACCTGATCCAGGGCACGCGGAGGCCATCCGCGCCGTGGATCGGGTCGACCGGCTCATCGAGCGCCTGGGCCTCCCGGTCCGGGACCGCGAGCTCATCGCCCAGGCCCTGACCCACGCCTCCTGGTTGCACGAGCACCCTGGTGCGGCGCCGGGGCACAACGAACGTCTCGAGTTCCTGGGCGATGCCGTGATCAGCCTCGCCATCTCACAGGAGCTCTTCAGGCGTCACCCCGATGACGACGAGGGGCTCCTGTCGTCGCGCCGGGCCGGCATCGTCAGCACGGCCGGGTTGGCCCGGATCGCGAGCCGGCTGGGAATCGGCGAGGACCTTGCCCTCGGTGAGGGCGAGTCGCAGCGTGGTGGTCGCGTTCGGCCGTCGCTGCTTGCCTCCGGGCTGGAGGCGATCGCGGGTGCCGTCGCGCTCGAAGGCGGCTGGGAGGCCGCCGCCGCCTGGATCATTGCGATCGCCGATCCGGAGCTCCGCGCCGCCCCGACGCCAGCCGCGCTCAAGAGCCCCAAGAGTCGCCTCCAGGAGCTGACGCAGCGCACGACCGGCGGTCGCCCCGAGTACCGCATCGTCGACGCCGTGGGCCCCGACCACGAGAAGACGTTCCGGATCGACGCCCTTGTCGACGGCCGGGTGATCGGTTCCGGCGTCGGGCCGTCGAGGCGGATCGCGGAGACGGCAGCGGCCGCCGAAGGCCTGGAGCGGCTGCGGACCGACGGTTGGGATGTCGCCACCGAGCGAGACATCCGGATGACGGCGCCAGCGCGCCTGCTCTCGGTTCGCGTCCAGGGCTTCAAGTCCTTCGCGGAGCGGACGCTCGTCACGTTCGGGCCGGGAATCAGCGCCGTCGTGGGACCCAACGGCTCGGGCAAGAGCAACCTCGCCGACGCGTTGCGGTGGTCGCTTGGTGAGCAGGGCCGGGCGCTTCGTTCACGGAAGGCCGAGGACGTGATCTGGGCCGGCTCCGAGCGTCGGGTGGCGGTCGGGATGGCCGACGTCCAGCTCTCGCTCGACAACGCCGATGGCCTGCTCCCCGTCGAGTTCGGCGTGGTGGAGCTGGGCCGGCGCCTGTATCGCTCCGGCGAGAACGAGTACCTGATGAATCGGCAGCGTGTCCGCCTGAAGGACCTCGTCGACCTCCTCGATGCGGCGCACCTTGCGGAGAACGCTTTCCTCTTCATCGGCCAGGGCATGGTCGACCAGGCATTGGCCCTCCGCCCCGAGGAGCGTCGCTCGCTGTTCGAGGAGGTCGCCGGCGTCCATCGCCACGAGCGACGCCGCCGCCGGGCCGGGGAGCAGCTCGTCGAGTCGGAGTCGAACCTCGCACGCGTGGAGGACATCGTCGCGGAGCTTCGTCCCCAGGCTCGCCGCCTCGCGGCCCAGGCCGAGCAGCAGGCGACACGGCTCACGGCCGGCGACGAGCTGGTGCTCGCGCTGTTGGGCGCTGCCCACGTCCGGTGGCACGAGGCGGCCGCCCGGATCGGATTGGCCGATAGCGCGTTGACGGCAGCACGGGCCGCGGTCGACGCGGCCCTGTCGGAGCTGGCGGTCGTCGAAGGCCAGGCCGCCGAAGCCGCGCAGGCGCTCGGCGAGCGGGCCCGATCGAGCGCGATGCTGCGCGCCAGGGCCGATGAGGCACAGCTCGCCCTGACGACCCTCCGGCTCGAGGAGGGCCGGATGGCAGCGGAGCGGAGCGCCCTGGTGCGCGACCGTGAGCGGATCTCGACCGAGCGTGCGGCAACGGACACGGACCTGGCCCTCCAGCGTCGGCGTCTGGCCGAGCCGCCCCCGTCCCGAGACGGCGCCCTGGACGTGGCTCTCGCGGATGCGGAGCGCGAGCTTGCCGTTGCCCTCGCGGAGCTTGCCGAGCTGCGGGCCGCGAACCGCGCTCGTGACGAGGACGCGGCGGCGGTGCGCAGGGCGGCATCGGCACGAGCGGCCGAGGCGGAGGGAGCCAGACGCCGCCTGCTCGAGGCGGAGCGCCGCGCCGCGGAGGAGGCGCGCAATACCGCGTCGATCAGCGAGCAGGTTGACGCCGCGACCCGAGCGGCGGCGGAGGCGACATCGGCACTCGAGGCCGCTCGTGCCGCGGAGCAGGTTGCCGTTGGCGAGCGGGAAGCGGCCACCCTCGCCTGGACGAGCGCGGGAGCGGCGGCCGCGACGGCGACCGAGCGGGCGGGGATCGCGACGGCCGAGCTTGCCACCGGCCACGCCCGCGTGGACACCGCAAAGGCCGCGATCGAGGACGATCGCGGCAGCCGTTTTGCCGAGCGCATGCGGACGCGCGGCGCGCGACGGGTCGACGATGGCCTCGTCGTCGACCCCGCGTTCCGGGCAGCGGTCGACGCCGGCCTGGCGGGTGCGGCGCGGGCCTACCTCACCACCCGGGACGGCCTCCTCGAGAACCTCGACGATCGCGGCCTTGCCGTCGTCGCCGACCGGCTTCGTGGCGCGACCGGTGACGGATCCAACGGGGCCGGACCGGAACCGGGTGCAACATTCCGGGCTCACGTCGAGGCGGCCGGCGGTGGGCTCCTTCGTGACGCGATCCGACGCGACGGACCGGGGGCGGCCTCTCGGCTGCTGGCTCGGGCGGTCTGGCTGCCGGACCTGTCCGCGGCATTGGCGATTCAGCCCGACCTGCCGGCCGGCTGGATCGCCGTCCCGCTCGATGGTTCGGCCGTCGTGGGCGAGGTCACGGTCCGGCTGGGCGGAAGCGACCGGACCCTCGAACGCCGTGCCGAGCTCGAACGAGCCACGGCAGAGCTGCGGGCAGCGGAGACGGCCACCGGCCTCGCGGCAGCCGACCGTCTCGCTGCCGTCGACGCGGCGACGCGAGCCCGTGGCCAGCTGGATGCCGCCCGCGCGAAGGAGGATGCGGCGACCGGTGACCGGCGGCGAGCCGAGGATTCGGAACGGCTCGCGGCCCGGCGGCTGGAGGCCGTGGTGCGCGAGGGGGCGTGGCACGCGGCACAGCTCGACCGCCTCACCGCGGAGATCGGCCGCGCGCGCGCCGCACTTCCCGCGGAGGCGGCATCGGACGCCGCCGAAGGTGCCGAATCCACGGATGGCTCGGCCGCGCTGGGAACATGGGAGGCCCGAGCCGGAGAGCTTCGGGTGCGTCGCGATCGGCTCGCCGCCCAGGTCGCGGAGATCGATGTGGCACGCCGTGAATCGGATCGGCGTCGGGCCGCCGCGGAGGCCGCGATCGAGCTCGACGAGGCGCGGCTTGCGGGCACGGACCGGGCGATGCAGGCCATCGCCGATCGCGAGCGGGGACTCGACGCGCTGCGAGATGCCCTCGCCTCGCGCCTCGCCGAGGCCGTGGCCCGGGACTCGGACGCGCGGCGGGCCGTCGGGGGGATCGACGCGGGCGACGCGGCCGACCGGGCCCGCCTGGGGAGCGCGGAACGGGCTTCGGCAGCCGCACGCGATCGCCTCCGCGCGGCCGAGGACGCCGCGCGCACGGCCGAGGTGCGCGACCTCGAGGCACGCCTCAATCTCGATTCGCTGCGGGAGCAACTCCACGTCGAGCTGGCTGGGCTCGGACGTCTCAGCCTGCGGCACCTTCCCGCCGTCGACGCGCCGGCAGGCTCGACCGTCGCGGGAGCAGCCACACCGGCCGCCGCCGCCGAAGCAATCCGTGTCGCCGAAGTCACGACGGCCACTTCCGGTCCCCGCGAGGGCGAGACCGATGACGATGCCGAAGCGCCGGGGGGCGGCGACGGCGAGGTCGAGGATGCGGCCCTGCTGACGGCAGCCCTCGATGCGGCGGGTAAGCGCTGGGCGTCGGCGAGACCACCGGCCGAGGCCCCGACGCCAGGCCGCCTGGCGACGCTCCGGAGGCGCTATCACGAGCTGGGTGCTGCGAACCCCTTCGCCGTCGATGAATACGCCGCCGTAAAGACGCGGCTCGACGACATGGAGGCCCAGCGGAACGACCTCCGGGAGGCGATCGATCGGACCCGGTCGCTGATCGCCGAGCTTGACACCATGATCTCGACCCAGTTCCGGACCACCTTCGCGGCCCTCGAAGCCAAGTTCGACGCCCGATTCCGGCAGCTGTTCGGGGGTGGGTACGCGCGTCTCAGCCTCACCGATCCGGAGGACCTCGCGTCGACCGGCATCGAGATCGTCGCCCGGCCGCCCGGCAAGAAGCCGCAGGCACTGGCGATGCTCTCGGGCGGCGAACGGGCCCTGACCGCGGTTGCCCTGCTCTTCGCGATGCTCGAGGTTCGGCCGGTGCCGTTCTGCGTCCTCGACGAGGTCGACGCCGCGCTCGACGAGGCGAACGTTGGCCGCTTCACGTCGGCACTGCGCGAACTGGCCGAGGCGACCCAGTTCATCGTGATCACCCACAACCGGGGGACGATCGAGATCGCAGACGCCCTGTATGGGGTGACCGTCGGCGACGACTCCGTGTCGCGGGTCATCAGCCTGCGCCTGGACGAGGCCACGGAGCTCGCGGAACGCGGCAGGCCCGGGGTCGCTGTCGGGCCGGGCGGCGCCGGCGCGCCCCAGTGAACGACGGAGTTCCGCGCGACGACGACGCTCGCGAAAGTGTCCTGGAAGCGGGCGTCGCTCGCAGCCGCGGCGGCTTCATGTCACGCCTGCGCGGCTTCTTCGGAGGGTCGTCGTTCGGGGACGCGGATTGGGACGCGGCCGAGGAGGCGCTCATCGCCGGCGACGTCGGGGTCGTGCTGGCGGGCCGGGTGATCGAGGCCGCCCGCTCGCGACGCGATTCGCCCTCGCCGGCTGCCGCCGTTCGTTCGGAGCTGGAGGCAATCCTCGCCCCGCGAGACCCGGATTGGGATCTCCGGCCCGCGGTCCCGGGGCATCCCACGGTCGTGCTCGTCGTCGGCGTGAACGGCACCGGCAAGACCACCACGATCGGCAAGCTCGCCACCCGCGAGTCACGTGCGGGACGTCGCGTGATCCTCGCGGCTGCGGACACGTTCCGGGCCGCAGCCAGCGAGCAGCTCGGGATCTGGGCCAGGCGGGCGGGCGCGGACATGGTCGCCCACGCACCCGGGGCGGATCCGGCGGCCGTCGTCTACGACGCGATCGACGCGGGCGTGGCTCGGGGGGCCGACATCGTGATCGCCGACACTGCCGGTCGGCTCCACACCAAGGTCAACCTCATGGACGAGCTGGCGAAGGTCCGGCGGGTGATCGACCGGCGGCTGCCCGGCGCCAAGCCGGAGACGCTCTTCGTCCTCGACGCCACGACCGGCCAGAACGGCCTGAGCCAGGCGATCGCGTTCCACGAGGCCGTGGGCCTGACCGGCATCGTCCTGACCAAGCTCGACTCGACATCCCGGGGCGGCATCGTCTTCGCGATCGAAGACCAGCTCCGCATCCCGGTCCGCTTCGTCGGAGTGGGGGAGGGCCCCAACGACCTGCTCGCCTTCGACCCGCCCGCATTCGTGGCCGCCCTCTACGGTTCGCCCGAGGCGTGACCGCCGGCGGGCGCGGCCCGGCCGTCCTGATCGCGGTCCTGTCGATGGCCGTCCTCGTTGCCGGCTGCGGGTCCGACGCCGCTCCCTCGCCATCGCCGACCCCGACCGACGTTCCGCTGCCGACCCCCGTCACGACGACCTACGCGACGTCGGTCACGACCTGGTACGGCGGGCTGGTGATCCACGTCGACGGGTTCATGGCGGTCCTCCGGGCAGGAGTCGGGTCCGTCGCGGCGAGCATGCGGATCGAGAACCCGGGCACGGACGCGGCGACGCTGACCGCACCAATCCGCCTGACCTCGGGCGGCGCCGTTGCCGAACCGGCTCGTGGCACGTCGCTGCCGGATCTCGACGCGGGGGGTTCGGCGTCGGTCCTGATCCGGTTCGATGTCGTGGCGGGCTTCGATGTCGCATCGGCCACGCTCCGCATCGGACGTTCGACGGAGCACCAGGTCGTGGTCCCCTTGACGCCGGGCGTGGCCGACCTCGTCACGAACGCGCCCCAGACCCTGGAACTGGCACCTGCGAGCGTAACCGCGGGCTCGCTCCGGGTGACGATCCGAGGGGCCGTGCTGCGAGCCGACCTGCCGGATTGGGGTCTGGAGCTCCCGCCCGGGGTGCTGGCCCTGACGTTGACCTACGACGCCCGGTACGTCGGGCAGTTCGCGGGTGGCTTCGCGTTCACCGGCGCGAACGTCGGGTTGCGGCTGCCGGATGGAACCGTCGTCGGACCGCGGCAGGACGGGCAGAGCCAGTCGACGGCCGTCCTCCTGCCCGGCGCCGCCGCGACCGGGCTCGGCAGCCGCTTCGAGGTCCCGATCCCGGGTCCGGGCAAGTACGCGCTCATCGTCCGGGACGGCAGCTCGAACGCCTCGATACCGATCGTGATCAAGGCGCCGGCCGCGGGCGGGTGATGCGCTACACTCCCGCCACCCCGGTGTCGCCAGAACCCGCGCACCATCCGGCCCGCCAGAGCGCGCGGCGCCGGCACCGAGCCTGACCAGGAGCACTCTTCGACCCGTGTTCGACTCCCTGAGCGATCGCCTGCGGCAGACCCTCGCTTCGTTGACCGGTCGCGGCCGTATCTCCGAAGCCGATCTCGACGTTGCGATGCGCGAGATCCGCCTCTCCCTGCTGGAGGCCGACGTCAACTTCCGGGTGGTGAAGGATTTCATCGCCCGCGTGCGCGAGCAGGCGATCGGCGCCGAGATCCTGGGCAGCCTGACGGCGGGCCAGCAAGTCGTGAAGATCGTCCACGACGAGCTCGTCGCGCTGCTGTCGGTGGGCGACCGGACCTTTCACTTGCAGGGCAATCCGGCGGTGATCTCCCTCGTGGGCCTCCAGGGATCGGGCAAGACGACGTCGGCCGCCAAGCTGGCGCGCCACATCGTCCGCCAGGGCCGCCGTCCGCTTCTCGTGGCGGCCGACCCGTATCGCCCTGCCGCCGCCGATCAGCTCGAGACGCTCGGCCGGGCGCTCGACGTCCCGGTCTATCGGGCGCCGACCGGGACGGAGGTCGTCGACATCGCCCGCGGCGGCATCGAAGCCGCTCGGCGGCTCGTCCGCGATACGGTGATCCTCGACACCGCCGGCCGCCTCACGCTCGACGAGGTGCTGATGGCCGAGATCGGCGCCGTCAACGCGGCGGTCAAGCCGATCGAAACGCTCCTCGTGGCCGATGCCATGACCGGCCAGGAAGCCGTGACGGTGGCCCAGGCGTTCGCCGCGGCCGTGCCCGTGACCGGCCTGATCCTGACCAAGGTCGACGGTGACGCCCGCGGCGGCGCGGCCCTCTCGATCGCCTCCGTGACGGGCATCCCCGTCAAGTTCCTCGGCACCGGTGAGAAGACCGACGCGCTCGAGGTCTTCCACCCCGATCGTCTCGCCGGGCGGATCCTCGGCATGGGCGATGTCCTGACGCTCGTCGAGCGGGCCCAGGAGTTCGTCGACGTCGAGCAGGCCGGGAAGCTCGAGGCCAAGCTGCGGAAGTCGGAGTTCACCCTCGAGGACATGCTCGAGCAGCTCCAGCAGGTCCAGAAGATGGGCCCGATCGGGCAGCTCGTCGGGATGATCCCGGGCATGGGCGGCATGGCCAAGGAGGCACAGGCGGCCGTTGACCGGGGCGAGATGAAGCGGACCGAGGCGATCATCCGGTCGATGACCCCGCGCGAGCGGCGCGACCCGAACGTCCTCAACGCATCGCGACGGCGCCGCATCGCCGCCGGATCCGGAACCACGCTGCCCGATGTCAACCGGCTGGTGAAGCAGTTCGGCGACATGCAGAAGGTCATGAAGCAGCTCGGCGGCGCGCGCGGCAAGGGCGGGATGGCCGGAATGTTGGGTCGACGCTGATGTCGGACGAGGAGCCGGGCTCCCGGGCGGACGCGGAGCTCTCGCCCGCGGCTGGCCAGGACGCCCTCGAGCCGACGGCCGCCGACGATCCGGCGCTGGGCCGCACGGAACCGGCGGGGCCGGCCGGGGGCGGCTCGGTTGCGGCGACGGCCTCCCGAACGAATCGACGCCGGTGGCCCCTGCGCTGGCTGATCGCCGGAATCGTGGTCCTGGCGGCGATTGGCGGAACCTTGGCCGTCGCCCTGATCCTCGGCTCCCGGCCACTGCCCGAGGTCCTGCGGTACGTCCCCGCGGACAGCGCCGTGGTCCTCGAGATCCGCCCGGAGCTGCCTGGGGACCAGCGGCAGCATCTCGGCAACTTTCTCGCCCATCTTCCCGGCTTCGCCGACCAATCGACGCTCCCGGCCAAGATCGACGAGTCGCTTGATCGGATCATCCGGCAGGTCGGCGACGGCGCGGTCGACTATGCGAGCCAGGTCAAACCACTGCTGGCAGGCCCGATGGTCATCTCGATCAGCACGGCAGGCCTCGCCGGCGTCGCGGCCGGCGGCGCGCGTGCCGATCTCCTGATCGTGGCGACGACCGACGGCACGGCGTCCTGCAGCGGAGTCTTTGGGGCCACGACTCCCGGCGAGACCCATCGTGGGATCGCCCTCCAAGACCTCGACGCGAGCACTGCCTGCGCGCTCGACGGGCGCCTGCTGCTGCTCGGCTCTTCGACCGCCATCGACCAGGGCATCGACGCGAAGCTCGACGGGACGGGGATCGACAAGGAGTCCACGTTCCTGGATGCCCGCGAGCGAATCGCGGGTGACGTCCTCGCCCAGGCCTATCTCAACGGGACCGCGGCGGGAACGGCACTGGCGAGCCTCGCGCCCTCGCTCGGCCTCGGGAGCACCGGGGTGCCCGTGGCTGGATGGCTGGCTGCCGGGTTGCGGGTCCAGGACGATGCACTCCAGCTCGAGGTGGTTTCACCGCCGGGCGTCGCGGCGGACCTCGCCAGCGGCGTGCCGACGGATCCACCCCCGGCCACGAGCCACTTCGCGTCCCTGCTGCCGTCCGACGCCTTTGGCTTCGTCGAGGCGCACGGGATGGGCGCCAATATCCAGCGGGCGATCGCCCAGCTCGGTGCCGACCCCGGACAGGCGGCAACACTCCGGACGCTGGAGCAGGCGCTCGCGAGTGCCGGTGGGGTGGGAGCCCTGACGGGCTGGATCGAGGACCTCGGTGTTGCGGGGGTCCCGGTCGGCGATGGCGCCGGCGCCGTGATCCTCGTCCGCGGTACCGACGCGGCGGTCACCAAGGGCCAGTTCGACCAGCTCCGAAACCTGTTGTCCATCGCGTCGATCGGCTCCGACATCTCCGTAAGGACCGCCGATCACAACGGCGTGGCCGTCACGACCGTCGACCTCGGCGACCTCGGCCCGACGCTGGAATTGCTCGGCGCGCCGTCCGGGATCCTGCCGAGCGGCTCGCACGTCACCTTCACGATGGCCGTGGCCGGTGATGTGCTGATGCTCGGGATCGGCGACGGCGCGATCGAACGCGTCCTCGATACGGACGCGGGCCACTCGCTGGCCGCATCCGGTACCTACGACCGGGCCATCGAGCTCGGCGGCAGCCCGAACGACGTCGAGGCGTTCGTGGCCGTCGAGTCGCTCCTCGGCTGGCTGACCGCCAATCCACCCTCCGGCTTCGACGTCACCGCGTTCGATGCCGATTTCAAGCCTTATCTCGAACACTTGGCCGGGGCCGTCGAGTCGAACGTCACGACGTCGACCGGCACCCGAGCCAGGATCGTGATCACCGTCAAGTAAGCTACCGGGCCGGCACTGGCCCGGAACCAGGAGGAAGACTCAACCCATGGCCGTTCGAATTCGACTCACGCGCGTCGGCGCGAAGAAGCAGCCGGCGTACCGCGTGGTCGTCGCCGACTCGCGGAGCGCCCGCGACAGCCGCTCGATCGAGACGATCGGGCATTACAACCCCCGCACCGAACCGGTCGACTTCGTCGTCGACGCCGACAAGGCCAAGGCGTGGCTTGCCAAGGGCGCCCAGCCCTCGGACACGGTCGCTCGCCTGTTTCGTGCCGCGGGCGTGATGCCCGCGGGAAAGTAGGCCCGTGATGGCAGCTCGCGAACTCGTCGAGTACGTCGCCCGGACGCTCGTCGACGACCCGGCCTCGGTGACCGTCACCGAAGTCGAGGATGGCGACGGGACCGTCATCGAGCTCCACGTTGCCGAAGAGGACATGGGCAAGGTGATCGGCCGCAACGGCAGCGTCGCCAAGGCGCTCCGAACGCTCCTGAAGGTCACGGCTGCCCGTGAGGGCGGGTCAGTGACACTCGAGATCCTCTGAGCGAGTCGGTCGACGGGGCGCCGGCTCCGGAAGCTCTGACGCGCCTCGTTGTCGCCCAGGTCCGGGGCCTCCACGGCCTGCACGGCGTCGTGCGTGTGGAGGTCCTGACGGACCGTCCAGAGGAGCGGTTCGTCGCGGGCCACGTGCTCCATCCAGAAGGCACGGACCGGACCCTCACGATCGTCGAGGCGGCACCAGTCGACGATGGGCCGGGATGGCGCCTGCGCTTCCGGGAAGTCGACGATCGAGCGGCCGCGGAAGGGCTTCGGGACGTCTACCTCGAGGCGCTCGTCGACCGCACCGCCGACCTCGCGCCGGGTGCCGCGTACTGGCACGAGGTCATCGGTTGCGAGGTTCACGGCCTCGATGGACGGCTGCTCGGCGCCGTGGCCGACATCTACCGCGTCGGCGAAGCCGAGGTCTTCGTGGTCCAGGGCGGGCCGATCGGGACGTTCGATCTCCCGGTCGTCGGCGCGATCGTTCGCGTCTTCGCGCCAGAGCGCGGCGAGATCGTCGTGGACGAGGGTGTCCTCGACCTCGGCTCAGCGACCATGGAGCCGCGCCCGCCGCGGCCGCCGCGGAAGCGACCTCGCTGGTCGAGGCATGGCAAGGGCGGCGCCTTGCCCGGCGAGGCCGCACCCGCCGCGGGACCCGACGACAATTCGGCCGAGGGTGGGTCGTCGATCGGGGAGTCGCCGGCCGCACCGGGGGCAACGGACGTGACGGACGCGGCGGACCGTGCCCCGTCGGTAGGCGAGTGACATGCGGATCGACATCCTGACCCTGTTCCCGGCCATGGTCGAAGGCCCTCTCTCGGAAAGCATCCCGCGCCGGATCCGCGACGAGGGCCTTGCCGATATCGCGGTTCACGACCTGCGGACATGGGGCCTGGGGCGGCATCGGAGCGTCGATGACGCGCCGTATGGCGGTGGCGCCGGCATGGTCCTGCGCCCCGAACCCGTGGCCGCCGCCCTCGATGTCCTCCGTGGACCGACGTCGACGGCGATCCTGATGGACCCCGCCGGCGCGGTCTTCACCCATGACCGGGCCGTGGACCTCTCCGGCCGGGAGCACCTCATCCTGGTCTGCCCGAGGTACGAGGGTGTTGACGATCGCGTTCGGGACCTCGTCGACCTGGAGCTTTCGATCGGCGACTACGTCCTCTCGGGCGGCGAGCTCGCGGCGCTCGTGATCATCGACGCGGTGATCCGCCTCCTCCCGGGTGCGATCGATCCGGAATCGACCGCGGAAGAGTCGTTTGCTGACGGGCTCCTCGAGTATCCCCAGTACACCCGGCCGGCGGTCTTCCGCGGAGCCCGGGTCCCGGACGTGCTCGTGGGCGGGGATCACGCCGCGGTCCGCCGTTGGCGCCTCGAGGCGTCGCTGCGTCGGACGCTGGAGCGCCGGCCGGACCTCCTGGAACGGCGGCTCCTCCGTCCCGAGGAGCGACGGATCGTCGAACGAATCGGCGACGAGCCTCCGCCACCGGCCAGTCCAAAGCGCTCGTCCGGAAAGCGCTCGCCGGCCTGAGCCGGCTCGGCAGCGTGCTATACTCCGCCGCCGGTCGACCTCCGACCCACCCGACCCACCGATCAGCCCGCAGCGACGCGCTGCCACACGACCAGGAAACGCCACCGTGAACGTCCTCGACGAAATCGTCGCCGACCAGATCCGCTCAGACCTCCCGGCTCTCGCCTCGGGCGACACGGTGCGCGTCGCTGCGCGCGTCGTCGAGGGTGGCAAGGAGCGCGTCCAGATCTTCGAGGGCGTGATCATGCGGCTCCGCGGCGGCGGGATTACCCGCTCGATCACGGTCCGCAAGATCGCCAGCGGGGTCGGCGTCGAGCGCACGTTCAAGATCAACAGCCCGCGCATCGAGAAGATCGACGTCGTTCGCCACGGCAAGGTTCGTCGCGCCCAGCTCTACTTCCTGCGCGACCGGGTCGGCAAGGCGGCCACGCTTCGAGAGCGCCGGGTCAACAGCTGACCGCGCTGAGCCCGGCTCAGGGCTCGGTCCGCGCCTGACGTCGACCCCGTCGAGATGACGGGGTCATTTCGCGCTCAAGTCTGCGGCGGCCTGCTGGCCAGCTCGCGCCGGCTCGGCGATGCCCGCGGCGGCGCGCTAGGCTAGGGCTCGTGCCGCAGGTCCCCACCTTTCGCTTCGAACGCCCGCTCTGGCGGGCCGGTGCGGCGCGCGTCGTCGGCGTCGACGAGGTCGGCGTGGCCCCGACCTGCGGGGCGGTGGTTGCCGCCGCCGTGGTGATCCGGCCGAACAGCCACCGAATCCCCGGTGTTCGGGACTCCAAGACGCTCTCGGCCGCGCAGCGCGAACGCCTCGCGCCCGAGATCCGCCGGCGTGCCGTTGCGGTCGGCGTCGGCGCGGCCTCGGTCGCCGAGATCGACCGCCTCAACATCTACCACGCCACGCATCTCGCGATGCGTCGGGCCATCGCCCGCATCGAGGGCCACGATCATGTGCTCGTGGACGGCAATCGGATCGCCGGGTTCGAGCAGCATGTCGGTCCCTACACGGCGATCGTGGACGGCGACGCCCGCTCGTATTCCATCGCCTGTGCGTCGGTCGTGGCGAAGGTCGTCCGGGACCGGATGATGGCCGGGCTTGCCAGTCGCTACCCGGGCTACGGCTGGGAGCGCAACCAGGGGTACGCCACGCTCGAACATCGACAGGCCATCCGGCGGCTCGGGCTCACGCCCTTCCACCGCCGAAGCTTCCTGGCCCTCCAGCGGACGCTTGCCGGCGACCAGATGGGCCTCGGCCTGGACCTCCGGGCGGGCGACGCCTTCCCGGGCCCCGCAGCCGTCCCGGTCATGGTGGCCAGGCCGAGCCGGGACGTCTCGGACCTCCTGGCAGATCTCGGCGAGTCGCTCGAGCTCGACTTCGGCAGCGACGAGGAGAGCGAGGTCATCGCGTCGCGCTGAGTCCGTGGCGAGGATCCGGGGGTGGCCCGGCCAATCCGCAGATAAGCGAGAGTGCATCGCGTGCCTGCATCCTCTCCACCGTGCGCACCGAGGCTCAACGAACTGGAGACGACGCCGAGCAGCTGGTCTGTGAGCGGCTGATGGCCGCGGGCTGGCGCATCCTCGGCAGGAACGTGCGGGTGGGGAGGGCCGAGCTCGACATCGTCGCGGTGGACCCGGCCCAGCCGGCCCGCCTCGTCATCGTCGAAGTCAGGGCCAGGGCGAGCCGGGCCTTCGGTCTGCCGGAGGAGACGGTCGACGCGCGGAAGCGGCTGCGCTTGCGCCGGGCCGCCCAGGGTCTTCGCGAAGCCGGATCTCTCGCCGATGGGACCGCCGTCCCGCCGCTCCCGCTGCGGCTCGACCTCGTCGTCGTCGAACCGCCTGCCGGCCCCGGCGGCGATGTCCGGATCAGGCATCACGTGGCCGCCATCTGACGTTCAGGCGGGTGCCGCCGGACCCTGTGCTACACTCCGGCGCGCCGCGGATCGACCGTGGCACCCACTTGCCCGTCGCAGGTTGCGATGGAGCTCACACGCGGACCGTTCCCGACCGGGACGGTGCCGGACGGAACGCTCGACGAGCGGTCCGGACGGCCCCCGGCGACGTGGTCCGCGGCGGATACAACCGGAACAGGAGGTCACGCCCCGTGCCGTCCGTCTCGATGCGGCAGCTGCTTGAGGCCGGTGTCCACTTCGGACATCAGACTCGCCGCTGGAATCCCAAGATGCGCCCGTTCATCTTTGCCGAGCGTAACGGCATCCACATCATCGATCTCGCCCAGACCGCGCAGCGGCTGGAGACGGCGCTCGACTACGTCCGTGAGACGGTCGCCCGTGGCGAGGCCGTCCTCTTCGTGGGTACCAAGAAGCAGGCCCAGGAGCCGGTCGCACAGGAAGCGGCTCGCGCCGGGATGCCCTGGGTGAACAAGCGCTGGCTTGGCGGGATGCTCACCAACTTCGTGACGATCAAGAAGCGGATCGGCCTGCTCGAGCAGCTCGAGGCGCGCCAGCAGGCGGGCGAGTTCGAGCGACTTTCCAAGAAGGAAGCCGCCAAGTTGACCGAGGAGCTCAACAAGCTCAACGCGACGCTCGGCGGGATCCGCAAGATGAAGCGTCTGCCCGGCGCGGTCTTCATCGTCGACCCGCATCGTGAGCGGATCGCGGTGACCGAAGCGAACAAGCTCGAGATCCCGGTGGTCGGGACGGGTGACACGAACGTCGATCCGGACGAGCTCGACTACATCATCCCGGCCAACGACGATGCCATCCGGGCGATCCGGTTGCTGTGCTCCCTGGTCGCGGATGCGGCCATCGAGGGCGCTCACGAGCGCGCCAACCGCGCGGCCGAGCCGGAGCCGGAGCCGATGGTCGCCGAACCCGAGTACGACGACGTGGAGGCGAGTGACGCCCTCGTGGCCGCGCTGGCAGGCGGCGCGGCACTCAGCTTCGCGCCCGACGACGAGGACGATCTCCTGCCCGGGGCCCCGGTCGCACCGGTTCCCGAGGAGCCCGCCGCCGCCACGCCGGACGAGATTGCCGCCGAGCTGGCGCGCGAGGCAGCCGAGCGCGCCGCGACCGAAACCGCCAGCTAGTCATCCACAGCGATCAACTGCCGGCGGGCTCATCACCCGCCGCATCGACCAAGGAGCATCGAACGAGCATGGCCAAGATCAGCGCCGAGGCGGTCAAGAACCTTCGCGAGCTCACCGGGGCTGGGTTCATGGACTGCAAGCGCGTTCTCGAGGAGACGGACGGCGACACCGAGAAGGCGGTCCTGCTCCTGCGGGAGCGTGGCCTCTCGGCAGCCGCCAAGAAGTCCGGCCGCGAAGCCCGCGAGGGACTCGTGTCCAGCTACATTCATACCGGCGGTCGCGTCGGCGTCCTCATCGAGGTCAACTGCGAAACCGACTTCGTGGCCCGGACGGACGAATTCCAGAAGCTCGTTCGCGATCTTGCAATCCAGGTCGCCGGCCTCGCCCCGTCGTATGTCGATGTCGACGGCATCCCGGCCGAAGACCTCGATCGAAAGAAGGCCGAGCTGGCTGGCGATCCGGCTGCCAGCTCCAAGCCGGCCGAGATCCGCGAGAAGATCGTGGACGGCCAACTGAAGAAGTGGTACCGGGAGGTCTGCCTCCTCGACCAGCCGTTCCGGGACGAGGAGCGCTCCGTGCGGGATCTCGTGACCGATCGAATCGCGACCATCGGTGAGAACATCCGGGTGCGGCGGTTCGTCCGCTACGCGCTCGGGGAGGATCTGTGACCGGCGGCCCGGACGCTTCCACGCCGCGCTACGGGCGCATCCTCCTGAAACTTTCCGGAGAGGCCCTCCTCGGCGACCGCAGCTACGGCGTGGACCCGAAGTTCTGTGCGTTCATCGCCGGCCAGATCGCGACGGTCCATGCGACCGGCGTCCAGGTGGGCGTCGTCGTGGGTGGCGGCAACATCTTTCGTGGGCTGGCGGCGTCGGCGGCGGGGATGGATCGCGCGACGGGCGACTATATCGGCATGCTCGCCACCGTCATGAACGGCCTCGCCCTCCAGGACGCGATCGAACGGGTCGGGATCCCGGTCCGGGTGATGAGTGCCATCGCCATGAACGAAGTGGCCGAACCGTACATTCGCCGGCGGGCCGTGCGACACCTCGAGAAGGGTCGTGTCGCGATCTTCGTGGCCGGGACGGGCAATCCCTACTTCACCACCGATACGGCTGCCGCGCTGCGCGCCGTGGAAATCGGTGCCGAGGTGCTCCTCAAGGCAACGCGCGTCGATGGCGTCTACGATGCTGATCCGCTCAAGAACCCGACCGCGCATCGCTACGACAGGCTCGTCTATGCGGACCTGTTGCGTGATCAGCTCAAGGTGATGGACGCGGCGGCAGTCTCGCTCTGCATGGAGAATGACCTGCCGATCGTGGTTTTCGATCTGAATCGGGCGGACAACATCGCGAAGGTCGCCTCCGGGGAATCCGTGGGCACCCTGATCACGGCTCCGGCGCCGGGAGGTGGCAAGGCATGAGCAACGACATCGTCGCAGCTGCCGACCACAAGATGGCCCGGGCGATCGAAGCCATGGAGCGTGACTTTCAGGGCATCCGAACGGGACGAGCCTCGACGAGCCTCGTCGAGCGGATCCACGTCGACTACTACGGCACCCAGACGCCGCTCAACCAGCTGGCCGGTATCAGCATTCCGGAGTCGCATCAGATCGTCATCCAGCCGTGGGACCGGAGCGTCCTCGGCGCGATCGAGAAGGCAATCCTCAAGAGCGATGTCGGCCTGACCCCGAACGTCGATGGAACCGTGGTCCGATTGAACATCCCGGTGCTGACCGAGGAGCGCCGGCGGGATCTCGTGAAGGTGGTCCACAAGCGGATGGAAGAAGCCCGCGTCGAGATCCGGAATCTCCGCCGCGAGGGGGCCGATGAGCTGAAGAAGGCGGAGCGCGACGGTGAGGTCGGGACGGACGACGCCCATCGCGTCCAGGAAGCGATCCAGAAGACCACCGATCGTTACATCGATGAAGTCGAGCGCGTCGGTGCACTGAAAGAACAGGAAGTCCTGGAGGTCTAGTGGCGCGAGCACCTCTCGTCCGGCCGACCGATGCGCCCCCAACGGCCCACGAGTCGGACGAGCTGCCGGAGGCGCGTCCCACCGACAACCCGCCCGAGGTCGCGCCGACCGACGTCCCCCGGCATGTCGCCATCATCATGGACGGCAACCGGCGCTGGGCCCGCCAGCGCGGACTCGATGAGCTGGAAGGGCACCCGGCGGGCGTCGAGGCGATCCGGGGGACGCTCCGCCACGCGCGCCGGCGCGGAATTCGCGTCCTGACGCTGTATGCCTTCAGTCGCGAGAACTGGGCGCGCAGCGATGACGAGGTCACGGCGCTGTTCGGCCTGCTCGAGGCCGCGATCCGAAACGAGACGGCGGAACTCCGCGAGCAGGGCGTCAGGGTCCGGATGATCGGCCGGACGCATGAGCTGCCCGAAGCGACGCGGGAGTCGATCGGGGATGCCCTCGGCGCGACCGCCGCCGGCACCGAGATGCTCCTCAACATCGCGTTCAACTACGCCGGCCGAACCGAGCTCGTCGACGCGGTCCGGTCCATCGTTGCGTCCGGGGCGATGCCCGACGAGGTTGACGAGGCGATGATCGCCGGTGCGCTCTACACGGCAGGGTCGCCTGACCCCGACCTCGTGATCCGGACGGGCGGCGAGCAGCGGTTGTCCAACTTCCTCATCTGGCAGTCCGCGTACGCCGAACTTGTCACCACGGAGACGCTCTGGCCGGACTTCGGCGCCGCCGACCTCGACTCCGCGCTGCGGGAATACGCCTCGCGACAACGCCGGTTCGGTCGCTGATCCCGGGATGCTCCGCGATCGCGCGAGGAGCGCCGCGCTCCTGGTCCCGCTGCTGCTCCTCATCCTCTGGCTGGGCGGCGTCTGGGTTGTCGCCCTCGTGGCCGTTGCCGTGGCAATCGGTGCGAGGGAAACGTTCAGCCTCCTGGAGGCTGCCGGCCACGCGTCGTTCCCGACGCTCGGCGTGGTCCTGGCGCTCGTCGTGGCGCTCGGCGACTCCATCCCGTCGATGCCGCCCGGAGCGGGGCTGCTGCTCGCAGGTATCGGCATCGTGCTGACGGGTTCGGCAGCGCTCACGAGGACGGATCCCCGTGACGGCCTGGCCGCGTTCGCGACGACGACGTTCGGGGCGCTGTATGTCGGCCTGCTCGGCTTCGTGCCGCGACTTGCTGCGCAGGCACCCGCTGTCCCCGCGGATGCGCCACTGGCGTTCGTCGGCAGCGCTCGCGGCTGGCTGCTGTTGCTCATCCTTGGCGTATGGGCGTTCGACACGGGTGCCTATCTCGCGGGACGTCGGTTCGGTCATCGACCGTTCATGCACCACATCTCGCCGGCCAAGACCGTCGAGGGCGTCCTCGGCGGAACCGCGTCCGTGACCCTCGTGACGACCGTGCTGGTGTCGCTGCTCGGAGGCTGGTGGTTTGCTGGCCTCCTCCTCGGTCCGGTCATCGCCGCGTCGGCGCAGGCCGGCGATCTCGTCGAGTCGATGCTGAAGCGGGCTGCCGGTGCGAAGGACTCCGGACGGCTCATCCCGGGCCACGGCGGGATGCTGGATCGGCTCGATTCGTTCCTGTTCGCGGCCCCCGCGGTGATGCTCTATGCGCTCATTGCCTTCCACTGACCACGGTTGGACCATCGAGCCTCGACGGAACGACGCACCGGTGCGCGTCGCGCTCATCGGCTCGACGGGATCGATCGGGCGCCAGGCCGTCGACGTCCTCGGCGCGAACGCAGGATTCGAGATCGTGGGACTCGCCGCGGGCCGGAACACGGCCCTGCTCGGCGAGCAGGCTCGGCTGCTACGGCCGGAGGTCGTGGTCGTCGCGGATGCCGCCGATCGAGGGCCGCTCCACGATCTCCCGGTCGGTATGCGGCTCGCGGCGGGTGACGAGGCGCTCGAGGCGCTGGCGTCGCGGCCCGACCTCGACCTCCTGATCGTGGGGACCGGCGGGATGGTCAGCCTGCGCCCCGTGCTTGCAGCCCTGCGGGCCGGCACGCCGGTGGCAACGGCCAACAAGGAGACGCTGGTCGCGGGAGGTCATCTCGTGATGCCGCTCGCCATGGCCCTCGCCGCCGCCCGGGCCCAGCTCGCGCCGGCCGATCCCCTGGCGAGCCCGCTGGGCTGGCTCCGGCCCATCGATTCGGAGCATTCGGCGATCTGGCAGTGCCTGGTTGGCGAGGCGGCCGGCTCCATCGCTCGGCTGCTCCTCACCGCGTCCGGCGGGCCGTTCCTGGATCTCAGCGCAGGCGAGTTGCAATCGGTCACGCCCGATCAGGCCCTGCGCCATCCGACGTGGTCGATGGGCGCCAAGATCACGATCGACAGCGCCACGCTCGCGAACAAGGGCCTGGAGGTGGTTGAGGCGCACTGGCTGTACGATGTCGGGTACGACGCGATCGACGTCGTGATCCACCCGCAATCGGTGGTCCACTCCGCCGTCCAGTTCATCGACGGCTCCCTCAAGGCCCAGCTGGGCAGCCCGGACATGCGCCTCCCGATCCAGTACGCCCTGACCTACCCCGACCGTCGCCCGTCGCCCGTCGCCGCTCCGGACCTCGCCGCGATCGGTCGCCTCGACTTCCGCGCCCCCGATCTCGAGCGGTTTCCGGCCCTGCGGATCGCGATGGAGGCGGGTCGGACCGGGGCATGGGCCACGGCCGCGCTGATCTCGGCGGACGAGGTCGCCGTTGGGCGATTCCTCGACACGAGCCTTGACTTCCCGGGGATTTCGCGGCTGCTCGAGCGGGCCGTCGAGCGGTTCGGGCGCCGGGACGGGACGGATCCGACCGTCGACGAGCTCGTGGCCCTGGATCTCGAGATTCGCTCGGTGTTTGGATCGGGCGTCGTGCCGTGAACGATCTCGTCCGGACGCTCGTAACCGTCGTCCTCTTCTTCGCGATCCTGGGGTCGCTCGTCGTGATCCACGAGCTCGGCCACTTCGTCGTCGCGAAGCTCTTCCGGATCCGGGTCCTCGAGTTCGGCATCGGGTTCCCGCCGCGGGCCAAGGTGCTCCGCAATCGCGGCGAGACGGTCTACACGCTGAACTGGCTCCCGATCGGCGGCTTCGTCAAGCTCGAAGGTGAGGATGGCGACCAGCCCGAGGACCCGAGGTCGTTCTCGGCGGCGGGACTCCCGAAGCAGCTCCTGGTCCTCGTGGCCGGGGTCGCCATGAACGTCGTCCTGGCCGGCGCGATCTTCACCGGCATCGCCCTCGTCGGCGACCCGGCGGTCGGCGTCTACGTCCCGTACGTCGATCCCGGATCGCCGGCCGCCACGGCGGGCGTTCAGGTCGGCGACGTGATCGAGCGCGTCGACGGTCAGGCCTACGGGGCGTTCGGGCCGGGCTCTGTCCTGGAGCGACTGCACGAAAGTGCCGGCCAGACCGTGGTCCTGGGAATTCGCCGGGACGGCAAGGTCATCGACCTGACGGCCACCCTCCGGTCGGCGACCGATGTCAACGCGGGCAAGGGTGCGCTGGGCATCGGGCAAGCGAACACGTATCCGCTCGAGGCGCGCTCGTCACCCGACCGGGTCAACTACCCGATCGGGACGGCCGTTCAGCTGGGCATCGACCGGACGACGTCGGCCATGGCCCTGATCATCGACGGTGTCGGCCAACTGGCATCCGCGATCGTGACCCAGCCGACGCAGCCTCCGCCCGCGTCCGGGCCGATCGGGATCGCGACCCAGATCGGCGATGTGTTCTGGAGCCTGGGGCCCCTGGTCACCCTCTACCTGGCCGGCATCCTGTCGGCGAATCTCGCGGTCGTGAACATCCTCCCGTTTCCGCCGCTCGACGGCGGCCGGATGCTGATGCTCCTGATCAAGCGTCTCGCGGGCAGCAGGTTGTCGTTGCGTGTCGAACGGCTGACGTACTTCGTGGGCTTTGCGATGCTCCTCGCGTTCCTCGTCTGGGTCACCGGATTCGACATCGTTCGCGGACTGTCGGGCGGATGACCTCCCCGGATCTCCTCCGCCCCCGACGACGCCCGACGGTCTCCGTGGACGTTGGCGGTGTCCTCGTCGGGAGCGCCCACCCGGTCGTCGTCCAGTCCATGACCAACACGGACACGGCGGATCCCGACGCGACCGCGATCCAGGTTGCTCGGCTGGCCCACGCGGGCAGCCAGCTGGTCCGGGTCACCGTGAACACGGATGCCGCGGCCGCAGCGGTTCCGGAGATGCTGCGCAAGCTGGCCGACCTCGGCGTGGCGGTGCCGGTGATCGGCGACTTCCACTACAACGGCCACCAGCTTCTCGCCGAGTACCCGGCCATGGCGGCAGGCCTCGCGAAATACCGGATCAACCCCGGCAACGTGGGGGCGAAACGGCATGACGAGAACTTCCAGACCATCATCCGGATCGCGATCGAGCACGACAAGCCGGTCCGGATCGGCGTGAACTGGGGATCCCTCGACGCCCAGCTCCTGACCGAGCTCATGGACCTGAACGCTCGGGTGGCCGAACCCCGCGATGCCCGGGACGTCATGATCGAGGCGATGATCGAGTCGGCGATGCGCTCCGCCGAGCTGGCCGAGGAGACCGGCATCCGACACGACCGGATCATCCTGTCGGCGAAGGTATCCCGCGTTCGGGACCTGGTCGACGTCTACCGCATCCTCGCGACCCGTTCGGACTATCCGCTCCATCTCGGGCTCACCGAGGCCGGCCTGGGGATGAAGGGCATCGTCTCCTCGACGGCCGGGTTGTCGATCCTGCTGGACGAGGGGATCGGGGACACGATCCGCGTCTCGCTGACGCCGGCGCCCGGTGGCGAGCGCGAGGAGGAGGTCCGGGTCGCGCAGCAGGTCCTCCAGTCGCTCGGCCTGAGGTCGTTCCTGCCCCAGGTCAGCGCCTGCCCGGGCTGCGGCCGGACGACCTCGACGTTCTTCCAGGAGATGGCCGAGCGAATCCAGGGCCACCTGCGGGAGCGCATGCCCGAGTGGCGCGAGACGCGGCCGGGCGTCGAGGAGATGACCGTCGCGGTCATGGGTTGCGTGGTCAACGGGCCGGGCGAGTCCAAGCACGCCGACATCGGAATCAGCCTCCCGGGGACGTTCGAGGACCCCGTCGCGCCGGTGTTCATCGACGGCAGGCTGGACCGCACCCTTCGTGGCGATGGCCTCGTCGACGAGTTCATCGGCATCCTCGAGGGCTACGTCGAGCGGCGCTACCCACTCGTCGAGGCCGCGCGGCTCACCTGACCCGTCGAAACCGGATGGGCCGGGTGGGCAGAGGTGAATGTCGTGACTCACGACCGCCTTCACGACCCGCCCCGAGCGGGCCCTCGACAAGCGCCCCGGGGCTCGCCGCGACGTGCGTCGCGGGGACCGCGCGCGATCCACGATCCACGAGTCCCGGTGTATACTTCGCCCCTGATACGTTCGGCCGCCTCCGTGGACGTGGGTGACCCCCACGTATTTTTTTGGTGACCGACAGGTCGAATATCGGAACAGCGAAGGAGGGCGATGCGACCATGAGTCGAGATTTCATCGGCGCCCTCCTCCAGCTCAACGCCGAAAAGCAGGTTCCCCGCGAGCAGCTCATCCGGACGGTCGAGGATGCCATCCAGTCCGCCTATCGGCGGATCGCGAACGAGGAGGACATCTACGTCCAGATCGACGCCGAAAGCGGCAAGATCCGGGTCTTCCGTGCTCGTACGGCGGTCTCGGAGATCGAGGATCCACTGACGGAGTTCTCCCTCGATGCGGCGCGTGCCGTGAAGGCCGACGCCCAGCCCGGCGAGCTCGTGGAGACGGAACAGCTCGACGGCGACGTCTTCGGCCGGATCGGCGCCCAGACCGCGAAGCAGGTGGTCCTGCAGCGCCTCCGTGAGGCCGAGCGCGACGTGGTCTATGACCAGTTCGCGAGCCGCGAGGGGGAGCTCATCACCGGTACGGTGAATCGCGTCGAGCCACGGGCGATCATCCTCGACGTTGGCAAGGGCGTCGAAGGCATCCTCGCCACGACCGAGCAATCGCCGCTCGAGCACTATCGAATCGGCCAGAACGTAAAGGCCTTCGTGCTCGAGGTGCGTCGACTGCCGAAGGGGCCGGCCCTGTTCGTGAGCCGGACGCACAAGGGGTTCCTCAAGCGGCTCTTCGAGCTCGAGGTCCCCGAGATCCACAGCGGCACCGTCGAGATTCGGGCGATCGCCCGCGAAGCCGGCAGTCGCAGCAAGGTCGCGGTGGGCTCCCGCCAGGACGGCCTCGATCCGGTCGGCGCCACCGTGGGCCAGCGCGGCGCGCGCGTCCAGTCGGTCGTCGCGGAGCTCGGCGGTGAGAAGATCGATGTCATCCCGTGGAACGACGATCCGGCCGCGTTCGTCGCCAACGCCCTCTCGCCCGCGCAGGTCCTGTCGGTCGACATCGACACCGAGCACCGCATCGCGAACGTGACGGTACCGGAGCGAATGCTCTCCCTCGCCATCGGGCGGGAAGGCCAGAACGCCCGACTGGCGGCGCGCCTCACGGGTTGGCGGATCGACATTCGCAGCGACGTCTCGGTGGCGGAGGCGAAGGCGGCGGAAGCGGCCGCCGCCGCGCCGGTCCAGGTCGAGACCCCGCCACGGGCGGCAGCGGACGTCCCCGATGCGGCTCCCGGTGAGCCGGTTGTCGCTGCGGTCGCGGAGAAGCCGAAGCGCGCGTCCAGGGCCAAGGTCGTCGCCGAGCCCGTCACCGAAGGCATCGCCGAGATCAAGCCAAAGCGCGTGACGAAGGCAAAGGCGGTGCCGGCTTCGACCGCCCCTGACGACGGCGGCGCGACCGAGGCGGCCCCGGTCAAGCCGCGCGCGCGCGCCAGGAAGGTCGCCACCGAGGAGGTGGCGTCGTAGGCGCCGTCGCGGTCGCCAGCCGCCGACCGCCGACGCGGTCGTGCGTCGCCTGTCGAACGGCGCGGCCCAAGCAGGACCTGCTCCGGATCGTCCGGTCGCCGATCGGCATCGTCGCCGTCGACCCCACGGGCCGGGCCAACGGTCGTGGCGCGTACGTCTGCCGCGACGCTGTCTGCATTACCACTGCCATCAATCGGGGGACGCTGAGCCGGGCCCTCGAGATCCCGGTCCCGCCCGAGCTCGCGGACGAGCTCCTTGGGTCGGTGACCGATACGAGAGTCCAAGGAGGAGCCCGTGGCCAGGAGTAGGAGCGGCACCCGCGGCCGTCGCGGGCCCCGCAAGCCGCCGCGTCGTGACGGCGCGTTCACGTCGTCGAGCGTCCAGACCGTCGACCCGCGAGAGCGAGGTGCTGTCGAGCTTCCGGCGACGATCACCGTCAAGGACCTCGCCGAGCTGTTCGGCGTCAATCCGGCGGACGTCATCCGCGAGCTGATCAAGAGCGGCATCTTCGCGACGATCAACCAGCTCATCGACCGGGACACGGCGGCGCTCGTCGCTTCCGAGCTCGGGTACGAGGTCGCGGAGCCCCAGGCTCCAGCTGCCGGTGACACGCGTGAGGACGGCGAGGATGCACCTTCGGAGGCGACGAAGGAGGAGCTCTTCACCGAGGAGGACGACGCGGATCTGGTCAGCCGGGCGCCGATCGTGACCGTCATGGGCCACGTCGATCACGGCAAGACCAGCCTTCTCGACGCCATCCGTTCGACGACCGTCGCGGCCGGTGAACGGGGCGGCATCACCCAGCACATCGGGGCCTCCGAGGTCACCAGGGACGGCCGCCGGGTCGTCTTCCTCGACACGCCCGGCCACGAGGCCTTCACGGCCATGCGGGCCCGCGGGGCGAAGGTCACGGACATCGCCATCGTCGTCGTCGCCGCGGATGACGGCGTCATGCCCCAGACCCTCGAGGCGATCAGCCACGCCAAGGCGGCCAAGGTCCCGATCATCATCGCCCTGAACAAGATGGACAAGCCGGATGCGAACCCGGACCGCGTCAAGACCGAGCTCACCGAGGCCGGCGTCGTGGTCGAGGAGTACGGCGGCGACACGCCGCTCGTGCCGGTCTCGGCGAAGAGCCGGCTGGGCCTCGACGACCTGGTCGACATGGTCCTCCTCGTCGCGGACCTCCAGGACCTCAAGGCGAACCCCAAGCGATCGGCGATCGGCACGATCGTCGAGGCGCGCATGGATCGGAGCCGTGGCGCGGTCGCCACGGCGCTCGTCCAGACGGGCACCCTCCGGGTGGGCGACGTGATCGTGGTCGGCGAGACATACGGCCGCGTTCGCGCCCTCGAGAACGAGCTGGGCAAGCGTATTTCAAAGGCAGGCCCGGCTACCGCCGCCGTCATCCTCGGCTTGTCCGAGGTTCCGGAGGCGGGCGACATCCTGCGGGTCGTGGCCGACGAGAAGGCGGCCCGCGCCATGGTCGAGGCTCGCCACGCGCAGCTCGCCGCGAAGGGCGGGGAGGGGAGCGGGCGAGCGACGCTCGAGGACCTCTACAAGCAGATCCAGGCCGGACAGGCAAAGGAGCTGCGGATCATCCTCAAGGCCGACGTTTCCGGTTCCCTGGGGGCGATCACCCACGCGCTCGATCAGCTCACCACGGACGAGGTCAAGCTGAACATCCTGCACGAAGGCGCCGGGGAGATAACGGACAACGACATCCTCCTCGCATCGGCCTCGAACGCGATCGTGGTGGGCTTCAACACGAAGATCACCGACACTGCGCGACGGGCCGCCGAGACCGAGAAGGTCGACGTCCGGATGTACGACATCATCTATCAGCTCACCGACGACATCGAGAAGGCCCTGGGGGGCCTGCTCGAGCCCGAGATCGTCGAGGTCATCGAGGGCCGGGCCGAGGTCCGCAAGCTCATCAAGGTCGGCAAGACGACCGTGATCGCCGGGTCGTATGTCACGGATGGTCGCATGGTCAAGGGAGGCGCCCGCGTCTGGCGCGGCGGCAAGGTCATCGCGACCGACCGGATCGATTCACTTCGACGGTTCCGGGACGACGTGCGTGAGGTGGCCCAGGGCTTCGAGTGTGGCATCGGGCTGGCCGGTTTCCACGACCTCGAGGAAGGCGACATCATCGAGTGCTTCACCACCCAGTCCGTCAGCCGATCCCTGACGAACTAGGGCCTCGGCGCCCGACGTCCATGCGTGCGCTGTCGCCTGCGGTCCTCGCTCGCGCACGTTCGAGTGCGCTCGCTCCGGTCCTCGACGGCGCCATCGCATCCTCGCCCGGCATCGTCGAAACGGGCTCGGCGAGCGTCCTCGCGGCTGCCCCTGGTGCGTCGTGAGCGAGCGGACGAAACGCGTCGACGAGCTGCTCAGGCAGGAGATCGGCGAGATCATCGCCCGCGAGCTTGCCGATCCACGAATCGGGTTCGTCACGATCACGAACGTCGAGACCACGCCGGACCTTCGGCATGCCAAGGTCTGGGTGAGCGTGATCGGTTCGGACGCCGAGCGTGACGCTGCCCTGACGTCCCTTGCCCACGCCATGCCGTTCGTTCGTCACGAGCTGGGCGGGCGCCTCCGCATCCGGCGGATCCCTGAGCTGCATGTTCGAGCCGACGACACGCTCGAGCGTGGATCTCGTGTCCTCCACCTCCTGACGGAGCTGGAGGCCGGTGCCGACCCGGCCAACCTCGGCGCCCCCGAGGACGAGCTGCCGACGCCGCGCGCCCGCCTGCCCCATGAAGGTGACGCCGTGGTTCCCGAGGAAGAACCACCGGTCGTGGCGCCCGCCCCGCGATCGGGGCGGCGTGGACGGAGCTTTCGGGGCGGCGGACCCTCGCAGGGCCGCGCCGGGTCGCCCCGCGGCGGGCACACGCGGCCCCGAAACGGCGGACGGGCGTGAGCATCCAACTCGGGCCGTGGCTCGATGCGGTTCCCGCGCCGGTTGTCGCGCGGCTCCGCGGGGCACGCGAGGTGCTGGTCGTGAGCCACGAGAACCCTGACGCGGATACGCTCGGCGCGGCGATCGGCCTCCGCGCCGTCCTGGTCGCCCGCGGGGCCCGGGCGGCGATGGTCTGCTCCGACGCCCCACCGCCGCTGTACGACTTTCTGCCGGGCATAGCCGACTTCACGACGGATCCGCCGTTGGACCGCACGTATGACCTCCTCGTGATCGTGGACTGCGGATCGCTGGACCGCGTCGGGTCGGTACGGGATCGACACGCGGCGCTGTTCGCATCCCTGCCGACGGTGGTGATCGACCATCACGCGTCCAACGATGCCGGCGGTGAAGCCGACTGGGTCGACGCGCAGGCGGCAGCGACCTGCGAGCTGGTCGCCCTCGTTGCGACGGCCCTCGACGTCCCGCTCTCGGCCGGTGACGGATCGTTGGCGACCGCACTCATGGCTGGGATCGTCATGGATACGGCGACATTCGCCCACCCCAATGCCACCCCGAGGACGCTGGCGGTGAGCGCGGCCCTGGTCGATGCCGGGGCACCGCTGGCGGAGATCTCCCGGCGGCTGTACCGGACCAAGCCCGACGTCCAGCTGCGTCTCTTCGGGCGGGTGCTCGACCGACTCCAGACGGCGGCCGACGGACTCGTGATCTATTCGACGCTCAGGACCGCGGACGTGGCGGACACGGGTGCCTTGAGCGCCCACTCCGAGGGCATCATCGACCTCCTGTCACAGTCGGAGGCGGCGGAGATCGCGATCCTCTTCAAGGAGGCAGGGCCCGATGCAACTCGGATCTCGGTACGAACGAAGCCGGGTGGGGTCGACGCCACGGTCCTGACCGGGCTGTTCGGTGGCGGGGGTCACGCGCGGGCGGCGGGAGCCAGCATCGCGAGTGGCGCCGAGGCGGCGCGGGCACGTGTCCTGCCCGAAGCCGAGCGGCTCGCGACCGCCGTTCGACGCTGATCGTGGCCCGACGTCCCGACACGAACGGCCTCGAAGGCGTGCTCGTCGTTCGCAAGCCGGCTGGTCCGACATCCCACGATGTCGTCGCCCTCGTGCGTCGCCTGAGCGGGACGCGCCGCATCGGGCACGGTGGCACGCTCGATCCGTTCGCGTCGGGCGTCCTGCCGCTCTTCCTGGGCGGGGCCACGCGCCTGGTCGAGTATCACCTCGGAGACCGAAAGGCCTATCGGGCGACGATCTGCTTCGGATCGACCTCCCCGACGGACGATCTCGATGGCGAGCTCGTTCCCGTGGCGGGGCCCTCGATCGAGTCGGCATCGGTCGAGGCCGCGCTGGCTCGCTTCCGAGGCGAGATTCGGCAACGTCCGCCGGATTACTCGGCCGTCCAGGTGCAGGGCCGGCGGGCCTACGCGATGGCCCGCAGCGGCACGCCCGGCCGATCTTCCCGAGCGCGTCGTGGTGATCCATCGGCTGGAGCTCAACGCCTGGAATTCCGACGATCCGGCCCGGCCGATCGCGATCGTGGATGTCGAATGCTCCGCGGGAACGTACGTTCGGGCCCTCGCCCGGGACCTGGGTGCCGCGCTCGGCAGCGGGGCGTACCTGGGTGCCCTGGTGCGCACGGCCAGCGGGCCGTTCCGGATCGGGGATGGCATCTCGCTGGATGATCTTCGCGCCGCCGCGGTCGACGGGCCGGCGGGGCTCGAGCCACTCCTGCTCCCGTCGGACGCCGGCCTCGAGGCCCTCGCGTCGGTACGGATGACGACGGAGGAGCTGCGCGACGCGGCGATGGGCAGGTTCGTCAGGCCGTCCGCGGGCGTGGCCGGGCTGCCGGCCGAGAGTCCGATCCGTCTGCTCGACGCCGACGGCAGGATCGCCGGGATCGGGACGCTCGACGGGCGCCGAATCGCCCCCGCGAAGATGCTTGCCGTGGGCCGGGAGTCACCCCGGGCCGGCACGCCGGCCGCCGCGGTGCCCGATGCCTGACCACGTCCATGCCCTCCGTCATATGGATGTCGTCCGCGGCATCGACGCCCTGGAGCCCTCGCTCGGGCGCCTCTTCATCGTGGTCGGCGTCTTCGACGGCCTTCATCTCGGTCACCTCTACCTGCTCAGCTACCTGCAGGAGGCGGCGGCGGCCCGCAATTCCCGAGCGACCGTGATCACCTTCGATCACCATCCGGACGAGATCCTGACCGGGGCGGCACCCCCGCTCCTGTGCGACCCCGACGAGCGCCTCGAGCTGCTCGCGGCCGCAGGCGTCGAGGTGACCGTGGTCCAGCACTTCGACGTCGCCCTGCGACTGACCACCTACGAAGATTTCGTTCGGCGGATCGCCTCCCGCGTCACGCTGGCCGGGTTCCTGATGACGCCCGATTCGGCGTTCGGCAACGAGCGCCGCGGAACGCCGGCTGCGGTAGCCGACCTGGGCCGGGTCATGGGCTACGACACCATCGTCGTCCCGTCGCTCGACCTGGCGGGGCGCCCGGTCCGGAGCGCGGAGATCCGAGCCGATATCGCGGCCGCCGATCTGGCCAGCGCGACTTCGCTCCTGGGCCGGCCATACTCCATCGTCGGCCAGGCGGTTTCGGGTTCGACTGGGGCGACGGAATTCAGGGTGCCGATGCCGGTCGCGCTTCCGCCTGCCGGCACGTACGGCGCGCGGATCGCAACCGACGGCAGCAACGACGGCGACCCGGGCGTTCTCCACATCGGGCCGTCGGGGCGGATGCTGATCGAGGCGCCCGGGCTGGGCGCCGGAGCGGCGAAGCACGTCCGGGTCACCTTTGCGCCCGGCGGGCGGTTGCCCGATCGGGACGCGGCTGCTACCATCCGTCGGTCATAGTGCAATGGAAAGCCATACAGTCACGTTCGTGTCGGAGGACCGAGTGCCGCTCGCGCGGGAACAGAAGCAGGAGATCATCACCGGGTTTGCCGTCAAGGATGGCGATACCGGATCACCGGAAGTCCAGATTGCGCTCCTTACGGAGCGGATTCAGGGCCTGACCGGCCATCTTCGAAGCTTCCCCAAGGACAATCACTCGCGCCGCGGCCTCCTCAAGCTCGTCGGCCAGCGCCGTCGCCTTCTCGCCTATCTCGTGAAGAAGGACAACACGCGCTACCGCGCCGTCATCGCACGGCTCGGACTCCGCCGCTAGCTCCTCGCTGCTCCCGACCCGGGTCGCAAACCGGGTCGATCGCATCAGGCGCCAGGCGGGTCGATGAGCCAGGAAGCTTCGTCAGCCTCCTCCGCGACCAGGAGGAATCACCACCCCGTGTCCACAACCCTCGAGACCCAGTTCGGCGGTCGAACGCTGACCATCGAAACCGGCAAGCTGGCCCGCCTGGCCGGCGGCGCCGTCACCGTTCGCTACGGCGACACGATGATCCTCGGCACCGCCAACAGGAGCGACCCCCGCCCCGGGCTCGACTTCTTCCCGCTCACCGTTGAATTCGAAGAGCGGATGTACGCCGCGGGCAAGATCCCGGGCGGCTTCATCAAGCGCGAGGCCCGGGCCTCGGAGGCGGCGACCCTCGCGGCGCGCCTGACCGATCGCCCGATCCGGCCCCTCTTCCCCGAGGGCTACAAGGACGACATCCAGCTCGTGATCACCGTCCTCTCCACGGACCAGGAGAACGAGCCCGACGTCCTCGGCACCGTCGCCGCCTCCGCGGCCCTCTCGATCAGCGAGATCCCGTTTGCGGGCCCAGTCGGCGCGGTGCGGATCGGCCGCATTGGTGGCGAGTTCGTCGTCAACCCGACGTACAGCGAGCTGGCCGACTCCGAGCTCGACCTGATCGTCTCGGGTACCCGCGACGCGATCATGATGGTCGAGGCCGGCGCCAAGCTCCTGCCCGAGGACGTCATGGCAGAGGCCATCCTCTTCGGACATCGCGCCCTGCAGCCCCTCATCGACATCCAGGAAGAGCTCGTCAAGCTCGTCGGCAAGGCCAAGAGCACGCCGTTCCTCGACGCGGGGACGGGCTCCGTCCTCGCGTTCGCGGATGCGCGTCGCCAGCGGCGACGAGCTCGTCGTCGTGGACGTCGAGACCACCGGCACCGATCCCAAGATGGCCGACCTCGTCGAGATCGCCGCGGTCAAGGTCAAGGGCGGCAAGATCACCGACCGCTGGTCGACCCTCGTCAACCCCGGGCGCCCCATCGTCGGCAACCAGATGCACGGCATCAAGGACGCCGACGTCAAGAAGGCGCCGAGCCCGGCCGAGGCAGCCAAGCAGGCTCTGAAGTTCATCGGCAAGTCGCGCGTCGTCGGCCATTCCGTCGGCTTCGACCTCGGCTTCCTCGAGGCGGCACTCGGCGACGGGACCCGCTTCGAGCAGGGTCGCTACTTCGACACCCTGACGATCGCCCGCGAAGGCTACCCGGACCTCGAGAACTACAAGCTCGAGACGCTCTCCCGCTACTTCGGCATCGAGCTCGCCCAGGCCCATCGGGCCGGACCCGACGCCGAGGCGACGGCCAATCTGCTCATCTGGTTCGGCAATGACCTTCCGGGCCGCATCGCTGGCCTTCGCGAGGGGATTGCCGGCGCCATCCGGTCGACCCGGACCGGCGGCGACAGCAAGGTCATGCAGGAGGCTGCCCGCCGCGAGGCCCGCGTCAGCAAGTCCCTCTTCAACCTGATCCACAAGAAGACCGCCCGGAAGCTCGCCCTCGAGGAGGGGATCCGGATGGACGGCCGCGGGCTCACCGAGCTCCGCCAGATCTCCGTGGACGTCGGGGTTCTGCCCCGTGCGCATGGTTCCGGCCTGTTCACCCGTGGTGAGACGCAGGTCCTGACGGTCGCCACGCTTGGCTCGTCCTCGGACGTCCAGCGGATCGACACGATCAGTCCCAAGACCGAGAAGCGCTACATCCACCACTACAACTTCCCGCCGTACTCGACCGGCGAGAACAAGCCGATGCGTGGCCCCAGCCGGCGCGACATCGGGCACGGCAACCTCGCCGAGCGGGCACTCGTGCCGGTCCTGCCGAGCAACGAGGAATTCCCGTACGTGATCCGGCTCGTGTCGGAGTGCATGTCGTCGAACGGCTCGACCTCGATGGCTTCCACCTGCGGCTCCACGCTCGCCCTCATGGACGCCGGCGTGCCGATCTCCGCCCCGGTCGCGGGTGCGGCCATGGGCCTCATCAGCGAGCCCGACGGCAAGTTCGTGGTGCTCACCGACATCCTCGGCAAGGAGGACTCGGTCGGTGACATGGACTTCAAGGTCACCGGCACGCGGGACGGGATCACGGCTCTCCAGATGGACATCAAGGTCCAGGGCATCAACGAGGCGATCATTCGCGGTGGCCTCAAGCAGGCCCTCGCGGCGCGCCTCGAGATCCTCGACAAGATGACCGAGGTCATGCCCGAGGCTCGCGGCACGATGAGCGACTTCGCGCCGCGCATCACCACGATCAAGATCAACCCCGAGAAGATCCGGGAGATCATCGGCAAGGGCGGATCGATGATCCGCAAGATCCAGGAAGAGACCCAGACCGAGATCAACGTCGAGGACGACGGCACCGTCGAGATCGCCGCGGTCAGCGGCGAGAACTCGCGCAAGGCGATCCAGTGGATCGAGAGCCTGACGCGCGAGGTCGAGGTCGGAGCCCTGTACCTCGGCAAGGTCACCCGGATCATGGGCTTCGGCGCCTTCGTCGAGATCCTGCCGGGCAAGGAAGGTCTCGTCCGGATCGGCGAGCTCGCCGATTACCACGTGCCGACCGTCGAGGACGTCGTGAGCGTCGGCGACGAGGTGATGGTGGTCGTGATCGAAGTCGATCGCCAGGGACGGGTCAACCTGTCCCGCAAGGCGGCCATGCAGCGGCACCTGGCCAAGGATCCCGCCTGACCGAGGAACGAGCACGAGTGATCCGGGCGTCGCCGAAGGCGGTGTCCGGATCATCACGTATCCGGCGAATCCGACGCCCGGCGTCCGATCTGGCGCTCGGTCGGGCCGGGAACGCCCGATCTGCCGGGTGGTCTCAATCGGACCCGCTGCTATACTCGGCCGGTGCCCGCCTGATCAGGATGCCCCGCGGAGCCATGCCCGGATGAGCCAACGAGCCCCCCTCACGGTCGCGGTCGTCGGCGCCACCGGCGTCGTCGGTCGGACCATGGTCCAGGTCCTCACCGAACGGGACTTTCCCATCGGCGAGTTGCGTCTGCTTGCCTCGGGTCGGTCGGCCGGGCGGATGGTCTCGGCGGCCGGGCGAACGATCGAGGTTCAAGAGGCGGCGCACGAAGCCTTCGACGGCGTCGACATCGCGCTCTTCAGTGCAGGCTCCGACATTTCCACCGAGCTCGCGCCCGCAGGCGGCGGCCCGTGGCGCAACCGTGATCGACAACTCGAATGCCTGGCGGATGGATCCGGCGGTGCCCCTCGTCGTGAGCCAGGTGAACCCGGACGACCTGCGCTGGCACGAGGGCATCATCGCCAACCCGAACTGTTCCACGATGCAGCTGGCGCCGGTGCTCATGGCAATTCGCGACAGCGTGGGCATCGAGCGCGTCGTCGTCGATACCTACCAGGCCGTCTCGGGAACCGGCGCCGACGCCATCGCCGAGATGGAGGCCCAGATCCGGGCCCATGTCGCGGGCGAACCGAAGACGGCCACCGTCTACCCGCATCCGATCGCCTTCAACGCGCTGCCGGAGATCGACGTGTTCCTCGACAACGGCTACACCCGCGAGGAGTGGAAGGTCGTCTCCGAGAGCCGCAAGATCCTCCACCTGCCTGACCTCCGGATCTCGTGCACCGCCGTGCGGATCCCGGTATTCGTCAGCCATTCGGAGGCCGTCCACGTCGAGACGACACGGCCGCTCAGCGCGAACGCGGCACGTTCCCTGTTCCAGGCGGTGGCCGGGGTCGTGGTCCAGGACAACCCGGCCAACCACGAGTACCCCCTCGCGACTACCGCGGCGGGCCGGGACGAGATCTTCGTCGGGCGCGTCCGGCAGGATCCCTCGATCGCGGATGGCCGTGGCATCGCCTTCTGGGTCGTCTCCGACAACCTTCGCAAGGGCGCGGCGACCAATGCCGTCGAGATCGCGGAGGTCGCTCGTGGAACGAGGATGGGTGGCCGCCGCCGGCCACCGGGCGCCGGTCGAGGCGCCCGCGTGACGCCCGCCGAGCGCCGCGACGCGCTCGATGTCATCGCCGCGGAGGTCAGCACTTGCACGAGGTGCCGGCTCCATTCGGGCCGCACCAGGGCCGTCCCCGGCGAGGGCCATCCAGACACGGAGGTCGTCTTCGTCGGCGAGGGACCGGGCATGAACGAGGATCGAGTCGGCCGGCCCTTCGTCGGCCGCGCAGGTGACCTGCTCGTCCGATTTCTCGCCACCATCGGCTGGCGGCGCGAGGAGGTCTTCATCACGAATGTCGTGAAGTGCCGGCCACCCGACAACCGGGACCCGGAACCGGATGAGGTCGCGGCCTGCTACCCGTACCTCCAGCGCCAGCTCACGGTGATCGATCCATCGCTCGTGGTCACGCTCGGGCGCCACTCCATGGCCCGCTTCATTCCCGGTGCGAAGATCGGGCAGGCGCACGGGACGCTGCATCCGGTTGACCCGAATACGGGCGCCGCCGGCGCGATGGTCTATGCCATGTACCACCCGGCCGCCGCACTGCGGTCCTCGGAGGTCGAACGCCAGAGCTACGACGACGCCGCCGGCATTCCGGCCGCGCTCCTCGAGGCTCGCCGCCGGCGCGAGGCCGTTCAGGCAGTCCAGGCCGGCGATGTCCCCGAAATCCCGCCGGCCGCCGCCAGCAATCCAACCGAACCGGCGCAGGATGCGCCGACCCTCTTCTGATCGGACCACACCAATGCCCAAACGAAATCTGCCGCAACCCACAGAGACACCGCTCCGCGTCATCCCGCTCGGCGGGGTGGGGGAGATCGGCAAGAACATGTACGTGTTCGAGTACGGCAACGACATCATCGTCGTCGACTGCGGTCTCATGTTTCCCGACGAGGAGATGTTCGGTATCGACCTCGTCATTCCCGACATCACGTACCTCAAGGAGCGCCGCGCGAACGTCCGGGCGTTCGTCATCACCCACGCCCACGAAGACCATGTCGGCGCGCTGCCGTACGTCCTGCCGGAGTTCCCGGGCGTGCCGGTCTATGCGTCCAAGCTGGCTCGCGGCCTTCTCGGCAACAAGGTCAAGGAGCACAAGCTCCACAACAACCCGCTCCTCTCCCTGGAGCCGGGTGACGAGCTCGAGATCGGGCCGTTCGTCGTGGTCCCGTTCCGAATCGGCCACTCGATCCCGGACGCGATGGGCGTCGGCATCCGGACGCCGGTCGGGACCGTCGTCCACACGGGTGACTTCAAGTTCGATCACACGCCCGTGGACGGTCGCCTGTCCGACTTCAACACGCTCGCGAAGTTCGGCGAGGAAGGGGTCATCTGCCTCCTCTCCGACTCGACACGGGCCGAGAATCCGGGCTACACGCCGTCCGAACGGACGGTTGGCGAAGCCTTCCGCGAGATCATGGAGCCTCTCGATGGGCGCGTCATCGTGGCCACGTTCGCCAGCAACATTGCGCGCGTCCAGCAGGTCCTCGATGCCGCGGCGACGTTCGATCGCCAGGTGACGGTCATCGGCCGGTCCATGGAGCAGAACTTCCGGATCGCGTCCGACCTCGGCTACCTCACCTACGACCCGGGGCGGATCGTGGCCAAGGACCGCCTGAACGATGTCGCCGACAACAAGCTCGTCATCTGCACGACGGGCGCCCAGGGCGAGCCGATGGCGGGGCTCGCCCGGATGGCCAACAGGGATCACCGGTTCGTCGAGATCAAGCAGGGCGACACGGTGATCGTCAGCGCCAGCCCGATCCCCGGCAACGAGGAATATGTCAGCCGGACGATCGACAACCTCTTCAAGGCCGGCGCGAACGTCTTCTACCACACGATCAAGCGCGCCCACGTCTCCGGCCACGCGAGCCAGGAAGAGCTGAAGCTCATGCTGGGCCTGACCAAGCCGAAGCACTTCATTCCGATCCACGGCGAATTCCGGATGCAGGTCCAGCACGGGCGGCTGGCGATCGAGACCGGCGTCGCGCCCGAGAACGTCTTCATCATCGAGAACGGCCAGGCGATCGAGTTCCTCGCGGACGGCAGCGCCCGCCGGGCCGCCCCGGTAGCGGCCGGCTACGTGTTCGTCGACGGCCTGTCGGTCGGCGAGGTCGGCGACGTCATCCTGCGAGATCGTCGGGCACTCGCGAACGACGGCATGTTCATGATCGTGGTCACGGTCGACAAGCAGACCGGCAACATCCTCGGTCGGCCCGAGATCATCACCCGAGGCTTCATCGGGTCGGCCGAGCACGACCGTGTCATCGAGGCCACCGTCGAGCGGGTCATCGCCTCGATCGAGAACCCGGGGGACCACATCAGCGAGGTCGCACTCCTCAAGAGTCAGATCAAGGACGGCGTGTCGCGTTTCCTCTACGAGCAGACGAAGCGCCGGCCGATGGTCTTCCCGGTCGTGGTCGAGGTCTGAGGGTGGCGACCCGTCGTCGGCCCGCGCCTCGCCGGGCGCGCCGCCGCTCCAGCGTGCGGCTGCCGAGGATCGCGCTGCCCGCGGTCGGTCCCGAGGTGGCCCGCTCCATCATCGGGGTGATCCTGCTCGTCCTCGGGGTGGTTACGCTCATCGCCCTGATCCTGCCGGGACAGGGTCGCCTCACGGACTGGTGGATCGGATCCGTCGGGCCGTGGTTCGGAAGCCTGCGCTGGCTGCTCCCGTTCCTGCTCCTCGGTGGCGGCTGGTACATCGAATGGGGCCCCGGGACGCGACCGGCATCGGGCTGGGGCGCAACGATCCTCGGGATCATCGTGGCCTACCTCGGCATCCTCGGCGCTGTCCAGGTGACGGGACTCTGGAGTGGCGGCCGTCTCGGGCGCTTCTTCCAGGACCTCCTCGTTTCGCCACTGACGCGCCCGGGTGCCTTCGTCCTGCTGATCGCCCTTGCGGCCGTCGGCTTCATGCTCGCCTTCAATCTCCCGCTGCGGGAGCTCGTCAAGCCCGGGACGACCCTCGCCCGTTGGCTCGGGACGACGGCCGCCGCCTCACTCGCCCGCGAGGCCAGGGACGTCCGGGAGATCCGGAACGGGTCCGAGCCGCGGACGCGACCAACCGGCAAGGCTGGTGACCTCGCCGAGCCCGCCGCGGGTCGAAGTGGAACGCGGCAGGGCCGTATCGCCGTGTCCGGCGCAGGATCCGCGGGGCAGACCGGGATCTGGGGCGATGACGAGCCCAATCGGATCCCCGCGGCGGTCCCCTCGGCGATGCCCACCTCGGCGACGTTTGCCCCGGCACGCAGTGCCGCATTGCCCGCGCCGGCGGCCCAAACGCGTCGCCTCCGCGATCCCGACGACATCACCGACGCCTCTGACTCACCTCCGACCCGGGAGCGTCGTGAGTACACCCTGCCGCCGCTCGACCTGCTGGACGAGATCATCGCCCCGCTTGCGCCGGGCAGCGAGGACGCCCTCCACCGGCGCAACGAGGACATCATCATCAGGAAGCTGCAGAGCTTCGAGATCCCGGCCCAGATCGTCGGCCGGAATGCCGGACCGGTCGTGACCCAGTACGAGGTCCAGCCTGCCGCACACGTCAAGGTCAGCCGCATCGAGGGCCTCGCCGACGACCTGGCCATGGCCCTCGCGGCGAGATCGCTGCGGATCGAGGCCCCCATTCCGGGCAAGAGCGCGGTCGGGATCGAGGTTCCGAACAAGGACTTCAACATCGTCTCGCTCCGAGCGATCCTGGAATCGGTCGACTTCACCGGTTCGAACCACTCCCGGCTGACGTTCGCGCTCGGCAAGGATGTGGCCGGGACTTCGCAGGCGGTCGACCTCGCCAAGATGCCCCACCTCCTCATTGCCGGGGCCACCGGCTCGGGCAAGAGCGTCATGGTCAACGCCCTCATCACGAGCCTCCTCTGCAACTCCACGCCGCACGACGTCCGGATGATCCTGATGGACCTCAAGCGCGTCGAGCTCGCCTCGTACAACGGACTGCCGCACCTGCTCGTCCCGGTCATCACCGAGCCGGGTTCGGCCAAGGCGGCCCTGAAGTGGGCGGTCAACGAGATGGAAGGGCGGTACCGCCGCTTCGCGGGCGCGTCGGCCCGCAACATCCGGGGCTACAACGACACGCGGGCGGATCCGGAAGACCGGATGCCCTACATCGTGATCATCATCGACGAGCTGGCCGACCTGATGATGCGCGAGGGCAAGAATGTCGAGGACCCGATCGTCCGGCTTGCCCAGAAGGCCCGCGCGACCGGCATCCACATGGTGCTCGCGACCCAACGACCGTCGGTCAACGTCGTGACGGGACTGATCAAGGCAAACTTCCCGTCCCGGATCGCCTTTGCGATGGCGTCCCAGATCGACTCGCGGACCATCCTCGACCAACCGGGTGCCGAGGACCTGATAGGGCGCGGCGACATGCTCTACCAGCCCTCGGACCTGCCGCGGCCGATGCGCCTGCAGGGCGTCTTCGTCTCCGATGTCGAGATCGGCGCGGATCTGCGAGCACTGGCGCGGCCAGATCGAGGACCCCCACTACGACATGTCGATCGTGGAGAACGACGAGGAGTCGACCGGCAACGTCGAGGACGTGCCGGACGAGGATGCGGATCGGCTCCTCCTCGATGCCGTCGGGGTGATCCGGGAGTACGATCGGGCCTCGGCCTCGCTCCTCCAGCGGCGCCTGAAGGTCGGCTATGCGCGTGCGGCGCGGATCATCGACCAGCTGGAGGCGCGCGGCTACATCGGTGCGTTCGACGGGTCGAATGCCCGGGTCGTCCTGCGTCGGGACGAGCCGATCGATGACGGAGACCGCACCGAAGGGGACGACTGACAGGATGACGATGGGCGACGGCCTCCGACGCGCGGACGATGTCCGGCGGGCGAGGACCGAGGCACGGGTCGCCGGCCGGGAGACGGACGGCACGGATCCTGGCGTCGACGCCACGCCGTCCCTGCCGGACCGGCTCGCCGCTGCCCGCGAGCGCAAGGGCGTCGACCTCTTCCGCGCCGAGCGCGACACCAAGATCCGGTCCCGATACCTCGCGGCCCTCGAACGCGGTGACTACCGGGAGCTGCCGGGCGCCGTTTACACGAAAGGGTTCCTGCGCAATTACGCGGTCTACCTCGGCCTCGATCCCGAGGAGGTCCTTCGTCAATGGCGACGAGAGCGAGGTGACCAGGTGCCGTCGGAGCCGGTGGTCGTCGCTCCCCGGACCATCGTCGATCCGCCGCGTCCGCTGGCGTTCTCGCCGTCCGTGGTCGTCGCGGCGCTCATGACCATCGGGGTCGTGGTGTTCGGGATCTACCTGGCCGCCCAGCTCCTGCGGTTCGCGAAGCCACCGACGCTGGCGGTCACGAATCCGGCCACGGCAGTCGTGGACGTCGACGAGTCTGCCACTTCGTTCCAACTTCAGGGGACCGCGACACCCGGCGCCACCGTGACGGTCTCGATACCCGGCTCGACACAGCCGAACCGGGTCACGGCTCTCTCGGACGGAACCTGGAGTGTCCAGGTTGACCTGCGCCGCGGCACGAACCAGTTCGACATCGACGCGGTCGACCCGGAGACGGGCAAGCCGACCGAGACGCCACAGAAGGTGATCATCAAGGTGCCGTACCTCGTGATCCAGGCACCGACCCTCACGGTAAGCCAGCCGCAGGACGGGACGACATTCGAGAACGGGGCGATACCCGTCGAAGGCATGACGACGAACGCGAAGCAGGTGACGATGACGGCTGTCTATCTCGGCCCGCCCGGCTCCACCGTCGACGTCACCCCGCCACCGACGACCGCCCCGACGATCGCGCCCACGGCTCCGACGACGCCGGCCCCCGGTGTCACGCCCGGGCCGAGCGAGACGCCCCCGAACACGACCGTGGTGGACGTCGCCGAAGACGGGACGTTCTCGACGCCGCTCGAGCTGACCGAGGGACGCTGGTCGATCACCATCACCGCGACCTCGACCGAGGGCAAGACCTCCTCCCTGACGCGGACCGTCACCGTCGCCTACAAGGGCGTGAACCTGGTCGTCAACGTCAGTGGCGGCGACGCCTGGCTGAAGGTCTGGGTCGACGGCGTTCTCGACCCCGCGACGCCCTCGAGCGGGCGGGTCTTCCCGAGCGGGCGGACGCTCACGTTCACCGGCACCACGTCCGTCGAGGTTCGCACCGGTTCATCCGGCGCGACGCACTTCACGCTGAACGGCGTGGTGCTCGGTGCGCTCGGCAAGCCGGGAACACCCGAAACGTGGCTGTTCCAGCCCCCGGCGGCACCGCAACTGACGCAGCACCACTGACGAGATGGCACACGCGGGGCTGCTGGCGCTGGCCGAACGGCTCCAGGGCGTGTGCCTCGGGCGGCACCTGACCGTGGCGGTCGCAGAGTCCTGTACGGGCGGCCTGGTCGCGGCGACGCTCACCGACGTCCCCGGGGCGTCGGGCTATTTTCGCGGCGCGGTCGTTTCCTACGCGGACGAGACGAAGGCCGCCCTGCTCGACGTTCCGGAGGCGATGCTCCGGGCGCACGGGGCCGTGAGCGCCCAGGTCGCGCGAGCCATGGCGCTCGGCGCCCGACGGCGGTTCGGGACGTCGCTGGCGGCATCGGTCACGGGCATCGCGGGGCCGGACGGCGGTTCGGCCGAGAAGCCGATCGGACTTACGTACGTCGGGATCGCCGACGACAAGGGTGCCGATGTCCGTCGGTTCGTCTGGACCGGCGACCGACCGACCAATCGGACGGACAGTGTCGAGGCGGTCATCCGCTGGCTGATCGAGCACGCGGAGTTCGGGGCCGTGGAGCCCGGGGCGTGACGAGAAGCGCCCGCGACATCGGCGCCGGCCTCCAGGCAGTTCGCCCGGCCCGCCCGATCTCGTCCGGTGAACGGATCCACGTCGTGGGGGTCGCGGGCGCCGGAGCCTCCGCGGCGGCAATGCTCGCTGCCGCGGGTGGCGCCACGGTCTCGGGCTGTGATGCCGGTGGCGACTCGCCCTATACGCCGGCGCTCTCGGCCGCCGGCATCCCGTGCTGGTCGGGTCACGACGCCGCCCACGTCCGGAACGAGCCGCACCCGACGCGCCTCGCGGTCTCCAAGGCGTTGACAGCCGTCGCACCGGACCACCCGGAGCTGAACGCCGCGCGAGCCCTCCAGATCCCGTTGGAGCCGTGGCAGCAGGTCATCGCCGACGCGGCGGTCGGGCGGCGGCTCGTGGGCGTGGCGGGCACCCATGGCAAGAGCACGACGGCGGGCTGGCTCACCCAGGTGCTCGTGGAGGCCGGAGAGGATCCGTCGGCGTTCGTCGGTGCGCTCATGCCGGGATCCGTGACCGGGGGCGTGCCCGCGACGGCCAGAACCGGCCGGGGATCCGCGTTCGTCGTCGAAGCCGACGAATACGCCGGCAACTTCGACGCGTACCGGCCGGACCTGATCGTCCTCACGAGCGCCGAATGGGATCACCCGGACGTGTTCGCCGACCGCGCCGCCGTCCTGGCCGCGTTCGAGACGTGGATCCGAGCCGCGCCACCGGACGCGACGGTCGTGGCCAACGTCGAGGACGCGGGCGTCGCGGAGATCATGAGTCGGCTGGGGGACTGGCCGGGCGCCATGCTGGCCGTGGGGCTGGTCGATGACTCGTTGGGGACGCTCGAGGTGCACGCCGCGCGGGCCACCGATCGCTTCGCGACCGCGGCCGGACCCGCTCGGGCGGTCTTCGGGCGCGTGGTTGCGGCCGCGCCGACGGGCACGACGGTCGAGGTTCGCGGGCTCGATGGGGATGCCGGGACGAGCATCGTTCGGCTCGGCACTGCGGGGCGCCACAATGCGGCCAATGCCCTCGGTGTCGCCGGCGCCGCACGAGTCCTGGGCGTCGGAGCAGCGGCGATCGTCCGCGGCCTGGAGCGCTTCGATGGTATCGGACGTCGGCTCGAGCGGAAGGGCGAGGGGCGCGGGGTCGTGATCTACGACGACTATGGCCATCACCCGACCGCGATCCGCGAGACGATCCGGGCGATCCGGCAACGCGAGCCCGGTCGCCGCGTGTGGGCCGTCTACGAGCCGCTGACCTTCCATCGGACGGCCGCCCTGCTCGATGACTTCGCCGCGGCGCTGGCCGAGGCGGACGAGGTCGCAATCTCCGACATCTGGGCGGGCCGGGACGCCGACACCTCGATCGTCACTCCGGGGAATCTCGCGGCGGCGGTTGCGCGCCTTCGGGTAGATCTGTCGCCGGCAACGCCAGGCTCGGTCGAGGCGACGGCGGACTGGCTGGCATCACATGTCCGCGAGGGGGACGCCGTCCTTGTCATGGGTGGCGGTCGGAGCTATCGCATCGGCGAGCGGCTGCTTCGCCGGCTCGAAGGCGTCCGGCCATGACCTTCGAGCTCACGCATGCGGACGCGGCGGAACTGCTCGACCGGTATGCCGCCGCGCGACGGTCGTGGAACGGCGATGACTTCGTCGCCCTCTTCGCGGCTGGCGCCGAGGTGCAGGCTCGCCCCTTCGAGCCACCCTTGACCGGCCACAATGCAATCCGCCGATGGCTCCTCGACGCCTCGCAGATCGAGGAACAGGTAGAGTTGGTGTTCGAGCGCCACTGGGTCGTCGCTCCGACGATCCTCGCGGCGTGGCATGCGTCCTACGTTCACAGGCAGACCCGGGCTCGAGTGCGGTTCGCCGGCTTCGCGACCTTCGAGATCGCGCAGGACGGCCGGATCGGCCGGGCTCGCTACTGGTACAACCGCGCGGACACCCCGGCGGGTTAGGAGCGACAAGACATGGCGGGAGACGTCTCGTTCGACGTCGTCAGCGACTTCGACGTCCAGGAGCTGCGCAACGCGCTCGACCAGGTCAGGCGCGAGGTGGCCCAGCGCTACGATTTCAAGGGTGCGACGGTCGAGCTCGAGCAGGGGAGCGATGAGATCACCCTCCTGACCGACACCGAGTTCCGGGCCTCGGCGATCAAGGATCTCATCGAGTCGAAGGCCGTTCGGCGGAACCTGTCGCTCAAGGTCTTCGACTGGGGCAAGGTCGAACCCGCCGGCGGGGACAAGGTTCGGCAGCGAATCGGCCTCCGGCGAGGATTGCCCGATGACCTTGCCAAGCGGCTCACCCGGATGATCCGCGACGAGTTCCCGAAGGTGAAGTCCCAGATCCAGGGCGACGCGGTGCGCGTCTCGGGAAAGAGCAAGGACGATCTTCAGCGCGTGATCAGCCGGTTCCGGGAGCTCGACGAAGTCGTTCCGCTGCAGTTCGAAAACTACCGGTAGCCGCGGTGCTGCCGGGTGCCCGGGTCGGGCGATTCCTCCTCGCGCTGGTCGCGATTGCGCTGATCCTCAGCATGCTCATCACCACCCTGCCGACCGGCCGTGGCTGAGCCCGAGGATCTCGCCGACGGGCCGTCGCCCGCGGCGATCGACGACGACCGCCGTGACCTCGAGACGCGCCAAACCCAAGAGGGAGCTGTCGTGGACCAAGGAGATATGGCCCCTTCGCCGCCCAGCGGGATCGAGCCGGAGGAGGGTGGACCCGCGGTCGGCGACGCATCCGAGATGGTGCCCGAAGCCGATTCGGCCCCCGGATCCGAGGACGGCCCGGCTCCCGCCGAGGGATCCGCTTCGGACGATCTCGTCGCGGGAGCAGCAACCGATGACGTCCCTGCGGTGACCGACGCCGAGGACCACATCGCGGTGGCAGGGTCCCAGGCGGCCGCTACGCAGGGATCGGATAGCCCGGTTGGTCCGGTGACCGTGGGCCGGATGATCGCCGACGCGCTCCGTCGCGCCGGGGTGCGGTGGGCCTTCACGGTACCCGGAGAGAGCTTTCTGGGCCTCATCGATGGACTCGAGGCCGCCGGGGTTCACGTGGTCGCCACGCGTCACGAAGGTGCCGCGGCATTCATGGCCGAGGCACACGCTCAGCTCACCGGGCGCCCGGCCGCCTGCCTCGCGACGCGCGCGGTTGGTGCCTCGAACCTCGCGATCGGGATCCACACCGCATTCGCCGATTCCAGCCCGATGTTCGCCCTCGTGGGCCAGGTCGAGCTCAAGTCCAGGGGACGCGAGGGATTCCAGGAGGTCGACCTGGCCCGGACCATCGGCGGGCTGGCGAAGTGGTCGGCGGAGCCCTCGACACCGGCGGAGGCGGTTCAGGCCGTCGGAGCCGCAGTCAGGGCCGCCATCGCCGGTCGCCCGGGACCAGTCGTCCTGGCCCTCGCCGAAGACCTCCTGGACATGGAGGTTCCGGCCGGCCTCACCCCCGAGCCCGCCAGGGACGCTCCGCCGAAACCGAGCGACGAGGCCATTGGCCAGGTCCTCCAGCTCCTTGCGAGTGCGAGGAGCCCGGTGATCCTTGCCGGGGGCGGGATCCTTCGGGCTCGGACCTCGAACGATCTGCTCCGGCTCGCGGAGCTGCTTCGCGTCCCGATCATTGCCGCGTGGCGAAGGGGCGACGTCGTCTCGAACGATCATCCGCTGTACCTCGGCATGTCCGGATACGGTGCGCCCTCCGTGGTCCGCGACCGCCTGGTCGACGCCGACGCCATGCTCGTCATCGGTTGCCGCCTGAACGAGGTGGCGTCGTACGGCTGGACCGTTCCGGCGGCGGGGACGCGTTGGGCCCATGTCGACATCGCCCCGGTCCGCCCCAGTCCCGACCTCGCGGCGGCGGACTTCACCGTCCAGACGGATGCCAAGATATTCCTGCGAGCCGCCGTCGCGCGACTCGAGACGAAGGGCGTCCTCGACGCGGCCGGTGCGGACGCGAGGACGGTGCGCAATGCAACGGACCGGGCCACGTGGGAGGACGCCACGCGGCTCGACGGGCATCCGTGGGACGGGCCTGGCGTGCATCCCGGCCGGATCATCCACGCTCTGCGCGCCGGCCTGCCGGAGGATGCCATCCTGACAACCGACGCCGGCAGCTTTGCCGGCTGGGCGGCTCGCGGATTCCGCTTCCTTCGGCCGGGTACGTTCCTCGGCCCGACCTCGGGGGCGATGGGCTACGGCCTGCCCGCGGCCATCGCGGCCGGCCTCGTCCACCGTGATCGCCCGGTCGTGGCGATGGTCGGCGACGGCGGGCTCGGGATGACCATCGCCGAGCTGGAGACCGCCGTCCGGAACGGACTTCGGACGATCGTCGTCGTCTTCGACAACGAGCAGTACGGGATGATCCGCGGCCATCAGGACCGGCGCCCGCATGGTTCGCTGGCCGGGACGGACCTAGGGCCTGTCGACTGGGTTGCCGTCGCGCGGGGATTTGGCGCGCGCGGCGCGAGGATCGATCACGACGCGGCGTTCGCCCCGGCACTCCAGCAGGCGTTGGTCGCGGACCGGCCGACGCTCCTGCACCTCGTCGTCGATCGGGCGTGGACCGGGGTCGACGCCCGCCCCTGATTCCAGGCAAGGGACGGGTTCCGCTACTGCCGTTGCCCCGCCGGCAACGAGCGACACACGCCGAGGACCACCTGCTAGCATCGCGCGGGCTCCGGAACAGGGGAGGATTGCTTGGCGAACGATCTCGATCCGTACGCCGTACTGGGTGTGACGAGGGGTGCAACGACCGCCGAGATCCGGAAGCGATACCACGACCTCGCCCGTGCCGCCCATCCCGACGTCGTCGGAGATCGTGGGTTGGCGATGATGCAACGGCTGAACGGCGCGTGGGACGTGCTCCGCGATCCAGGCCGGCGCGCAGTCTATGACACGAACGCGGCCGCGAACGGTTCAGCCACGGGCGAGCCGAGGCACGATGCGCCTGGGACCGGCGATCGAGTGGAAACGTCCCGGCGACCGGGATGGACGGGTGCCGCGGGTGCGCCTCCCGGCAGTCCGTCCGGCAGCCGCCTCGACTTCGGGCTCTACAGCGGCTGGACCCTGGGCGAGATCTCCCGGCGCGATCCGGGCTACCTGATGTGGCTGGCCGACCGCCGCGAGGGAGTGCGGTACGCGGCCGAGATCCGGGGGCTCCTCGAGAGCATCAAGCCGATGTCCGCCCCTCAGCCGCGGAAGCGCCGCTGGCGGGCGTAGGTCAGCGGACCTGTGCCGTAAACAGGCGGTCCAGGGTCGTCCCGGGGTCCTCGGTCAGGCCGCCATGGACATCCGACGGCTGGATCACGGTGCTCGACGGGCTCGTGATCCAGCGGAAGCGCTCGGGCTGCGCCAGGGCGGCCATGGGCCCGCCTGCGAAATCGCCGCGGACGATCTGTTCGATCACCCGGAGATGGGCGTCGATCGTCCCGAGGTCGGCATCCGGGTCCAGGGCCAGAACGAGGGCGCGACGGGGCTCTGCGAACCCGATTCGGCAGTCGAGATAGCGACGCGTCCGGCAGAACAGGACGACGCCGACGTTCATCTGCTCGCCACGGTCCACCCGGGGCACGATCCGCAGGACGGCGTACTGGAACGGTTCAGCCGGCACGGGCAACCTCATCGAGCTCGCGGGAGAGTGACTCGTTGGCCTGGCAGCGCAGCCGAAGGTAGCGCTGGTAGGCGCCTCGCTGGTCCGAAGCGGAGCCAACGGAACCGGCGCCCGGGAGCCATGAATCCGGGACCGCGCGGATGACCCCCGCGAGCAGCTCGTCAGTCACGAGAGGCGCCAACAGCAGGTGCGCGTCCTTGATCGGTGCGGCACCGGGGAGCAGGACGTGATCGCGAATCGTGGGCAGCGGCCGGAGGGCATGTTCGTCTGGGTTCCGCCAGCTGTGATGGATGTACAACGCGGCACCATGATCGATGAGATAGAGGCGGTGGTGCCAGGCGAGGATATTCGGGTTGCGGGCTGAACGATCGGTATTCGTGACAAGGGAATCGAACCAGACCACCTGGGCGGCGAATGCCGGATCGGGACGGCCGTCGGCTCCCGGACTGTAGGTCAACGATCCGGGCAGGTAGTCGACCCCGAGGTTCAAACCGGGGCTCCGCTCCAGCAACTCCTGGACGAACGGGTCCGGGTCGGGATCCTCCGCGGTGAGGCCCGGTTCGATCTCCACGAGCACGAGCTCGGGGACGGGGAGCCCGATCGCCCGGCCGAGCTCACCGGCGATGATCTCGGCGACCAACGCCCGGGGTCCCTGCGCGGCGCCTCGAAACTTGACGACGTACAGGCCATCGTCATCGGCCTCGACGAGTCCGGGCAGGGACCCGCCTTCGCGAAAGGGCGTCACGTATCGCGTCGCCTGCACGGTCCGCAGTTTGGGTGTCACTAGTCCTCGACTCGGTCGAGCCCGCTCTTCATCCCGATTCGCGCTCCCATCGTCGCCACGAAACCCGTCACCACACGGCGACGGTATCGCGCCGGCTCGGGCTGGTCCAACGGGCTGGCTGGTAGGCTCTCCACGATGCCGGATCGACCACGCAAGACAGCCCGCCCGAAGCCTCCCGCAGATCCTGCCGAGCTCGTTCGGGTGACCGCGGGCAGGTATGCGACTGGCGATGGGCGGTTCGCGGTGGAACAGTCCTCGAACGGGTGGATGTTGACCGATTCTACTCAGACGAACGAGCTCGGCCTGGTCCTCGTTCGAGGTCCGTGGTCGACGCTCGACGCCGCCCGGGAGGCATTGAGCGCGCTCCGGTCCGGACCGGCCCCGGTGTCAGATCTCGCGGATCGGATCAGGGCGATCCCGAAGACCGGCTCGAGGACCAGGCCTGGCCGTGCTGGGGCTCGAGCGCATTCGCGTGATCCGGGAGTCCGCCAAGCGGCACCGCTCCCCGTCGTGATCCGGGAATATCGTTCCCGTGACGGAGATGGGCTCCGGGCCCTCTGGGAGGACGCGGGGTTCGGATCGCTCGGCGACGACGACATGCGTCTTCGGCGCTTTGCCCAGCGCAATCCGGGTCTGTTTCTCGTCGCGAGCCAGGGCGCCGATGTGGTCGGGTCGGCGATGGGTGGCTGGGACGGCCGACGGGGCTGGATCTATCACGTGGCGACAGCGCCCGCCCAACGCCGCCGGGGTCTCGCCACGGAGATGGTCCGCCGGGTGGAGGCAGGCCTTCGGAGCCTCGGTTGCCCGAAGGTCAACGTTCTGGTTCGCGACGAGAACGGAGCAGGCCACGGGTTCTGGCGGGCGGCCGGCTACCTCGACGGTGATTCAGTGCTCTTCGCCCGAATCCTGTCCGATGGCCCGGGCGGCCCGGTGGGCGATGCCGGCGGGTGAGTGAAGCCGACGACGCGTCTCGGAACGCCGGCGTCGGACCGCTCGGAGCGCGGCATGGCGCCCCCATGGGGCCCGTGGGTTCAGCGTCCGGGGTTCGGCCGCTTCCTGCGTCGAGCCCGGCAGGGTCCGGGGTCCCGGGCAGCCTTCGCCTGGGCGTCCTGGATCTGCTTGAAGACCTTGCCCATGCCCGGGTTCATGAGCGCCCGCTCCTCCGCGGCCAGGTCGCGATCACGCCGTCGGATGCGTTCCGCCTCGCGCGGGTCGAGGTCCTCGGACATGGGTCAGCGAGCGAGGACCGCGACGACGATGGCGACGATCGGTGGCACGGACTGGATCGCGGCCGCCCGGATGAAGCCGCGGTTGTGCTGCACCAGGACGATGCCCGCCGCTGCCATCGAGGCACAGGCGAAGAGGACGATTCCGCGGCCGGCATCGGTCGCGCCGGCCGCAATCAGCACGAGGCCCACGGCAACGCCCATCGCCAGGAACAGGTTGTACCAGCCCTGGTTGTAGGCGAATGAGCGAACCGTCCGGGCTTCGTCGGCCGAAGCAAGCCCAAACCGAGCCCAGACGGCCGGTCGCATGAACCACAAGCTTTCGAGGACGAAGAAGTAGACGTGGATCAGGGCGGCAAGAATCGCGGCAAGCTCGGCAATCACGTGCATCGGCGCATTCTGGACCGGATCGGCCGGCCCGCCTAGTCTCCGTCGCACACGGTCGGCCGGTCGCGATCGCGCTGCGGCGCACGATGAAGGGAGAGCAGTTGTCCATGGAAGCCGTCGAACCGTTCCGCGGGTTCAAGCCGGAAGCCATCCAGTTCCTTGCAGACCTGACGATGCACAACGATCGCGCCTGGTTCCAGCCGCGGAAGGCCGACTACGAACTCCTCCTCAAGGCTCCCATGGAGGCGTTCGTCGCTGCGCTGGCCGATCGGTTTGGGGCGGCCGGCGTGCCACTGCTCGCCGATCCAAAGCGATCGCCCTTCAGGATCTATCGGGACACGCGCTTCAGCCGCGACAAGTCGCCGTACAAGACCCACGTCGCGGCCAGCTTCCCCTGGGTGGAGGGCAGCGGTGGGGGACCGGCTGGGTCCGCCGAGCGCGCCCACTCAAGCGGCGGCTACTTCAACTTCGAACCGGGTGAGATGTACGTTGGGGGCGGCATGTGGATGCCGGAGACGGCGCGGCTCGGGGCGTTCCGGGCCGCCGTCACTTCCGAACCCGACCGGGTCCGTTCCGCGCTCGAGGATCCGGCGTTCGTCGCGTGGTTCGGCGGCGCGCACAGTCACGAGTCGCTGAAGCGAGTACCGCCCGGTTTCCCGAAGGATCATCCGCTGGCCGACATGTTGCGCTGGAAGGACGTGGTATTCGGTCGGCGGCTCTCCGACGCCGACGTCCTGTCTGCGAGCCTTCCCGACCAGGTCGCCGAGGGATACCTGGCGGCAGTACCCGTGTTCCGGTTCCTCGCGTCGCTCGGCTGAGCCCGGCGGAGAGCCTCGAGCCCTGCTGCCGTCGATCTGGGCAGGGCGGGCCGTGATTTGATGCCGGACCGTTACGGATCGCAGCCAATGTCGATGCCATACTCGCGGACGTGGATGCCCGAGTCCTCCTGGTCGAGGACGATCCGTCGATTCGCGAGGTCGTGGCCATCGGCCTGCGCAGCGCCGGCTTCGAGGTCGAGAGCGCCGCTGACGGGCTGTCCGGCTTGGAGCGTTGGCGTTCGGCCAGGCCCGACCTCGTGCTCCTCGACGTCATGCTGCCGCGGCTGGACGGGCTCGAGGTGTGTCGTGCCATCCGACGCGACTCGACGGTTCCGATCGTGATGCTCACCGCGCGGGGCGACACGATCGATGTCGTCGTGGGTCTCGAGGCCGGAGCCGACGATTACCTGAAGAAGCCGTTCGAAATGCCGGAGCTTGTCGCGAGGGTCCGGGCCGCGCTTCGCCGCCACGGTCATGGCCAGCCCGCCGGCTCCTTCGAAACTGATGGCAGCCTGCGACTCGGTCACCTCGAGATCGATCCGGCGGGCCGCTCGGTGGCCCTCGATGGCAGGGATGTCCCGCTGACCCGGACGGAGTTCGACCTCCTGATCGAGCTCGCTCGCCGCCCCGGTCAGGTGTTCACGCGGGAGATGTTGCTGGACCGGATCTGGGGCTACGACTATCTCGGGGATTCGCGGCTCGTCGACGTGGCGATTGGACGGCTCCGCGCCAAGGTGGAAGCAGATCCTGCCAATCCTGCCCTCATCCTCACGGTGCGCGGTGCGGGCTACAAGGCCGCCCGCTCGATGTCCGGCTGATCCGATGAGGCGCGGCATCCGGTTCCGGCTGGTCGTGACGCTGCTGGGCCTCGTCGCGGTCGTGGTGGCCTCGATCAGCGTCGGAACCTACGCATTCGTCGAGGCGCGGTTGCGAGCCGGTCTTCTTGACCAGGCGCGGCAGCAGGCCCAGTTCGACTTGTCGGTGCTCCTGCCGGGAAGGCTCGAGCCGAACGCGACCCGGGCGGACTTCGAGGCAAGTGGCCTGCCGGCCTCGTTCCGGCTCCGGGGCGATGCCGACCTGATGGTTGACTTCGGTGACGGTGACCCGTACGTGGCGCCGGCGTCGTTGCTCGGGGTCTTCCAGGCGCTTCCGGCAGCGCTGGTCGAGACGGTCCAGGCCGGCCACCTCGGCTACGCCTGGCAGCCGATCGGCGATCGCGAATCCCTGATCGTCGGCGGCCGCGAGGCCGACGGTCCGGCTGTTTATCTCGTCGTCGACGGCCAGGGCGTGGCCGATGCGCTCGACCAGTTGCGCGTCGGGCTCGCGGCCGCGGGGTTGATCGCCCTTCTCGTAACCCTGGCGACGGCGGGCCTGGTCGCCCGGCGCATCCTCCGGCCGATCGCGTCGGGAAGTGCGGCGGCGGCGCGAATCGCGGCTGGCGACCTGGCGGCTCGAGTCAATGTCGAGGGCGAGGACGAGCTCGCCGGCTGGGCCGCCGAGTTCAACCGAATGGCCGATTCGCTGGCGACGACCATCCGACGGCTCGAACAGTCACAACAGCAGAACCGACGTTTCGTGGCGGACGTCTCGCACGAGCTCAGGACGCCGATGACGGCCCTCGTCGCCGAGGCCTCGCTGATAGAGTCGAAGCTCGATCGGCTCGATCAGGACGGGCGGCGAGCCGCGGAGCTGCTCGTGGCGGATGTGCGACGCCTGCGGTCGCTCGTCGACGACCTCATGGAGCTGTCGAGGTTCGATGCGGCCGCCGAGGCGGTGGTCCTGGAGCCTGTCGATCTCGCTCGGGTGGTGAGTTCGATCGTCGAGTCGCGCCTGCCGGCGGCCCGGCTGAGCCTGCCGTCACGGCCGATCCTCATCGAGTCGGACGTCCGGCGCCTCGATCGGATCCTCGGGAACATCCTTGACAATGCGAGGGTCCATGCTCCGGGCGCACCGGTCGAGGTCGCGGTCGCGGAGGAGGCCGACGATGTCAGGATTTCTGTCGCCGATCGCGGACCGGGCACAGACGCCGAACTGCTGCCACGCATCTTCGAGCGGTTCTTCAAGGCCGATCCCTCGAGATCGGCCAGCGACAGCTCGACGTCCGGCCTGGGCCTGGCCATTGCCTCCGAGCACGCGGCCCTGCTGGGCGGAACGCTGGAGGTCGCCCAGCGCAACGGAGGCGGGCTGACCTTCACCCTGACCCTTCCTGTAACGGGCTCGTTACCCTCCGGCGACGGACCCGACACACGCGTGGACGAGGATTCGTGATGTCGGATCCCGCCTCGAGGACGATGTCATGAAGAGCTCGATTGCCTGGTTCTCGCGCCTCACGATCTGCGTCGCGACGCTGGCGCTTGTGGCTGCCTGCAGCCCCGGGGGCGGGGACCTCGGCTCGGTCGCAACACCCATCCCCACGACGGCCGCATCGGTCGATGTCCCGAGCCCGGAGCCGACCGGGGGGCCGAGCGGCACGCCGGAGCCCTCCGGGTCGACGGCGCCGTCGCCGACGTCGACAGGTGATTCCACCACGGTCCGCGCGTACTTCTTCCTTGGGAGCTTCACGCATCCTGCGGGCCTCGTGCCGGTCCTGCGAGAGGTTCCGAAGACCCAGGCGGTCGCCACCGCGGCCGTGACCGCGCTCATCGGTGGGCCGGACGCCGCGGAGATCGCCGCCCGCCCGGCCATGTACACGGCGGTCCCGGATGGGACGCGGCTACTCGGCCTGTCGATCGCGAACGGCGTCGCAACCGTCAATCTCTCGAAGGAGTTCGAGTCCGGCGGCGGCAGCGCGTCCGTGCTCGGGCGGCTGGCCCAGGTCGTCTACACGATGACCCAGTTCCCGACCGTCAAGACCGTGACCTTCCAGCTCGATGGGCAACCGGTCACCACGTTCAGCGGTGAGGGCGTCGTGCTCGATCATCCGGTCGGTCGCAGCGACTACACGGACCAGCTCCCCGCCATCTGGGTAGATCGGCCCGCGTGGGGGGCCGGCATCGGCAATCCGGCCCGGGTCACGGGCCTCGCGAATGTCTTCGAGGCCGCATTTCGCATCGCGATTCTCGATGCGTCGGGCGCGAAGCTGGCGGACGTGCAGGCGATGGCGTCGTGCGGAACGGGTTGCTGGGGCACCTTCGACGTCACCGTTCCATACGGCGTCGGCGCCGCCCAGTGGGGCACGCTGCGCGTCTATGAGCTGTCGGCGAAGGACGGCAGCGTCGTCAACCAGACCGATTATCCCGTCTGGCTGACACCCCGGGGCTGACCCTCATCCCCGGTCGGAGGAAGCGGTTGCCTCGTGGCAGCTCGGCTCGGCCTCCACCGGGATGCAGGTTTGTCGCCGTCGTAGACTTCACACGGAGCGGCGGGACGGCATCGGTCCGCTTCAGGATCCCTCTCCGGTCGCGGGTCGATGCCTCCCCAACCGCCAGGCGGAACCCTTCAGGGAGCCAGATGCGATTCAGGACGACGATTCTCCAGACCGGCAAGACGGCCGCCGGGATGCAGGTCCCGCGCGCCGTTGTCGAGAGCCTGGCCTCCGGCCAGAGACCGCCGGTGCGCGTGACGATCAACGGCTATACGTACCGCAGCACGGTCGCGGTGATGGGCGGCGTTCACATGATCGGGGTGAGCAACGAGCATCGGGCCGCCTCGGGCCTCGCGGCCGGGGACGAGGTCAACGTGGACCTCGAGCTCGACACGGCGCCCCGAGAGATCACGATGCCGCCGGTCTTCCAGGCGGCCCTTGACGCCGAGCCCGCGGCCAAGGCCACCTTCGATCGACTGTCGTACAGCAACAAGTCCTGGCACGTCCTCCAGGTCGAGGGCACGAAGAACGAGGAGACGCGCCAGCGTCGGATTGCGAGGTCCATCGACGCACTTCGGGAGGGTCGAATCCGCTGATCGGACGGTCAGCCCCCGGAAACGGCAGGGATCACGTGGATATCCGCGCCGGGAGGCACGGCCGTGTCAAGCCCCGCCCGCCTGCCGGCGACGAAGACGTTCAGGTGCGTCCTGATCGTCGGCCCCGCATCGAGCACGCGGTTCCGGAGCCCCGGAACCTGGCGATCGACGTCATCGATGACCGCCGCGACGGTCGAACCCGTTGCATCGAGTCGCCGTGGCGACCCCGGGAACAATGCCGCGAGCGACCTCGGGAGGTGCACGACAGCCGGCCGTGCCACGTCGGTGCGATCCGCGGAGCTCAATCGACGACCATCGCCTCGACCGACCAGACCGGAGGCAGCTTGTCGGCAAGGAGCGACCACGTGAGGCCTTCGTCCGCGCTGCCGTACACCTGGCCGGTGCTGGTCCCGAAATAGACCCCGGCTGGATCAAGGCGGTCGACCGCCATGGCTTCGCGCAGCACGCCGAGGAACGCGTCGTGATCGGGCAGACCGTCGCCGGATCGCAGCCACGTCGTGCCGCCGTCATGGCTCCGCCACACGGCGGCGCTCGCGCCCGGCATGTATCGGCCCTGTTCGGCGCCGTTGAGCGGGATCGTCCAGACGGTGTTGGGGTCGCGTGGATGGGCGGTCATCGGAAAGCCGAACTCGGACGGCAGGCCTTCGGTGACCTCCTCCCACAGGCGACCGCCGTCCGTGGAGCGATAGACGCCGCAGTGGTTCTGCTGGTACAGGTGCTCCCCGCCATCCGCCGCCATGACGAGCTTGTGGACGCACTGTCCGAATTCCGGGTACGGGTCGGGCATGAACCCGGCGCGCACGCCCTTGTTGCGCGTCTCCCAGGTCCTGCCGCCGTCGCGCGTCTCGAACGCCCCGACAGACGAAATCCCGACCCAGAGCCGGTCGTGGTCGGTCCGATGGGGGACGATGGAATGGAGGATCAGGCCGCCGCCTCCCGGCTGCCACTCGGGGCGCGTGGCGTGATTCGTCAGTCCTTCGACATGCTCCCAGGTCTGACCGCCATCGCCGCTCCGGAACAGGCCAGCCGGCTCGACGCCGGCGTAGATGACTCCGTTCGAGGCGGTCACGTTCCAGACCGTCTTGACCTTCGGGCCATCGTCGCCGTAGGTCAGGCCCTCGCTCGAGTGATTCCACGTCGCGCCGAGGTCCTCGCTGCGCCAGACCGCCGGTCCGTACCAGGGGCTGCCGCCACCCGCCAGGATCGTGCCGGTGCCCGGCTTGACCGAGATGTCGTGAATCGGCCAGCCCTCGCAGAGCGGCCCGCGCACGTCGAACGCTCGCCGCGAGGCGTCGCCGTCCAGGATGAACGCGCCCTTCGGCGTGCCGATGAGGAGGGCCACGCGCTCGGTCATATGTCGATCTCCAATATGGGTTCCGGGGCCGGGCGATAGCCTACGACCCGAGGGCTGCGACGACAAGGCGCACCGTGATGGGAGGAGGCGGGGCGTCGGCCAGGTGGTCCCTTGTCATGAAGGCCGAAGAATCCGGTCCCACGCTTGCCGCATGATTGAAGCAATCGCTGGACCATCACTCGTCCTCGCCGGAGTTCGCCCGCCGTTACTGGGCTGCTGGCCATCCCACCCCGCCGCGAACGCGTTCAGGAAGGTTCATCCCGGCGAGAGCACGTCGTGACAGCGCTCGTACCAGGAACCATTGAACCGGCACGGGCCGACGTGGCGGCGCGAAGGGAGCCGTCGTCCCGGGCCTGGATTGCGACGCGTTCATGGACCCGGATCGGGACCATTGCGGTGCTGCTCGTGACGGCGGTGTCCTACCTGGTCAACCTGACGGTGAGCGGGTACGCGAACGTCTACTACTCCGCGGCAGCGTGGGCCGCCTCGCAGAGCTGGTCGGCGTGGTTCTTCGGCTCTGTCGATCCGTCGAACTTCATCACCGTCGACAAGCCACCCCTGGCGACCATGGTCCTCGGCCTGTCCGTCCGCATCTTCGGGCTGAGCTCGGCCTCCATCCTCGTGCCACAGGCACTGATGGGGATTGCGACCGTTGCCATCCTGATGGCAATCGTGCGACGCACGTTCGGGCCTGCGGCCTCGATCATCGCCGGTCTCGTGATGGCACTCACGCCGGCGGCCGTCTTGATCTTCCGCTACGACAACCCGGACGCGCTCCTGACCCTGCTGCTCGTCGGCGCGGCTTATGCGCTGCTCCATGGCATGGAGCGCGATCGGCTGCGTTGGATCGCGCTGTCGGGCATCCTCGTCGGATTCGCATTCGAGACCAAGCTGCTCCAGGCGTATCTCGTCCTCCCGGCCTTTGCGGTGACGTTCGCGGTCGCTGCGCCGGGCTCGATCCGGCGGCGAGTTGCCGGTCTCGCCATCGCGCTGAGCGCCGTCCTCATCAGCAGCAGCTGGTGGATCGCGGCGATCGAGCTGATCCCGTCGGCGGCCAGGCCGTACATCGGCGGCAGCACCGACAACTCCGCGCTGGACCTCGTCCTCGGCTACGACGGCCTGGGTCGGATCTTCGGTCAGGCCGGGCCTGGCGGCGCGGCCGCGGGCGGAGGCGCGGGCGCAGGTGGGGCCGGCTTCTCGGGCACGCCCGGGGTCCTTCGGCTCTTCAACGACCAGCTGGGCGGCCAGGTGGCGTGGTTCCTGCCGATGGCTGTCATCGGCCTCGTGAGCGGCCTCGTCGCCAGGTTCCGCGCTCCCCGCACGGATATTGCCCGAGCTGCCTACCTCATGTGGGGCCTGTGGCTGCTCGTCCATGCGGTCGTCTTCAGCTTCATGTCGGGCGTGATCCACAGCTACTACGTCGTGGCCATGGCCCCGGCGATCGCGGCCTTGGTCGGCGGCGGCCTCGCCACGCTCTGGCAGTACCGGGCACGCGTCCCGGTCGCCCGAGCGATCTTCGGCCTGTCGATCCTCGCATCGGCCGGCCTCGCCTGGTTGCTCCTGGCCCGGACCCCGTCGTTCGTGCCATGGCTGGTGCCCGCGATCCTGATCGGTGGCGTCATCGGAGTGCTCTTCCTGTTGCTTCCTGCGCGCCTCGGCTTCGGTCGGCTGCAGCTCGGCGGAGCCGTGCTGGGTGTTCTCGTCCTCCTGGCCGGCCCGGCGGCGTACGCAGCCGACACGGTGCAGACGGCCTACGCGGGCGGAGATCCCGCTGCCGGACCGGCCATCGCGGCTGCCGCCGGCCCGGGCTCGCTGCGTGGCGTGATCGCGAACGTCGGTCGAGGCGGCGGCCTCGGCGGCCCAGGTGGCCAGCCTCCGGCGGGCGCGGTCCCGGGCGGGCCGCCGCCGGATGGCGGGCAGGGCCTCCCCGGCGGGGCGGTGAATCCGGGCGGGGCCGGGGGCGGCCCCGGCGGCCTCGGCGTCGACAGCGCGACCCTGGACTACCTGGTCGCCAACCAGGGCTCGGCTCGGTGGATCGTGGCCGTCACCGGGGCCGACACGGCCGGCCAGATCGAGCTCCAGACGAGCCGCGCGGTCATGGCCATGGGCGGCTTCACCGGGAGCGACGATGCGCCGACGCTCGCCCAGCTCCAGGCGTTGACCGCCTCGGGCGAGCTGCGCTTCGTACTGGTCGCCGGGAGCGGCGGTCCGGGCGGGGGGTCATCCGCGCTCTCCGACTGGGTTACCGCGAACTGCACCCCCGTCGTGGTCAACGGCACCACGACGTCGGTCTACGACTGCGCCGGTAGCGTGTCGGGGTAGTTTCGGAAGGATGTCGATCGCTATGGCCGGCTGGACCGGCCGGCCATACACTTGACCGATGCGCGTCTACATCAGCGTCGACATGGAGGGCGTGGCCGGCGTCAGCCACCCGAGGCCGACCAATCGGACGGATTCGGAATATCCGTCGGCGGCCGACCTGATGACGGGCGAGGCAAACGCGGCCATCGAGGGTGCCCTCGCGGCCGGGGCCACCGAGGTCCTCGTCAACGACAGTCACGGGGGCATGTACAACCTCCGCCCGGAGCATCTGAACCCAGCCGCTCGGCTACTCCAGGGCCAGAAGGCGTGGTCGATGATCGCCGGAGCGGGGCCGAGGGACGGGGTCGCATCCTTCGACGTCGCCCTCTTCATCGGCTATCACGCTCGTGCCGGGCACCCCACGGGCACCATCGCCCACACGTACACGGGCGGGCCGACCGAGACGCGCCTGAACGGCCAGCCGACCGGCGAGTACGGCTTCAACGCCCTCGCGCTCGGGGCATGGGGCATACCCGTCGGCCTCGTGGCAGGCGACGATGCGCTGGCGGCCGAAGTGGCGACGTGGTTGCCCTGGGCCGAACGTGTGGTCGTCAAGGAGGGCTACGGTACGCACGCCGCCGCCTCGCTGCATCCCGACCGCGCCCGCGCGCTGATCCGTGGCTCGAGCGTCGCGGCCGTGGAGCGCGCCCGCGCGGGTGGGCTGCGCCTGCTCGAGGTCGAGCGACCCGTCGTCATCGAGGTCGATTACCGCAGGGCGCTCGAGGCGGACTATGCCGCGATCCCACCGCCCGCCGAGCGGGTAGGGGACCGGACCGTCCGCCACGCGGCCGACGACGCGATCGCGGCGTATCGCGGGTTCCTGGCTGGAGTCCGGCTCGCGAGCCTCGTCGACTGAACCACTAGGCCGGATCGCGCCAGGCGCGGAACGTCGGCCAGCCCCAGGCGACGGAGGTCGCGGCGATGACCATGCCGACCCCAAAGAAGGTCGGGTGCAGGAAGCTGAACTCGCCGATGATCGCGAGCTCAACGACGATCCAGATCATCTGGGCGCAGCCGATCGCGAAGGCCAGAAACGGCGCGATCCGCATGCGGCGGAGACCCATGCCGGCCACGATGAACGAGCCCACCCCGAACAGGCCGCCCAGGATCAAGCCCGGGATCACGAAGTCGGTGAACGGGCTGCCGGCAAGGATCTCGACATCGAAGCCCATGACGCTGCCATCGGGCCTGGAGACCAGTGCCGCGCCGCCGGCGAGCGCGCCGACGCCCAGGAGCACGAGGGCGATCTCGGCGATGATCCCCGGAAGCCGGAGCTCCGGGCGGGGGACAACGGCGTTTGCCGGATGGCTGAGTGGGTGCGTCGTCATCGATGCGCTCCTTCGATTGGCGGACGCGCGTCCATCCTGCGCCCTCGTCGACCAGTGGCAAGTCCCGATCGCACCGCGGATCCCGGCCAACTGGCCTCTCGGCATGCGGCTGCCCCGGTCATGCGGCTCGCAGCGGCGCGCTGGCAGGAAGTCTCCTGATATGAGATGGTTGCTGGCGCAACATCCTCGAACATGGAGAAAGCCGCCAATGCCGATCGACACCGACGAACGGACATGGAACGTGCACCTCGCGGCCGAGCTGCGAGCGAACGACGGCAGGGTCACCGCTGGGCCGATGGCGGGCTCCGACCTTCTCCTGCTGACCACGGTCGGCGCCAAGTCCGGGACCCCCCGCATCTCACCACTCGGGTACAGCCGCGATGGCGCTCGCTACGTCGTCGTTGGATCGAACAGTGGCCGGGATTGGGATCCCGCCTGGGTCGCCAACTTGGCGGGCAACCCCGACGTCTCGATCGAGGTCGGTGGTCGTGAATTGAAGGCCCGAGCCACGATCGAGCGTGGCTCCGAGCGACGACGGTTGCTCGACGCTCACATCGCGAAGATCGCGATCTTTGGCAAGTACGAGACGATGACCAGCCGGCCGCTGCCCGTCGTGACCCTCACCCCGGTCGCGGGCTCGGCTTCCGAGTCGGATCCGAATTCATGGGAAGAGTCGCTGATCGCGGATCTCCGGGCCAATGGCGGCCGGCCCGCGGCTGGACCACTCGCCGGACATCCTCTCCTGGTCATGACGTCGACGGGCGCCGTGAGCGGCCTCGCGCGGCGGGCGATCCTGACGTACTCGCGCGACGGCGGTGACTATGTCGTGGCCGGCACCAAGGGCGGCGCAACGACGGACCCGGCATGGGTCTCGAACCTGGTTGCCAATCCTCTGGTCCGGATCGAGGTGGACAACCATGCCTTCACGACGGCCGCCGTTGTCATCGTGGGCGGGGCCGAGCGCGATCGACTCTGGGCCCAGCATGTTCGGGAGCTGCCCTGGTTCGAGCCGTATCCCGCACAGTCCGGGCGGGTCATCCCGATGGTCCGACTGGTGCCAAGGACCAACTGACGCGCGCAAGATTCCGCGAGGAGCCGCGCCTACCCGGTACCGTTGACCGTGGCCGCTTCCGTGGCCGGCTCGACAGATGGGAGCTGAAACCGTGAGTACCGGGTCCGAACAGGCCTATCACGTCCCAGGCGCCACGTTCGTCGAGCGCGAGCACCGAGTCCCGCTCGACCACGCCATGCCGGCCGGCCCTTCGATCACGGTCTTCAGCCGCGAGGTCGCGGCACCGGGCGGGGAGGATCGGCCGTACCTCGTCTTCCTGCAGGGCGGTCCGGGATTCGAGGCCGCGCGGCCGACGAGCCCGCCATCGGGCTGGATGAAACGCGCCCTCCAGGACTACCGGGTCCTGCTGCTCGATCAGCGAGGCACCGGCCGATCGACGCCGGTCGGCTCCATCATCCCGGGCGACACGCCGCCAGCGCAGGCGGCGTACCTCTCGCAGTTCAGGGCCGACTCGATCGTCAAGGACGCGGAGCAGATCAGGCGAGATCTCGGCATCGATCGCTGGAGCCTGTTGGGGCAGAGCTTCGGCGGGTTCACATCGATGACGTACCTGTCCTTCGCACCTGATGGCCTCCGGGAGGCCTTCCTGACGGGCGGACTGTCGCCGATCGGCCGGCCCGTGGACGACATCTACACGGCCACATATCGGCGCCTCGTGGACAAGAACCGGCGGTACTTCGCCCGGTACCCGGACGATCGCGGCCGCGTTCGTGAGGTCCTCGATCGGCTGGACCGGGAAGAGGTCAGCCTGCCGTCTGGCGATCGCCTGACGGCGCGCCGGTTCCGTCAGCTGGGCCTGTGGCTCGGTGACAGCGCCGGGTTCGAGCTCCTGCACCACGTCATCGAGCTCCCGTTCGGCTCGGCCGCCTTCCTCCACGATGCCCAGGACGGCGTCCGCTTCAGTCGCAATCCGATCTACGCGACGCTCCATGAGTCGTCGTATGCGGACGGGGTCCCCACCCGCTGGTCGGCGCACCGCCTGCTGCCCGCCGAGATCGTCGACGAGGCCTACTTCACCGCCGAGCACGTCTTCCCCTGGATGTGGGAGGACTACGGCGCGCTTCGGCCCCAGGCGGCCGCGGCGGCGCTCCTCGCCGAGCAGGCGTGGCCGCGTCTGTACGACGCCGATCAGCTCCGCCGGAACACGGTGCCCGCCGCCGGCACGATCTACGTCAACGATCTCTACGTGGAACGGGCCTTCGCGGTCGAGACGGCGGCCACGATCCGCGGGCTGCGGACGTGGGAGACCGACGAGTTCGAGCACAACGGGCTTCGTGCTGACGGGGAGCGCGTTCTGGGCCGGCTGATCGACCTGGTGCGTGGGCGAACGTAGATCGATTCAGCGGGCGGCCGCGAGCCGATCGGCCTGCGCCCGCAGCGCGTCGGTCACCTTGATCAGCGGTGCCATGTACAACGGTGCGCACGAGTCCCGACAGCGCGTCGCCAGCTCGGCGACGTCGCGCATCCGCTCCTCGATCACCGCCCACGCCGCGTCCCGATGGGGGAGCAGGTAGTCCACGGCGTAGAAGAGCTCGAAGCTCGGCCCGGCATTCAGACCGAGGTCGTTTGGCCCGACCGGCAGCCGGGTCACCAGGGTCCCGAGGGGCTTGATCGCGACATACATGAGTCCCACGGCCACGTCGGCGAGCGTCGCGAGCTGCTCCGTGGTTTCGTCCGTGTGCGCGAAATATCGGGCGAGGAGCTGCAGGAGGACCTCGTACACCGCGTTGAGGAGGTCCATGCAGCGGGCCGTGAAGGGGTCCGAGATGATCGGCACGTCCGCGCCGTCCTCGGGCCGCCGGACGCAGGCTGGGACCACCGGCCGGGCCGGTTCGAACTCCGGGTCCTCGGCACGCATCGCGAGGTACTCGTCGAGGATCCGCACAAGCCGGCCGAAATGAGCGTCCTGCCAGTCGCCGCGCGCGCCCTCGCCCTGTTCGACGATGGTATCGATTGCCCGGCGTGCCGAGGCCAGGTCGGTCACCGGGACAAGCTCGTCCCAGCGGAAATGCTCGCCCGTGGCCTGGGCGTCCGCGGGGCCGATGAACACCGTGGACTCACCGAGCCGCTCGACGAGCTTCTCGAGACCCGTTTCGACGGCCCGGTACATGTGCCCGATCGTCGCGAAGTCCTGCATCTGGGGCCCGATGTCGTCCTCATGGACCGGCGGCAGCGGGGCGGCCTTCTCGAGGGCGGCGAACATCTCCACGTCCGCCATCTCATGGTCCTCGGGTCGCTCGAGGAACGCGAAATGCCGCAGGGAGACCTCGCCGAAGGGCAGAAGCGCCATCTGGATCCCGGCGGGGTAGGCGTGCGGCGGCAGCGGGAAGTTCGGGCGGCCGAGGTATGGGGCGGCGCCGATGGCCGTGAGGATGTTCTGCACAAGGGCGAGGTGCAGCATCTCCTGCTCGCCGATGTGGATGATCTCGTTGCGCCAGCGGCGCACCGCGGCGAGCTGGTCCGGCTTGAGGCCGTCAGCCTCGCGGTCCTTCATCGAGAAGGCCGCATAGAGGTACTGGCACATCACGAGGTGCTCGAGCGCGGCGGCCTTGCCGAGCGTGTAGACGAGCGCCTCCCGGTGCTGGAAGACGATCCCCGAAGGGCCTTCGACGGCGCCCCCGCGGCTCTGGAGCATCTGGATCAGGCGGCCGGTCTGGGCAGGCTCTGCGGTCACGGAACGGACTCCCGGGAGATCAGGTGGGACGCCTGAGTGAGGATACGCCGCTCATACCGATGTGATCGCGTGCCTATCGGTCATGGTGCAGCCCCCAGGGCACGGATCAGCCGCCGATCAACCGCAGCAGCTCGCCGATGGCGCTGATCTGCTCCGTCGTCCTGTAGATCGAGTTGTTGAAGGTGAATCCCGTGAAGCCGGCGTCGAGAAAGGGCCGAATCGCGTCCGCCATCTGCGCGGGCGTTCCGGCGATCACGTGGGCTCGCCGCTCCTCCGGCAGGGTTTGGACGAAGGCACGCGCTTCCGCGTCCGAGACGGCGACGACGACCGGGGCGGCCATGGTCCGCTCGATGCTCGACGGGTCCCGCCCGATCTCCGCGCAGTAGCGCTCGAGGACCTCGTTCTTGTGGTGGAGCACGTCCATGCCGAGCGGGAACCAGTGGGTCATGTCCGCGTGCTTCGCGGCGATCCGGAGTGTCCGCTGCTCACCACCACCGCCGACCATGATCGCGGGGCCGCCCGTGTGGACCGGCCGCGGCACGTTGAGCGCCTCGGTGATCGTGTAGTGGGCGCCGGCGACGGTGGGCCGCTCCTCGGTGAACATCGCGTGGATGATGGTCAGGGCTTCGTCGAGGCGGTCCATGCGTTCGCGAATGGGCGGGAACTCGAAACCGTAGCCGGCGTGCTCTTCCTCGTTCCACGCGGCGCCGAGGCCGAGCAGTGCGCGACCGCCCGAGATCGCGTCGAGCGTCGTGGCCATCTTCGCCAGCAGCGCGGGGTTGCGGTAGGTGACGCCGGTCACGAGTGTTCCGAGGCGGACCGTCTTCGTTTCCCGGGCGAGGGCAGCGAGCACCGACCAGCCTTCGAGCATCGGTTCCGTGTTCGCGCCGACACCACGGATCTGGTAGAGGTGATCCATCACCGTTACCAGGCTGAACCCGGCGTCCTCGGCGGCCCTGGCTTGGCCGGCAATCCGGTCGAAGATGCCCTCGGGCGGGGTGTCAGGAAAGGTGTAGCTGGGAAGATGCAGTCCGAACCATGGCTTCATGCTCGGATGCTACCGCCCGTCACGCGGAGGCATCCGCGGCGGCCGCTTCGGCGACGGCGGCGCCCGGCCCAGGGGCGGCGCCGGACGGTCGCGTGGCGAGCGCGGAACCCGCGATCACGAGGATGAACCCAACCGCCATGACCGCGGTGAAGTCCTCGTGGAGCACCAGCACTCCGAGCAGCGCGGCAACCCCGGGATTGATGTACGTGATGATCGTTGCCCGGACGGGCCCGACCTCGCCGATGAGCGCGGCGAAGACAAGGAACGCGGCGGCGGTGCACACGACAGCCAGGATCAGGACGGCCGCCAGGACGTTCGCTGACGGCATGACCGATGGGAGCTGAATTGCCGCGATCGGGAGGTAGACCACCGCACACAACGCCAGCGACAAGGCCATGACCCCGACCGACGGCAATCCCTGGAGGCGCCGCGAGAGGATCGCCGGTCCGAGGGCATAGCCAACCACGACGACCGCGATCTGGGCCAGGGCCGTCCCGTCCGCCGTCCCGAAGTTGCCACCGACGATCGCCGCAACCCCGAGGAACCCGAGCGCAAGTCCGACGAGGCCGTTCCGTCCCAGGCGATCGGCGCCGCCCGTGCCAAGGGCGATGATCGTCCCGGCCAGGGGAACTCCGGCGATCAGGAGCCCGCTGAGCGAGCTCGAGAGGTGCTGCTCGGCCGATCCGAGTGCCACCCAGGGAATCGCGATCTCCACGACGGCGAACGCCACGACCCATCGCCAGCGAGCGAGGACGGCCCGCATATCGACCCGAAGGAGCGCGATCGGCAGGAGGATCGCGGTAGCGATGGCGGTCCGGCCGAGGACGAGCGTGGCCGGCGTGATCTCGGCCACGGCGATGCGGATGAAGAGGTACGGGATGCCCCAGATCACCGACATGAGCGCGAAGAGAAGGAGCCCGCGGCGCGTCATCGGGTGGACGGTCCGGGTCGGGGCACGTGATCGATCTTCGCAGATTGCGGCCTGGGCTGCGACACGGCAGGCCTGACTGTGGCGCTCAGGCCGGCGTGATCAGTGTCCGTGGCCCTCGGCGAGGCGCTCGCCCGCTTCGATCCGCACCGGCAACCGGTTCTCGGCGGGCGTCAGCGGGCACGAGAACCGGGCGTCGAACACGCACGACGGGTGGTAGGCAAGGTTGAAGTCGAGGGTGTACGTCCCGTCATCCTCGGGCTCCAGGTCGATGTACCTCCCGGCGCCGTATGTCTCGGTTCCGGTGGTCCCGTCGAGGAACGGCACGAAGACGGCGCCCCGCGCATCCCTTTCGAAGCTGTAGCCGGTCAGGGTGCAGGGGAGCGCCCCGACGGTGAATCGGAACACGCCCGCCCGCGTCGCCGGCCGAAGCTTGTCGTCGGACGTCGAGATGGCGAAGTTCGTCGGCTCGTTGCCGTCGTAGGGCTCCAGGGTCAGGCCCTCGAACACCAGGCGCTCGTCCACGTCGAAGTAGGGGATGCCAGCGAAGCCGGCACGCTCAGCCGGGGGGAGCGGGCTCTGGGCACCGGTCCGGAAGTACTCGTCCTTGTCGGCGCGGAATGCCCGGACGGCCTCGGCGTACTCGATGTGCCCGTGGTGGTGCTCGTGCTCGTGGTGGTCGTGCTGCTCGTGCTGCTCGTGGGTCATCGGGCCGTTCCTATTTGGAGAAGGTGTTCCGCGTCCGTGTCCGGCCAAGGGCCCCGCCCGGAACGCGTGCAGGGTTGGGATGAGCCGCGGGCGCTGGAGCCGCCGGGTGATGCCAGCGCAATGGCCGGCTGGTCTCTCGGGCAATGACGCCCTTTGCCTCGAGATCGAGCTGGACGGCCTTCGCCCACCAGCCGGCCCGGGCCCCGCCCGGGTACAGGTCCTGGGGCAGGCGCGAGACGACGGCCGCGCGGATCTGCGCCTCGGTCAGACCCGGTGGCACTTCGGGGAGCACGGCAAGAAGTGCTTCGCGCATCGCCTGGTACATGGCCGCGTCCACGGAGGCACTGGATCCCGGGTGGTTGACGTTCTCGATCTTGACGCGTGCGGCCCGGGGCACGACCGCGCTGGCTTCGTCATTCATGTTCGGCAGTCTACGCGGAGCCGCCCATCGTGCTCGTGGCGGCCGTGCTTCCGACTCGTTCGAGGCCAGATGACGGCTCGTCATGACGCCCCTGCGCGGGCGACGCTACGGTCGCGAGGGCGCGAGATCGAGCGCCAACCTACGAGGTGAAGGGCATGTCGCAGGATCAGGCTGAGGGTGAGGGCGGCCAGGCGCACGACAACGGCAAGGGGCAGGGCCGCCTGCTCGCCGACCGGTCCTCGCATTGGCCAGGCAGGCCGACGCAGGCCAATGGCCCGGGGCCAACGAAGACGAGGAAGGCCAAGGACACGCGGCGGTTCGCGGACGGGCGCACTCGCTAGTCGGCGCCAGCTGATGACGGCGCGCTACGGACGTGGCGGTCCGGCCTCGCTGCATCCTCCAATGATCGCCGAAGTGGTCGCTTGTGCGGTGCTGGGGCGGCAGCCAGAATCGCTCGATGCCCGACGAGCCCGCAGCGCCGATCAGGACCGCCCGACTCGAGCTATGGCCGCTCACGGTCGGTGATGCCGCCGAGATGGTCGCCGTGCTCGGCGACCCGGTCCTGTACGACTTCACGGGCGGGGCGCCGCCCGACGGCGATGCCCTTCGGGAGCGGTTCAGGCGCCTTGCCTACGGGCGATCGGCCGACGGCCTTGAGGCGTGGCACAACTGGATCGTGCGAGAGGCCGGCACTGGCCATGCCGTGGGCAGCGTGCAGGCGACGGTCACGGACGAGGGCCGGTCGGCCGAGGTCGCCTGGCTCATCGGCGTGCCCTGGCAGGGCCGAGGCTACGCAGCCGAATCCGCCGGGGCGATGGTCGATCGGCTCGAGAGCGGCGGCGCGACCACCATCACGGCCCTGGTCCATCCGGCGCACGCCGCCTCCGAGGGTGTCGCGCGGTCTCTCGGGTTCGTCCCGACCGACGTCGTGGTCGATGGGGAGCGTGCCTGGCGGCGGTCGGCACAAGGGATTCGCGGCCCGCGCCTGCGCCGGCTCCCGACGGAGGCACTCACGAATCGGGAGCTCGAGCGCATCCGGAAGATTCTCGGTGAAGCGTTCGGCGATGGCGACGAGGCGTTCACGGACGACGATTGGTCGCATGCCGTCGGCGGCCGACACTTCATCCTCGAGCTCGGTGGCGAGATCGTGTGCCACGCGGCGGTCGTCGCTCGCGAGCTTCAGGTCGACGGCCAGCCGGTTCGCACCGGCTACGTCGAGGCGGTCGCCACCGCACCGGGCAACGAACGGCGAGGGTATGGGTCGCTCCTGGTAGGCGCCGCGTCGGCGTTCGTCCGAGATCGCTACGACCTGGGCGCGCTCGGGACGGGGCGGCGTCACTTCTACGAGCGTCTCGGGTGGCGGACCTGGCTTGGTCCGTCCTTCGTTCGGTCGGCCGTGGGGCTGGTTCCGACACCCGATGACGACGGCTACATCATGGTCCTCGAAACCCCGACGTCCCCGGCTCTCGATCTCGCCGCACCGATCAGCTGTGCGTGGCGACCGGGCGACGCCTGGTAGCCCGCACGCGGTTCAGGCGGTCGCACCCTCACGCAGGGTCTGCAACCGCCCGAGGGCGTCGCTCAGGCGCCGAGCGACGTCAGGGTGCGCGGGGATCTCGCTCTGGGCCACGAGCCTGTCGAGGCCTCGGACCGCCTTGTCCAGGGCCGCCCAATCGGCCTCAAAGGTCGGCCGCTCCACGGATGCCATGAATCCGGAGCCACGTGGGAACCTGCCATTCGCTTCGTCCAGGGTCGCGACCGCCTCCACGAACGGGCCCGCCAGTGGATGCACCCGTCGAACGCGCGGCTCGAAGCCGCTCGGGTCCTTGCCTGCGAACTGCAGGATCCCGAGGCGAAGGTTCGGGTGCTCCGCTCCGACGAAGGCGATGAGGGACGTGGTGATGATCTTCAGCACGAGCCATACGAGCAAACCCGCACCGATACCGACGATCAGGGGCTCGCCGGCAGAGATGTTCGCGAGCACGACAAACCAGATCGCGAAGATCGCCACGTGGGCGAGCCGGGATCGGCCGCTGCTGTCCTCAGGCAGCAGCTCCGTGCGACCGGTGACGACGCGCGTCACGCCGAGGACCAGGAAGATCGCGGCCGTGATGGCGATGGTGAGTTGGAAGAAGGACATGGTGCACCTCGCCAGTCACGGTGCGCCTTCCGGCAGGTCTTGCCATGACGGTGCGTCATGAGCGATTGAACGCAGCGGCCCGCGAACGCTCCCGTGAACTGAGTGCGCTGACGAGAAATGTCCGCCCACCGCGGCGGTAGGCTTACGACGTGGCCCTGATCGCGATCAGCAATCTCACCAAGCGGTACGGCACGTCCGTCACTGCACTGGATTCGCTCACGCTCGCGATCGAGCCGGGCATCGTCGGCCTGGTCGGCTCCAACGGCGCCGGCAAGAGCACCCTCCTCAAGATCCTCCTCGGGCTGCTCGAACCCACCTCGGGCGCGGCCACCGTCCTCGATCTCGACGTCAGGACCCGCGGGACCGAGATCCGCCAGTTCGTGGGCTACATGCCCGAGCACGATTGCCTGCCGCCAGACGCGACGGCCACCGACTTCGTCTCGCACATGGCCCTGATCTCGGGCCTGCCCCGGACGGCGGCTCGGGAGCGGACCGCGGAGGTCCTCCGGCATGTCGGGTTGTACGAGGAGCGATATCGGGCAATCGGCGGCTACTCGACCGGCATGAAGCAGCGGGTCAAGCTCGCCCAGGCGCTCGTCCACGATCCACGCCTGCTCCTGCTCGATGAGCCGACCAACGGCCTCGACCCGGCCGGACGCGACGAGATGCTCGAGCTCATTCACCGGATCGGCACGGAGTTCGGGATCGCCGTCATCGTGGCGACGCACCTCCTCGGCGAGATCGAACGGGTCGGGACCCATCTCGTGGCGATCGAGGGCGGCCGCCTCATCCACTCGGCGCCCCTCGGCGACTTCACCGAGCAGACCGGGACCCTGGCCGTCGAGGTCGACGAGGGTGCCGGGTCCTTGGCAGAACGGCTCACCACGGACGGACTGTCGGTCGTGGTCGATGGCCGCTCGGTGCTCGTGGCCGTGACCGACGAACGGCCGTATGACCTCGTGCGGGACGCCGTGGCGGACCTCCGCCTGGCGCTGGTGCGGATGGAGCCCCGCCGCCATCGTCTCGAGGATCTCTTCACCGACGTGAGCCCGGGCAAGCCCGCCACGATCGCCGGCCAGGTCCCGGGAACGTCGGCGCCGGGGCCGTCGAGCGGCGTCGGGGGGCCCCCGTGACCGGGGTACCGGCGACGCCCGCAAGCCCCACCAACGGTGGTGGCGGTCCGGCTGGCTCGATCTACGACCTCGGCTATCGCCGGTACGAGGGGGATCGTCTCGGTCGGGCGCACGCGATCCGGTCGCTGTTCATCCACAGCCTGCGATCGGCCTACGGCATCGGGCGAGGCGGGCGAGCCAAGATCGCGCCATTTCTGCTCGCGGTCTTTGCCCTCCTTCCTGCCGTGGCGATCGTCGGGGCACTCACGCTGGTCGCGCAGTTCGGGATGCCTCCCGGGCTCGCGTCCAAGTCGCCGATCCGCTACGACACGTACTCCAACACCATCGCCACGATCGTCGGCATCTTCTGCGCCGCCCAGGCCCCCGAGCTCTTCGGGCGCGACCAGCGCTTCGGCGTGCTGGCGCTCTACTTCGCCCGGGCGCTGCGGCGGTCCGACTACGCCCTTGCCAGGATCGGTGGCTTCATGGCCGCGATCCTCATCCTCGAGCTGCTGCCCCAGGTGGTGCTGTTCATTGGGCGAGTCCTCCTCTCGCCGGACATTCCGGCGGCGATCGGGGACGACCTGCCGTCGGCCGGACCCGTGCTCGGGCAGTCCCTGCTGTCGGCCGGGCTGCTCGGCGGGCTCTCGATGGTCGTCTCGGCCTACACGCCCCGGCGTGCGTATGCGGTGGCGGGGATCATTGCCCTCTTCACGATTCCCAGCATCGTGGCCGGCATCGTCACCGGCCTCGGTTCATCGACGGTCGGGACCTGGCTGACCTTGATCAGTCCGGGCTCCGTCCTCGATGGGACCAACGCCTTGCTCTTCAACACGCCGCTGGGATCGGACTTCACGTTCGTCGACCTGCCCAGGATCGCCTACGTGATCGCCGCCGGCGTGGGGATCGTCGGGTCCATCGTGATCGGTGTCCGGCGGTTCGCCAGGATCAACGCATGACGGCCGGCAGCGGCACCGGGCACTAGCCGATGGCAAGCCCATCCGGCGGCGGCGCGGCACCGTCCGCCGGGCTCGCGGCTGGGCTCCTGGTCGAGAACGTCTCACGCTGGTATGGCAACGTCGTCGCGGTCAACGACATCAGCTTCGTGCTCGGGCCGGGCGTCACGGGTCTCCTCGGACCCAACGGCGCGGGCAAGACAACGATCCTCCACATGCTCGCCGGGCTGCTCCGACCCTCCGCGGGCAGGGTCGAAGTCGGTGGCCAAACCGCCTGGCACAACCCCGACGTGTATCGATCCCTGGGATTGGTCCCGGAACGGGAGGCCGTCCAGGACTTCCTGACGGGGCGCGCGTTCGTGGAGATGGCCGCCCGGCTGCAGCGACTCGCGGACCCCGAGGCCGCCGCCGCTCGCGCGATCGCGACGGTCGACCTCGCCGATGCCGCCGACCGTACCGTGGGTACCTACTCCAAGGGGATGCGCCAGCGGGTCAAGATCGCGGGCGCGCTTGTGCACGAGCCGCCGATCCTCCTGCTCGACGAGCCGTTCAACGGCATGGACCCGCGGCAGCGACTCCACATGATCGGGTTGCTTCGATCGATGGCCGCGGCCGGCCGGACGATCCTCTTCTCCTCGCACATCCTCGAGGAGGTCGAGCGACTCGCCGACGGCGTCCTCGTCATCCACGCCGGTCGCCTTGCCGCGTCGGGTGACTATCGGGAGATCCGGCGCCTGATGACCGACCGACCGCACACGTTCGTGATCCGGTCGTCCGACGATCGCCGGCTCGCGGCCGCGTTCATGTCCGAGCCGGCGGTCTTCGGGACCGAGCTTCGGGACGGCAGGCTTACCGTCCAGGTGGCCGAGTTCAGCGGGTTCACCAGCGCCGTGGCCCGCGTGGCCCGCGATGCGGGGGTCTCGCTCTTCGAGGTGGCCCCGAGCGACGATTCCCTCGAGAGCGTCTTCGATTACCTGGTGACCCGAAAGTGAGCATCTTCGGCGAGATCGCGGTGGTGACCCTGCGGGCCCTGCTCGGACGCCGGCGGTCGATCCTGATGCTGCTGCTGGCCGCCATTCCGGTCCTCGTCGGCCTGCTCGTCAAGGCGAATGGCAACGGCGTGCCGCACGTAGGGGCGACCCTCGATGGTCTCGTGATCCGGATCGTTCTTCCGCTCGTGGCCCTCGTGTTCGGGACCGCGGCGCTCGGGTCCGAGCTGGAGGACGGGACCGCGGTTCACCTGCTCACGAAGCCCATCAGTCGTTCTACGATCGTCCTCGCGAAGATCGCGGTTGCCGGAACCTTGACGGCCGCGCTTCTGGTGCCATCGACGATCCTCGCCGGGATCCTCCTCGCGGATTCGGGATCCGGGGCGGAGGCCCTCGGGACCGCGGCCGCCGTGGCCATTGGCGTGCTCGCCGGCTCGTACATCTACGTCGCGATCTTCGTCGCCCTCAGCGTCGTGACGAGTCGCGGGCTGATCATCGGGCTTGCGTACGCCCTGATCTGGGAGGGCGTCCTCGCGGGTCTCCTCCCGGGGAGCCAGGTCTTCAGCGTCCGCGAGTACGTTCGTGGTATCGCCCACCTGATCTCGCCGTCGGCGGTCGAGTCGATCGTCGGTGACGCGGCCGTGGTCTACGCGGCCGTCGCCCTCGTCGCGGCCACGGTCATCGCCTCGATACGCCTGGGAGTGTTCGAGGTCCGCGGCGGCAGCGACTAGGGCGCATCCAGGGGCGCCGTATCGTCCGGCCCGAATGCCACGGCGATGCGTTCCCATTCCGCGTAGGACGCGACGATCCCTTGGTCGTCGACGGTCAGCTCGGCTGCAAAGGTCGGCGTCGAGTAGCGATAGGTGAACGCATCGAGGCGCTCATACGTCTGCGGGGCCTTCACGACCTCGAGCTCCGGGAACCGCAGCCACGCTGCGCTGATCTTCTTTGACGACCCGATGCCAAGGCGAAGGCGCCGGATCGGGAGCGTGTTGGTCGACGGGCTGCACCCGAGGTCGATGTCGGTGCACCCACGGAGCGCCGGGGCGCGGTCGCCATTGACAGTCCAGCCGCCCTTCGCGTCGCGGGCAACGACGATCGCCCGCTGCTCGAACCCATGGACCTGGCGAACATGGGCCGCGGTCGTGAAGCCGGTCGCGTCGGCCATGACCCGGTACTCGATCCGCACCGGGATGCCAGCGTCCACCCCGAGCACGGTGCCGATGAGCGACAGCCCGCTGTCGCGAACGCTCACGGTGCAGTGCTCGTGGGCCTCGATCTCGCCGGAGCGGCGCCAGGCAATTCTGGTGGTCGTCATGCCGACCCGATGCTACCGCTCGACCGCGGCACGGTCCGTGCCAGGCCGCATGGGATCCAATCCGCCTCAGCGATTGCGCTCGGCCCGGACGAACAGCACGGTCCCCGCGGCGATGAAGACGAGGAATGACACGGCCATGACCGTGCCGTTCAGGATGGGGGAGCTGATGTCAGGCGCCGGGACCCCCGGCTGGGTGCCATAGAAGACGTTTCGGGTCGCCTCGACCGCATACCGCATCGGCGAGATCGCGGAGAGGATCGTCAGCGGCAGCGGCAGGCCGTGGATCGGGTTGAAGACGCCGGCCAGGAAGTACTGCGGGAGCATCACGAAGGGGAAGATCTGGTTGGCCGTACGCTGGCTCGAGATGTTCGACAGGATCAGCAGCCCGAACGCCCCGCCATAGACGGCGACGGCGAGCGTGATCGGGATCAGCGCGAGCAACGTGGCGAGCGGCAGCTTGACCCCGATGAGGAGTCCGACGACCACGATGCCGAAACCGGTCGGCAGGGCCACCAGCGACTCGCCGATGATCTTTCCGGCCACGATCGAGTAGCGCGAGATCGGCGAGACGAAGATTTCCTGGCTGAAGTCCTCCTCACGATCGGCAATGAGCGAGACCAGGCCGAGCGCCGTCGATTGCCAGACTGTCTGGGCCAGGACGCCGGTGAAGACGAACGTGGTGAGATCGAGGCCGCCCGGCGCGCCGAAGCCGGCCTGGAGGGCCGGACCGAGGAGCAGGATGAGGATCAGCGGAAACGAGAGCTCGGAGAAGAGCCGCAGGCGGTCCCGCAACAGCTTCACGAAATCGCGGTGCGCGATCGCCGCGACCGCCGCGAGCTCCACGCCGAGGCCTCGGCGGGCCGGCATCGGGTCAGACATCGGCGAGCTCCGCCCGGCTCACGATCTCCAGGTAGGCGTCCTCGAGCGATGGGGCGTGCGATCGCACGACGGTCAGGGGCGTGTTGATGGCCTTGAGGGTCGCATGCGTGGCCCGGCTGTCGACGTCGATCCGGAACGGTCCGTCGCCCGATGGCGTGAGCCCCAGCGTTCGAAGCTCATCGCGAAGGCGCCCGCGGTCGTCGGCATCGACGGTCAGCCACTCCTGCGCGAGGTCGGCCTTGAGGTCCGCCGGAGACCCGGTCGCGACGACGCGCCCGGCATCGATGATGCAGATCCTGTCGGCCTGCTCCGCCTCCTCGAGGTAGTGCGAGGTCAGGACGATCGTCGTGTCGTGCTGCCGCCGGACCGTGCGCAGGTACTCCCAGAGCGCGCGCCGGCTCGGCGCGTCCAGCCCGGTCGTCGGTTCGTCGAGGAAGAGGACTCGGGGGCGATGGATGAGGCTCCTGACGATCTCGAGCTTGCGGACCATGCCGCCCGAATATGTCCGCACCGGGTCGAAGATCTCGTGGCCGATCCCCAGGAGCGTCGCCGCTTCCTGCACCTGATCTCGATACGCCGGGGCCATGAGCGCGTAGGCCGGCGCGTACGAGTACAGCCCGTACAGGATCGCGTGAAAGCGGACGTTCTCCTCGCCCGTGAGGTTCTTGTCGAGGCTTGGCTTCTGGAAGATGATGCCCACGCCCTGGCGGACGATCGAGGCCTCGGCGACGACGTCGTGGCCGTCGATCATGGCCCGGCCCGCGGTCGGCGCGAGCGTCGTGGTGAGGATCGAGAGGGTGGTGGTCTTGCCGGCCCCGTTGGGTCCGAGGAGGGCGAAGAACTCACCGGCACCGACCTCGAAGCTGATCCCGTCGACCGCGTTGCGGTCGGCCTTCCGGTACCGCTTGACGAGGCCTTCGACGCTGATCGCGGGGCGCATCGGCCGATCCTAGCAGCCGGGCATGCGCCGCGACCTGCATCCCCGGGTAGCGGCCCTCGACCCGCCGGGTAGCGGAGCGGTATTCCCCGTAGCATTGCGATCACCATGACGAGACTGACCTACCCCACGGCGCCCACCAGCGACCAGGTCGACGAGTATCACGGCACGCTGATCGCCGATCCGTATCGACCGCTCGAGGACAGCGACACCCCCGGGACACGAGCCTGGATCGAGGCGGAGAACGCCCTCACCGGCCGCGTCCTTGACACGGTGGAGCGGCGCCGCGCCATCCACGACCGGCTCGCGGAGCTGTGGAACTACCCGCGAGCGGGCGCGCCCTGGAAGCATGGTGAACGCTGGTTCCAGTTTCGCAACACGGGTCTCCAGGACCAGGACGTCCTGTGGACGTCCGACTCGCCCGAATCGGAAGGTCGCGTCCTGTTCGACCCCAACATCCTCAGCGCTGAGGGCACGACCGCCCTTGGTGCGGTGGCGGTCTCCGAGAGCGGCAAGCTCGTCGCCACGGCACTCAGCCACGCCGGATCCGACTGGCGCCGCTGGCGAGTTCGGGAGGTCGCGGAGACGGAGGACCTCCCGGACCGCGTCGAGTGGAGCAAGTTCTCGTCCGCCGCCTGGACCCACGACGACTTCGGGTTCTTCTACGGCCGCTTTCCCGAGCCACCAGTCGGCGCGGCCTACGACGCGCCGAACCAGGACATGGAGATCCGCTATCACCGCATCGATACGCCCTCGAGCGAGGATCGACTGATCTTCTCGCGGCCGGACGAGCCGGAGTGGTTCTTCGAGCCGGAGGTATCCGAGGACGGGCAGACCCTGATCCTGACGATCGAGCGCGGCACGGATCCCACGACCCGGGTCTACGCGGCTGATCTATCGAAGGGTGTCGAGGCCGCCGACGTGCGGCCCGTGCTCGACAAGGCCGATGCCCGGTATGGGCTGATCGCCGCGATCGACCGGACGCTCTACCTGCTGACGGACCTCGATGCCCCATTCAGTCGGGTCATCGCCGTCGACCTCGACGATCCGGACCACCCTCGCGAGGTCATTCCGGAGGGTACCGAGATGCTGGAGCGGGTGGCCGTGGTCGGGGAGCGGCTCGCGGCGGTGTACCTCCACGAGGCCCACAGCCGCCTCGTGCTCTTCGAGCTCGACGGTCGACCCGTCATGGACGTCGAGCTGCCGGGCATTGGCTCGGTCGTCGACATGGCTGGCCGCCGGGTCGACGCGGAGCTGTACCTCACGTTCACCACCTTCGTCTCGCCGCCGTCGGTCCTCGCGGTCAGGATGGTTGATGGTGCCGTGCGGGAGGTCGAGCGGTCGGCGCTTGCCTGGAATCCGGATGACTACGTCAGCGATCAGGTCTTCGTCACGTCAGGCGATGGAACCCGCGTCCCGCTGTTCCTGACCCGCCGAAAGGGCGTGGAGCCGACCGGCGACGTCGCGACGCTCCTGTACGGCTATGGGGGCTTCATGATCCCCGTCGGGCCGATGCTCAAGCCCGAGTGGATCGAATGGATCGAAGGCGGCGGGCTGCTCGCGGTCGCCTCGCTGCGCGGCGGCGGCGAGTACGGCACCGCCTGGCACGACGCGGGACGCCTCGCCAACAAGCAGAACGTGTTCGACGACTTCGCCGCGTGCCTCCGCTGGCTCGCCTCATCCGGCTGGACGCGGCCGGGTCGGCTGGGGATCTCCGGTCGCTCGAACGGTGGGCTCCTGGTGGGTGCCACGCTCACGCAGCATCCGGACCTCCTCGGCGCCGCGATCGCGGAAGTCGGCGTGATGGACATGCTCCGGTTCCAGCGCTTCACGATCGGCTGGGGCTGGACGAGCGACTACGGTTCCTCCGATGATCCGGAGGAATTTCGGACGATCCTCGCGTACTCGCCGCTCCATAACATCCGAGCCGGGACGACCTACCCGGCGACCCTCGTGACGACCGGCGACCACGACGACCGCGTGGTGCCGGGCCACTCTTTCAAGTTCGCCGCCGCGCTCCAGGCTGCCCAGGCGGGTGATGAGCCGGTCCTGATCCGGATCGACACGGACGCCGGCCACGGCCTGGGCAAGCCCGTCGGCAAGCTGATCGACGAGCGGGCCGATGTCCTCGCGTTCCTCGAGCTGGCCCTCGGCCCGCGCGCGTCCCGAACCGAAGGTGCAACCTAGGCCTCCCGGCCTCGGTGCCGTTCGGCCCACGCCGGATCGCCCACCGACACTAGCGCGCGACCCGGCGCGGTGCTTCAGTTCAGGGGCGTCCCTCCCGGGATAGGGGAGGAGGCAACCCGATGCGCAGGGTCCTGGTCGTCTACGCGAGCCGCCACGGCGCCACGGCCGGCATCGCCGAGCGAATCGGTGAGGTGTTGCGGACCGAGGGCTTGGACGTCACCGTCGAGGACGCCGCGCTCGTGCCGGATCCGCGGGGATTCGATGCCTACCTGATCGGCAGCGCGGCCTACATGTTCAAGTGGGAGGGCGCGGCGACCGCCTACGCGAAGCGTTACGCCGACATCATCGGCGCGAAGCCCTGCTGGCTCTTCAGCAGCGGTCCAGTCGGTCCCGAGCGGGTGGACAAGAGGGGCGACAGCGTGCTCAAGGACCCGTCGACCATCGCTGAGCTGGTGCCGTCGCTGCACCCGCGCGGCACGCAGGTCTTCTTCGGCGCCTGGGATCCCTCGGTTCCTGCCGCGTCCCTCGCGGAGCGGGTCGTGCGCAGCATCCCGGCGATCAAGGAAGCACTTCCAACCGGCGACTTCCGGGAATGGCCCGTCATCGACGCGTGGGCTCGGAGCGTCGCGTCGGAGATCAGGTCGCCGGCACCGGTCACCTGACGGTCGAATATCGCGTGTCGCTGCACTTCCGCCGGCCGAGCGCTCGCGGTAGGCTTGCCGCGACGGCAGTCCCACGGAGGTCGACTTGATGTCCATCGCAGATACCCTGGCCGAGGCGATGCACCTGTCGCCCGACAGCGACACCGTTCAATGGCTTCACGACAGCGGTGTCGCGGTTGCCGATCACATGACGATGAGCCAGGCGATCCACGAGGTCTACTGCGGCGCCATGTCCGACCACAGCGAGCCGAACGACAAGGACCGGCAGCAGGCGATGGCGATCATGGAGGTCATGCGGCAGCACGCGACGCGCGCGTAGGCGCGCGACGTCCCCACCGGATCCATCACCATGTTCCCGGCGGCCGACACGACCCTCACGCACATCCTTGTCGTCGCGGATCCCGCACGATCCCGGCACTGGTATGTCGATGTCCTCGGGGCGACGCCGTACCGCGAGTACGGCTCGTCGGTCGTCCTGAGCTTCGCCGGCGCATGGCTGCTTCTCGTCGAGCGGGGAGGGCCGACCCCCGACAAGCCGACGGTCGAGCTCGCACCGCCGCCCGATCCCGACCTTCGGGACAACCTCTTCACGATCCGGGTCGACGACTGCCAGGCGACCTACGAGCTGCTCCGGTCACGCGGCGGCCGTTTCCTGACCCCGCCGGTGACCAACGGCAGCGAGGTCCGCTGCTTCCTCCGCGACCCCGACGGCCACCTGTTCGAGCTCAGCGAATATCGGAGCAATGGGACTTGACCGAGACGCGCCGGGCGGCGTGAAGGACGGCTGGGAGATCGCGCAGCTCAACATCGGGCGGACGGTGGCGCCCGTCGACGACGCGCGACTCGACGGCTTCACCTCCCGCCTCGACGAGGTAAACGCCCTCGCCGAAGGCAGCCCGGGCTTCGTCTGGCGGCTGCAGTCGGAGAGCGGCAATGCCACCGACATCAAGATCGACGAGGACCCGCTCGTGATCATCAACCTCACGGTCTGGCGGACCATCGACGACCTGTTCGCGTTCGCGTACCGGTCCTCGCACAACACGCTGTTCAAGCGTCGCTTCGAGTGGTTCGAGCGATGGCCGGGTCCGAGCACCGTCCTGTGGTGGCAACCGGCCGGATCCATCCCGGATCCACTCGATGGCCGACGTCGCCTCCGGCTTCTCGCGGAGCACGGCGCTTCACCGGAGGCCTTCACGTTCAAGCAGCCCTTCGATCCACCTGCCTGAGACCGCCGAAGGTCCCGAACCTCAGACGCGGGCCAGAAACGCCAGCACGCGTTCCGTGAGCGACGCCGCGGCCTGCGCGTTGTACGAAGGGAGCGAGCTATCGGCGAAGTAATGCTGGTCGCTGGAATAGAGGAAGAGCTCCGCGCCCGGTACCGTCGCGACGATCTCGCGCGCGGCGTCGACGTCGCCCTCGCCGGCGAAGTACGGGTCGGCATCGGCGCCGTGGATCTGGACGGGCACGCCGTCGGGCCACGGCCCGAATGCCCATTCCCCGGTGATGGGTATGCACGAATAGAAGAGGAGCGCGCCACGAGCGCCCGCGCGTGTCTGGGCGAGCTGCTGGGCGATCGTCTCGCCGAACGAGAAGCCGCCGTACACGAGGTCAGTCGGGTAGTCGGCGGCAAGGGACACGCCGCGAGCTCGCAGGTCGTCGAAGCCCTGCTCACCGATGTAGGCCATGCCCTCCGGGATGGACCCGAACGTGCGCCCGTCGAACAGGTCCGGCGTGTGAACCGCGTGGCCAGCGGCCCGCAGCTCATCGGCGAAGGCCACGATGCCGGGCGTGAGCCCCTGGGCATGATGGAAAAGGAGCACTTCGGCCACGAGACACCTCCGTCCGGCTGCTGTCGCGGCGGGTCGCCGCGGTTCCACGCTCCAAGGGTACCCGGAGTGGTGGCATGATCACGGCACGAGCAGAGGAGTTTCCGTGACCGTCAGTTCGTCGACTTCATCTATCACCGGAGGCTCATCGGCTGATTGGGAGGCGCGGTTCCGTGCGCCGGCGATCCAGCTCAGCTCGATTGCCAGGGACAACCCCGACGTGGGCCTCGTCACCACGAATGCCTCGGGCCGATCGCAGCTCTATCGCTGGAGTCCCGGGACCGGGGCGCTGGATCAGCTGACCCACGATCCCGTCGGGCGCGCGATCGGGTTCCTGTCACCTGATGGCCGATTTGTCGCCTTCCTGCGCGACAAGGCCGGCAATGAGATCGGCCATTGGGTGGCGCTGCCGACGGATGGCGGCGCAGAGATCGACATGACGCCATCGATGGCGCCGTACGCGGCGGAGTCGTTCACGTACAGTCGCTTCGGCGGTCTCGTGGCCTTCGTCACAGCTTCGGACGATCGGTTCGCGGTTCGCGTCGGACGGCTCGTTGACGACGGGCGGGTTGCCGATCTCCGGATCGTCCACCATGGCGCGGCGTCCTGTGACGACGTGATCCTCAGCTCGACGGGCTCCCTCGCGGCGTTTTCGTCGGCCCATCGGTCAACCGGTCTCGAGTTCAGCGTGCTGACCGTCGACCTCGGTACCGACGAGGCCGGACCGGAGCTCTGGGATGGCCCCGGCACCAGCGTTCACGCGTTCGCCTTCTCCCCGGTCCGTGACGATGCTCGGCTCCTCGCTACGAGCAACGCCACCGGTCCTGAACGGGCTCTCGTCTGGGACGCTCGCACGGGCGCGCGCCTGGATCTTCCGGCAGACGCCAGCGATGGCGACATCGTTCCGCTCGACTGGTCGTCCGACGGCCGCGAGGTCCTCCTCTGCCGGATCCACGCGGCGGTCCAGTCGCTCCTCGTCTGGAACCTGGAGGCGAACGAGCTCCGCGAGCTGGACCATCCCGTCGGCGCCTTCATTGGCTGGTTCCGCCAGCAGGCGTCGTACTTCCACCCGAACGGCAAGGAGATCGTCGCGCGCTGGGAGGATTTCGCGAATCCGCGTCGGCTCATCGCCCTCGACCGCCGGACGGGGCATCAGACACGAACCCTGCTCGAGGCGGGCGAAGTCCCCCCCGGGCGGGACTTCAAGAGCATCGCCTACGCGTCGACCGACGGAACGCAGATCCAGGCCTGGCTCGGCGTCCCCGACGGAGATGGGCCGTACCCGGTCTTCCTCGAAACGCATGGCGGCCCGACAGCCGCGACCTTCGCGAACTTCCACCCGGTGGCCCAGGCGATGCTCGACGCCGGGTTCGCCGTCCTCTCGATCAACTACCGCGGATCGTCCTCGTTCGGGCGTGACTTCGAGCACGCGATCTGGGGGCAGCTCGGCGAGTGCGAGCTCCAGGACATGGCGGGCGCCCGAGCCTGGCTGATCGAGAACGGGATCGCCCGGCCCGACAAGATCCTGCTCACTGGCTGGTCCTACGGCGGGTACCTGACGCTGCTGGGGCTCAGCCGCCAGCCAGAACTCTGGGCCGGTGGCGTGGCCGGTGTTGCCATCGCCGACTGGGCCATGAGCTACGAGGATTCCAGCGACCTCCTCCGCGGCTACCAGCGGATGCTCTTCGGGGGGACGCCCGAGGAGACCGCGGATGCGTATCGCACCGGCTCACCCCTGACCTACGTCGACGACGTATGCGCGCCGGTGCTCATCATCCAGGGCCGCAACGACACGCGGACGCCGGCGCGTCCGGTCGAGGTCTACGTCGAGCGGCTGAGGGCGCGCAATCATCCGGTCGAGATCGACTGGTACGACGCCGGCCACACCGGCGCCGGCGACGACCTGGCGATCGAGCACACGCATCGGACGATCGAGTTCGCTCGGCAGATCACGGAGCTTCGTGCGTCGTGAGCGACGCATGGACGGAGTGGCTGCTCGACACGGACCCCGCGATCCGATGGCAGGTCATGCGCGACCTGACGCACGAGCCCCGAGAGATTGTGGCTGCGGAACGAGCGCGGATCGCGACCGAGGGCTGGGGCGCGAGGCTGCTCGAGCTCCAGGCGCCGGATGGCCGCTGGGGCGGCCGGCCCTGGGCCCACGACTTCACGGACACATTCCACGTCCTCGAGCTCCTGCGCCGGTTCGGGCTCGATCCGATGAGTCCGGAGGCGAAGGGCGCCGTCGATCGGGTCGGTGAGAACGTGACCTGGAGGGATCCCGATTTCGAGTCACCCTGGGCGGACCATCGCTTCTTCGAGGGTGAGGTTGAGCCATGCATCAACGGCAACGTCGTCGCGAGCGGGGCCTACTTCGGCGTCGACATGGCGCCCCTCGTCGAGCGGCTTCTCGGCGAGCAGCTTGCCGACGGTGGCTGGAACTGCGAGGTCGAGAATGGCGCGACAGTGTCGTCGCTCGAGACGACCATGAGCGTGCTCGAGGGGCTCCTGGAGTACGAACGCGCCATCGGCGGCTCGGCCAGGGTGGGGGAGGCCCGTCATCGCGGCGAGGAATACCTCCTCGAACGCCGGCTGTTCCGTCGGAAATCGACCGGGGAGATCATCGACCCTCGCTGGCTCGAATTCTCGTTTCCGCACTGGTATCACTACGACCTCCTGCGGGCGCTCGACTACCTCCGCGACGCCGGCCATGACCCGGCAGACGAGCGCATCGCCGAGGCGCTCGGGGTTGTGGGGGACAACCGGGGCCCCGACGGCCGATGGCCGCTGCAGAACGTCTACGAAGGCGAGGCCCACCTGCAGATGGACGACGGCGAGGGCCAGCCCAGCCGCTGGAACACGCTCCGCGCGATGCGCGTCCTCGACTGGCACGGCACGAGTGGCCGGCTCTCGGGGTAGGCGGCTGCGCAGCTCCCGGCCAGCATCGGAATCCGTCGTCGCGGCAACACGCTGACCCGCGTCGCTCCGAGCGGCGAACGGCCAGATCTTGCCCTCCCGAGCCCCTACACTCCCGCGAGGAGGCGCCCCGAATGGTCAAAGCCCAGGCCCGTCCCACGGCCGCGCACGTCGAGACATTCCGCGAACGGTTCGCCGGCGAGATCGTCACGCCCGACGATGTCGGGTACGACGACGCCCGGCGGGTCTGGAACGCGGCCTACGACCGGCGACCCGCAGTGGTCGCCCGGCCGACCGACGCGGCCGGCGTCGCATCGGCCATCCGCTTCGGTCGCGATCACGACCTCGAGATCGCCGTGCGGGGCGGCGGTCACAGCGCCACCGGCCACTCGACCTGCGACGGCGGCCTGGTGATCGACCTGAGCGCCATGCGCGGCGTGACGGTCGATCCCTCCCGGAACTGGGCACGGGCCAACGGCGGCGCACTCCTCGCCGAGCTCGACAGGGCCGGACAACAGCGCGGCCTCGTGTGCCCCGTCGGCGTGATCGGTCACACCGGGGTGGCCGGATTGACGCTCGGCGGCGGCGTCGGACGCCTGCAACGGCACTTCGGGCTCACCATCGACCACGTGCGGGCCGTGGAGCTCGTAACGGCCGACGGCCGGCATGTGCGGGCAAGCAGGGACGAGGAGCCGGAGCTCTTCTGGGGCATGCGTGGCGCCGGCTGGAATTTCGGGGTTGCCACGGCCTTCGAATTCGACGTCGTGCCGTTCGCGGGGACGCTGCATCGCGGCAGCCGTGTCTACGCCGGCACGCAGGCGAACGAGGTCTGGGAGGTGTTTCGGGACTTCGCTCCGACTGCGCCCGACGCCCTGTCCCTGATCCTCGCGATCGGCCGTGCCGAGCCGGCGACCGACTACCCGCCGTCGGTTGCCGGCGGCCCGATCGTCATCATCGGTTACAACCACAGCGGCCGGGCCGAGGACGCGGAAGCGGACCTGGCGCCGCTCGACCGCGGACCGGAGCCGATCTCGAGCACACACGCCAGCCAGCCGTACCTCGAGGTCCAGGTCGCCAACGACGTGGCGTCGGGGTGGGGCACGCGCGGCTTCATCCAGGGCCTGTACGCGAACGACCTCGAGCCCGCTGCATTCGACCGGCTCGTCGACCAGGTGGCGCGGGGCACCGGAGAGAGCTCCTTCTCGATCACCGCCCAGGGCGGCGCGATCGCCCGCGTGCCGGACGACGCGATGGCGTTCCAGGGACGGACCGCCCGTTTCGACCTGAGCGCAGATTCCGCCTGGGCCGATCCCGGCGACGACGCGGCGCAGCGAGCATGGGTCCGCGAGGCGATGGCGATCGTCGAGCCCTCGGCCATCGAAGGTCGCTACGTCAACGAGAACGCCGACGCAGGGCCCGACGAGACGCACCGCATCTACGGGGAAGCCAAGGTCGCCCGGCTCACGGCCCTCAAGCGGACCTGGGACCCCGACAATGTCTTCCACCTCAACCACAACGTGGTGCCGTAACCGGCCGAGGCCGGCGCTGGCTGGGCCCGGGAGCTCGGTCGCCGCCGCCGAGATCGGTCGCGGCCGTTGCGCCGTCCTACGATGGCACCGTGCTGATCATCGTCCCGCCCTCCGAATCAAAGCGACCGCCGGCCGACCACGGCGAGCCCGTCGACCTCGAAGCGCTGTCGTTCCCGGAGCTCACCCCGCTCCGGCGGCAGGTCATCGACGCGGTGATGGCGACGAGCGCCGAGCCCGATGCGTTCGCGCGTCTCCATGCGCGGCCATCCATGGCCCGCGAGGTCGTCCGGAACACGTGGCTGCCGGAAGTCCCGGCCATGCCGGTCCTCGACGTCTACACGGGGCCACTCCACGACGGCCTCGATGCGTCAGGCCTGTCGGCAGCGGCGACCGAACGAGCCCGGGACAGCCTCGTGGTCGTATCGCCCGTCTGGGGCGCTCTCCGGCCGATCGATCGGATCCCGCCCTATCGCGTCCATGTCTGCGCCCGGCTCGTCGGCATGGATCGCCTCGAGCCGGCGTGGCGAACCGTGCTGCCCGACGTCCTCGCGGCCGCCGCAGGTTCCTCCGGCGTCATCGTCGATCTCCGATCGGCCATGGTCCAGGCAATGGGCGTACCCCGGGACCTCGACGATCGCGTCGTCACGGTCAGGGTCAACGAGGGCACGGCCGGCCAGCGCATCGGCGCGGTGGTCGCAAAGCGCGTTCGCGGGGAGGCGGCGCACTACCTGCTCGAATCGGGGACCGAGCCGTCAGACCCGTATGCGCTGGCCGAGCTCCTGGCCGATCGCTGGGCCGTCGGCCTCGACGCTCCCGACCGGCCGGGCCGGCCATGGACGCTGACGCTGACGGTCGATGGATGAATCCACTCGCCCGCTGGACCGACGAACCCCTCTACGGAGATCCGGACGCATCCCTCCTCGGCGCGGCGGCCGGGTGGCGGGCGCAGATCGACCCAGCCGCACTTCGCGCGCTCGTGGAGGCGCTCCCGGCACCGCGGAGTCGCGTCCATCACCCGGAGGCCATGCTGGCGACCGACGCCCTGATCCTGACCGCGTGGGCCGCGGCGGGCTGGAAGGTCGAGCGGCTGGACCTCCACCTGGAGAACGTCTTCGGCGGCATCGATGTCGACGTGTCCGGCGGCACGCCGATGCGCTACCACACGTATGCACGGCTGGACGGCGCGAACCTCGTCGCCGAGCTGCCCGGCGAGCTGCCCGAGGCGATCGTCGTCGTGGCCCATCACGACACCGTCAAGGACGCCATCGGCGCGGATGACAACGGAGCCGGGGTCGTCGCTCTCCTCGAGCTCGCGCGCCTGCTCGGCGGCCGGCGCTATCGACGAACCGTCTTGCTCGCCGCACCGGACTTCGAGGAAATCGGGCTGCTCGGCTCGAACGTCCTGGTCCCCGCGCTCCAGGCTCGCCGGCCCATCAATGGCGCGATCGTCTTCGATCCCATCGGCTACATGGACCCGGCTCCCGGAAGCCAGGCGGTGCCGGCCGGCCTCGACCGCATCTATCCCGGCCAGCTCCGCCGCCTGAACGCGCGGCGTAACGCCGGCGACATGGTCGTGACGATCTACCGGGGACGGGGGACCGACCTTACGCGGCTCTGGGCGCGGTGCCTTGCGGCGACCATCGGTCGCGCCCGGATCCTGCTCATCCGTGACCCGGTCGACATCCCCATCGTCGGTCGACTGGCCGCGCGAATCCCGGCCGCCCGCGACTTCTCCCGCAGCGATCACGTCGCGTTCTGGCGCGCCGGGCTCCCGGCGATCCACGTGACCAACACCGGCAACTTCCGGAACCCGAACTACCACCGCCCGTCGGACATGCCCGACACGCTCGACTACGAGACCCTCGCCGACATCATCGCCGCGACGGCGCTCGCGATCGAACAGCTCGCCGCGGGAACGCCGGCCTCGGGCTGAGACAGCGGACCCAGCCCTTCGCGTGGGCGATGGCGCGGCCTTGAACTTCAGCCACAGACCGCCTCGTCCGGGGGAATCCCCCTCGCGTTGTAGTAGCCCTGAGGCCCCTACGGGAAACGTACACTGGCTGCCCAGGATGGTCGAGATGGCCGCGACCGATGGCACCGCGTGCGGAGAAGACGATGGAGCGAGTGATCCGCCCCGTTCTCTGGATCGTGATCGTCGGACAGGCCCTGCTCGCCGTCGCGTTCACGTTCCAGGTTCAACCTACGGTTGACCTCTGGCCCTTCTCGGGCCGGACGCCCCTCACCAACCTCTTCATCGGCTCCATCTTCGCCGCGGCGGCCGCGTCGACGGCATGGTGCATGGTCATCGGATCCGCTCGAGCGCTTGCCGGAATCGCTATCGACTACATCACGATCTTCGTGCTCCTCGCGATCTTCGTGATTGCCGAGGTCGCGAGCGGCGAAGAGGGCTCCGCGGGCCGCGTGGCGATCCTTGCGACAAGTTGTGTCGGCGGGGTGGGTATTGGCGTCTGGCTCCTCCGCTGGAGCCGTGCGCGTTCATGGCAGGACCCTCGGCCGACGCCGCCACTCGTGCGCGGCTCGTTCGTCGTGTTCGTCGTCGCCCTGGTCATCGTGTCCGCGTTGCTCATCGTCCGCGTGCCGGGCATCCTGCCGTGGACGATCACGCCCGAGCTGTCGACGTTGATCGGCTGCATGTTCCTCGGCGCAGCGGCCTACTTCGGCTACGGGGTCATCGACCCGCGCTGGGAGAATGCCGGAGGACAGCTGGCAGGTTTCCTCGCGTACGACATCGTCTTGATCGTCCCGTTCCTGGTCCGACTGCCGACGATCGAGCGGGACCTGCTGCCGAATCTCGTCGTCTACACCTGTGTCCTCGTCTACAGCGGCGCGCTCGCCATCTGGTACCTGGCGCTCGACCCGAGGACGAGGGGCCGGCCGCCCCTGTCGATGTCCTGACGTTCCCAATGCCTGCGGACAGAGGCGCTGGTCGGGGCCCGTGCCCCACTAGACTGCCGCCATCGTGAGCCGCCCCGTCGATGCCATGATCGTTGGTGCCGGGATCGCCGGAGTCGCCGCGGCGTGGCAGATCGCGGAGCTGCGCGGCGAGACCGACGCGATCCTCGTGGACCCGCGCCCGCCGCTCTCGGTGACCAGCAACCGGCCTGAGGCGAACTATCGCGCCTGGTGGCCGCAGCGGCCGATGGTCGAGCTCGCCGAACGGAGCATCGCGCTGATCCGCGGCTTGCAGGCCGATGGCGCGGCCATCCCCATGAACGGTCGCGGCTACCTGTACGTGACCCTCGACCGGGCCATGGCCGACGAGCTTCCGAACGTCATGGCGCGGTACGCGGCGGCGGGGCAGGGGAGGGACGCCGCCGACCTCCTCGATGCCGCGACCGTCCGGGCACGGTATCCGCACCTGGAGTCGTCGGTGCGCGGCGCCGTCCATGCGAGGCGCGCAGGCAGTTTGGACACGGTCGCGCTCGGCCGGGCGATGCTCGAGCGGGCCATCGCGCGCGGCGCCCGCCTGATGCGCGGCGAGGTCTCCGAGATCGAGGTGGATCGGGGAGCCGTGGTCGCCGTGCGAGTGAAGACTCGAGAGGGTGAAGAACGGATCGCGACGAGCCGGGTCGTCGACGCCGCCGGCCCGTTCGCGGCAGACGTTGCGGCCCTCGCGGGCGTGACCCTTCCGATCGACAACGTGCTCCGCCAGAAGGTCCTCATTCGCGATGCCCGCGGCTTCGTGCCCCGCAGCGCCCCGTTCACCATCGGGCTCGATGCGACCGACGGCCTGCCGCCTGGTGTCCACGTCAAGCCGGACGATTCGGTGGTGCCGGACGGGGTCAAGCTCGGTTGGGCGCGCGACCAGACGCCCAGCCCTCCGATCGCCGATCCGGCCTGCCCGCCCGAATTCCCCCGGGAGGTCGTGGCCCGTGCCGGCACCCTCATTCCGGGCCTCCTCGACTACCTCGATGGCGAGCTGCCCGTCGTCGCCCACGACGGCGGGTTCTACGCCCGCACGCCGGACGGCCTACCGCTCATCGGTGCCACCCCGGTCGACGGGTTCTTCGTGCTGGCCGGCCTCGCCGGCTTCGGGGCCATGATGGCCTGCGCGGCCGGCGAGCTCGCGGCGCGGCTTGCGTTCGAGGGCTCGCCCCAGACCGCGAACCCATTCGATCCGGCGCGCCCGTTCCCGACGGCCGACGATCGATCGAACGCACGGGGTCGACGCCCAGGCGAGCTGTGACCGGCGGGCCGCGCCTTGCGAAGCGAGTGCTAGCGTGTCCATGCGATGGCTTCAGGGCGAAGCGTGGACGCATCGATGACGGTCAGGGCGTTGTTGCGACAACCGACGGGCTACCTGCCGATCGCGATGTCCGTCGGTGCGTTGGCGATGATCGCCTGGTTCGTTGCACTGCACGGCGTCGTGCGACAGCCCGACGAGGGCGCCCAGGCTCACCTGTGGCAGCTTCTGGTCGCGGGGCAGGTTCCGCTCATCGCGTACTTCGCGCTCCGGTGGCTGCCGGACGCCAGGCAGCCGGCGACCATGGTGCTTGTCGCGCAGGTCGCCGCACTCGCGCTGTTGGCGATCGCGCCGCTGGTGGCGCTCGGCGGGCTCTAGCAGCGTCATTGCCTGCTGATCGATCGGTCTTCGCGATCGATCCGCGCCCCGGAGAGCATGTTTCAGCGGATGTGCCTGGCCTCGACCGGCGCTCCATCGACGGTGACCGTGCACCTGCCATCGGTGAGAAGTCCCTCGCCGGGACCGTTGCCCACGCTGAGCGTGACGTGGATCTCGTGGTGCCGGCCGTCGAGATCCACCGTGCCGTGGAGCTCGCCCAGGCCGAACAACGACCACCTGCGCCGCGCGATCTCGCGGCCGTCCCACTCGAGCGCGAAACCGCGCCCGATCTCGTTGCGCGTGACGGTGATGCCGTGGTCCTCGTAGGTGGCTTCCCAGCGCGTCGTGATGAACCCCATGCGGTCAACCCCTCAGAGCGCTCACGCGTGCAGTCGCAGGATCAGCCTAGTGGTGCGGAAGCCTGATTGTCGACCGAGGTGGGCGGCTGCGATCGCCGCGAACAGCATTGGAATCGAGGCGCGGACCTGGGGTGACAAGTGGCCTTAGGAGCGGGTAACGGCCCGCACGAGCTTCCTCGCCAAAGTCGGGCTGGCCCTGTGGCTCCTCGTCAAGGGCGTGAAGGTCGCGGACACCGGAGCAGCCGCTTCGACCTGGCCCGCCGCTGCGGCCCACGGATAAGGGCGGCCATCTGCACCAGCTGCAGTCCGCCCGAGGTCAAACGCGGGACGGTGATCCGGAGAGGATCGCCGCGTCACTTCGCTGGTAGCGCCCCCGAGAGCGTCCGCGCGACCTCCTCGATCGCCTGTGCGCTCAAGGCAACGGGCTCGCGCATCAATCCCTTGAGCGAGTCCGCGCTCTCGAGGCGGACGCCCTCGAACTCGTTCGGGGGCCGGAAGCGCGGCCAGCGAGCCCCGATGAAGCAGAGGACCGGCGTGATCGGTGGCATCGGCTGAATCCCCGCGGCGCCGAGGGCCGCCCGCACCGCCGTCAGCTGCCAGCCAAGCGCATCACCAAGCTTCGAGCGATCCCGCCCGCCCACGTACAGGCGAAGCTCGGTCCGGAAGATGCCCCCGACGTTCTTGACCTCGACGACGCCGCTGTAGTTCTTGGCATCGACCACGAACACGCCCGCCGGCGCGACCAGGATGTGATCGATATTGCCCTTCGTTCCCTCGACCTTGCGGTCGTTGAGGATCCTCAGGCCTTCCACGGCCGCGAAGGCGGCACCGAGCTCCTCCTCACCCTGGGCGCCGATCCCCCAGGCCCGGATCGACTGCGGCTCATCGGTGAAGCGCAGGACGAGCCCGCCGAGACGATTGCCGAGCCGAGCCCTGGTCTCCGCTTCGCGACGTTCGTGGAGAACCTCGTACCGGTGTCGCGCCGAGGCACCAGGCGTCCCGCCATCGATGGGCTGGATCTCAGTTGGGCATTCGACGCAATGCATCACCCGGGCGCGTTGATCCCAGACCGCGACCGTGCCGGCCCGAAGCATCGTGCCGCATTTCGAGCACGGGCCGTCGTACCTGACCCGCCATTCCCGACCTTCCATCGGTCGCCCCCACTGCCGCTGCGTCAAAGCCGGCAGAACTCGCCTCCACGTTCGGCTCTCAAGGCGCAGTCTAGTATTAGCCAACGCTTGCGTGCACCAGCGAAATGCGACCTGACGCGCCGCGCGTCTACCGCGACGTTGGCGACCGGCCCTACTTCTGGCCGAAGTCCCACGGTTCCGTTGGCGGCCCCTGACTGCGAAGGCGCTCGACGATCTCGACGAGGCCTTCCGGAAAGAACCTGTCGGCCGAGAGCCGCAGATCGGTCAGCGACCACCAGCGATGCGCGGCGACCGCGGCAGCCTCGTTGTCGCCGGGACGACTCGAGCGGATCTCGGGATCATCGATGCGTCCAAGGAGATGCCATTCGTCCTGATCGAATAGTTGACCCCCAAACGCAAACTGCGCCCGGCGACGAAGAACGACCGGCCCGAGGTCAGGGAGATCAACGCCGAGTTCTTCGTTCAGTTCCCGACGCGCCGTTACCTCGGGTGACTCGCCGTGCTCGATGCGCCCACCGGGCGGATACCAATACCCACCACGTTCGGGATCCGGATCAAACAACAGTAAGAGGCGGTCCTCTTGGTCGAACAGGAGCACCCGCGCAACATCGCGCTGGATCAGCGGCGGTTGTTTCACCGTGCCGAATTCTTGTCATCGATCGCGTCGGCGTCAACGAGCCGACCGTTGCCGGATGAAATGCGCACTCGGTGCGTCAGGACCAACGGGCGGGATCGGGCGAGGGTTGGGCCAAAGGCGCCGTCGAACTCCGAGATGGCTTGACTTGGACGATGCGGTCATGGCTTCGCGAACTCGAACCGCCGCGGGGTGAGGCGTCGAAACTGGAACAGCATCCGCAGGGCGACGAGCCATCCTGGGCCGGACATCTGCGGCGCGCCGATCGCGTACGCCGTGGCGACGTGAGGGACCGTCAGAATGTCCGAGTGAGGCTTCACCTGCGCGGCGTCCGAGCGCCCGAACACCGACGACCGGCGATGCCGGAGCACGACGTCGGATGGATCGTGACGGGCAGACGGCCGTTCGACGAATTCTCGGTCGGTTCCCTCGTGCCGGTCGCCTTCGACCGCTACGCTCGCATGCTTCATCCGGCCTGGGCCGCGTCCGGACGTCCCGTGCGGTGGGCGACCGTCGCGGCCTGGTCGGGCCGGGAGGTCCACTCGCTGGCCCAATGGGAGTTCCTCGCCCACCCCATCCAGGAACCCGTCGCGCCGGCGCCCTTCGTGGCCGCGCCGGACACGGGTGGCCTGCCGCCGGGTCACTTCGCCGCGCTTCGCTCCTTGCTCGTGACTCACACGTCGTCGGCAGACCACTGCTTCTTCGGCATGTGGGAGGGCTGCGGGCGGCGCTCCGGCTCGGCGTGGTCCGGGGCGCCGGTGCTGATGCTCGACCAGCGGACATTCCTCGTCCGCCGCGGCTCCGATCGACGCAGCCCTGGCTGCCGATTTCGCAGTCATCGAGCCCCCAGTTGGTGGCCCGACCACCGACGCTCCTCTGGCCCGCGGATCGGGCGTGGTTCGTCGCCTCCGATCCGGACCAGGACTCAACCTATGTCGGCGGGTCGGCGTCGCTGATCGAGTCGCTCCTCGCCTCTCCGGATCTCGAGGCGTGGCCGGTCGAGGCTGACGATTGGGTGGCCATCGGGAGCGACGAGATCAACGCCTCGGCCATCCGCAGGGATCGCGCGTGATCCTTCCGAAGGTCCGCGATCCGCGGTTCATCACCGTGCGTCGCGGCGGGACGCTCCGGGACGACGACCACCGGCGGCTCGCGATCTGGGCAGCTGACTGCGCGGAGCATGTGCTCCACCAGTTCGAACAGGTACGGCCGGGCGACGTCCGTCCACGTCGGGCGATCGACCTCGGGCGTGCCTGGGCGCGGGGCGAGGTCAGCTGGTGGGAGGCTCGTACGGCGGCCGGCCATGCCAATGCCGCGGCGAGGGACCTGAAGGGGGCCGCGCGGCACGCCGCGTACGCCGCCGGCCAGGCCGCGGCGGTGGGCCACGTGGCAGCCCACGAGCTCGGCGCCGCGGCCTACGCGATCAGGGCGGTGCAGGCGGCAGCACCTGGAGATGACGGCGTGGAGGCCGGCCGCCACGAATGCCGGTGGCAGCGCGCCAAACTCCCCGACGACATCCGGGAGCTGGTGCTCGACGACCAGCGCCTGCGCAATGAGCTGTGCTGGTTCGTCTTCGACTGCTGACTCCGGTCCTCGCGATCCCGAGGCAGTAGGCTCAGCCGTCCAGCGCCTCGATCGTCGCCTCGGACGGCAACCGCTCAACCTGGATGCGGCGCGCTGCCGCCTCGGCGCCACGCATGACCCGCAGGATGTTGCCGCCGGCGATCGCCCGGACGTCGTCCTCGGAATGGCCGCGTCGCAGCAGCTCGGCGATCAGCCACGGGTATCGCGAGACATCCTCCATCCCGACCGGCATGAGCTCGCCGCCGTCGAAGTCGCTGCCGATCCCGACGTGCTGCGGACCCATCACCTCGACGAGATGGTCGATGTGGTCGGCGATCTGCCCGAGGCTCGACGCCGGCGGCGGGTTCGCGGCGAGCCACGCCAGCTGCACCTCGCGAACGGCGGCAGGCGACGCGTCCGGGTGCTCCCGAGCGAACGCCTCCTCGACCCGATCGCCCGGCTCGACGTGGCGGCGGACCTCGTCGGACACGAACTGCCCGAGGAAGACCGCCATGACGACCCCGCCGTTCGCGGGGATCCGACGCAGGATCTCGTCCGGGACATTCCGGACGTGTGCCGTCATGGCCCGCGCCCCCGAGTGCGAGAAGACGACGGGGGATTCCGTGACCTCGAGCGCCGCGGCCATCGTCGAGGGCGCCACGTGGCTGAGGTCGACGAGCATGCCCGAGCCGGTTCATCTCGCGGACGACCTCGCGCCCGAACGCCGTCAGGCCGCCGTGCTGCGGCGCGTCGGTGGCGCTGTCGGCCCAGCGCGTCGTCTTCCAGTGGGTGAGGGTCATGTACCGGACGCCGCGGGCGAAGAAGGTCCGAAGGATCGGCAGCGAGCTGGCGATCATCGCGCCGCCCTCCAGCCCGAGCAGCGACGCGATCCGGCCGCTCGCGAAGGCCGCCTCGACCTCGTCGGCGGTCCCCGCGCGCCCGAAGACGTCGGGGTAGCGGGCCGCGAACCCGTCCGCGATGTCCAGCTGCTCGAGGGCCATCGGCAGGGCCCGCTCCTCGGGCAGCTCGGCGGGCACCCACACGGACCAGAACTGGCCCCCGACACGACCCGCACGCAGGCGAGGAATGTCCGTGTCGAGTCCCTCGACCCGCCTCCGGAGATCGACCGCCGAGACGGCGATCCCGCCGACCTTCTCGCGCAGGGCGATCGCGAGGTCGTTGTGGCCATCGATCAACGGCGCGCGTTCAAAAAGCTCCAGGGCTCGGCCGAGGAAGCGGTTGGGCGCCACCGGGTTCACGGTCGGCTGATCGGGTCGACTGCGATCATGCCTTTGGCTGATGCTCCTTCGGCCGATGGTCTTTCCCTCATCGACCCAGATTGCCACGGAACGCCGAACGCGGAGTTGACCGCAACGATGTTCTTCACGGTGGACGGCACCGGATGCTCGCGCCGGGTATCGTCGCGTGGAGATGACCGACATGCCCGAGCCGGCGCGCCCCGACAACGTCGTCGTGTGCCTGCCAGACGTTCCCGAGCGGGCCCACATGGGCGAACTGCCGCCGAACGTCGACGTCCGGCTCGTCCCGCCCAAGCCCGAGCCGGTCCCGGATCTCGCCGATGTCGACCTCATCGTGCCGTACGCGCGGATCCGGGGTCCGCTGTTCGCGCTGCTCGCCGGGGGAGGGGGTCGGCTCCGTGTCATCCAGACGTTGAGCGCCGGGGTCGACTGGCTGGCCGGACGGGTGCCCGAGCACATGATGGTCTGCAATGCTCGCGGGGTCTACGACGCACCGCTCGCGGAGTGGGTCGTTGGAGCGATCCTGGCGATGCAACGCGGCCTCGTGCAGGCCCGCGATGCGCAGGTGCGGCGCGAGTGGGCCGACATGAAGCCGCCCGAGCTGGCCGGCCGGCATGTCGTCATCCTCGGCCTTGGGTCGATCGGGTCGGCGATCGAGGATCGGCTGCGGCCGTTCGGGGTCGAGGTGACCGGCGTCGGGCGAACCGCCCGTGACGGCGTGCGCGGCCTGGCCGACCTCGACGAGGTCCTCCGCGACGCCGAGATCCTCGTGGACATCCTGCCGCTGACCTTCCAGACGGAGGGCCTGCTGGACGCGCGGCGGCTCGGCATCCTGCCGGACGGCGCCCTCGTGGTGAACGCCGGTCGCGGCCCCACGATCAAGACCGACGCGCTCGTCGCGGAGCTCCGGGCCGGCCGGCTACGGGCCGCCCTCGACGTAACCGACCCGGAGCCGCTTCCGCCGGATCACGTCCTCTGGGAACTGCCCAACGTCCTCGTCACACCGCACATGGCCGGCGACTCGCCGGGCGCCGCGATTCGGGCGTTTCAGCTCGCCGGCGACCAGATCCGCCGGTTTGCGGCCGGCGAGCCGCTCGTCAACGAGGTCGCCCGCTACCTGCTTGACGACCTTCGGCCGCGGTGACCGAGTGAGGTGAACGAGCAAGCCGCGTCCGGCGACACGCGGATCGATCGCTGGCTGTGCGCGGTCCGCCTCGTCAAGACCCGTGCCATCGCCACCCAGCTGTGCGACGCCGGGCACGTCCGCGTCAACGGCAACCAGGCCAAGTCGTCGGCGAAGGTTCGGGCCGGCGACGTGGTGCACGCGCTGATCGCCGAACGCGAGCGGATCGTGGAGGTCGTGCGGCCGATCGAATCGCGCGTCGGCGCGCCGGTCGCCGCCACGTGCTACATCGACAACAGCCCGCCGCCGGTCATCCGCGAGGTCGCGCCCGGGATGGCGGTGGTCCGTGGCGAGGGCCGGCCGAGCAAGCGTCTTCGCCGCGAGCTCGATCGGATGCGCCGAGCGCCGACGCGGCTGAGGACGCCAGCTGGGCGACGCGTCACGCCGCCAGACCCGCGCCGCCTCAGCCCTGGGGCACTTTCCGCCGATGCGGTAATATAGTTGCCATGACAACTACAGATGCCCGCTCCGACTACGCGAACTTCACCGACGCCCTCGTCGCCGACTTTCGAACCCACGGTGGAAAGGCAACGTCGGGACCGTTCCTGGGCCGAAACATCCTCCTGCTCACGACGAAGGGCGCGCGAAGCGGAGAACCGCGACTCGCGCCCCTGGCCTACACCCGCGACGGTGACGCGATCGTGATCGTCGCATCAAAGGGCGGCGCTCCCACGAACCCGGCGTGGTATCTCAACCTGCTCGCCAACCCGGTCGCCACCGTGGAGCTCGGCGAGGAGACGTTCCAGGTACGCGCGTCCGTGGTCGAGGGCGAGGAACGGGATCGCCTGTACGCCGCACACGCCGCCGAGCACCCTGCCTTCAAGGACTACCCGACGAAGACGACTCGCGTGATCCCCGTGGTCAGGCTCCTGCCGGTGGCGTAGCCGGGACGAACGCGGCGGCGGGCATGGCGACGCTGGCACCCGGGATCTGGACCGTGGAGCACGTGGGCCGGGAGCTCTGGGTCCAGGAGTACAGCGGCAATCGGATCTTCAGGGTCGATCCCATGCTCGTTCACTGATGCGCCGAGCGGGGCGATCGGCATGCGCGGGGCTCTTCGCGCCGGCTCAGCTCTGCGGCACCCCTCGACGACGGAATCCGACCGCCGCCGCAATCCCGAGGACCACGGCGATGGCGCCGAGGGCGACGAGCGGGCCTGCCGCAACGGTCCCCACCGGCGGGTTGCCGACATGGGTCGTGGGGGCGAGGTCGAGCAGCCACGCGGGCAGCTTGAGTCCCGGCCCGAGGAAGGCGATGAAGGTGACGGCCGCCAGGGCGGCCCAGGCGGCCGGGAACGCCCTCGGCCGGAGGCCGAACAGGGCGAGCGCCAACCCGCCGACGAGGAGCTCGGCCGGCAGGTAGGCCAGCGCCGGCCCAGAGCACCCGCCCGACGTTCACGCCCGTGCCCACCGACCAGGCCATCCCCGCGGCCAGGACCAGCGACGAGACGACGGCGATGACGACGATGCCGGCCACGATCACGAACCCGTGAACGGCCAGCCAGCCAAGGCGCGACAGGGTCCCGGACAGCCGCATCTCGAGGCGGCCCGTGGTCTCCTCGCCGCGCAGGCTGCCGACGGCCTGGACCGCGAACCCCGTGGCGATGATCGCGATGTAGAGCTGGGTCAGCGCGACCATCCCGTCCACGGGTTGCGCCCCTGACAGCCCGAAGGCGTCGGCCATGCCCGCGTTGCCGAGGATGGCGTCGATGAACTGCCGGGCGAGCGAGCCCATCGTGCCGGCGAGGATGACCGCACCGGCAAGCCATCCGAGGATCGCCGGGCGGTGGATGGTGGCCGCCAGCCCGATCGGGCTGCGCAGCCACGAGGTCGCGCGCGCCGAGCCCGCGCCACCACCGGTCAGCGCGCTGCCGAGGTCGCGGCGCCCGGCGACGAGGACGGCCATCCCGGCGAGCAAACCGCCGACGGCGAGGGGGATCAGGAGGGTCCACCAGCGCATGTCCCCGAAGGCGGCGGCCTTCTCGGACCAGCCGAGGGGGGAGAGCCACGTGACCCACGTCTTCGTCACGTCGCCGACACCGCGCAGCACGTAGGCCGCGGCGAGGACGAGCAGGCCCCACGTGTAGACCCCCCGGGAGTGCAGGGTCACCTGGGCGAGGAGTGCCGCCAGCCCGGCGAAGACGAACGCCAGCATGCCGAGGGAGGCGGCGTAGAGGACCGACCGGGCGGCGGGCACCCCGAACGCCGTCATCCCGATCGCGAAGGCGATGGCGGTGACGACGATCGCGGCGGAGGCGAGCGTGAGCCCGGCGAGCACCGGGACCTGGCGCGCGACACGGCCGGCGAGGACCGTCTCGAGCCGCCCGGCCTCCTCCTCGCTCCGGGTCATGAGGGCGACGAGGCTGATCCCGAGCAAGGGGAGGAGAAACGCGGCCATGAAGCCGAATTCGTCGGCGATGATGCCGCCGAGGCTGTCGATGCCCTCGACCCGCCCGTTGATCGCGACGAGGGCGTCGCCGGTGGTCGCGGCCTGGGCGTAGCTGTGGATCTTCTCGGGGGTGCCGTAGAGCCCGGCGATCGACCCCGCCGTGCCGACCATCATGGCGATGAGCGCGAGCATCCAGATGAGCGTGCCGCGGCGGTGCGTCCGCCACTGGATTCCGAGCATCGTCCGCAGGCCGGTCGTGCTCATCGGGCCGCCTCCGCCGGCTCCCCGAGCTCGGACGCGTCGAGGGGGCCGGTTTCCCCGGCATACGTCCGCAGGAAGAGCGCATCGAGGCTCGGTGGGGTGACCGTGAGCGTGTGGATCCTCGCCGCGTGCAGCAGGCCCACGACGACGTCGAGGTGCTCGGCATCGATCGTGAACCGGCTGTCGACGTGGCCGTCGAGCCGCTCGGAGACGAGGTCCGCGACGCCTGCGGCGTCGGCGAGGCCAGAAGGTGCGTCGACGGTGACCGCGTGGACGTTGGTCCGGGTGTGCCGTCGCAACTCGGCGAGGGTTCCGGTGGTCACCCTCCGGCCCCGGCGGATGATGGTCACCCGGTCGGCCAGCGCTTCGACCTCGCCGAGGATGTGGCTCGACAGCAGGACCGTCGTGCCCTCCTTGCGCCGCTCCCGGACGACCTCCTGGAAGGCCTGCTCCATGAGCGGATCCAGACCCGACGTGGGCTCGTCGAGGACCAGCAGCTCGACGTCGGCGGCGAGGGCGGCGATGAGGGCGACCTTCTGCCGGTTGCCCTTCGAGTAGTCGCGGATCCGCTTGGTGGGATCGAGGTCGAACCGCTCGATGAGCGCGGCCCGGCGAGTCTCGTTGAGGCCGCCGTGGGTCGCGCCGAGGACATCGAGGCACTGCCCGCCGGTGAGCCCCGACCAGAGCGCGACGTCGCCGGCGACGTAGGCCAGCCGTGCGTGGAGCGTCGCGGCCTGGCGCCACGGGTCATCGCCGAAGAGCTCGACGTGACCGCCGCTGGCGCGGATCAGGCCAAGGACGATGCGGATCGTCGTCGACTTGCCCGCCCCGTTCGGGCCGAGGAAGCCGTGGACCTCGCCGGGCGCTACTTCGAGATCGAGCCCGTCGAGGGCACGGACCGATCCGAATGTCTTGATCAGCCCCTGCGTGCGGATGATTGGTTGGGCCGCGCTCATGGGCGTGTTACTCCTTCTCCGGGGCACGGAATGCGCCCTCGGCGTAGACGAGGCCGACCTCCCGGGCCCACCGGTCGACCCCCGCGGGGGTCAGCGGGTCGGCACCGATCGCCATGGCGATCGGGTTTCTCAGGAGGATGAGTGCGAGGTCGTTGACCAGGAAGAACGCCGCCCGGATGGCGGGGTCCTCGCTCGGCCGGGCGACGCCCATCTCGACCATCACGTCGAGAAGGCGCCGGGTCGCGGCAAACCAGCGCCCGAACAGCGCGGCCCCGGCCGGGTCGTTCGTCAGCAGGAGCCGCGCCAGGTAGGCGGGGAGCGGCGAGCCGGGCGGAAAGCCGCGGGCGAATGCCTCGGCGAGCGAGCCCGGCGCTGCCCCGCCGGTGAGCAGCTCGGCAAGCTTGTCGACCGGCAAGGCCTCGAAGATCGCGTCGAACGCCTGTGCGGCGAACGCGTCGACTTCGACGCGCAGGCCGTCCTTGCTCCCGAAGTGATGGAGGACGAGGGCAGGGGAGACGCCGGCCTGCTTGGCGATCTCGCGCACGGTCACCGCATCCGGGCCCCGCTCGGCGAAGAGCCGCAACGCGGCATTCCGGATGGAGGCACGGGCGGTCAGATCGCCGTCGTCGTGATCGCGGGCTGAACTCATGTTCAGTAGACTAAACGGGTGTTCAGCTGGCTGTCAAGCGCATGTGCGTGCTCGTCACGCTGGCGGCCTGGCAATCCGGGCCGCCAGCAGGGGCGCGAGACCGCTGACCGACATTTCGGTCATCCGACGAACGTCGGTCCTCAGCGCGGCCCTGGCTTGGGTTTCCGCCGCCGAACGAGCGAAAGGTCGGCCATCCAGCACCCGAACCCGAATTCGGGCCCCTCCCGCATCCTTTGCTTCGTCGCACGCCCGAAATGTCGGTCACGAGCGGAAGGACGTCAGACGTCTGCCTCGGGCGCCTCCATGCGTTCGAGCAGCGCCATGGTGGTCGCCCAGCCGCGGATCGTCATCGACTTGTACAGCGGGGTACCCATGATCTTGTTGAGTCGGCTCCTCGTCCGTTGGGCACTCAGCCGCTGCGAATAGATCACGCCCTTGCCCGGCCAGACCGCGTCGACGCCGGGCCGCGGATCGAAGACTGCCATGGCCTTCGACGCGTCGATGTCCATGAGGAATATGGCGTCGGAGTGGTAGGTGTCCGGCTCGTCGCCAAAGCCCTCCGGCCGATCACGAACCACGGCACGGAGCTGGTCGCGCGTCAGGACCAGGACCGCGATCAGGTCGCTGTCGAGCCTGAACGTCTTCGGGAGGGCCTCCTCGAGCTCCCGCTTGATCGCCGCCGCCGATCGGTCCGAGCTCAGGATCACGTTGCCGCTCGCGATGTACGTGGAGACGTTCGCGTGGCCGTGCGACTCGAGGAGCTCGCGCAGCGCCGCCATCGGCACCTTGTTCCGGCCGCCGACGTTGATCCCGCGCAGGAGGATCAGGTATCTGGTCATGGTTGGCAGACGGCGTGCAACGCTGTCCGGCTCAGGCGCTGTCGGCCGGGAGGAGGCGGAACGAACGTCCACCAGGGCCTCTGACCGCCCGGAAGTGGCGCTCATCGAGGGTCAGGACGTCGAGGGTGGCGTGGCGCTCTGCGAGGACCACGATGGACGCGTCGGCGAGGCCAAGCCGGAGGTCGCGGTACTCTGAGGATGACCTCCGAGGCACGGGCGATGTCGCCGGCGTCCATCGGCTCGAGGCGGTACGCGCCGGCGGCGACCTGGTCGAGGAGGGCGACCGCCGCCGTCTGGGAGACCTTGGTCGAGAGGAGGCACTCGAGCTCTGCGAGCACGAACGGGGACAGGAGGAGGGGACCGTTGGCCGCCCGGATCGCGGCGGCCGCTTCGGCGTGCTGACGCTGGCTGCCGTCCATCGCGGCGAGCAGGCCGCTCGTGTCGAGGAGGATCACTCCCCGAACCCAGCAAGCGCCTCATCGACCTGGGACGCGAGGTCCGGCTGGCCGCTCTCGAACAGGGGCAGGCGCGGTTCGGCGGCGCGGAGCCGACCGGTGACGAGGTCGACGCCTTCGCGGATCAGCTCGGCCTCGCTCCGGCCCTCGGCCTTGGCCGACCGCTCGAGGGCGCGCTTCTGGTTCTCGGTCAGATAGACGGTCGTTCGCTCCATGCCATACACGCTACCATATGTTGGCTCGCAACCGATCAGCAGCGGCGCGCCGGCACCAAGCGTCAGCTCCGGAACTCGGTGAGCCCTGCCCGCAGACAGGCTGAAGATCGTTGCGAAGCGCCGACGCGTGCTTCCGCGTCTGGCAGCGGCGACTAGGAAGCGAGCAGCTTCCAGGTCCCCTCGGAGATGACGTCGACCCTGCCATCGACGACCCGGATCGCGGTCTGGTCGTCGATGGCGTACGCCGGGCCGCCGATCTCCGCCGCCCAGCGCTCGGCCGCCGCGAGCGTATTCGTCGGGAAGACGTCCAGGTGCGGGAAGATCGAGAAGTCGACGATACCCAGGGTGCGGTCGTCCGGCGCCGACGGCCACTCCACGAAGAACTCGCCGATCCGCGGGGTCATCACCATGCTGCCGGCGCTGACCCCGACCCAGGTGGTGTCGGGCAGCGACGGCAGGAGGTCCGCGAGCCCCGACGCGCGCAGCCAGTGGCACAGGTAGGTGGCGTCGCCGCCATCCACGAGCAGGACGTCGGCTTCCCGGATCCATGGGACCCACCGCTCCGCGCCGATGGTGGGCAGGGCGCTGAGCTCGAGGAGGCCGACTGACTTCCACTCCAGGGAGGTGACGCCGCCCCACGGCGGCAGCCCGCTGACGAAGCCGCGCACGGAGATCGGTCCGCACATCGGGTGGCCCCACTGGGCCGTCGGGATGCAGAGCGCGGTGGCGTCGGCGATCGGCTTGCCCAGCAGGTCGACGAGTGCCTCGCGGATGCTGGCGTTCGTGACGCCCCCGGACGTGAGGAGCAGCTTCACGAATCCCTCCTTCTGCATGCAACTGCCTGATGGTAGTACCGACATCCCGACGCCCTGCGACGTCGTGGCAACTCAGCAATGCCTTGCCTGTTGTCCAGCGACGCTACGCTGTGGCCATGAAGCCACGGGTCTTCCTCGGATCGTCCACCCAGCAATCAAAGCTGCTGAGCGCGATCGCCCGCGGACTGGACGAGATCGCCGACGTCGACGCCTGGACCAACGCCTTCAACCCCGGCGTCTCGACCCTCGATCGGCTCGTCGAGCTCACCCGCGCGGTGGACTTCGCGGTGTTCGTCTTCGGCCAGGACGACTGGACCTCGAAAGGTGCGGCGCCGGATCCTGGAGCCGGCCAGGCCGCACCACGCGACAACGTTGTCTTCGAGGCGGGGTTGTTCGGCGGCGCCCTCGGGATGCGACGGACGTTCATCCTCCACGCGCGGGGCGCGAAGCTACCGACGGATCTCCTGGGCATGACCTCAATCCGGTACGACCCGGACACGACCCCGGTCATCGTCCGCCACATCAACCAGCAGCTTCGCACTGCAATCGATGCCGAAGGCCGCCTCAGCCGGCTCGAGGGTCAGTGGTGGCAGCTATCGCTCACGGCGCGGACCGAGCTCGAACCATCGGCCGTCTCGTTGCTGAACATCACAAGGGACCGCGCCGGAGCCCTCGAGATCAATGGGCGCTCGTGGGACGCCGATGGCACGTTGTCCGCGCGCTACTGGAGCGAGGCGTCGAAGGAGCGGGTGGATCCGTCGGGCATCTTCTACTTCTTCCGAGGCGAGCGTCCGCGCCACCCGGACGCCCCCGAGATCGAAGGGACCGGCGAGATCAAGATCGAGTCGGTCGATCGCGCCAACGGCTACTACCTGACGCGTTCGTACGGTGCCAACGCCTTCCACGCCAAGACGTCCGGCATCTACCTTCGCGCCGACCCGGACGACCTGGCCGTGCTCGACGGCGATGATCCCGGACCCCGCTCGGCCCTCATCCGGCAGCGCCTCGACCAATGGAAGGCCGCCCTGAACGCCTGAAACGAGACCCAGCGGCGCACTGCCGTGGACGCGGCAACCTCGTGCGATCACGCCGCTGTCGAGTGCCACCCGGCGAGGCGCTCGGCGATAGGGGAGACATCGCGGAGATCGCCGCTCGCGATCCTGACGATGAGGTCGAACGCCTCGTCCACTGGCGGCCGGATGTCGAGCCCGTTCACCAGGTAGAAGAGGCGGACCGCGACCCACCCGAGTCGCTTGTTGCCGTCGACGAGCGGATGCCCCGACACGATGGACTGGAGGAGTGCGGCGGCCTTCGCATCAAGCGTCGTGTAGGCCTCGTCGCCGAACGCGGTTGCCATCGGTCGAGCGGCCGCCGCCTGGAGCAACCCGATGTCCCGGATCTCCGCCTGTCCGCCGACCGCGGCGTCGGCCGCCACAAGGAGATCCTCGAGGTCGAGGAACTCGGTCACATGCTGCCGAGGCGGCGAATGAGCGCGGCGTCCTCGGCCACGATCCGGGCCAAGAGCTCGTCTCGCCGCCGAACGCGGCTCGAAACGTAGGCAGCGATCGCTTCGCGAGCGACCTCCTGCATCGATCGATGCTCGCGGCGCGCCGTCTCGCGGAGGGCTTCCGTCTCCTCGGCAGAGAGTCGCAACGTCATCGGCACCCATGGATGATACCGTGCGGTATCACGGTGTCAATGCCGTAGCGGCGGCCACGGCTCAGGTAACCGGACGAATAGGCCCGTGACAGATCCGCGTCCAGACCCGAAGATGTCGCCCGTGGCGGGGACGATCCCGGCGCAGGCGGATCGCGCATGAGCACCTGAATGACCGATATGTCCAGCTCCGCAGCCGACCGGGCTGCAAACGCCTCCTCGCCCGACGGCGACACCGCTGTCGCTGGACCCGAGCTCGCGGCGCCTGCCGCCGACGCAGGAGCCGAGCTCGCGGCGACCCCCGCCGACGCAGGAGCCGAAGTTTCGGCGCATGCCGCCGACGACGACGCGGAGCTCGCGGCGACCGCCGCCGCGGCTGACGCCGAGGTTTCGGCCGCTTCCGCCGACGCGCCGGCGTCGGACGAGCCGATCAACCCGGCCGCCGCGGACCCGGCGCCAGCCTCCGAGCCTGGGCTCGACGCCGTGCCGGCGCTGCCCGACGTGCCGGCCGCGCCCGACGCGACGGCCGTGCCGGCGCTACCCGACGCTCCCGACGCTCCCTCCGTGCCCCTCGCGGCCGCCGTGATCGACGGCGAGCAGCCGCCCCCGGCAAAGCCTCGACGCCGACGCTCGCTGGTTCTCCGCTTCGGCGTCTCGTTCGTCCTGGGCATCCTCCTGACGGGCACTGCCGGCGCGGGCGTCCTGTACGCCTGGGGCCAGCAGTACGACGGCCGGGTCCTGCCCGGCGTCAGCATTGGAAACACGGACCTCGGCGGGCTCACCCGTGCGCAGGCGGAGGCGCAGATCGCGAACGCGTACGGGTCGCTCGGTACCGGGCAGATCACGCTCACGGGCCCGGACGGCCAGACGGCGATCATCAGCTACGCCGACATCGGCCGCCGCCTCGACACCTCGGCACTCGTCGACGCGGCGCTCGTGGCGGGCCGCGAGGGCGAGCCACTCGCCAGGCTCATCGGCGAACCCCGCGCCGCGATCCGCGGCGTCACCCTCGACGCCGCCGTGATCTATGACCGCGACAAGGTCGCGGCCACGGTCGAGTCGTTCGCCACGGCGATCGACCGGACCCCCTCCGACGCCTCCGTGTCGGCCGGCCAGGACGGCACGTTCAGCGCGTCTCCGGCGAAGGACGGTCGTGAAGTAGACAAGTCGGCCCTGCTGGCCGCGCTCGATCAGGAGCTCCAGGCGATCTACACGCCGGCGTCGACCACCTTGGCCGTGCCGATCGTGCCGCTGGCTCCTTCCGTCACGACCGCCTCGGCCGAGGCCGCGAGCGCGGCCGCCAATCGAATGGCCGCCGACATGCAGGTCGTCCGGCTCATGGACACCTGGGAGATCGCCCGGTCGAGCCTCGCGCCGCTGATCTCGTTCTCGACCGCGGCCGACGGGAGCCTCACCCCGGTCTTCGACGAGTCGGGCCTCGACCCCGTCCTCACCACACTGGGCCAGCAGGTCAACCAGGCCGCGCAGGAGGCGGGCTTCAAGCTGGTCAAGGACCACGTCGTCGCGATCGACACGGGCCTCGAAGGCCGAACGCTCGACGCTGCCGGAACGAAGGCCGCGATCATGCGCGAGATCGGCGCTCGGCAGGCGGGCGAGGCGGCATCACTGGTCCCGGCCACCGTCGCGGCCGTCGAGCCGGCGCTCACCACGACTGCTGCCGAAGCGTTCGCCCCCAACATGCAGCTCATCAGCTCCTACAGCGTCTACTACTACTCCATCGTCAACAACCACTGGGGCGGGAACATCGAGGCGCCGGCCACGAAGATCGACGGGACGGTGGTGCCGGCCGGCGCGATCTTCGACTTCTGGAAGGTCGTCGGCGACTTGCGCTTGCTCCCGGGCACGGGTCCGGGCAACGCGATCGAGGGCGGCAAGATCACCGTCACCGGGGCGTTCGGCGGCGGAATCTGCACCACCTCCACGACCCTCTTCAATGCGGCGTTCCGGGCGGGCATGGTGCCGATCGCCCGCCAGAACCACAACGAGTTCATCAGCCGGTATCCGCCGGGCCTCGATGCCACCGTCTGGATCGTCGGCAACACCACGCAGACGATGAGCTTCAAGAACGACACCGAGTTCCCGATCCTGATCACGCATACGATCACCAGGACCGGCAGCAAGCGATGGCTGACGTTCAAGATCTGGAGCGTGCCGAACGGCCGGACCACGAAGATCACCGACCTGGTCGTCCAGCCGGGCCCGAGCGCGAAGGACACGGTGGTCGAGGACCCGACCAAGCCGGTCGGGTACTCGTTCCGCAACAACTCCGCGGTGAACGGCGCGCAGGTCTGGGTCACCGTGACGATCTACGATCACGGCAAGGTCCACTGGACGAAGCGGTACTACTCGAAGTACCCAGCGGTCAACGGCGTCCTCATCAAGGGTACGAAGCCCGTGACGCCGGCCCCTACCGTTCCGGCTGGCACGTAGCGCTCGGGGACGCGCGATCTCGTCAGGGGCTGCAGCCGACCCAGTGACCGACATATCGGTCATCCGACGAAGGTCGACCCTTCGCGCGGTCGAACCCTGGGGTTCCGCCGCCAATCGGCCGGAATCTCGGCCATTCGGCACCGGAACTCGCACGCCACCCACTCGCACGGCCCCTGCTTCGTCGGACACTCGAAATATCGGTCAACAGCGGTGGCTCGTGACGCTCGCGGATGCGCGCTGACATGGCCGGCGACGCGGATCAGCGCCGCGCGGTCATGCTCAACGTGTCCGGCACCCCCTCGTCGAGAGCCTCGTCTCGTAGCACGCGCCGGTGGCAGAATGGGTCCTCCCAGCTTGGGCGACAGCGCGCGAGCGGGAGCGTGCAGGCGGGGAGGGGAGCAGTTGGCGAGCACATCCGGCCACGGCAGGTGATGCGCCCGCATCGCCGGCAGGCACTCGCCGGCGCGGTCGCGATGTGGACGGCGGCCGCGTTCGGGTTCCTGCTCCTCGACCCGGGGGGCGACGTGTTGTGGCGGGCATTCAGCACGCCGCCCTTCACCTGTGGCCGGCTCGTCGGGCGCAGCTTCGCCTGCGACACCGCCCTCCAGGCGCTGGACCACACCTGGCACTGGCTCCATACGTACCCGATGCTGGCGTTCATCGCGCTCGGGTACGTGGCGATCCTCGCCATCGCGATTCGAGGCCGCTCCCGCGGCACTCGCCGGGCAGGCTCGCTATCAACGTGATGAACCACGTCGGCGACGCGGTCATGAAGGTGGTCAGGATTGCCTGATCCGGCGGACTACGGGGTCGAGATCGTCCGCGAGCCGATCTCGCGCTATGCGGGCGATCCCACGGGCGACGCACCGCTCAACCGGTACTTCCTCGAATTCGCCGCGGCGGCGCGGCGGGCGCCGGCGAGGCCGGCCGGGGCGCCGATCCCTGGCGTGGACCGAAGTGGCGCCGGGACCCCGCCCGAGCTGGACCTGGCGCGGGTCCGACGCTTCTGCCGGGATCGCGTGCCCGCCCACGTGAGGGATCGAATCCGCCTCGACCTCGAGCAGGCCGGCCGGCGGCTGACGATCATCGAGCGACGCGCGCCCTGGACGCCGGAAATCGGGCCTGAGTGGACGAGTTCGCGGTTCGCCCAGCTGCGCCTCCATGCCACGGAACAGACCTGGACCCTCTACTGGGCCGACCGCAACAACGTCTGGCACCGGGACCTCATCGAGCCGACCACACAGGTCGATCGGCTGCTCGCCCGCATCTCCGACGACCCCGCGAACCGGTATTGGGGATGACTGTCCGAAGACAGCGCCCCCATCGCTACCAGATCACGAATTCCCGGGCGACGTCGTGCTCGTGCATCCGCCGGTCCCTGGTGACGAGGCGGAAGCCGCTCTCCTGAGCCGTGGCGAAGATGATCCGATCTGCCGGATCACGCGGAAACGTCGCCGGCAGTTCGGTCGCTCGCGCCGCGACGGCCGTGGTCAGCGGCAAGGTCCTGATCTCGCGGGCCAACTGATCCAGCCAGGCGCGAACGGGGATGCGCGAGTGGAGCCTGCCGTTCGCGACCAGCCAAGCGAGCTCGAACCACGTGACGCCGGCCACGGCGAGCTCCTGGGCATCCCCGATGGCCGCAGCCGCGGCGGGGCTGAGGCGCCCTGGGTCGGCCGCCCACCAGTGGACGGCGTGGCTGTCCAGCATGACCGTGCTCACTTGGGCGACGCAGGACCCTTGTCGAGCCAATCCTCGGCGGACCAGTCAGCCTGGATCGGCTCGAGCAGCTCGTCGTCGGAAACGGTTTGCCAGACCTGGCCGGCGAGCCGGCCGCGCAATGCCGCCCCGCCGCGCGCGGGCACCAGCCGAGCGACCAGGCGCCCATGGCGAGTGATCTCGACCTCCTCGCCAGCCTCGACCTCATCGAGGAGCGCGAGGATCCGGGCCTTCGCCTCCGTCGCCGACACCGTCTTGGTCATATGGTCAGAATAATGGGCAGAACTTGGCATGTCGAGCGGCAGGGTACACCGGAGTGCTTGGCAGCCGCTTATCCCAGGCAGTGGATTCCTGGCCGGCGTGCAGGTACGCTAGGCGCGAGCCCCGCGGAGTCGAGTATTTACCTCACGCGGCGAAGCGGGCGCATCGGCAGGGGAGGGGGCACGGTTGGCTACCCAGGGCATCGTCGAGCTCAAGACCGGCCCGAGCCTGCTCGTGCGAGCCGTCTGGTACGTGCTCGTCGGCTGGTGGCTCACCGGGCTCGCGATGGCCGCGGCCTGGATCCTGGCGATCACGATCATCGGGCTGCCGCTGGCGTTCTGGGTGATCAACCGCGTCCCGACCGTGCTGACCCTCCGCCCGAGGCTCGAGCAGTTCGCGACCGTGACCGGCCCCGACGGCATCACCCGCCACCAGCGCGTCGAGACCGAGCAGTCGTCGGCCCTACTACGGCTCGCTTACTTCCTGCTAATCGGCTGGTGGCTGTCGGCCCTCTGGATGGCCGTCGCCTACGGCCTGCTGCTCACGGTCCTCGGCATCCCGTTCGGCCTGCTGATGGCCAATCGCCTGCCGTTCGTGTTCAGCCTGCATCGGGGGTATGCGTGAGGGCAGGACCGACCGGCGTCGGCCCCATACACTCACGCTTGGGTCGCTAGCAGAAGACAGGGGAGGGCACCGATTGGCAAACGCGCCCATCGCGAACCCCGTCATCAACTCGCCGTTCACGGAGCCGGCGCGGCACTTCCGCGTGATCGACGGCCAGGTGTCGGGCGAGATCGATGAGCGGCGTCGGCCCTCCGAGTTCTTCGTCCCGGTCGCGAAGCCCAAGAAGGCGTCGCCCCAGCTCGCGCTCCAGTTCGGTGCCGGGATCAAGCAGCAGCCGAACGAGATCGTCAACGAGATCCGACAGTCGGTCGAACGCTGGCGGCTCCAGGACTACCCGCACACCACCGCGGTCACCAAGGACCTCCTCGCCCACTGGCGCGCCGAGGACCGAAGCCGCCGCCTCTTCTTCTGCCAGCTCGAGGCCGCCGAGACCGCGATCTACCTCGTTGAGGCCGCGGAGAAGACCGGCGACACCAAGGCCCTCAACGTCATCCGCGGCGAGAACGCCCGCCTGAACGACAGCCTGCCGCGGATGGCATTCAAGATGGCCACAGGCTCGGGCAAGACCGTCGTCATGGGCATGCTCATCGCCTGGCAGGCCCTCAACAAGCTCGCCAACCCGTACGACAAGCGGTTCAGCAGCCGCTTCCTCATCGTGACGCCCGGGATCACGATCAAGGACCGCCTCCGCGTCCTCCTCCCGAACGACCCGCAGACGTTCTTCCGGGCGATGGACCTCGTCACGCCGGAGCAGCTGGACCGCCTCCAGGCCGCGACGATCGAGATCACGAACTACCACGCCCTCATCCGCCGGGACAAGATCGAGGCCGCCGGCCTCACGAAGCGGATCCTGTCCCAGGGTGACACCGACAACGAGCGGTTCAAGGAGACGCCCGGCGAGATGGTCCGCCGCGTGCTCCGGGTCTTCGGCACGGCCAAGGACATCGTGGTCCTCAACGACGAGGCCCACCACTGCTACACGCCGGCGCCCCAGGAGGCGGCCCAGGAAGGCACGCTCGATGCCGACGAGCGCACCGAGGCGCGCCGGAACCAGGACGAGGCCCGGGTCTGGTTCGACGGCCTCAAGGCCATCCGGGACAAGATCGGCATCCGCTCGATCTTCGATGTCTCCGCCACGCCCTTCTTCCTCAAGGGCTCCGGCTACGCCGAGGGCACGCTGTTCCCGTGGGTCGTCAGCGACTTCGGGCTGATGGACGCGATCGAGTCCGGGATCGTGAAGATCCCGCGGGTGCCGGTGTCGGACGACTCGATGGTCGGCGACCTGCCGCGCTACCGCGACCTCTGGACGAACGTCCGCGACGCGCTCCCGCGCAAGGGCCTCAAGGACACGACGGTGGGGGAGGGGGACCCGATCCTGCCCAAGGAGCTCGAGGGCGCCCTGGAGAGCCTGTACGCCGACTACAAGCGCTCGTTCGACGACTGGGCGGGCGCCGGCATGGGCCGGCCGCCGGTCTTCATCGTCGTCTGCTCGAACACGAGCGTCAGCAAGCTCGTCTACGACTGGATCGCCGGCTACGACAAGCCGCAGCGCGACGGGACCACGATCCCGGCGCCCGGCAAGCTGCCGCTCTTCAGCAACATCGAGGACGCCGCCTGGCGCCAGCGCCCGGTCAGCCTCCTCATCGACTCGATGCAGCTGGACCGCGGCGACGCCCTCGATCCGGCGTTCAAGAAGGCCGCCGCCCGCGAGATCGAGGAGTACAAGCGCGAGTACGTCGCCCGGTTCCCGGGCCGCAGCGCCGACGAGATCGAGGACGAGGACATCCTCCGCGAGGTCCTCAACACCGTCGGCAAGCCGGGCCGCCTGGGCGCGGAGATCCGCTGCGTCGTGTCCGTCTCCATGCTGACCGAGGGCTGGGACGCCAACACCGTGACCCACATCCTCGGCATCCGGGCGTTCGGGACCCAGCTCCTGTGCGAGCAGGTCGTCGGCCGGGCGCTCCGCCGCGCGAACTACGACCCGACGCCCGAGGGCATGTTCGAGCCCGAGTACGCCGAGGTCCTGGGCGTCCCGTTCACGTTCCTCAGCACCACCGAGGCGGGCACGCCGCGCAAGCCGAAGCCGATCCTCACCGTCCGCGCGCTGCCGGAGCGATCGAACCTCCGGATCGAGTTCCCGCGCGTCGTCGGCTACCGGTTCGAGATGCCGTCCGAGACGCTGACCGCGACCTTCGATCCGTCGAGCATCCTCGAGCTCTCGACCCGCGAGGTGCCGACCGAGACCCAGCTGGACCCGATCGTCGGCGAGATGAACCTGCTCCACCTGCCGCTCAAGGAGCAGCGGATGAACACCGTCGTGTTCGCGGTCGCCAAGCGGACGCTGGACAACTTCTTCCGCGACGAGGACGGCGGCGAGCGGCCCTGGCTCTTCCCGCAGCTGGCCTCGATCACCCGGCGCTGGATCGACGAGTGCGTCACGCCCTACCTCGGCGACGGCGCCTACCCGCAGCTCCTGCTGCTCGCCGAGTGGAGTCACGCCGCCGCCGAGCGGATCCACCGGGCGATCGCGAAGGGCACGTACGGCGAGCCGCGCCTGAGCCCGACCCTCCGCCTGTACGACCCGATCGGCTCGACCGACGACGTCGTGTTCGAGACGACCAAGACCTGCTTCGCGACGACGAAGAGCCACATCAACTACGTCGCCCAGGACTCGAACTGGGAGTCCGAGCTCGCCCAGAAGCTCGAGTCGATGCCCGAGGTCGTCAGCTACGCCAAGAACCAGGGCCTGAACCTCAAGATCCCGTACACGTTCGAGGGCCGGGCCGCGAACTACGTGCCGGACTTCCTCATCCGCCTGCGAGACGCCGACGTCCACCGGCCCGGACGACCTCCTGACGCTGCTCCTCGAAGTCTCCGGCGAGGCCAAGAAGGAGAAGGCGGCCAAGGTCGCCGCCGCGCGCGATCTCTGGGTGCCGGCCGTGAACCACTGGGGCGGCCTCGGCCGCTGGGCGTTCCTCGAGGTCACCCACATGGAGAACGCGGCGGAGTTGATCCGTTCGCGCTTCCTCGATGCCACGCCAGTGAAGGCGGGCTCTTGACAGTGACTTCCGTCCGTCGCATCGTACGTACAGTATCCGTACACGGAGGCCACGATGGCCATCGCCGATCCGGCGCCGAAGAAGGTCGACCGCCTCGAGCTACGGCTCGAACGGGACAAGCGCGAACTCGCTCGATCGGGCGGCGGAGCGCCGGGATGAGCACGAGCGCGTTCGTGCTCGCGCACGCCACGGAGGCGGCCAGCCAGCTCCTGGCCGACCGGACGATCTTCGTGCTGCCCAAGGAGCACTGGGACGCCTTCGTCGAACTCCTGGATCGACCCGAGCAGCCGTGGAGGGCCTGGCGGCCTTGCTGGCCGGCCCATCGATCCTCGAGCCTGGAGTGAGGCGCTACGCCCCGTCGAACTCCTGACCGCGGATCACGATCGCTCAACCTTCGACTGCGGATCGGCCGCCCAGACCGACTGGCTGCGCCGGTACGCGCTCATCGCCCAGCAATCGGACACCGGCCGCGCGTCTACGTGACGCACCCATCCGACGACCGGCGCGTCGCCGGCTACTACGCCCTCGCCGCCGGCGCGGTTGAGACGAGCGAAGCGCCCGCGAGACTCCGAGCCGGCGTGGGCCGGCATCCCGATCCCGGTGGTGCTCCTGACGCGCCTCGGGGTCGATACCCGGGACCAGGGTCAAGGCCTCGGCTCCGCGCTCGTGCGCGATGCATTCCTGCAGACGGCGGCGAGCGCCGAGCGGATCGGCGCGCGGGCGCTCCTGATCCACGCCGAGACCGCCGAGGTGGTCCGCTTCTACACCCGTCTGGATCACTGCCTTCGAACCTTCGCCCACCGACCCGCTCCATCTCGTGCTGCTGATGAAGGACCTGCGAGCCGCAATCCGCAAGGCCGCGGGACTGCGTGACGCGGGCCTTTCGTCAGAGGGTGACCCGGCGGTGAGCGATGGCTGACAAGATGAAGCCCGGCCCGCGCATCCCCGTGCGGGCCATCGACCATCCCGGCGACACCCGCTCCAACATCCCGACCGCCGAGCTCGAGTCGTTCGCCCGCCCGGAGGAGAAGAGGCCCGCGATCGTGCGCTACCCCCGCGACCCCAGCCTGGACCCGCAGCTCGTCTGGAAGGGCAAGGACGAGCAGGACGCGGCCGACCTCGAGGTCCCGGCCGTCCCCATCTACATCCAGGAGACCATCGACCCGCTGGCGCTCGTCGAGGAGCTCCGGGCCGAGAGCGAGGGCCGGCGCGCCGAGGAGCAGCTCGGCTTCTTCGCGCCGTACACGGACCTGACGTTCGAGGAGAAGGTCGACTTCTACCGCCACCCCGGCAAGTGGTCCAACCGGATGATCCTCGGCGACTCGCTCCTCGTGATGACGAGCCTCGCCGAGAAGGAGGGCCTCAAGGGCCAGGTCCAGACCATCTACATCGACCCGCCCTACGGCATCAAATTCGGAAGTAACTGGCAGGTAAGTACGCGCAAACGCGACGTGAAGGACGGCAAGGACACCGACCTCACGCGCCAGCCCGAGCAGGTGCGGGCGTACCGCGACACCTGGGAGCTCGGGATCCACTCGTACCTGGCCTACCTGCGCGATCGACTCGTCGGTCGCGCGCGAGCTCCTGACCGAGTCGGGATCGGTCTTCGTCCAGATCGGCGACGAGAACGTCCACCTCGTCCGAGCGATTCTTGACGAGGTCTTCGGGGCCGAGCAACTTCGTCGCGCAGATCGCGTTCCGAAGACGACCGGTGCAGCCGTTCAGTGCGTGACCTCGCTCGGCGATCTCCGACTACTTGCTCTGGTACGCAAGGGACCGCGAGCGCGTCAAGTACCGCCAGCTCTTCGAGCCAAGCGGAGTCGGACCGAGGGCGGCGACGTACTACGCTGGCTCGAGCATGCGCGACGGACGCGACGTCGGATGACCGCGCGAGATGCTCGGACCGGTCGCAGCTGCCCGCAGGTCGCTCGCATTTCGGCGCCGACAATCTCGAGTCGCAGCGGCCCGCGACGAGCCGACTTCCGAGTTCGAGTTTCGACGGGCGCGACTTTCAACCCGGCGCCGGCGAGCACTGGAAGACGACCGATCGACGGGCATGCAGCGGCTCGTCGCTGGCAGCGGCGTCGTCTCCAGTCGGCGCGACGCTTCGCTACGTCCGCTATCGTCGACGACTTCCCGGTCATGCCGCTCGACAACCTCTGGGACGACACGAGACCGGAGCGTTCACGGACGAAGATGTATGTCGTCCAGACGGCGACGAAGGTCATCGAGCGCTGCGTCCTCATGACGACCGACCCCGGCGATCTCGTCCTCGACCCGACCTGCGGCTCCGGCACGACCGCGTACGTCGCCGAGCAATGGGGCCGGCGCTGGATCACGATCGACACGAGCCGCGTCGCGCTCGCACTCGCGCGCTCGCGCCTGATGGCCGCGAAGTACCCGTACTACCTCCTCGCCGACTCGGAGGCCGGGATCCGCAAGGAGGCCGACGTGACCGGCCAGGCGCCGCCGAGCCCGATCCCGGCGACCGCCAACGACGTCCGCCGCGGCTTCGTGTACGAGCGCGTGCCGCACGTGACCCTGAAGTCGATCGCCCAGAACCCGGACATCCACGAGGGCATGACGCGCGAGGAGATCGACGCCGCGATCGCCCGCCACGCCGAGACCGAGACCCTGTTCGACCGCCCGTACGAGGACAAGAAGGTCGTCCGCGTGTCGGGCCCGTTCACGGTCGAGAGCCTGTCGCCCCATCGGGTGCTCGTCACCGGCCCCGAGGATGCCGAGGCCGCCGAGTCGACCCCGTCGGTCGATGCCGGCGCCTTCGTGACGAGCATCCTCGACAACCTCCGCCGGGCCGGCGTCCAGAACACGAAGCGCGAGGAGCGCCTCGACGTTCAGCCGCCTCGACCCGTACCCGGGCGTCTTCGTCCAGGGAGTAGGGGAGTACACCGAGAGCGGGCAGGCCAGGACCGTCGCGATCGCGATCGGCCCCGAGTTCGGGACCGTCGGCCCGGAGCTCATCCGCGACGCCGCCAAGGAGGCCGTGAAGTTCGCCGACCTCCTCGTCGTGTGCGGCTTCGCGTTCGACCCGCTGGCGGGGGAGGAGGCCTCCCAGCTCGGCCGCCTCACGATCCTCCAGGCGCGCATGAACCCCGACCTCGCGATGGGGGACGAGCTCCTCAAGAAGACCGGCACCGGCAACCTCTTCATGGTCTTCGGCGAGCCCGACATCGACGTCCGCCCGGCGGGGGACGGCCAGATCCAGGTCGAGGTCCGCGGCCTCGACGTCTACGACCCGACCACCGGCGTGCTCCGCTCGTCATCCGTCGACGACATCGCCGCCTGGTTCCTCGACACCAACTACGACGGCGACGCCTTCTTCGTCCGCCACGCCTACTTCACCGGCGCCGACGACCCCTACGACAAGCTCCGCCGCGCGCTCCGCGCCGACATCAGCGACGAGGCCTGGGCGACGGTCAACTCGAACGTCTCGCGGCCGTTCCCGCGCCCCTCGACCGGCAAGGTCGCCGTGAAGGTCATCAACCACTACGGCGACGAGGTCATGAAGGTGTTCGCCGCACCAGAGCCCATCTGAAGGCACAGTTTGGTAACGAACCCGACACTAGGAGGGCCGGCTCGGCGGCTTGTGGCGTCACTCGCGCCTGCCTACGCTGCGGGCGAGCTGGTCCTTGTTGCGGGAGCAGGTGTCTCCGAGCAGCCGGCCTCCCCGGATGGATCGAGATGGTTCAGTCCTTGCAAGATCGGGCCGTCGCCTCGTCCACACCGGCGATCAGCTGTCGGACCTCGAGAGCGTGCTGGCGATGCTTCACGGAACGGATCCGATTTCGCGGGCTGATTCACTGCAGCGGCTGATGCAGTCCACGCAGTTCCGCACTTCAACTCCAGCGGTCCCTGTACCCGGCGTCACCGACCAAGTACCTACCCGCGTCCGTGCATTGGCACATTGCGTCGATGTCAGATCGGTCACTGATGCCCGATACCTTCACTTCCAACTACGACGAATTGCTCGAGATTGCGAAGCGGTCGCTTGGAAGGTCGGGACGAATTCGCCACTTTCATGGCCGGCTTGTCGCAGGACTGGCCCGGAACAACCGCCTCGCTGATCCTCCGGTAATTACATCGAGGATTACCTTGCGGCAGATCAGCGGAAGCGATATGAGCGGCTTGACGGCCGTGCTGCGAGACAAGACCGTCCTCCTCGTTGGCTTCAGCCTCGTCGGACCCGAACCTCACTCGGGTGATCCGAATGCCGCGCCGAGACTGCAGAGCACTAGTTGTGGCCTCGCCGAAGGTCTTACCAGTGCTCAGCAGAGCCTCCGATCTGGACCTACTACTTCGCTACTGGCGAGGACTCAATGTTGCCGTGACCGCGGTAGAGGCCTACGAGGAGCTACCTGCATTTCTGCTTGCACTTAGGCGCGAGATCCTGCTGTCGAATGGAGAGTCGATGGTTCCGCGATCGGGCTCGCGCGCACTGCGCGCTTCCTGGAAGAACCCTCTTTCGAATGTGGGCGGGAGATTCGCGAATGGCGCACCGCACTTCGGAACGCAGTGACGGCTGCGAAGTACGTCGCTGCGGGGTGAGCGGCGATCGGTCGCTTCGGGCAGGCTTCTATGCGATCGAGGCAGGCGGCTATCTAGTCCATGGCGTTAGTTCCGTCTTGGACACGCTCGTCCGGCCTCGCTACCGCAGCGCCGCCTGTACGCGGGCGACGACGGCCCGTGGGGAGCAGCGGGTTACGCCTTTGCCGCGGGAGTCCCAGTGACTATCGGCGGCCTCAGGCCCGGCGTTTGATAGAAACGTGCCTGAACTAGACCTGCTTGCGTGGCAAGCCGAGCGATCGGCCCAGAAGCGACTACCGGCATCAAGCGTGTTATGTGTCCCTGCCTGGGTTCGTTACAACCGGCGGCTTGTCCCAGTCGGAGTTCTCCTACTTCTCGAGCGGTAGGGCGTCCGCCTTTGATGACCGAACCGATTCTGAGGAGCTCCGTTACGTTCTCAGCCAGACATTTGACTCTATGATTGACCCGGATCGATCGGTGCCTGGAGGCTTGGCGTGACCACAAGGAAGTACTCGGTTTCACCCCCGGCGCAGCGCGACTACAGAGTTCTTGGCGGCGCGCGACCGTCCGGCGCGGACGCCGTCGCCCGAGCGGCTCTCACCCGCGCTCAGGCCGCCACCCCGAAGCCCGCAATCCATGTCACGAAGCGCGATCGCGGCTGGGCCGTGAAAACGGCCGGCAGCGAACGAGCAAGCGTCATTGAGCCTTCGAAGGCGGCGGCTATGAAGACTGCCCGTCAATCCGCCGCCAAACGCGACACGCGGGTTGTAGAGCATGGCCGAGACGGCAAGATCGTCGACAACATCAAGCCGCGGAAGCCCAAGCCATGACTCGGGTGGCGCTCAAACCCGACTTGTGAAGTCGCCGCGAGGCGCCCCTGGGCGCGAACTCTCGGTGCATGGCAGCGGCGAGTTGCTGCGTCGCCTCGTCAGATCGCATTCCAGATATCCACGAATGCCCGGGCCTCCGCGGTCAGGAGCGCCTTCATATCGCCTTTGGACCACCGCGCATCAGGGAGCATGAGGCGGCCGTTGCTCACGTCGAGGACGGCGAACCGGGTTCCTGCCTTGATGCGGCCTCCGAGTTCGACGTCGAGGACGGCATGGACGGCCTTGACTCGCGCCCTTGTCGGCGCTTCGTTCTTGAAGTAGAGCTTCGTCAGGGTGGGCTGGCCATCGACCACGATCCCGAGTTCCGGATTGACGCGAACGACGAGATCTCTTTCGCGCCAGTCAGAGGTTGGCGGGTTGAACCAGAGAATGTTCTTTTTGCCGATGAACTTCTTGTATCCGCCCACGGCGTCGGCGTAGCGCTGGAAGCGCTTCGGGTTCGTTTGGAGCGAGAGCCAAGCGTCGAGGTCGGCCGGGCTGATCCTTCCCGAGCGGTGTAGTTCGACCAGGCCCTTTCGGAGCGGCCGCCAGAAGTCTGCCGCCGGATCGTAGTTGCCACGCTGCTTTAGCTGTCGCACCTTGGCGACCCGGGACGACCCGTTGACGATCGTGAAGTCGACGAAGTCGGTGAGGCTAATCTCCATCAGCGTGCCGCGCCCGGCAACGGGTGATTCTTGATGTCGGCAATTGCCTCCAGCAGCTTCATCGCGGCCTCGGCATCTAGCGTGTCCGCCTTGTAGCGGACCTGGGACAGGCCCTGGAGGTTGCTCGGCAGCTTGCACGCCATCGCGCACGAGGAGAATGAACCTCTTGTCGTAGAGGGCCATCGCGGCCCCGATCTCGATCAGGACGTTCTCGTTCAGGATGACGTGCTCGTCGCCCTTGTCGTCCTTCAGCGTCGCTCGGCGTCGACGTGGATGATCGCGGCGCCGCACTTGCGCATGTCGCCGATGACTTTGTCAGGCACCGGCATCGAGACCGTCTCGTGCTGGACCGACACCAGCGCCTCCATGTCGCCGTACTTGAGAAACTTCGTCAGCAGGTCGATAAACGCCTTGTTCTTGCCATGCGTGATGTAGACCCTCTTAGCCTCCTCGGGCGTAGCGAGGACTGCGGGCGCGGCGACAGCCGGGGTGGCCGCCGCGGCGGTACCAGCCGGCGGGAGGATGGCTAGTGGACTGTCATCGTCGGCGGCGTCAGATACGTTCGCCGTCTTGGCCGGGGCATTCGCGCCCTTCAACTGGACGTACTCAACGCCGTTGATGTCGGCGAGCAGTCCCAGCTTCCGGGCGTCGTTGACGATCTGCTTCATCACTCGCGAGGTCTCGGACGTCGGGACGCCGATCGTCTCAAGGACGTTGCGGCCGATGTCCTCGCGGGGGACTTTGTTGCCGTCGTACTTCGTCAAGAATTCCCGGATGATCCTCGGCCGCAGGAACGCCTCGCGGCGGGCGACCGAGTCGTCGTTCTCCTCGGTCGGGCGGACGATGCGCTTGCCCAGAAGGGTGACGGTGATCTTTTCGGCCCATGCACTGCCCTCGGTGAGTCTGGTAGCCCTGCGACGCGCTGAGAAGGCTTCGGAACGGCCCGGAGCCGGGCTGCATCTTCAGGGCCTTGGCGATGTCGAGCGGAGTCGCGGGTGTGAACGCGTACTCGTCACCAAGGGCGCGCGGGACGCGGAGGGCGTCCTCAGGGAGTATGCAGGCAGGTCAGTCTGCGGGATCGGCTTGACCGGCGAGCCTTCCTCGCGCTCGCGGGGGCGGGGTCTGTCAACGCGGCTCCCTCCGGGGTTCCAAGGCTCGAACCAGCCCCATTTGGAAGAGTATCGCACGGACGTCAAGATGCGAGCCACGTCTGATTAGAACCCATCGTCGCTTTACACAGAGTCTGTAGTGGATGTCGATGTGTTCCCATACTCAGTATGCTGTGGGGTCGGTCGTCATGTCATGGTGGGATAGGCCGATGTCGCTCGCGGCACGGGTTTGCGATCCACCTGAAGTCGCATCGCCACAGACATAACTTACCTTATCGGAAGTATCTGGGCAATCAATCCAGGCGCTCGGACGACGTGTGTTGGCTTAACCTGACCGAGCAGGACCGATGGAAGATATGACCCACCCAATGACGCGTGTACGGGTGACCAAGGACGCACGGCGGTCGATCGGCACGGCCGTTGCCGTGATCGGGCTGGCGCTGATCTCGATCGGGATCGCCGCGTCTCCAGCCGGAGTCCTGGACCAGCTGGGTCGGTCGTCGCTCGGCCTCGTCCTCCTCGCAACGAGCGGACCGGTCTTCGGGGCTGCGGCCGTCGGATACGGGCTTGCCCGCGACCTGGCTCGGGATCAGGCCATGCGCTCGACGCTCGCCTATGGCGCAGCGGCGCTCCTCCTGATTGTCGCCACGTTCACGTTCGCGGCCCTCGTCCGCGCGGCGGTGGGCGTGGTCACGGATCTTGCGGGCATCGAGACGGGCGTGGTCGCGGGCGGCCTGCTCATTGCGTTCCTCGGCGCCTTCGAATGGGATCGTGGTGCCGGGGGGTGGCGATTCGCGGCGCTGGGGCTCCTCGGATGGTTTCTCTTCGTGGGCTGGATCATGTCGGCCGCCGGCGGTGCGTGGGACGCGGCGTGGCAGGACGCGCCCCTGAGCTCGGGCGGCGCAGCCTGTCTCGCCCTGGCCGTGAGCGGTCGGAGGCTGGGTCAGAGGGCGTCTGTGGTCGACGCCTGATCACGAAACTCGCTGGGGTCCCCCCCGGAGGCCTTGCCCAACTACGGAACGCAGCCGGGCGCGAAGTACGACGGCGGCAGGCAATGCGTTCGCTGGACCGGGAGGCCGCTGCTCCCGTCGATGACGGTCCGGCCGGCGATCGCATCATGCAGCGTGGCCGTGGACTCGACGAACACGCCGACGGCTTCTCCCGCCCCAGGCTGGAACAGGAGCGAGCTCACCGTGATCGTGACCGTCGATGGCGTCTCTGCGACGCTCGTGACCCGCGTCCAGGCGCCTGGGCCCTCGATCGTGCCGACGACCAGTGTCCGATCGTCGATGACCCGGTAGTAGGTGATCGACGACACGCTGTCCAGGGCACGAACGGCCGCCACCGCGAGCACGACAACGGCCGCGAGCACGACCAGCAGGCGCGATCTCAACCTCTTCGGCTTCATTGCCACGCCACGGTAATCTTCTTCTTCTCGTCCGACCTGCGGGCCAGGTCGGCCTCATCCCATCCGTGAGGATCGACATGCAACGCCACGTTGGCCGCCGGGTCGTCGGATTGCTTCCATTGATGTTCGTGCTCGTGGCCTGCTCAGGCGGCGCCGCCATCGAAACGGTGGCGCCGACAGCGCCGGGGACGCCGGCGGTATCTCCTGGCGGAACCACTTCTGGCACCGGTGACACGCTTGACACCGCGAGCGTGGGGTCACTCGGCACGGTGGTGGTCGCCGGCAACGGGATGACCGTCTACACCTACGTCAACGACGTCAAGGACAGCAAGGCGAGTGCCTGCACCGGCGCCTGCCTCACCACCTGGCCGGCGGTCACGGTCCCGACCGGCGCGACGCCGACGGCGGGCGCGGGCGTGATCGGAACCCTTGGGACCTTCACGCGGGCCGACGACGGCACGACCCAGGTCACCTACAACGGCCTGCCGGTGTACTACTTCTCGGGAGACTCCGCGCCGGGCGACGGCAACGGTGTCTACCGGAACTGGGAGGCCGTGCACCCCTGATTTCGGCGGTTGCGTCGAGCTGATGTCGAACGGTGGCCCGTTTGGTCCTGCGTGCGACGGCCGGGCCGCCGTCCTGCGGGCCGTTGCTCGAGGGGAACACTCCCCTCCTGGGCCGGGCGTCCCCCGCCGGGCGAGTCCTGGGGACGACGGCCCTTGACGACGCGATGATCAGGCGCGGAGGACGTCGACCTCGTAGGCGCTGAACGCCTCGTCTCGGGTCACCAGGACGGCATCGAGGCGCGCGGCCTGGGCGATCAACATACGATCGAATGGATCTCGATGGTGTGCCGGCAGGCGGGCTGCCTCGACCGCATCATGGCCGGAGACGGGCACGCAGGTGAATCCCTCGGCGTCGATGACCTCCAGGAGATCCTCTGGCGCCTGCAACCTGCCCAGCGCTCGCTTGATTTCGAGCTCCCAGACAGTGGCGGCGGAGACGATGACGTCGTTGGCGGGATCCGCGATCGCCCCGCGCGCGGCAGCCGTCATCGTCGCCTCGTTCCGGGCCCACCACAGGAAGGCGTGCGCGTCGAGGATCAGGATCACTCGCCCGCGCCCTCGAAGTCCCGGCTCATCTGCTCATTGACCGCGTCGAAGTCCGGGGCGATCACGATCTGGTCCCGCCAGCGGCCCGGGACTCGCGGCGTCGTCCGCGTCCGGAACCGGACCAGTCGGGCGACCGGGCGGCCCGCGCGAGCGATCACGATCTCCTCCCCCGCCTCGACTCGATCGATGAGCCGGGAAAGGTGCGTCTTGGCATCGTGGATGTTCACCTGGTCGGTCACGATGCCACCGTACCAAGGTTAGTCTATCTTGGTCAACCAGCGACCGCGGGCGGCGTGCCGGCGGACGCCGGACGGTTGCTCCCCCGTTGAAACAGACCCTCCCCATCGGGCGAACCTTCAAGCGGGCGGCGCGCTCGCATTGCTGCCGCTGAGGATGACGAGGGCCGGGCCACCGGGGGTCGCGTCCGCCCGCAAGCCTGCCCACGACGCCGCTGCGGCGCCTTCCACCGTGATCCCTGTCGCGTCGCGCAGCTCGGCCTCGGCCGCGCGAAGCTGCACCTCGGATACGAGCGCCAGGTCGTCCACGCGCCCGACCATCATGTCGAGCGCCTCGGGAACCGGGACCCGGCAGGCGATTCCCTCCGCGTACGTCGCCGCTTCGGGCGTCTCGACGATCTCGCCGTGCTGCCAGCTCAGGACCATGGCCGGGGCGCCGGCCGCGGCCACCCCGACGATCCGGCAGGCGGGCGCCGCGTGCCGGAGCCAGGCGCCGACACCCACGATCAGCGCGCCGTTGCCAAGCGGCACGTAGGCCACGGCCGGCATGGGCAGGGTCCCGGAGGCTGCCGCGTCGGTCACCTCGAGGGCGAGGGTCGCGGCCCCGGCCGCCACGCGGGGGTCGGCGCCATCCACGAGGAGATATCCGCCGTCGCGCTCGGCAAAGGCGGCGCCAGCCTCCCGGGCCTCGTCGAAGTCCCTCCCCTGCTGGATGACCGTCGCTCCGAAGCTCCGGATCCGGTCGAGCTTGAGCGGGTTTGCGTGCTCGTCCGCGAAGACGACCGCGGGAACGCCGTGGGCACGCGCCGCGAACGCGACGCCCTGCCCGAAGTTGCCGGTCGAGGCGACGACGACGGCCCGTCCTGGTCCGACCCTCCCCTCCCCCGCCAGGCCGGCCACGGCGAGCCAGGTTCCGCGGCCCTTGAAGGCCCGGATGGGGTTGACGCACTCGACCTTCAGCGACGACATCGACGCCCGCGGCGCGTGCCAGTCCCTCGTGGAGGAACTGCGGGCTGTTCGTGAAGGCTGGATGGATCTGCGCCTGGGCGGCGCGAATGGCCGCGGGCTCGAGTTCCGGGTCATGTCGAGCGACGAAGGGCACGCGGCACTCCATCCTGACGGGGACAACAAAACGCCCGAAGGAACCGCCTCCCGCTCCGCGTCCCTTCCGCCACCAGATTGCTCCGGGGCGGGACCTGTGCAAGCACCGGTCGGTCCGCTGATCGTTTGGGGCCCCTTCGGGCAAGACCTACAGTACGGTCCAGGCCCCCAGGCCGGGAAGTGGCTTATCCACGACTTTCGTGGTCCCAGCGGCGAATTTCACGTTGCCATCCACAGTCCGTCCACCAACGTGCTCGCCAACACCGGCGGTTGCGTGCTCTCTGCCAGCGGCGCCCTTGACGCTGACAATCCCGCTTCGATGACCGAGTCGGCCTGAACCCAGCGTCACGCGGGCTGGCGACACTCGAGGCACGGGCATCGCCGGGAGCCGGACACAACAAAATGCCCAGAGAAACCGCCGCTTCCCTCCACGCTCCACCGCACCTGATGCAAGCACCCGGCGCGATTTGGTCACTGCAAGCACCGACCTGGATCGCTTCGTTCTTCGTTGGCCCCTCTGGGCAAGACCAACTATATGGCGGGGGCAGCAGGTTCCGATACCCACTTATCCACGACTTTCGGCGTCGGACGACCGATTTCGTGGACACGGTCCACAGCTCGTCCACGAAGAACGGCCTGCGTGCCGGTTTGACATGCCGGGTCCGGCTCCGGCCGCCGCGAGCAGCCTCAGGGCCGCTCGAGTGGCCAGCTCTCGGCATCGGCATCGCTCGGCTCCGGCAGCCCATCCGGCCCAAGCTGTGTCAGTCGGGAGCGCCGGCTCGTCCGCAGGACCCATGCTCCCTCGCCTTCCGGACGAATGGTCAGGCCGGAGATCCGGAGCCCGAGGTCGTCGGAGATCTCGACGACGTCGAGATCGACCCGCGCCGCGGGCGCTCCTACCGTCCTGAGGAGCACCGCCGCGCTGAGATCGCTCGCGCCGATGAGCACGCCCTCGGGAACCGGCGCCTCGACCGTCAGGTGGTCGACCCCCCGCTCGGCGACACGATTGCCGTGCATGCTGCCATCCGCCTCGCGATGGAGCGTCAGGAGGCCGGCGGCCGTCACGGACTCGAGGCGCACGAAGGCGCCATCCGGAGCGGTCTCGAGGGTATGGGCAACGACCAGGGTCCCGCGACGATCGACGACCGTCCAGCGCCAGCGGCGGCCCCGGCTGCCGTCAGCGACCGACCAGGTCACGGTGCGGGCGGCGTCATCCGAGAACCGCCCGGCGCGACGAACCGGGTCCGTCATTCCGCCCCCCCGGCGAGGGTCTCGGTCCACGTCGCCGCGACACGCTCGAGCTCGCCCGCGAGCGCCGGCGCCACCCGGCCCCAGACGCGGACGTCTCGGGGCTCGTAGTCCAGCTCGACCGTGCCGCGCTCCCGGATCCGGGCCAGCAGCTCCCCCGCCGTGTACGGGACGCGAACATCGACGTCGACCCAGAGGGAGGCGAGGACAGACGCGAGCTCCGCGCGAAGCGTGTCGAGGCCGTACCCGGTCAGCGCGGACACGAAGACCGAGCCGGCGATGGCCGGAGCCGGCGTGGCACCGTCGCGAGCGGCCGGATCGATGAGGTCCGCCTTGTTGAAGACCACGAGGCGCGGCTTCTCGCCCGCCCCGAGCTCGTCGAGCACGAGCTGGACGGTCGCCCGGTGCTCCGTGAAGTGGGCGTCCGAGGCATCGACCACCTCGAGGAGGACATCGGCCCGGTTGACCTCTTCGAGGGTCGCCCGGAAGGCGTCGACGAGCTGGTGTGGAAGCTTGTGGATGAAGCCCACGGTGTCGGTCACGATCGCGGCCTGCCCGTCGCCGAGCTTCACCTGGCGGCTGGTCGGGTCGAGCGTCGCGAAGAGCTTGTCCTCGGCCAGGGCGACCTCCGAGCCGACGAGGCTGTTGAGGAGCGTCGACTTCCCGGCGTTCGTGTAGCCGACGATGCCGACGGTCGCCATGAGGCGCCGATCGCGGCCACGGGCGGACGTCTCGCGCGCGCGGCGGACATCGGCGACGCGCTCCTTCATCTTCTTGATCCGTTCCCGGATGAGCCGGCGGTCGGTCTCGAGCTGGCTTTCGCCGGGACCCCGCGTTCCGATGCCGCCGCCGGTGCGGGAGAGGTGCGTCCAGAGCCGGGTCAGGCGCGGCAGCTGGTACTCGAGCTGGGCCAGCTCCACCTGGAGGCGCCCCTCGTGGGTTCGGGCGTGCTGGGCGAAGATGTCGAGGATCAGCCGGCTGCGATCGATGACCTTGACGTTGAGGAGGCTCTCGAGCGCCTTCTGCTGGCTCGGCGAGAGCTCGTCGTCGGCCACGAGGAGGTCAAAACGGGTCTCGTTCTTGGCCGCGACCAGCTCCTCCGCCTTGCCCTTCCCGATGTACCAGTTGGGGTCGATGTGGCGGCGGTTCTGCCACTCCGCACCGACGACCTCGGCACCCGCGGTCGTGGCCAGGTTGGCCAGCTCGACGAGGGAGTCATTCGCCGACCAGCCCGAATCGTCACCGGTATCGACGGCGATGAGAAAGGCCTTCTCGACGGGCGGCGCGAGATCGATGGATGCGTTCCTTGGCACGGCCGGAAGGATACGCGCGACGAGTCCGGGACGCGGGAGCGCACGCGTCAGCGGATCAGCCCTCGGACGCGGGTGCGAACGCTGGGCCGAAGCGGAGGGACAGCTCGGCGCCGTGCGCCATCGCGACCCGCTCGGCCGCCGGGCCGAGGCCGCGACGAAAGGCGGCCGTTGGGCGGTCGAACAGCTCGATGGTCAGCTCGAGCTGCCCGCCGGCCCGGTGGCTCGTCCAGATGCCGGCCGCCCGCCCGTCGACGAGGACAACGGGCGAAATCCAGCCCGCCGTTCGCGAGACGCGCTCGGTGTGATCCGGCGGTAGGAACCAGCCCCGCCGCCCAAGGCCGACGGTCAGCGGGTCGAATGGCCCGAGCAGGAGCGGCCCGGCAGCCGGCCGCTGATCCGCGACCGCGTCGAGCTCGGAGCGCAGGAACAGGCCGCGGGCATCGCCGGCCTCGATCTCGACCAGCTCCTCGTCCAGCCGGTCCAGGGCCGGCTTCAGCGAGCCCACGCTGTCGCCCCACCAGCGCGCGATCTCCGGTTTCGTGGCCGGGCCGTACGCGCCGAGATAGCGCCGGACCACGGTCGCGAACGCCTCGACCGGGTCCACGGTCCGCCAGCGACCGAGCCAGATATCGGGCCGGGTGTACGTCACGTTGGTCCCCTCGCCCAGGGCCCTGGCACAGGAGGCCGCGCATCGCCGCCGGCTTCAGGTACGTGCCCCAGCTGGACCCGAGGTTCGCGGCCTGCTTCGGGCCGAGGCGCTCGCCGATCTCGGCAGCGAGACGGGCCCGGGTCCGAGGCCGGCCATCGCCGAGGATCTCGCCGATCGCCTCGATCAGGGCTTCCATCTCGGCTTCGGTGACGTCGAAGTACCGGAACCACACGGGGCGACGCCATGTCTCGCGCCGGCCAAGGGCGGCGACGACGAGCGGGTAGTCGTCCGCGGCCCACAGGTGGAGCGTGCCGCGCATGCCCCAGGACCGGACCAGCCGCCGATCGGCGATGGCGGCCGCGGCGTCCCCGACCCGGCCGTCTTCGATGCGCAACGCGAACGACAGCGCCGCGGACGACGACACCTGGGCCTGGACCCCGACCAGATCCGTCGCGACCAGCTCGAGGCTCCCGCCCTCCGCCATCGGCGCGAGGTGCTGCCGGCGCGCCCGCCAGGCGGCGAGCCGCGCGGGGTCGACCTGGACCACGGGCCTCGTGGAGCGCGGCATCAGCGATCGACGAGCCGGAGCGCGAGCGCGAGCGTCGCGGGCAGCGGATCCGACGCGGATGGGTCCCGCCACTCGATCTCCGACTCTCGCCGGAACCACGTCCGCTGGCGCTTCGCGAACTGGAGGTTCCGCGCGGCGTCGCGCGCGATCGCGGTCTCCCGGTCGATCTCGCCGTCCAGGACCGCCCACGACTCGGCGTAGCCGATGGCGCTGAAGGCCGGCAGGGACGGGTCGTACCGCTCGCGGAGCGCCCGCGCCTCCTCGACGAGCCCGGCATCGAACTGGGCCCGGGCCCGCGCCGCGATCCACGCGCGATGGGTCTCGTCGGCGAGCTCCAGCCCGATCCAGCGACTCGGGCCCGGCGTAGCCGAGCCGCACCGGCCGTGGCGCGATCCCCCTGCAGGGTCGCGATCTCGAGGGCCCGGCTCGACGCGCCGCGGATTGCGCAGGTCGACGCTCGCGCCAACGTCGGTGCGATGGCGACGAGGCGCGCTCGCGACAGGGCCGGCAGGCCGAGTTCGGCGAGATCCGCCTCGATCCCGCGGCGGACCTCGCGATCGAAGGGCAGGGCGGCGAGATCGATCCCGCGAGCGACCGCCCGAAGGTAGAAGCCGGTACCGCCGACGAGGATCGCCAGGCCCCCGCTCGCGGCGATGGCCGGGAGGACGCTCGCCACGTGCCCCGCGAAATCGGCCACGGAGAACGGCTCGTCCGGATCGACGAGGTCGAGGCCGTGGTGCGGCACGCCCGCCCGCTCGGTCGTGCGTCGCCTTGGCCGTCCCGATGTCGAGGCCCCGGAATACCTGGCGCGAGTCCGCCGAGATGATCTCGGCCGGGATGCCCTCGTCACGCAGCGCGAGCGCGGTCCGGATCGCGAGGCCCGTCTTGCCGGTGGCCGTGGCGCCGGCGATGACGAGCAGCGGCGGCACGCCGGTCGCCGGCTGCTCGCTCACGCGACGGGCGTGCCCCGCAGCGCGTACGGACCGGCGTGGTCGATCCGGACCGTGACGAGCCGGCCGACCCAGTCGGCGTCGCCCGCCAGGTGGACGAGCTTGTTGCCCCGGCTCCGACCGGACAGCGCCACCTGGCCCGGGCCCGGCCGGACGCCGCGTCGGCGCGATCCCCTGCCCCGCCCGGTCGTCATCGTGATCGTGCGACCGGTCGCGCGCGACGGCGTCCACGAGGACCTCGACATCGCGGCCGAGCCAGCGCCTGGTTCCGCGCCAGCCCGATCGGCTCCTGGACGGCGAGCAGCTCGTTCAGGCGGCGGCGCTTGATCGCGGCCGGCACGTCGTCGGGCGAGCTTCGTGGCTGGCGTGCCGGGCCGCTCCGAATACGCCGCGGCGAAGACCTGGTCGTAGCGGACCGTCTCGAGGAAGGCGCAGCGTTCGCTGGAACTGGGCCTCGGTCTCGCCGCAGAACCCGACGATGATGTCGGTGCTGACGGTGATCCCCGGGACCGCCGCCCGGATCTTGTCGAGCCGCTCGAGGTAGTGCTCGGTCGAGTACTGGCGGCCCATCCGGCGAAGGACGTCGTCATCGCCCGACTGGACCGGAAGGTGCAGGGATTCACAAAGGGACGGGCATTCGGCCATGGCCTCGATGAGCCGGTCGGAGAGGTCCCACGGGTGCGAGGTGATGAACCGCAGCCGCGGGATGGCCGGCGCGCCGTCGGCGGTCCGGATGCCGTCGATGGCGCGGATGAGCTCGGCGAGGTCCGGCCGGGAGCCCAGGTCGAGGCTGACGGCCCGCCCAGCGCTCCGTCGTGATGTGCCCGAAGCGGGCCTCGGGTGCCAGGTCGTGCCCGTACGAGTTGACGTTCTGGCCGAGCAACGTCACCTCCTGGAACCCGGCGTCCGCGATCGCCCGGGCCTCGCCCACGATCTCGTCGAACGGGCGACTCCGCTCGGGACCGCGGCTGAACGGCACGATGCAGTAGGTGCACGTCTTGTCGCAGCCGTAGATGATCGGCAGCCAGGCCGATACCGAGGAGCCGCGGCGCACGGCCCCGCCGGCAACCGCCGCGGCGCGCGTCGCCGACAGGTGATCCGCGACGCCGACGACCGTTCGACCGACGACCGTCGTCGCCCCGACGGCGCCCACCGGGGCCTGTGCCGACGCGAGGCCCAGGCGGTCGACGCAGCTCCGGCTCCTCGTCCGGGCGGAGGAAGAGATCGACCGCCGGGAACCGGCGCTCGAGGCCGTCCCGATCGCGCTCGCGGACCGCGCACCCCGTGAGTACGACCCGCAGCGACGGGTTGGCGGCCTTGAGCCGCATCAGGTGACCCTGCCGCCCGATGACCTTGGTCTCGGCCAGCTCCCGGATCGCGCAGGTGTTGATCACGACGAGGTCCGCCGCCTCCATCGTCGGCGCCTCGGTCGCACCCGCGATCAGCAGGCGTCCGGCCATCTCCTCGGAGTCGCTCCGGTTCATCTGGCAGCCGAGGGTCCAGACGTAGAAGCTCGGCAGGGCCCGGATCTCCGGTCGGAACTCGCCGAGTCGCTCGTCCTCGGGCACCGGCGAGGCGCGGCCGGCGGACGGCGCGGGCGGATCGATCTCGAGCATCGGGAGGCGTCGGTCGAGGGCGGGGGGTCGTTCGATCATCGGCTGGCCGCCGATTGTGCCATGGCCGGCACGGAGCGGCGCCTCGACGGACTCGGGGACCCATAACCCGGCATGGGTCGCGGCATATGGCTCGCTATCACCGTGATAGTCGCTGCCGCCGGTGGCGATCAGGCCGTGCGCGGCCGCAAACGCCTCCATCGTGAGGACCGTCGGCGCGTCGAACGTTCGGTAGTAGACCTCGATCCCGCCCAGTCCGGCGTCCTTGAGCTCGGCGATGAGCGACGGCTGGTCCGGCGCTTCGGAGAAGTGCGCGAGCGACGCGACGCCGCCGGCGGATCGGATCGCGCGGATCGCCTCGAGGGGGCCCAGGCCCTGGCGCGGCACGTACCCGGGACGCCCCCGCGACAGGTAACGCTGGAAGGCCTCCTCGATGCTCGCCACGTAGCCCTTCGCGATCATCGCCCGCGCGACCCGGGGCCGTCCCAGGGCGTCATCTTCGCCGGTCGCGGGCAGGGCCTCGAGCGCATCGTCGATCGGCAGCCCGATGGTCGCCAGCTGCTCGACCATCCGCAGGTACCGCGTCCGGCGGCCGTCGCGCTGGAGCGCCAGGGTCGCTTCCAGGGACTCGTCGTCCAGGTCGAGACCCAGCCCCAGCACGTGGACCTCGCTCTCCCGCAGCTCGGGCCGGTCCCGGACGACGGCGTTCAGCTCGATGCCCGGGAGCAGCTCGAGGCCGGCCGGCACCGCGCCATCCGCGACGATCTCCCGGACGCCGGCGAGCGTGTCATGGTCCGTGATCGCCAGGAGCCGGACGCCGACAGCCGCGGCCTGGGCCAGGAGATCCGCCGGCTCCAGCAGACCGTCGGATCGGGCCGTGTGCGTATGCAGGTCGATCCGCGATGGGCCCGGTGGTTTCACCGGGGAGCCGGGGAGCTCGTGTCGCCGCGGGCGCTCCGCCACGCTCAGGCCTCGAAGAGGCGCTGGATCCGTTCGATCGCGAGCGCTCGCCCGGTGGCTGGATCGATGTCGACCTGGCAGGCGTTGAAGACGACGGGGCCCTCCCCCACCTCGAACCGCGTCGGCAGGGCATTGATGAAGCGTGGCAGGACCGTCCGCGGCGCAAACCCGATGACGCTCCAGACGGGACCGGTCATGCCGAGATCCGTCTGGTAGGCGGTCCCGTTGGGGAGGATCCGCTCGTCCCCGGTGACCACGTGCGTGTGGGTGCCGACCACCACGGACGCTCGCCCGTCGAGATACAGGCCGAGGGCATTCTTCTCCGAGGTGACCTCGCAGTGGAAGTCCACGAGACGAACCGGCGGCAGCGCCTCCGACGCCTCGTCGAACAGGCGGTCGGCCTCGGTGAACGGGTTGTCGATCGGCTGCATGAAGGTCCGCCCCTGGAGGTTGACGACCGCAAGGTCGGTCCCGTCGAGGGCCTGGTAGACGCCCCAGCCGCGCCCCGGCACCTCGTGCGTCCCGTAGTTCAGCGGACGCAGAATTCGCTCGTTCGCTTCCAGCGCCGGATAGATCTCGCGCTTGTCCCAGATGTGGTTTCCGGACGTGATCACGTCCACGCCGTGGGCGAAGAGTGCGTCGGCGGTGGACGTGGTCAGGCCCATGCCGCCGGCCAGGTTCTCGCCGTTCGCGGTGACGAAGTCGATCCCGCGCTCGTCACGAAGGTCCGGCAGGATTGCCTCGAGCGTCTGGCGGCCGGGCTTGCCGATGACATCGCCGATCAGCAGGACGCGGCACGAGCCCGCCGGTCGCGGGGCGTTGCCGTTCGTCGCGTTACCGAGACGCACCCGGCCGACAGGCGCCTGATCGTTGGACTCGCGTGATGGCGGCATCGAGGTCAGGGTATCCGATGCGGCCGGCGGGCCGGTCCGGCGCTGGCCTCAGGCGCAGTGGGCCGGCTTGGGCTTCTTGATCCAGGTGTGGTTTGCGGCGACGCAGGTCTTCCTGTTCTTGTAGCTCGATGGCGGCGCCGTGGGCGCCGAGGTCACCGCGGCCGGACCCGACCCGAACTGGTCGCCGACGTTTGAGAGCGTTCCCGAGACTTGTGCCCCGAGCGCGATGCTTGCGCCGATGGCAAGGACGGCCACGAGGGCCAGGATGAGTGCGTATTCGGCCAGGCCGGTCCCGGCCTCACGAATGCGGCGGAATCTCGGCGTTGCGGGCATGGCGCTGGACTCGGGTGCCATCGGCAACCTCCCCTGTGTGTATCCAGGCCACCCTAACCCGAGTGCCCGCGCCTCGGCCCTGGTACGGTCGTCACCAACCGACGTGGCCCTATCCGGCCACTTGCGGGCCAGTGAGACGAGCGCCACGACACGTCGTTCGCCTCGCCGTTGATCAGCAGGGCCGGGCCAGTGGCGAAGGCCGAGCCGCGGTTCGGTCGGAAATCGCGGCCCCTTCGGTCGCGTCCACCGTCGGTCGAGCGACGACGACCCGGTTTCGGCCCCCGGCCTTGGCCTCATAGAGGGCGGCGTCGACCCGCCTGATCCAGTCGTCGTCCGCCGCCCCGAGGTCCGCCGGACCGATCGCGAGCGCACCCACGCTGATCGTCACCCGCCCATATGGGGTATTGGCCGGGTTCGGGAGGTCCAGGGCTTCGATGGTCTCGCGAAGTCGTTCGGCGCCACCGAGCACGCCGCCCTTGACATCGCCGAAGACGACGAGGAATTCCTCGCCGCCGAAGCGGTAGACGGCATCCTCGCTCCTGATGGCGTCCCGCAGCGCCTTGGTCACGCGCCGAAGGACCTCGTCGCCAGCCACGTGGCCATACCTGTCGTTGATCCCCTTGAACCGGTCGAGATCGACCTCGAGCAGTCCGAACCGGGCGCCCGTTCGGCCGAGCCTGCCGCGGATCGTGCGCAGGTCCTCCTCCAGCTTGAGGCGATTGCCGCAGCCGGTCAGCTCGTCCATCCGGGAACTGATTTCGAGCGAGCGGTAGACCCGCTGGAGTTCCGATCGCTGGCGGCTCTCGCGACGCTGGAGCCGCCCGAGCGCCTCCACCTGGGCGAACCGTCGGGCATGCTCCCGGAAGGAGAGCACGTGGCCCGTCAGCGCGGCGACGAGGGTCACCACGAGCGCAAACACGAGATCCTGCCGGTCGTCGGACGCGAGCGCGGTGTCCGGGACGATGGTCGTGAAGAAGACCGTGCAGGCCACGGCGTAGACCCCCAGCCATCGTGCTTCGGTCCAGCTCCGCCACGGGATCATCAGCGCGATGAGAGGCGGCAGGAACATGAGATATGCGATCGCGAGATCGAGCGCGCGGGGTCCCGATACGGCGAGCACCATCGACGCACCGGCGACACCGAAGCTCCCGAGGAATGCGACCAGCTCGGGCCGTCGACGCGCAACCCCGCCGAGGCTCCACCAGCCAATGAGGCTGGCGACGCCCAGGCTACCGTCAACCGTGGCGATCCACGGCGCGTCCGCCGGATGGAGGAGGCTCAGGGCTCCGATGTGGATCGGTGCGCCGAAGGCGATCACGAGCATCGCGGCGCGGGTTGCCCGCCATGTGAGGCGGCGCTCCACGGCCCGGAAACGGGCGGACCTGGCCACGGCGAAGTACTCCTCCGACCTGAGGCGGGTCATCAGGCGGCGCAAGTACACTCGTGCTTCGTATGCCAAGAGCGGTACACCCGCAAGCGGCGGCCGGCGCCGCGTGTCGGGCACGGTCGGCCGTCACCCGGTACTGTCGCCGCGAACGCAACGAGAAAACACGGCCCAATAGGACCACCCGGCTTCAGGACCGCGTCGGCGGCGATGATGAGCTTCCTGCCTGCCGTCCGGGCCGTCGAGCGAGCTCGCCCTGACGGCAAGACCACCGGGTCGCCACCGTTTTGCGGCTGCTAGGCTCTCACCGATGATGTTCCGAGAGCTCCGTCGAACCCTCGGCGTGATCCTGGCGCTCGCCGTCACCGTCGGGGTGGTGGTCCCCGTCGGCCTGTCTCTTGTCGCCGGGTATCCGCTGTTCGCCTCGTCACCGACGACGAGTGCCGCGTCGACGGGCGTGCCGTCCGCCAGTCCGATCGAACCCACTGCGTCTCCGATCGCGACGACGGACCCGACCGCCCGGCCGACGAGCAGTCCGACGGCGGCACCCGACAAGACGGCACCAGTCGTCTCGGCCCATACGCCCAAGGCCGGCGCCACGAACATCGCGGCCACGAGCGCCATCACGATCACCTTCTCGGAGCCGGTGGCGAGGGTGTCCGGGACGACGATCCTGCTCGTCAACGTCGCCGGTGGCTGGAACGTTCGGGCGACGGTCAGCTACAACGCCGCGACGATGACCGCGACACTCAGGCCGGCGCTGTACATGTACCCGAGGACCGCCTACGAGGTGCAGCTCACCAATGGGATCCGGGACCTGGCCGGGAACGCCCTCAAGCCCACCAGCTGGACCTTCAAGACCGGCTCCTAGTACGGGACCCGCACGGGTGCCTACCGTCCAAAGGGTGTCGGCTACTTGGCGTACTCGGTCGCCCGGGTCTCCCGGATCACGGTCACCTTGATCTGGCCGGGGTACGTCAGCTGCTCCTCGATCTTCTTGACGATGTCGCGCGCCAGGCGCGTTGCCGTCAGGTCGTCGATCTCCTCGGGTCGGACGAGGATCCGGACTTCACGCCCGGCCTGAACGGCGAACGAGCGATCGACGCCGCTGAACGACTCGGCGATCGCCTGGAGATCCTCGAGGCGCTTGACGTAGGTGTTCATCGATTCGCCACGCGCACCAGGCCGCGAGGCCGAGATCGCGTCCGCCACCTGGACGATCGGGGCCTCCAGGCAGGCGTACTCGACTTCCTGGTGGTGCGCCGCGATCGCATTGACGACCTTGAACGGCAGCTCCGCCTTCAGAGCGATGGCGGCTCCGATCGCGGCGTGCGGGCCTTCGACCTCATGGTCGACGGCCTTGCCGATGTCGTGGAGCAATCCGCCCATCTTGGCGGCCATCACGTCCGCTCCGAGCTCCGCCGCGATGACCGACGCCAGGGCGCTCGTCTCCGTCGAGTGCAGGAGCACGCTCTGGCCATAGCTCGTCCGGTACTTGAGCCGGCCGAGCAACTTGACGACGTCGGCGGGCAGACCCGGCACGCCGGCATCGTAGGCGGCCTGTTCGCCCGACTGCCGGATGATGAGGTCGACTTCCGCCCTCGACTTGGCCACGACCTCCTCGATCCGCCCGGGATGGATGCGGCCGTCGCCCATGAGCTTCATGAGGGACAGGCGGGCGATCTCCCTTCGAACGGGATCGAACCCCGACAGGACGACGGTCTCCGGCGTGTCGTCGATGATCAGGTCGATTCCGGTCGCCTGCTCGAGGGCCCGGATGTTCCGCCCCTCGCGACCGATGATCCGGCCCTTCATCTCGTCGTTCGGGAGGTGGACGACGGTGACCGTGTGTTCCGCGGTGTGATCCGCGGCGACGCGCTGCATCGCCGTCACGATGATGTCCCGAGCCTTGTCGTTGGCTTCGTCGCGAGCCCGCCGCTCGATCGAGCGGGCGAGCTTGACCGCGTCATGCTCCGCTTCCTCGCGGATCGCCTCGAGGAGCTGGGCCTTCGCGTCGTCGGCTGAAAGTCCGCCCACCTGCTCAAGCGCCTGGACGCGCTCCGCGCTGAGCCTGGCGAGGTCCTCGCGCTGGCGCTCGGTCTCGACTTCGCGTTCCAGCAACTTGCGGTCACGCTGCTCGAGCACGTCCGATCGCTGGTCGAGCTGTTCGTCCCGCGAGACCAGCCGGCGCTCGATCGTGGCCAGCTCGTTGCGTCGCGTGCGAGCCTCGCCCTCGGCCTCGCGCTGGAGGCGGATCTTCTCTTCCTTGGCTTCGAGGATCAGTTCCTTCTGCTGGGTTCGGGCATCGGCCACGATCCGGCCGGCCTTCTCCTGGGCGACCTTGACCGATTGGTTCGCCCACTGGCTTCGGGCCACGAAGCCTAGGACGACACCACCGGCCAGCGCCACGAGGGCGACAAGCAGGTATCCGTATTCCATCTGTTCCTCCCATCCGGCTGGGCAAGCCGGACGCGTGTCGATCAGTCAGCGGATCGAATCGTGGCGGACACCGCAACTCATCCGGACGCGGCATCCCGGGCTCCACTCGAACCGTGATGCCTAGCCTACTACGGCGGCGATGCCCAGGGTCGGTAAAGGGCAGAGCGGTGCTATCTCCGGTGCCGCCTGCCAACGCGGGATGTCGTGGCCGCGGCGGTCACCGCGTCCGGATCCGGACCGGTCAGTCCAGGTGGTCGTCTCCGACCCCTGGATCGTGCCTGGCGTTGGACTCGAGCCACTCCACGGCGACCTGGCGGCAGACGTCCGGGCCGAACCCGTTCCGCGCCAGGAGGGCGTAGGCGCGCTGGCGGCGGGCGCGTGGATCGGCCACGCGTCCCAGGGCACTCGAATGCCGGTCCAGCAACCGGCGCGCGGCGCCGTCATCGGGCGTGCGATCCGCCGCGACGGAGTCGTTTGGCAAGGGACTGCGGCGAGCCTCCAGGACGGCGGCGATGATCTCGGCGTCGATCCCCTTCTGGTGCAGCTCCGCCTGCAGCGCCCGCTCGCCCCGAGGCCGTGCGCGGTCGCGCGACTCGACCCACTGACGAGCGAACGATTCGTCGTCGAGCATCCGCAGCTCGACGAGGCGCCCCACGGCGCCGGTCACGAGGTCCTCGCGGTAGCCGGCCGACGCCAGCCGCCTCCGAACCTCGGCGACCGAACGTGGCCGCGCTTCGAGGAACCGCAGTGCCGCGTCGAGGACCACGGATGGATCCTCGACTTCGGCGCGCCGAGCGCGCCGCTCGGCAAACGACTCGCGTGAGCTTCGCGAAGAATTCGCCGACAAATCAGCCGCCGCGCGGATGGCCCGGGGCCAAGGCGGAGCCGAGGACCGGAGCGAGCGCACTCCGATGTGCGTGAGCGAGGACCGCAGGCGACAACGCCGGCAGCGGAGGCAGCCGCAGATCGCCGCCGCGCGGATGGCCCGGGGCCAAGGCGGAGCCGAGGACCGGAGCGAGCGCACTCCGATGTGCGTGAGCGAGGACCGCAGGCGACAACGCCGGCAGCGGAGGCAGCCGCAGATCGCCGCCGCGCGGATGGCCCGGGGCCAAGGCGGAGCCGAGGACCGGAGCGAGCGCACTCCGATGTGCGTGAGCGAGGACCGCAGGCGACAACGCCGGCAGCGGAGGCAGCCGCAGATCGCCGCCGCGCGGATGGCCCGGGGCCAAGGCGGAGCCGAGGACCGGAGCGAGCGCACTCCGATGTGCGTGAGCGAGGACCGCAGGCGACAACGCCGGCAGCGGAGGCAGCCGCACGGCGGCTACTCGGCTTCCGCGATGCCCTCGACCGGGACGGCCACCTCATTGACCTTGCCGCGGATCTTGTCCTCGATGGTCGCCGCGATCGCCGGGTTCGCCCGGAGGAAGTCCTTCGACGCCTCGCGGCCCTGTCCGAGCCGGGTGTCTCCGTAGGTGAACCACGAGCCCGTCTTGTCGACGACGTCCATCGCGACCCCCACGTCCAGCAGGCCGCCTTCCTTCGAGATGCCCTCGCCGTACATCACGTCGAACTCGGCAACCCGGAACGGCGGCGCGACCTTGTTCTTGACGACCTTGACCCGGACGCGGTTGCCGACGGACTCCGTCCCGGTCTTGATGGTCTCGATGCGCCGAATGTCAAGGCGAACGCTGGCATAGAACTTCAGGGCGCGGCCGCCGGGCGTCGTCTCGGGATTGCCGAACATGACGCCGATCTTCTCGCGGAGCTGGTTCGTGAAGACCAGGGAGGTGTTCGACCGGCTCACCGCCCCGGTCAGCTTCCGCAGCGCCTGGCTCATGAGCCGAGCCTGGATGCCGACGAACGAATCGCCCATCTCGCCCTCGATCTCGGCCCGCGGTACGAGGGCCGCCACCGAGTCGACGACGACGACATCGATGCCGCCGGAGCGAATGAGCGTCTCGGTGATCTCCAGGGCCTGCTCGCCCGGTATCCGGCTGGCTGACCAGCAGCTCGTCCACGTTGACGCCACAGGCGCGAGCGTAGCCGGGGTCGAGGGCGTGCTCGACGTCGATGAACGCCGCCACGCCGCCGCGCTTCTGGGCCTCGGCGATGACGTGCTGACAGACGGTGGTCTTGCCCGACGATTCAGGGCCGAAGATCTCGGTGACCCGGCCGCGCGGGATGCCGCCGACGCCGAGCGCGAGGTCCAGCGCGATCGACCCGGTGGGGATGAACTCGACCTGCTGCCGGGCCGCCGAGCCAAGCTTCATGATCGAGCCGGTCCCGAACTGCTTCTCGATGGAGAGGATGGCGGCGTCCACGGCCTTGCCGCGTTCCGCGGTCGCCCGCTCGACGGCTCGTTCGGTTGGTGCTCGATCGCCGTTGCGGTCGGTGGTCATGGCCATGGTCCTGTCACGCTCCTGTCAATGCGTTGGCCGACGGAGCGGAGACCGTCCGATCGTCGGGTCAGCCCTCGTCCCGGTCGTCGTCGGCCGATCGCGGCTTCCGCGGCTTCCGATACAGCTCGACGTTCGTCGGCGGTTCGGACAGCGGTTGCAGCTTCGGCTGGCCGGACTTGTCCTTCGGCTTCTTCTTGGCCTCGCGGCTGGGTCGATCTCGAGAGCCCATCGAGGGTTCCTCCGCGCTGAAATGAGGCTACCGGGAGGTGCTTCACGCCGGCTCCACGCCCGCTGCATCGCGGCTTACGTGGCCCGCACGGGCTTGCAGTTCTGCCAGGGAATCGGGGAAGGTTCCGGCCCGCAGGGCGGATCGGATCCTGGCCATGAAGTCTAGGGTGAAGGTCAGGTTGTGACAAGTTGCCAGGCGGTACGCGAGGAGCTCCTTCGCCCGGAACAGGTGCGCCAGATACGCCCGCGAGAACCGCCGGCAGGCCCGGCACGAACAGTCGTCCTGCACCGGTCGCGGATCGTCGAGGAAGGCGCTGTTGCGCAGGTTGAGGCGCCCGCCGGGCACCCACAGCTGTCCATTTCGCGCCACGCGCGCCGGCAGGACCGAGTCGAAGAGGTCCACCCCGTGGCAGACGGCGTCGAGCAGGTCGGCCGGAGAACCCAGCCCCATCAGGTACCGCGGCCGCGGGTCGTCGGCGAGCAACGGGATCACCGCCTCGAGGGCGTCGGCTCGCTGCACCGGGGTCTCGTCGCCCGCGAGCCCGCCGATGCAGAGCCCGTCGAACGGCATCGACGCGATGAACGCGGTCGATCGCGCCCGCAGCTCCGGATCCACGCCGCCCTGGATGATCCCGAAGAGCGCCTGGTCCCCGCGCGAGTGGGCAGCGAGGCTTCGAACCGCCCAACGATGGGTCTGTTCCGTCGCGGCCTCGACTTCGGCACGCGGCGCCGAGGGATAGACCGGGTGATCGAAGGCGACGGCGATGTCCGGGCCGAGTGCCTCCTGGACGCCGATTGCGATCTCGGGAGTCAGTCGCCGCAGCGAGCCATCGATGTGGCTTCGGAACGTTGCCCCGTCCTCGTCGACGACCCGCGCGTCGGCCAGCGAGACCACCTGGTAGCCGCCGGAATCGGTGAGGATCGGTCGATCCCAACCCATGAACCGGTGGAGGCCCCCGAGCCGCTCGATGCGCTCGTGGCCGGGGCGCAGGAAGAGATGGTAGGTGTTCGCCAGGACGATCGACGCCCCGACCTCCTCGAGATCGTCCGGGTCCAACGCCTTGACCGTGGCGTTCGTGCCGACCGGCATGAACTGTGGCGTTTCGATGGGGCCGTGCGGCGTCGCAAGCCGCCCGAGTCGGGCGTGGACACCGGCCCGGCCACGTCCCGAGCTGCGGGCGAGGACCTCGAACGACACCGGCCGGCGGCTCGATCCTGCGGTGGCGACGGAAGGAGTTGCGGTGGACGCGCTCGCGTCCACCGCAAGATCAGCGATCGCCGGCCCCCGGATCGTCGGCCCAGAGGCTTGGCATGTCGGGCTCCGAGCGCCGCGGCGGCGGGATCTCGAAGCCGAGGCCGGCCAGGTGGCTCCGGGCGGCCTCCGTGGCGATCCGGCCCTGGGGCGTCCGGTCGATGAACCCGAGCCGCAGCAGGAACGGCTCGTAGACGTCCTCGATCGTCTCGATCTCCTCCGACAGCACAGCCGCGAGCGCGGCCACGCCGACCGGCCCGGAGCCGAACTTCTGGATGATCGCGGCCAGGAGCTTGCGATCCGTGGAGTCGAGGCCCTCGTCATCGATCTCGAGGAGGCGCATCGCCTCGCGCGCCGTGGCCTCCGTCACCCGCCCGTCGCCGTGGACCTCGGCGTGGTCCCGGACCCGCTTGAGCAGGCGGTTCACGATTCGCGGCGTTCCCCGGCCGCGTCGGGCGATGGCCAGGGCTGCCCCGGCGTCGATGTCCACGCCGAGGATCCGCGCCGAGCGCTGGACGATCTCCGTCAGCTCCGGCTCCGTGTAGAAGTCGAGGCGGTAGGTAGCCCCGAACCGGTCGCGCAACGGGGAGGAGATCCGGCCGGCCCGCGTCGTGGCGCCGACGACCGTGAACGGCTTGAGCGTCAGGCGCAGCGACCTGGCCGACGGTCCCTTGCCGATCATGACGTCGAGGGCGTAGTCCTCCATCGCCGGATAGAGGATCTCCTCGACCGCGTGGTTGAGCCGATGGATCTCGTCGATGAAGAGGACGTCCCGCTCGTCGAGGCTGGTCAGCACCGCGGCCAGGTCCCCCGGCCGTTCGATGGCCGGCCCTGAGGTGTACCGCACGTTCACGCCGAGCTCGCGGGCGATGATCGTGGCGAGCGTCGTCTTGCCGAGACCGGGCGGGCCGTACAGCAGGACGTGATCGGCGGCCTCTTCCCTCGCCCGCGCCGCCTGGAGCAGCACGCCGAGGTTCGCCTTGACCTCACGTTGGCCGATGTACTCGTCGAGGGACCGTGGTCGAAGCGAGCCCTCGATGGCGACCTCGACCGGGTCGTCCGCCTCAGCCGCGAGCAGGTTCAGGGCGTCGTCCGTCACGCCCGGAATTGTAGCAAAGATCTCGTCATATCGTACAGATGTTCTAACGCCCGCGGCCGCGTGTCAATCGTGGGCGAGTGCTCGCAGGGCCGCCTTGACCCGATCCTCGAGCGAACCCATCGCGGCGGGGCCTGCCAGGGCGATCCGGGCCGCGTCCCGGGCCTCGGCCAGCGAGTACCCGAGGGCCTGGAGCGCGGCCACCACGTCGCCGTCCCCGGGACCGCCGCCGACGACCACGGTCCCGGCCGCTGCCACGCCGGCCGCGGCGACCTTCTCCTTCAGCTCGAAGATCACCCGCTCGGCGAGGCGCTTGCCGATGCCGGGGATCGCCACGAGCATGGCCTGGTCCTGCTGGAGGATCGCCAGCTGGAGCTCCGCCGTCGGACGGCTCCCGACGATGGCGAGGGCCACCTTGGGGCCGACGCCGGTCACGGTCAGGAGGAGGTTGAAGAAGCCCAGCTCGTCGGTCGTCCGGAACCCGTACAGGGCCTGCTGGTCCTCGCGAACGAGGTGATGGGTGTGGAGCTTCAGCCGGCCGCCGGGAACCGCCGTGGACAGGATCCCCGGTGCGACGTAGACGCGATAACCGATGCCGCCGACCTCGATCACCAGCGAATCGAACGCCACAGCCCCGACGATCCCGTCGACCGAGGCGATCACGGCCGGTTCGCGGCCTTGCGGTCCCGCACCAGCGCCTCGCGAACGGCGCGGTCGTAGCTCGACTCGCCGCGAGCCATCGGCGCAACGGCGGCGCGGTCCATGACCGCCGAGCCCGGCGTCGCCCGGCCGTCGGAGCGTTCGCTGTTGGCCGCCCAGATCGCGACCGCGAGGGCATCCGCCGCGTCGTCGGGGCGGGGTGCCTCGCGGAGCCCGAGGCAGACAGCGACCATCCGTCCGACCTGCTCCTTGTCCGCGGTCCCGGATCCCGTCACGGCGACCTTGACCTCGCTGGGCGTCGCCTCGCGCACGATGCGGCCGGTTTCCGCGGCGGCGAGGAGGACCACGCCTCTCGCCTGGCCCACGGCAAAGGCCGTCTGGGCGTTGCGGGAGAAGAACAGCCGCTCGACCGCGACGATCGTCGGGTCGTGGCGGGCGATCAGCTCACCGAGAAACCGATGGATCGCGAGGAGGCGGTCGGGCAGGCCAAGGTTGGGGCTCGTCTCGAGGCAACCCACATCGATCATCCGCAGCGTCGCGCCCGTCCGATCGATGAGGCCCCAGCCGAGGGCCGCGGTCCCCGGGTCGATGCCCAGGACGATCATCGGGCGGCTGCCCGCGTCATCCGGCGACCTCGGCGAAGACGTCTTCGGGAATATCGAAGTTCGCCGTCACCCGCTGGACGTCGTCGAGATCCTCGAGCATCTCGATCAGGCGGAGGTTCTGGCGGGCGCGGTGGGCGTCGAGCTCGACGGTGGTCTTGGCGACCATCGTGTTCTCCGCCGACTCCACCTCGATCTGCTGGCCGTCGAGGGCCTTCCGGACGCGTTCCAGATCCGCTGGCTCAGTGAAGACGTCGACGAGCTCCGGATCGGAGGTGTCGACATCGGTCGCCCCGGCGTCGATCGCAGCCAGGGCCAGGTCGTCCGGATCCTTGCCGGCGGCCGGCACCACGATGAGGCCGCGCGGCTCGAACTGCCAGGCCACGGCGCCACTGCCCGCGAGCTGGCCGCCGGCCTTGGTGAACATCGAGCGAACGTCGCTGGCGGTGCGGTTCCGGTTGTCGGTCATCGCCTCGACGAGGATCGCCACGCCGCCGGGGCCGTAGCCCTCGTAGACGATCTCCTCGAATTGCTCGCCCTCGGCCGCACCGGTCGCGCGCTCGATGGCGCGCTTGATGTTCTCCATCGGCATGTTCACCGCACGGGCCTTGTCGATCGCCAGCCGGAGCCGGTAGTTCGCGTCCGGGTCGCCGCCGCCCGCCCGGGCCGAGACCATGATCTCGCGGGCGACCTTGGTGAAGAGTGCCCCGCGCTTCGCGTCGTTGGCACCCTTCTGGCGCTTGATCGTCGACCACTTGGAATGTCCGGACATCGGCGCGGAGTATACCGGACTATGATGGCCGGACCGCCGTGGCACGCCCCTCCGCGGCCGGTTTGACCCCTCCGCATCGCCACTTCGCCAGCAGAGAGGACCGACCGTTCATGACGATGAAGAACGTCGACCTGCCCCACCTTCGGAGCGTCGTTCTGGCCGGCCACGCCGGCTCCGGCAAGACGACGCTCGGCGAACAGCTTCTCTTTCGAGCCGGTGCCATCCCCCGCCTCGGCCGGGTCGACGATGGGACGTCCCACCTCGACTTCGAGCCCGAGGAGCAGCGGCGCCACGAGTCGCTGAGCCTGGCCGTCGCGACGTTCGAGGCGGACGGGACGCGAATCACCCTTGTCGATACGCCCGGCTACCTGGACTTCCAGGCGGAGGTCGTGTCCGGGTTCCATGCGGCCGACGGTGCGCTCTTCGTGGTCGACGCCCGCGGCGGCGTCGAGGCGGGCCTCGAGCAGGGCGTCGCCCTCGCCCGCGCCACGAACACCGCCGCCTGTTTCTTCATCAACATGTGCGATCGCGAGAACGCGGATCCCACGGCCGCCCTCGACGCGCTCCGGACGGCCTTCGGCAACAAGGTCGCCCCGCTCCAGCTCGCGATCGGGACGGCGGACCGGTTCGTCGGCTACGTCGACCTCGTCCATCGCAAGGCGTATCGCCTCGAGGGCGGCAAGGAAGTCGAGGGTCCGATCCCGGCCGAGCTCGAGTCCGAGGTGACTCGTCGTCGGGACCAGCTCCTCGAGGCGGCGTCCGAGGCCGACGACGACGTCCTGGTGAAGTACCTCGAAGGCGAGGAGATCACCGACGCGGAGCTCGAAGCCTGCCTCCGGAAGGGCGTCAAGGAATCCGTCCTCGCGCCGGTGCTGGTCGGCAGCGCGCATGCGGGGATCGGTCTTCGGGGCCTGCTCGACGCGTTCATTCGCTACCTGCCCTCCCCGGCCGACGAAGGCCCGGCGACCGCCACCGACCGGGCCGGCAAGGCGGTCCAGGTCGCGCCGGATCCGAGCGGGCCATTGCTCGTCCGCGTCTTCAAGACGGCTGCCGACCCGTTCGTGGGCCGCCTGACGTTCTTCCGCGTCCTCTCAGGGACGTTGCATTCCCAAAGCCACGTCTGGAACGCCTCGCGCAACGAGGAGGAGCGCATCGGGCAGCTGCTCCTCCTCCACGGCAAGGAGCAGGAGGCCATCGGCGAGCTCGAAGCAGGCGAGATCGGAGCCGTCGCCAAGCTGGCCGTGACCACCACCGGCGACACGATCTCGTCGCGGGAGAACCCCCTGACGCTGACGCCGCTTGACTTCCCCCAGCCGACGCTCATGGTCGCGATCGAGCCCCAGACCAAGGCCGACCTCGACAAGATGGGCTCGGCGCTGCAGAAGATGCTCGACGAGGAGACGACCGCCCGCGTGGAGCGGAGCGAGGCCGGCGAGCAGGTCCTGGTCACGATGGGCGAAGCCCACACCTCGGTGATCATCGAGCGCCTGAAGCGGAAATTTGGTGCGGCGATCGTGACCAAGACCCCGCGCGTGCCGTACCGGGAGACGATCCGCGGCAAGACCAAGGCGCATGGTCGCTACAAGAAGCAGACCGGCGGTCACGGCATGTTCGGCGACGTCTGGATCGAGCTGGAGCCGAACCCCGGCGCCGGCGTCGCCTTCGCCGAGAAGGTGGTCGGCGGGTCCGTCCCGAAGCAGTTCTTCCCCGGCGTCGAGAAGGGCATCCGCGAGACGGCAGCCGAAGGCGTCGTGGCGGGATATCCCCTCTCCGACTTCAAGGCGACGCTCTACGACGGTTCGTTCCACAACGTCGACTCCAACGAGCTGTCGTTCAAGATCGCCGCCTCGATGGCGCTCAAGGAGGGCGTGCACAGCGCCCACCCGGTGCTCCTCGAGCCGATCATGAACGTCGCGGTGCACATTCCCGAGGCCTACATGGGCGAGGTCAATCGAGACCTCAACGGCCGTCGCGGCCGCGTCCTCGGGATGGACACCGACAGCGGGATGCAGGTCATCAACGCCACCGTGCCCCAATCGGAGCTGTTCTCCTATGCGACGGAGCTTCGTTCCATCACCGGCGGGCGCGGGACCTTCACCGCCGAGCTCGCGACCTACGAGGAAGTTCCGGCCCACCTGGCCGAAAAGGTGATCGAGCAGCACCGCAAGGACGGCGACGGCGCCGGCGGCCACTGATTTGGCCGGCTGCGGTGCACGCGGCACGGCATCGATGCGCACGCGGCTCGGTGTCGACGCGCCGGCGCCCCGCCGGCGGGCCTGCTATCGTGCTAGCACGCTGAAACAACCGGCTCGGCCGACGACAAGACGCCGGCACGCCAGACACCTGGAGGCTGGGCAATGACCGCCGACGAATCGTGGCGCACCGAGGACACAACCGCGCTCTTCGACGCCATCCTTCTCCTGCGGGATCAGGAAGAAGCGGGCCGGTTCTTCCGGGATCTCTGCACGATCGGCGAGCTGCGGGACCTGGCCATGCGTTGGGCCGTGGTCCGTCTCCTCGACCAGGGGCTGCACTACGCCCAGATCTCCGCACAGACGGGTGCCAGCACCGCGACCATCACCCGGATCGCGTCCTGGCTGAACCATGGCGAGGGTGGCTACCGGGCCCTCCTCGATCGCACCGCCCGGGCCTGACGATCGCAGCGCGAAGCCTTCGATGAGCCCGACCCCCGAGACCTTCGCGTCGCCGGTCGCGCCTGCCGGCTACACGTGGGAGGCCACGGACGAGCAGGTCGCGACCCGGTACGGGATCCCACTCGACCGCGTTGCGCGCTTCGACCTGAACACCTCGCCCGCGCCGCCCGAGCTTGCGAATCGGATTCTCGCGACGAACGCGTTCGGGCGGTCCATCTCCGAGTACCCACCGTCGGACTATCGCGCGCTCGTGTCCGCCGCGGCAGCGCGCTACGGCGTCGACCCTGACGAGCTCCTGGTCGGTGCCGGGGCCGACGAGATCCTCGACCTCATCGCAAAGGCATTCCTGCCCCCCGGCGGGATCGCGGTCATGCCGGTCCCCTCGTACGCCATGTACCGGGTCCTGACCGAGCAACGAGGCGCGACCCTCAGGGCCGCCCCACGCCTCGGTATCGACGGCGGGTACGCGTTCGATCTCCCGGCGCTGCGCGAGGCAGCCAGGGGCGCCGACGTCGTCTGGCTCTGCAGCCCGAACAACCCCACGGGTCTGGAGGAGCCCGCGGGCACGATCGAGCTCCTGCTCGAGGCGCTCACGAAGGACGCGGCGGGCACCGGCCATGACGCTCCCGTCGTCGTCCTCGACGAGGCCTATGCGGAGTTCACGGGTCGGTCGCTCGTGGGCCTGCGAGCTCGATACCCACGCCTGATCGTTGTTCGGACGGCGAGCAAGGCCTACGCCCTCGCCGGACTTCGGGTTGGCTTCGCGGTCGCGCGGCCCGACATGATCGCGGTCATGGCCCCTTATCGGCCGCCCGGATCCGTTGCGGTCCCGTCCGTGGCCATCGTCACCGCGGCACTCCTCGACGACGGCGTCCTCGCCGCGAATCTCGAACGGGTCGTGCGCGAGCGGACCCGCCTTGCGACGGCAATGACCGCCTCGGGCTGGACGGTCCGCCCGTCGGTGACCAACTTCGTGCTCGTCGACTTCGGGTCACCGGAACGAGCCGCGCAGGTGGCCCAGGCACTCCTCGCCAAGGGTCTCGTCCCCCGGACCTTTGCCGCCGGCCATCCCCTGGCCCACTGCCTCAGGATCACCATTCGGAGCGAGGCGGAGAACAGCCGCCTGATCGAGGCCGCCCGCTCGATCGGCTGAGCATCCGGCGCGGCACGGTCCTCGGACGACGCCATCTCGGCGCCGCAAAGGGCCAGATCGTCCGGGCCACAGATCCCGGTTTCTATCCGGAGGCCTCGAGTGCCTGCGCGAGCGGCAGCGTGCCGTCGTACAGGGCGCGCCCGACGATCGCGCCGGCACAGCCCACGTTGCGAACCGCCGCCAGGTCGCCGACCGAGGCGATGCCGCCCGACGCGATGACATGATCGGCGCCGGCGTCGATGGCAGCGCGTAGCAGGGCCAGGTCGGGGCCCTCGAGGGTTCCGTCCCGCGCGATCGCGGTCACCTCGAACCAGCGGACGCCGCCGGCGCCGAGGCGCTGGATCGCGTCGAGCATCGGCACGCCCGACGCGTTCGTCAGCCATCCATCACCGATCGCGAGCCCATCGCGAACGTCCAGCGCCACCGCGATTCGATCCCTGCCGAACTCGCGGACGAGCGCGGGCGCGAACTCCGGGTCGGCGAGGGCCGACGTTCCGACAACCGCGCGACGGGCACCCGTCCGCAACATCCGCCGCACGTCGGTGGCGCTTCGCAGTCCGCCGGCAACCTCGACCGAGAGGCGGTCGGACACCGCCCGCACGACCCCATCGACGATCACCCGATTCGCCCGCCCTCCGTCACGCGCCCCGTCCAGGTCCACGACATGCAGCCAGGTTGCTCCCCCATCCGCGAACGAGCCGGCCACGGCAACCGGGTCGTCCCCATACCGCGTCTCGTGTTCGAACTCGCCACGCAGCAGGCGCACCACGCGCCCGCCATGCAGGTCGATTGCCGGGAGGATTTCGAAGGTTGTCATGGGATCCAGTGCATGCTAGCGTAGTAGTGCATTACTACGCTACTACGGTGCCACTCCCCCATGACCCGCGACCGACTCCGCCTCGCCGTACCGAACAAGGGCCGGCTCGTCGAACCGACGCTGGCCCTGCTCCACGACACCGGCTTGATGTTCGACGAGCACGATCGCAGCCTGGTCGCGCGGGTCCTGAACCTTGACCTCGACATCCTCTTCGTCCGCGCCTCCGACATCGTGGAGTTCGTTGCCGACGGCGTCGCCGATCTCGGCATTACGGGGCGCGACCTCCTCGGCGAAACCGGAAATCGCCTGCCCGAGTCACGGCAGCTCGGCTACGGACGCTGCCGCCTTTCGGTCGCCGTCCCGGCCGACGCGGGCCTGTCGGCCATCGGTGACCTCGCCGGCCTGCGGGTCGCGACCTCGCACCCGACCGCCACCCGGCGGTTCTTCTCCGAGCAGGGGGTTGAGCTCGAGGTCATTGCCCTCTCCGGTGCGGTCGAGGTCGCGCCGCGGCTGGGCCTCGCCGAGGCGATCGTGGACCTCGTGTCGACCGGATCGACACTGGCGATGAACGGCCTCCGGGCCATCGCCGACGTCCTCGAATCGGAGGCCGTCCTGATCGCCAACCCGGAGGTCGCGAGAGAACGGTCGGCGGAGATCGCGGCCATCGACACGATGATCGGGGCGGTCATTGCGGCGCGCGATCGCAAGTACGTGCTCATGAACGCCCCGGCGACCCATCTGGCCGAGCTCGAGGCGCTCCTGCCCGGGCTCGAGTCGCCCTCGGTCATCCCCCTCGCCCACGAGGGCATGATCGCGATCCACTCGGTGGTCGGCTCCAACGACGTCTGGAGCCTGCTCCCGCGCCTGAAGGCGGCAGGGGCCTCCGGCATCCTCGTCCTGCCGATCGAAAAGATCGTCCCGTGACGTCCGCAGCGACGATCGTCGGCAGCCGCCTGACGCAGCTGGATCTGCGCGCGGCGGGGTCGGAAGCTGCCCTGGATCCCGAGTTCCTGCGCCTTGCTCGGCGCGGCGCCGTGCCGGACGTCGCCATACGCGCCGCTGCCGCGACCATCCTCGACGAGATCGAGCGCGACGGTTCGGCGGCGCTGACGGCAGCGTCGGCGCGCTACGGCGGGGGCCTCGCGGACGGGCGGCTCGTCGTCCCTCGCGGGGAGCTGCGGGAGGCCGCTTCGGCGCTCGAGCCGGGCCTTCGTGCTGCGCTCCTGGCGGCGATCGAGCATGTCCGGCGCTTCGCCGAAACGCAGCGGCCGGCCGGGAGCCGCCTCGAAACGGTCCCCGGGGTGGAGATCGAGCGCCGCTGGGTCCCCGTGTCGCGCGTGGGCGCCTACGTCCCCGGCGGTGCGGCCGCCTATCCGTCGTCGATGATCATGACCGTCGTCCCGGCTCGCGTCGCGGGCACGGATTCCATCGTCGTGGCCTCCCCGGCCGGAGCCGATGGGACGGTGAGCCCCGCGCTCCTCGGGGCCGCCGGGCTGCTCGACATCGATGCCCTCGTCGTTGCCGGTGGCGCCCAGGCGATCGGTGCACTCGCGTTCGGGCTCCCCGATCTCGGCATCGAGCCCGCCGACCTCATCGTCGGACCCGGCAACGCCTGGGTCACGGCGGCCAAGCTCGCCCTCGCGGGCCGCGTCGCGGTCGACCTCCCGGCGGGACCCTCGGAGGGCATGGTCGTCGCGGAGCCGCCCGCCGACCCGATCCGGATCGCGGCCGATCTCATGACCCAGGCCGAGCACGGGCCAGATTCGCCCGCCATCCTGGTCACGACGTCGGCCGCGTTCGCGCGCGAGGTCCTGGCGTCGATCGAAGCCCTCCTGGCCCAGGCGCCGCGCCGGGACATCCTGGCCGCTGCCCTTGGCTCCCATGGCCGTGTCGTCCTCGTCGCCGATCTCCTCGCTGCGCTCGAGGTGGTCAACGCCTACGCGCCCGAGCACCTGTCGGTGGACGTCCCCGATCTCGAGGCGTTCGTGGCCGGCGTGCGGAACGCGGGATCGGTGTTCGTCGGCCCGTGGGCACCTGAATCGGCCGGCGACTACGCCACCGGCGCGAACCACGTCCTTCCGACCGGTGGCCTGGCGCGCGGATGCGGGCCGCTCGCCGTCGAAACCTTCGGCAAGTACCTCCAGGTCCAGCGGATCACCGAGCGCGGCCTCGCCGAGCTGCGGCCGACGATCACGGCGCTGGCCGCCGCCGAGGGCCTGGCGGCCCACGGACGCGCGGTCGACATTCGCTTCGAACCTCCTTCGGCCACTGCAAGGAAGGACCGGCCATGACGTCCCCGCTCGGGGAGCTCCAGACCATCGAGACGGGCGATCGTGCGGCAACCATTCGGCGCGTGACGCGAGAGACCGACGTGACCGTTGCGCTCACCCTCGACGGCACGGGCGTGGCCGATGTCGAGACGGGCGTCGGGTTCTACGACCACCTCCTGTCGTCCCTGGCACACCACGCCCTGCTCGATCTCCGCGTCCGGGCCGCGGGCGATCTCGTCGTCGACGATCACCACACGGTCGAGGACGTCGCCCTCGTCCTCGGCGCCGCTCTCTCGATGGCGCTCGGCGACCGCGCCGGAATTCGTCGCTTCGGCGACGCGGCCGTCCCCATGGACGAATCATCGGCGACCGCGGTCATCGACCTCGGCGGACGCCCGTATTCGGTCATCGATCTGCCCTTCCGTGCGGAGCGGATCGGCAGCCTCTCGACCCAGCTGGTCGATCATGCCCTCGAGGCGTTCACCCGGACGGCCGGGGCAACGCTCCACCTCCGTGGCAGTGGCCGGAATGACCATCACCTCGCGGAGGCGGCGTTCAAGGCGCTGGCGCGGGCGTTGCGCGCGGCGTCGGAGCCCGATCCCCGGCGTGTCGGCGTGGCGTCCACGAAGGGAAGCCTGGCGTGATCGACGAGATTCCCGGATCTCCTTCCCGTGCCGTGCGGATCGCCGTCGTCGACTATGGCGCGGGCAACCTGGTGAGCATCGAGCAGGCACTCACCCGCGTCGGTGCGACCGTACGCATCGTCGTGCAACCGGAGGACTTCGAAGGCGTGGACGCCGTGGTCGTCCCCGGCGTCGGTGCCGCCCGCCCGGCGATGCGCCGGCTTGCTCGCGCCAGGCTCGTGGACCCGCTGCTGCGCTGGATCGCCGACGGCCGTCCGTACCTCGGCATCTGCCTCGGCCTCCAGCTCCTCTTCGACGGGAGCGACGAGGACGGCGCGGTCACCTTCGGGGTCATTCCGGGCCGCGCGCTCCGCCTGAAGAACGCGCCGACACTGCCGCACATCGGCTGGAACCAGGTAGAAGCGAGGCGCGATCACCCACTCCTCGAAGGACTCGGGCCCGGCGAGGATCTCTACTTCGTCCACTCCTACGCGGGCCGGCCCGAGGCTCCGGGCGCCGATGCGGCGATCCTGGCCGAGACCGGGCATGGCGATCGGTTCGTCTCGGCGATCGAGCGCGGCAACGTCCTGGGCGTCCAGTTCCATCCGGAGCGGAGTGGCGTCGCGGGCCTGCGGATCATGGCCAACTTCGTGCGCTGGAGCGCCCGTGCCGTCTGTCGACACTCATGGGCGACGCCCGACCGCCGTCGCGGCCGGCGCGACAGGTCGAGCCTGACATGCTGCGGAAGCGCGTCATCCCCTGCCTCGACGTCGCCGGCGGGCGGGTCGTCAAGGGCACCCGGTTCGTGGACCTCGTCGACGAGGGAGATCCACCGGAGCTCGCCGCCCGATACGCGGCCGAGGGCGCCGACGAGCTGGTCTTCCTCGACATCGGCGCCGCGCCCGAGGAGCGTCGCACGCTCCTGGACATCGTCGAACGGACGGCGCGACGGACGTTCATCCCGCTTACCGTCGGGGGCGGCGTCCGCAGCTCGGACGACATGCGTACCGTCCTGCGGGCCGGGGCGGACAAGGTCTCGCTCAACACGGCCGCCGTCGCCGACGAACGCCTCATCGCGCGCTGCGCCCGGCGGTTCGGCAGTCAGGCCGTGGTCGTCGCCATCGACGCCCGACGCCGGGCCGCGCCGGACCTCGGCCACGCGGCCCGGTGGGAGGTGCTCGTCCGGGGTGGCCGGGATGTCACCGGGATCGACGCCGTCGAGTGGGCCCTTCGGGCAGCCGCGCTCGGTGCCGGCGAGCTCCTCGTCACGTCGATCGACCGGGACGGCACCGCGTCCGGCTACGACATCGAGCTGCTGCGCGCGATCACCGTCGCGGGTTCGGGTGCCCGTCATCGCCTCCGGCGGCGCGGCCGGTCCCGACGATTTCGTGGCCGCGATCCGGGACGGCGGCGCCGACGCGGTCCTCGCCGCATCGATCTTCCATCGCCGGATCCACGCGATTGCAGACGTGAAGCGGGCGATGTCATCGGCCGGGATCCCGGTTCGCGCTCACGACGGAGTCAGCCGCATGATCGCGGAACCGCACTGGAGCGCCGATGGCCTCGTTCCGGTCGTCGTGCAGGATGCGCACGACCTTGCGCGTCCTCATGGTCGCGTACATGGACGCGGAGGCGCTTGAAGCGACAATCGCGACGGGAGAGCTCCACTTTCACTCGCGATCGCGCGACCGACTCTGGCGGAAGGGTGAGACGAGCGGGAACGTCCTCCACCTCGTCCGGCTGGACCTGGACTGCGATGCCGACGCGATCCTTGCCCAGGTCCATCCAGCCGGCCCGACCTGTCACCGCGGCACGCGGAGCTGCTTCGACCCGGACGGTCCGGCCGGCGCGGACCTACGCGAGCCGCAGGGTTTCGCCTGGCTCGAGACCCTCTGGGACACCATCCGGGATCGCCGGGCGACGCGGCCCGGCGGCTCCTACACGACGACCCTCCTCGATGGCGGTGTCGATGCCGTGGGACGCAAGGTCACCGAGGAGGCGACCGAGGTGCTGATGGCCGCCAAGGACGATGCCGCGGCCGAGGCCGGCGGACGTCGACCGATCGGCCACCCGGACGGCGCTGGCCGAGGAGATCGCCGACCTCGTCATTCCACACGCTCGTGCTCATGGCTGAGCGGCGAGAGGATCCGGCGCGGGTCATCACCGTGCTGGAAAGGCGGCATGGCGCTGCGAGACCTCCAAAGCCCACCGGCTGATCGCGGGCGACTCAGCCGCGCATTGCGTGTCCCTGGGCCTCGGTCGAGGCGCCTACCGGACGAGCCGGCCCATCTCCCGCCGGCGCTTGCCGATCCGGACCTCCCACCACGTCCCGTCGATCGGCGCGGGCATCGGCGCTGTCACGTCGGCGATGAGCTGACCGTTGACGGTCAGCCCGCCGTTCTGGATCATGCGCCGCGCCTCGCCCTTCGAGGCGAAAACCCCGGCCGTCGCGAGGGCGCCGGCCACGTCCCCGGATGCGTCGCCCGGCTCGAGCCTGAAACCGCCGATCGACGCGAACAGTCGCTCGAGGAGGACCGGGTCGAGGATCGGCGCGGCGGCGAAGATCGCCTCCGAGTCCTCGGCAGCCTGACGGGCGACATCGAGGCCGTGCGTCCGAGCCGTCACGTCCATCGCCAGCGCGCGTTGGGCCGTCCGTCTGCCGGGCTCCGAGGCAACCTCGGCGTCGAGGGCCTCGATCTCGTCGGGCGCTCAACGTGCTGAACCAGCGGAGGTAGACGCCGACATCCTGGTCGTCGGTGTTGAGCCAGTGCTGGAAGAACGCGAACGGGCGTGGTCAATGCCGGATCGAGCCAGACCGCATCGCCGCCCTCGCTCTTGCCGAACTTCGTCCCTGACGGGGAGAGCAGCAGCGGGTACGCGAGGCCGTAGGCCGAAGCAGCGGTCGAGGCCTCCCCTGCCTCGCCGGTCCGGCGGATGAGCTCGAGGCCGGCCGTGATGTTCCCCCACTGGTCGGCCCCGCCCATCTGCAGCTCGCACGCCGAGGGTCCGATGGAGGTGCGCGAAGTCCGCCGACTGGAGGAGCATGTAGCTGAACTCGGTGAACGACAGGCCGCGCTCGAGCCGGACCTGGACCGAATCCTTGGCCAGCATGTACGGGACCGTGAAGTGCTTGCCGATGTCCCGCAGGAAGTCGATCAGCGACATCGATCCGAGCCAGTCGAGGTTGTTGACGACCAGCGCCCCGTTCGGGCCGTCGAAATCCAGGAAGTGCTCGAGCTGGCGCCTGATCGACGCGACGTTCGCCTCGAGCGTCGCCGGATCGAGCAGGTTCCGCTCGCTGGATCGCCCGGACGGATCGCCGATCATGCCGGTCCCGCCGCCGACGATCACGATCGGGCGGCCGCCGTGCCGCTGGAAGTGGGTCAGCCCCGAGATCGGGACCAGGTGGCCGATATGGAGCGACGGCCGCGGACGGGTCGAAGCCGTTGTAGCCGCTGATCGGCCGGCCCGTCCAGAGGCGCTCCTCGAGGCCCTCGGAGGCGGCGTGGAACATGCCCCGCCAGCGCAGCTCATCGATGAGCCCGGCCGGACCGGGATCGAACGACGTCACAGGGCGCTGGCGCGAGCCGTCACGAGGCGCGCCGGACCAGGGGGAAGGACCTCCACGGCCCCTATGGTATCGTCGCCCGAGTCATGCACACCAGCCTCGCCCGGCGGCAGCGCCATCGCCGCAACGGCGCCGCGCGACGAGGCCGCGGTGGCGGCTCCGCCAGCCGCGCCGCCCTGGCCCTCCCCATCCTCCTCTTCGCGAGCTTCCTCGCCCTCGGCGCCGCCGCGTTCATCGGAGCCGTGAGTGCCTACGCCTACTACAGCAAGGACCTGCCGGATCCCGCAGAACGCCCTCGATTCGACTCGGCTTCGACCAGCCCTCGATCATCTACGACCGGACAGGCACCGTGGAGCTCGCTCGCCTCGGCGAGCGCCAGCGCCAGATCGTGACGTTCGACCAGGTCCCGCCTGAGCTGATCGACGCCACGACGGCGATCGAGGACAAGGACTTCTGGAGCAATCCGGGCTTCGATCTCGGCGGCTTCATCTCGGCCTCGATCGACACCCTGCGCGGGCAGCCGCGCGGCGGCTCGACGATCACCCAGCAGCTGGTTCGCGCCCGCCTCCTGCCGGCGGAGGCGTTCTCCGGGAGCGTCTATGACCGGAAGATCCGCGAGATCATCCAGTCGATTCGCCTGACACAGGCGTACCCGGGCGTGGCCGGCAAGGAAACCATCATCACCACGTACCTGAACCAGAACTTCTACGGGAACCAGAGCTACGGGGTTGCCGCGGCCGCGAAGAGCTACTTCAACAAGGACCTCAAGGACCTCACCCTCGCCCAGATCGCCATCCTCGCCGCGATTCCGCAGTCGCCCACGCAGTACGACCTGGTCAAGAACGCGACCCAGACCTGCACGATCGACATCACCCCGGACCAGACCTGTCCCGCCGCCAACACCGTGATCACGGTTCCCCAGGACAGCGAGATCGTCATCCGCCGGAACAAGGTCCTCGACCTCATGGAGACGCGAAGCGTGCTCTCCGGCTCGAAGCACACCGTCGCCGAATACGAGGCGGCGAAGAACGATCCCGTCATCCTCTCGCCGCAAGGCGCCGCGCCCTGGAAGGCCGCCCAGTTCGTGTGGCAGGTGCGCCATCAGCTCGGATCGATCCTGTGCGGTGCCGACAGCGCGGATACGTGTCCGGAAGTCGACACCGGCGGCTACAAGATCATCACGACGCTCGACTGGAACATGCAGCAGACCGTCGAGAAGTGGCTCTACGCCGCGGCCCGGGTCCCGCACGTCGTGAACGCCCAGCGTCAGCTCACCGCCCTCAAGATCCCTGCCGCCGACCAGAAATGGATCCTCGCGCTGCGGGGCGCCGGCATCTTCAACGCTGCCGCGGGGATCATCGACTACCGAACGGGCCAGGTCCTGGCGTACGGTGGCAGCGCCGCCTACTACGGCTCGGGTGACGCGAAGTTCCAGCCCCAGTTCGACGTCCTGTCCGACGGCTTTCGCCAGCCGGGCTCCTCGATCAAGCCCCTCAACTACATCACCGGCATCGACGACGGAACGATGACCGCGGCGACGATGTTCATGGACGTCGTCACCGACTTCGGGACCAAGAAGCCGTACACGCCGACCCAGGCGGACGGGTACGAGCGCGGACCGGTCCGGCTTCGCGAGGCGCTGGAGTTCTCCCTCAACGTTCCGTCGATCAAGGCGGGCCTCATCAACGGCCTCGATCACGTGTTCCAGCGGATGAAGGACTTCGGCCTCCAGTTCCAACCCGGGACGGTCCCGGTGGTCTCCCAGTCGATCGGGACACTCGACGTCCATCCGATCGACATGATCGGGGCCTATGGGGCGATCGCGAACGGCGGCGTGCTGATGCCCCGGGAGATGATCATGTCGGTCAAGGGGCCGGACGGGTCGGTCGTCTACCCAGCCTCCGAAGCGACACCCGTGGGCAAGCGCGTCGCCAGCGCCCAAGCCTCGTACATCATCACGGACATCCTCGCCGGCAACACCGTCAAGACCGTGAACCCGTACTGGGTCGAAGTGGCAGATCCTCGAGAACGGCAAGGCGCGGCCGGCCGCCTACAAGACCGGCACGACCCAGGACAACAAGGACGTCCTCGCCGACGGCTATCTCGCTCCACCGGACGACCCGGCGGCGCCGGCCCTCGTCGTCGGCGTCTGGATGGGCAATTCCGATGCCACGCCCAACACGGAAAAGGACAAGACGTCCCTCACGACGTCGGCGCCACTCTGGTCGGCGATCCTGACCGAGGTCAGCCAGGGCATGCCCGTCGCGAAGTTCAAGCAGCCGTCGGGGATCGTGACGGCCACCGTCGACGCCTACAGCGGCCTCCTTCCGGGCCCGTACACCACCAAGACGATCAAGGAGCTCTTCATCGACGGGCACCGTCCCGACTCGGACCGATGATCTTCACGTGGAGCTCGACATCGACCAGGCGACCGGCACTGCTCTGGCAGGACGGCTGCACCGGCCCCGATGGTCAAGGAGGGGTTCCTCGACTTCAGCAACGTCGAGCAGCGATTCCCGTCCTGGCAGCAGTACACGCAGGAATGGGCAGCACGGGCCGCCAAGGGTCCCGGCGTGTCGGGCGGCCCGATGAAGACGCGGACGTCCTACTTCTACAACAACTCCTTCGCGCCGTTCGGGCGAGACCTGGGGCGGCGTGTTCGCGCCCGACCGAGGTCTGCGCCCCGCTGCCGCCGCCGATCTGTGATCCCGGCACGAGCTTCGATCCGCTCGCGACGCCGGATCCGTTCGGCAGCCCTGCGCCGACTCCCTGTATCCAGCCGACGCCCGGACCGACGGGCACGCCGTCGCCGACCGCGACCCACAACGGCGGCAAGCCGACGCCGACACCGGGGCCGTCGGTCATCCCGTCGTTGCCGCCGCCGGCGGCTCCTGCTGCGAGCAGCGCCCCACGCCGGCGGCGACGCCGCGCAGCGCCCGGACGCAGGATCCAGCGCCGGCGGCCGCGATCCCGGAGGTCCCTAGCCCAGGCTGACGACCGTCGCCCCGTCGCCACCTTCGCCCCGCCCGCCGGGACGGACGTCACCGGTCAATGGATGGGCCGCGGCCGCGCTGCGGACCGCGTCGCGGAGAGCGCCGGTGCCCATCCCGTGGATGATCGTGACCCGTGCGAGTCCCGCGAGCGACGCGTCCTCGAGATAGCGATCGAGCGCATCGAGTGCCTCCTCGACCCGGGCGCCCCGGAGATCGAGAGACGCGGGGACCGTCCGGGCTCGAGCACTTCGGATCGCCTCGACCGTGGCCGTCGCCGCATCTGGTCCTGCCCGCGCCGGACGTGGTCCGTAGCCGTACCCGGTCACGCCACCGGACCGTCGCCGGCCAGCGGCTCGACGAGGTCGTCGACCGGTACGCGAACGCGCATGCCGCCCGATTCGAGCGTTGCCGTCCGGCCATCGCGATCCAGGGCGCGATAGCCTGCCCTCCCAACCGCCATTGCGGCTGCGGGCGCGGTCGCCCACCGCCCAGACTCGTGGCTCCAGTGCCGCGGCTGGCACGGGGGGTCGCGCCGCTTCGGGAAGGCGCTCGACGCCGGCCTCGATGCGGGCTGAGCGCGTCGTCCAGGCCCGCTCCGGACAGGTGGCCCCGCTCGAGCGTCGACCGAAGCGTCGCCACATCTCGGCGAACGTCGGCGAGCAGGCGATCGGCCTCCGCGCGCGCCTCCCGAAGGGCATCCTCGCGCTCGCGCCGCGCGCGGCGACGCTCTTCCTCCGCCAGGCGCAGGGCCTCGGACGCGCGAACCTCTGCCGCCCGAGCTCGCGCCAGGACGTCGGTCGTCTCGCCTTCGGCCTCCCGGATCTGGGCGAGGGTCGCCTCGAAGGTTCGCTGGGCCTCGCTCAGGCGCGACCGGGCGTCGGCGACGATCTCCTCGGGCAGCCCCAGTCGCTCCGCGATCGCGAATGCCTGCGACCCGCCCGGCAGGCCGATCGTGAGGCGATAGGTCGGGCTGAGGGTCTCGAGGTTGAACTCGACCGCCGCGTTCGTCGCGCCCGGCGTCGTATGGGCGTACGCCTTCAGCTCGGCGTAATGCGTCGTCGCCGCGACGAGCGATCCCGCCCGGATGAAGTGGTCGAGGAGGGCCTGGGCGAGGGCCGACCCTTCGGTCGGGTCCGTGCCCGCGCCGAGCTCGTCGAGGAGCACGAGCGTGCCGGGTCCGGCCGCGCTCGACGATCCGGATGATCGAGCGAAGATGCCCGGAGAACGTCGAGAGCGACTGGGCGATCGACTGCTCGTCCCCGATGTCGGCCAGCACGTCCCGCAGGATGGGGAGGCTGCTGCCGGCCGATGCCGCGGACGTGGAGGCCGGCCTGATGCATCAGGCTCAGGAGCCCCAGGGTTCGGAGCGTCACGGTCTTGCCGCCCGTGTTCGGGCCAGTGACGATCAGGGCCGTGAAGCCGTCCCCGAGATGGACGTCGATCGGGACGACCGTGCCGGTGAGCCCCGGGTGACGTGCCGAGAGCAGGTGGATCTCGCCACGCTCCGACGTCGCGGCCCGGGTCGCGTCCATGTCGGCGCCGCAAGCTGCGCCTTCGCGGCCCAGAAATCGAACCGTGGCCAGCGCGTCGAGCGTCTCGCCCAGGGGTCCCGCATGCGCCGCGACCAGCGCCGACAGCTCGTCGAGGATCCGGTCGACCTCCTCCTGCTCCGCGACCTGCGCTTCGCGCCAGGCGTTGCCGAGCTCGACGACGACCAGCGGCTCGATGAACAGCGTCTGGCCGGAGCCGGAGGCGTCATGGACGATGCCCTTGACGCGGGCCTTCGCGTCGGCCCGGACCGGGACGACGTAGCGGCCGTTGCGGAGCGTCACGAGCGGCTCCTGGAGCGCGCTGCCGAGCTCCGACCCGACGAGCGTGTCCAGCCGTCGGCGGAGCCGATCGAAGGCGATCCGGACGGCGCCCCGGAGCGGTCCAAGCCGGGGCGACGCGGTGTCGAGCAGCTCCCCCGACGGATCGAAGGAACGGGCGAGCGTTGCGCGAACCGCGGGCAGCGGCATGGAGCTGGCGAGCCAGCTCGTGGAGGAGCGGCCGCCGATCCTCGGCAAGTGCCGTGCCGAAGCCGCGTGGCGGCCTCGACGCGTGTCCCCGATCTCGAGAAAGTGCGCCGGATCCAGTCGTCCCGCCGCGCGTCGCCCGATCGACCCAGGGCCGGATGTCGTGCGCGGCCCCGACGCCGACGCCCGGTCGCTCGGTGAGCAGCGAACGCGCCTGGTCCGTCTCATCGAGGCCTCGGGCGACGAGGACCGGCTCGGCGCTGGGCTCGAGCGCCTCCGCCAGCCGACGCCCCGGCGGGAACGACGTATGCGCCGCCAGGCGCTCGCGGACGAGCGGGAACTCGAGCAGCTGGATCGATCGGCGGTCCATGCTCAGTCGCCGGCCGGGGGGACGGGGTCCGGTTGGGCCCGCGCATCGGCGCCCGGACCGGGCGCGACAACGACCGGCTCGACCGGTCGACGAGGCGCCAGGCGAGGGTCGCCCAGGGCTCGCCCGCATAGCCGACGCCGACCCGGGGCGTCCAGGCCGGCAACGGCTGGCGATCCGCAGGGAGTCGCGCCTCGAGCCGGACCGTGCCACTCGGGATCGCAGAGATCGACGCCCGTGAGCGATCGATCGATGTCGAAGGCCTCGCACGACGAGGCCCGGCCCGCTTGCCAGCCGGTGGTCACGCGAACTGCGCGCACGACCACGCGCGTCCGTCGTGCGCCGCATCGCAGCCGCGCCGCTCGCATCGCGGCGGCACCCTCGAGCGGTTCGACGGCGCGCACGAGGACGGCTCCGGCGACACCTTCCGGGCCGGTCACGACGTTCAGGCAGTTGTGCATCCCATAGACAAGGTACACGTAGGCCACGCCCGGCGGCCCGAACATGATGGCCGTGCGGCGACGTTCGACCGGCCCGGGCATGGGACGCGCGGTCCGACGGCCCGCCGTAGGCCTCGACCTCGACGATCCGGGCGGCACGGTCGGGCCCCATCCGTCGTCCTCGCGGACCAGGCGCGCCCCGAGCAGCGCTGCCGCGGCCTCGACGGAGGAGCCGGAGAGGAGCTGGCGCGAAAACGCGCCGAGGTCGCGCCCGGACGTCAGCGGTGGAAGGCTGACTTGACGTCCGCCGAGAAGAGCGCCCCGAGCGCGACGAGCACGGCCGGCGCGAGCTGGTTCCGGGCGATATCCGCCGTCACCGATCCCTGGAGGGCGTCGTGGATCCCGCGCACGAACGGGAACTCGTTGGCATGCGGCGCCGGCATCGGCGAGGGCGAAGAACGGGTCGGTGATCAGGAAGAACGCGGCCAGGATGCAGGGCGCCCTGGAGGAGCCCGAGGAGGCCGCCGAGCGATCTCGTCGACCATCGGATACTTGGCGAACAGCGGGATCGGCTTGAAGAACAGCTGGAGGGCGATCGTCGATCCGACGGTGCCGGCGAGGAAGACCGCCCCGAACGCCAGCATGTGGTCGTACTCGGGCGTGTACTGGGTCCAGTTCTCGCTGAGGAAGTCGCCGAACGGGCCTCGCAGCTGGGAGGCGATCAGGAGTGACAGGAGGATCGACGCGATCCCGAGCAGCCGCCGAATGATCCCCTGCATGAACCCGAGGATGAACATGGCGAAGAAGGCGAAGAACACCAGCAGGTCGACTGCCTTGATGCTCGGATCGCGCCGATGATGTCCACGGTGTTGGGTACTCCCCGCCCGTTTGGCCGCCGGCCCCTCCGCCGATCGACGGAAGGCCACCCGAGGCGGCCACAGGGTAGCAGCGCGCGCATTCAGCGCCGCAAGCGGGCCCGTCGCTCATCGGTGCGAGGACGAACCGCTCAGGACGCGAAGTCGCCCCCCGATCGCCACCGACGGCCGCGAGGACGGCCTGCATCGCCGCCTCGATCTCGGCCTCGGTGAGCGTCCGATCGGGATCGCCGAACGTCAGCCGGAATGCGAGGCTCCGCTCCGAGGCGGCGAGCGGGTCGCCCCGGTAGACGTCGAACAGGCGGAGGCGCGCAGGAGCGGCCCGGCATGCTCCCGGATGACCGCCTCCACCGCGCCCGAGAGCCGCTCGGGCGCCGACGACGATCGCCACGTCGCGCTCGACCTCCTGGATAGCGTGACCGGGCGGTGCCTTGGCGGCACCGGAACGGCACCGCCGAGACAGTCCCCGTATCGACAGCTCGGCCACGAGGGCGCCCGATCGGCCCGCTCGTCCCACGCCGCCGGCGACCGCCGGGTGCACCTCGCCGAGGACGCCGGAAACGACGAGCCGACCGCTCCGGTCGCGGACGATGACGGACGCCGCGCGGCCCGGATGGAGGACCGTCTCGTCCGTGAGGGCCGCGTAGGCGGGCCGCTCGAACCCGAGCATGGCCGCCAGCGCCTCGATGATGCCCTTCACGTCGTCGAGGTCGGCGTCGCGACGCTCGCGGTTCCAGGCAGGCGGATCGAAGGCGCCGCTCAGGCCGAGACCCAGGCGCCACCACTCGTGGGGCGCGTCGTCGACGCGACCGTAACCCTTGCCGACCTCGAAGATCGCGATGTCATCCCGGCCGCGGCGGCGGTTAGTCACGATCACGTCGACGAGCCCGCCGACCAGGGTCTGGCGCAGGACCGCGTGATCCGCCGACAAGGGATTGGTCACGGAGATGTGCGTTCCCGCCGCTGGCCCTTCGGTGTCGGCCGGACGTCGGGGCGCTCGTCCACGCCCAGGTCGAACCGTACCGGGGCGACACGAGGGCGTGGTTCACGACCTCCTGGAGCCCGAACCCCGCCAGCATGCCGCGCACGCGGTCCCGCAGGGCGAGCGGCGTCGGCCGATAGCCCGGCATCGTGGTCGCCGGGAGATGTCGCAGGAGATCCGGTCGTAGCCGTTGACCCGGGCCAGCTCCTCGATGACGTCGGACTCGATCGTGATGTCCCGCCGCCAGGTTGGCACGAGCGCGACCAGTGCCTCGCCCGAGGGAACGTCCACGGCAATGGGCATCGATCCGCCGGCCACGGGCACGCGCGATCGTCGGCGCGATCGACGGGCGGCGCCTCGATCTCGATCCCGACCCGGCGCAGGAGCGATTCCTGCTCGTCCACGTGCTCAGGCCCAGTCCCAGGAGGCGGCCGACCCGGGCCGGCCGGAACCCGACGCGACCCGGGCCGGGCTCGTCCGGCGCGGTGTCGATCCTCCCGGCGCGCCGCCGTGCCACCGGCCCAGCGCGCGAGGAGCTGAGCCGTGCGATCGGCGCCGAGGCGGGCGAGGCGGGTCTCCTGGCCCTTCTCGAAGCGCAGGCTGGCCTCCGACCGGAGGGCATAGCGGAAGGCGGTCCGGCGGATGCTCACCGGATCGAAGATCGCCGACTCGACGATGACGTCGGTCGTGGACTCCGACACCTCGGACGAGGCGCCGCCCATGACGCCGGCGATCGCCAGGGGGCCCGCGCCATCCGCGATCAGGAGCGTCTCGGGGTCAAGGTCCCGATCCACGTGGTCGAGCGTCTGGAGCCGCTCTCCCGCCCGCGCCAGGCGAACGTTGAGGCGGCCGCCGGTGACCGCGCGCGGCGTCGAAGGTATGAATGGGCTTGCCGAGCTCGAGCATCACGTAGTTCGAGGCATCGACGACGTTGCTGATCGGTCGCATCCCCGCGGCCAGGAGACGCATCTGGATGGCGTCCGGCGACGGCGCGACGTGCACGTCGCTGACCCAGCGCCCGACGAACCTCGGGCAGAGCGCCGGGTCCTCGATGGCCACCGACAGGCGCTCCGCGATGCCGACCCCGCCCTCGACGACCTCGATCGTCGGGCTGGCGGACGTCGACGCCGGTGATGGCCGCCACCTCGCGGGCGAGGCCCAGGATCGAAAGGGCATCGCCCCGGTTCGGCTTGACGTCGATGTCCAGGACCACGTCGCCGAAGAGCTCGGCCAGTGGCACGCCCAGCGGCGTCTCGGCGGGCAGGATCAGGATCCCGTCGCCGTCGCCCGTCAGGCGCAGTTCGTCGCCCGGAGCAGAGCATGCCGTTGCTCACGACACCCATCTTCTCGGTCCGCTCGATACGCCGGTCCCCCGGCAGCACGGCGCCCGGCAGGGCCACCGGGACGCGTTGACCGGGAGCGATGTTCGTCGCGCCGCAGACGATCTCGAGCGGCTCACCGGACCCGATCGTGACCGTCGTCAGCGAGAGGCGGTCGGCGCGGGGGTGCCGGGCGACCGTCAAAGCTCACCGACGACGACGTTCTGCCACTCCGTTCCCCGCCGCTCGATGCTGCGAACCTCCATGCCGAGGAGGGTCAGGCGCTCGGCGAGGGCCTCCGGCGTGAGCTCGATATCGACGAACTCGGCCAGCCAGGACAGGGGCGACCTTCACGCGAACGGCTCCAGGAACCGGAGGTCGTTCTCCATGAAGAGGCGCAGGTCCGTGATGCCGTGCTTCAGCATCGAGATCCGCTCCGGGCCCATGCCGAAGGCGAAGCCCTGGTACCGCTCCGGGTCGAGGCCGCCGTGCTGGAGCACGACCGGGTGGACCATGCCGGCGCCCGAGGATCGTCATCCAGCCGCTGCGCCCGCAGGCCGGGCAGCCGGGCCCGCCGCACACCAGGCACTCGACGTCGAAGGCAACGGAGGGTTCGGTGAACGGGTAGTAGCCGGGCCGGAAACGGGTCCTCTTGCCGGCCCCGAACATCGCCTGGGCGAACTGGTCGAGGAGGCCCTTGAGGTCCGCGAGGGTCGTGCCCTCATCGACCATCAGGCCCTCGACCTGGAAGAACTCGAAGCCATGCGACTTGCGTCGACCGCCTCGTAGCGGAAGCAGCGGCCCGGCAGCAGCGCCCGGATCGGCGGCTTCATGGTCTGCATGACCCGGATCTGGCCCGGCGACGTATGCGTGCGCAGCAGGTAGCCCGGGATGTCGACGTACAACGTGTCCCACAGGTCGCGCGCCGGATGGTCGGGCGGGATGTTGAGCATCTGGAAATTCGTCAGGTCGTCCTCGATCTCCTGGCTCTCATGGACGACGAACCCGAACTGCTCGAAGATCCCGGCGATGTCCGCCATGGCCTGATGCTTGGGTGGAGCGATCCGTGCCGCAGCGGCCGACCCGGCGTCGTCACGTCCAGTCGCTCCCGGATGAGGCGGGCGGCGAGCTCCGACGAACCGAGATTGCCGCGTCGCTCGCCGAGCGCCGCCTCGATCGCAGCCCGAACGGTGTTCGCGACGGCGCCGACCCTGGGCCGGTCGTCCGGGGGGAGCGCTCCGATGCCCCGCAGCACACCCGTCAGCTCGCCCTTCTTGCCGAGCACCTCGACCTCGAGTCGATCGAGCGTCGGCGTGTCGGAGGCGCCTGCAATCGCCTCCAGCGTGCGGGTACGAAGCGCGTCGAGATCGCGGGTCAGGTCGGCGAGGTCCACGGGTCTGTCGGCGCTCCTGCTGTGCTGAAGGATGATCCGTAGTGGGTCGAGGCTCCGGGAATCACGAGCCCCCGATCGTCGATGACGTCGAGGGCCCTGGATGACGAACGGCCGGGGGCCGGGTTCAGGCGCCCTTGGCAACCTCGACGATGCGCGTCCAAACGTGGCGGCATCACGGACGGCGATGTCGGCCAGGATCTTGCGATCGAGCTCGACGTTCGCGGCCTTGAGGCCGGCGATGAACCGGCCGTAGGCCATGCCGTGGGTCCGCGTCGCGGCGTTGATCCGGATGATCCAGAGGCCGCGGAAGTCGCGCTTGCGCTGCTTGCGGTCGCGCGTCGCGTAGGCGAGGGCGTGGAGAAGCGCCTCGCGAGACGCCTTGACCAGGCGCGAACGCGTGCCCTTGCGGCCCTCCGCGTCCTGGAGGAGGCGCTTGTGCCGGGCGTGAGCGGTGACGCCGCGCTTGACTCGTGCCATGAGGTCCCGTTGCTCCTAGAGGTACGGCAGCAGGCGTCGGACCTGCTTCGCGTGCACATGCCGCCATGACCGATTTGCCGGCATAGCGGCGCGTGCGGCGTGACGACTTGATCTCGAGGTGATGGCCCGACCAGGCATTGACGCGAATGATCTTGCCGCTGCCGGTCACACCGATCCGCTTCTGGGCGGCCTTGTGGCTCTTCATCTTCGGCACGGTGCCGTCACTCTCCCGTCGTTGCCGGCTGCTCGGCCGGGCTTGCTGCTGCAGGTGTCACGATGGCCGCTGCCGGCGTCGCCGCGGTTGGGGCCGCGGGGGCTGTCCCCTCGGTTTCCTCCGCCTCGACGACCCGATCGGGCCTCACCGGAACGTCCTGGTTCTTGGGCTTGTGGGTCGAGGCCATCGTGATGAACATCGACTTGCCCTCGAGAACCGGGGTTCGTTCGGCGACTCCGTGATCCTTGACCTGGTCCGTGAACTTGGCGATGAGGTTCCGCCCGAGCTCCGGGTGCGTGAGCTCCCGGCCGCGGAACCGAACCGTCACCTTGATGCGATCGCCATCCTCGAGGAATTCGATCGCGCGATGAACCTTCGTCTCGAAGTCGCCGATGCCGATCTTCGGTGAGAGGCGAACTTCCTTGAACGTCACCGACCGCTGTCGGCGCTTGGCTTCCTTCTCCTTCTTGGTCAGGTCGTACTTGTACTGACCGAAGTCGAGAAACCTTGGTCACCGGCGGGGAGGCCATCGGGGCCACCTCGACGAGGTCGAGGCCCTTCTCCTGCGCCATCTCGAGGGCCTTCGGCGTGGGCATGATGCCCAACTGGTTGCCCTCGTCGTCGATCACCCGAACCTGGGGGATCCGGATCATCTGATTGACTCGCAGGTCTCGGCTGATGGTTGAACCTCCGGGCGTTCGGTGTTCACGAGAGCGGACACGGCAGCGCTCAGGGCCCTGTCGGCCGCCGCGGGACTATACCACGGGCTTTCGAGCCGGGCAACGGACGACCGAGGCGAGCGTCAGCCTGGCGAGCCGGGCGGCCGTCAGTCCGCGCCGGCCGCCAATCTGCGCGGCCGGGGCGAGGTCCTCCCACCCTTCGGCTGGCAGCTGCTCCCCTGCCCTGGTCCGTGGCGAGGCCGTTCGCGCCTCGATCTCGCGGTCGCCGAGGACCATCATGTACGGCACCTTCTGCTCCTGGGCGACCCGGATCTTGTTCTGCATCCGGCCATCCTAGGCGTCGACGTCCACCCGCAGGCCACGGGCGCGCATGATCGCGGCGAGCTCCCTGGACGCGTCGAGGTGGCGGTCGGCGATCGGGATGATCACCGCCTGGACCGGAGCGAGCCAGATCGGGAACGCCCCGGCGAAGTGCTCGACGAGGATGCCGATGAACCGTTCCAGCGAGCCGTAGATGGCCCGGTGGATCGCGATCGGGCGCTGCTCCTTGCCCTCCTCGTCGATGTAGGTCAGGTCGAAGCGCTCCGGCAGCATCGTGAGGTCCGCCTGGATCGTCGCCATCTGCCACTCCCGGCCGAGGGCATCGTCGATGTAGATGTCGATCTTCGGCGCGTAGAACGTCCCATCCTTGGGCTTGACCTTGTAGTCGCCGCCGGCCCGGTCGAGGGCTGCCTTGACGAGGGACTTCGGCCCGCTCCCAGAGGGCCGGATCGCCGATGGCCTTGTCGGGCTTCGTGGCGAACGCGAAGCGGGGCTCGAGGCCGACCCACGAGTACGCCTCGCGAACCTCGCCGAGCATCGCCTCGATCTCGTCGGCAAGCTGGTCCGGCCGGACGTAGACATGCGCGTCGTCCTGGATGAACTGCCGGACCCGGGTCAGGCCGGACAGCGTTCCCGACCGCTCGTTGCGGTGCAGCCGGCCGTACTCGTTGAGGCGAAGCGGCAGGTCGCGATAGGACCGGATCTTCGAGCGGTAGATGAACGTCGACTCCGGGCAGTTCATGGGCTTCAGGGCGAAGTCGTGGTCCTCGGACGTCGAGCCGGAACATGTTGGCGTCGTAGAGGTCCCAGTGGCCCGATTGCTGCCACAGCTTCTTGTCGACGAGGATCGGGGTGCTGATCTCCTGGTAGCCGCGCCGCAGCTGGAGCTCGCGCATCGCCGACTCGAGCGTTCGCCAGATCGTCTGGCCCTTGGGATGCCAGAAGGCCGACCCGGGACTGACATCGTGGAAGCTGAAGAGGTCGAGGGCGATGCCGAGACGCCGATGATCGCGCTTCTTCGCCTCGGCGCGGCGCCACAGGTACTGATCCAGGTCTTCCTGGGTCGCCCAGACCGTTCCGTAGATCGCGCTGCAGCATCGGCCGCTTCTCGTCCCCCCGCCAGTACGCGCCGGCGACGGAGAGGAGCTTGAACGGGCCGATCACCCCGGTGCTGGCGACATGCGGGCCCTTGCACAGGTCGCTGAACGATCCGTGCTCATAGAACGACGTCACCGGCGGCGGCTCGCCGGCCTCCCGGGCCTTCCGGGCGAGGTCGTCGAGGATCTCGACCTTGTAGGCCTGGCCCCGTCCCTCGGCGACGGCCCGCGCGTCCCCGAGCGGGACCTCGCGCCGGACGAAGGGATGATCGGCCGCGACGCTGTCGCGCATCCGCGTCTCGATGGCCTCGAGATCGTCGGGCGTGAACGGCCGGGCAAGGTCGAAGTCGTAGTAGAAGCCGTCATCGATGGCGGGACCGATGCCCAGCTTGGTGCCGGGGAACAGGTCGAGGACCGCCTCCGCCATGACGTGCGCCGTCGAGTGCCGCATCGCGTCGAGGTCGCTGTGCGCGCCGGCATCGAGCAGCTCCTCCGCGGAGCCGCGGCTGGGCGCCTCGAGGACCTCGTCCTCGGCGATCACGTGGTCGGCCATGAGATGCCTCCTGGAAACACGAAACCTCCCGTCCGACAGGACGAGAGGTCGTTCCTCCCGCGGTTCCACCCGCCTTCGCGGTTCGCGGGCCGAAGCCCGTGACCACACGCTCGTACCGCGCTAACGGGCGGACCCGGACCGGTTCACCGGTCGCTCACGGGTGGTACCGACGTTCGCTCGACCGCCGGGCTTCCAGCCGTGGCCCGGCTCTCTGGATGTCGACGCGGCGGGGCATGTCCCGATCATCGCGCTGGTTCTTGCAGGGAGCATACCCCACCGTCGAGCAGGGCCTCAAAACGACCGTGACCGCCTGATCGGGTTCGGCGGCCGATCGTCCACCTCGCCCTCGGTCCGCCTGGGCGCGTCCGGTGGCCGTACCAGGAGCTGCCGCCGCAATCGTTGCCAGCGGCCGATCGCCCGCCGCGTTTCTGCTTCCGACAGCTCGCGGACGGCGAAGACCGTCAGCGCGTAGTCCGCGGCAAGCAGCTCGAGACCAAGCCCGGTCGCGGACCCGAGCTGGTCGATCCGGACGCGCCGAGCATGCTCCGCCGGGGTCTCGCTCGCCTTCCGGCGCACATCCGGCACGTCGTGGAGCTCCTCGACGAGGGCGAGGTAGGCGGCGTCGGCCGTCCGTGGGTCGCGCGACCAGGGCCGCTTCCGGCGGCGCGATACCGCCCCGGGCCGCTCATCCACCCCGGCCGGCAACCTCGAACGCTCATCGACGAAGCCGGTCGTCGCCTCCTGGTTGCGCATGGCCCACGCCCGGATCAGCAGAAAGACGACCAGGCCCAGGAGGACGAGGCCGACACCCCCGACGCCGATCGCGCCGGCGCGATCCAGGGTCGTCCCAGCATCCGCGGCCCCGGCCGCGCCGGCCCCGGCCTGGGTATCTGACCCGGACCCGGTGGTCGCGAATGACAGGAACCAGACCGTGAACGCCGTGGCGGCCATGATCGCCAGGATCCGCCGGATCGCCGCCCGTCCGCCCGTGATCAGGCCGAGGACCGCCAGGGGCGGGATCGCCCCGGCCACCAGCGCCTGGAGGGTGACCACGATCGACGGCCCACCTCGCAGACCGGTCGATACGGCAAGGGTCACGATGGCGACGGTGACGACCATCACGGCGCCGACCCAGACGGGATGCGCCCGGACCGCGGACTCACCCATCGGGCGGGCATCGGCCAGGGCCGAGAGCGCGAGCGCAAGGAGACCCGCCGTGACGAAGCACACGGCGGCGACCGCGGTATCACCCAGGAAGTGGGACCGGAACGGTTCCGTCACCATGCCGCCGATCGTCGCGGCCACGGCCAGGATCGGGATGCCGAGGAACACGGCGCGGCGCACGGTGTCCACCGCGACGTGATCACCGCCGTAGGCGAACCCGCGCAACATCGCCCCGCCGGCCAGCAACCCGCCCGGATTCGCCGCGAGGCCAGCGCCGGGATCGCCAGCGATGAGGGCGTCGCGCGCGGCGGGCGACAGCGCCAACCCCGCCACGGCAGCGCCAAAGACGAGAGCGGTTCCCGTCGCGGCCCACCGCCCTCCAAGTCGCCGCGACCCGAACCGGGCGACGACGACCCCGATGAGGACGAACAGGATCGTGCCGGGCAGTCCGAGCACCGGTGCCTGGAGCGCAAATTCCTGGATGAGGCCCGCGATCACGCTCAACCAGGCGCCCTCCATCACGATGGCGATCGCGATCGGGACCAGGCCGAGGGCATAGGAGTCCGACGGCGGCGACGATCGGAACCGTGACCGAAGACGGGTCGCTGGCGAAAGGCCGGACACGGCCGTCATCCCGGGGCCAGGATCATCTGCGACGCGGATCGCCAGGGTCCGTCGAGGTCGAGGACGTCGGCCGGGATTCCCGCGCCACGAGCGCGACTCGCGGCGGAAGGACCGGTGGAACCGGCGGCCAGGACGCGCACGGCGAGGCCCCGGCGCTGGAGCGCCCGGAGGGGCCGGATGAGCAGGCGGCTGTCCCTCGCCGTCAGCACGAAGACGCTCGTCGCCTCGGTCGCCACCCGGCCGACCAGCGCCGCCACGTGCTCGAATGGCGCCGACGGCTCCGGCGACAGTCGGGCAAGCAGGTCCAGGCCCCGCTCCATCTGCCCCGGCGCGTGCGAAACCGGCAGGTAGGCGAGACGGGAGGTGACTCCCGAGTACCCGGCGGCCGCCAGGCCGAGCGCCGCGTGCCGCTCGCCGAGGGCGCGAACGATCGACGCGGCGAGCACGATCAGCGACTCGGCGGCCTCGTCCTCGTCGCCGAGGTCGCCCCGGTTCTCGTACCTCGACGTCGGCGACTCGAGGTCGATGACGAGCAGCAGGTCGCGATCGCGCGACGGCTCGAATCGCTTCGTCATGGGCGTGCCCAGGCGGGCGCTCGCACGGGCATGGATTCGCCGGACCGGATCGCCGGGCTGGTACGGACGGATCCCGACAAAGCGCGACGGATCCTCGCTGAGGCCGGTCCTGGCTCGCTCGACGCCGCCCCAACGATCGCGGCGATCGAGCACCGGTCCGGGCAGGACGCGTGGCCACGAGATCAGGCGATCGACCGCCGGCCACACGTCACGGGCGACCGGCATCGCGAAGAGATCTCCGGCCGTGACCGCGGTCGGGCCGATCTCGAAGACGCCGCGACGCGTGGCGCCGATTTCGAGGCGGCGGCGCACGGTTTCCCGGGGACCGAGGCTCCACGTGTTGCGCAGCGTCTCGTCGCCGAGGTCGCCCGGCAGGAGTCGCCTGCCGTCGACCACGAGATCCGCCGACAGGGCCTCGTCGACGCGGAGCCACGAGATCGGCAGGCGGCCCCGGTTCGACACCTCGATCTCGAGGCCTGTCCGTTCACCCCAGGCGACCCGTCGCGAGGCGAGGTGCCGACGGTGGCCGACGCCCCGCAGGCCCCGCCGAACCCAGGTCGCCCGCACGACGGCAAAGCCGATGAGGACGAGGCCGAGGCCCAGCGCGATCGGCACGTCGAGGAAGGCCCCGGCGACGACCAGGATCGATCCGACGACCGCCTGCGCGGTCATGTCACTCCGTCACGACCGGCGGGACCGGCACCGAGTCGAGGATCTCGGCGACAACCGACTCGGCGGTCACGCCGCGAAGGCTCCGATCCAGGTCGACCACGAGTCGATGGACCAGGACAGGCGCCGCGAGTGCCTTTACGTCGTCGGGCGTGACGAAGTGGCGCCCGTCGAGAACCGCCGCTGCCTGGGCCGCCCGGTACAGGCCCACGCTCGCCCGCGGACTCGCCCCGAGCTGCAGGTCGGGATGGTCACGGGTCGCCCGGACGATCGCCACGAGGTACGCCTCGACCGGGCTCGTGACCAGCGCGGTTCGAGCGCGATCGCGAAGGTCGAGCACATCTGCGGCATCGATGACCGGCTCGATGGCATCGAGGGGCTCGACGTCATCGCGATACCGCCGTGCGATCTGCCGCTCGCCGGCGGCGTCCGGGTAGCCGATGCGCCCGCGGACCAGGAAGCGGTCCAGCTGCGCCTGCGGCAGGCTGAACGTACCCTCGAACTCGACCGGGTTCTGGGTCGCGATGACGACGAAGGGATCGGGCAACGCCCGGGTCACGCCCTCGACGGTGACCTGGCGTTCCTGCATGGCCTCGAGAAGGGCGGACTGCGTGCGCGGCGTTGCCCGGTTGATCTCGTCGACCAGGAGGATGTTCGTGAACACCGGCCCCGGCGCGAAGCGAAGCGCACCAGCTTCCAGGACGCTCGACCCGGTGATGTCGCTCGGCAGCAGATCCGGCGTGCCCTGGACCCGGCCCGCCTCGAGCGTCAAGGCCCGCGCGACCGCGCGGGCGAGCAGCGTCTTGCCCGTGCCGGGGACATCCTCCAGCAGTGCGTGACCGCCGGCCACGAGGGCTACCGCGACCAGGTGCAGCGCGTCCGACCCACCCACGACGGCCGCATCGACCGCCCGCCGCAGCTCCTCGAACGGGCGCCGGCGGCGCGCTTCCGGGCTGGTGGCGGTATCGAGGTCGCTCTCTTCCACCGAGGATCTGTCCATGGGCTGGGTCCTCGCATCGACCGTGGGTGCGGTCCGGCCGGTTCGGCAGAGCGATGGTGGGCGGTACTGGACTCGAACCAGTGGCCTCATGCATGTCAAGCATGTGCTCTAACCAACTGAGCTAACCGCCCGCGGCGCAGAAATGTAGCACAGGCCCTCGAGGTTCCGGCCGGACGGCTGAAGCCGCGCCGGGCGATCATGGCCTCGATGGATGACACGTACGAGCTCGTCGATGCCGGGGATGGCCGGCGCCTCGAGCGCTTCGGGACCCTGCTTCTCGATCGGCCGGCACCCGCGGCCCGGGATCCCCGCCGGGATCGCGGCGCGTGGGCGGGCGCGATCACGTACCAGGCCGGCAGGGGCTGGGCGACCGCGGACGGCGACGCCGCGCCCGCAACCGAATTCGAGGCCCGCCTCGCGAACCTGACGCTCCTCGTTCGCCTCGCCACGGGCGGCCAGGTCGGGGCATTTCCCGAGCATGCCCGGCACGGCCCATGGCTCCGGACGGCCGTGCAGCGGCGATCGCAACCGGCCGAGGGTCCGGCGGCGGAACCGCCGGCGATCCTCAACCTCTTCGCCTACACCGGGCTCCTCTCACTCGTCGCGGCGGGCGCCGGGGCGGCGGTCACCCACGTCGACGGGTCCCGGTCGGCGGTCGAGTGGGCGCGGCGGAACGCGGCCGAGAACGATCTCGCCGAACGTCCGCTTCGATGGATCGTCGACGACGCGGCGGCCTACCTCCGGCGCGAGGCGCGGCGCGGCCGCCGCTATGAGGGCCTGATCGTGGACCCGCCGTCCTACGGCCATGGGGGCGACCGAGGGCACAACAGGGCGTTCCGGTTCGAGCGCGACATCGACGAGCTCCTCCGGGAGGCACGAGCGGTCGCTGCGCCGGACGCGTTCTGGCTCCTATCGACCCACACGGCTGGATGGGATTCCGGCCGGCTCGGCGCCACGCTCGCGACGACGCTCGGCGTGCGGCCGGCAAGGATCACGGAGTTGCCCCTCGAGCTCAGGGCAACATCCGGGGCCCGCCTTGGGCTCGGAGCTGCGGCACGGTTCGACCCCTTGGCCGGGCAGCCGCGATGATGTGGCGATGACATCCGTCGATAGCCCACGCAATGCCCGAATCCAGGGCGCGCTCCGGCTGCGTGACCGCGCCGCGCGCCTGGCGGCGGGCCAGACCCTCGTCGACGGGGCGCGCGAGTGCCGACGGGCGATCGTGGCCGGGGCCGCGGTCCGGACGGCGTTCGTCTGCCCTGCCCTGCTCGCGAGCGACGACGCGACGAGCCGCGCTCGCGATCCTCGAGTCGCAGCACGCCGAGATCGTCGAGGTGTCCGAGCGCGTCCACGATCGCCTCGCGTTCGGCAATCGAGGGGACGGCATCGTCCTCGTCGTCGCGATACCCCCGTCGACGATCGGAGGGCTCGATCCGCCGGCGGATCCGTTGCTCCTGGTGACCGAGGACGTCGAGAAGCCGGGCAACCTGGGCGCGATCCTGCGCACGGCCGATGCCGTCGGCTGTGATGCCGTCATCGCGGTCGGCGGGACGGACCTCTACAACCCGAACGTGATCAGGGCCAGCGTCGGGACGGTCTTCAGCCTGCCCCTGGCTGCGGCAACGGCCGACACGACGATCGCCTGGCTGCGGGCCCGCGCGATCCGCCTGGTTGCGGCGAGGGTCGACGCCCGGATGGCCTACGCAGAGGCCGACTTGCGAGGTCCCCTCGCGCTCGTCCTCGGCAGCGAGGCGGACGGGCTGAGCGCGACATGGCAGGATGAGGCCATCGAGAGCGTCCGCCTGCCCATGCACGGCGTCGCCGACAGCCTGAATGTGTCCGTCGCGGCGGCCGTCCTGGCCTTCGAGGCCCGCCGACAGCGGGACGTCTCCGCAAACCCAACGACAGGAGCACCACGTGACTGACCGGCCCGTCGACTTCGCGATCATCGGTGCGGGACCGGCGGGTGAAGCTGCCGCGCATGCGGCGCTCGCCCGGGGTGCCTCCGTCGCAATCATCGATCGGCGCTGGTTCGGTGGCAGCTGTCCACACATCGGATGCATCCCCTCGAAGTCGCTCCTCCATGGTGCCGCCGAGCACCATGCGAACGCAGCGACCTACGACTGGGATCGCGCGTCCGCTCGACGTGACTACATGGTCAACCGGGCACCCGGGGCCGCGGAGCCGGACGACAGCTCCCACGTTCGTTCCCTCCGTGACGCCGGGGCCCAGATCTGGCGCGGAACCGGCTGCATCACCGGTCGGGGTGTCGTCGAGGTCAGGCATGACGGCCAGGTCCACCAGGTCTCCGCGACGAACGTCGTCGTCGCGACCGGCTCGAGCTCGCGGACGCCGCCGATCCCGGGCCTCGCCGAGATCCACGTCTGGACGAACGAGCAGGCCACCCTTGCCCGCGAGCGACCGAAGTCCTTGCTGGTCCTGGGCGGCGGGCCGACGGGCTGTGAGCTGGCCCAGATCTACGCCCGCTTCGGGGTTCCGACCACCATCGTCCAGTCCGGCCCGCGCCTGGCGCCAACCGATCACCCACGGAACTCCGAAGCGATCCTCGCCACCCTCCGCCGGGATGGGGTCGACGTCCGCCTCAACGTCCGGGCCACGGGGGCCCACCTCGGTGGCGGCGCCGATGTCGCGCATCGCGTCGACCTGTCCGACGGGACTACGGCCGAGGGCCATGCCATCCTCATGGCCGTGGGCCGGGACGTGTCGCTCGACGCGCTCGGGCTCGAGGCCTACGGCGTCGACGTTAGCGGCCGGACCCCCTTCCCCAGGGACGGACGGCTCCGCGTCGCGGACGGCCTGTGGGTGATCGGCGACCCGGCAGGCCCGGAGCTTCACACGCACCAGGCCCACTACCAGGGCGAGATGGCCGTCCGAATGGCGCTCGGCGACGACGTCCACCCGGACTACCGGGCCCTGCCGCGCGCGACCTACACGGATCCCGAGGCGGCATTCGTCGGGCTCAGCCTGGAGCAGGCACGCGACGCCGGCATCGACGCGCTGGAGTACGTCGCCGACTTCCCCACGACGGCCAAGGGCTATTCGGTCGAAGCCGAGTTCGGCCACGTGACCATCGTCGTCGACCGGGCCAGCCGGACCCTCGTGGGCGCGGCCATGGCCTGCCCCGACGCGTCGGCCGCGATCCACGAGTGCGTCCTCGCGATCAGGGCCAGGATCGATCTCGATGTCCTCGCCGACACCATTCATGCCTTTCCGTCGACATCGAGGATCCTGAACGGCCTCTTCGCGGAGGCCGCGGCAGCCGAGCGACCCTAGCGTTCGATCACGGGGTCGCCGTCGAGAAGGACCAGGCGCGGCCGAACCGTGGCGAACGCCGACCTGCCCGCTTCCGGTTCCCGAGGTGCGGCGGGAAGGACGATGAGGTCCGCGCGCGCCCCAACCGTCAGGCGACCCCGGTCCGGCTCGCGCGCGAGGAGGGCCGGCCCGAGCGTGGCCGCGCGCAGGGCGGTTGCGAGGTCCAGCGCCTCGTGTGCGCCGAAGGCCGGCGCATCCGGGCCCCACGACGGATCCCGGCGCAGGACGGAAATCGCGATCCCGGGCCATGGATCGATCGGCTCCACGGGGGCGTCCGTCCCGAAGCCGACGACGGCACCGCTCTCGACCAGCGTCCGCCACGCGTAGCCGTTCGCCTCCGCACGATCCGCCCAGTCCCGCCGGGCCGCCTCGGCGTCCTCGCGAAGGTGCACCGGCTGGACCGATGCGCCGATCCCGGCGGCCGCGAATCGGCCCCGGTCCGCGGGGTGCACGAGCTGAAGGTGCTCGACCCTCGGCATCAGCGGCGCCAGCGCCGTCGTCGGTTCGAGCGCGTCGAGGGAAGCCCGGACCGCGGCGTCACCGATCGCATGGATCTGCGTCGCGATGCCGTTCTCGGCGGCCCGCGAGGCAAGGCGGCCCAGGACCTCGGGCCCGTCGAGGAAGACGCCCCGATCGTCGGTCCCGTGGCGTGGTTCGAGCGTCGCCGCCGTCCGTGAACCCAGGGTCCCGTCCGCGAAGAGCTTCAGCCATCCCAGCTTCAGGCGGCTCTCGGGATTCGAGCCCAGTCGATCGCCGCTGCGGATTCCACGCGTGATGGCCGCCTCGAGGCTCCGGTCGCGCAGTCCCGCGTGAACGCGAAGCGGCAGCTCCCCCGCGTCCGCCAGCGCGGCGTAGATGTCGAGTGCGCCGAGGTGGCTGTCGGGAGCGACGTTGCCCGGATCGTGAACGCCGACGACGCCCAGCTCGAGGAGGCGGCGCCCGAGCGCCACGACGGCCCGCCGGACCGCGGCGTCGTCGGCCGCCGGCACCACGTCGAGCACGAGACCCGCCGCGTGCTCCAGCAGGACGCCCTCCGGCGACCCGTCCGGGAGCCGGCGGATGGTGCCGCCCGGCGGATCGTCCGTCGAGGCCGTGAGGCCGGCCCGCGCGAGCGCGGATGCGTTCACCCAGAGCGCGTGATGGTCGAAGGCCCAGAGCGCTGCCGGACGCCCGGGCACCACGGCATCGAGCGCCGCGGCCGTCGGCCAACCACCCCAGCGTCGTTCGTCCCACCCGCCGCCGACGAGCCAGGCGTCCGGTGCCAGCGCCCGGTCGGCCTCGCGCACCATCGCCAGCCCGGCGCCGAGCGACGCGGCCGATGTCAGGTTGACCTGGTCCGCGGCCAGTGCGGCGTCGAGGAGATGCAGATGGGCATCGGTCAGGCCGGGGATCGCGATCTCGCCCGGTTCGAGGGCAAATCGCTGCGTGTGCGGGTCCGCCCGAGTCTCGAGCTCGATCGCGCTGCCCGCGAAGGCGACCCTGCCGCCACGAATCCCGACCGCCTCGACCCAGCCGAACCCGGACTCGCCGGCGAAGGTCGCGATCCGGCCGGTGACGAGCGCGTCGAGCGGCATCAGGCGCGGCCGGGCTGACCGGCGAGCATGGACGCGAGGGCGGGCCGGTCGAGACCCGCCCCGAGGCCGAGCGCCAGCGCCATGCGCGCTTTCGGCCCGCTCAGCGTGCCAGGCAGCATCGCCCCGGCCCGGACCCACGTCGCTCCCCCGCCGGGGAACGCATAGTCCGTGCCCGCCGCACCGGCCGCACAGCGGGTCGCCAGCACGACCGGGGCTCCACCATCCATGACCCGGCGCGCGGCTTCGAGGAATCCGGGGGTCGTGTTACCCGACCCGGTCGCGGCGACCACCAGCCCATCGATCCCGATTGCGACCAGCGCGTCGATGACCGCACCGTCCATGCCCACGTGTGCCGTCACGAGGTGAACCCGCTCGGCGGCCCGGGTCGCATCGACGTGGCGCCGCGGGCCTCGGCGGCGAAGGATCGTCAGCCCACCGCCGGCCATGGTGGCGACCGGACCGTCGTTGAGGCTCTGGAACGTGTCGAGCGACGTTGCGTGCGTCTTGGTCACGTCGTCGGCCGCCTGGACGGCGCCGGCGAGGCAGGTCAGAACGCCCTCGCCCCGAAGCGCCTCCGCGCAGGCCGCGGTTACGGCGTCCCGGAGATTGCGTGGCCCGTCGTAGCCGGCATCCGACGCCGACCGCATCGCCCCGGTCACCACGACCGGGGTCCGGCCGTCAAGGAGGAGGTCCCAGAAGAACGCCGTCTCTTCGAGCACGTCGGTTCCCTGGACGACGACGACCCCGTCCACGGCCGGATCGGCCTGCGCCGTCCGGATCGCGTCGGCGATCCCGAACAGTTGCTCGTACGTGAAGTGCGACGCGGGCGTCCGGCCGAGATCGAGGACGTCGATATCCGCGAGGCGGTCGATGCCCGGGACGGCCGCCAGGATCCCGGCCCCGTCGAGTGCCGGGATGTTCCCGCCGGCGGTGGGATCGACCCGCATGCTGATCGTGCCGCCGGTGAAGATCGCCACGACGCGTTTCATCGCTGGACCTCCCCGGCCTTGGCCGCCGGTCGCTCGATCGAGGCGGTCGGATCGTCGACGTGCCCGGCGTGCACCATCTTGTCGTAGCCGAATCGTCCGCGGCGCGTCGCCAGCCGCCAGAGCGCAGCCGGCACGGTCGCCAGCCAGAAGGCGCCGAAGAGCGCGGCGCGGACGGCTCGTGCGAGCCGGACGTCCAGGCGCAATGGCCCGCCTGGACCGGTTTCCCAGCGCAGGGAATCGAACGCGAGCACGCCCCCCGCGAGGAGGTAGGTTCCGACCAGCGCGGCGGCCATCTCGGCCTCGCCGGTGAGGATCGCGCCGACCACCGCCCCGAGAATCAGTGGCGGCGCGGCCAGCTGGCCGGCGTAGATCGCGAAATCGAGGCGCGCACGTACCGGCAGGCGGTTCGATCGCAGGACCGACGCTCCGTGCTCGAGGACCCGGCGGATCGCGCCTTCGCTCCAGCGCAGGCGCTGGCGCCACAGGGCCGACCAGGTGCCGACCGCCTCCTCCCAGACCTCCACGTCGAGGGCCCAGGCAACGGTGATGCCACTCGTCGCCGCCACGCGCGTCGCGAGGTCGATGTCGTCCGTCAACGCATCCTCGGGCCAACCTCCGACCGCCGCGAGGAGGTCCCGGGAAATGACCGTCCCGTTGCCACGGAACTCGGAGCAGCCGCCCGACGCCCAGCGGCCCCGCTGCAGCTCGCCATCCTGCGATTGCTCGTCCGCCTGCGCCCCAGCGAGCTGCGATCGGCCGGCCCCGAGGATCCGTCGCCGCGCCGTGAGCGCGCCGACGCCGCGCGCCCCGTACGACGCGATGCGCCGCAGGAAATCGGGATCCACCCGCGCGTCCGCGTCGAGGACCACGATCAGCGAGCCGCGGTAGTCCGCCGCGGTGGTCGCCGCGAGCGCCGCGCCTTTCCCGTCCTTGAGCCCCGGCCCCTCCCGGCGGACGACCCGGACCGTCGCGCCAAGGCCCGCCGCGGCCGCGGACGAAAGCACGGCCGAGCCCGTCCCATCCGTCGAGCGGTCGTCGATCACGACGACTTCGAACCGGGGCCGACCGCCCGCGTCGCGATGGTCCTGCGCCCCGAGATCGGCGATCAGCGTCGGCAGCACGATCGCCTCGTCCCGGGCCGCGATCACGACGGTCACCATCGGCTGGTTCGGCGCCCCGACCGCCAGGGGCTCCGCCGGCGGCACGGGTGGTCGGCGGCTCGCGACAATGACGGGCACAAGCCCAACCGCGACGAGGATGATCGAGGCGACCACGAGCCAGCGGGCCCCGCCGCCACCGGCCGCCGCCGCCCCAATGGCAAATCCGCCGACCAGGACGACCATCGCAGCGACCCGCCATCCGGCCGGGGTCACGTCGGCCTGAGCCCCGCGCACGGACCCGTCGGCCTCAGGCATCTCCGTCCGGCTCCGGCGCCTGGTGCTCCTCGGGCTCGGTCCGACGGGCCACGCCGATCGGATCCACGGGAGTGCCCGGTCGCATCGCCCCGGCCATGGCATGGCTTTCCGCGGGGGCAAGCGGGCCACGGCGAACGATCGAGACGATCCCGGACATGAGCACCGCGACCGCAACGAGGAGGAGCACCGCGGTCGTGCCCACGAGGTCGGAGATCGGCCCGACGATGATGATCGGCAGGAAGCTCCCCACCGATACCAGCATGTTGAGGACGCCGAAGACGCGACCGCGTACCTCCTCCGGCAGGTCCTCCTGGAGCTGCGTCTGGCTGGAGATCGCCACGATCCCGTAGGCGATCCCCGCCAGGAAGGCCATCGCGATGACGACCGCGATCAGCGAGGTGATCGCGCCGACATCGCTCAGCTTCTGGCTGCCACCGGTGACCGCCCGGCTGACCGGACCAGCCACGGTGAGCGTCGCGAGCAGGATCCCGAGCGCGATCAGGCCGCCTTCGATCGCTCGGCGGCGAGGCAGGTACCGACCATAGGTGTTCAGCAGGAGCACGCCCATCACGATGCCCGTGCCGAGGGGCAGCACGACGAGGAACAGGTCCTCGGTCCCGAGGCCGAGTGTCTCGCTGGCGAACGACGGCCCCAGCACGCCGATGACCCCGACGAGCGACGCGGCGATCCCGAGGTAGACCAGGGACCAGCTGATGGCACGATTGCTCCGGATGTACGCGGCCCCTTCGCTGAGCTGGGAGAGGGTTCCCTGGACGGCCGCGCCCGCCTCGTGTACGGCGTCGGGGTGGACACCCTCCGCCTCGGGCGCGGGTGGGTTGGACGGCAGCGTGAAGCAGAAGATCGCCGCCACCCCGTACAGCACGGCCACCGCGAGGAGCACCGGTTCGGGACCACCAGCGACCTTCACGATGAGGGGTCCGAGCAGGGCGTAGCCGATCGCGAACGCCCCGTTGAGGGTCAGGGTGAAGAGGCCGTTGGCGCTCACCAGCTGATGGCGCGGGACGACATGCGGAATCATGGCTGCTTCGGCAGGCGCGAAGAACACCGTCAACCCGGACACGAGGATGTTCAGGAGGAGGATCAGGGTCACGTCGCGCCCGACGGCCCAGATGGCGATCATGAGCGCGGCCCGCAGGACGTTGGTGGTGACGAGGACCAGTCGACGATCCATGCGGTCGACGTATACCCCGGCGAGCGCCGAGAAGAGGACCGCCGGGACGAGGAACGTCAGGAACAGCAGCGACACGGCCGACGACAGTCGCGTCGAGTCCAGGACCACGACGGTCAGGCCGTAGAGGACCATGTTCGAGCCGACCTGCGTCGCCAGCTGCGACAACCAGAGGAGGAGGAATGGCCGGTTCCGCAGGACCGCGGCCGTGCTCGTCGTTTCGGCCGACCCGGACGCCTCGAACGTCACGCGGGCATCGCCCGATCGGGATAGGCGGCGGCCGTCAGGGCGGGGTCACCTCGCTCGGCGAACCCTTCCAGGCGGGCCTCGAGAACACGCCGACCAAGCAGGAGATGGCGACCGCAGGTGCGACATCGGAGCCCGATGTCTGCCCCGAGTCGATCGACGAGCCAGGTTCGACCGCCGCACGGATGGGGCCGACGAAGCTCAACGACATCGCCGAGCAGGAACGTCGAAACCGATCGGTCAGGCATTCGACCGAGGGTATCAGAGGCTCGGCTGACCGTGGACGGGGGTCAGGTCCCGGTCCGTCGCCGGGATCGAGACCGAGTCGAGCGGGGTGACGGAGACCTCGACGTCGGGAAAGGTCACGCTCAACTGGGCAATGATCCCGCCGGCTCGCGTCAGCGAGCCGGTCAGGATCTGCGGGCTGCCGATCGCCCGGATCTCGAAGGTCGGATTGAGCGCCGCGTTCTCGACCGAGATCGAACCCGCCGCCCCAGCTACGACCACACCCGGCACGATGCGCACGTCCCCGATCGCGATGGCCTCCGCCCCGGCGTTCCGGAGCTCGTTGAGGAGATCCTCCACGCCGCCACCGTCGATGTTGCCCGACACGCGGATCGAGATCCCCGAGCCCTGCACGGCGCGGAGCCCGGCCCAGCCGTCGATCCGATCGAGGTCCGCCCGCAGCTGACCGGCGGTGTCGTCGCCCCGGGCGTGGGCATCGGTGAGATTCGACTGCTGCTGCTGGAGGGTCGCCACCTCGACCCGCAACTCCTCGTTCTGCGTGTTGAGGTTGGCGACCAGCAACGTCAGGTCCTGGGCGGACTGCTGGGAGAGGCTCGCATCGGCCCCTTGACCCCGGAGCTGCGCCACGACGAGGAACCCCAGGAGCAGTGCCACGGCCGTGATCGTCAGCCGGTTCCGCGCTCGCGGCGTCATTGGGCCGGTGCCGGCGGGCGGATGTAGTGTCCCGCCACGGTTCCCGCAAAGGCCGGGATCGTCACCTTGTCGAGCTCCGCGAAGGACAGGTGGATGCCGGAAGGGTCGATCCTCGTGCGCACGAACTCCACGAAGGAGGCCGAGCCCGATACGCGCGCGTAGAGGTCCGTCGGGCCGATGGCGGACACCTGGTACGGCGGGGCCAGGTAGGCGCTGTTGACGAGGATGGAGTTTCCGATGTCGAGGATCGCGGTGGTCGCGGTGTAGCGCTCGTCGTTGATCGCCACCGCCTCGGCCCCCGCCAGCCACAGCTCCTCCACGAGCGTGCGCACGTCGCGGGCGGTCACCAGGCCGTCCGCATTGGCGTTGCCGATCCCACCGCCCGCGTCCTCGAGCTTGAAGACGAGGCCGCTGCCCGTAAGCTGGGTGAGGCCGCTCGCGATACGGGCCTTCTCGAGGTCCGCGTTGAGTGCCTTCTCCTGCGCGGCCGATGCGGGCAGCTCGGCCTCGAGGGTGTTGATCTGCGACCGCAGGGAAAGAATCTGGTCCTTCAGCGCATCCTGCTGTGACTGGAGGCCGAGGACCGTTCCGACGAGCGGCACGCGTTCCTGGGTCGTGTAGCGGATCAGCGGCCCCTCGGCACTGAGCTGGGCGGCGATCAGGAAACCGAGCACGAGCAACGCCGCCGAAAGCGTGACCTGCCAGCTCGGGAGCTCCCGGATGCGTCGAACGATGACGGTCACGTGGACGCCCCCGTCGACGGCCCGTGGTCCGACGCCGGGTCGGCGTCCGGGGCGGGACGCTCCATGCCCGTGGCGTCGGCGTCGACCTGGCCCGAACCCCGGGCCCAGGGGCTCGCACCTGTCGCCGGATGGTCCGGGAGCACGGGCACGTCAATGTCGCCCCGGGCCGGCGCTTCGATCGCGCCGAGCCACGTTGGACCCGTCGACGACTCCGCGTCCCGGATTGCCTCCGGGCCGGCGCTCCGTGTCCGCCTCGCGACGACGTCTCGCCGCCGTAGGCCGACGACGACGAGGAGGATCGCGAGGGCCAGGATGCCCAGTGCCACAGTGGCGCCGGTGTTCGAGGAGCCGTTGTCAGACGATCCACCGGCGAGCGGGCCCGATCCCGGCTTGGTCGCCGCCGGGCCCGTCACGCCCGACGACTCCGGGGCTGTTCCGGCCGTCGGCGCCGCTCCGCCCCAACCGGACGGAACCGGTCCGGCAGGTGCGGGCTTGGGACCGAAGGGGCTCGGCACCCGCGATCCGATCGAGGCCAGCCAGGCTGCCTCGAACCCGGCCACGTCGGTATGCAGGGCTGCCTGGAACGCCTCGTCGTCGGAGACGCCGCCCTTGTAGGAGCGCACGAGCGCCACCATCGCGTCGGGCCCGTAGTGGTCGACCAGGAACGAGACCGCGGATACCGACTCTGAGTAGGCCAGGTAGAACCGATCCTGCGTCGTCGGGAACTGGGCCGCCAGGGCGTCGAGCGGCATGATCGAGCCGTTCGAGGCGGCGTTCGCGACGGCGCCTCGGTCCGAGGACACGTAGCCCTGCGACTCGTAGACCGCGATCCCCTCGTTGAGCCAGCGCGGCGGATAGTGGTAATCGTTCCGGACCGCGGTGTCGAAGACGAGGTGGGTCAGCTCGTGCGGAATGACCACGCCGACCCAGGGGTCATTGACGGCCGAGGGGTCGATGTTCGCGAAGAGCGTCCGGATCTCCGGCCGAGCCTCTCCGCCGACGTTCTCGCGGGTGCCCGGTCCGAGGACGTCGTAGAACGCGGTCCGGTCGGCGTAGACGTAGAAGTCGATCGGTTCGTTCTCGGTGACCCCGAGAAGGGTGCTGACCTTGCGGATCGCGTCGTCGGCGACCGTGACGGCCCGCTGCCCGAACGCCGTCCCACCGGCCGTGTAGTGAACCCGGACGTAGGTCCCGTCGATCGTCTTCCAGGCGAAGCGGGTGTCGTCGTAGTGGACGGTCGTCGCCGGACCATCGATCGAGGTCCCGTCGGCGAGCGTCAGGCGGAACCGGGCCGTGACGTCGGTGTTCGGGAGGAGATCCCCGCTGGGCGTCTGGAGGACGTAGGCCAGCGATGCGGGGCCGTCCCGGACGGTCGAGTGGACGTCGGCGACCTCCGACCGCGACGAGCCTTCGACGTCGATGACGAGCTCGATCCGGGCGACATCCGTGGTGAGAGTCGCGGTCGTCGCGAAGGAGATCGAGCTGAGGAAGCTGACCGTCGCGACGGGCGCCGCAACGGACGGCGACGCGGCAATCGAGACCGGCGCGAGGACCCCGAGGAGACCGAGCGCGAGGAGGATCGCCGCCGCCAGCGGCCCTCGACGTACCGGTTTGGGTGTCATTGCCACGCGAGCCCCGCCATGCGCATGATGCCGAGCCCGTTCTGGTCCGCCCCGAGCAGGCCCGCCCGCGACAGCGCCCAGCCATTGCCGTAGCTCAGGGGGATCACCGGGGCATCGTCCCGCACGATCCCGAGGGCTCGCTCGAATGCCGCCTGGGCGGTGTTCGCGTCACGCGTGGCGAGCGCGTCCGAGATCGCCGCGTCGAATTGCGGGGAGGACCAGCGGCCGTAGTTGTTCGTGCTCCCGGAGCCGAGGAGGACTCCCAGGAAGTCATTCGCGCCCGGGTAGTCGGCGACCCATCCGAGGCTCCACATGTCGGGCGGATCGGTCTGCAGGCGCCCGAAGTGATCGGCGAGCTCCTCGATCTTGACCGTGACTCCCAGCTCTCGCTTGAGATCCGCCACGATACCCTCGGCCTGGGAGATGCCGCCTGCGGCGAACGTGACGGTCGGGAAGCCGGCGCCGTTCGGATAGCCCGCGGCGGCCAGGAGCCGCCGCGCCTCCGACGGATCGTGCGCCGGCAGGAAGCTCTTGTCCCCACCACCGGGGATCCCGGGCGGAACCATGCTGTCTGCCGGCACCTCGTCGCCGAGCGAGGCGAGGGTCGTGATCCGGCCCCAGTCGACCGCGGCCGCGAAGGCCTGCCGGACGCGGAGGTCGTCGAACGGCGCCCGATCTGTCGTGAAGCCCAGGTATTCGAGCGACAGTGACGGCACGAGTCGCAGCTGCGGCCCGAGGTTCTGGTCATAGCTGATCCAGGCGGCGTCAGCCGAGCCGATCGCGGTGTAGTCGACGTCGCCGGCCTCGAAGGCCGCCACCGGGCTGCGCCCGCCGATGTCGTTGACCAGGTGCACCGTGGCAACCGCCGGGGCTCCGGCCCAGTAGTGGCTGTTCGCCCGGAGCGTGATCTCCGTGTTCGTCGTGCCCGAGACCTCGTACGCCCCGCTGCCTGGAACCTTCCCGGTGTCGATGTCGACATGGTCGCGCCAGACCTGAGGCGGCACGATGGCGAACGTCGGGCTGGCGACGATGGCCGGGAAATCCGCACCGGGCGCGTCGAGGTCGACCGTGACATCGAGCCCCGAGGCGTGCAGGCCGACGTCGCCCGCCGACACCCGGCCGGCGAGATAGTCCGTCGCCCCGTGGACGCCGACGAAGAGCGTCGCCAGCTGCGACGGCTGCTGCGGGTCGATGATGCGCAGCCAGCTGCCGACGACGTCGTCGGCCGTGATGGGAGTCCCGTCGGAGAACGTCAAGCCGGACCGGAGGTGGAAGACGATCTGCTTGCCGCTGTCCGAGATATCCCAGGAAGCCGCGAGCGCCGGGCGCAATGTCAGCGTCAGGTCGAAGGCGGTCAGCGACTCGAAGAGCTGAGCCGTGAAGGCCGCCGAGCCGATGTCGCTCTGGAGCGCCGGATCGAACGTCGTCGGGGCGCCCTGGAGGATCGTCACGTCCGACCGGGGTGCCGCGCGGACGGAACTCTCCAACGCCGACGACCCGGGGATGAGGACCAGGGCCAGGGCTACGAAGATCGCGGCCCGGCCGCGTGGGAGGCGGCGGCCCGCCGTGGACATCAGGGCCGCCACCACGCCAGGGCGCGGACGGTCCCGCCGGGCTCATCGAGACGCACCAACTGGACGACCGGGACCGGGTTCCGCGACCGCGCCGTCCACGCGTACCGGTCGCCCGAAAACCCGAAGAGGAGTGCCGCAACACAGACGAACCGGCGCATGGACCGGAGTATAGGTGCGGACCCGCCGAAGCCCGCGAGCGCCCCTGCGAACCTACCCGCGGGTGGGACCAAGCAGGTCGGCGCGACCGCGGAACCGGTTCAACAAGCGATAGTGGTTCCGCTTGATCTGCCGAGCGATGTCCGCCGCGTCCCCAGGCTCACGCTCGCTGCCCTCGTGACGAACTACCGGAAGACCTCCGACGGCCACGGCCGTTCGTCCGCTCGCGTCCGGTCCGCCGTCACGAAGGACGAGACTCCACCACGCGTCGAGGTGGCGAGGCAATCGGAACCCTTCGTCGATCGGACCGCGTGCCGCGGCATCGTCGCGACGGAAGGCCATGAAGGCTCCCCCGATGATCGTGGCCCGATCACCTCCCGAGAACGCCTCGAAGGCGCGGAGGTCCGGGGAATCGAATCCGAACGGACCTGCAACGGCGACCCCGGGATCATTCAGGGCCGTGACCAGCGGCGTGATCGCATCGCCGAGGAGCTCGATCGTCGGATCCATGACGACCACGACCTCGCCCGTCGCGCGGCGCAACCCGATGTTCAGCGCGGCCCCGGCCCCCAGACGAACCGACGTCCGGACCACCTCCACGTCCGGACCCAGAGACCCGAGGTAGGCGTCCATCTGGGCTTCGGGATCGTCAGCGACAACGACGACGTTCACCTCCGCCGGCATCGTCGAGCGAACCGAGCGAACCGAGCGGATCGCCCGGCCCAGATTCTCGACGTGGTCGCCCGCCAGGACGATCAACGTGGCCGCGCCAATCGACGCCTCGGCAAGCCGTGACGGGACAGCCGACGACCGACCGTACCGGACCGCGCCCCCGACTTCGATGTCGGGCGGGTGAGCCGGCTCGAGACGGAAGTCCGTGCCGGCGTCCACGACCCGCCAGCCGGCGGCTTCGATCTCGTCTCGGAGTCGATCGGCCGCGGCCCAGTCCCGAGCCGCTCGTGCGGCCGACCGGGCGTGCGCCGCGTCCAGGACCGGTTGCGGGACGTACGTTCGCGTCAACGGCCGACCGGCCGATACGGAGCGAGCGTGTCGATGTCCCCGACGAACTCGGGCCGCCGCGGGTGATCGAGGAGCTGCCGGATGGCCATGACCTCTCCGGCGTGGAACCAGTAGTGGTAGGTCACGCGCAGGATCGCATCACCATGGAGACGCGGCGGCGAGCCGGGCATGGTCCGTTGCATCGCGGGCTCGTCGAGCGCGTCGAGGTACCGATCGGCGGCCTCGGTCACCGTCCCCCACGCGCGCCGCATCGCCCGAAGCGATGGCGTGGTCGGCGGGCCGCCATTTGGCGCCACGTCGTTCAGGAGCGGGACCGGGGTCTCGCCGAGCCCCCGCGTCAGCCAGTAGCGCTGCTCGTGCCAGGCCAAGTGGGCCACGATCCAGCCGATCGAGTTCATCGGCCCGAGGCGGCGCCTCGCATCAGCCTCCGGGACACCGCGCAGGCTCCGAAGCCACTCGGCGCGCGCGAAACGAAGCTGATCCACGAGCGGGTGCGCCATCTCGTGCTAGCCCTTCGCCCCACCCGTGAAGTTCCACGACGCGAGATGGAGGGGCGGCACCAGGAGCGCGGACTCGAGGCCTTCCGGGAAGAGGGCGAGGTCGGACCCCACGCCCCGGACTGCTCCGGGGCCCAGCGCGTCGGCGTACGACTGCGTGAACCTGAGGTTCATCACCGGCCGGCTGATCCGGCCGTCCTCGATCAGCCACACGCCGTTACGGGTGAGCCCCGTGACGACCAGGGTCCGCGGATCGAGGACCCGCGTGTACCAGAAGTCGCTGACCAGGATCCCGCGCTCGACGCCGACGACGAGCTCGTCGAGGCCCGATGAACCCGGCTCCAGGACCACGCTCGCCGCCACCGCCCCGAACGGGTTCGAGCCTGTCACGGCGTTGCCGGTACTGGACGTGCCTGCCTTCCGGGCCGTTCGCCGGTCATGGAGGAATGCCGTCGAAATCCCGTCGCGGACCACATCCAGGGGTGGCCGCGGCGTGCCCTCGGCATCGAAGCCGAGGCCGGTGATGCCCGGGTGCGTGACGTCCTGGCGGATCGTCACGGCCGGGTCGAACTGCAACTCGCCGAGGCGGACGAACGACCGACGCTCCTCGACCGCGCGTCCACCGAACCCATGGGTCACGAGGAATCCCAGGACATCCGCGACGCATGACGGCGAGATCACCACCGGGTAGCGGCCCGGCTCGAGCTCGGTCGGATTGGCCGACGTCGACGCCGACCGGGCGGCGCCTTCGCCCATTGCCCCGCCGTCGATCTGCGAGAGGGCGACGGATGACCACCGCGCGACACCGTCGGACGTGCCGGTCCGAGCGATGCCGTCGATCGATGCGACCGTTCCGCGGCCGGTCAGTGACTGCCCCGCACTGTTCGCGAACGCCACATTCATGGCCTCCGTCGAGAGCGCTCCGGCCGTCTCGAGACCGCCGGCCGCCTCGACGAAGGCCGCCACGCGAGTCGCCCGATCCGCCGGGGCCGCGGCCGCGGTCTCATCGTCCCAATGATCGACGTTCAGCGGATCCACGAGGCCGGCGACGCCGGGCCAGTCGGGATCGACAGGGCTCACTTCCGCGGCCTCGAATACGCCCGCGACGAGGCCGTCCAGCCGCTGTTCGTCGGCGGGACCGTCGAGCCGCGCCGTCGCGACCCGACCGTCGAGGGCGAGCCGAATGCTGATGCTGCTCACGTCCTCAGCCACATTCTGGTGAATGGCGCTGTTGGCAAAGCGGGTCAGGGCGAGCGTTCCGAGTTGCACGTGGACTTCGGCCTCCGCCGAATTCCACCGGGACCGTACGAGACCGAGGACCCGATCGGCGAGGCCGACCGCGTCAGCGCGGGCGTTTCCCGTCATCCCCGCACCCCCACGCGAATCCCGCGGAAGCGAGCCGGCACCGCTGGGTGCCCCGTATGGCCGACCTGCATCGGCTGGCCCTTGCCGCAGTTGGGCGTCCCCCAGAACGTCCACTCCTCGCGGTTGCCGAGCATGTCCATCGATCCCCAGAAGCGCGGGCTGATTCCGGTATAGGTCGGGTTGCGCAGCATCCGCCCCTTCTTCCCGTTCTTGATCTCCCAGCCGATCTCGCAGCCGAACTGGAAGTTCAGCCGGCGGTCGTCGATCGACCAGCTCCGGTTCGTATCCATGAGCACGCCGTCGTCGGTCGCCGCGATCATCGACTCGAGCGAATCTTCGCCCGGAAGCAGGCCGACATTCGTCATCCGGACCATCGGGATCCGGTTGAAGCCGTCGGCCCTGACCGCACCGCCGCTCGGGATACCGGCCACGGCGCCAGAGTCACGGCCGGACAGGACGCCGACCCAGATCCCGTCGCGCACGATGTCGACCGGATGGGCGGGCGTGCCCTCGTCATCGAACCCGAAGCTGCCGAGAGCGCCCTCGAGCGTGGCATCGGCCGTGATGTTCATTCGTTCGGAGCCAAATCGCAGCGATCCGAGCCGGCCGAGATCGAGCCAGCTGGTGCCGGCAAATGCCGCCTCCCAGCCGAGGATCCGGTCGAGCTCGACCGCGTGGCCGACCGACTCGTGGATCTGGAGGGCCATCTGCTCCGAGCCGAGGATGACGTCGGTCGCATCGCTCGCGGGACAGACCGGGGCGCTCAGGAGTGCCCTTGCCTCCTCCGCGATCCGCGCCGCGTTTCCCGGCAGATCGAGCGCACGGATGAGCTCCCAGCCGCGCGTCCCGTACTGGCCCCGAATGCCCGGGTAGCTCCGGCGCTGCGTCTCACCGTCGCCGACGGCCGTCGCGTTCATGCCGGCTCCGCACTCCCGGATGTGCTGGTCGATCCGATGGCCTTCGCTCGTGACCAGCCACTTCCATGTCTCCCAGACCCGGCTTGCCGCCTGGGCAGTGTCGGCGCCGTGGGCGAGCATCGTCCGCGTGAGATCCTCCAGGAGGTCGGCCTTCTCGGCCAGTGGGACGCTCCACGGGTCCTCCTCGCATGGGCTCGACCACGACCCCACCGCGGCCTCCACCGGCGCAAGCCTGATCGCCGGTCCGGAGACGAGGGCCGAGGCACGCGCGATCGAGGCGGCCTGCTCCCCGGCGCGGCGAGCCGCGGCGAGGTCCGTAGCGGGCAGAGCCTGGAAACCCCACGACGAACCGATGAGCGCCCGGACCCCGATCCCCGACCGTTCCTCGCGGTCGACCTGCTCGACCACGCCATTCCGGGCGGCAACGACTTCGGAGCGGGATTGCATGGCTCGGGCGTCGGCATAGCCGGCGCCCGCGTTGAGCGCGGCTTCGACGGCCGCGGCGGCAAGGTCGTACATGCCCCGATGCTACGACCGATGGAAGTTCGGGGCGCGGCGCCAGGAGGATGAACAGGGTGAGAGCCTCGGTGACGAGGGCGCTATCCCCCGATCGGGGTGCCGCTGCTGTACGACCCGTGTCGCGGCGCGTACGCATCAGGCCAGGGGCTGCACTCGAAGAAGCCCTCTGCGATGAAGTTCCGATCACCGATGCTGTCGAGGTGGACCCGGCACGTCCAATCGGGGCCGAACAACCTGGGAACGGGCCACGCGACCCAGTAATCCTTGTCCCAGTAGAGCGCGTTGCTCGCTTGCGCGTCGGCATATGCGGTCCGGATCGTGTCTCTCGAAGGTGGCACCATGCCGGCTCCGACGAGAAGGACGCCTCCGACCAGCAGCACTGCAAGACCGCTCCGTCGCCAACGCTTCATGTGCTCGACTGTGGTGCGGTGCTCCGCCTCCCACCACGGGTCAGAAGTACCACGTTCTTCGTGGCCTGCGGAGACCGCAGGCCTGCGGCTCACCGACTGAACCCGTTGGCGCGACCGCGCCGCGAGGCGCGTCACGTCACGTTCGAGCAACGGGACGTTGCCAAGGTTCTGGCGCCCCCGGACGGATTCGAACCGCCGACGCCAGCCTTAGGACGGCTGCGCTCTATCCACTGAGCTACGGGGGCCCGCGGGCATGCTACCCCACGGCGCCGAACGGCCGGTCGCCGAGAGTCGGCCCGGACGAGCCGGACAAGGGACCCGGTGTAGGATGCCGACCGTGACCCCACCCGTGCCTGACCTGATCCTCTACACGCGCGCGGGCTGCAGCCTGTGCGATGAGGCACGGCATGCGATCGACCTCATCCTGGCCGAGCGTCTCGCTCGCGGCGCCCCGGTCCCCCACCTCGTCGTCCGCGACATCGAAGCTGATCCGGAGCTCCATCGCGCCCTGTTCGAGGTGATCCCCGTCGTCGAGCTCGGCACGGGTCGCTTGGAGCTGGCGATGAGCGCCTCGAGGATCCGCCGGCTCGTCGAGGACGTCGTCGATCACTCGCACGACGCCGTTCGCGCGGCGCCGCCACAAGGAACCTGACCAGTGCCGAACCTGACCATCGCGATCGCGTTCGGGGCCGGCCTTCTCAGCTTCCTGTCGCCGTGCGTGCTACCGCTCGTCCCGGCCTACGTCGGGCAGCTGACCGCGGTCGCGGTCGTCGGCCGCTCCACTGGGGCCGTCAGCCGCTGGCTCACTGTCCGCCACGCCCTCGCCTACGTGACCGGCTTCGGGGTCGTCTTCACCGTCCTCGGCCTCACGGCGACCTATGTGGGTGGCGCGCTGGTTGACTACCTCCCGGCGCTCCGCCAGATCGGCGGTATCGCGCTCATCCTCCTTGGTCTCAACCTCGCCGGGTTCCTGCGCATCCCGTCCCTCGAGCGCAGCTGGCGGCCGCTCGACGCCGGGGCGGCCGGGGCACTGGCAAGCACGACCGGAACGATGTCGCTGGCCTCGGCGGGACCGAGCTCGGCCGGGCCGGGCCTCGGGGAGCGCCTCGGCGGCCGGATCGTCGGGGCGCGGGGCGGATGGCTTGCCTCGTTCGGCCTCGGGGCGATCTTCGCGGTGGGCTGGACGCCCTGCATCGGCTGGATCCTCGGGGGAATCCTCACCATGGCCGCCACGAGCGGCAGCGCGGCCCAGGGAGGGATCCTGCTGCTGGCATATACGGCAGGTCTCGGCATCCCCTTCCTCGTCATCGCGGCGGCCTACGATCGCGCACCGGCCCTCGTCCGCCCGCTGGTTCGCCATGGCCGAGTCGTCTCGATGGTCAGCGGCCTGCTCGTCGCCCTGATCGGCGTCGCGATGTTCATGAACTGGCTGGCGTTCCTGGCCAGGTACGTACCGTTCAACACGGCGATCTGACGGGTGGCAGTCGAAACGCCCGGCGCGCCTTCCTCGATCGAAGCCGAGCGACGGCTCCCTCCCCGCCGCGGGATCGGCCCATTCAGCCTGCGCCAGGTGTCGCTCGCCCTCGGTGCGGTGGTCGTTTCGGCGGTCGTCCTGACGATCGCCACGGCGCCCATCGGATCGACGACACCAGGGCTTCCGAACCCGATCGCCTCCGCGTTTCAGCTCGGCTCCCCGATCCCGGGCCTCAAGGTCGGGCAGCTCGCCCCGGAGCTGGCCGGCACGGCCGACGACGGGTCGACGTTCCGCCTGACCGATCTGGCGGGCAATCCCCTCACGCTGGCTGATCTCCGGGGCCGGGCCGTGTGGATCAACTTCTGGGCGAGCTGGTGCCCGCCGTGCCAATCGGAGATCCCCACCCTGCGGGCAATGGACGAGCAGTACCGGGACCGCGGCCTGACGCTGATCGCGATCCAGGTCCAGCAGACCGTCGACGAAGGCAATTCCTACGCCGCCCGATACGGGCTCAAGTACGCCATCGGGGCCGACCTCAGCGCCGCGGTCTTCCGGACCTATCACGTCTACGCCCTGCCGACGCAGTTCTTCGTCGACCCGGACGGGGTGATCCGGGCGGTCGTCAATGGTCCGCTCGACAAGACGAGCGCGTCGCAGATGATCGAATCGATCCTGCCCGCGACGCCTCCGGGAGCGGCCGCGGGATCGACCGCGGGATCGGCGCCGAGCCCGGCTGCCAGTCCGGGCGACTAGCGGAGCGGGTCGAACCGATAGCGGTCGCGATCGGCGACGAGGTGCCCCACGGGGTGCAGCGCCTCGTGGGACAGGACGATGGTCCAGCCCTCCGCCGCCGCGCGTTCGAACAGGGCTCCCTTGATCTCCACCGAGTCGAGGGGGAAGTCGTCGAAGGCCGTCACCCACCGCGGGTTCGCGCTCCACGGGCGCATGCACAGGTCGCCCAAGAACGCGAGGGTCCGGCCGGCGGGTCCGCCGCCGCGGACCACGATCGCCTGGTGCCCCTTGGAGTGGCCGCCAGTCGGCACCACCGAGACGCCGGGCAGGATTTCCGTCTCGCCATCGGCCCAGCCTGCTTCGCCCCAGTCACGAACCAGGCGGATCTCGGGCTGGTCGTAGGAGGCCACGATCCGGCTGTTGTCGTCGAGGGCGATCTCCCATTCGGCCCGCTGGGCGACGATCCGCGCCCGCGGGAACGCCCGGGATCCGTCGGCGAGCAGCAGTCCCCCGGCGTGATCGAAGTGCAGGTGGCTCATGGCCACGAGATCGATGCTGCCCGCCTCGACGCCGGCCGACTCGAGCGCGGGCGCGATCGGCGTGCCGAGGTAGCCGCGCATCTCCCTGACCTTGTCGGAAACGCGCTCCCCGATACCCGTCTCGATCAGGACTCGGCCCGCGGGCGTCTCCACGACGAGGCAATTCAGGGCCTGAAGGAGCCGATGCTCGTGATCGATCTCCTCGGTGACCCAGCGATCCCAGAGGATCCGTGGCACAGGACCGAACAGCGCGCCGGCGTCCGACCGGAACGTGCCCGCCTGAAGGAGGCCCGCACTCGTCCCGCCGCCCAGGTCGGCCGCCCAGTGAAACGCATCGTTCATGCCCATGGCCGATCAGCCGTGTCGGTCGGCGCTGAAGTCCCGGTGGAACGCCGAGGCGGTCGGTTCGGACTGGCCCTGGTACTTCGAGCCGAGCTCGGCGCTGCCGTACGGCCGGTCGACCGGCGAGGACATGCGGAAGAAGCTGATCTGCCCGATCTTCATCCCGTGATAGAGCGCGATCGGGAGGTTCGCGACGTTCGACAGCTCGAGGGTCAGGTTGCCCTTCCAGCCCGGGTCGACGTAGCCGGCCGTCGAGTGGATGAGGAGGCCGAGGCGGCCCAGGCTCGACTTGCCCTCGAGCCTGGCCACGAGATCATTGGGCAGCTCGACCCACTCGAGCGTCTGGCCGAGGACGAACTCGCCGGGATGCAGGATGAATGGCTCGTCGTCGCTGATCTGCAGCAGCTCGGTGAGGTCGGGCTGCGGCTGCCGGACGTCGATGAACGCATAGCGATTGTTCCGGAAGACCCGGAAGCTGCGGTCGAGATGCAGGTCCACCGAGGACGGCTGCAGATCCGCGGGATCGTACGGCCGGACCACGACATTGCCGGCTTCGAGAGATGCCCGGATGTCCCGATCGGAGAGGACGCTCACTGCGGCTGCTCCTTCGGGCTCCACTGGGCGTAGAGCGTATCGACCTCTCGCTTCAGGTCCTCGAGATCGTCGAAGCTCTGATAGACGCTTGCGAAGCGGATATAGGCGATCTGATCGAGCTCGCGGAGCTTCGCCATGGCGAGCTGGCCGACGCGCGACGAGGGCACCTCGGTCATGCCCTCGGACCGCAACACTGCCTCGATCTCATCGGCGGCCTGCTCGGCTGCCGTGGTCGGAACGGGCCGCCGGGTGAGCGCCTTGCGAAGTCCGGACGCGAGCTTGTCCCGGTCGAACTCCTGGCGCGTGCCGTCGCGCTTGACGATCACCAGGCGGGCCGCCTCGATCCGTTCGTACGTCGTGAATCGAAGGCTGCACGTCCCGCATTCCCGTCGGCGACGGATCGTCGCGGCGTCGTCGAGATCGCGCGAATCGATCACCCGCGTGTCACGTTCGCCGCACTGGGGGCAGCGCATGGATCCTCCTCGCCACCACTAGGGGTTGTGGTGCGCAGTCAGGATACCACTACATGGAGTGTCTCCGGGGTCGAATCGACCTCTTACGGCGTTCGCCGGCCCAGGTGCCGGACGGGCGACGCCGTCTCCGCCTCGACCATCGCCGCGGCGGCATGGTCGGCGATCGACTCGCGGGCATGGACGAGGTTCAGGTAGCCCCGTTTGATCGCGGTGTCCGATTCCGGGCCGTGCTGGAGACGGCGCCCGAGAAGCGCCAGTTGACAGCCGTGATCGACCAGCTCGAGAGCTCGGCCGGCTCGCTCGAGCTCATCGACGATGCCCTGCCGGTGCTCGGCGGTGGAGCGCGGACCGGCAAGGGCGCGAGCCTCCTCCGCATACCGCTCGACGGCGTCCCGGGCAGCCGCGAGGCTGGGCTGGACGGTTTCGGGGTCGGCGTCGCGGCGTCGCAAGGCGTCGATGAGCACGGAGGCGTCACCGAGGCTCCGTTCGATCCGCTGCGCGAGGTCGGCGACATCTCCGCGGAATCCCTCGGCGACTCGCGTCCGATGGAGCACCGAACCCGTTCGGCGCGCGGCGAGCACCACGACTGCCGCCAGGAGGAGGAAGGCGATGAGTGCGACGACCTGGGCGCTTTCCACGGTTCCTTCCTCGACCCGTCAGCCGCCGCGCGTCCGGAGCTCGTCGAGGAGCGCAGGCACGACAGCGAACAGGTCACCCACGACCATCAGGTCCGCGAACTCCCCGATCGGCGCGTCTGGATCGCGGTTCACGGCGATGATCGTCTCGGCCGTCTGCATCCCCACCTTGTGCTGGATCGCACCCGAGATGCCGAGGGCGAGGTACAGCTGGGGCTTGACGATCTTGCCGGTCTGGCCGATCTGCTGGGCGTACGGAATCCAGCCCGAATCGACCGCAGCGCGGGTCGCGCCTACGGCGCCCCCGAGCGCGGCGGCAAGCTCGTTCACGAGCAGAAAGCCGTCAGGCCCGCCGACACCGCGACCCCCCGATACGATGATCCGCGCTTCTTCGATCGGTGCTGCCGCCCCGGCTTCGGCGACCTGGCCCGTGACCTCGACGCGCGGGATCCGCGGCGCTGCGGAGGGCGAAGCCGCCTCGATCGACCCCTTGGCCGGGGCCGGTTCGGCCGTGACCGAGCTGAGCCTGACCGTGATGATTCCACCCGACCCGGTGAAGGTCGAGCTGGTGATGAGCTTGCCACCGAAGGTGCTCATCTCCACGACGGGTCGGCCGGCGTCGGCGTCCCATCCGACCGCTGTCGCGTTGACGAGGACCCCCAGCGAGGTAAGGCCCGACAGTGTCCCGGCGGCATCCCGGCCATCCGGTCCGGCACCGAGGAGGACGACCGCGTCAGGCTCGTCGGCGAGCAAGGTGGCGGCATGATCGGCCGCGATGGCCGCCCAGGCGTGACCCGCCGCGTCGGCGTCGGCGATGGTCTGCACGGCCGGCAGGAAGCCCGCCAACTCGTCCGCGGCCGGGCCTGGTTCGGCGGCGACCACGAGCCCCACCAGATCGCGTCCGGACGCGGTCGCGAGGTCCCTCGCCAGCGTCGCGACCTCGGCCGAGATGCGGGCAAGGCTGCCGTCGGCGTTCGGCTCGGCGATGACCCAGATCCGACTCACGAGATGAGCCGTCGTGCTTCGAGGAGTGTGGCGATCTCGTGGGCGCCTTCGGCCGCGCTGCCCCGGACGATGCGTGTGGCACCGCGCGAAGGCGGGCGTCGGGTCTCGACGACCCGCGTCGATGCCGCCGCCCCACCGACCGAGGCAGGATCGAGGCCGAGGTCGGCGAGCGACCGCACCGCGATCTCCTTGTTGCGGGCCGACATGATGCCCTTGAGTGACGGGTAGCGAGGCTCCCCGAGCACCTGGGTGCAGACGACGAGCGCGGGCATCGGGGCGTCGAGGAGGTCATATCCGGTCGAAGTGATCCGGCGCACCACGACCCGCCCCGACGCCGGGTCGGGATCGATGCGAGCGGCGTTCGAGAGGTACGGCAGGCGCAGGTGCGCGGCGATGCCGGCAGCGACCACGCCCCCGTTCCCGTCGGACGTGTCCGTCCCGGCGAACACCAGGTCGAAGGTCAGCTCGCGGAGCGTGGCGGCAAGGACTTCCGTCGTCGAGCGGACGCAGGAACCGGCGAGCGCGGGATCCGTCACCAGGACGCCGCGCGCGGCCCCCATGGCCAGCGCCTTGCGCATGATGTCGGCGCCGCCGGCAGGGGCCATCGTCACCAGCGTCACCTCGCCGCCGAGGGTCTCGGTCAGCTTGAGCGCGGCTTCAAGGGCGTACTCATCGTTGCCGTTGACGACGGCCGGGGAGGCTGCCCGGTCCAGCCGGTCGTCGGGCCCCAGCCGCTCGGCAGCGGCGGCCGGATCCGGTACCGGCTTGGTCAGGACGACGATGTGCACGGGTCGATGCGCCTCCGGTTCTCGGGATTGAGCGGCGATCAAGCGTCGGGCCGACCGAGGAGAGCCCTGGCGATGACGAGCCGCTGGACCTGCTGCGTGCCTTCGTAGAGCTGGGTGATCTTGGCGTCGCGCATCATGCGCTCGACGGGGAACTCATCGGTGTAGCCGTATCCCCCGAGGACCTGGACCGCATCCGTGGTCACGCGCATCGCCGTGTCGCCGGCCACGAGTTTACACATCGCCGACCAGCGGGCAGCGTCCGACGCGCCCGACTCGATCACCTCGCAGGCGGTGTACAGGAGCTGCCGGGCCGCCTCGATCTGGGCGTCCATGTCGGCCAGCATCGCCTGGATCATCTGGAAATCGCCGATCCGCTGGCCGAACTGCTTGCGCTGCCGGGCGTAGCCGGTCGCCGCCTCGAGCGCACCCTGGGCAATCCCAACGGCCTGGGCCGCAACGCCCGGACGCGATCGGTCCAGGGTCGCCATGGCGATTGCGAAGCCATCTCCCTCCGCCCCGATCCTGTTGGCGGCGGGAACTCGCACATCCACGAAGGAGAGCTCGGCTGTCGGGCTGCCGCGGATCCCCATCTTGTGCTCGAGGCGATCGACCCGGAACCCTTGCGTGGGCACCTCGACGGCGAAGCACGAGAGTCGCTTGTGGCGCGGCGCCTCCGGGTCCGTGACCGCGAAGACGGTGATCAGGCCGGCGACGCTGCCGTTCGTGATGAAGCGCTTCGTACCGCTGATCAGGTAGTCATCGCCGTCTCGCACGGCCCGCGTCCGCAGCGAGGCCACGTCCGAACCCGCCTCGGGCTCGGTCAGGCCGAAGGCGGCGAGCATCTTCCCCGACGCGAGATCGGGAAACCAGCGGGCGTGCTGCTCGGGGCTGCCTTTCAGGAGCAGGGGCAACGACCCCAGTTCCTGGACGATGAGGATCAGGCTGCTGGTCGCGCATGCCCGGGCGATCTGCTCGATCGCCAGGCAGACCGTCAGGAGGTCACCGCCGACGCCGCCATGCTCCACGGGAAACGGCAGCCCGAGCACGTCCTGTTCGGCGAGCAGGCGCCGGATGTCCTCGGGGAACTCGCTCGTCCGGTCGATCTCGGCGGCTCTCGGCGCGATTCGCGCGTCGGCGAGGTCGCGGACGGTGTCCCGCAGCAGGACCTGGTCCTCGGTCAGCCGATGGGCGACGGATGGCGTGCTCACCGGGACCATCGTACAGCCCGGGGGTCTTCCCGGATTCGGGGTCCGCCGCTACGCTTGACCGGGTGGTCCGCCCTTGCGGGGCCGGACCGGAGTCTCGGGGGAGCGCCATGGAACTGTGGGTCCTGATCGCCATCCTGGTCGCGGCGATCGCGGGAATCTTCATCACGATCGCGATCATGATGCGCAATCGCCAGCCCACCGACAGTCCGTTCGCCGCTTCGACCGAAGGCGAGAAGCTCTGCCCGAAGTGCGGCATGGGCAACCAGTGGACCGAGCGGACCTGCAGCGCCTGTGGCGCCGATCTCGCAGGCTAGATCGGCTGGATCCCGGGCTCGCCCGCTTCAGGACACCCAGAAGCCGAAGGTGAACAGCGTCGCGAGCAGCCCCATCACCAGCGTGCTTGCCAGGCTCCACGCCCGATCGACGGCCGCATGCCGCCCGAGCCGGGCGAGCAGCAGGTAGATGGCCGGGATCGCGAGAACGTAGCGGTCCATCCCCTGGGCCGCGTTGGCCTGGCTGCCGACGCTCAGCACCAGGACACCCAGCCCGAACAGGGCGACGCCCGGCATCCAACGGAAAAGCCAGACCGTGGCGATCACGGCCAGCGCGACCGCGGCCAGCTCGAGCCCGATGTAGACGGCGCTCGACGAGTTGAGTGGTCCGCCGCCGAAGTAGCTGTAGCTGCCCGGGGTCCCCGTCACGTCGACGCCTCCGACGAGGCTGTTCCAGGTCGCGACCACCGTCGTCCACGAGCCGGCCGGGTCGAACGAGCGGTGGAAGAATCCGTCCTCCACCGAGCGCCACTGCACCCCGAGGGGTGAGGCGTACCAGCCGGTGAAGGCCGCAACCGGGGCGAACGCCGCGACGGCCGGGATCGCCAGCCGCCACCTCCGCGATGCCCAGCCATCGCGAGCGACCTGGACTGCCGACCACATCAACGGCAGGGCGAGGAGGGCGCCGCTCGGCCGGACGAGTGTTGCCAGGGCGGCGAGGAGCGCACCGAGGAGGATCCTCCGCTCGATCGCCATCGCGCAGGCCATGAAGGCGAACCCGACGAAGAGGCCCTCCGTGTAGACCTGCGCGAGGTAGAAGCCGGTGGGGAAGATGAGCAGGTAGAACGCGACTCGCAGGCCCCCTGGCCCGCCCCATGGTCCGGGTTGGGCGGCCCTTCCCGCGTCGACCGGGTCCGGGCCGGGTCGGGCGGGCGCCGATCCCCGCTGCAAGCGTCGCTCCAACGACGCCCACAGGCGGGCGAGCGCAAGCATCGCAAGCAGCGCCCCGAGAGCCGACACGATGATCCCGGCGAGCGTCGCTCGGCCGATGACGGACAGGCCCGACGTGAACGGCTGGATGATGGCCATCGTCGCCCGCATGGCCATCGGGTACCCGGGCAGGAAGGCGTAGTCGAGCGACGTCCAGTGATCGGGCACGCCGGGACTGCAGCTCGGAACGCCCTGGAAGAGCGTTCCGCTTGGCCGGACGGCGAAGGCCTGGGCATCGGGATCGTCGTACCCCGCGATCGCGATCGAGAGGTAGTACTCCGAATCGAACGCGACATGCTCGTTCAGGGTCGGATCCGCGAGCAGCGGCCGGCAATCGAGGACCGAGGTCCCAGTCTCATGCTGGGTCCAGGCGAGCACGCGGTCGGGTCGCTGCGGCTGGAACCGCGCTGCCACGACGATCTGGAATGCGCTCAGGACGAAGAGCCAGGCCGCCCAGACGACAACGAGTCGAACGAGGTCGCGGGACGGTCGGATCCTGGTCATCAGCGGCGCCAGCGGAGGCCCGAGCCTGCCTTGCGATGGCGCCGGCGGAGCCTCGGCTGGCGGCTCTCCCGCGGCCACCTACTGCAGGACGGGCAGCATCCGCCGGCCCGGCTGGACCGGGTCGAGCGATTCCGCCAGCAGCTCCGCGATGTCGATCGCCCGGACCGCGCCGCCGACATTCGCGTCGGCCGCCTCGAGGCCGTCCTTCATCATCGTCATGCAGAACGGGCACTCGGTCGCGACGGTGCTCGCGCCCGTCGCCAGCGCCTGCTCGGTCCGGGACTCGTTGATCCGCGTGCCGCGGGTCTCCTCCATCCACATGCGACCACCGCCGGCCCCGCAGCAGAACGTGTTCTTGCCGTTCTTCTCCATCTCGACGAGGTCCAGTCCAGGGACCGCTCCCAGGACATCGCGTGGTTCGGCGACCACGTTGTTGTAGCGAGCCATGTAGCACGAGTCGTGGAGGGTGACCGTGCGCCGTGGGGAGGCTTCGTCGTCGAGGACGCGGAGGCGGCCGTCGGCCAGCAGCTCCTTCAGGAATGCCGAGTGGTGGACGACGCGAAAGTTGCCGCCGAGCTGGCCGTACTCGTTGCCGATCGAGTTGAAGCAGTGCGGGCAGGCCGTGACGATCGTCCGCTCGCCCATCTCGTACCGGTTCAGCGTCTCGACATTGCCGCTCGCCAGCATCTGGTACACGTAGTCGTTGCCCATCCGCCGGGCCGGATCGCCGGTGCAGGACTCCTCCTGGCCGAGGACGGCGAAGTTGATGCCGGCGGCGTCCAGGCAGGTGGCGAAGGCCCGGGCAACCTTCCGATTGCGCTCGTCGAAGGCTGCGGCGCAGCCGACCCAGTAGAGCACGTCCAGCTCGCCCAGCTTCCCAGCCGCGGCGACATCGGCCACGATCGGGACCTCGAACGGGAGCCCCTTCGTCCAATCGAGCCGGCCGTTCGGCGGCTGGCCCCAGGGGTTCCCGACGCCCTCCATGTTCCGGAACGCGCCGTTGAGCTCGGCCGGGAACCGCGAGTCCTCGAGGACGAGATTCCGCCGCAGCCCGATGATCTTGTCGACATGTTCGATGAGGACCGGGCAGGCCTCAACGCAGGCGCCGCAGGTCACGCAATCCCAGACGGCATCGAACGGGATCGCGTCGTCGACGATCGGATGGGATAGTCGATCCGGCTTGACCGTATCGTCGAGCCCATACGTTTCGCGGACGATCCGGGAGTTCGGGATGAGGGGCAGGCCGTGCTCCGCCTCGACGGACATCTCCCGGATGCCCATGATGAAGTGCTTCGGGTTGAGCGGCTTGCCGGTGTTCCAGGCCGGGCACGCCTGCTGGCAGCGGCCGCACTCCGTGCAGGTGAGCCCGTCGAGCTGGTCCTTCCAGCCGAGGTCGGCGAGGGTCCGAAGCCCGAACGTGGCGTCCTCGGCCTCGAGATCCATCGCCGGCAGCTGGCCCCGCGGAGCGAGCTTCCGGAAGTAGATGTTGAAGAACGCCGTGGCCACGTGAAGGTGCTTGCTCGAGGGCAGGTACAGGAGGAACGCCGAGACCAGCAGCATGTGGACCCACCACAGGATCCCGAATGCCGCATCGAGGAGGCCTGGGCTCGCCCCCCGCAACGGCACCGCGAGGACGTTGGCGAGGAACGCGCCGTCCTGGTCTCCGTACCGGGCTACCTGGAACACCTGGGCGAAGAGCTCCGCTGCCACGAGGCCGCCGATCATGACGAGGATCCACAGGGCGTCGTTGTTGAGCTCGAGGCGCGCCGGCTTCTCGATCAGCCGTCGCTCGAAGGCCCACAACACCGCGGCGATGACGATGACCGCCACGACATCCTGCATCGCCAGGATGGCCGCCCAGATCAGCCCGTCGAACGGGATCCGGAGGACCGTCTCGATGATCCCGCCGGTCACGATGTTCGCGGTCCCCACGGTCAGGAGGACGAAGCCCCAGAAGATGCTGAAGTGCATCAAACCTGCGCGCGGATCCTTGAACATCTTCGTCTGCAGGAAGGCGTACCGGACGACGCCGATCGTTCGCGTCCCGAGGTCCGCAAACGGGCTGGGCCCGGCCGTGCGAGCAGCGGCGAAGAGCCGGAGGTGGCGGGCCATCGCCAGGGCAAAGAACGCCGCGGAGCCCCAGAAGACGACGAAGACGAGCGGGTACGCGGGGACCTCGGCGAAGACCGGGAACATCAGCTGGCGCCCTCCTCGCCCCGATCGTACGCGACCCCGGATGCCCCGCGCACGGCGTCATGGTCGTGCGGCCCCGCGAGCGTCTCCACGGCGTGGGTGAGGATCGGCTCGATGGCGGCCAGGGATTCGAGCGCGCCCTTCGGGCTGCCGGGGAGGTTGATGACGAGCGCGCGGCCGACGACACCCGCGAGGCCCCGCGACAGGTCCGCGAGCGGCGTGATGGCGCGGCCGGCGGCCCGCATCGCCTCCGCGATCCCGGGTACCTCGTAGGAGAGGATCGTTCGCATGGCCTGGGGCGTCACGTCTCGGGGGGTCAGTCCCGTGCCCCCTGTCGTGATGACGATGCGATTCGTCGCCGCCGCGCGGACGATGGCCGTCGCGATCGCCGCCACCTCATCCGGCACGTGTGACCGGGTCACGAGACCACCGAGGTCCGTCAGTCGCGCGCCGACGGCCTCCCCGGACCGATCCTCGCGGACGCCCGCCGCGACGCCGTCGCTCACGGTCACGACATGGACCGGGGTCCCGGGCAGGAGCGCCGAGGCGCCCGCTCGCGAAGCCGGGGCGCCCGGCGCGCCCGGCACCGGCTCCATCAGCCCTTCCGGATGCGGCCGGCGGAACGGTCCCCCGGGCGTCGCATCGGCCGTGTCTCGGGATCCGGGTCTCGCCGCCAGTCGCCGCTCCGGCCACCAGACTTCGCCACGAGGCGGACGCCACGGATCTCCACGCCGCGCTCGACGCCCTTGACCATGTCGTAGATCGTCAGGGCAGCGACGCTCGCGGCGGTAAGAGCCTCCATCTCGACGCCCGTGGGGCCGGTCGTCGCGGCCTCGGCCCGCACCCTGAGCCCGCCGGCGCCTCGATCGGGCGTGATCGCGACCATGACATCGGTCAGGGCCAGCGGGTGGCAGAGCGGGATGAGCTCCGAGGTCCGCTTGGCGCCCATGACGCCCGCGAGCTCCGCGACGCCGAGGACGTCGCCCTTCGTCGTCCCCCCGTCGATCACCAGGGACAAGGTCTCGGGGCTCAGGGCCACGAATGCCTCGGCGATCGCTCGCCGCGCTGTCGGCGGCTTGTCGCTGACGTCGACCATGCGGGGCCGTCCCGAACGGTCGACGTGGGTCAGGCGGCGGCGCTCGGCGCGCGGGGCGGGGCCTCGATCCATGGGTCCTCCTGTGGAACGCGATGATGCGCTGCCGGATCGGTTGGCGTGGCTCATCGGTCCTCCAGCCACCAGATGTCGAGTTCACCGCCGGCCGGATGGACGGCGACGTCCTCGGGAATGACGGCGAGCGCTTCGGCCAGCGCGAGGGCCGACAGGACGTGGCTCCCCTGGCCCCTGACGCCGCCGACGAGCCTGACGGTCGGCCGGCCGTGGGGGTCGCGCACCACGGATCCTCCCGGGCCGCGATCCGCACGCACGCGAACGAAGGCGCGCCGCCCCTCGCTTTTCGGGGTCTCGTCGACGAGGATCGCCCGCTCGACGGGGCGTCCGAGCCGGGCGAAGCCGCCGAGACGGCGGAGCGCCGGCCGCACGAACAGCTCGAACGTGACGAAGGTCGACACGGGGTTGCCCGGTAGCCCGAACAGGAGCACGTCGGGTCCCCCGCCCGGTCGCGGGGCCGTCCCGAAGGCGAACGGCTTCCCGGGCTGCACGGCCACGCGCCACAGGGCGACCGGGCCGAACTCGGCGAATGCCGCCCGCACGTGGTCGTAGGGGCCGACGGACACCCCGCCCGAGACCACGATGGCGTCCGAGCCCTCGGCGAGCCCGGCGGCGAGCCGAGCGCGGACATCCGGCGGCCGATCGGCAGCGATGCCCAGGCTCCTCGGGTCGCCGCCGGCAGCCTGGACGAGGGCATACAGCGCAGGACCATTCGCATCCGGGATGCCCGCCGGGCCGAGCGCCGCGCCGGGTCGCCGAAGCTCGTCGCCGGTCGCCATGATCCCGACGACCGGGCGGCGATGCACGAGACAGCCGTCGAGGCCGGCCCCCGCGGCTACGGCGACGCCGGCCGGACCAACCGGGACGCTCGCGTCGAGCACCACCTGGCCGGTCCGCAGGTCGTTGCCGCGACGGCGGATCGAACCACCGGCCGGCACGGCCGCGTGCACCAGGATCGCCGGCGGGGGTGGGCCGGAGAGCTCGCGACCGCGTGGACCGAGCGGCTGCCCCGAGGCGTCGGCCGGCGTCGTCAGCTCGACCGGCACCACCGCATCCGCACCCGATGGGATCCGGGCCCCCGTGGCAATCCTGGCCGCGGTCCCGCGCCGCACCCTGGTCTGCGCGGGATCGGTGCCGGCCGCCACGTCGCCGTCGACGGTCACCAGGACCGGCGAATCTTCCCGTGCTGCTCCCACGTCGGCCGACCGGATGGCGTAGCCGTCCATCGCGCTGTTGTCCCAGGGCGGCAGGTCGGTCGTGGAGGTGACAGCCGTCGCCGTGACGCGGTCGAGGGCGTCGGAAAGATGTACCCACTCAGCCTCCGTGGGGCCCGGTATCGCCGCCAGCACGCGCGCCAGCGCCGCATCGGCGCTGAGCAGGACGTCGCGCGTCCCGTCGCTGCTCAAAACCGCCCGCGGCGACCCGTCTGGGTCGTCGTCCCGACTTTGGCCCGAACGATCTCGCCGATCGACCGCCGCGTCAGCATCCCGACAAGGTGTCCGTCGTCGACGACCGGAATCCCATCGAGCCCGGAGCCCTGGAGCTGATCGAGGCCGACGAGGAGCGTCTGGGCCGGCTCGAGGACCTGGAGTCGTGGCGGTCGAACCATGAGGTCCGCCACGCGGGTCGTCGGCCAAGACGACCGGCGAAGGCGCCGCACCTCGCGAACCCCGACAACCCCCACGATGTCGTCGCCGTTCGCGACGGCGACGGCTGTCGTGTCGGATTCCGGATCGAGGAGCTGTCCGGCCATCGTGTCGACCGTCAGGCCCGGGTTGACCGTCGTCGGTGAGCGCTCCATCGCGTCCTCGACGGTGACCCCGCCGATCATCGCGTCCACCTTCAGTCGCTCCCGGATCGCCCGACTCGACAGGACGAGGAACCAGCCGCTCAGGGCCACCATTGCGCCATTGGTGATCTCGCCCGTCGCGAATACGAACGCCCCGATCGCCACGAGCAGGAGCCCGGCGACTCGACCGGACGTCGCGGCGGCCGTCCAGCCCTGCACCGGGGATTTCGTGCGACCCCAGACGATGGCCCGCACGATCCGACCGCCGTCCATCGGGTACGCAGGCACGATGTTGACGAGCCCGATGAGCAGGTTGAGGACGGCGACCACGGCCGCGATCTCGGAGACCGCGCGAACCAGATCGGAGGTGAAGATGCTCAGGCCGAGCGCCACCGCGCCGAGCGCGACGCCGACGACGATGCTGACCACCGGACCACTCACCGCGATCGCCAGCTCGTCGGCCGGAACATCCGACTTCGGATCCATCGACGACGTGCCGCCGAAGAACGAGATCACGATGGACGTGACGTTGACACCCCGACGTCGAGCCGTCACCGCGTGGGCGAGATCGTGGAGCATGGCGCTCAGGAAGAAGGCGACGCCGACAACCGCGCCGAGGAGCCACTGGATCGCGATCGCGAGGTCCGGGACGGCCCCCGAGATCTGGCCCACGGCGAGGGCCGCAACGAGCGCCACGACGAAGATCCAGCCCAGCTGCACCCGTACCTCGATGCCCCGGATCCGGGCAATCGGGATGCCGATCACCGACCGGCCCGCGCCAGGGATGTACGCCCGGCCGGTGCCGGCCGATCGAGCCTGCGCGTTGCCAGCGCCGCGAGGCCCAGGCCCGCGATCAGCGTGACCCCGCCGACCACCATCGTCGTCTCGGACCAGAAGGCGTCGGGAAAGAGCTGCGTCAGGCGGAAGACCCGGGGGTCGAAGTCGTACGAGCCGGCCGCGAAGAACAGCTGATGGAAGAGCTCGAACGCCGCGTCGAAGGCGACGAGCGCCACGACCCCGGCAATCGCCACGCCCGCCGAGAGGCCGAGCGCGCCTCGCCTGACGGAGCGCCAGAACGCGCCGTGCGTCCAGCGGCCCGGGCGGACCGCGAGCCACCACGCCGCGACCAGCACCAACAGCGACAGCGCGGCGAGCAGGTAGAAGCTCGTGAAGACTCCCCTGACATCCCGCATGTGGGCGCGCTCGGCTGGTGTCAGGACCTCCGCGCCGGCCACCTCGACCGCGAAATCGGGCGGCCCGAGGACGAGGTCCTTGAGGATCGCGTTCGTGGCGGTCTGCAGCTCGACGGGCGTATAGCCGGTCCAGGCGGCAGCGTCGGACCGTACCTGCTCGAATGACACCCAGGCCGGAGAGAGGAACGGGACGATGACGATCGCCATCACGACCATCGCGGTGGCCACGCTGACGAACATCGACGCGAGGCCGAGAACCGGGCGCATGGCCGCATGGTAGCGCCGCGCACGCCGGGCTCCCGGTTGGGCGACTACTCGTCCTCCAGCGTGCGAGCCTGATCCCACCAGCTTTCGAGGGTGAGATCCGGCGGGCAGTCGAGCTTCAGCTCCTGCGCGGCCCGTGCGATGCGCGTGCGAAATGTCGGGAGATCGACATCGAGGATCTCGCGCAGCCCCTCGAACCCTGCCTGGCTCAGGAGGATGTGGTCCGTCGGCCCGAACCCCGCCAGGTTGAGCATGAGGGCCTCGTCCCGCCACATCAGGACGTCGTTGGTGCTGGCGTCGACCTGGTCGGCCAGGGTCTGGCGGCGGGTCGTCGTCTCGCTCACCTCGAGCAGCATGCCCGTGGTGAAGATGCCCTGGCGATCGAGGCGATCGAGATGGACGGGCTCGATGCGGGTCAGCTCGTTGATCGGCGGCACGGTTCGCTCGATACCTCGTTGGCGTATGTCTCGGTGCCCAGATGATGCCACGGACGACCGGCGGCCCGTCGACCTCAACCGAGTGCTGCGGCCTCTCGACGCAGGAGCTCCCAGGCGCGGGCCACGTGACGATCCTCCGTCCGGATCTGTCCGATGGCCACGCGAATGGCAAAGCGGCCGCCGAGGCGCGTGTGGGAGAGGAAGACTTCGCCGGTCCGGTTGACGGCGTCCAGGAGTCGCTCGTTCAACGTGTCGAGCCGGACCTCACGAGCCTCCGGCGTCTCGCCCGGCCGGGCCGGCGGCGCGTAGCGGAGGCAGACCGTGGAGAAGGGCACCGGGGCGAGCCGCTCGAAGTCGGGGTCGGCGTCGACCCAACCGGCCAGCGTCGAGGCCATCTCGATGTGGTGGCGGATCCGACGGCGCAGCCCTTCGAGCCCGAACCAGCGAAGGATGACCCACAGCTTCAGGGCCCGGAAGCGACGCCCGAGCTGCGGCGTGTACTCGTTGACGTCGCGCACCGCGACGTCGCGATCGAGCGTTCGCAGGTACTCGGGCACGAGGCTGAAGGCGTCACGCAAGCTGCCCATCCGTCGCGTCAGGAGCAGCGAGGCGTCGATCGGCGTGAAGAGCCACTTGTGCGGGTTCACGACGATCGAGTCGGCGCGTTCCCAGCCGTCGAAGTCGCCGCGTCGTTCGGGGAGGAGCGCGACGACCCCCGCATAGGCGGCATCGACATGCAGCCACAGGCCCTCGCGCTCGGCAACCGCGGCGATCTCGCGGACCGGGTCGATGGACGTCGACGATGTCGTCCCGATGGTCGCGACGATCGCGATCGGCGTGTGGCCTGCTGTCCTGTCGGCCTCGATGGCGGCGGCGAGCGCGTCGACCCGCATCCGGAATGCGTCATCGACCGGAACGCGAACGACGTTGTCGCGACCGATGCCGAGCGTCATCGCGGCCTTTTCGATCGACGAGTGCGCCTCCGCCGACGCGTAGACGCGGGGGACGCCGACCCCCGGCCGACCGGCAAGGCCCAGGCGGGCCACGTCGAGCCCGGCTGCCTCGCGCGCGGCGGCGATCGCGATGAGGGAGGAGGTCGAGGCCGTGTCGGTCAGGAACCCATCGAAGGTTCCCGGCAGGCCGAACGCGTCGCGGAGCCATCCCACGACAACCTGCTCGAGCTCGGTCCCGATCGGCGAGGTGCGCCAGAGCATCGAGTTCTGGCCCAGCGCCGTCATGAGCAGCTCACCGACGATCCCCGCCGCCGACGCCGAGGTCGGGAAGTAGGCCATGAACCCCGGGTGCTGCCACTGGGTCGCGTTCGGCGCAACCAGCGCCTCGTGGTCCGCGAGGATCGAGGCCAGGGGCTCGGGTCCCTCGGGGGCGTGACTCGGGAAGAGCGGTACGAGCATGCCCGGCTCGACCGGCGGGAAGACGGGCCGGCCCTCGATCCCCGCCAGCCCGTCGACCAGGACATCGACGGCGGCATCCAGCGCGGCGCGCAGGGCTTCGGGATCGAGGTCGGTGAGACCCGCGACCTGTTGCGGGTCGAGTTCGTCGGTCACCTGGAGAGTCTATGTGGATCGGCGGGGAACGGGCCCGGCCCACGAGATGTCGCGCGAATTGAACGGCCCTCCTCCGGATGGGAGGAGGGCCGTCTCCGTCGCAAGGCGACGGTAGCTTCAGGCTGGATGGGCGCGGTGCACGTAGGAGCCGCCGGTCCCCCACCGAACCAGGAGATCGATCGCGAAGGTGACCACCACCGCACCGATCAGGGCCGGTCCGACGAACACGCCTTCCCACTCCGGGCCCCAGGTGCTCAGCTGATCCCAGCGCCTCGCTGGCGAGGAACGCGCCGACAAAGGCGGCGAGAGCGTCCGGCACCCACTCGAAGGGCGTTCGGACTTCACCAACGAACTGTCCGATCAGGCCGAGCACGATGGCTCCCACCACGAGAGCTCCCAAGCCCAGCCAGGTCATGCTGATCTCGTAACCGAGGATCTCGATCATCGAGTCATCCACCTCCTTTCGGGACACCATCATCGTCGGCTATCGGTGCGGCGACGCACCAGTGCCGACCGTCCCGAATCGAGCGTGAATTCCTGCGTCATCGCGCCTCCGGGCCATCCGGGTCGAGCTGGGCCTGGGCATCCTGCTCGGCGCTGAGTTCCGTCTGGCGGAACCGGGGCATCGGGTCGACTTGCGTTCGGGGGTGCGTCGCCGAACGACGGCGCGTCCGGCGATCTGGCGTCGCTTCCGCCCGTGGTCCGCGACGTGCTCGCCTCCGGCCGGCCCTCCGCGGCGCCGGAGGACAGTCTCGAGCTCGTTCGCTACACGATCCAGCCAGGCACGACCCTTGCCCCGCACCACCACCCGGCAATGCAACTCGCCTTGGTCGAGTCGGGCACCCTCAGCTACACCGTCATCGCCAGGACGGTCGCGGTCCACGCGGCGGACGGCTTGACTCGCTCGATTGGTCCAGGTGAAACCGGGACGATCTATTCCCGCGAGTGGATCGTCGAGGACGAGACGATCGCCCACTTCGGCAAGAACGCCGGGTCCGACCCGGTCGTGATCCTGGTGGCCTCGCTGCTCGCCGCAGATGAACCGCCGGCAATCATCGTCACGCCTGCCCCGTCATGAGCCGGTGGCGCCGCCGCTGATTGGACGGCCGGCGGCCGAACGAGCGGATGGCGCGGTCAGGCCCCGCCCTCGGCGGAGAGGTCCTTGTCCTCCATCTCCCACGCATGGTCGAGCGTGTGAAACGCGGAGTGCCGGATGAGGAATGGCAGGGTCCACGACCGCATGCGCTTCTCGAGCTTCCCCGCGTTGTAGGCGCGCATGGCCGCGACGTAGGTTTCCCGATGCCGCCGGAGCCCCTCCGGGGTCAGCGCCGCCTCCTCCGGGATGCGCAGCCCGACCTGCTTCGCGAAGTCCTCGCTCTCGGTGCGGATGGTGTGGCGGATGATCCGGTTGCGGTCGCGTCCGCCCCCGCGCGGCCCCTTGCGCATCTCCGGCGAGACCCGTGCCGCGACGCCGTCGAAGAACGCCCAGCAAGCCTGCAGCAGTGTGATCTTGCGCTCGAGCTCGGCCTCGTCCATCGGCCCGTGCTCGGTCGAGGAGGGCGAGAACGAGATGCCCCAGAAGTCGGTCGAACCCGTACCGACCTTGTCCTCCACGACTTCGATGGGCCCGACGGCATCGAATTCGCCGGTCATCCCGGCGAGACTCACGACCGGCCGGTATCGCTCGCGATAGGCCTCGAGCGTCTCGAGGGCGACCTCGGCGCTCTTCGCGCCGCGACTCCAGCCCGGCCAGTCGAGGGCGAAGGCCACGGACCGCTTGCCCTTGGGCCCGCGGTCGATGACGGTGCGAACGGTCATGGCCCTCACTATGGCACGCCGGTCCGCTGGGCGTGACGCGACGATCAGGGTGGATGGGTCGATGGCCGGGCCGGTAGCATGCCCCGGGTGAACGCCCGTCTGCTGGCTTGGTCGATCTGCGTCCTGACGCTGCTGTGCGTGGGCGGGACGGCCATCCTCGCGTTCATCAACCGGGCGTCGATCCAGACGCTCGACCAGACGAGCGCGGCGGAGATCGTCCTGCCGATCGGCTTCGGCCTCCTCGGTGCCCTCGTCGCGTCGCGCCAGACCCGGAACGCCACGGGCTGGATCTTCCTCGTGATGGCCCTGGCCATGGGGGTGAACGGCGCGGCCACGCAGTTCACGCGCTACGCCCTCGACACGAACCCGCAGGCACCCTTCACCTCATGGATCCCGTGGGTCGGGTCCATTGCCCTGACGCTGGTGTACCCGGCAGGACTGGCACCGATCGCTCTGCTGCTCGTTCCGAATGGACGGCCGCTGTCGCTGCGCTGGTCGTGGGTGGCCCGGTCGGCGGTGGCCGTCACCCTGCTCCTGGTGATCGCGACGGTCCTCGACCCGCGCGGCCTCGAGCTCCGGACCCTCCCCGGCGCCCCCAACCCGACCGGCGTACCGGCGCTCGAGGGCCTGGCCCTGTCGCCGCTCGGCATCAGCCTCTACCTCGCCGGCCTCGGTCTCGTGGCGGCTGCCGGCGTGGCCATCGTGCTCCGGCTCAGGCGGTCGCACGGCGAGGAGGCGCTGCAGCTGCGCTGGATCGCCTGGTCGACGGCCTTCGCGGTGTTCCTGAACGTTGGCCTCAATGTGGGCGCGCTGTTGATCGTCCCGCTGGACCAGGTCAACGTCCTGGTGACGATCACCACGGTCGCCGGCTTCGGGATCGCCATGCCGCTCGGCTTCGCGATTGCCATGCTTCGCTATCGGCTATACGACCTTGACCTGTTCCTGAACCGGACCGCCCTCTACGGGGCCGTCAGCCTGGTGCTGCTCGTGGTGTTCGGCGCGGCCAACGTGGTGGCACAGAACGCCGTGCAGGCCTGGTTCGGTGAGGGCTCCAACCTGATGGCAGCGGCGGTGGGCCTGGCAGCCGGACTTGCCTTCGCCCCGGTTCGCCATCGGCTGCGGCCGATCGTCGATCGAGCGCTGCCCGCGCGCAGTCGATTGACCCTCCTCTTCACCGACATCGTGGAATCCACCCAGGCGATCGTCAGCCTGGGCGATGAGCGCTGGCGGGAGGTCCTCGAGGCCTACCGGGCAGCAGTGCGCCAGGAACTGGCGAGTCACCGTGGCCGCGAGGTCAACACCGCCGGCGACGCCTTCTTCGCCGTGTTCGATCGACCGGGCAACGCCGTTCGCTGCGCGGTGGCGATGCGCGGGAGCGTGGGGAAGCTCGGTCTCCGCGTCCGCACCGGGCTCCACCTGGGCGACGTGGAGATGCGTGGCGAACAGGTAAGCGGGCTGGCGGTCCACGCGGCTGCGCGGGTGATGGCCATGGCGGGGGCGGGAGACATCCTGGTCTCCGCGGACCTCGCCTCCGCGGTGCCCGGCGTGGCGATGCAGGACGCAGGACAACACGCGCTGCGCGGGGTGCCGGGCGAGTGGCGACTCTTCAAGGTCACCGCGAACCAGCCGTGAACCGCTGAGGCGGTGGGCGTCCAGGTTCGGAATTGGTCGGGGCGAGAGGATTTGAACCTCCGACCACCAGTCCCCCAGACTGGTGCGCTACCAGACTGCGCCACGCCCCGACAGACCACGGAGTCTACCAGCCGGCGGCCCGCAACCCGTGGCAGGCGGCCGGAGGTCGGCAGTCTCGTCACACGAGGCCGGCGTTGCGGCCGCCATTTCATCGGACCGGACGCATGCACGCGATCTCAGGCTGAGCCCGTCCCGACGCGGGCGACCCAGCCCTGGAAGTCGGCGAGCTCGTCCTTTGACTCGCGTGCCAGCAGGTCGATGAGGCAGCGCTGCACGCTCTTGCCCTCGAAGAGCGCGTTGTGGACCTCCCTCGCGATCGGCATCTCTACCCCGAACCGGCCCGCAAGCGCGATTGCGGCATCCACGGTGTATGCACCTTCCGCGACGCCCGAGAGGGAGGCCTCGATCTCCTGCCACGACCGGCCCTTGGCCAGCTCCTCGCCGAGGCGGTGGTTGCGTGAGAGCCGTGAGCCGCAGGTCGCCACGACGTCACCGATCCCGGCCAACCCGGCAAACGTCAGCGGGTTCGCCCCCGCCGCGATCCCGACTCGCATCATCTCGGCGAGGCCGCGGGTCATGAGCCCAGCCTTGCCGTTGTCACCGAAGCCGAGCCCATCGGCCGCTCCTGCGGCGATCGCGATGACGTTCTTCAGGGCGCCACAGAGTTCGACGCCGAGGACGTCCGTGTTCGTGTAGAGCCGGAACTCGCGTCGACCGAGCCGGGCGACGATGCGCTCCGCGAGGGCCGGGTCGTCGGAAGCCACGACCGCCGACGCGGGCAGGCCGCGCGCGATCTCGAGCGCCAGGTTCGGGCCCGACAGGGCGGCGATGCGGGCAGGCTCGATGCCACCCGCCTCCGCGACCACCTGCGTCATCCTGAGGAGCGTTCCGCGCTCGAGCCCCTTGACGACCGACAGGACATCGGCATCCGCGGGGATCCGGGCCGCGATCGTCGCCATGGTTTCGCGCAGGTGCGCAGACGGCACGGCCACGATCACCAGGTCGGCACCCTCGAGCGCCGACGGATCCGCGGTCGGCTGGATGCGATCGGGCAGGTCGATGCCCGGAAGCCGGAGCTCATTGCGTCGCTCGGACCTCAGCCGATCCGCAGTTTCAGTCGAATGGCTCAGGAGTGAGACCGGTTCGGACCGCGCCAGAAGGAGCGCGAGCGTCGTGCCCCAGGCACCGCTGCCGACGACCGCGACTCGCGGCGCCACGTCTGTCATCGGCTCCGCTTCGAGGCCCCTGCCGCGCGACCGGCTCGCCGGGTGGCCCGGCCCTCGACGCGGATCCCGGCCCGCTCGCGAAAGACGAGCCGGATCGGCGTCCCGAGGAACCCGAAGACTTCGCGAATGCGGTTTTCGAGATAGCGCTTGTAGCTGAAGTGGACCGAGGCCGCGTTGCGGGCGAAGAAGACGAACGTGGGCGGCGCGACCGCCGCCTGGGTGGCGTAGAAGATCTTCGGCCGCTGGCCCTTGACCATCGGCGCCTGCTGGCGCTCGGATGCCGAGCTGACGATCCGATTGAGTTCGCCGGTCCCGATCCGCCGGCGCCGCTCGGCCCATACATCGACCGCCAGCTCGAGCACCCGGCCGACGCGCTGCCCCGTCTTCGCCGAAATGCTCACGACCGGGGCGAAGTCGAGGAACGGTGCCTCGGCGCGGATCCACTCGACGTACGTGTCGAACGTGGTCCCCTTCTTGTCCTCGACCGCGTCCCACTTGTTGATCGCGATGACGAGCCCCTTGCCCTCCTCCACCACGTACCCGGCGATGTGGGCGTCCTGCGCGGTCAGGCCGTCGACGCCGTCGATGAGCAGGACCGCGACGTCGGCGCGAGAGATGGCCTTCAGGCTTCGCAGCGCGGAATAGCGATCCGCCGCCCCCGACGACGCGATCTTGCCGCGCTTCCGGATGCCGGCAGTGTCGATGAGCACGACCTCGGTGCGACCCCATGCCACCCGGGTATCGATCGCATCGCGCGTCGTTCCGGGGATGTCACTGACGATCATCCGATCCTCACCGAGGAGGGCGTTGAGAAGGCTGGACTTCCCGACGTTCGGGCGGCCGACGAAGGCGATCGCGGGCGGTTCGTCGTTGTCCGCGGCGAGCATGGCGTCCCAGCGGGCGGCCTCCGCGTCTCCCGCCGCGAGCTCCACGGCGTCGGCGGCATCCTCGGCGGCGTCGGCCGTGTCTTCCCCGGCGCCGCCATCCGCGGCGTCCTCGCCGATCACGTACGGCCGCAGTTGCCCCGTCTGGACGTCCTTCGCGAACTCATCGGCTTCGCGCTCTCGTGCCTTGCGGGCAATCTCCGCGTCGGTCTCCGGTGGCAACGCCAGCACGATCTCGTCGAGGAGATCCGCCACGCCACGGCCGTGGTTCGCCGCGATCGGGTACGTGTGCTCCCAGCCGAGCGACCAGAACTCCGCGGCGTCGAGCTCGCGGCGAGGGTTGTCGGCCTTGTTGACGGCGACGAACACTGGCGCCTTGGCCCGCCGAAGCAGCTCGGCGGCGTCGAGGTCGGCCGGGTTCAGGCCCGAGATGGCGTCGACGACGAAGACGATGAGATCGGCCTCCGCGATCGCCAGTCGTGCCTGCACCTGGACCTTGGCCTCGATCGGATCATCCGGGTCGACCTCCAGGCCCCCCGTGTCGACGAGGATGAACCGCCGGCCGTTCCACTCCGTGTCGGCATAGAGGCGGTCGCGTGTCGTCCGGGCCCGATCCTCGACGATCGCGGCACGTTCACCGACGATCCGGTTGAAGAGCGTGCTCTTGCCGACGTTCGGTCGCCCGACGATGGCGACGACGGGCACGATGCCGGCCTGGGTCACCACGTCAGGCGGTGGTTGATGCGGACGGCAGCGAGGTCGTTCGACCCGCCGGATGGGCAGCCGTGGCGAAGGCCGCGTCGGCGAGCTCGGCGGCCCGAGCCCTGGCCGCCGAGGTACCGGCGACTTCGAGGATTCGACGGGCCACCGCGTGGAGGTCCTCGATCGGGGTCGAGGTGCCACCCGTGACGCCCACCACCCGATGACCTTCGAATGGGCCATCGTCCGTGATGTCGCGGACGGACTCGATCTGGATCGCCGCTGTCCCGGCGATCCCGCATAGCCGGGTCAGCTCCTTGGTATTGGCCGACGATCGGCCGCCGACGACGACCATCAGGTCGACGTTGCGAGCGGCCTCGAGGGTGTCCTCCTGGCGCCGGATCGTGACGGGGCAGACGGTATTGACGATCTTGAGCTCGTGGCTCCGATTGACCATGAAGGCCGCGAGCTTCTCGAACTTCCAGGGCGGCTGCGTGCTCTGGGAGATCAGGGCCATCTTCTTCCTTCGGGGAATCAGGTCCCAGTCGTCCTCGTCATCGACCACGATCGCGTCCGGGGCGAAACCCAGGAGCCCCACCACCTCGGGATGCTTCGGCGTCCCGAGGAGCACGATCGTGTAGCCCTCCTCGACGAGCCGCTGCAGCTCGCGTTGCTCCTGGATCACCCAGGTGCACGTGCCGTCGATGATCTCGAGGCCGCGCTCGGCGGCGCGCTCCATGACCTCGGGCCGGACCCCGTGGGCGCGGATGACCACGGCAGCGCCATGATCCACCTCGTCGAGCGTCTCGACGGTCTGGATACCCAGCGACTGGAGGTCATGGACCACGCCCTCGTTGTGGACGACCTGTCCGAGGGTGTGGGTGGACTTGCCCGCCGCGCTCGCTTCCTTGGCCTTGTCGATGGCCTCGCGAACGCCGTAGCAGAAGCCCGTCCGCTTCGCGATCTGGATCTCGCTGATCGTTCCCATACAAGAACGAGTATCGCACGGGGTCGCTCGTGCGCCCTCAGGCGATGGGATCCACCTCGTAGGCGCCCTGCTGGCGGGGCGGAAGGAGGGCGGCGATCCGCCGCATGATCAGCTCGGTTGCGGCGGCATTCGACCGGCGCCGCGATGCACCGGCGGAGGCGCCCGCCGCGTCGGGCTGCGCGTCGGGCTGGGCGTCGGCCCCGCCGGTCGACGGCGTCGGTGGCGCGGCCGTCACCTCGGCCAGGGTGAATGGCGTCCCGATCCGCACCGTGACCCGGGGCGTGCGGCGCGGCAGGAACCGGCCCTTCGGCCACAGCAGGTCGCTGTCGCCCACCCCGATGGGAACGATCGTTGCGCCGGACCTCGCCGCCAGGACCGCCGCGCCGTCCTTGGCCGGCTGGAGGCGTCCGTCGGGGCTCCTCGTCCCCTCCGGGAAGACCGCCAGGATGTTGCCGCCATCGAGGATCCGCATGGCGGTCCGGAACGCCTCGACATCAGCCGAGCCTCGATCCACGGGGTGGACGCCACCGTGACGAGCCAGCCACGAGATCACCGGCCACTCGAACACCTCGCGCTTGCCCATCCAGTTGATCGGGCGGCCGAGTCGCGCGTTCAGGAACCCGCCGATCAGCACGGGGTCTGCGTTCGAGGCGTGATTGGCGGCGATCAGGACCGTGCCGGTTCGTGGGAACGCGGCAAGATCGCCCTCGATTTCGACCCGCGTGAAGAGCCTCGCGACAACCCGCATGACGAACGAGCCGATCCTGATGACCGGCCCGACCGTTCGGGCGATCGGGGTCGGCGTGATCGGAGTCTTGCGCGCCGGGCGCGGTGGCGCGGCGTTCGGCGTGTCCTGGGTCATGGCTCTGACGGTACTCGACCGGCGCCCGAGGCCCGCGCCGCGCCCGCCCTATTCTTCTTCGCTCGATCGGTGATCGCGGCCACGACCAGGTCGATCGTCGTCTCGATCGCGTTCCCGTCCGTCACGATCACCCTCGCGTCGGGGGCGATCCGGAGCGGCGCGACTTCCCGGGTCGAATCCTGCGCGTCGCGGCGATGGAGCTGGACCCGGATGTCTTCCGCTTCGGGCCCGTTCGGATCGAGTGCCCGCTCTCCGATTCGGCGCCTCGCCCGCTCCTCGACGCTGGCATCGAGAAAGAGCTTGAGGTCGGCGTCGGGGAGCACCACCGTGCCGATGTCGCGGCCGGCCATGATGATCCGACCTCCGGCGGCGATCGCGCGCTGTTGCTGCAACAGGGCCGCGCGCAGGTCCCCGACCCGGGACACCGCCGAGACCGCGGCATCGATCTCGGGTCCGTGGACGAGCCCCGTCACGTCCACGCCCTCGACCAGCACGCGCGCGAGCCGCCCTCGCGCATCGGCGGCCAGCTCGACCTCGTCGACGAGCGCCACGAGGCCGTCGGGATCGGACGCCGCCACGCCGCGGTGCATCGCAAGCCACGTCACGGCACGGTACAGGAGCCCGGTGTCGCAGAAGCGGTACCCGAGACGGCCCGCTGCCGCAGTTCCGACGCTGCTCTTGCCCGACGAAGCCGGCCCATCGAGGGCGACCACGATTCCTGGACCCGACGGTGACGTCATCGATCGAGGATAGCCGCGCAGCGGGCCGACGGCCGGCCAGGCGAACGCGTGCCGGGATCACTTGCCCGGCCGATCGACTAGGCGACCTCGCGTTTGATGGTCCCGGCGCCGAGGACCACGAAGAGCACGGCGATTCCGACGAGGATCGCGAGGTCGCCCTGGACCGTGCTCGATCCGAGATCCGCGCCCTTGATCATCACGTCTCGGAGGGCATCGACGGCGTAGGTGACCGGCATCACGTGGGCGACGACCTGGAGGATGTCCGGCAGCCGGTCGATCGGCCAGAAGATCCCGCCGAGCAGGGCCTGCGGAACGATCACCAGCGGGATGAACTGGACGACCTGGAGCTCGCTCCTGGCGAACGTCGACAGGAAGATCCCCAGGTTCACGGCCCCGATCGCGAGGAGCAACGCGACCACGAACGCGATCGCGGGGCTGCCGGCCGACTGCACGTCGAGCCCGATCGTGAAGGCCGGGATCGGGCCCAGGGCTGGGACATCGATCCTTGCCAGCACGAATGCCGTGAGCAGCAGGACCTGGATCGCAGCGAAGAGGCTGAAGCCGAGGCTGTAGCCGACCACGATCTCGGCCCGGGTCACGGGTGTCGCGAGCAGCCGCTCGAGCGTGCCGCCGACCCGCTCGCGCAGGAAGCTGATCCCCGTCAGCACGAACACGAAGAAGTAGGCGAAGAACCCGAGGAAGACGGGCGCCAGGGCATCAAGCTGGTCGGCCGTCGGCGAGAGGAAGATCGTCTCGTGGCGGACGACCGGCAGCGTACCGACGGCGGCCGGTAGCAGGCTCCCGGCGGCTGCGACGATCAGGGCCTGCACGGCGCCGACCTGGCTCCCCTCCTCGGCTGGATCGGCACCAGCGGTCACGACCACGATGGCCGGCGCAGCAGACCCGTTCGCGTCGCTGTACACGGCAACGTCGGCACGGCCGGCCCGAACGTCGGCAAGGGCGGTCGGTCCGTCGGGCGCTGTCGTGAGCGTGACTTCCGTTGGCGTCGTCGAGCTCGAGGCGGCCGATTGCATCGCGCCGACGAGCCCCGGCGGCAGGCCCGCCACCTCGACGCGCACCGTTCCGCCGCTCGAGCCTCGCAGCACCCAGCCGAGGAGCGCCGTCATGACGAGCGGAGCGACGATGAGCAGGGCGAGCGACCGTGGGTCGCGCCGGAACCCTTCGGCGATCCGTCGCGCCACGGCGAGCACCCGACGGCCACTCACCGGGACACCCCGTCGGCGATCGGTCGGCCCTCGGCGTCGAGACCCGCGAACTGCAGGAATGCGGTCTCGAGATCGTCCGTCCCGGCACCTGCCCGAAGGCTGGCGCCCGTACCCCGGGCGATCACTCTCCCGGACCGCACGAACAGCAGCTCATCGCAGCGATCGGCCTCTTCCATCACGTGGCTCGAGACGAGGATCGTCGTACCGGCTGCGGCGAGTTGACGAAAGTGCGACCAGAACTGGACGCGAAGCGCGGGATCGACGCCGACGGTCGGCTCATCGAGGAAGAGGACCGGCGGCTCGTGGACGAGCGTGCAGGCGAGCGACAGGCGGCGGCGCATCCCGCCGGACAGCTCGGCAACAGGACTCCCCATGCGATCGGCCAGCTCGACGAGCGCCGCGACGCGCGCGATCGCGTCGGGCCCGCTTGCGCCCTGGAGGGTCCCGAAGAAGCGCAGGTTCTCGGCCACCGAAAGATCCGGGTAGAGGGCCTCGGCCTGCGGCATGTAGCCGATTCGCCCAAGCATCTGGCGCGACGGCATGCGCGTCCCGAGGATCCGCGCCTCGCCCGAGGTCGGACGGGCCAGCCCGGCGAGCAACCGGATGAGCGTGGTCTTGCCGGAGCCATTCGGTCCGAGCAGGCCGTAGATCCGTCCCGGCGCAAGGGCGAGGTCGATCCCGTCGACGGCGTAAATCGGCCCGAAGTACCGGGTAAGGGCGATCGCCTCGACCGCCGGTGTCCCGGGTACGCCACGCTCCGTCATGGTCCGAACCTAGGCGGCCGAAATCACGGCGTCAAGGGCCACGGCGACGGGAATCGGGTCGCGGCGCAGCCTGGGGCTTGGGCTTCGGCCGGCGCGGGCCCCCGAGTCGCTGGCCGGGCACGACCGTCTTCGCCTTCGGCGGGAGTTGCGGCTGGCTCCGCCGCGACGTGCCGGCCAGCCCGGCCCCGGGTACAGCGCCGAGCTGGCGGATCTCCGGCGCCTTGAGCAGGCGGGCCCGCCCCGTCGGCAGCCCGTCCAGGCGAACCGTACCGATGCGGACGCGGACGAGCCGCTGGATCGGCGATCCCGTCGCCGCGAACATCCGGCGAAGCTGGCGCTTCCAGCCCTGGGCGAGGACCGCCCGATACCAGGTCAGATCCGGACTCGGCACCGGGTCGAGGAGGCCGACGAGCGCCCGCGTCTCGACCGCCGTCGCGGGTCGCAGCGGCGCCGCGAGAAGGGCGATCCCCTCGTCCATCCGGATCCCGTCCCGCAGCGCTCGCGCCTGGTCATGGTCGAGGGGTCGGTCGAGCGCGACCGCGTACTCACGCTGCACGCCGAACCGCGGGTGGAGGACGTGATCGGCCCAGGTCCCATCGTTCGTCAGCAGGAGCAGGCCCTCGGAGTCGAGGTCCAGCCGGCCCACCGGGTACAGCCGCGAGCCGTCGGGGACCATCGCGGTCGGGATGAGATCCAGGACGGTGACCTCGGCATGGCGATCGCGGGTCGTGGCCGTGACCCCCGCCGGCTTGTGCAGCGCGACATAGGATCGTGCCGCACCGATCCCGACCGGGATGCCGTCGACCTCGATATGCGCGGTCGCACCGTCCACCTGTTCGCCGAGCGTCGCCACGCGTCCGTTGACGCGCACCCGGCCGCTGGAGATCAAGACCTCGCTGGCGCGCCTGGACGCGACGCCGGCGGCGGCGAGGATCTTCTGGAGGCGTTCCTCAGGCATTGGCCCGACCCGCCTGGTCGCTGCCCCCGGACGCCGGCTCCGGCTCCGGCTCCGTCGACACGGCCAGGCCATCCGCGGCGAAGGCAAGCCCCGGATCCTCGAGGCGCCCGGCCACGTCGGCGTCGAGCGGCGGCAGGTCGTCGAGCGAGGTCATCCCGAACCGCTCGAGGAAGTCGAAGCCGGTGCCATACAGGATCGGCCGGCCCGGCGCCTCGGAGCGACCGAGCTCGGTCACGAGGCGACGATGGAGCAGGCCCCGGATCGAGTAGTCCGAGTCCACGCCGCGAATTCGCTCGACGACGGCCTTCGTGACGGGCTGCCGGTAGGCGACGATGGCGAGCGTCTCGAGCGCGGCGGGCGTCAGCCGGACGGCGTCCGTGCCGACGAACCGGGCGATGAGCGCACCGGCGTCCGGTGCCGTGGCCAGTTCCACCCGGTCGGCGGCGAGGATCAGCCGGATGCCTCGCTCACGCAGCGAGACTTCGAGGTCGCCGAGTCTCGCATCAACCGTGTCGCGGTCAACGCCCGCAATCGAGGCGATCTCCCGGCGCGTCAGTGGACGCTCGGCGACGAAGAGAAGCGCCTCGAGAGTCTGCTCGGTCAACTCGCCAATCGGGTCCGTCGCCCCCGCATCCGGACTGGTATCGACGAGCCCGGATCGCCCGGCCGCCACGTCCGCAGCTGCCGCGTTGTCCGGGTCGCCCAGGTCCTCGAATCCACCGGTGGTCTCGTCGATCATCGGAATCCCGACATCGACTCGTCCAGGGGCACTTCCTCGAGATCGGCCGGGACGCCGGCCGCGAGGCGCTCCTTGGCCGTCGTCCGCCGGGCCGTGATCGGCCCGAACGACGACGCCTGCTCGACCACGATCTCGCGTCGCTTCATCAGCTCGAGCATCGCCAGGAACGTGACCGTGACGACGACCCGGTCCCGGACGCCGCGAAGCAGCTCCTGGAGCACGATCGACGGCGCGGACCGCAGGGCGGCGCGAATGATGGACGCCCGCTCCGTGAGCGTCACCGAGCGACGGAGGATCCCCGGTGGCGGCTCCGGCGGCACGACGATCGCGGCGAGCCGGATGAGCGCGTCTTCGAGGATCACCGGGTCGAGCGGCGGGCCCTCGGTCGGGCGAGCCCCCGCGAGCGCCGCCGCCATCGACGCGGACGGCTCCCGGCGGAAGAGCCCATGCCGTTCGAGGGCGATTGACTGGATGGTGACGCCGGCGTCCCGATAGGCGCGGTACAGCAGCAATCGCTCACGGAGCTCGGCCTCCGGGTCGAGGCCGTCCTCGTCATCAACCTCGGCGGGCTCCGCATCGGCCCGGCGCGGAAGCATCGCCCGGCTCTTGATGAGGATCAGCTGGCTCGCCACGGCCACGAACGAGCTGACGTTCGTGATTCGATCGCCGTCGAGGGTCGCGAGGGCCTCGAGATACGCGCCGGCAAGCGCCCCGAGGGGCACCGTCATGACGTCCAGGCGGCGCGCTTCGATGAGCGTCAGGAGGAGACCGAGGGGGCCGGCCCAGTCGTCGAGGACGACCTGGGTGGCCTCCTCCGGCCGGCGCGCCGACCCGAATCGGACGGCCGGACCCGGTGCCCGGCCGACCGCCGCCGAGCCGAGCTCGGTACCGGGCACCGCGATCCCCACGTCAGCTGGCCTCATCAGCGAGGCGGAGCGGTTCCCCGAACTCCGGGTCGCGCGGCAATTCCTGCCAGCGGATGAGCTCCACGGTCCTCGTCGAGCAGCCCGCCGCCTCCGCGAGCTGGGCCGAGATCTCCGGATGCCGCTCGAGCCGGTCGAGCGAGGCGCTCATCCCGGGGAGCCGGCCCGCGATCGTGGGGATCCATGCCCCGTATGCCTGGCCCAGGGAGTGGACGATGCGCGGCGCGATCCCGGTCTGGCCCTTGCCGGCGTCATGGAGGAGGCCGGCCACGAGCGCGTCACTCGCCTCGACACCCGCGGCCCGCATTGCTGCCACGACATCGAGGCCGTGGCGCCGATCCGCCACGATCATGCCGTCGAAGATTCCGAGCTGCTCCGGGGTGAGCCAGCCGGTGAGTCCGGCACGCTCCGTAGACGAAACGGAGGCCGTGAGGTGGGACTGGACCCGGCGAACCTTGGCGGCCCACCAGGCCACGCCACCGGCCATCACGCGCCGAGCAGGAGCGAGGCCAGTGGCTGCACGACAATGTCGAAGATCACGCTGATGATCGTCTGGCCATTGATGACCGGCAGGAATACCGCGACCATCAGGAGGATGGTCCCGTATTGGTTGAGGAAGGCTCGCGTCTTCCACGATGTGGCCGGGTCCAGCAGGGCGAGCAACACGTGCGAGCCGTCCAGCGGCGGGATCGGGATGAGGTTGAAGATCATCAGCGCCAGGTTGATGTAGAAGAACTCGATGATCACCTCGCCGACGATCAGCGGCGGAACGGTATCCGTCGCCAGCAACAGTCGCACGACCAGCGCGGCGATCACCGCCAGCGCGAGGTTGGAAATCGGTCCCGCGAGGGCGACGAGCGCATCGCCTCGCTGCCCGCCCCGGAGGTTCGACGGATTCACGGGCGTCGGCTTTGCCCAACCGAACCCGAAGGTGCCGCCCGACAGGATGATCGAGAGGGCCAGGATGACGCCGCCGGCCGGGTCGAAATGGGCAAGCGGGTTCAACGTGAGGCGCCCGAACAGCTTTGCGGTCCCGTCGCCGAGACGGTAGGCCGCGTAGGCGTGCGAGAACTCGTGGATCGGGAATGCGACGAGCAAGAGGACCGCGAGGACGATGATCGCGGCGATCGCCTGGTCGAGGGACTGGAACAAGTGCACTCCGGGGACCTCGTGGCGGCCCGCACGGGATGCCGAGCCTCGCGCCATGCTATCCGCTCACGCCGCGCGAGGCGGGCGGTTGGCGTCCGGTGCCTGCTCCGGCGTGCCCCTGGACCGGTCCTCTCAAGGGCCGGTCGTGAACGCGTCCCCCTACAGGCGCGCGAGCAACTCCTGCTTCTTGGCCTCGAACTCGGCGGGCGTGATGGCGCCGCGGTCGCGTAGTCCCGCGAGGTCGCCGAGCGCCTTCGTGACTTCGTCCGGCGTCATCGTCCGTGTCGGTGCGGTGGCGACCGCGGGCGCCGTGGCGGACGCTCGCATCGGTGGGCCCGGCATCCGGTTGCGATCCGCCTCGAGGAGGTGCTTCTGGTCCAGCATCGTCTTCTTGAAGCCCGGAGCGTTGTCGAGCATCCGGTATCGATCGACCGACTCCTCGGCCGCGGTCATGATGTCGAGGTCCCCGTAGCCGAAGATCCGGCCGAACAGGTTCTGGTCGAGGACGGCATCGTTGATCATCTCCAGCGAGCTGTCACCGGTGTGCTTGTTGAGGATTCCGTCGACCTTGATCACCCGCCGGTTGGTGATGATGTAGTCCTGCGCGTACCACGCCCAGTAGAGCCGGATGAGCCAGACGAGCGAAACCACCAGCAGCACGAGCACGAGCAGGCCCAGCGCCTGCGAGATCACGTCGTTGAGGTCGGCCACGACCCGTAGGACGAGCAGCACGATCGCGGCGATGAAGATCGCCCACGGCACGCGCCCGTCGACGAGCGTCGCGAACCAGTGCTGGCGCGTTCGGAGCGCGATCCGTTCTCCGTCCGAGAGCAGGCTGTCGGCATAGCGCGCCACGGGATCCTCCTCAGGCTCGAGGGTGGGCGCGAGCGTAGACCTCGCGGATCCGCTCCCCCGTCAGATGGGTATAGAGCTGCGTCGTGCTGATACTCGCATGACCGAGCAACTCCTGGACGATCCGGAGGTCGGCCCCGCCCTCGAGAAGATGGGTCGCGAATGAGTGGCGCAGGGTGTGGGGACTGACGCGGTCCGCCAGCCCCGCCGCGTGGGCCGCCCGCTTGACCGCGGCCCATGCCTGCTGCCGGGCCCAGCGACGGCCGCGGTCCCCAAGGAACAGGGGGCCGCCTCGGAGCGGTTCCACGTGGTGCCCGGCGAGGAGGACGGCCCGTGGACCGTCGATCCACGTTGCAAGTACCGCGAGCGCCACGTCGCCGACCGGAACGAGACGCTCCTTGTCTCCTTTGCCGATCACCCGGACGAACGCACCGTCAAACGACAGATCCTCGCGATCCAGCCCGAGCGCCTCGGAAACGCGCAGGCCCGATGCGTATAGCAGCTCCAGGAGAGCCCGGTCGCGAAGCTCCGGGCCATCCCCATCGGCGGGACCAGCAGCCTCGATGAGGCGCTCGACCTCGGCGACGGTCAACGTCTCCGGCAGCAGCCTGGGCATTCGTGGCAGGTCCAGGTGAGCCGCGACGTCAACGGTGATGAGGCCGTCTCCATACGCGAACCGGTAGAACCCCTTGATCGCCGCCGCGCGCCGTCGAAGGCTCGTCGGCGCCAGGCCCGGGTCGCCTGGCCGCCCGCGGCGGGTCCGGGCGGCCAGGTATCGCGTGGCGGCATCGGGACCATCGGCCCAATCCCGGCTGACACCCCGCGAGTTGGAGAAGTCCTCGAGGTCACCCCGGTAGGCCCGGATCGTGGCGGGCGACACTCCGCGCTCGACGCGGAGATAGGTCAGGAAATCGTCGATCGCCTGGGCCAGCGGCGGCGGACGGTGGACGGCCATCCGGCCGGCTCAGCTCCCCTCGGAACGGCGGCCGCGCCAGGCATCGGCAGCGTCGAGGAGCTCGCGGGCCTGGGCCAGCGCCGCGGTGCCGGGACCGGCCTCCCCCACCCCGCCCAGCATCGCGGCCAGCTCGACGATCCGGCCCTCGTGATCGAGTCGCACGACCTCGGTCACGGTCCGCCCGTCGCGATCGCGTTTCGTGATCCGGAAGTGCGCGTCCGCGTGGGCCGCGATCTGTGGCAGGTGCGTCACGACGAGGACCTGGTGCCGGCGCGCGAGCGCCCAGAGGCTTCGACCGACCGGGTCCGCGCTCCGACCGCCGATACCCGTATCGACTTCGTCGAAGACGAGCGTCGGCGTGGCGTCGGCCTCGGCAACGACCTGCTTGATGGCCAGGGCGACCCGCGAGAGCTCGCCGCCCGACGCGATCTTGGACAGTGGGCGGGCTGGTTCGCCCGGGTTGGGTGCGAGCCGGAACACGACATCGTCGGCACCCGAGGCATCGAAGGCCACGGCGTCACCGTCGAGCTCGATCGCGGCCTCGTCGACTGCTGCGGGCCGGCGGCCGAGCTGGACCTCGAATGTGCCTTCGGGGAACCCGAGGCTCCGCAGGATGACATCGACCTCGCCCTGGAGCCGGGTCGCAACCGATCGCCGCAGCAGCCCGAGCTCCCGGGCGGCGTCTGCCACGGCGCCGAGCAGAACCGCGTCGTCCGCTTGCCGCCGATCGCGCTCGCCCTCCATCCCGTGGAGCCGCTCGATCTCCGCCTCGGCACGCTCGCCGTGGGCGATGACCGCCGCTTCATCGTCGCCGTAGCGGCGCTCGAGACCGAAGATCACGGACAGGCGCTCCTCGAGCACGGCGACGGCCGCCGCGTCGTGATCGATGGCCTCGAGGGCGGACCTGACGTCCGCGGCGAGGTCCTGGAGCTCGGCGTCCGTCCCCGCCAGGCGTGTGGCGACGGCCTCGAAGCGGGGGTCGAGCCGAGCGAGGCTGCGAGCCTCCCGAAGCGCAACGGCGACCAGGGTCCGTGCCGACGCTTCGTCACCATCGCTGTCGCCAGTGCCGTCAAGTGCCTCGCGGATGGCGGCCCCGCCGCCGGCGATCGTGGCGCCGTGTCGCGCCGCGGCCAGCCGGGCGCGAATCTCGTCGGCCTCGCCGACCCGCAGCCGCGCGGCGGCGATCTCGGCCGCTTCGTGTCGGAGCAGCTCGAGGCGTCGTGCCACCTCCCGCGGATCCGTCACGAGCGCCGCGAGCGTTGCGCGGTTCTCGCGCCACTGGGCAACCGCCCGGGACACGGCCGCGCGCGCCTCGCCGTGACCGCCGTAGGCATCGAGCAGGTCCCGCTGCCAGCGTTCGTCGAGCAGGCGGCCCTGGTCGTGCTGGCCGTGAACCTCCACCAGGGGCCCGACCGCCTCGACCAGGCGAGCGGCCGTCACCGCGATGTCGTCGAGTCGGGCCGTCGACCGTCCCCCGGCCGAGACCTCGCGGGCCACGATGAGCGCCTCCGGGACGCGATCGAAAAGCGCCTCGACGCGGGCGGTGTCGGCGCCGTGTCGGACGAGCGTCGTGTCGGCTCGCGCCCCGAGGGCCAGGCCGAGAGCATCGATCACGAGGCTCTTGCCGGCGCCCGTTTCGCCGGTCAGCACGTTGAGGCCGGGCTCGAGTCCCAGGCGCAGGCGGTCGATGAGCCCCAGGTCGACGACCGTCAGCTCGAGGAGACGGCCCACGCCGTCGTGGGCCCCGGCGGTGGCGTGTTCATCTGCTCGCGCCGAGGCTGCCGACGAATCGGACGTGGCCGACGAATCCCGCGTCGTGTTCACTCGCCCCTCACGAAGGCAGGAGCTCGACCTTCTTCCGCAGGAGGTCCCAGAACGGCATCGAGCCTTCCGGCTCCACGAGTCGAATGGGCCGCTCGAGCGCCCGGACCTCCACCACGTCGCCAACGGCGACGTGAACGTCCTCGCGCCCGTCGATGGAGACGAGGGCCTCGTTCGCCGCCTTGACCTGGCAGCGGACGGTCACCGACGGGCCGACCACGACCGACCGGATCGTGGTCAGGTATCCGGCGATCGGCGTGACGATCAGATTGCGCGCGGTCGGGTCGAGGATCGGGCCCCCGGCGGAGAACGAGTAACCCGTGGAGCCGGTCGGGCTCGCGACCACGAGGCCGTCGGCCACGAACGTCGCGAGGTGGCTGTCGTCGATCGCGACGTCGAGGCGAACGACCCGGGCAAGGGCGCCGCGGGCAACGACGACGTCGTTGAGCGCGAGGTGGACCTCGCCGTCGTCGGTCGCGCCCGAGCGGATGATCCGGGCCTCGAGGGCCATGCGGAGCTCGAGGCCGTAATCCCCGGCCGCCAGCTGATCGAGGACGTGAACCATGTCGGCGGCCTCGACCTTCGACAGGAACCCGACCTTGCCGACATTGATCCCGAGGACCGGCACGTCGATATCGGCAACCGCCCGCGCCGCGCGGAGAAACGTCCCGTCGCCGCCGAGGACGACGAGGACATCCGTCCCAGGAAGCTCGCGATGAAGCGCCTCGAGGTCCGCGGCCATCGTGGTCCATTGATCGATCTTCTGGATCGTGGCCCAGTCCGACGCACGCTCGCACAGCTCGACCGCGGCCTCGCTTGTCGGGTTGTAGGCGAACCCGATCCGGCGAATCGGAAGGCCGCTCACGAGGCGCCGTCCAGGGCGACGGCCCGGATCCGCCCGGCAAGCCAGCCGGGGTCCGCGTCGGGAGGTCCGGGGTCGGCGGGCGCGGTGTCCGCGCCCGGGCCGGGCACGGCCATCCAGAGCAGGAACTCCCGATTCCCCTCGGGGCCGAGGATCGGCGAGGCAACCACGTCCCGCGGCCGCAGCCCCACGTCGCGTGCCGCTTCGACCACTCTGCTGATGGTCGATGCGTGGACCGCCGGGTCGCGGACGACCCCGCCGGGCACCTGCCCGCGTCCCGCCTCGAACTGCGGCTTGACGAGCGCGACGATGTCGCCGCCCGAGGGCGCGAACGTCGTTGCGACCGGTCCGAGGACCAGCCGCAACGAGATGAACGAGACGTCGATCGTCGCGAGGCTGATGGGGTCGGGCAGCGAGCTCGCCTCGAGCGTTCGCGCGTTCGTCCGCTCCATCGACACCACGCGTGGGTCGCGCCGAAGTGCGTCGGCGAGCTGGCCGCGCCCGACGTCCAGCGCGTAGATCCGGCGCGCGCCACGCTGCAGCAGCACGTCCGTGAAACCACCCGTCGAGGCGCCGACGTCGAGGCAGATCCGGCCGCGTGGGTCCAGGCCAAACGCATCCAGCGCCGCGGCGAGCTTGTGGCCACCCCGGCTGACATATGGATCGCGCGCGACGAGCTCGATCTCCAACGCTGCGTCGACGAGATCGCCGGCCTTGCGATCAACGCGTGCCGCGTCGCCAGATCCCGTCCGAACCTGCCCGCCGAGGATCAGGGCCTGCGCCCGCGTCCGCGAGACGGCAAGGCCACGATCGACCACGAGCTGATCGAGCCGCTGGCGCGTTCGGCGAACCGTCGTGCTGCTCACGGGCCTATCGTGGCACAGCCGACTCGACCGCGAATCACCGGCGGTCCGTTCGGGGTTGCCGGCACGACGCCGCTCAGCCGGGAGTCGCGGCCTCGGAGCGGCCCGGCGTCGCCTGGATAGCGGCGAGGACCTCCCGGACCTGGGCGGTCAGGCCCGCGGCATCGAGGCGGAGCTGGCGACGAAGATCCGTCACCGAGCCGTGGTCCACGAACCGGTCGCCCGGGATGCCCAGGATCCGGACCGGAATGCCGCGATAGGCCGGGTCGGTGAGCCGGGCCTCCTCGAAGGCCTCGAGAACGCCGCTCCCGAAGCCCCCGGTGACCACGCTCTCCTCGAACGTGACGACCAGTCGCTTGCCGCGGGCCTGGTCGAGGATCAGCTGGCGGTCCAGCGGCTTCGCGAACCGGGCGTTGATGACGCCGATCGACCAGCCCTCGGCCTCGAGCGTCGCGGCTGCCTCGACCGCGCGCATCACGATCGGCCCGAAACCGACGAAGAGGATGTCGCGGCCCTCGCGCAGGACCTCGGCCTGGCCGACCGGGATCGTGACCGGCGTCACGGCGGGCAGCCCGAATCCCGCGTCGCGCGGGTAGTGCAACGCGTACGGATGGTCCTGGGCCATCCCCGTCCGGACGAGGGACCGCAGCTCCTGCTCGTCCTTCGGGCTGGCGATGACGAGGTACGGCAGCTGGCGCTGGGCCGGGATCGTGAACATGCCCTGGTGTGAGGTCCCGTCCTCCCCGACGAGCCCGGCCCGGTCGACTCCGAGGAAGACCGGCAGGTCGTTCTGGCAGACGTCGTGCACCGTCTGGTCGAAGGCACGCTGCAGGAAGGTCGAATAGAGCGCGACAACCGGCCGCATGCCGCCAAGAGCGAGGCCCGCGGCAAGCGTCACCGCGTGCTGCTCGGCGATGCCAACGTCGATGGCCCGATCCGGATACACGGCATGGAACTTCGCCATCCCGGTCCCGGTCGGCATGCCGGCGGTGATGCCGACGATCCGGCGGTCGTCGGCCGCGAGGGCGATCAGCTCGTCGGCGAAGACAGCCGTGTAGTTCGGGTGCTTCGGCGGGGCGTCGAGCTTCGACAGCGGCGGAACGGCATCGCCGTTGGACCCCGAACCATGCGGGGTCGTGGCCGTGAATGGCCGCGCCGGCCGGGGCGTTTCGACGTCCGTGCCCGGGACGACATCCATCGGGGGAAGCGCCGCACCGTGGAACGAGACCTGGTCGGTCTCGGCCGGGCGGTAGCCGCGACCCTTCTGGGTCCGGACGTGGACGAGGACGGGGCCCTTGAGCTCGAGGACGCGCTCGAACGTCTCGAGCAGGGCGTGGAGATCGTGACCCGGCACCACCCCGATGTAGGTGATCCCGAGGTCCTCGAAGAGCTGCCCCGGAGAAGCCAGGTTGACGACGGATCGACGCAGTCGCTGGCTCCACTCGAGGGCGCCGCCGCCGACGACCGGAAGCTTCTCGACGAGGCTGTCGTACGCGGTCTTGCTCTGTTGCCAGGCGACGCTCAGCTTGATCTTGCTGAGGTATGTCGAGAAGGCGCCGACCGTCGGGCTGATCGACATCTCGTTGTCGTTGAGGACGATCAGGAGTTGCGTGCCCTTGTGGCCGATGTCGTTCAGGGCCTCGAGCGAGAGGCCCGTCATCAGAGCCGCGTCACCGACGACGACCGCGACGCGCTCGAGGCCGTGCCGCAGGTCGCGGGCTGTCGCCAGTCCCTGGGCGATCGACAGACCGGTTCCGGCGTGGCCGCCGTCGAAGACATCGTGCTCGCTCTCGGAACGCCGCGGAAAGCCACCCATCCCATCGAGCTGGCGAAGCGTCCCGAACCGCTCGAGGCGACCGGTGATGAGCTTGTGCGCGTAGGCCTGGTGGCCGGTATCCCAGACGATATGGTCCCGCGGCGATTCCAGCAGCCGATGCAGCGCGATCGTCAGCTCAACCACGCCGAGGGACGAGCCGAGGTGGCCGCCGGTCTTCGCGACGGTCGCGATGATCGTCTCGCGAAGCTCTGCGGCGAGGATGGCCAATTGGCCCTCGTCGAGGCCACGAAGATCGCCGGGTCCGGTGAGGCGTTCGAGGATTGAGGTCACGGGACAGCGGCTCCTGGAGCGATCTGAAACGTGGCGGGAGTCTACCCGGATGTGTCGTCGAACGACCTGACGATGCCTCGCCCGTTCGACAGTAACGTGATACCACGGATGCGCACGTTTCGCAAACGCCATGGATGCGCTACACGGGCGCAGACCGTGCACATGACGTACCAATCGGGTGGTCCGATCGTCGGTTACGCCATCGTCAAGGCGCTGAACCGCGATCAGGAGAGTCGGGCCCTCGACCACGATGCCGCCGAGAGCCGCGCGGCGTTGGACGAAGAGGAGCTGCGCGAGGTCGAGTACGCGAGCATGGGCCTCCCCGTGCCCGCACGGCTGACGTCGCCGCACCCGAGGCGCTCTCTCCTCCACCGCATCTTCCGACGCTAGGCCGCGATCCCAGCTTCGCCTGGCTCACGACGAATGTGCGTCGGGGAGTGACGACGCGACTCGGTCCGTGCTACGACTCGTCCGCCAACGGGTGGGCGAGCTTCTGAAGGGTTGCCTCCCGGTCTGCGAGCTCGCCTCGCGGGCACGTCAGCCACAAGGCCCACGGTCCGACCTCGGTGGAGATGTAGTACTGCAGATAGCAGTTCTCCGACGCGCCCGGCTCGTCGTTGACGAGCTCGAGGCGGAGCGCCTCGCCGAGCGGGAGGTCGACGCGCCCGAGGGAGTCGACCTTTAGCCCCGCGGCGCTCGGGTGGATGCCATATCGCCATCCGTGCAATAGCGGCGTCGACGACTCGGCCATACCCAGCCTCCTTTCAATTGCCGGAACAGATCCGTGCGGGTCGGCCCGCCCAGAGATCACCGGTAGCACTGTCATCATGGCCTTGGTGACTGAACCGCGCTCTCCCGGGAGTACCCGCGTCAGTCGCTCGACGTCCCGGGATGACCCGCTCGTGAGCCCACTACGTCGTCGGTGGGACAGGCTCCCAGACCTCTACCCTCCCGCCCTGCGGGCAGACCATCAGGCCATGCCAGGGTGTGCTGTTCATGTCGTCGCCCTCGCGGGCAACCAGGTGCCCGCCTCCATCGAAGACGACAAGCTCCGGCGTGAACTGGGCTGTAAACCCGCTCGGCCAGTAGACGGGCACCGCATGATCGACTGCCCAGGTCGTGGCGTCGCCGTTGACCACCTCGCCATGGAGGATCAGCGGGCCCATCGCAGTGCCCGCGCAGACCCAAGGCAGCCCGGCCGGCCGCTGAACGGTCGTCGCCAGGTAGTAGGTCTCGGGTAGATTGGGCCGGCTGCGAAGGTAGAGGGCAGTCACCAGCAGCAGCAAGCCGACAAGCACCGCGCTGAGGACTCGGCGCGAGCGAAGATGGGCGCGACCAGTCATCTTGGAACGCCTGACCCGATTTCATGCATAGCGGAGCGGCCGCGCCCTACGATGGCGACACGGGGGCGCTCTCGTCGACCGTCACGTTACCTTCCGACCGACGGCGATCGATCTCATGGGAGGATACAGCTCATCAAGGGGGCCACTATTCGGTGAGCATCGTGCCAGGTCCGCTCGTTAGGAATCGACGGCCAGGCGATCGGTCTCGACGCGCCATGTTTCGCCAGCACGAAGCTGGGCGGCTTCGACTCGCATCCGCCCACCGGGACCGTGACGAGGTCCACGCACCCGCTCACCTGGTACTACGGGCTGCTCCGAGGATTGATCCCGACGTACTCGCCGAGTGGATTGAGGATGACGTCGGCGGCCTGTGCCGTGCCGCTCGGGCCCATGATCGTGACGGTCATCGCGGTACCGGCGCCGTTCGATACCACGGCCCGCGAGCCCGGTGGGGCGGGGATGATCTTGGCGGCGGCCGCGACGAGGGCGACGCACTCCGATTCCTCTGCCGGGATCGGACCGCAGTCGACGGAGATCGAGTACGGAGCCCCCGACGGAGGGGTGAGCTGAACGCTCGGGTTGGAGCAGGCCGCGAGAAGCGCGGCCAGTGGGAGCAGCAGTGCCGCAACTTGAGGCTTCATACCACCGCGGATCATGCGCCCAACGCGCCCGAGCCGCGGTCAGTTGAGGTGCTGATCGTTCCACGATGACACCAGCCAGCGGCCGTCGATCTTGTCGAGGCCGGCGGTGAAGGTGTACGAGCCCTCGGAACGATCGCTCACCAGCTGGCCGTGCTCGACGTGCCTGCCCGCGGCCCAGACCTCATATGAACCGCTGACGTCCGCGTGGGAGCCGAAGAGCGGCCAGCTGGCAATGCTCAGGCTCCTCACACCCGCGTCGGTGGTCTGGCCGATTGTCGCGTTCGTGCGCATCACGTCGATGGCCGCGGAGAGCCGATCGAGCTTCAGGGTCAGCAGGTCCCCGACATAGACCGTGGGGAGGACCGCCGCCAGGCGGTCGTGCAGTTGTGCGACGGTCTGATCCGAGATGTGCCCGGGAGTGTCTCCGGCTGGCACCTCGAGGACCGTCATGTCCGTCAGCACGGCAGCTCGGACTGCCCGGTCGATCGCGGCCGAAGTCGGCTCCTGGGCTTTCAGAAGCGCCACGCCGATCGCACCGACGAAGGCAACCAGGAGGAGCAGGCGAGTCTTCGTTGGCATCACGCGTCTCCGACGGCCGGACGGGTTGTCGTGTGGCATTCCGGTGTTACGGGCCGCTGCCGACGCTGCTGACGCGCCATGGACCACCCGGCGCTCGGCGGAAATCGTAGAACCAGTAGTGCTCTCCGTCGGGCAGCGACTCGTCTCCGCCCACGGTCGTGATCTCGACCGCGTACACCGCCTCGTTGTCGGTCGGTTGTGCGCCTTGACCCGGCAGGGCGAAGGACGTCACCTGCCGTCGATCACACCACACCCCGTTGGCCGAGACATTCTCCGGCATCGCGAGCGCGCGGGCCGTCTGACAATCGCCAGCCACGAGGGCGCCGAGATAGGCGGTCAGGACGACCGCAGGGTTCGCAGCATCAGGCGTTCATCACGCCGCGACAGGGTCCGCGTCGACCACCTGACGCGCTGTAGGTCGGCCACCGCTGATTGCGGGGTCGGCTCTCGAGACAGCTGTGTGCGCTCGCCTGGCGTGCCTCGCTCGACATGGCTACGGATCGCAATCGCCGGGCACACCCATCGCTGGTGGCCCTGGACCGCGCCGCGGCGCGGCGCTCCCGGCCCACACGACCAGCGAACCGCAGGAAAGATCGGCCCAGGCTGACGATCGCGCCGGCAGTCGTTTCTCCCTCCGGCTGCGCCGTCATGTAGGGGTCATCGGCCGGCACGTCAATCGACGCAAGGACGCGGCCCTCGCCCGTCCGAACCTCAACGTGCCAGGGCAGCGGCGGGAGCTCCGCAGGCTTGAGCCCCACGCTTGCCCCGGGCGGGTAGGCGCCGGCGCCCACGCCGTTGACGACGAGCGACACCCTCATCGTCGTCGCGTTCGAGAGGCCGAGGTGCGGCTGCCCCGGTGTCGGGCTCCGCACACTCGTGCAGGCGGCGATCACGAGCGCGAGGAGACCAACGGCAACGGACCGGCCCGTCATAGGCGGAAGGCTACTCCCGCCGCTTCGTCGCTGGCGTTCAGCCAGGGATCCGCGCGGGACTGCCCCAGGTATCGCTTGACGTGCGGGAATTTCACCCGGCCTGGTGAGGCGGCGCGTTCAGCCGGCGAGGGCGTGGACGGTCAGCGCGACGAAATAGAGAACGCCGAACGCCACGACAAAGCCGCCGACAACGAGGGCGGGCCGCCGCGCCACACGCGCTCCCGCCTGAGCGAGCGCGGCGACGTCAGCGCGGGCGGCCTCGTCGCCGGTCCAGGTCCGCCACAGGAAGCCAGCGGCGAGCGCGAGGCCGACGAAGGGCAGGACCACGAGGACGATCACCACTGCGGGACCCGGCAGCGCCCCGAACCACGTGACGATCGCATTGAGCATCCGGGACGGCTCGTGGTTCGTCGGCTGGAGCGAGCGCCCGACGGCGGACAGGAAGAAGGCTGCCGCAGGTGCGACGAGGAGCACGGCGAGAGCGGCAATCGATACCCGTCGAGTGTCGCGGTTCATCGGGGGAGACTCCTATCGGCTACGCGTTCGCCCGAGAGGTCGCATGGGATGCACCGCCCGTGTCGCTTGGCGTGCCTCACTCGGAGTCGCGCGCGTCCTCGGGGCGGACGTCGATCGTCGACAGCGCCCCGCCGGCACGGGTGACGAGCTGCTGGACTTTGAGCTCGGCATCGGCGAGCAAGGACGCGCAGCGCTCGTGCAGGGCGACGCCCCGCTCGTAGAGGGCGATTGCGCGTTCGAGCGCCTGCCCACCAGACTCGAGGTCGGACACGGTCCGCTGCAGGTCGGCCAGTGCCTCGTCGAAGGTGAGCTCGTCAACGGGCCGGTCACCGGACGGCGTCGGGTCAGTCGTCTCCGTCACGCGGCTCCTCGTCCATGCGCTCCGCGAGCCGCGAGAGGCGCGGCGCCAGGAAGAAGATACCGAAGCCGATGCCGATCACGCCGGCAACGACCGCGATGACGACGAGCGCGACGACCTCGCCGATCACGCATCCCCCGATCCATCACCGGCCCGGGCCGGGAATTCGCCGCGGGCGACACGTACGAGCAACCCCGTTCCGGCCGGTGTCTCGACCGGATCGCGGACCACCGCCCCGTCGGCAGTTCGACGGACGATGGCATAGCCGCGCTCGAGCGTCGCGCCCGGCCCCAGGGCCGCCAGCGTCGCCGCCGCGGTCGCGAGGTCACCGGACGCAGATGTCAGCCGCCGGCCCACGAGGACGGGCAGACGCTCCGCCGACCGCTCCTCCGCCCGCGATCGCTCGGTGATCGTCGTCCGGACGGCCCGCGTGGCACGCTCGAGCAGGTCGCCCGCCCGTTCGCGCGAGGCCGCGAGCCGCGCGGCGGGGTGCAGCCGATCGAGGAGTCGCCGTTCCGCGGCGACATCGAGCGTCGCCGTTCGAAGGCCGCGCGCGGCGGCGGCGTGCATCCGCTCCGCGCCCCGCGCCAGCGAGGCGGCGAACTCCGTACGATCCGGTACCGCCAGCTCGGCGGCCGCCGACGGCGTCGGCGCGCGGACATCGGCCGCGAAGTCCGCCAGCGTCACGTCAACCTCGTGCCCCACGCCGCAGACCACGGGCAGCGGATGCTCGACGATGGCCCGCACGACCCGCTCGTCGTTGAACGACCAGAGATCCTCCATCGAGCCGCCGCCGCGGGCCAGGATCGTGACGGCCGGCGCCTCCACCGAGCGCGCCCTCGTGGCGCGCTTCCTCGAGATGCCGCTCCAGCCGCCGGAACGCCCCCACGATGCTCTGGGCACTCCCCTCCCCCTGGACCTTGCACGCGACGAGCAGCACCCTGGAGAGAGCGGCCAGCGCCGGGCGAGCACCTGGCAGACGTCCTTCCAGACCGCTCCGGTCGGCGAGGTGATGACCGCGATGACCGCCGGTCGCGACGGCAGCGGCCGCTTGCGGGCCGCCTCGAACAGGCCCTCGGCCTGTAAGTCGCGCCTTGAGCTGTTCGAACTGGATCGCGAGGTCGCCGACGCCCGACGGCTGGATCGATTCGACGTAGAGCTGGAGCGCGCCCTGGGGCTCGTACAGGTCGATCCGCCCGTGGGCGACGATCCGCAGGCCGGTCTGGGGCTGGAACGCGTTCCGGATCCGCTCGTCGCGGAACCAGACGCACTGGAGCTGCGACTTCTCGTCCTTGAGCGTGAAGTAGGCGTGGCCGGCCGTCGAGATCGTGACCCGCCCGACCTCGCCCTCGACCCACAGGTCGCGAAGGCGCTCGTCGGCGCGGACGAGTGAGGCAACGACGCGCGCCGCCTCGGTGACCCCCAGGATCCGGAGCCCGAACGTCCCCGGCGGCCCGGACCGGGGCGCGTCGCGGGCGTCGTCATGGCCTGACCGGCTACAGCCGGGTCTGGTACTCGCCGGTCCGGGTGTCGATCCGGACGGTGTCGCCTTCGTTGACGAAGAGCGGCACGGTGACGACGAGGCCCGTCTCGAGGGTCGCCTGCTTGCGCGCGCCCTGGGCCGTGTCCCCGGCGAAGCCGGGCTCGGTCTGGGTCACCGCGAGGTCCACGGTCACGGGCAGCTCGACCCCGATCGTCTCGCCCTGGTACGTGGTCCGGTCGAGGATCATCCCGTCCTTCAGGTACTGGGAGACGTCGGTCAGCTGGTCGCCGCGAAGCATGAACTGGTCGTACGTGTCGGTGTCCATGAAGTGGTAGTCGTCGTCGTCGCGGTACAGGAACTGCACCGGGCGGCGCTCCATCGAGGCCCGCGGCCACTTGGTGCCGGCCTGGAACGAGCGCTCGACCGTCTGGCCGCGCCGGATGTTCCGGAGGGTGATCTTCACCTGGGCCGAGCCTCGGCCCATCTTGATGTGGTGGTAGTCAAGGATCTGCCAGAGCTCTCCGTCGAGCTCGATGGCCACGCCCTTGCGGAGCTCGCCGGTGCTGATCATGGGTGGACAGGGCTCCTGGCGTTGGGCGGCCGGACGATCGCGGACGCGGATCGGGCCGATCGGGGATTCGGTGTTCCAGTCGCCCGATTGTAGCCGACGCTCGGCCCCGACCCGAGCATGGCGTCAGGAGCGGTCGCCGTCCCGCAGCGCGCGAAGCCGGACCTCGAACTCCGTCATGTCGATCTCGCCGCGGGCGAGCCGGATCCGGAGCTGCTCCTCCGCGGGGTCGTGCTGGAGGGACCGGTTTCGCCGAATCGCCCAGATCAGCAGGCCGATGATGATGACCGGGACGGCCAGCGACGCGACGATCGAAAGCATCGTGATCCCGAAGATCGCGTCCATGAATCCGCCGAAGTCGGGTGTCATGTGGGCAGCCTAGCCGAAGGATGGCCCGTGACAAAGCCCTTTCGGCACGGGAACCTCGGTCACTTACGCCCCGACGACGACGACGCCCGACGGGAAGCGGGTCAGCACGTCGAGGCGTCCTTCGCGAGCGTCGATCGCCACGAGGTCCTCGATCCGGACGCCGGTCTCGCCTTCGAGATAGATGCCCGGCTCCACGGAGAACACCGTCGGAGATGGGAGCGGCGTTTCGGGGGCCTTCGCGCTGAGCGAGGGGAGCTCGTGCGTCGCGAGGCCGATCCCGTGCCCGAGCCCGTGCCCGTACGGCGCCCAGCGGCCATCGGCAGTGATGGTCGCCCGCGCGACGGCATCGATCGATCGGCCATCCGGCAACGGGGCCCCGTGGCGGGCGGCCGCAAGGCCGGCCCGGACCGCCTCGATCGCCGCGGCCTGGGACGCGGCCACGACCTCATAGACGGCGAGGTCTCGTGGCGCGGGCTCGCCCACGAACAACGTCCGCGTCATGTCGCTGCGATAGCCGGCCACCTGGGCGCCGAAGTCGAAGAGCAGGACCGCGCCCGCGGTAACGGGGCGGTCGCCCGGTGATCCATGCGGCAATGCCGCCTCCGCGCCGGCGAGGCAGGCGACATCGAACGCGAGCGACTCCGCACCACCGGTCCGCATCCGCCACTCGAGATCGAGGGCCAGGTCCGCCTCGGTCACGCCCGGCCGGATCGACGGCAGCAGCGAGGCAAGCGCGCGATCGGCCACGGCACAGGCAGCCGCGACGCGCTCCAGCTCCGAAGGCTCCTTGACCTGCCGGATGTCCTCGACCCAGCCCTCCGCCGGCACGAGCTCGACATCGGGCGTCGCCGCGACCATGCGCTCCCACGTGGCGTACGGCACGAAACCAGCCTCGATGGCCACGCGCCGGGCACCGGATTCCGCCATGAGCGCCGGCCAGCGCACCGCCAGCGCGTGATAGCACTCGAAGAGGTCGCAGTCCGGCGCCTCGCGGCGGGCCTGGATCGTGTAGCGCGAGTCGGCGAGGATCCGCGTCCGGTCCATGGTGACGAGGAACTTGCCGGAGTCGCTGGCCGAGGCCACCTCGCTCTCGCCGATCGCGAACCCGGTCAGGTAGCGCATGTGCTCGAAGCGGACGCCGAAGTAGGCATCGACGCCTTCGCGCTCCATGCGTTCGCGAAGCCGGGCCAGCCGCGACGGCCGCGCCGCCCGGTCGGCGTCGCGCCAGCGCTCGAGATCCGCGTGCGTCGGGGGCGCGGCGAAGTCGGCCGGATGCGCCCACGGGCTGTGGTTCATGACGGTCACCCCTGCTTGTACTTGGCGACGTTCTTCTGGTGCTCGGCGAACGTCTTGGCGAACGCGCTCGTGCCGCTGCCGTCGCCCTTGGCCACGAAGTAGAGGTACCCGGTCGACGTATCGGGGGCGAGCGCGGCGTCGATCGAGGCCGTCGTCGGCGAACAGATCGGACCCGGCGGCAGGCCCTTGCTCGCGTAGGTGTTGTAGCCGGCCAGGGCGGGCGGCAGCGAATCCGGAAGCGGTGACTTCAGGCGATCCCAGAAGACGTAGTTCTGCCAGTCGTTGAAATCGAGCGCCGCGAGCTGAAGGGTGTCGTTCACGTAGAAGACGGTCGGGTCGGACTGGAAGAGCCCGAGCGGGAAGAGCTTCGGATTGAGGCGGTTCTGGTACACGCCCGCGATCAGGGGCCGTTCCACGTCCAGCACGGCCTCGCGCTCCACGATCGAGGCCAGGGTCACGATCTGGTAGAAGGTGAGCCCTCGCTCCGCCGGCACCCGCATTCGCGCGTCGCCGACGGCAGACGAGAACTTGTCGAGCATCATCCGGATGAGGTCGTCGGCCGTCGTAACGTGGACCGGGCCGTTCGAGGACGTCACGAGCTCGTAGGTGGCCGGATAGAGGAACCCTTCCAGCGTCGCACCGGCCGGGAGCTCCGACAGCCACGAGTAGTCGGCGAGGAGCTTCGCGGTCGGGTGGGTCGCCTCGTCGTAGAAGGCCTTCGGATCGACGCCGGTGGACACGGTTTCGAGCTTCGCGGTGATCTGCTCGAGGCGGAGGCCCTCGCGGAAGGTGACGTTCACGCTCGTCGTAATGACCTTCGCGTCCATGAGGGCCGTGGTGACCTCGGCCGGCGTCATGTCCCGGCGGAGGATGAACTGGCCCGCCTGGAGTTTGGGAGCGAGGTTCGCCTCGGTCGCCGTGAAGATGAAGGCTCGTTCGTTCTGGATGAAGCCCTGGTCCTTGAGACGGGGCGCCAGGAGCTGGACCGTATCCCCGATGGCCACGTCGAAGAGTGCCTCATCGGCAGTTCCCCCGGCCGGGGCCGTGAGGGCCGAGCCGAGGTCCTCGCGAATGAAGTCCGCAACGAAGGGGTAGCGGAGCGATCCCTGGTTGTCCCAGGCCCAGCCGACGATGGTCGCCCGGACGAGCGGGCGAAGAGTGGTCAGTCCCGCGACGATGACGAGCGTCGCGAGGATGCCCGCGAAGAGCACGAACTTGAGGAAGCCCGGCACGCCCCGCGGCTGGCCCCGCCGATCCTTGCGGCGGCCGGGCGGCGGATTCCCACGCCCGTCCGACGCGCGCCAGCTGGGCATGTCGACGCCTTCGTAGGCGCCTGGGTCGAGCGGCCGGGCCTGGTCCCGCGGGTTCCGCCCGCCGCGCACGCTCATGCGCCGAGCTCCCCGGAATCGAGCTCGTCCTGGAGGATGATGGCGGCGGCCTCGCGATCCACCCGGGCACGATAGCGATCCCGCTGGGTTTTGGACGGTGGGCCGCCGGAGCGGCCGCGCGGCATGGAGCCCAGGCGGGACTCGGCGAGGTTGCTCGAGAGGCGCTCGTCGCGCATCCGGACGGGACGTCCGAGCCCCTCAGCCACGGCTGCCGCCCACGCCCGGGCGGCCTCGGCCATCGATCCCTCGTGGCCAGCGGCCTCCAGGGGCAGGCCCACCACCAACGCATCGATCCGCTGGTCGCGGACGACGGCCTCGAGCTTCGCCAGGTCCGCGGCGATGCTGCTGCCGCGGGCAATGGTGGCGAGCGGCTGGGCGGGTTCCCGGCCGGGCTCCGCAATCGCCAGGCCGATCCGGCGCTCGCCGAGATCGATCCCCAGCAGCCGCGTCACGGGGCGCTCCCGGTCGGCGGCGTCGAGGCACCGGGGCTCGAGCTGGCCGTTGGTCCGGCGGCGATCGTGATCTTGAGGCGATCGTCGTTGGTCGGGATCGTGGTCACCCATTCGGGCCAGACCGTGACGCTCGCAGCGCCGAACTCGGCGAGGACCGTCCGCGCCTGCGGCAGGCCCAGCCCTCGGATTCGACTCCGCACGGCGCCAAGGTCGACCTCGCGGGTCGCGGCGGCCGTGGCCGTGACCGGGAAGCTGATGGCCGAGCCGATCACGAGCGGCGTACCGACCTCGATCTTGATCGAGTCCTCGACGAGATCGAAGCCGTCCTTGACCGAGCTCCGGATCCGGGCATCGGCGAGGGTCGACACGGGAGCGGGATCGACTCCGACGATGGTGCCCGTCGCGGTGAGCCCGAGGTCGAACGTGTCGCCGAGCGTATCCAGGAGGGTCTTCGGATCGACGCTCGGGGTGGCAACGCCGAGTGATTTCGTCTCCGGGAACAACGTCACACCGGCGGGTACGCCCTCCGCCGCGGCAATCTTTTCATCGAAGGCCGCTGGCAACTTGTCGTTCAGCGCCGTCATGGCGGCGTCGAGGTCGGCCTGGACGACCTGCTTGGTCTCGGTATGGGTGCCGCCGGTCGTGGCCACCTCATTCGTGACGGCAGTTCGATTCGCGTTCTCGCCCTTCGGCACGATCACGATGGCGTTGGCCGCGACATTCCCGGTGAGGCCCGGCGTCACGGCATCGACCGCGACCTTCTCCGTCGAAGGCACGACCACGAACTTGCCATCGACGATGGCGATGCCTGCGGGCGCGAGCGTCACATCCGCGGCCGTCGTGAATTCGACCCCGGACTCCGTCTTGACGATCGACCCGTGCGCGATCGTGTTCGAGGAGCCCGTATTGAGGCTCGAGAACGTCACCTGTCCATGGGCCGCCGTCTCGTCGATCTTCACGCCCGTCGCCGGGAACGTGTCGGACACGTCGAGGTCGAAGTTGAATGTCCGGGCCGGGACGAGGAGGTTGGTCGGGTCGGGCTGGGTGATCCCGGATTGCGCCGTGACGGTCAGCTGGATCGGCCCGAGCTGCACGGTGGCCGGCGTGAGGGTCACGGTGGCCGTCGGGAGCATCTGGAGGCCGGCGAACCCACCGATGAGCAGCACCGCGACGAGGACCGTGACCGCGACCACGACGCGCCGGCCGTTCGATCGCGCCGCAGCCCGCTGCCCTACCTGGGGGACCGGAGCCGAAGCCTGTGGCGGGCTCAGGCTCGGGAGGCGATCCGGGATCGGGACGACCGCGGTCGGGCTGTCGTCGGCACGGGTCGCCTCACGCCGAGGTGACGCCGGCCGACCTCGTACCGACGCCCCGGCCGGACCCGAACCTTCAATCGCGGGGGCGGGCGCAGCGGGTTGCACGCCAATGGACCGGGCTCCTGCCTCGTGCCTGCCCTCGAAGGCGGCGACCGACGGGTGGGTGATCAGGCCCGCGGAGGCGGCAAGCGCCCGCGTCGAGGCGTCCGCGGTCACGATCTCGAGCGTCTTGCGGCGCGACGTGGCCTCGCGGGCCAGGAGCCGGAAGTTGATCCTCGAGGTTCCGAGCCGGGATCCCATCGGCAGGACCAGCGCGATCCGATCGTCGGCGAGCGTTCGCAGGCGAGACGCGGCCGAGGTGATCTCGTCGTCGGCGTCGAGATAGACGATCGCTGCCACGATCAGATCCGGAGCTGACGGACGACCCGCCGGAGGGCACCGTCGAGGGTGCCGCTCGATTGGCCGAGCTCGATGGCCTGGTGCGCCAGGCCCATGGGGGTCACGTCCTGCTGGTCGACCAGGAGCTCCGTCGCATCGAGGATCGTCTCGATCTGGTCCGGCGACATGACCACGACCTCGGGTGGCCGCGAGAAGGGCAGGCCCTCGGAGAACGACTTGGCGGCAAGGGCCGCCCGGATCTCTGGCAGGCGGGATCCGCCGCCGCACACGTAGATCCGGCCCGGCAGGAGGTCGCCGGCCGCCAGCTCCTCCATCACGAGCTCTACGCCGGCAGCCCAGACCGCGACATCGTCGTGGACGATCTCTCGAACGGCAGCCTCGCGATCGTCGGCGATCCCCCGGGCGTAGTCGACCTTCAGGGCCTCGGCCCGCGGGAACGGCAGCTCGAGACGATCGGCGATCGACTTCGTGAACGCCCGGCCACCGAGGGCGAACATCCGCGTCCCCTCGATTCCGCCCTGGCGGACGAGGGCCACGTCCGTCGTGCCCCCACCGACATCGATGAACAGCGCGCCGCCCTGGCGAACCTGCTCGCTGTTGAGGGCCCTGGCCACCGCGTACGGCTCGGCCACGACCTCGACGAGGTCGAGCTCGAGCTGCTGGGCGACGCTCTGCAACGCGCCGAGGTGGACCAGCGGCGCAAAGGCGTTGAAGATCGCGATCTTCACCGTCCGACCCTGGAAGCCGATCGGATTCGAGACCGCGTAGCCGTCGATCCAGGCACCGACGGTCGCGGCGTGCACGAGCCGGACATCGACGCTCGCCAGGCCTGTCTCCCAGGTGATGGATCGCTCGGCCTCGCGAAGGGCCTCCCGCTGGACGCCTTCGATCAGCTTCTGGAGCTCGGTCTCGGTGATCTGCGCGTCCGGTTTCGCCCGTTCCTGGCTGTGGGCCGTCGTGAATCCCTTCACGAGCTCGCCGGCAATGCCGATCACGACCTGGGTCGGCCGGAAGCCGGCCATCTCCTCGGCTTCCTGGAGGGCCACCGAGCAGTTGTCGACGACCGCGGCGATGTCGGCCACGGTGCCGGATTGCATGTGGGAGAGGCCCTGCCGCTTGCGACCGACCCCGCGAACCGTTCCCCGACCATCCTCGATGTCGAAGACGAGGGCCTTGGCAAACTCGGTCCCGATGTCGAGCGCCGAACACGCGGCCAGCGGCGAATCGTCGACCTCGCGCTGCCAGATGCGACGGAGGAACGTCATCGCGGTCAGGTGGTCCCGTTCCGCTCGGCCGCCGTCGTGATCGCGGCCGCGGCGGCGGATTCGACCGCGGCGAGCGCGGCGCCGAGGCCCTCGCGCCGGGTTCCCCTGCCCTGGGCCATCTCGGGGCGCCCGCCGCCCTTGCCGCCGAGGCTGGCCATGGCGGACTTTACGAGATCGCCGGCAGCCACGCCACGCGCGACGAGGTCGTCGGAGACGGTCACGAAGAGCTGCGGTTCGTCGGCATCGAGGGCGAAGGCGAGGATGCCGCTGCCGAGGCGGGCATGGACGTCCTTCGCCGCGGCCTTCAGGGCGTCCATCGAGTCCCACGGCGCCGCGGCCGCCACGAGCCGGACGCCCGACGCGATCTCCCGGGCAGCAGCGACGAGGTCGGCGGGCCGGGGCAGCCCGGCGGCCGGGCCACCGCTCTTCAACTTCCGCTTCGCCTCGCGCAGCTCGTCCTGGAGTGCCGCGATCCGGGCCGGGACCGCCTCGGCGGACTGGGCACCGACCGCGGTCTGGGCGGCGTCGAGCGTTTCGGAACGCTGCCGGAGGTAGGCGTCGGCTCCGGCACCGGTCAGCGCCTCGATTCGCCGCATCCCCGAGCCGATGCTCCGATCCCCGGTGATGACGAAGCTCCCGACCTGGCCGGATCGCGCGCAATGCGTCCCGCCGCAGAGCTCGAAGCTGTAGTCCTCGACCCGGATCGTGCGCACCGTCTCGCCGTACTTCTCGTCGAAGAAGGCGTCCGCGCCCGCATCGATCGCGTCCTGCATGCCCATATACGCGATCGTGACGGGCCGATCGTCGCGAATGATGCGCCGCACCTCGTCCTCGATCGCGCGCCGTTCATCGTCGGTGAGCGCGCGGTCGGCCGGATAGTCGAACCGCAGGTACTCCGGCGTCACGAGGGAACCCGCCTGGCGGGCCCGCTCTCCCACGGTGTTCCGGAGGGCGCGATGGAGGAGGTGCGTCCCGGTGTGGTTGCGCATCGTGTACTCCCGGCGCGCGGCATCGACTTCGGCGGTCACGACCTGGCCGACTGCGAGCCGTCCACGGAGGGTCCCGCGGTGAATGACGAGGCCACCAACCGGCTTCTGGGTGTCCTCGACCTCGAAGACCACCGCGCCGTCGGCCGACCTGAGGACGCCGCGGTCGCCGACCTGGCCGCCACCTTCACCATAGAACGGCGTCCGATCGAGGATCACCTCGGCCGCAGCACCGGCCTCGGTCCGAAGCTCCTCATCGCCCTTGGCCTCGAGCGTCTCGTATTCGAGGTCGTCGCGAAGAATCGCCAGGACGCGGGCGTCGTCGATGCGCGTCGTCTCGTAACCCACGAACGTGGAGTCACCGGCGCGCCCCTGGATCGACTGATAGAGCGAGATCAGCTCCGCATGGCGCGCCAGCTCCGCCTTCTTGCCGGAACGCGATCGCTCGCGCTGCTCGGCGAGAGCGGCCTCGAAGCCCGACCGGTCGACGCCGACGCCGTATTCGGCCGCCAGCTCGACGGTGAGGTCGATCGGGAAGCCGAACGTGTCGTGGAGCTTGAAGGCGACGGCGCCGGGGAGCTGCGGGGCGTCGGCCGGGAGATCCTCTGCCTTGGCCCCGATGGTCCGGTCATTCGAGGTAAGCGGGATCAGCGCCTCCTCGAGCAGGCCGGTGCCGGCCTCGAGGGTGCGGCCGAACGCGGCCTCCTCTCGCGCGATCGCGCCGAGGATCGAGACCTCGTTCTCGCGCAGGATCGGATAGAAGTCACCCATCGAATCGATGACGACCTTCGCGGTCTCGGCGAGGAACGGCTCGGTCCGGCCGAGGATCCGGCCGTGACGGACCGCGCGCCGGAGGATCCGCCGGGTCACGTAGCCCCGGCCTTCGTTTGAGGGCAGCACCCCGTCGGCGATGAGGAACGTGATCGCCCGGGAGTGGTCGGCGATCACCTGGTAGCTGAACCGTTCGGACTCGAAGACGTCGGGATCGTGTCCGAGGAGCTCACGCATCCGGGCGTGGATCGGGGCGAACAGGTCGGTGTCGTAGTTCGACGGCACCTGCTGGACGACGCTCGTGATCCGCTCCAGGCCCATCCCGGTGTCGATGCCGGGCGCCGGCAGCGGGGTCAGCGAGCGATCGGGATGGAGCTCGAACTCCATGAACACGAGGTTCCAGACCTCGAGCCAGCGGGGGCAGAACTCGGAGTGATCCGGGACGCAGAAGTCACCCTCGCTGAACTCGGCCCCGCGATCGAAGTGGAGCTCCGAGCACGGCCCGGAAGGCCCGATGTCGGCCATCCGCCACCAGTTCTTCTCGTCGCCGTTCGGAAAGTCGCCCCATCGGACCAGGCGTTCGGGCGGCAGGCCGATCTCGTCCTTCCAGACCGCATGGGCGACGTCGTCGGTCGAGTAGACGGTCGCGGCGAGGCGCTCCCCCGGGATCCCGAGGTCCGTGGTCAGGAAGTCCCATGCCCAGTGGATGGCCTCGCGCTTGAAGTAGTCGCCGAAGCTCCAGTTGCCGAGCATCTCGAAGAGCGTGTGATGGCTCGGCGAGCGACCGACCTCCTCGAAGTCGTTGTGCTTGCCGGCGACGCGCAGGCAGCGCTGGAAGTTGACGGCCCGGGTGTAGCTCCGCTTCTCGGCGCCGGTGAGCGCGTCCTTGAACGGGACCATGCCCGAATTCACGAAGAGGAGGGTGTTGTCCCCCGCCGGCACGAGGCTGCCGCTCGGCACGACGGTGTGGCCCCGCTCGGCGAAGAACTCGACGAAACGGCGGCGGATCTCCGCGGCGGGGAGCGGCGCGATCCGTGGATCACGCTGAAAGTTGGGGGTCGGCATCGGCGGCAATGGTACCGGAGCGTGAGGCGCCGACCGCCACGGTCAGTCCTTCGTGCCCGGCTCGTCCCGGGCCGATGGTCCGGGCGGGGGCTGCGATGCCGCCACAAGACGGGCCTGTCGCGTTCGCCGGCGCTCCCAGATCGCCGAACCGGCGATCGCCGCCCCGATCAGGGCGCCGAGCGAGAGACCGCGGAGGAAGATTGCCGCCGACGGCGAGATCCCGTCGCGATCCACGGGATCTGCCGGCACTTCGGCCGCACCACGGCGCGTGATCCGGTTCACAGGGTCGGCACCTCTCCGGGATCCGGCGCCTCTGGGGCAAGGACCGCGACGAGGGCGACTGCCGCGATCCCGACCCAGGCCAGGATCGACGCCCCGATGAGGTGGAAGTCGCCGATCCGCAGCGGATCGAGGCCGGTTCGACCGGCGAGTGCATCGCCCGCCCACGCGCCGAGGAACGCGGCGACGATCAGCAGCGGCAGCCGGCGGCCGGCGGATCCACGGATCAGGACGTAGATCGAGACGTGCAGGAACCCGATGAGCAGCGCCATGACCGGGGCAGGTCCGAGGGTCACGAGACCGCGACCTCGGCCGCACGGCGGGGTGCGAGTCGCCCGGAAACGCGAGCGCCTTGCGGATCCTTGACTTCGCGATCTCCCTCCCGAGCGTTCCACGCCGCCGTCCCGGGGACGTCCGACGCGCGCGCGATGCGGCCGCCTCCCAGGCAGGTCTCACCGGCATACAGCACCGCCGCCTGGCCCGGCGCCACGGCCCAGACGGGCTCGTCCGTGTGGATCTCCCAGCGGCCGGTTCCTTCGGCCGAGGTGGTCGCGGCGCCCTCGGCACGATCGTCGCTCGACGCGCGACTCGCAGTCGTCGCGGGCGAGACGGTCGCCGCGATCGGCCTGCCACGGTGCCGAATCCGGACGTCGGCGCGGAAGGGCACGGTGGGAGCCCGGTCGGTGATGAAGCGGGCATCCTCGATCTCGAACGTACGGGTCTCGAGGTCCTCGCGACGGCCGAGCGTGATCGTGTTGGTCACGGGATCGACCCGCGACACGTAGCGCGGGCTGCCGAGCGCGATCCCCAGGCCCTGGCGCTGGCCCGGGGTATAGCCCGCGACGCCGTTGTGCTCCCCTACCCGCGCACCGTCCGTGTCGAGGACCAGGCCCGGCTCGGGCGACCAGCCGGCACGGGACCGCAGTGCGCCCCGGACGTCGCCGTCGGGGATGAAGCAGATGCCCTGGCTCTCGGGCTTCTCGGCCGTCGCGAGTCCCAGGCCGCGGGCCACAGCGCGCACCTCCGGCTTCGTGAGCTCGCCGAGCGGGAACCGCGCGTCGCGGAGCTGATCCTGGCTGAGCCCGTACAGGAAGTACGTCTGGTCCTTGTCCTCGTCGCGGGCCCGGAGGAGTCGAGTCGTTCCATCGGCATCGACGATGCGCCGCGCGTAGTGACCGGTCGCGACCGCATCGCAGTCGTAGAGGTGCCGGGCGCGGCCGAGGAGCGCCCCGAACTTCACCGTCGTGTTGCAGTCGACGCAAGGGCTGGGCGTCGAACCGTCGAGGTAGGCGCTCAGGAACGGCGACAGCACACCGTCGTCGAACTCGCGCTCGAGATTCATGACGTAGAACGGGATGTCGAGCTGGCCGGCCACCCGGCGGGCGTCCTCGGCCGCGTCCAGGGAACAGCAACTCTTCTTGAACTCGGAGATCGTGTCGGCGACGTCGTGCAGCCGCATCCAGACACCGACGACTTCGTGGCCCTGCTCGACCAGCAGCGCCGCGGCGACCGAGGAATCAACGCCGCCCGACATGGCGACGAGGATTCGACTCAAGTGCCGGCCCTCGAGCGCATCGCCGAACCGCCGTCCCGCGGGCCGACGCGGATGCGCCCGCCCGCCCGGCCGGCCTGGTTCGCGACGACCACCTGCGCGCCCGCCCGGGCAGCCCCGACCACGAGGGGCACGACCTCGACGGCGGTTCCGATCTCGGTTTCGGTGGTTGCCCGGCCGAGTGACAGGCGGAGGGAGCCCTGTGCCTCTTCGTCGGGGTAGCCCATGGCCCGCAGGACGTGGGACGGTTCGGCCGAGCCGGTCGTGCACGCCGACCCCACGGAGGCCGCGATTCCTTCGAGGTCGAGCTTGACGACCACCGACGCGCCCTCGACGTCGCGGATCACGATGGAGACGAGGCCCGGGAGCCGATTCGTGGGATGGCCAGTCTGCTCGACGCCACCGATGGCGGTGAGGGCCCGCACGAGCCGCTCGCGGCCGCGCCGGAGGCGGCGCGTGGTCGCCTCCATCTCGGCCACGGCAAGCTCCAGGGCGACGCCCATGCCCACGGCCGCGGGGACGTCCTCGGTACCGGCACGGCGGAACCGCTCCTGGCTCCCGCCCTGCTGCTGGCTGAGGAGGTGCGTCCCGGCCCGCAGGAACACGGCCCCGGCGCCCTTCGGCCCCTCGAACTTGTGGGCGGCGATGGTGAGGATGTCGACGTCCATCGCGGCCACGTTCACGGGCAGGTACGGCACCGAGGCCACGGCGTCGACCGCGACAAGGCAGCCCTTCGGGCCGTCGCGCCGGACGCGGGCAACGAGCTCGGTCAGGGGCTGGATCGTGCCGACCTCGTTGTTGGCGTGTCCGATGGCCACCAGGATCGTATGGTCCGTGAGCGCCGCCGAGAGGGCGTCCGGGTCGAGCCGTCCGTACCGATCGACCGGCAGCTCGACGACCTCGAAACCGAACTTCTCGAGTTGCTGGAGCGAATGCAGCACGGCGTGGTGCTCGACCGCGGTGGTCAGGATCCGATGGCCACGGGACTTGCCGGCCCAGGCCGCTCCCTTGAGGGCGAGGTTCAGGGCCTCGGTGCCGCCGCTGGTGAGGATGATCTCGCGGGGTCCGGCCCCCAGCGCCGTCGCGATCCGCTCGTGGGCCTCGTCGAGCGCGGTCCTCGCCCGTCGACCCCACGCATGCGGGGAGCTCGGATTCCCGAACTCGCCGCCCAGGAATGGCAGCATGGCCTCGAGCGCCTCCGGTCGGAGCGGGGTCGTGGCGGCGTGGTCGAGGTAGATCTGCATCGCCCCAATTGTAGGCCTCCCGGAAGGGCGGCCCGGACCGTCACCCGATCGGAGGCTGTTCCGGCACCGCCGCCGCGAGCTTCCGCGGCATGCGCTGCCGCCACCAACCGGCCTCGAGGCGGACGGCGAACCGCGAGAGATAGCTCGTCGCGACCACGGCCGCAACCATCGCCACGAGCACCTGGATCAGGCCGAGCGCCCGAAATCCGACGAGCCCGACGCCCCAGCCGACGATGATCCAGTGGGTGAAGTAGATCGCGATCACGCGATCGCTCCAGCCATAGACGATCCGCAGGCGACGGTCGATCGCCGGCAGCCGCGTCACGACGTCGCAGAGGGCGAGCCAGACGAGGATCACCCCGAAGATCGCCACCGCGAACGACGCCGGCTGGCGCCAGTAGGTGAAGACATCGAAGCCCGGTCGCTGGAGGTAGATCAGGACGAGGCCCGCCGCGATAAGCGCCATGCCGATCACGGCGCCGCGGCGGAACACGGCCGTCCGATCCACCGCCCGACTCATGATCCGGCCGAAGACTGCTCCAACGAGCGGGTACATGAGCCAGGGCACCACGGCGTAGTAGACGTTCGGGGCGGACCCGACGAACGGCGTGAGCGGCGCGTCAAGGAGGGAACTTCCCGTGGCAAAGGTGCGCGCCGCCGGTGCGACGAGGATCAGGAGCCCGGCCAGGGCGACCCAGATCCAGCCCGGCTCCACTTTCGTCCGGAGCGCGGCGATCGCCACGAGCGAGAAGCCGACCATGTGATGGAGGTCGACCGTGGTCCCCAGCCACCACAGCGTGTACGGCGCGACCTGGTCGGCGGTGATGACGCCGCTGGCAAGCCCGAGCGCGGCCGGGATCACGCCACGCAGGAAGTTCAGCACGTAGCCGAGGAACACGAGCCAGAGCCCGCGGATCGCCATGTCGCGGAACGCGACGCGCTCGCTGGCGCCGAGCGAGGCGCCCATCAGGAAGACGAAGACCGGCGCCGCAGTGGGACCGGCGGCGTAGCTGATTGCCTCGCCGATCGGCGTCGTCCATGTCGACCGCTCGCCCCAGTGCCAGAGCACGTGGACCAGGATCATGAAGAACACGGCCAGGCCGGCCGCGAGATCGAAGGCACGGATCCGTTGCCGGCCGGTCAGGCCGGTGACTGCGTTGACCGCCACCCCAGACGACGACTCCATCGTCGGAGACTCTAGCGCTCGCGCCGAGCGCCGCGGCGGGCCCGACGCCACGGGTGCGACTCGGCCTAGCTTTCGTCCTTCGCGCGCTCGTAGTCGCGGCCGCGTTCGCGCTCCCGCATGTGCTTGGGGAGCAGCCGCTTGCGGAGCCGGATCGAGAGCGGCGTCACCTCGACGAGCTCGTCCGCGGCGATGAACTCGAGGGCCGATTCGAGCGTCATCGGGCGCGGCGGGGTCAGGCGCAGGGCCTCGTCGTGCGAATGGGTCCGGATGTTGGTGAGCTTCTTCTCCTTGGTCGCGTTGACGTCCATGTCGTCGGACCGGGCGTTCTCGCCGACGATCATGCCCTCGTAGACCTCGACACCCGCGCCGATGAACAGCTCCGAGCGCTCCTGCAGGTTGAAGAGGCCGTAGGCGTTCGACGTCCCGGCCCGGTCGCTGACGAGGACGCCGGCCGTCCGGTGCGTCACCTCGCCGGCCCACGGGCCGTAGCCCTCGCCGATCTGGTGCAGGAGCGCCGTGCCGCGGGTGTCGGTGAGCAGCTGCCCTCGGTAGCCGATCAGGCCGCGGACCGGGAGGACGTACTCCATCCGGACGCGGCCGTCGGCGTCCGTCGTCATCTGCTCGAGCCGGCCCTTGCGGCCGGCGAGCGCCGTCTGGACCTCGCCGATGAAATCGGGCGGAATGTCGATCGTCACCCGCTCGTATGGCTCCTGGAGACCGTCGCGGGTCTCGCGCAGGATCACCTCGGGTCGCGAAGCGGTGACCTCATAACCCTCGCGGCGCATCTGTTCGATCAGGACGGCCAGCTGGAGCTCGCCGCGTCCCCGGACCTCGAAGGTGTCCCCGGATGCCGTCGGGTAGACCTCGATGGAGACATTGCCGAGGACCTCCCGATCGAGGCGCGCCTTGATCTGCCGGGAGGTGACGTACTTCCCTTCCCGGCCCGCGAGCGGCGAGGTGTTGACGCCGAACGTCATCCGGAGGGTCGGAGCGTCGACATCGAGGCGGGGCAGGGGTCGCGGGTCGGCCGGATCGGTGAGGGTGTCGCCGATCGTGACGTCGGGCAGTCCCGCGACGGACACGATCTCGCCCGGTCCCGCCTCGGGGATGTCGATCCGCTCGATGCCGTGGGCCGTCTGGAGGCTGGAGACCGTGCCGCTCAGGGTCACGGTCCGGCCCGGCTCCACGGCTCCGGCCGTATCGTCGGCCGCCTCGCGGACCACGACGAAGCGCTGGCCGACCTTGATCGTCCCGTTGCGAATCCGGCCGACGGCCATGCGCCCGACGTATTCGTTCGCGCTGAGGTTCGTGACCAGGAGCTGGAGCGGGTGGCCGGGGATATGGCGGGGCGGCGGCGTGACGCGCACCAGCAGGTCGAGCAGCGGCCGCAGGTCCGTGCCGGGAACCGCAAGGTCCATCGTGGCGGTCCCGAGCTTGGCGTTCGTGTACACGACCGGGAAGTCGATCTGGTCGTCGTCCGCGCCGAGGTTGATGAAGAGCTCGTAGACCGCGTCGAGCACCTCGGCGGGCCGTGCGTCGCCGCGGTCGATCTTGTTCAGGGCGACCACGACCGGCAGCTTCCGGGCCATCGCCTTCTGGAGGACGTACCGCGTTTGGGGCAACGGTCCCTCCGCCGCGTCCACGAGGAGCAGCACGCTGTCCACCATCAGCAGCGACCGCTCGACCTCACCGCCGAAGTCGGCGTGACCGGGCGTGTCCACGATGTTCAGGCGGACCCCATCGTGATCGACGGTCGTCTGCTTGGCCAGGATCGTGATGCCCTTCTCGCGCTCGAGGTCCATCGAGTCCATCACGCGGTCGACGAGCGTCTCGTTCGAGCGGAACGTTCCCGTCTGGCGAAGCAGCGCATCGACGAGGGTCGTCTTGCCGTGATCCACGTGGGCCACGATCGCCACGTCGCGGAGATCGTCGCGGACCACGTACTCCGCCTGCTGGACATCCTCCGCCACGGCAATGGCGCCGGGCAGGGTGGAGCGGATCGGATCGGTCATGGGGCCGCGATTGTCGCACATGAGGGCGCGCCGCCCGGTCCAGGCCGGCTCCGGGGGCCGTCGCGGCGGCCATTCGGACTGCTAGCATCTCCCTCCCATGACCGTTGCCGCCGTCATCCTGGCCGCATCCGTCGACTCGGCCCTCGCCGACGCCGACGGCGTTCCCCGGGTCCGCCGGATGGCCGACGCGGCCTGGGCCGGTGGCGCCATGCCCGTCATCGTGGTCGCGCCGGATCCTGCTGGGTCCGTGGCGGTGGCACTCGCCGGCGCCGAGGTCACCCTCGCCGCGCCGGTCGGCCCCGAGCACGGGCCGGTCGGCCAGATCGTCCGCGGTATCGAGGTCGCTGCGAGTGAGGTCAGCGGCACGACTGCGGCCATCGTCTGGCCAGGTCGGATGAGCTGGGTCGGACCCGAGACGATCACCTCCCTCGTCGAGGCACACGGGTCGTACCCGGACGCGCTCATCCAGCCGACCTACCGGGGAGAGGCAGGCTGGCCGGCCCTGCTGCCGATGGCCGCACTCGCGGCATTTCGGGTCCTCGATGCAAGCTGCGATGCCGAACGACCTGCTCGAGGCGATCGCCGGCGGGGGCGCCATCGCCCGGCGGCTCGTCGATCTCGGCGATCCCGGCAGCGTCGTCGACGGCGGCACCCCGCGCGATCAGCTTCCGCCCTACGAGGGACCCGCCGACCCGACGGGCGGCCGATCCGAGGACTGGGGCGCCCCGGTGGCCGCCACGCCCGACGATGCACCCGTGGCCGGGCCGGCTCGCGCATCGGCCCCGCGCGACTGAGCCGCGACTGCCGGTTCCTCGCTAGGCCGCCGCGCGCCTCGCTCGATCGCGGATCCGCCCGACCGGGATGGTGGCCAGGCCGATTCCCCCCACGATCAGGAGGACGCCCGCCAGCTGGAATATCGATGGGATCTCCGTGAGCAATACCCGCGCCAGGACGACCGTCGCGACCGGCTGGGCGAGCAGGATGATCGAGACCAGTGATGCCGGGAGTCGCGGCAGCGACATCGAGATCAGGAGGTAGCCGATCGACTGCGACGTCAGGCCCACGAGGATGAGCCAGCCGACGCTCGGCCAGTGCGGAACGATGTCCAGGTCGCCGACGACGATGCCGGCGGCGAGCGCCACGACCATCGTCGAGGCAGTCGAGATGGCCACGGGCCCAGCAGGGCGCCGGATGTCGTTCGAGCCCCGCCGGATGACGAGCAGGTAGCCCGCGTAGCAGAACGCGGTGACGGTGCCGAAGGCGACGCCGAGCGGCGGATTGGGACCATATGCCCCCTTGCCGACGACACCCGAGATGAGGATCGCCCCGAGGAGCACGACCGGGGTCGCGAGGATCGCGGCACGCGGCGGCCGCTCGCCGAACACGGCCCAGGCGGCGAATCCGACGACGAGCACCTGCATGTTGCCGAGCACCGTGGCGAGCCCGGCGCCGACCTGGTCGACCGCGTGGTGCCAGGTCAGGAGGTCGCCCGCGAAGAAGATCCCGGCGATGATGGCGAGCCGGATCGCCCGACTCGGCAGCGGCCCGTAGCGGCGCCGTTCGAGCCACGCCACGAGGACGAGGATCGGCAGGCCGAAGAGGCATCGAAAGACCGTCACCGTGCTCGGCGAGACCTCGGCGTAGCGATAGAAGATGCCCGAGAACGCGATGCACATGGCACCCGCGAGGGCGGCCAGCCGGGGCCGTTCGGCGATGCCGTCGTAGGCGCTCTGGATCGAGCCGCCGAGGCTCAGCCGACAACTCCGGTCCCCGCGGTGGCGGCCCCGGCGATGGCCCTGGTCCACCGCTCGCGCGTGTTCGTCCGCGCGAAGCCCTCGTCCTCGTAGAGGTGGAGGGCGCGTTCATTCCGGCCGTTGACCGCCAGCTCGATGTCGCGCACTCCAAGCGACCGGAGTCGCTCCACGCCCCAGCGCAGGAGCTGCCTGCCCAGGCCCTGACCCTGCCGTGCCGGCCGCACGCCGATCGTCCAGATCTCGCCCTTCTCCTTCACGGACCCGTCGGAACGCTCCGGCGCCGCGGCGCAGAACCCGACGAGCTCGCCGCTTGCCCGGTCCGCGATCAGGAGCGTGTCCGCGTCGTCGATCGTCGGGTCGTCCATCCCGGCCGTTATGAACGAGGCGTCGAGCTGGAGGGGCGTCGCATGGTCGGCGAACGCGGCATTGAACAGGTCCACCCACGTTTCGATGTCGCGCGACCGATCGAAGGCTCTGGCCACGAGGTCGCGAGTCCACGTCGGCCCCGGGACCGCCGCACCAGCGGGCAGGGCGAGGTCCCAGAGGGTCGAATGGAAGGCGAATCCGGTTGCCTCGAGGAACGCTCGCGCCGCCTCGTCATCGGGGAGGCGACCCATCACGACGTTTGGTCGGCCGCGGCCGTATTCCATCGACGCCGCCAGCTCGATCAGGCGCCGTCCGATCCCCTGCCGGCGAAACGGTGGCGCCACCAGGGTGAACTTGAACTCGGACGAGACGAGGCCGATGAGCCGATCCCCGTCAAATGCCCCGCCGAAGATCGACGGGTCGTATTCGAAGGCCTTGGTGATGAACAGGCCCTCGGCATCCGACGAGGCCCGGAACTCCTCGTGCTCACGACCGGCAGCCACCGCGTCCGCGAGCCCCCCGGCGTCGCCGGGCGCGAGAACCCGGACCGCGACCTCCGACACGGAACCGGGTCAGGCCGGCTTCTTGTCGGGCAGGCCCACGAAGCGCAGGCCCAGCTCGGCGTACTGGGCCGGATCCGGCTCCGAGGGAGCCTCCAGCATCGGGTCCGTGCCCGATTGCGTCTTCGGGAAGGCCATCACCTCGCGGATCGTGACCTGGTTCGTCAGGAGCGCCGCCCAGCGATCGATGCCGAGGGCGATGCCACCGTGCGGCGGCGCCCCGTACTCGAAGGCGTCGAGGACCGCGCCGAACATGTTCCGCATCCGCTCGCTGCTGTACCCCTGCAGGGCGAAGCTGCGCTCGAGGAGATCCCGGCGCCAGATGCGAACCGACCCGCCGCCGAGCTCCCAGCCGTTGAGGACGATGTCGTACTGCATCGCCCGGGCGCGGCCCGCCGGATCGTCCGGTGCCGGACGGCCCGGATCGCCGGACGTCGTCACCAGCAGTGCCTCGTCCTCGGGCACGACGCCGGAGAACGGATTGTGGGTGGCATCCCAGCGACCGCCCTCGACATCCCATTGGTACATCGGGAATTGATAGACCCAGCCGTAGGCCATGACGTTCGGGTCGGCGAGCCCCAGGCGGACCCCCAGGTCGGCTCGCATCCTGCCGAGGACGTCGTTGGCGACCGCACCGCTGTCGGCGACGATCAGGACGAGATCCCCGGGACCAGCCCCGGCATCAGCCGCAAGTCGGCCTGCCAGGTCGTCGCCCAGGAACTTGACGATCGGGCCCTTCACGGTCCCGGCCGCCTCGACGGACAGGTGCGCAAGGCCCTTGGCCCCGAATCGCTTCGCGGTCTCGGTCAGCTCGTCGATCTTCGAGCGCGGGGATTCGCCGAGCCCGGGAGCCACGATCGCCTTGACGCGCCCGCCGCCGGCAAGTGCCTCGTCGAAGACGCGGAAGCCGGACGCCGCAACGCCACCCGGCCCGCGGAGGGCCGGCGCGAGATCGACGAGCTCCATCCCGAACCTGAGGTCCGGCTTGTCGGAGCCGAACCGCTCCATGGCTTCCTCGTACGTGAAGCGCGGGAACGGCGTGGCCAGGAGGGGGCGATCGGGCACCACGGCCCGCGTCACGGCGATCGCCATCTCCTCGACGAAGCTCATGACCGTCGCCTCGTCGACGAAGCTCATCTCGAGGTCGAGCTGGGTGAATTCCGGCTGGCGATCCCCCCGGAGGTCCTCGTCGCGGAAGCAGCGAGCGATCTGGAAGTAGCGATCGACGCCGCCGACCATCAGCAGCTGCTTCAGTTGCTGCGGACTTTGCGGCAGGGCGTAGACCGCGCCCGGCTGGAGGCGCGACGGGACGATGAAATCGCGGGCGCCCTCCGGGGTCGACTTGATGAGGTTCGGTGTCTCCACCTCGACGAAGCCGTTCGCGTGGTGGACCTCGCGAATCGCCTGGACGAGCCGGCTCCGGAGGAGGAGCCGCTGCTGCATCGGCTCGCGCCGGATGTCGAGGTAGCGGTACTTGAGCCGAAGGGCCTCGTCGACGGGTGCGTCGGGCTCGTTGATGTAGAAGGGCGGGGTCTTCGCCTCGTTGAGGATCGTCACGCGAGTTGTCTGGAGCTCGATCGCGCCGGTCGGCAGGCGGCTGTTCTCCGTCCCGGGCAGGCGACGGGCCACCGTGCCCTCGACGCTCAGCACGAACTCGGGACGAGCCCGCGAGGCGATCTCATGCGCTTCGGGCGCGTCGGTCGCGTCGATCACGACCTGGGTGATGCCGTGACGATCGCGGAGATCCAGGAAGATCAGCTGCCCGTGGTCGCGGCGGCGATGGACCCAGCCCGCCAGGCGCGCCGTGGCCCCGGCATCGCTCGCCCGCAGGGCGCCGCAGGTGTGGCTCCGATACGGCGTGGCGAGGCTGGCGGGCTCGGTGGTCATTGCGTCGCGTATGGTATCCGCCGGCGTCGCCGGGCGACGGTCGGCGCTCCCGAGCTCAGCCGGCGCCGTGCTGGTGACGCCCGGCGGCTCGGCGCAGGTCGGTCGCGAGATCGGCCGTCGCGACGAGGCGCTGTGTCCCGGCCTTGAGGTCGCGGACCTGGACCTGGCCATCGGCCAGCTCGTCGCCGAGGATCACCGCGAAGTGGGCACCGTCGCGGCCGGCCGCCTCCATCTGGCGGCCGAGCTTGCGTCGCCCGAGATCGGCCCGGGCGGCGATCCCCTCGCCACGCAGCCGGGTCGCGACCACCAGGCGGCCCATCGTGTCATTCGGGTCGGCCGAAACGACCACGGCCTCGGGCGCAACATTCACGTCGCCCGGCTCGCCCGGCGCGACCTGCTCCAGGACAAGGGCGACGCGGTCGAGCCCGAGTCCGAACCCGATCCCCGGCGCGGGGCGCCCGCCCAACAGCTCGATCAGGCCGTCGTAGCGCCCCCCGCCGCCGAGTGCCTGCTGCTGCCCCTCGCGGCCCGGCAGGTAGAACTCGAACGCGGTGCGCGTGTAGTAGTCGAGGCCGCGCACGAGGCCCGGCTCGAGCCGGTAGGTGACCCCGAGCGCGTCGAGGTGCGACTGCAGCTCGGCGAAGTGGGCTGCACACGCTTCACAGAGATGGTCGACGATCCGTGGCGCGCCGGCGTTCAGGGCGGCCATCGCGGGGTCCTTCGAATTGAGGAGGCGCAGGACGTTCCGCTCGAGACGGGCGAGCTCCGCGGCGGGAAGCGATGGTTCGTGGGCCCGGTAGTAGTCGCGGAGCGCCGCCAGGTAGCCCGGCCGGCAGGCGCCGTCGCCGATCGAGTTGAGCAGGACCTCCACGCCCCTGAGCCCGACCTCGTGGTAGAACCGCAGGCCGAGCTCGATGATCTCCGCGTCGATCGCCGGTCCCGGGTCGCCGAGGGCCTCGACGTCGAACTGCCAGAACTGGCGATAGCGGCCGGCCTGCGGCCGGTCGTAGCGGAACATCGGGCCGACCGTGGCGAGCCGGACCGGCTGTGGCCACGTCTGCATGCCGTGCTGGACGTAGGCGCGGACGATGCCGGCCGTCGGCTCGGGCCGGAGCGCCCAGGCCTCCGCGTCCTCGGTTCGAGGGGCGATGCGGAAGAGCTCCTTCTCGACGACATCGGTCACTTCGCCGATCCCGCGCTCGAAGACCGCGGCCTGCTCGAAGAGCGGCGTTTCGATCGGCCGGTAGCCGTAGCGATCGGTCAGCGCGCGGGCGATCGCGCCGAGGCGAAGGAAGCGAGCCGCTTCATCGGGAAGCAGATCGCGGGTCCCGCGAGGGGCTCGAAAGGTGGGCATCCCCGGCAGTCTACCGGTGCCAACCCCGGGCGATCGTCCCGAGGTCTCAGCCGAGATCGCGCGACGCGCTGATGACGTCCTTGAGCTGCTCGATCCTGCCCATCACCCGGGCCAGCTCGCTCACCGAGGCGACCTGGAGCGTCGCCCGGACGATCGTGACGTGATCTGGCCCGACCGTCACGTTGGCGGCGAGGATGTTCACCTTCGCTTCGGCCACGACCTGGGTGATGTCGGAGAGCAGGCCGGTCCGGTCATAGGCCTCGACCCGGATGGCGATCGGATACGTCTGGGCCGGCGCCGACTCCCACTCGACTTCGATGAGACGGCTGACCTCGCGCTCGTTGATCACGGTGGGACACGAGCGAAGGTGGACCGTCACGCCCTTGCCCCTGGTGATGAAACCCTGGATCGGATCGCCCGGGATCGGGTGGCAGCACTTGGCGAAGCGGACCAGCAGGTCCCCCACCCCCTTGACGCGGACCCCGCCCGCCTTCGCCGGTTCGATCGACGGCGCGGTGGTGGGCAGCTGGAGCTGGGCGTCGTCGACGACGCCCAGGCGCATCACGACCGACTGGGCGCTGACGGCGCCGTAGCCGATCGCGGCCAGGAAGTCGTCGAGGTCGTTCAGGTTGAAGAGCTTGGCCACCTCGACCAGCCGGTCCTGGCCGAGGGCGGCGATCGACGTTCGGGCCAGGCGCCGGAGCTCACGCTCGAGCGATTCACGGCCGTGGACGATGTTCTCGTCACGCTCCTGGCGCTTGAACCATTGCCGGATCTTCTCCCTCGCGTGGCTCGTCCGGACGAGGTTCAGCCAGTCGCGGGACGGGCCGTGCTCGGCCTTCGTGGTGACGATCTCGACGATGTCGCCGTTCTTGAGCCGGTAGTCGAGCGGGACCAGGCGGTTGTTGACCTTCGCCCCGATCGTGCGATGGCCCACGTCGGTGTGGATGCGGTAGGCGAAGTCGAGCGGCGTCGCGCCGGCCGGGAGGTCCTTGATCTCGCCCTTGGGGGTGAAGACGAAGACCTGGTCCTGGAAGATGTCGAGCTTGATCCCCTCGACGAACTCGGTGGCATCCGCCACGTCCCGTTGCCAGTCCATGAGCTGGCGCAGCCAGGCCAGCTTGGCGTCGTAGTCGCGGTCGGACTTCGAGCCTTCCTTGTACCGCCAATGCGCAGCAATGCCCACCTCGGAGACCTGGTGCATGGCCTGCGTCCGGATCTGGATCTCGAGGGGCTTGCCGTCGAGGGCGATCACGGCCGTGTGGAGCGACTGGTAGAGGTTGTTCTTGGGGACCGCGATGTAGTCGTCGAACTGGCCAGGGATCGGGCGCCACAGGGCGTGCACGATACCGAGTGCCGCGTAGCAGTCGCGGAGGTCCTCCACGAGGAGCCGGATGGCGTAGACGTCGTAGATCTCGCCGAACTCCGCGCTCTTGCGCTGCATCTTCTTCCAGATGCTGTAGATGTGCTTCGGCCGTCCCTGCAGGTCGGCGCTGATGCCGGCGGCCAGGAGCCGCGGCTCGAGCTCGGCGATGGCCCGCTCGATGTAGCCCTCGCGCCCCTTGCGCCGCGTGTCCAGGAGCTTCGCCAGCTCCCGGAAGCGCTCCGGCTCGATGACCTTGAATGCCAGATCCTCGAGCTCCCACTTGACCTGCCAGATCCCGAGGCGCTCGGCCAGGGGCGCGTAGATCTCGAGTGTCTGGCGGGCTATCCGCTGCTGCTTCTCGATTGGCAGCGCCGAGAGCGTCCGCATGTTGTGAAGCCGGTCGGCGAGCTTGATCAGGACGACCCGGATGTCCTGGGCCATCGCGAGGAACATCTTCCGGATGTTCTCGGCCTGCTGCTGCTCGTGCGAGAGCGTGCTGAACTTGCCGAGCTTGGTGACGCCGTCGACGAGGTGGGCAACCTCCTGGCCGAACTGCTCCTCGATGTCCCCGAGCTCGTACTCCGTGTCTTCGGGAACGTCGTGGAGAACCCCGGCCTCGATGGCGATCGGGTCCAGGCCGAGCTCGGCGAGGATCTCCGCGACCGCGATTGGATGCGTCACGTACGGCTCACCGGACGCGCGGACCTGGCTCCCGTGGGCCTCGACGGCCATGGTGATGGCGGCCTCGATCGGCGTCAGGTCCGCCGTCGGATAGTGGACGCGGGTGGCCGCGAGGAGTCGCGCCGTCAGCGTTTCGACGGAGGGCGTTCGGCTGTTGCCGCTGCTGCGGCTCAGGGATCGCGTGCCGGTGCGTCGCTGCCGCGGCGGGACATGCCCGTCCGGTGGGGTCTCGGTGGGGGTTCTGGGAGCAACCATGTTCGAGCCAGTCTACCGCGAGGTCGCTGCCGCCCAGCCGAGCGCGGCGAGCGCGGCCTCCGCTTCGACGCGCTCGTTCCACGCTTCGGCCCGATCGGCGTACAGGATCGTCGATTCGTGGCCCTTGCCCGCGAGCAGGACGATGTCACCAGGCCGGGCGAGAGCAAGAGCCTCGTAAATTGCCGCCCGTCGGTCCGGGATCTCGAGCACTTGCTCCAGCGCGCCGCCGGTCGGGACGGTCCGCGCACCACGGGCGATCTCGGCCACGATCGTCGCCGGATCCTCGCCGCGCGGATCCTCGTCGGTGGCGATGACGATCCGGCTGCGGGTGGCCGCCACGGCACCCATGATCGAGCGCTTCTCGATGTCCCGCTCCCCAGCCGAGCCGAACACCGCGATCAGGCCTCCCCCACGCGGCGAGGCGGTCATCGCCAGCTCATCGAGGACGAGTGCGAGCGACGCCGGGCTGTGGGCATAGTCGACGATGACATCGAACGGTTGGCCACGATCGATCCGCTCCATTCGACCCGGAACCGGTTCCGCGTCCTCCAGGCCGGTCCGAACCGCTTCCTCGTCGAGCCCGATGGCGAGCCCGATCGCGACGACGCCGAGGGCGTTCGAGGCATTGAACCGGCCCGCCAGCCGTAGCCGCAGGGTCCGATCCAGGCCCCTTGCGTGGTAGCGGACGGACAGGCGACCTGCATTCTCGTCCGCAGCCAGCAGCCGGACGTCGGCGTCCGGCCGGCGGCCGAAGGTGAGGAGCGCCGCTCCGGCCTCGCGGGTCGCAGCCTCGAAGACAGGGGCCGACGGATCATCGGCGTTGACGATCCCGGTCCGGGGCCACCCGACCGCTGGTTTGGCGGGATTCGCAGGACCCATCCGGAGTCGCTCGAAGAGCGACCGCTTGGCCGCGCGGTACGCCTCGAAGGTGCCGTGCAGCTCCAGGTGCTCGTGGGTCAGGTTCGTGAGCAGGGCGATGTCGTAGTCGATCGCCGCCACGCGATCCATGGCCAGCCCGTGCGAGGTCGTCTCGATGATCGCGGCCCTGTCACCGGCATCGACCATGGCCCGGAGTGCCTGCTGCAACCAGGGAGCCTCCGGGGTGGTGCTGTGCTCGGGGTTGGGCTCGCGGATTCCGCCGATCTGCGTCGCGACCGTGCCGACGAGGCCCGGCCGGAGACCGGCTGCCGAGAGTGCCGCGGCGGCGAGGAAGGTCGTCGTCGTCTTGCCGTCCGTGCCGGTGATGCCGATCACCCCGAGCTCGTAGGACGGGTCGCCGTATAGCCAGGCACTTGTTTCCGCCAGCGCTCGTCGAGCCGAGGCCACGACAACTTGCGGGACCGCGAGATCGGGCAGCCCGCGCTCGACGACAAGGACCCTCGCACCGGCTGCGGCCGCCCGGGCGGCGTAGTCGTGCCCGTCGACGCGCAGCCCGGGCACGGCCACGAAGACCGCCCCGGGGGTGACGCGCCGCGAGTCGTTCGTGACCGACCGGATCGCGACCGGCCGGATCGCGACTTGCCGGTCGCCGTCCGCGGGCGGCATCGCGAGGTGCGCGCCCGGATCGATGGCCCGGAGCCGCGCGACGAGGCCGCCCAGGTCGCCCGCTGCCCTCCGCTCGGCCGCGTCGAGCCGGGACGAGATCGACAGGGCGGTCATCGCCGAATCATCCGACCGGCGCGAGCGAGGGCCCGACCGACGGCGTAGCGGCGAGGCCCGAGCACCAGCTCATGGGCCCCGCTGAGCTCCAGCCACGTTGCGCCGAATGCCCGCTTGTGCTCGGCCAGGCCGTACGTCGGGTCGCCCGGCTGCGGCTCGCGGCGCGCACCTGCGACATCGACGCCGCCGAGGTCCATCTCCGCGCAGCCTTCGTGGATCGCGAGCTCGATGGCCCGCCAGCGCAGCAGGTGGAGCGCCCCCGGGTGGGACCGGCGCAGGGTCGCGTCATCGGCCGAGTGGACCGTCGTCAGGCGACCACCGTGGCGGTACAGGATCAGGCCCGCGATCGGCACGTCATCCGCGTCCCTGGCTTCGAGGAGGACCAGCAGGCCCGCGTCGTGCGCCGCGCGCCACCAGCGAAGGAACGACGCCCGCGGCCCGAACGTGAAGTGGCGCCGCTCCCCGGTCTGCAGGAGCAGGTCGTAGAAGCGGTCCAGGGCCGTGTCGAGCGGCTCCGCCGGTGCCTCGAACCCCGCCGCCGCGTCGAAGGACCGGTCATGCCGGATGATCCGCGTCCCGTCGCGTTCGGCCGCGCGGATCCGCTGCCTCGTGGACTTCGCGACGCCCGCGAAGACCGTCTCCCGGTCAGCGGACCGACCGAGGGCCAGGGAGTAGCGATGGCGCGACGGCTGGATCTCCTCGATCGGCCGAAAGCCGAGCCGTTCGACCAGGCCCGTGTAGCCAGTTGCCGCCGGGACCTCGGCATCCGAAGCAACGACGTCCGCGCCAATGGAGCGGAGCCAGCGCGTCACCGCGTCCAGGCGGGTCGCCATGGCCTCGGCAGAGCCGGCGGGAATCGGCCCACGAGGGAGGTAGACGCTCGAGCCCCCGATCAGCGGCCAGCGGCGCTCGAGGGCCAGCACGGCCGACCCGTCGTCGAGCACGAGGTGGTGGGGTTGCCAGCCCGACGCGGCCCGATGTCGGGCCCATGCCATCGACTGCAGGACGTGGCCGCCACCGGGATGGACGGTCAGGTCGTCCCACGCCTCGAGCTCTGGCGCCGTGGCGGGCCGGACCTCCATCAGGCGTCCGTGGCGCCGTCACCGCCCGTACCCGGTGCCGCGGCCGCGCCCCGCCCGAGCCCACCTCGTCGGCGAGCCAGCGCGACGCGGGTGCGCTGCGCCAGGCCGTAGACGTTCCGGCCCAGTCCGTTGAGCACGATGTCCCAGGCGCCGATGTAGCGAATCTCGCGGCCCCCGAAGCCGGCCTTGAAGTGGGCGATCCCCGGGTGTGCCAGGCCCCACAGGTCGTACGTCCGGGCGCCGGCGGCCCTGGATGAAGCGATCGCCTCCCACTTGAGGAGGTAGTTCGCCCGCAATTCGGCCCCCGCCTGAGTCATGCCCCCATAGGGCTCGACGACGCGCGTCCCGGAGCGGATGAGGAAGAGGGCGGCCGCCGGCGTGCCGTCGGCGAGCCGCGCCAGGAGCAATCGAGCGAGGCCCTCGCGATCGTAGGCATGCCAGACGTCGCGATAGGCCGCCTCGGTCCGGATCAGGAAGCCGGCGCGAGCCGCCGTCTCGCGGTAGATCTCGTAGAAGGTCCCGAGCTCTGCCTCGCCGGCATCGGCCACCGTCACGCCGACGCTTCGGGCACGATTGACGTACTGGCGCCACTTCTTGCGCAGATCGCCCCACAGGGCCACCTCGTCGGCGGTCAGGTCGATGACCCGCGTTGACGCCGGCTGAATCGCGGGCGCCGGCCGCCATCCGGCCGACTGCAAGGCGGCCGTGAGCGCGCCATGGGGATCGAGCCGCCCGCCTGCCTCGATCTCCGGGTCGATCCGAAGATGGGAGACCGGACCCTGTCCGGGCAGGATGCGGCGAGCGGCGTCGGTGAAGGCCGCGACGTCCGACGGGATCCAGGCGGCCGTGACGGGGCCGCGCGGCGCATAGGCGAACGCCCATGGCAGAGGTCGCGGGCGACGAAGGAGCACCTGGGCTCCGATTGGGCCGCTCGGGCCGTCCGCAAGGACGTCGACGGACGACCAGCCGTTGACGCGTTTGACCTCGGCCCAGGCCCGCAGCTGGAGATACGACCCGGGATCCGCCGCCTGGACGAAACGATCCCACGACGAACTGTCGTCGACGCCGGGCTCGCGGTCCTCGACGCCGGGCTCGCGGTCCTCGTGGATCACGCCGAACGCGGGCGACGAACGAGATCGACCATGATCGCGACGATAGAGGGGAGCTCGGGCATCCGCAACAGGACGGCCGACGCAAGGTAGGCGAGGAACCCGGCCCCACTCGCGACGACGAGCAGCACGAGGAGCTCGAGCCTCCCCGCCTCGGCGATGTCGGCCGGCGCGAGCCAGCCGTGCACGACGAGGGCCGCGATACCGGCCGCAACGGCGGCCACGAGGGCGCGTCCCGCGGCGAGTCCGACCGGGCGAAGGTCGAGCGCACTCGCCCGTCGTCTGAGCAGCAGGAGCAGGAGGCCTGCCTCGATCCAGGCGCTGATCGCGATCGCCAGGCCGATCCCGGGCAGGCCGAGGCCGACGGGACCCGTGAGGAGGACGGCCAGCGTCGTGTTGAAGACGACGGCGACGATGGCGGCCACGACGGGCGTCCGCGTGTCCTGGATGGCGTAGAACGCCCGGGCGAGGATGGCGATGAGCGCGTGGGCCGCGAGCCCGAGGAGGAACGTCGCGAGCGTCGCCGCCGTCTGGTCCAGGATCGGAGCCGAGCTCTGCCCGCCCCCGAACAGGAAGTACACCAGCTCGGCCGAGACGACCATCCCGACGGCGGCGATCGGCAGCATCACGAAGACGAGGAGCCGCAGCGCCCGTGACACCAGGGCGGCGAACTCGGCGGCCCGTCCCGTCGCCGCCTCACGGGAGAGGGCCGGCAGGATCACCACGCCGAGCGGCACGCCGATGACGCCGAGCGGGATCTGGAGCAGGACGAAGGCAAACGTGTAGGCGCTCAGGCCACCGTCGCCGAAGTTCGTCGCGAGCGCGGTCATCACGATGAACGTGATCTGGGTCACCCCGAGCCCGATCGCCCGCGGGAGCATCAGCGTCAATGCGAGGCGAGCCTGCGCGTCGCCGAGGTCGACGCGAAGCCGATGACGGAACCCCAGGCCCAGGACCGAGGGTATCTGGACCAGCAGGTGGCTCATCGAGCCGATCACGACCGACAGCGCGAGACCGGCGACGCCGAGCGGTGACTTCAGCGCCAGCGCGCCGACGATGATCGCGACGTTGTAGACCACCGGCGCGATCGCGGATGCGGCGAACCTGCCTCGGGCGTTGAGGAGGCTGGTCGCCACCGAGCCCGCCGCGAGGAAGATCGGGCTGAGCAGCATGATCCGCGTGAGGTCAATCGTCCGGGCCATCTTGTCGGGGTCGAAGCCGTGGGTGATCGGCGGGACCAGGACCGGGGCCGCAATGAACGCCGCGACAGCGAGGACGAGCAGCAAGCCGAGCATCACGTTTGCGACCGTCGAGACGACGTGATAGGCACGCTGGTCCTCGTCCTTCGCGAAGAGCCCGGCGATGACGGGAATCAATGCCGACGACAGGGCCCCCGCGGCCACGAGCTGGAAGATCAGGTCGGGCAGCCGGAATGCCGCGTTGAAGATGTCCAGCTCTCGCCCGAGGCCGAACGTGTCGACGATGACGAAGGCCCGGACGAAGCCGACGACCCGCGAGGCCATGTACAGGCCGGAGACGACGAGACCCGCCGTCGCCAGGGATCGATGGGTGCTCACCGCCTCATCCGCCGGGCGGCCGCTCGGCGCGCGGGTGGGCGGCTCGATAGGCGCTCTGGAGTCGGGCCGGTGAGACGTGGGTATAGATCTGCGTGGTGGCCAGGCTCTCGTGTCCCAGCAGCTCCTGCACGACCCGCAGGTCCGCCCCTCCGTCGAGGAGATGCGTCGCGAAGGAGTGGCGGAGCGTGTGGGGCGAGACACCCACCGGCAGGTCGGCCATCCGACATAGCCGGTCGATCCGGCCACGAAGGCCACGAACGCCGATCGCCTCGCCGCGATGATTCAGGAAGATCGTCGCCGGGTCTGGGCCGGGGCTCGTGCGCACGGCGAGCAGTGCCGGCCGGCCGTCCTCGAGATAGGCGGCCAACGCGGCCCGAGCCGGCCGGCCCAGGAGGCCGACGCGCTCCTTGCGGCCTTTGCCCATCACCCGCAGCTCGCCGCGCCGCAGCTCGAGCGAGCCCAGATCCGCGGAGGCGAGCTCGCTGATCCGGAGGCCCGCGGCATAGGCGACCTCCACGATGGCCCGATCCCGGAGGGCGAGCGCGATCGCGATTGGATTGGGCCTGCCGTCCGCGGCGACGAGCTGGGCGTCGACGACCGCGATGAGCCGGTCGACCTGCTCGACCTCCAGGACCCGCGGCAGCCGGCGCGGCAGGCGCGGCGTCGCGATGGCGCCCCACGGGTCCCCGGTCGCGAGCCCGCTGCGCGCGGCAAAGCGATGAAACGCCCGGATTGCGGCGAGTCGCTGAGCCACCGAGCTGCGGGCATTCGTGGTCGTCAGCCGGGCGAGGTAGGCCCGCAGATCCGTGCGGCCGGGTGCGCGCCAGTCGACGCCGCGATCCGCGAGCCACTCGAGGTACGCGCCGACCGCCGTCGCATACGCCCGCTGCGTGTGAACCGAGGTATCCCGGGCGGCGAGGCTGCGAAGGAACGAGTGGAGCGCCGCCGGTGAGCCGGTCGTGCCGCTCACGCCGCTGGGCTGGCGCCGCCGGCCTTGCCGCGACGCGCCGCCGAGCGGCGAGTCGTTCCGGCCGTGGCTCCGCGCCCGGTCCGCGATCCGCGGGCCTGACCGCGGGCAGCACCGCCGGCCTTCGGGCGAGGCCGCTTGGCGGCAAGCGCCGAAGGATCCGGTGGCCCGCCTGCCAGCGCCCGCCCGACGAGGTCGCCGCCGTCGATGGGCAGGTCGATGGCGGCGCCGCACTTGAGGCAGAGCGCCCCGTCGTCGCGCCGCGCCACGGGACCGCCATCCGCGTCGTGGGTGGCGCCCAGCGGCTCGTGGTTGGTCGTGAAGTCGCACTTCGGATACGCGGAACAACCCCAGAAGACGTTGCCGGTCCGACGGGCACGCCGCGCCACGAGGTGGCCGTCGCCGCTCTTCGGGCAGATGACCTCGAAGGGCAGTTGCTCGGGTGGTGGCGGGCCGTCCCGCTGGATGAAATCGCAGTCCGGGTATCGCGAGCAGCCCACGAACGGCCCGAATTCGGCCGCTCCGCGAGGTGAGGACGCCCTCGCCGCACTTCGGGCACGGCTCGCCCGTTCCGGGCAGGACCGGGGCCTCATCGCCCGGCAGCGGCCGGGACTCCTTGTGCTCGGGGAAGAGGGAGCAGGCAAGGAACCGGCCGTTCCGACCGAGCCGGATCACCATGGGATGGCCGAGGGAGCAGACCTCGTCGCTGACCTCGGTCGTGAAGTCCGCCCGACGAAGCTCCTTGCGCTTCTCAGCGACCCGATCCCTGAGCGGTCCGTAGAAGGCTTCCAGCAGCGGGACCCAGGCGCGCTCGCCGCGGGCGACCTCGTCGAGCTCCTCCTCCATCCGCGCGGTAAAGGCGACGTCGACGTAGTTGCCGAAGTGCTCCACCAGCAGGTCGGTCACGATCTCGCCGATGAGCTCGGGCCGCAGGCGTCGCTCCTCGATCCGGACATACCCGCGGTCGACGATCGTCGAGAGCGTCGCGGCGTACGTGGACGGGCGGCCGATCCCGTGCTCCTCGAGGGCCTTGACCAGGGACGCCTCCGTGAAGCGCGGCGGGGGCTCCGTGAAATGCTGGGTGGGCTCCACCTCGGCAGCGGTGGCCCGATCGCCCTTGGCCAGGGCCGGGAGGCGGCCCTCCGCCTCCTCCTCCTCGGATTCGTCGTCGCGACCCTCGAGGTAGACACGCGAGAATCCGTCGAAGAGCGTCCGCGTCGCGCTTGCTCTCAGCTCGTACGGGCCGTCGCCGAGCTCGGCGGTGGTGGTCTCGAGGGACTTTGCCGCCATCTGCGAGGCGATCGCCCGCTGCCAGATCAGCCGGTACAAGCGCAGTTCTTCCGCCTTGAGCGAGCCCGCGAGCGTGTCTGGCAGCCGGCCGAAGCTGGTCGGGCGGATTGACTCGTGGGCTTCCTGGGCGCCCTTCGCCTTCGTCTTGTAGACGCGGCCCTTCGGCATGGCGTACTCCGGCCCGAATCGCCCGGTGATGACGTCGCGGGCCTCCCCCATCGCGACGCCGGCAATGGCCGTGGAGTCGGTTCGCATGTAGGTGATGAGACCGACGTGTCCGTCCGGCGTGTCGGCCCCTTCGTAGAGGCGCTGGGCAATGGACATCGTCCGCTTGGGGCTGAAGCCGAGCTTCCGGCTGGCCTCCTGCTGGAGCGTCGAGGTCGTGAACGGTGGGGCGGGACTCCGCTGCTGCGTCCGCGTGGCGACGCTCGTGATGGCGAACGTCCGGCCCTGGATCGCCGCGACGTGGCGATCCGCGGTGGCTTCGTCGGCGATGTCGATGGGCTTTCCGTCGATCCGTACGACATCCGCCCCGAAGCGTTCCCCGGCGGCCGTGTCGAGGTTCGCGCGGAGGGTCCAGTACTCGCGGGCGGTGAAGGCATTGATCTCACGCTCGCGCTCGACGACGAGTCGAACGGCGACCGACTGGACGCGTCCGGCGGAGAGGCCGCTCCGCACCTTGCGCGAGATCAGCGGGCTGAGGGTGTAGCCGACAAGGCGATCGACGATCCGGCGGGTCTGCTGCGCGTCGACGAGATCCGTGTCGATCGCCCGCGGATGCTGGAAGGCCTCGCGGATCGCCCCCTCCGTGATCTCCGAGAAGGTGACCCTCCGCGTCTTGGCGGCGGGTACGCCGGCGGCTTCGGCGACGTGCCAGGCGATCGCCTCCCCCTCGCGATCGAGGTCCGTCGCGAGATAGACGATGTCGGCGCTCCTGGCTGCCCGCTCGATCGCGTCGACCTGCTTTCGACGATCCTCGGCGATCACGTACTCCGGGGTGAAGCCGTGATCCACGTCCACGCCGAACTTGCCCTTGCCGGGGTTCTCGGGGAGATCGCGGACATGGCCATAGGACGCCAGGACGCGGTAATCGTCGCCGAGATAGCGCTCGATCGTTCGCGCCTTGGCCGGCGACTCGACGATCACCAGGTGCTTCGGCATCGCCGGGAGTATAGCCACAGGGGCTCACTGCCCCGTTCGCGGGACCCTCCCGGCTGTCAGGTGCGAGCTCAGGCCTCGCGCACGCGGCGCAGGAAGTCCTCGTCGATCTCGAGGTCGTCTTCCTCGTCCGCCGCGCTCACGACAGCGGCCGCGCTCGGGCCTCCGGCACCCGCGCCCGCGCCCGGCGCCTCGCTGAGCATCTCGACGAAGCGCACGTTCAGGTACGGAAAGAAGAAGGTCGAGTCGCCGGCGTCGATGAAGATCGGCTTCTTGCCGTCGAGGGTTCGGATGTTCGTGCACAGCAGGCCGCCGTCGGCCGGCGTCGGCATCTCGAGCAGGTCGACGACGACCGGCTGCTCGTTCAGGAGGTGGACGATGGCGCCCTTGATCATGGCGCGCTCAGAGCGGGTGGTAGAAATCGATGACGAGGCGCACTCGGCCGCTGGAGACCCAGACGCCGATGCCGACCCGGTCGTACTTCGCGTTCATCAGGTTCACGTAGTGGCCACCGCTGTATGACTTCTCGCTCTGGAAGTAGAGGTGCGAGGCCAGAACGGCACTGTACGGGTTTCCGCTGCGACACCCGAGGTTCTCGGCCCAGACGTAGCTCTTGTAGCCGGCCGCGCTCAGCCGGTTGCCGGGGTTGCCGCCCGAGAAGTGCGTGCAGAGGTTGTTGACGGCCAGCTTCTTCGCGTACGGTCGGGAGACCTTCGCCGTGATGCCGGCATCCTGCCAGAGCGGCGCTACGGCGCGACCACCGGGGCTCGAACAGGCGCCCGTGGAGGTCACCCAGCCGCCGGTCCGCGTGCAGTTCATCAGCTTCAGGTAATACGACTCGACGGCCGCCCAGGTGCTCCCGCCGATTGTCGTGGTCGTGGTCGATCCGCTGCCCGACCGTGACCCACTCGAGGCCGGCTTCGGTGCGGTCGTGAACGATGCGCTCACCGGTGCGGCAACCGGGACCCCAGCCTTCGATCGGGCCCCGACGCCGACCGACATCGTGACCTTCTGGCCGTATCCGAGGTTGGCCTTCGGGTTGAAGATCAGGACGGTGTCACTCTCGGCCCAGGTGAAAGCTCCGGGAACCGGGGCACCCGCCTGCGTGGCACTCCACGCTGCCTGCGTCGAGGCGTGATCCATGGGCTCCGTGAAGCGAACCGAGAGGTTCTGGCTCCAGGTGACGCTCGACGCGCCGCCGAGGGGCCGGAACCGGACGACCGACGGCGACCCAGCGGTCCCGACGACGAGCGGGCTGGCCACCACCAAGGTGCCATCCAGGTCCCGGGCGGTCGGGCCCAGCGCCACCGTGTACTCCGTGTCCGCGGCGAGACCATCGGCCGGTATGAACTCGAATGTGGGCGCCAGTGGGTCGGAATCGGGCATCTTCAGCAAGGTGCCGGGCAGTCTCGGTGTCACCTCGACGGCAATGGTCGCGGGATCCACCGGCGCACTGAAGGTGATGCGGAAACGGGTACCGGACGCGGCCTTGCCGCCGACCAGCGCATCCGCGCCGAGAACCGCCGTCGTGGCATCGCGAGTGACGAACGCGGCCCGAACGGGCTGCGCGATTGGCTGTCCGTCCGCCTCGAGCGCACCCGCCGCCACCGAGATCGTATTGAGGGCCGAGGACGCCCAGGAACTCTCCGGCGTCACCGTCAGGCTGGTCATGGACTGGTCCCACGCGACCGTGATGGGCGTCGGTGGCTCGACCGTCATGAGCGCCTCCACGGAGGCGCCGTTCATCGGACCTGGAAAGTTGACGACGACCGCGGCTCGCGGCGATTGGCCAGTCTGGATGGTGGTCGTCAACTCGGCGGCGTCAAGCGCCGTCCGATGGGTCGGCGCGATACCGGTGGTCGGCGTTGGCCGCACGGCAGCCGCCGCGAGCGCCGTGACCATGGCGACGACGATGAGGCTGATGGGAAGGCGGCTGCTGGGTCGCCGGATCAGCGCTCCGGTGTAGACCAGGAGCAGGATCGGCACCGCGAGGACTGCAGCAAGGTATTTCCGCAATACGGACAGTCTCCTGGCTCGTTCGCTGGGACGGCGGCATCGTGGGGCTGTCGACCGCGCGCTGCGGCCGGCGGCAGGATACCACGGGACCTCCGAGCTACCCGCCGGCAACGCTCGCCGGGCATGGGCAGTCAGGCCGCCGGGCCGATCAGACGACCGGCGCGCCCGGCCGCGGATGCCGGGATGTGGTAGCGGCCGTACACCTCCTCGGCGAGTGCCCGGCTCTCGAGGCGGGTGAGTCCGCCGAGCACCGCGGCGACCGTCAGGGCGGTCGCCGCGGCGAGTTCGTCTACGGTCGTCGCGCCACGGTCGAGGGCCACGAGGATCCGACGCTCCCGGTCGGGGAGGTCCAGGGCGACGGCCTCGATCGGCGGCGGAGCCGGCTGGCCGATCGCCGGCCTCATCGCGCCGGAATGACCGTCCGGCCGGGTTCCGTCGGCCATCGGCCCCCCATCGGCTGCGGCCCGGCCGGAGTCCGGATAGGCCCCCAGTCCGTCGAGCCCGAGGTCTTCGAGGAGTTGTGGGACACCCGCCACGATCCGCGTGACGCCGGCGAAGTCCCGGAGCCAGGCCAGGCACCCGGCTGCCTGCGGCGACTCGATCGAGCCCGGAACGAGAAAGCACTCCCGGCCCTGCTCGAGCGCCCAGGCTGCCGTCACGAGGGCGCCGCTCCGGGCGCCCGCCTCGACGACGACCACGGCGTCCGAGAGTCCGCTGATGATCCTGTTTCGCCGCGGGAATGTGCCCTTCGAGGGTCGCACGCCGGGAGCATGCTCCGAGATCACGGCGCCCCCGTTCTCCGCGATCGACTCCGCCAGGCGGTCGTGCCCTCGCGGGAACAGTCGGTCGTGCCCGCCGCCAATGACGGCAACCGTCGGCCCACGCTCGCCGACGACCGCGGCGTGGGCCGCTCCGTCGATGCCGAGCGCGAGCCCGCTCACCACGAGAGCCCCGGCGCGGGCCAGTGCCGCGCCGATCCGGCCGGCGGTTCGCCGTCCCTCGTCCGATGGGCGCCTCGTACCCACGACGGCCACGGCGTTCCGGGCCTCCAGCGCGGTGGCAGTGCCGCGCACGAAGAGGAGACGCGGCGGAAGGTCGATGAATCGGAGCCGGGTCGGGTACTCGGCGTCCTCCATGAGCAGCACCGTGACGCCCGCGTGCTCGATGGTCGCCAGGATCGGGTCGGGCGCTTCGGCGGCGGCCCGCAATTCCTCGGCCGTCGACCGTCGCATCGACGGCCAGCGATCGTCGGGGCCCCTGGTCGCTGCCCGCACGGCATCGCACCCGGCCCGCGACCGGGCCGCCTCCAGGACCTGCGTGGGTCCACCGAACGCGGCGAGGAGACGTTCCAGCGACACGGGCCCGATGCCCTCGACGGAGGCGATGATTGCCATCGCATCACGGACCTCCGCGGACGGCGCGCCGCTGTACCCGGCGCTCGAAGGTCGGGCGGCTTCTTCTGCGACGCGCATCGGGCCGACGGGGCCATGGGGTCCGATCCCGAGCATCATCAGACTGCCAGCAGGAGGTCGGCCCGGCCGCCCGGGGCACGCCAACGGGCGGCCTCCTCGACATGGTCCGTTTCGACGCGCTCCGCATCGGCGAGATCCGCGATCGTCCGCGCGACCCGCAACAACCGATCGGTGCCTCGGCCCGAGAGCCCTTCCGACTCCGCGAGCGCAACCGCGCTGCGGCGGACCTCGGGTGTGAGTGCGCATGCCTCCCGGATGGCGCGGCCGCCGACTCGCCCATTCGGCAAACCGGGCGGGCGAGAGAGCTGCACCGCTCGTGCCGCGGCGATCCGCCCCGCCACCACGCCCGAAGATTCCGGCTCCGTGGTGTCGACGATCGCGGCCGGCGGGACGCGGGGCATCCATGCCCAGATGTCGATGCGGTCGCGCAACGGCCCCGAGATCCTGCGCAGGTAGCGTTCGACATCCGACCGGGGGCAGGCGCAGCGCGGTGTCCCGGCCATGCCACAGCGGCATGGGTTCATCGCGGCGACCAGTTGGAAGCGGGCTGGAAAGGTAATCGCCCGCGTCGCACGGGCGATCGTGACTCGCCCGTCCTCGAGTGGCTGCCGAAGGGCCTCGAGAACATCGCGATCGAACTCCGGCAGCTCATCGAGGAAGAGCACCCCGTTGTCGGCCCTTGTCACCTCGCCCGGCACGAGGCCGGGGCCACCGCCGACGATCGCCGCGTAGCTGCTGGTGTGGTGCGGCATCCGGACCGGAGGCCGGCGTACCAGGTCGAGCACCGGCCCCTCGCCCGCGGCCGAGGCGATGACGGTGGCCGTGAGGGCTGCGGCGTCGTCGAGCGGTGGGAGAAGACCCGGAATGGTCCTGGCGAGGAGGGTCTTTCCGCCACCCGGAGGGCCGATGAAGAGGAGGCCGTGGCCGCCCGCCAGGGCCACCTCCAGTGCGCGCCGAGCCTGGGCCTGGCCCCGAACGTCCGAGAGGTTCGGCTCGTCGTCGCGCGGCAGTTCCGTCGTCCGGTCGGCCGGCAGGCTGCCCGGAGGCCCGAACGGATCGATGTTTGCCGCGTCCGCGAGGGCCACGCGAGCAGGGGCCGCGGGATGCGCCCGGCGTCGCGCGCGAAGAGCGTCCACGGCCTCGACGAGGTTTGCACACGGCACCGACGCGACGCTCTGCACGAGCCGGGCCTCCGAGACCGCGGCGCTCGGCACGATCGCGCGTGCCACGCCCCGCCGGGCGAGGGCAGCGAGCATCGGCAGGAGGCCGGCGACGGGACGAAGCTCGCCGCCGAGCCCGAGCTCACCGATGAGGGCCACCCGGCCGGCCGCCGGGCGGAACTGTTCCGAGCCCAGCAGGATCCCGATGGCGATCGCGAGATCGACCGAGGCCCCCGCCTTTGGCAGGTCAGCCGGAGCGAGGTTGACCGTGATCCGGCGAGGCGGATACGTGAACCCTGCGTTCCGGATCGCGCCTCGGACGCGCTCGCGAGCCTCCCGGAGCGCGGCATCGGCGAGGCCGACGATGGCGAAGCCCGGCAGGCCTGGCGCGACATCGACCTCGACCCGGATCGGCCGGCCGTCGAGGCCGATCAACGTGGCGGACAAGAGGGTTGCGAGCACGACGCTGACCCTAGCGGTGACGGCTTATCCCGGCCTCACCGTTGGGAGCGCGCCCCCGATCCCGGGCCGGGCCCAGGCTGGAGCAACCTAGCGAGCGACCACCTTGGCCGGGTTCGAGGCCTTGTCGATCGCATCGGCCAGGGCGGAGATCTCTCGACCCAGCGGGGAGTCGGGCTTCGTGAAGGCGAACGGCGCACCGGAGTTCTGGGCGCTGATCGCGATCCGGTAGTCGTTGGCGATCTGGTGGTCGAACTTTCGCTTGAGGGCACCCTCGGCGGCTGCCACGCTGATCCCGGTGAAGGCATTCGAGCGGTTCAGCAGCAGCTTGACCCGCGAGGCCTCGTATCCGACGCGCCCCAGCACCTCCAGGACGAGACGCACGTTCTTCAGGCAGGACAGGTCGGCGGTCATGACGATGAAGATCAGATCGGCATGGTCGAGCACCGAAAGCGTCAGGTCGCCGAGGCGCTTCTCGACGTCGACGATCACGTAGTCGTACATCGACCGGAGGACCTCGAGGGCGTGGGACATCTGGCTCTCGTGGATCAGGTCACCTTCCTCGGGCGTCGGCGGTGCCAGGAGAAGATCGATCCCGGAATCGTGATGAACGACGACCGACTTGAGGAGGTCCGCGTCGATGGAGGGGGCCGAGGCCAGCGCCGCGATGCTCTTGCGATCGTTGCCGAGGTCCAGGAACACGCGATGGTCCCCGAATTGCAGGACGCCATCCACGAGCACGACCCGGCGATCCTGATCCGCGTGCAGCGCGATCGCCGTGTTGATCGCGATCGTCGTGGTCCCGACGCCGCCCTTGGCGCCGAAGAACGCCAGGAGCTTGCCGAGCGGGGGCCGGGACCCGCCCACGCCCTCGCGGGCCGTGAACCGCGTCAGGAGGCTCTTCATCCGGGCCAGGAGCTCAGCCTGATGGAAGGGCTTGACGAGGTAGTCGTCGGCACCGGCGCGGAGACCGCGCACCTTCTGCTCGACCTCCTTCTCGGCGGTCAGCATGATGATCGGGACGTGCGACGCGGCGCCCTCGGCCTCGCGAATCTTCGCCGCTACCTGGTAGCCGTCGAGCTTGGCCAGGGTGACGTCGAGGAGGATCAGGGCGGGCGATTCGGACTCCCACAGGGCAACGCCTTCGACGCCATCGCTCGCGATGACGACGTCATAGCCCTCCTGCTTGAGGGTGACCCGCAGGAGTCGCTGGACGTTCGGATCGTCATCGACGACGAGGATCTTTGTCATGCCTGCGGTCTGCCTCCAGCGGACGCGCCAATCGGTCGGTCGGACCCGTTACCCCCACCGCGCGCGAGGCGAGTATAGCGAGCGGGCCGGGCCCGTCCGTCCCGCTCGCGGACCTGCGATCGACAGCCGGCCTAGTCGTCCCCGCCCATGCCCTTGGCAAGAATCCCGGTGAACGGTTCGATGAGCCGGGTGAACTCGGTCGGGATGACGAACTTCGTCGATGGGCTGGCGCCGAGCGCCTTGAGCGCTTCGAGGTATTGGAGCGCCATGGTCTTCTGATCGATGCCCTTCGCGGCCGAGAAGATCTGCTGGAGTGCCTCCGAGAAGCCCTGCGCCCGCAGGATGGCCGCCTGGCGGTCGCCCTCGGCCTTGAGGATCTCCGCCTGCTTCGTTCCTTCGGCCACGTTGATCGAGGCTTGCCGGGCGCCCTCCGACTCGGTGATGACGGCGCGCCGGGTCCGCTCGGCGGAGAGCTGGCGGTTCATGGCGTCCTGGACATCGCGCGGCGGGACGATCTCGCGGATCTCGACGGTCGTCACCTTGCCACCCCAGCGCTCGGTGACCTCGTCGAGCTTGAGGCGAAGCGTTTCGTTGATCTGCTCCCGCTTGGAGAGGACCTCGTCGAGGGGGATGTCGCCGATGACCGCGCGGAGCGTGGTCGCCGCCACCCCGAGGAGCATGTCGTCGAAGCGCTGGGCCTTGAGGACGCTGGCCAGGGGATCCTGGATCCGCCAGTAGATCAGGAAATCCACGTCGATCGGGGCGTTGTCGCCGGTAATCGTGCGCTGGCTGGGAACCTCGGTCAGCGTCTCGCGCAGGTCGACGCGAACCGGCCGGTCGACGATCGGGATCAGGAACCGGATGCCGGGCCCACGGGTCAGCGACTCATCCGTCCGACCGAGCCGGAAGACCACGAGCCGCTCGTACTGCTGGACCACGCGAATCGAGAGGTAGATGAAGACGAGGACGACCACGACGAGAAACGCGATGATCGACAGCATCACTGGCAGTTGCACGTTGACCTCCCCACGTGTCGATCCGGCCGGGCGGCCGGTTCAGGCACCACTCGATGATGACGGTTCGGGCTCGACGATGAGGGTCAATCCCTCGAAGCCCAGGATCCGGACGCGCGTGCCTCGATCGATCGGGGCCCCGCTGGCGGCACGCGCCGACCAGTGCTCCTTGGCAACGTAGACCGACCCCAGCGGCGCGAGGCGAGATCCGACGACGCCCACCGCACCGACCGGCATGGAGACCGTCGAGGCCGCATTGCCGATCCGTCTCGATCGAACCGCGGCGTAGGCGATCATCGCCCCGAACGCGGCCGTCGTCACGGTGGTCACGATCAGGAGCGGCGTCGCGACCGACACCGCGGGCTCCAGGGGATCGCCCGTGCTCGTGTAGAGCGCGGATGCGCCGAGCACGAACGAGACGACCCCGCCGATCGTCAGGAGTCCGTGGCTCGTCACCGACAGCTCGAGGACGAGCAGGACGATCCCGAGGCCGACGAGCATCAGGCCCGCCACGTTGAGCGGCAGGCTCCCGAAGCCGATGAGGGCCAGGATGATCGAGAAGGCGCCGACGATGCCCGTGACGAAGTTCGGGTGGACGAGCTCGAAGATGAGGCCGTACAGCCCGATCGTGAACAGGATGAAGGCGATATTCGGGTCGGAGAGGAGGTGCAGGAACCCCTGGAATGGGTTCATCGCTCGCTGGTCGAGGGATGCGCCTGCCAGATCCAGCGTCACGGACTGTCCCTTCACGGTAACCTGCTGACCGCTCGCGGTCGCCAGGACGTCGTCGATCGACCCGGCGATGCCGTCCACGGCGTGGAGCGAGACGGCTTCACTTGCCGGCGATGAGCGCGCCTCGGTCACCGTCGAGACCGCCCAGTCCTCGTTCCGTCCACGGAGCTCGGAGATCCCGCGCATGTGCGCCACGGCGTCCGCGAGGACCTTCTGGCCCTCGGTTCCGGTGATGTCGTTACCGGACGAATCAACCGGCGATGCTGCCCCGATGTTCGTGCCCGGCGCCATGTAGGCGAGGTTCGCGGAGAGCGTGATGAAGGTCCCGGCACTGGCCGCGCGGGCGCCGGACGGGGCGACCCAGACGATGACGGGGACGTCGGCCCCCTCGATGGACTGCACGATGTCCCAGGTCGATTCGAGGTTTCCGCCTGGCGTGTCGAGCTCGATCACGACCGCTGACGCGCCATCCTGGGCGGCCCCCTGGAGGCCGTCGGCGATGTAGCCGGCAAGGACGCTATCCACGGTTCCGGTGGCGCGCAGCACCACGACGTGACCGCCGGCGGCGCTGGCGCCCGCAGCAACGCCCAGCCAGACGATCGCAGCCGCGATGCGGGCGAACCAGAGCGGGCGACGAAGCGCGAATGCCATCGGTTCGGTGTCAGTATCGCACCGGGTCCGAATTACGAGGCTGACGGCTCCCGGTGCCCCTCGAGGAACTCGAAGACGAGCGCGCTCCACGACTCGAGACGATCAATCACCGCCGCGATGTCCGTTGCCAGCGCGAAACGACCGCTCAACTTCTCCGTCTCCCGGATCGCGACGGGTCGGCCCGCGGCGTCCGCGGTAAAGACCGCCCCGAGATGGACAGATCCGACCTCGGTCGTGTCGTCGTTCAGGAGGCCGACCAGGGTGAACTCCGGTTCGAAGGCCGCATCGACCTCCTCGGACCACTCGCGTCGAAGTCCACCGGCGAGGTCGAGGTCGCCCGGATTGAGGTGTCCTCCGACGCCGATCGAGAAGCGATCGTGGAGGCGCGCATCCGTGCCCGACCGCGTTCGACGCATGAGGAAGTACCTGGCGCCGTCCCGCAGCACCAGGTACGGGATGACCTGCTTGAGCCCGCGGTCGGCCTCGGCCGCCGATCGCTCCACGAAACGACCCTCCGAGCCCATGATCCGCTCGAGCTCTTCGACGTCGCCGTCGATGACGCCATGCCAGCCCGGGTCGCCCATGAGGGCCTCGCGCGGGACGACGAGCACACGCTCCGTGGTCATCGGCGTTCCGCGGCGGGATCCTGCAGGAGCGATCTCGCGGCGGCCAGGCGGCGTTCGAGCGCGGCAGCGTCCGGCGCGTCGACGTCCAGGGCGGCGATCCAGGCGTCGATCGCGTCCCGGTAGGCCCTGAGCTCGGCCACGATCGCGGGCGCATTGGTCGACGCGATGCCGGCGCCCATGCCGGGGTCGCCGCGGGCGAGCCGCGTCATGCCATCCCAGCCCGATGCAGCCAGGGAGCGGGCGAGTGACCAGTCACCGGCGCCGTTGCCCGCCACGGACTCGACCAGCGCGACCGAGGCGATGAGCGGCAGGTGGCTGATCGCGGCAACCGCGGCGTCATGCGCCGGCGCGTCCAGCGCGATCGGTCGGGCTCCGCACATGGCGACGAGCCACTCGACGGGACCGATGTCGCCTGGATCGGAATCCGGCTTCGAGACCACGACCCACGGTCGGCCCCGAAAGAGATCCGACTTCGAGGCCTCGAACCCCGCCGTCTCGCGGCCGGCCATGGGGTGCCCGCCGACGAAACGGAGTCCGCTGGCGCCGGCGGCTGCCATGACCGCGACCTTGGTGCTGGCGACGTCCGTGATGACGGCCGTCGACGCAAGTGACCCGCGAAGGTCGCCGCCGAGCCGCTCGAGCAACTGGACCGTCGCGGTGGGCGGGGCCGCGATGACGACCAGGTCGGCGCCGACGAGCGCGTCCTCGAGCTCGACCGCAGCCACGTCGATCAGCCCCTCATCCAGGGCCTGCGACGGTCCCTGGCCCGTCGGGCTCCAGGCGGCGATTCTCGGACGCGACGTCGGCGCTGATCCGGGGCCGCCGATGACGGCATCCGCGTTCGCGGCCACGGCCTTGACGATGGAGCCTCCGATGAGACCGAGCCCCAGGAGGCTGATCGTGCCGGGACGCCGGCCGGTCACTCGAACCAGTCGCCTTCCCGATTCGGCCCCCCGTCGCTCCGGCGCCGCTTGTCTTCCCGGCGGTCGCTGACCCGCCGCTCATCAGTGGCCTCCGGCGGTCCGGGTTCCTCGGGTGGGTTCACGCGGCGATTTGCATGGCGGCGGTCGATGGCGCGGCGGTCATTCTGCAACGGCGCCCCGCAACGGGGACAACGCCGCTCGTCCGCGAACAGTTGCTCGATCGGCGCGGTCGCATAGACCTCGCGCCCGCACGTCCGACAGACGATCCGTGGCATCAAGTCCCCCTGGGTTCGTGGTCGACGCGATCGTACCCGCCCGGGCGCCCACGCGCCCAGTCCCGGGCGTTGGTTCAAATGGTCGAGCGGTCCCCCGAAGCCAGGTCGGTGCCTCGGTCGGCCTCTCCCACCGAGGTTGCCCCACGACCCGAGGTCGAACCGGCGGTCGAAAATCGCGGTGACGCGGGAGAGCCCTGCACGACCCGGGCCACGGTCCCGAGTGCCGCCGGAGGCCGATCTGCCAGATGGGGTAGATCGTTCCAGGAGCCGACGAGCGCGCACGCCGCCGCTGCGAGGATCAGATTGAGGAGGCCGAGCACGACCACGAGCCGGAACCGTTGGGCAGCGGTCACCCGGCAAACCTCCGCTCTCAACTGGCACCGCGAGGTGAGTCTCTACCCCGTTTGATCCTAACAGGATCGCCGCCCCTCAGCGGACTCCACGAGCGTCGGTGAGGGTCAGCCGAAGGCCACCGTTCGGAGACGCTCGTAACGGGCGGGGCCATGCCCCAGGTGACTCCGATACAGGACGATTTCGCTCGCCGCGAACGCCAGGTCGAGGTCGGCGGCCTGCGCGACGAGGAGCTGTCCCGCGGGCGCTCCCGCTCGGATGCCGTCCGTGCGAGCGATCGTCAAGTGCGGGCGAAAGGGCCGATCCTCGAGCGCCCAGCCATCGACGTTGAGGGCCGTGCTGACTGCCTCGGCGAGACGTCCAAGATTCTCCGCGCCGGCCCGGATCCCGAGCCACAAAGACCGCGGCCTCGTCCCGTCCGGAAAGGCACCGGCACCGCCGAGGCGTATCTCGAATGGCGCCTCCTGGACGCGCGCGGCACGAGCCACGGCGGCGGCGACCGCATCGACACGCTCGGGAGAGGTCGGCCCAAGGAATCGGATGGTCAGGTGCAGGCCCTCGACCTGGACCCAGCGGACGCTCCGGCCGTCCGGACCGAGCGCATCACGGACCGAGTGCATGATCTCGCCCACCCGGGCCGCGGCCGCGTCCGGCATTGGCACGGCGACGAAGAGGCGAGGGTGCCCGGGAGGCCCAAGCGGAGGCCGGCCGCGATATCCGTCCGGCAGCCGACCTGTCATCGCGGACCCGACGCTGGCGACGTCATCCGCCTTGCCGCGCTTCTCGGTCCCAGCTGGTGCGATCCTGCCGGAGGATCTCGTGCGCACGATCCTGGCCACGCCAGCCGAGTACTTCGACGGTCTTGTCCTCGAGCAGCTTGTAGGTCTCGAAGAAGTGCTCGATCTCCACGAGCCGGTGGGGCCGCATCTGCTCGAGGCGCTCGATGTGCGCTTGGTTGGGATCCCCCTCCGCGACGCACAGGACCTTGTAATCGACGCCCTTCTCGTCGCGCATCTCGAGGACGCCGATGGGACGTGCCCAGACGTGGCAACCGGTGAAGGTGGGCTCGTCGATCACGAGGAGCGCGTCGGTGTGGTCACCATCGTCCGCTCGGGTCCCTTCGATGAACCCGTAGTCGAAGTTGTAGAAGACGGCCGACGAAAGCACCCGATCCAGGCGGAAGACGCCCTCGACCTCGTCGAACTCGTACTTGTTCCTGCTCCCGGCGGGGATCTCGACGACGATCTCGACGATATCCGGGAACTCGTTGGTCGCATGCATGCCGCGACTCTAACCGCGCCGCCTCGAGCGCGCTCCAAGGTGCGCGAGCGAGGAGCGCACAGGCGACAACGCCCGACTGGCCCGACCGAGGTTGACCCGCGGGCTCGGGCGAGGTCAGGCGAAGGCGGAGCCGAGGACCGGAACGAGCGCACTCCAAGGTGCGCGAGCGAGGAGCGCAGGCGACAACGCCCGACTGGCCCGCCCCAGCCCGCGGTCAGTCGTTGTAGAGGCGCTCCTCGATGAGCTTTTCCTGCACCGTCCGCCCGTTGGGATCGAAGCAGGAGTACTCGAAGTGCTTCTCGAACTCGAGGTCCACGTTGTCCTGCCCGCCACGGTTCTTCTCGACCGAGACGATGACCCAGTCGCGGAAACGCTGCGCCTGGTACGGGTTGAACTCGATGTTGACCTTGGCGACGATGTGGTACTTCTCGTTGAGGATGACGATGATGTCGGCCTCATAGTTGATCGCCGACGAGCCGCGGAGATGGAAGTTGCGAAGGCGTGACGCCTTGAGCCCCTCCTTGTCGGCGGCGACGATGGCGATCATCGGCACCTCCTCGGACAAGGCGATGTCCTTGAGTCCGTTGACCACGAACGTGACCTTCTCGGTCTCCGTGTTCGGCTCCGGGATCTGGGGGACCTTCTGCAGGTAGTCGACCACGACCATCAGGCGTCGCTCGCCGGCCAGCTTCCGGAAGTCCTGGACCAGCTTGCGCACGTTGTCGATGGTGCTGGCCGTCGCCGACCCGCGGAGGAGGAACAGGTTCTGGCCGTAGCGCGCGATCCGATCGAGCGACGGGCGGAGGCGCGGGTTGTTGGCGAGGTTCGGCGTCTCGGTCGCTTCCGCCGACCACGTCCCGAGGATCTCCTTACGGACGTCCTGGATCTTGATCGCGCCCGCCTTCTGGGGCATGTGGGCAAGGGCCGACTCGAGGGCGATCAGGCGATTGAGGAGGTAGGGCTCGTCGTGCTCGAAGCAGAGGTAGAGAACGGCGGCCTGGCCGGAGGCGGCCACGTTGCGCGCCATCTGGAGCGCCATCGTGGTCTTGCCGGTTCCCTGTGCGCCACCAATCAGCATCAGCTCGCCGGGCCGCAGCCCGCCGCCGATCGTCTTGTCGAGCGGCGTCAGACCCAGCGGCACCGGCTGATACTCGCCCAGCTTCCCGCTGACGACCTTGTCGTTGAGATCGACGAGCACGTCCAGCGCGGAGCGCGGCGCCATGCTCCCGGTGTTGCTGTCAAGCCGCCACACGGCGGCCGGGGCTTCGGTCTCTGGCTTTGCTTCGGTGGTCACGTGTAGCTGGTCCTCCCCGAGTGGATCCGGATGGGCATCGTAGCACCGCGCAGATCAGGGTCTCCCACCCCGTCGGCATCCGGGCGGGTGTCCGAAAGTACCGTCCGGTCGAGCTCGCGAGGACTAGTTGACGCCGCGCTCTCCGAGGAGGTCCCAGAGCACGCAGATCGTGCGAATGCCGGTCTCGTAGTTGGCCAGGACCATCGATTCGTTCGGAGCGTGGGAATGGTCGTCGGGGTTTGTGAACCCCATCAGGACGACCGGCAGGCCGAGCTGGTGGTCGAACATCTCGGCCACGGGGATCGAGCCCCCGGAGCCGATGAAGACGGGGGCGCGGCCGAACGTGGCCTCGATGGCGTCGGCGGCCGCAACGGTGACCGGGTGGTCGAGCGGCGTCCTGACCGGGCGACCCATGCCGAGCGCGCTGACGGTCACCGTGACACCAAGAGGGCAGACCTCCCGGACGAAGGCGCTGAACCGCTCGAAGAGCTGCTCCGGGTCCTGGTTCGCGACGAGCCGCATGCTGACCTTGGCGTGCGCGTGGGCGGGGATGATCGTCTTGGAACCGTCGCCCTGGAACCCGCCCCAGAGACCGTTGACGTCAAGCGTCGGTCGCGCCCAGAGACGCTCCGGGACCGTGAATCCCGCTTCGCCTTGGAGGGCTGGGACGCCCGACAGATCGAGCACCTGCTGATCCTCGAATGGAAGTGCCGCAAATCGGGCCCGCGCAGCCGCGTCCAGCTCGACGACGTCGTCGTAGAACCCGGGGACGCGAATGTGGCCATCCCGATCCTTGAGCTCGGCGATGATCCGGGCGAGCGCGTTCGCCGGGTTCTCCACTGCCCCACCGAACCCGCCCGAATGAAGGTCGGTGGGTGCCCCGACGACGTCGATCTGCGTGTAGAGGATCCCGCGCAGGGTCTCGGTGATCGCCGGGAGGTTGCCGACGAAGAAGCCCGTGTCGCTGATGACCACGGCGTCCGCACCGAGGCGGTGCCGGTTGGCCTCCAGCCAGCCCGGGAGGCTGGCCGACGTCGACTCCTCCTCACCCTCGAACACGATCCGCAGGTTGAGGGGCAGCCGGCCACGCACGGCCAGGATCGACTCGGCCGCGCGCAGGTGCATGTGGAGCTGACCCTTGTCGTCGGCGGATCCCCGGCCGATCATCCGGCCGTCGCGGACGAACGGATCGAACGGGGCGGTGTCCCAGAGGTCGATCGGGTCGACCGGCTGGACGTCGTAGTGGCAGTAGACGAGGACGGTCGGCGCGCCCGGTGCATGGAGCCAATCGGCGTAGACGATCGGGTGCCACGGCGTGTCGCAGACCTCGGCATTGTCGAAGCCAATTCGCGTCAGCTCAGACACGATCCATTCGGCCGCCAGCCGCATGTCGCCCGCATGTTCGGGCAAGGCCGAGATGCTTGGAATGCGCAGGAGCTCGAGGTAGGACTCGATGCGCGCGTCCTTGGTGGCCACGAGGTGGCCTTCGACCGCCGGATCCATCGTCGTCATCTGGGTCTCCACATGGTTCGGCCGGCGGCTCCATCGGAGACGCCGGCCGGTCGATCAGGTCTTCGCTTGTCGTTCAGGCGGGGTGCGGAGCGGGGGCCTTGGCCGGCGGTGACACGTCGCGCTTCGCAGGCCGACCGGTCGCCTCGCCGGTGCCGCCCGTTGCGCCCGGCGTCCCGGTATCTCGCCGAAGCGGCGGGATTCCGTGCAGGTTCTCCTTGGGAGGAAGGTCCGAGAAGAGGGTCTCGAACCCTTCCGCGTCCACGGTCTCCTCGGCGATCAGCTTCTGGGCGAGCGCCTCGAGCCGGGACCGGTTGGTCTCGAGGACCTCGGTCGCTCGCTCGTAGGCCCGGTCGATGATCGCCCGGACCTCCTCGTCGATCTGGCGCGCGATCTCGTCCGAGTAGTTGCGCTGCTCGCCGATCTCGCGACCGAGGAAGACGAGCTCGTCCCGCTTGCCGAAGGACAAGGGCCCGAGACGATCGCTCATCCCGAACTCGGTGACCATGCGGCGTGCGAGTTGCGTCGCCTTCTCGATGTCGTTGCTCGAACCGGTCGTGGTGTCGCCGAAGACCATGCGCTCGGAGACGTTGCCGCCGAGCAGGCCGGCGATCTTGTCCTCGAACTCGGTCTTCGACTGGAGGTAGCGGTCCTCGGTCGGCAGGGCCATCGTGTAGCCGAGGGCCATGCCACGGCTGACGATCGTGACCTTGGAGACCGGATCGCACTTCGGGAGGATTCGCTGGACGACCGCGTGGCCGCCCTCGTGGTAGGCGATGACGAGCTTCTCGGCGTCGGAGATGATCCGCGACTTCCGCTCGGGACCGGCCACGATTCGCTCGAGGGCCTCCTCGAACTCCGGCATCGAGATGACTTTCTTGTTCCGGCGGGCGGCGAGGATCGCGCCCTCGTTGACGAGGTTCGCGAGATCCGCGCCGGAGAACCCGGGCGACTGGCGGGCGAGGTCCTCGATCGAGATGGCCTTGTCGAGGGGCTTGCCCTTGACGTGGACCTTGAGGATCGCGACGCGGCCCTTCATGTCGGGTCGGTCGAGGATCACCTGGCGATCGAAGCGGCCAGGTCGGAGCAGGGCCGGGTCGAGGACGTCGGGGCGGTTCGTCGCCGCGACGACGATGACGCCGGTGTTGGTGTCGAAGCCGTCCATCTCGACCAGGATCTGGTTGAGGGTCTGCTCGCGCTCGTCATGGCTGCCGCCGAGGCCGGCGCCGCGCTGGCGGCCGACCGCGTCGATCTCGTCCACGAAGACGATGCAGGGGCTGTTGCGCTTTGCCTGGTCGAAGAGGTCGCGGACGCGGCTGGCGCCGACGCCGACGAACATCTCGACGAACTCCGAGCCGGAGATGCTGAAGAAGGGCACGCCGGCCTCACCGGCGACGGCCCGCGCCATGAGCGTCTTGCCGGTGCCGGGAGGGCCCACGAGCAGCACGCCACGCGGGATCCGCGCCCCGAGGGTGTTGAACTTCTCGGGATATTTCAGGAACTCCACGACTTCCTGGAGCTCGGTCTTGGCCTCGTCGACGCCGGCCACATCGGCGAACGTGACGACGGTCTTGTTGCCGAGGAACATCCGGGCCCGGCTCTTGCCGAAGCTGAGGGCCTGGTTATTCGTTCCCTGGGCCTGCCGCATCATGAAGTAGATGAACGCCCCGATCACCACGAGGGGCAGGACCACGCTCACCGCCGTGAGCAGCCAGCCGTTGTCGGGCGCGGGCTCGGCGCCGTAGATGCTGGGGTTGAATGTCTTGCCGGCATCGGTGGTGGCCTGGCGCATGTCGGCGACGACCTGGGTCAGGACGCTCGGCACGGTGACCGTGTAGGTCGATCCGTCGGTCTTCACAACGGTCAGCGTGTCGGCCCGCTGGGTCACCTTCGTGACCTGCCCGTCGGCGACCTGTGACAGGAACGTGCCGTAGCCCTGTGAGTCCGCCGTTGTCGATGAGTTGAGCCACGTGTAGAGCAGCGCCGCGACGCCGAGCGCGAGGACGAGCATCAGCGCGCCGTTGCGCATGAATTTGGGATTCAAGAAGGAGCCTCCGGTCGGGCGGGCCGACCATCCGGTCGGTTCCGCGGGCGAGTATAGCGCCCGGTTTCTTCGAGCCCCCTGAGAGACGCCCTCGCCTCGCGATCGAGTCGCGGGACGACGAGGCCGTTCGGAACGCTGCCGACGAACGAAACGACCCCCGGCCACGCGGGGGTCTGAGGTTCCTCGAAGTTGGTAGCGGAGGGCGGATTTGAACCACCGACCAAGGGCTTATGAGTCCCCTGCTCTACCACTGAGCTACTCCGCCGCGGCCGGGATTCTACCGCACCCTCCTGTCGGGGTCGACGCCCGTGGCTCGCGGCAGCCCGTTCAGCCCGAGCCGAACAGGACGTCGAGCCAGTGGTCCAACGGCGTCGTGGTGCTGTGCTCCGCCCCCAGGCGGTTCGAGGCCGATCCAGGTGCGTCCGGGGGCAGCGTCGGCGCGCCGGGCTCCAGGGCGAACGGGATCTCCTTCGCCGTTCCGAGTCGGTAGGCCCGGGCCTGCTGGTCGATGTAGCGCCGCTCCTGGATCAGGGTGAGCTCGTTCTGCATCGCCGTGACCTGCGTCTGGAGCGTGGCATTCGCGTCCCGGAGCGTGGCCGCGTGGGCGGAAGCCGCGGAGGCCGTGGCCACCTGACGGCCGAACGACACGACGCCCCACGCGATGGCCACGACGGCGACGAACTGGAGGAGGCGCCGGGGCGAGATGCTCACCATCCGGAGTGCCGCGGGATCGGGCACGTCGGCGATCACGGGAAGCGGCCGGGTGACGAGCGGGCCCATCACCGGAAGTTCATCCCCGTCGCTCCCGTCGTCGGCTCCCGGTTCGCGACTCCGAAGGAACGTCGGAATCGCCGAAAGATCGATCCGTAGTTCGGGATCGTCGGCATCCGGCCCAGGGGGACCGTTCGGCAGCGCCGGCTCACTCGGATGCGTCATGGCCCAGCGAGGGTAGCTAACCCGCAGCTGAAGTGTCAACACGCGCTTCGCGCTCGATGTTCGCCCGTGCCACACAAGGTGGCACGCGGCTATCGCACGCTGGTGTACGCTCGTTCGAACGGGTGTTCGATATGGAGGTCCCGCCGTGCGCACGTATGCCCCAGCCGGAACGGATGCAGTCCTCGCCCGGCTCCTCGAGGAACCCTCGCTTGCGGCGGCCGTCGTCCACCACGAGATCCTGCCGCCGCGGGAGGCCGAGACGGTCCCCTTCCCCGCCTGGCTGGACCCGCGGATCCAGGACGGCCTGCGGAATCGCGGCATCGAGGCCCTCTACACGCACCAGGCGGCGGCCATCGAGAGTGTCAAGGCCGGTGAGGATGTCGTGGTCGTCACGCCGACGGCGTCCGGCAAGACGCTCTGCTACACGATTCCCGTCCTGCAGGCACTCGCGGACGATCCATCCGCTCGGGCGCTCTTCCTCTTCCCCACAAAGGCCCTCGGGCAGGACCAGGTGGCGGAGCTTTCGGCCCTCGCCCGGGCCAGCGACCTGGCGATCTCCGCGGCCACCTATGACGGCGACACGCCGGCGCCGATTCGATCCGCCATTCGGACCGCCGGGCAGGTCGTCGTGACCAATCCGGACATGCTCCACTCGGCGATCCTGCCCCACCACACCAAGTGGTTCCAGTTGTTCGAGCAGGTCCAGGTCATCGTCATCGACGAGCTCCATACGTACCGCGGCGTCTTCGGCAGCCACGTCGCGAACGTCCTGCGGCGACTGCTCCGACTCTGCCGGCACTACGGGTCCAACCCGGTGATCGTCTGTGCGTCCGCCACGATCGGCAATCCCGGCGAGCTCGCGGCCCAGCTCACCGGCAGGCCCGCCCGGCTGATCGACCGGAACGGGGCGCCGCGGGGCCAGCGGCACGTCCTCCTGGTCAACCCGCCGATCCTCGACCAGGCAACCGGCGCCCGTACCTCGGCCCTGAGCCATGCCCAGCGCTGGGCACTGCCCTTCCTGCGCGCCGGGCGCCAGACCATCGTGTTCGGCCGGGCCCGGACCTCGGTCGAGATCCTTCTGACCGGGCTGCGGGAGGCGCTGCGCGAGCATCTCGGGCCCCGCTCGCGGATTCGCGGCTACCGTGGTGGGTACCTGCCAACGGAGCGTCGTGCGATCGAGCGAGGGCTCCGGGACGGCGAGATCCTCGGGGTCGTCTCGACCAACGCGCTCGAGCTCGGTGTCGACATCGGCTCGCTCGACGTGGCGGTTCTCGCCGGCTATCCCGGGTCGGTGGCGGGAACCTGGCAGCAGCTCGGCCGGGCCGGTCGGCGCCTGGAGCCGTCGGTCGGGATCCTGGTCGCATCGGCCTCACCCGTGGACCAGTACGTGATCCACCATCCCGAGTTCCTCCTCGAGCGCACGCCCGAGGAGGCCCGGATCGACCCCGACAACCTGCATGTCCTCATCGCCCACATCCGTTGCGCGGCGTTCGAACGGCCCTTCGAGCCCGGCGAGGTCTTCGGGCCTGGGCCGGCCGACGAGCTGCTCGCCTTCATCGGCGAGGAGGGCCAGGTCCGCCAGGCAGCCGACGGCCGCTGGTACTGGAGCTCCGAGAACTTCCCGGCATCCGAGGTGAGCCTGCGGGCTGCTGCACCGGAGAATGTCGTCATCATCGACACGACGCCCGACCGGCCCCGCGTCCTCGGTGAGGTCGACCTGTTCTCCGCCCAGGTCCTCGTCCACGAACGCGCGATCTACATCCATGAATCCGTCCAGTTCTACGTGGACCGGTTGGAGTGGGGAGAGCGGAAGGCCTACGTCCACCGCGTGGATGCCGATCACTACACGTATGCCAATCGGGCCGTAACGCTCAAGCCACTCGACGTCTTCGCCGACGCGCCGGCGACCGGCGGTCGGCGCGTCCACGGCGAGGTCATGGTCGCGAGCCTCGTCACGCTGTTCAAGAAGCTCAAGTTCGTGACCGATGAGAACGTCGGCTGGGGGCCCATCGACCTGCCGGAGCTCGAGCTCCAGACCACGGCCTACTGGGTGACCGCCGAGGGCGCTGCCGAGCACTGGCGCCGGGACGATCTCGACATTGCGCTCGTGGGGGCTGGGCGAGCACTCCAGGCGGTTGCCGCGGTACTCCTCATGGTCGACCCGCGAGATCTCGGCCTCGTCTCGCAGGTTCGCTCACCGCACCAGGAGTCGCCGACGATCTACCTGTACGAGGCGATGCCCGGCGGGGTCGGACTGTCGGAACGCCTCTTCGCTCGTCACGACGAGCTCGTTGCCGGTGCCGCCGGCCTTATCGACGACTGCTCGTGCGACAGCGGCTGCCCGGCCTGTACGGGCCCGCGGCTCGACCCGCTGGTCGATGCCAAGGCACTCGCGCGACGCCTGCTCGTGGGCCTCGGGGCAGCCGCGCCCAGCGGCGGCGTGGCCCGCGTCGCGTGACGGTCAGAGCGTGACCATTACGCTGGAGCGACGGCTCGCGAACTACCGGGCCGGGCTCGTCCAGTCTGCCAAGGGAGGGTCGCCGTCAGCCGCCGCGGCGCGCCCGGTTGCGACGGGTGCCGAGCGCCTCGCGGCCGAGGTCGATGGTGAGCTGATCAGAACCCCGGGCGGGACGTTCGTGCGGGTCGAGCGGGCGTCGAGCGTCGTCGACATCGACCGTGCCCGTCTCGCCGGCCTGCCGGGCCAGCCCGGACCGGACGTTCCCCTGGTGTGCCTCGATACCGAGACGACCGGCCTGGCCACAGCGTCGGGAACGCTCGCCTTCCTCGTCGGCCTCGGCTGGTGGCAGGGACCGCGCTTCCGGCAGGTCCAGCTCCTCCTGCCCGACCACGTCGACGAACCCGCGCTCCTGGACGAGCTCCGCCGCCACATCCCGGCCCGGGCATGGCTCGTCACGTACAACGGCCGCGGGTTCGACTGGCCGCTGCTCGTGGCGCGATATCGGATGGCGAGGTCGGCTGCCCCGGAACTTGCCGGCCACCTCGATCTCCTGCCGCTGGTGCGCCGCCTCTTTCGCCACCGCATGCCCGATGCCCGGCTCCAGACCGCCGAAGTCCACCTCCTCGGCATGAGCCGCCACGAGGATGTCCCGGGCTGGGAGATCCCGGCACGCTATCTCCAGTTCCTGCGCGACGGCGACCCGGCACGGCTCCTCGGAGTGGTCCGGCACAACGAAGAGGACGTTCGATCGCTGGCGAGGCTCCTCGGCCATGTGGACGAGCGGCTCGCGGACCCAGCTGCACGCCGGCTGGCTCCTGCCGGAGACCTCGCCGGACTCGGGCGATCCTTCGCGTCGGATCGTCGATTCGTGGATGCGCTGGCCTGCGTCGAGGCGGCCATCGACGGACTCCGAACCCCTCGGCCCAACAACCCTCCCATGCCAACCCTGAGGCAACCGGCGCCCGAACCTCGACGCGTGGGGGAAGATGCCGAGGCTTGGTGGCAGCCCCGGTACCGTCCCGACTTCGGCGGCCGTGCACTCGGGCGCACCTCGGAACGCTCCCTGGCGCCGGTTTCGGGGGACCGGCTTCATCAGCCCTGGACATCGGAGCGCCTGGAGGCTGATCGAGCCAGACTCCTGCGCCGTCTAGGTCGCGCCGCCGAGGCCGAGGTCGCCTGGCTCTCGGTGGCTGATCGGGGCGGATTGCTGGGCGCCCTGGCCTGGATCGAGATTGCCAAGATCCGGGAACACGACCGAAGGGACCTCCATGCGGCCCTCGCGGCGACGCTTGCGGCGATCCGGTTCGTCGAGCGCTCGAGGTTTCTCGGACGGGCCCACGGTCGCCTCGAGCGCGACCTCGTCCGGCGTGCGTCGCGCCTGCGTCGCCGCGCGAGCCGCGCCACCCGCGGCCGGGAGTCCGACGCGGCCGGCCGTCAGCCGGGCTCGGAGACGTCCGAGCTTGCCGCGTCGGCGTGATCGGCGCTGATCGAAGCCCGGAGTCGCGCCAGGACGGCGTGCAGGGCGGGTACGCCGAGCAGCCCAGGCGCCTCGACCGTCAACGAGGCGACTGCCGCGGCAAGCCGTAGCTCGGCCCCGCGGCGGCTGGAGCCGGCGAGTGGGTGCCCCAGATGAGCCGCCACCAATGCGGCCAGGAATGCGTCCCCGGCCCCGGTGGGATCCACGACCGGCGCGGCGGGGATCGCCGGGTACCGCCGCGTCCGGCTGGGGCCATCAGGGCGAAGCTGCCGTATCAGGCCGCCGGCCGCGCCGTCGGTGACGACCAGCGTGGCGGACGGGTGCAGCAGGCCGGCAAGCAGGTCGAGGCTCGTCGCCGGGGAAACGTCGTCCCGACTCAGGCTGGCGAGATCGGCGCGAGTCACGATCGCATGCCGGCACGGCGCGCGACGGGACACTACCCCGCCCTTCGGCAGGTTTCGCAGCAGTCCCTGCCAGCCAACGGCGACGAAGGCATCCGACGCTGGAACCGCGGCCCAGCCGTCGGCGAGCTCGTCCGCGACGGGCACGAGCATCCACGCGGGCGCCCCCGCCCATCCAGCCGGTACGTCGGGCTCGAGCGGCGTTCCCGGATCCAGGCAGTCCTGCACCCGGTGGTCGGCGCTGCCGCGGTTCCGGAAGACAGGCCCGGTCGCGAGCCGAACGAGGAACAGCTCGGCGCCCGCCGCGCGCAGCATTTCAAGCTCTTCGGCCCGGGCCGCTTCGCGGTCGACGCCGAGCACGATCCGGGGCCGTAGCCCGAGCCGGGCCATGGTCAGGCCGCAGTACGCGGCGGCTCCGCCGAGACGCCATCCGCGGGCGTCGTCGGGGGTCAGGTCACGGGACGCTGAGCCCACCACGACCGGCAAGTTCATGCCACGGCCCGCCTATACTCGACCGACCAGCCGCAGGGCGCGGCCCTCGAACGAGGAGCGCAGCGATGCATTTCTACGAGCTCCACGAGGGGGATGCCGACCTCTTCTTCGACGTCGTCCTCACCCGCGAGGACGAGATGGACGCCGAGGAATTCTTCACGATCGTGCAGTCCATCCGGCGGCAGGTCCAGGACGGCTACGAGACCGACTCGCTCATCGAGGCCATCGCCGAGGAGCTCGAGCGGAACTACGGCTTCGTCTTCATTTCCGACGATCGCCTCGTCGCGGCTGTCAACGTCAGCAAGATCGAGGACGACAATTTCCTGTCGGACCTCGATGCCGCCGAGGCCGAGGTGATCGGCGACGCCGACTACCGCGGCGTGCTCGCCGACTTCGATCCGCAGGACCCCGGCCTCAACTGAGGGCCGCCGCGCTGGCGGGGCGTCGTACCTCATCCCGTGGCGGGCTGTCATGCCGCAAGGGGCAGCCTTGGAGCGTGGCGGCGCTCCCAGCCTGGATCGCTCACCGACCGCCCGCCGTCACCGGCTGAAGAGGACCTCGATCACGTCGCCGTCGCGGACGCGGTAGGTCCGGCCCTCGGACCTCAGCCGACCCGCCTTCCGGGCCTCCGCCATGGATCCCAGCGTCAGGAGGTCCTCGTAGGCCACCGTCTCAGCCCGGATGAAGCCCTTGGCGAGGTCGGTGTGGATGCTCCCGGCCGCGTCGACCGCGGTGCTGCCTTCCTCGATCGGCCACGCCCGAACCTCGTCAGGCCCGGCGGTCAGGAACGAGATGAGGCCGAGGAGTCGATAGGACAGGCCGATGACGCGGGCAAGGCCCGAGCCCTCGATCCCGAGCTCGGCCATGAAGACCGCGGCGTCTTCGGGGTCGAGCTCCCCGAGCTCCATCTCGATCCGCGCCGAGAGGGCGTCGACGAGTGCTCGCTGATGTTTATAGGCCGCCCGGATCGCGTCGACCCTCGCGGCCGCCGGCCCGATGTCGTTCTCGCCGATGTTCAAGAGGATCAGGACCGGCTTCTCGGTCAGGAAACGGAAGCCTCGGAGCGCCTTGCTCGCGTCGAGATCGAGGTCGGCATCCCGAATCGGGCGGCCCGCCTCCAGCTCGACCTTGAGCTGCCTGAGCAGCACCTCCTCGCGCTCGTTCGCATCGCGCTCGGCCTGCGTCCCGTGCCGGCCCGATGAGGCGAGACGGTCGAGGCGCCGATCCACGATGGCGAGGTCGGCGAGGATGAACTCGAAGTCCAGGCGCTCGATGTCGCGAGCGGGATCGACGCTGCCCTCGGGATGCGGGTTGGACGAATCCTCGAAGGCCCGGACCACGTGAAGGAGCGCGTCAGAGTCGCGGAGCCGGGCCAGGTGCTCGGCTGGAAGGTCCTCCGTCCCGACGTGGCCGTCAGACGAAGCGGGTGGCGCGGGAAGGTCGACGTAGGTGACGTCGGCGTGGACGATCTTCTTCGGGTGGAAGATGGCGGCCAGGCGGTCGAGCCGCTCGTCCGGGACCTTGACGACGCCGACATTGAGGGTCATGCCCCCGAACCCGCCGGTCTCGACGTGGCCCCGTGTCAGCGTGTTGAAGACGGTGCTCTTGCCGCTGCCCGCAAGGCCGACGATGGCGATCTGCATAACCCGCGGATTGTGCCCCAGCGGCGCCCGGTGCGGATTTCGCTCGGCACTCGCGGCACGCGCGACGAGCCGACGACGCCCTCAGTACCCCGCGCCCGGATCGACGACGTTGCGGAGTGGCGCCCCCGCGGCATATCGACGCAGGTTGTCGCAGAAGAGGCCGATGCTCCGGTCGAGCACCCGCGCCGAGGACCACGCGGTGTGCGGCGTCACGATGACGTTCGGCAGGTCGTAGAACGGCGACGTCGCGGCCAGGGGCTCCTGCCGGAGGGCGTCGAGTGCGGCGCCGCCGATCCGGTGCTCGGCCAGCGCCGTCAACAATGCCCGGTCGTCGATCAGACGGCCTCTCGCGACGTTGATGATCCAGGCGTCGGGCCGCATCGCGGCGAGGGCCGCCGCATCGATCATGTCCTCGGTCTCCGGGGTCAGCGGCGCCGCGAGCACGACGATGTCCGACTCGGCGAGTAGCTCGTGCAGGCCGTCCGGGCCTACGATCCGCTCGGGGGCTGGGGCGAACGGGAAGGCGTCGTCCGGATCATCCATCGGACCCGGTCCGGCCGGCCCCTCCCGGGCCAGCGGGTTCCGTCGCTGGGCGATCACCCGCGCCCCGAACGCGCCGGCCAGCGACGCAACGCCGCGGCCGATCGAGCCGTACCCGACGATGCCGATCGTGAGGTCGCGCAGCTCGACTCCTTCGAGCGGCTGCCAGGTTCGTTCGCGCTGCAGCTCCAGGAGCTGCGGCAAGCGACGGCTGATCGCCAGGATCAGCATCACCACGTGTTCGGCGATCGGGCGGGTGAACACGCCCCGAGCGTTCGTGACGATGATCCCCCGCTCCCTGGCGGCGGGCGTGAGAGCGCGCTCGACGCCCGACGTGGCCGAGTGAACCCAGCGAAGGCGCGGCGCCCGGGCCAGCAGACGGTCGAACGCCTCCGAGCTGAGCCAGCCGCGAAGCAGCACCTCGACATCCTCGACCGGGCCGTCCGCCAGGCCCTCGACGGAGAGGTTGACGATTCGCGATCCGGGCGCGGATTCGCGGATCCGATCAAGATCCTGTGCCCGGACGCGAGCGGACAGGATCGGGCTGACCGCCAGCGCGATGGGTACGCCACCCGGCCCGCTGCCCGGCCCGACCACGCCGTCGGCCGCCCGCCCCGCTCCGGCCCAGCCGGGACGCGTCTCGTCGCTCACCGCGCCGCTCCCCCGCCATCGAGGACGCGCTCGATCCAGATCGCGGGCGTCTCGATCTCCTCGGGTCTCGGGAGGCTCGCCGGCGAAGCCCAGATACGGTCGAGGGCGGTCCGGCCGCGCGCGTCCGCCACGGCCCGCACGAACGCTTCTCCGCGCCGGTACTGCTCCATCTTGAGGTCCATCCCCGTCAGGCGAAGGACAGCCCGCTCGAAGGTCGTTCGCTTCGTCCGTCGGTCGTGGAACCGCGCCGAGATCACGTCGAGGCCGGGTACGAGCCCGCGGCCGGCCTCGTCCATCACGTAGTCCGAGAACCCCTCGAGGAGACTCATCACGGCCTGCGTCTCCCGGAAGAGCGTTCGCTGCTCCGGGGGCATGAGCCGCTCCATCCAGTGTTCGCCGTTGCCCTCGCCCCGGAGGGCCCGCCCGAGCGCCTTTGCCGCGTCGCGACCGAGGCTCGCGGTGGAACCGCTGAAGAGCGTCAGCTGTTTCTCGAGACGCTCGGCCAGGTACGGGCGAAGCCATGGGTGGCCCTCGAACTCGAACGCGTGAGTCGTCTCGTGGAGGGCGATCCAGGTCCGGAAGGGACCGACGGGCACGTCGAGGGCTCGCGCCGTTGCCCGGATGTTCTCCTCCACGAAGAGCAGCTTCCCGTCCTCGGCTTCGGCGGTGAGCAAGGCGATGTCGTACTGCCCGAGAACGCGGGCGCCCATGAAGCCCAGCAGGAATCCGAGCTGGCGGCTCGTCACCCAGCGATTGGCGATGACCATGGCCGAGGCGGTCAGTCCGCCACCGGGCCGGATCATCTGCTCCAGGAGGCTTCCCTCGATGCGGGCTATGAGCGATCGGAAGGTCGTCACGTTGGCTCGAACCCACGTTGCCCGGTCAACCACCGTGGCCCGCTCGACGACGCCTGGCAGCGGCGTGCCGAGCGCTTCTGCGAGTCGGGGAACGACGAGGGCCATCGCGTCGCGGTACGCGCCATCGACGGCCCGCAGCTCATCCATGGTGAGTCGGTTCGGCAGGCTCTCGACCCGGCCGACGGCGAGTCGTTCCACATCGTCCCAGTCCACGAGCCCTCGTTGTGCGGAACGCTCGGCCCGGCGGCCAATGATCGTTGCGGCCACGCCAAGGGCCGAGCCCACGAGGAAGCCGGCCTGCCAGCGCCGATCCGAGGCGATCCCAGCCCGTCCTCGCGCTGGCCGGTCAGTGCCAGGCCGGTCGGCCACTCGGGCGTCGCTTCTCGATGGAGCCGTGCGTCGATCGAGCGTTCCCGGCCGTGTCATCCGGCGAGCCGCCCGATTGCAGCGGAGGTCGCAAGCTCGACGCCCTGGACGTCGGGAAAGGCGTCCCCGAACATCCGACTCGCGATCTCACGGAAGGCCTCGACATCGCCGGTCGTGAGCTGCACGTGGACCGGCGAGCCGATACGGCCCGCCGGCGCCCCGTGCCCGGCGTCGCCGGCATCGGCGGCGGTGCCCCGCGAGCTGCCCGGCGCCTCGAGCGCGTTGATCGCCAGGAGGTCGTTCAATGCCGAGGCCGTCGCCGAGGCCGAGTCGACGATCGCGATGCGCTCGCCCGCGATGGCCGCGATCACCAACCGCAGCAGTGGGTAGTGGGTGCAGCCAAGCAGCAGGGTGTCGATTTGGGCGGAGACTGGAAGCGGGAAGATGAACTCGCCGGCGGGGTCGCGCTCCCCCAGGAGCGGCGCGAGCGCCTCGCTCACGGCGGCCTCGACGGCCGCCCCGTCGACCCGGCCCGCCTCGACCATCGGGACCAGGGCCGGCGTCGCGTGCTCGTAGACCTCGACGGCCGGGTTCTCGTCCTTGATCGCCGCGAAGTAGGCATGCGAGCGGATGGTGGCCGGGGTGGCGATCACGCCCACGCGGCGGTTCCGCGTCGTCAGCGCGGCGGTAACGGCACCGGGCCTGATCACGCCCAGGACGGGCAGGTCGTAGCGACGTCGCAGGTCGCCGATGGCCACCGCCGTCGACGTGTTGCAGGCGACGACGATCGCTTTCACGTCCCGCTCGACCAGGACGTCGATCGCTTCCTGGCTGAAGGCCCGGACCTCGTCGTCGGTGCGCGTTCCGTACGGAGCGCGGGCGTTGTCGCCGAGGTAGATCGTGGATTCGGCGGGTGAACGACGCAGGATCTCGCGCAGGACCGTCAGGCCGCCGACACCCGAGTCGAAGACCCCGATCGGTCGTGGATCGGCCATCCGCGCCTCAGCGCGCGCCGAGCGCCACCGTCGGCCGCCCCGCCCCGAGGAGGTTCGCGACGACGCGGTCGATGTCCTGGCTGACCCCGGCTTCCGGGTTCGAGATCACGAACGGCATGCCCTGGTTGTTGGCCGGGCCGACCACCCCACCCTCCGATCGGACCTGGTGCTCCGGGACCCGACCGAGGGCCGTGGCCAGCTCGGCGGGGTCGATGCCGGCGTTCGAATCCGCCCGGTTCACGAGGTACTGGACCTTCGTCGGCGGGTAGCCGATGGCCCGGAACGTATCGGCCAGGGCGATCGTGTTGTGGATGGTGGTCGAGTCGTAGGTGACGATCTCGAGGATCACGTCGGCCCGATCGAAGAGGGCGAGGTTCAACTCGTCGAGGGCAACCGACATGTCGATGATCACGACGTCGTAGAGCCGTCGGAGGATCGACAGGACCTTGTCGATGTCGCGGGTCGTGATCATCTCGGCCATCTCGATTCGAGGCGGAGCGAGGAGGATGTCTACCCCGGATGGATCGCGCCAGACGACTTCCGTGAGCTCGGATTCGACGATCCGGTCGGTCGGCAGGTCAAGAATGGAGGGCGCGTCGCTTGGCACTCGCAGGAGGGCCCGCAGGTCGGCGAACTGCATGCTGCCGTCCACGAGAACGGTCCGCCGGCCCGCGCGACTGGCCGAGACGCCGAGGTTGAAGGCGATCGTCGTCTTGCCGACCCCGCCCTTCGGGGCGAACACCGCAATGACCTTCGATGGGCCTCCGGCGTTTGCCGCCGCGTGATCCTTTACGACCTGGGTCACGCGGGTGATCAGGTCATACCCCGAGAAGGGCATCGTGAGGACTGCGTGGATACCGTGCTCGGCATCAGGCTCGACCGGCTGCTGCGGGACGGTCAGCATGATCATGGGGATGTCGTGGCCGCCGGCACGCAGCTGCTCTACGACGTGCCGGGCCTTCAACCGGCCCTGGAGCAGGGCGTCCACGATCACGACGTCGGGGCGCAGCTCCGGGACCTGCTGGACCGCCTTGCCCCCGTCGGTCAGGACGTCGATGAGCTTGATCTGTCCCTGCGACAGCAGGAGGCTCCGGACGTATTGCGCGACCTGCGGCACGTCCTCGACCAACAACAGGCGGATTGGATCGCTCGAAGCCATCACGAAGAAGGTATCACGGGGCGGCCCGTCGGCTGGCCACGAGAATGGCCCGCTCGTCGCCAGCCTGCAACGGCGAAAGGTCATATCCGCCGGCCAGGATCTCCACCTCGAGCCCCGCGTCCATGGCATGCGAGCGCAGCTCTTCCCCGGTTACGAGCCGGAGCGAATCCTCTCGGACCCAGCGCCGCGGTGCGGTCCCGGGCAAGCCTTCGTCGAAGATCGTCGTGAGGGCAATCGTTCCGGTCGTGCTGTCGTACCAGGCCGATGCCTGCTTCAGGACCGTCGCGCCGGTCTCCGGGTCGCGGCGAACCCACTCGAGACCGAGGCGGCCATCGAAACGGGCGAGGTCCTCGCTCTGCGGGAGCCAGGCGTCGACGACGGCGACCCCTCCGGGGGCCAGGAGCGCGGCAAGCACGTCGAAAGCCTGCCGCCGACGGCCCCGGTCGCCGAGCAGGAGGATCGAATTGAGGGCGATGACGGCGAGCCGGAAGGTGCCCTGCCCGGGGACCGGAACCGTGAACAGGTCTCCTTCGACGACATGGAGGCGCGCGGTGATGTCCCTGCCCGCGGATGCTGCCCTCTCAACGGCGCGGGCGAGCATCGCCCCGTCGAGATCGACAATGGTGACCTCGTGCCCGGCCTCGGCCAGCGGGACCGCGACGCGCCCGGAACCCGCGCACAGCTCCACGACCGGACCGCCAGTGCGCGCGGCGAGCGCCAGGTACAGGTCCACGTCGCCGGGATCGACCGACAGGTCGAGATCGTAGAGTCGGGCGAGGGCGGAGCGGCCATCCGGACCCAGCGTCGGCATCTCGCGATCCTACGCGCCCGGATGGGCGTCTACTGGCCGGACCACACCGCCGTCGGTCCACTCGTGCCGGGCCCGGAGGACGGATCGGAGCAGGGTCGGGCGATCCGAAAAGATCCCGTCGACGCCGAGGTCCAGGAGACGCGCCATCTCATCGGCGTCGTTGATCGTCCAGACGTGCATCGGCAGGCCGAGCTCGTGCGCCGCGGCGAGCGTCCGCCGGTCGACGAGCGGCAGGCCGCCGTTCCCGCGGGTCGATACCTGGACACATCGACCCGGCCGCTTGCGAAGGCGCTCCAGGAAGGGGTGCAGGCCCCAGGAGCCGACACGCAGTGCGGCCACCTCCCATGGCGCGAGGGCGGTGCACGCGGCGGGCCCCAACGCGTCTCGGATCTCCGCGACACGGCGATCCGAGAACGAGCCGACGCAGACGCGTTCCGCCACGTCCGGATCGCGCATGAGGCGCACGAGCGCGGGAATCGCGGCATCGTGCTTCAGGTCGACATTGATCCGCGCCGCCGGGAACGTCGCCAGGAGGTCGGCGAACGCCACGATCGGCTCGAGCCCACCGACGCGCGCCTCGCGGACCTCGCTCCAGGCGAGCTCGGCAATGCGCCCCCGCCGATCGGTCAGGTGGTCGAGGTGATCATCGTGGAACGCCACCAGGACGCCATCGATGGTCGCGTGGACGTCCGTCTCGAGGTACCGGTAGCCCATGCCGACGGCGTCCGAGAACGCCGCCATCGTGTTCTCCGGGTGGTGCTCGGTCCCGCCCCGGTGGGCGAACGCGATCGGTCCGGGGTTGTCCAGGAAGGGGTGGCCGGCGCCTATCGTTCCCAGCGGACGCGTTCCCCTGCCTGGCGCTTGACGGCGAGGGCCGAGATCGCCTCGAGGGCAACCCGGTTCGCGATCATGGAGGTCGATTCGGCCCAGTCGTAGGGCGGCGAGACCTCGACGATGTCCATGCCCGCGAGGTCAACCGCAGCCACGATCTGCCGAACCGCGCGGAGGAGCTCCCGCGAGAGCAGACCCCCGGGCTCGGGAGTCCCCGTCCCGGGCGCCAGGCCCGGATCCACGACGTCGATGTCGATGGACAGGTAGACGGAGTCGGGGCCGTCGAGGGCCTCCGCGATGGCATCGGCGACGACGGCCTCGGCACCCCGCTCCTCGATCTCGGTCATGAAGTGGAAGCGGAGCCCGTGATCCCGCATCCACTCGAGGACATCGACCGGCGGCCAGTAGCCCCGGAGGCCCACCTGCACGAAGTTCCTTCCGTCGACCGCGCCGGATTCGATGAGGTTCCGCATCGGCGAGCCGTGGCTCGCGATCTGGCCCCAGGCGTCGGGTGCGGTGTCCGCGTGGGCATCGAAGTGGACGATGCCGATGCTCCCCGGCCGGCGCAGTTCGGCGACTGCGGTCGCCGACGGCCAGGTGATCGAATGGTCGCCGCCAAGGACGATCGGGATGGCACCGGTCCCGGCGACCTCGCGGACCTTGCGGTAGATCATCGCGTGGGCACGTTGCCAAAGCGCAGGGACGATGTTCGCGTCTCCCGCATCCACTACGGTGAGCACCTTGAACGGCTCGACCCGGAGCTGCAGGGAGTTCAGCGATCCGGTGCTGTACTGGGCCTCCCGGATGGCACGTGGCCCAAACCTCGCCCCGGAGCGATGCGTGACCATGTCATCGAAGGGGGCCCCGATGATGGCGACATCCACGTTCCGGGAACGAAGCTCGGCCGGATCGGTGACCCAGGGAAGGTTGGCAAAGGTCGTGGGACCGACGTAGGTCGGCAGGTCGAAGTCGTGATAGACGAGGAAGTCGCGATCCCAGCCGTTGCGGGCGGCGAAGTCCTCGGGTCTGGGTCGGGTGCTGGGGCGCTCGCTCACGCGATTCCTCCGGACGGCCCGGGTCCGACGCGTGGACCGGCCGTGCTCGAGAAGGACGCCGCCGGTTCGAGTTCACCGTCCAGCGGGGCGCCGAGGGGATCGTATCAAACGCCCGTTCCTCGGAGACTCGGGCCAGCGTCAGCCCTCGCCGCGGAACTCGCTCCATGCGGCTGCCACGAGCGCCGGATCGGCGAACAGGTCGTACGCGGTCTGGGCGATGAGCGTCGCGGCCATGAGGGCCGTCTCGTCCCCCATCGGACTCACCGCAGCGTCGCGGAAGAGGATGGAATGGCCCGGTGTCGGGAATGGCGCGATCGCCAGGTCGGGGTGGATGGCCGGACACTTCCACGACACGTTGGCCATGTCGGTGCTGCCGTAGCTCGCGTCCTCGCCCTGGTCCTCGATGCCGTAGGCGGCGGCGTTCTCGACCCAGCGGCGCGCGATCTGTTCGTTCAGCTTCATGGTTCGGGAACCGCCCGAGAAGGAGACCTCGACCGTCGTCCCCGTGGCCAGCGCGGCGGCCTCGCAGAGGTCACGGAAGTGGGCTTGCATCGCCTGGTACTCCCCGTCGTCGTCGCTCCGGACCATGAACCAGGCGGTCGTCCGATCCGGGATGATGTTCGCTGCCGTGCCACCTTCCCGGATGATCCCGTGGACTCGGGCGCCAGGACGCAGCTGCTGGCGCCACAGCCCGACCGAGGTGAAGAGCAGGATCATCGCGTCCAACGCGTTTCGACCCTTCCACGGATCCGAGGCCGCGTGCGCCTGGAGCCCGCTGAAGACGACGTCGATATCCACCGACGCCAGCGGCGAGATCCGCACGTGGTTGCGATCGCACGGGTGGTACAGGAGCGCGGCGTCGATCCCGTCGAACAGGCCGTCGTCGAGCATCGCCTGCTTGCCGCTCCCGCGCTCCTCGGCCGGCGTGCCGAAGAACACGATCTCGCCGGGCAGGTCGTCGGCAACGGCGGCGAGGGCAATCGCCGCCCCGACGCCCGAGGCCGCCATGGTGTTGTGGCCGCATCCGTGGCCGAGGCCAGGCAGCGCGTCGTACTCGGCCAGGATCCCGATCCGTGGCCCGTCGCCACCTCGACCGCCGCGACGGACGGCGCGGATGGCGGTGGGGAGCCGGCCGGCCGGCCGCTCCACGCTGAACCCGTGGGCGGCAAGGACCTCCGCGCACCACGCCGCCGCCTGATGCTCCTCGAAGGCGATCTCGGGCGTTGCGTGAATTCGATGCGAAAGGTCGAGGATCTCCCCACGGGCCGCTTCGACGGCCTCCGCGATCCGACGCTTGCCCTTGGCATGCGGGGCGGCCGGCTCCCGATCGAGTCGAACATTCACGGAGCTTCTCTCCTTGCGGGCGCTCGCCGCGCCGTAGGTCTCATCGTCCCACCGACAGGGTCGTCTCGGCGACCAGCACCAACGCGATGATGAACAGGCCCAGCTGCGGTTCGAAGGCACCCTGGAGCCGGAGCACGACGAAGAGGAACACAAGGAAGGCGACCCAGGCGCCGCGCCGGACCGATCGCGTCCACGCCCCCCGGTACGCGATCCGGCGATGCCGCGCGAACGGCGCGAGCCAGAAGAGCGGTATGCAGGTGAGACCGACCGCCAGGCCCATCGCCAACGCGCCGGCGTAGCCCGCCATCGGGACGAGGACCGGATCCTGGGTCAGGACGATCCCGGCGACCACGAGCCACGACGCGAACGCGGCCGCGAAAAACGCGAGGTTGACCCGGCGGTCACGTGCCTCCATCCGTCGAGTGTACGGGTGGCGGGTCGGCGAGTTGACCTGACAGGTCATCGAGGTCGTCGAGCTCGAGGTCCGGAACCACGGTGGCGTCCCTCACAGACGTGGGCAACGGGGTGTCGAGCTGGCGATTGCGCAAGTAGGCCGCATGCCATCCCGCGGACACCGCGCCCGCGACGTCCGCGACCCAGTCGTCGCCGACATGGATGATCTCGTCGGATCGTCGTCCGAGCCGTCCTTGGACGTGGGCGAAGATGGCCGGGTGCGGCTTGATCGTACCGATTCGCTGGGAAACGAAGATCCCCGAGAGGAACGGACCCCAGCCCGCGGCGTCCGCCACGCGATCGATCGTCGATGCCAGCGGCCAGTTCGACAGGATCGCCACCTGGAATCCACGGCGCGCGAGCCCGGCGATGAGTTCGTTGCTCGTCCCTGGAGGGCGCACGCTCGCAACGAAGACGTCGCTGTAGGCGGCGACGATCGACCCGACCTCATGCGCCGTGGAGCGCTCGACGGCGAGTCCGTCATCCCAGGGTTCATCGGAACCGGGCGACATGCCCCGCAGGCGTGCCAGGACCCGGGCCGCTCGCTGGGACAGGTCGACCTCGCGGAACTGTGGGACCTCCTCGCGGAATTGGCGGTCCCGCTCTTCGCGCCACGTCGCGACGAAGGCCGCGGCGTCCGGCAATCCGAGCTCGTCGACGATCCGGTCGGCCGTCCGATCAACGACCGCGCTGAGGATCCCCCGGCCGACCGGCACCAGGGTGTTGCCGAAATCGAGCGTTACGGCGCGAATCCCCGTGATCGGAATTGGTCGCCTCAGGGTCGACCTCCGTCCTGCGAAGCTGCGCCGGTCATCGTGCCGCGCTGGCCGGGCAGATGTCCCGGAACGGACAGTACGTGCAGGCCATCGGTTCCGGCCTGGGACGGTAGTCACGAGCGCGAATGCCGGCCGCGGCCGTGGAGATCTTCGTCTTCGCCTTGGCGAGACGTTCGGGTTCGACCGTCGATCGCCCGACCAGCCCCGAGTCGAGGAAGTGGAGCTGGACGGCATCCGGCAGCCGGCCCGTCATCGCCTCGTAGGCCATCGCGTAGATCTGGAGCTGCAGGGAGTCCCGGGTCCGCTGCCGCGCCTTGGCCGGATCTCGCACGTCGCTCGATTTGTAGTCGGTGATCGTCACGGACTCGCGGCCGAGGAGCTGGAGCGTCGGCTCGACGACATCTGCCCGGCTCGTCGACGCTGCTGCGAGGGCGAGCGACGGATCCGGCGCGGCCCCTCCTTCGGCAGCCACGATGTCGACCCGATCGAACCGCCCGCGGATCCGGTCCCCGTCGAGCGTGAAGGCGAACTCGCGCTCGACCCACGCCGGTCGGGTCGCGCCTGGGGCGAGCTGATGCGCACGAAATCGATGCAGTGCCTCCCGGCCGGCCGCGAGTCGCGCCTGCTCGTGCTCCCGTGACACGAAACCCTCGTTCGTCCAGGCACGATCGAGGGCCGCGTCCAACTCCTCCTCGGAGAGGACCCGTCCCCGAGCCTCGGCGCGATGGAACTCCTGGACGACCTGGTGCAGCGCCGATCCGTACACGAGGGCGTGATGGGGCGCCGTGGGCACGCGCAGCACCTGGGCGTACTGGTAGCGGCGCGGACACGTCAGGTACGCGTCGATCGCCGAGTGGCTCAGAAGCAGCGGCCCCTCGATCGGCCCGGGGTCCGACCGTCGAGCCGGCGCTGCCAGCGGTGCCAGGGCGGCGAGCTTCTGGCGCGGATCGAGCGCCGGCGCGGCCCCGGCCGCGTCGGCCGCCGGCAGGTCCATCGCCTCGAGGACAAAGGGCGAAACGCGTCGCGCCCGGGCGCCGCCGTAGTCGCCGGCATTGGTGAGGATCAGCTCGTCGCGCGCCCGGGTCATGGCGACGTAGAAGAGGCGCCGCTCCTCAGGCAGATGCGGATCACCGCCCGGAGGCGTGCCCCCGACGAGCGCGTCGGGCATCGACAGCGGATCTCGCCGGGAAGCCGATGGAAACCGACCCGCGACGAGTCCCGGGAGAACGACGACCGGGAATTCCAGGCCCTTCGCCTTGTGGATCGTCATGACGGACACGGCGTCGAGATCGGGATCCGGATCCGCCGACGCCGGATCGTCACCGGCCTCGATGAGCGTGCCGAGGTGCGGCGCGAGGAAGACGGCGCGGTCGTCGACGAGAAGCGCCGAGCGCGCACGGACGATATCGAAGAACCGGGCGACGTTGGCAAGCGCCCCCTCGGCGGCCGGGGTCGCGGCCGCGGCCAGCGTCGCGAGCCAACCGGAGTCGCGGAGGAAGGCGTAGAGCACATCACCCGCCGGGCGCGCATGGGCCATGTCGCGGAGGCGTCGGAGATCGCCGGCGAGCCGAGCAACGGCCTGCCTCCCGGCCGGCGTGAGCGCGATTCCCTCACGCCCCGCGTCGAGATCGTCGAGGACCTGCCATGTCGATCGATGCGAGCGGCGCGCTGCTGACATCACCGCCGACAGCTCACCGGCTGGAATGGCATAGACCTCGGACGCGGCGAGCGCATAGACGTCGGCGCTGGAATCCAGGTCGGAGACCGCGCGCAGCACGGACAGCAGCAACCGGACCTCCGGCCGGCCGTACAACCCTGAGGTCCCGGCGAAGCGCCAGGGCACACCTGCCACGTTGAAGCTCCGCAGGATCGCGTCCGCATCCGCATTCGCCCGGATCAGGACGGCGAGGTCCCGAGGGTGGATCCCCGCGTCGATTCGACGGCGGAACTCCGCCGCGATCCAATCCGACTCCTCGGTCCCGGTCGCGAACGCCAGGTGCCGCACCGGTACCGCCGACGCGGCCGGTCGCTGGGGCACGAGTTGCTTCGAGATGCCGAAGCGGCTTTCGAGGCGGTCAGGGTCGTTGAACCGGATGAGGCGGTGGGCCGCGTCGAGGATCGGCGCCGTGGACCGATAGTTTCGCCGAAGCACGACGGTCCGCGCCCCCCGATGACGGTCGCGGAACTCCAGGATGTTGCTGATGGCGGCGCCACGGAAGCGGTAGATCGACTGGTCGTCATCGCCCACCACCGTGATGTTCCGGTGACGGTCGGCGAGCATCGACACGAGGGCGGACTGCGCCGGGTTCGTGTCCTGGAACTCGTCGACGAGGACGTACCGATAGCGCGCCTGGACGGTGCGCCGGATTGCCGCCGAGTCCCGGAGGAGTCGGAGGCCCATCGCCACCTGGTCGCCGAAATCGATGGACCCGGTGCTCCCGAGGAGCTTCGTGTATCGGCCGTACGCCGACGCCAGTTCCGCCTGGCGGGCGGCGAACTCCCGGCGCGCGGCAACGTCGTCGAGGTCGACCTCCCCGCCGGCGGCGTCACGTTCGACGGCTTCCGCGGCAACCAGATCCGCCGCGAACTCGGCATAGCGGGCCGGGCTGATGTCCTCGTCGCGGCATCGGCCGAAGAGTGACGCGAGCGCCCCGAGGAACCGGGTCGGGTCCCCCAGCGGCAGGTAGCGCTCGAGCCCCAGCTCGAAGAGGTGCTCGCGCAGGAAGACCACGGTCTCGGCCCGCGACAGGACCCGGGCGTCCGGCGACAGGCCGACCTCGTAGGCGAACTCGCGGATCAGCCGGTCGCCGAAGGCATGGAACGTGGAGATCGCGGTATCCGCAAAGCCGTACGGCACGAGCTGGTCGACACGGAGCTGCATCTCGGCGGCGGCCTTGTCGGTGAAGGTGAGACCGAGGACCTCCGACGGCAATGCGCGGCGCGTGGTCACGAGCCAGGCGATCCGCCGGGTGATCACCTCGGTCTTGCCGGTCCCGGCGCCCGCGACGATCAGGAGGGGCCCTTCGCCATGAACTACCGCTCGCCGTTGCTCCGGGTTCAGGCCGCCGAGGAGGGCGGCGAGACCGGGATCCTCGACGGGCTCGACGGCCGGCTCACCGAATCCCTCCCAGACCGGAAGCTGGTCGAGCGGTGCAGGCTCGCGCCGAACACGGGTAGGGCTCACGACCGGCTCGAGGGTGATGGGCTCGGGGGCGGAAGGCTGGGTCGGCATGCCGCCATCCTCGCCACCCGGCGTGCCATCTTGGCTGACACGACCTTCGACTCCCGGACCGTCAGGCCGCGGGTCCGGAGGCTGGCGGTTGCATCGCCGCCCGAAGCGCCTCGGCCTCCTCGTCGCTGACCCCGGAGTCGGCGCGGCCGCCAGTCACTCCCTTCGCGTAGACACGGGTCATGTTGCGGGTGTGGAGGCTGCTCACGATGAACCCATCGCCGTGCGCGTCGAGGAGGGCCAGGGCGAAGCTCTGGTTGCCGCCCGTGTCCTCGAACGGGTTATATCGAACGAGGCCGATCCGGGCGAACGAGCGGCGAAGGTCGCGCTCCAGGACGGCCGTTCTCACCTCCACGGCCTCGAGGTCGCGGACGACCTCGTGGACCCGCGCGAGGTGCGCCTCGAGGATCGCCTCGAGGCTGCGCGCGTCGCTGCCCCGGGTCAGGCCGGCGAGGCGCGCCGAGAGCCGCGAGGCTCGACGCCAGACCACGATCATGACGAGCAGAAGGGCGACGAGACCGACCGCCAGCGCACTGACGATCGCGCCGACGTTGTCCGCGACGAACTGGCTCACGGTGATCCCGGGTCCTCCTTGGGGGGCTGGCGTCCGAGTCTAGCGCTCGCCGCTCCACGGGGACTCGATTGTTCGGCCGGTGTATCCTCCGGCGGCGGCATTGACGCATCAACCGAGGAGCACGACCACCTGATGGCCAAGCGTACGCGCTACCCAAGCCGGCCCACGGGCCATCGCCCGTCGGCGAAGCCCGCGCCGACCGGGACGGCCTCGGGCGCCATCATCCGGAGCGGGGGCCTGACCCCGGTTGAGCTGGCTCGTGCAGCCGAGTTGGAGGCCGAGCTCGTGGCCCGCGAGAAGGCCGCGATCGCTGACAACGCCCGGCGGCGGGCCCGGCGCAGCAACATCGATGTTGCCGTCGCCGCGGACGCGGGTGCTCCACTCTCGGTCCGGGCCGCCCACGAGTACGCCTACGTGGCTCGCGACGTACGCCGGATCGGGCTCACGGCCGCGCTCATGTTTTCGATCCTTGGGGGCATCTGGCTCGTGGTGAACGTCGGGGGCGTCGGACTCCCGGGATAGCCGGGGCGAGCCGCGTAGACTCTCCGGCATGCCCGCCCGTCGGCCTGCCGCTCGCCTGACCGGGGCACGTCCCGAGGCGCTCTTCCAACCACCGCCCGAGCGACAGCCACTCGCCGCCCGGATGCGCCCCCGAACGCTCGCCGAGTTCGTCGGCCAGGAGCATCTCGTCGGCGAGCAGGGCCCATTGCGACGTTCCGTCGCGCGTGGGCACCTGGCCTCGCTCCTGCTTTGGGGCCCGCCCGGCACCGGCAAGACGTCCCTGGCCCGGCTCCTGGCGAACGAGATCGGCGCCACCTTCACCACGCTCTCGGCGGTCATGTCCGGCGTCGCCGAGGTCCGGTCCGGCCTCGCCGCGGCGCAGGAGCAGCTCGCGCTGCAGGGTACGCGGACGGTCCTGTTCATCGACGAGATTCACCGCTTCAACAAGTCCCAGCAGGACGCACTGCTGCCGCACGTCGAGGATGGGACGGTCACCCTGATCGGGGCGACAACCGAGAATCCCTACTTCGAGGTGAATTCCGCCCTCCTGTCGCGGCTCCGCGTCTGGCGCCTGGAGCCACTCGTCGACGCTGATATCGCGACCGTCGTGCACCGTGCCCTCGCGGACGCGCAGCGGGGTCTCGCCGGCGCCCTGGGCCCGGATGGCGGCGTGTCATTGGGCGCGGAGGCGTTCGCCCACCTCGTCTCGATCGCCGGTGGCGATGCGCGATCGGCGCTGAACGTCCTCGAGGGTGCCGTGGCACTCGCCGAGGACCAGGGGACCCGAGATGGGGACGGCCGCGTGTCCCCCACCCTGGCCGATGTCGAATCGGCAGCCCAGCAGCGCGTCCTCGCCTACGACCGTGCCGGCGACGGCCACTACGACACAGCGTCCGCGCTCATCAAGAGTCTCCGCGGCAACGACCCGGACGCGGCGGTCTACTGGCTGGCCGCGATGATCGCGGCCGGCGAGGATCCGAAGTTCATCGCCCGGCGGCTGATCATCAGCGCCTCCGAAGACGTCGGCAACGCGGATCCGCGGGCCCTGTCCGTGGCGGTCGCCGCCGCCCAGGCCCTCGACTGGATCGGCCTGCCCGAGGCGCAATACGCGCTCGCCCAGGCGGCGACCTACATCGCCACCGCACCCAAGTCGAACAGGGCTGGGCAGGCCTTCTTCGCGGCCGCGGGCGACATCGAGTCGCGAGGCGCCCTGGCCGTGCCGCTCCACCTTCGCAACGCGGCCCATCCCCGGATGAAGCATCACGGGATCGGCGTCGGCTACCGCTACCCGCACGACTACGAAGGTGCGGACATCGAGCAGCGATACCTGCCGGACGAGCTGGGAGATCGGCGCTACTACCTGCCGACGGACCAGGGCTACGAGTCGACCATCGCCGAACGCCTCCACCGGCGGGCCGCCGCACGAGACGCGGCGCGGGAGGCGGGCAGGACACCGCGCCAGGCGGTCAAGGGCCCGGAGATGCGACCCACCTCGGGCGGCGGCCTCCTGAAGACGAGGGAGGAGAACCGCCGGCGCCTCGCCGATACGGAGAAGCGTGACGCGCAGGGCTGACCGAGAACCGCGGGAACGACGGTCGCGAGACGAACGGGCCGAGTCGAGCGTCCCAGCTCCGTGACCCAGCTCCGCGCGTTCGTCGAGCGATTCGTTCCGCCCGGCGCGCTGCTGCTCGCCACGCTCACCTTCGGCAGCTACGCGATGGGCCTCGTCCGCGACCGGGCCTTCGCCCACACCTTCGGGGCAGGCGCGGCCCTCGACGCCTACAACGCCGCGTTCGTCCTCCCGGAGCTGCTCCTGGACGTCCTCGTCGCGAGCGGCCTCACGGCGCCGTTCGTCCCGATCTTCATCCGGCTCGCAGCCCAGTCCCGGCCCGAGGCCGAGCGCTTCGCCCGGACGGTCGCGACGGCAGCCTGCGGCCTGATGCTCGTCGTCTCGGTCCTGCTGTTCGTTGCGGCCCCCGCGACGACCGCGTTCATCGCGCCGGGCTTCACCGGCGACCAGGCGACGCGCTACGTCGAGCTCTTCCGCCTGATGTGCCTCACGCCTGCGCTCTTCGCCCTGTCCATTGCCCTCGGTGAGCTGCTCGTGGCGGAGCGTCGGTTCGTGTGGTACGCGCTGGCACCGATCCTCTACAACGCCGGGATCGTCGGTGGCACGGTGCTTCTCGGGGCCAGCCAGGGCATCCGCGGTGCGGCAATCGGCACCGTCGTCGGCGCGGCCATGCATCTCGGCATCCGCGTCGCGGGCATCCTGCGGACGGACCTCCGGCTGCGGCCGGCCTTCGCCGTGCGGACCGGCGCCTTTCGCGAGTTCGTGCGGCTCATGTTGCCGAAGATGGCCGCCCACCCGATCGAGCCGATCACATTCCTCTTCTTCACCCAGCTGGCGACGACGCTGGGCGCCGGCACGGTCAGCTCGCTGAGCTTCGCCCGGAACTTCCAGAGCGTCCCGGTGAACCTCATCGGGGCAGCGTTCTCGATCGCCGTCTTTCCGACGCTGTCGGCAGCCGCCGCCGCGGGCGACCGCCCCGCCTTTCGTCGAACGCTGGGCCGCAACCTGCTGACGGTCGGCGGCCTGTCGGTGGCGGCGGCGTTCGCCCTCGCGGTCGTCGGCGACCTGGCGATCCGGATCCTCCTCGGAGGCGGCGCCTTCGACGACGCGGCCGCGAGGCGAACCTCGACCCTCGTCGTGGCGTTTGCCGTCTCGGTGCCCTTCGACGCCCTGGCGCAGCCTCTTGCCCGTGGCTTCTACGCCACCCGGAACACGCTCTGGCCGGTCCTCGCGTCGGTCATCTCGCTCGGCGTCATCGTCGTCTCGACGAACCTGCTCGTGCCAGCCCTGGGGATGGTCGCCATCCCGGCCGGCTTCGCCTTCGGCTCGGCGTCGAAGGTCGCCGTCATGGCGGTGGCGCTGCCTCGCCGGGTTGCCGGGCTGGGGTCTCCGCCCGGGAGCGCGGCCTAGGAACCCGCAGGCCGCATCTGGGTCGGGATGAGGACGATGAAGCGCCCGTCCCGATCCGGGTACTTGCCTTCGGGGCGCTTCCAGGGCAGGAAGTTGCGGATCATCTCAGCGGCGTCCTGGAACGTCCCCGCGGGGTCCGATGGGCCCCAGATCGTGCTAACGGTCGGATACCAGGGGTCGTCAATGTAGGTCCCGCTGATCGTCGCATCGGGGAAGATCCGGGGGTCCGCATCCGAGCGATAGCCGGTCATGACCCAGGTGTGCGCGCCGCGCCAGGCAAGCAGGAGAGCCGGTTCATTGGTCGACGAGATCGCGGCCGCCGCGTCGCGGAGCGCGTCGTCCCGCGTGTCGTAGGCCCGCACCTGGTACCCCGGCGCGCCATACGCGGCCAGCGCCAGGACCATCGCCTGCGGCCCCCAACCGCCGTTGAGGCTGTCCGCCACGCTCTCCCACTCGTGGACGCGACCCGCGATCTGGCGCTGGAACGAATCAGAGACGGCATGCAGGTCGAGCACGGCGAGCGTCATCTCGACACCCGCCGGCGAGCACCAGGTATCGCGGATCTCGTGAGCAAAGTGTGCCGCAGGGTTGGTATCGATCTGGACGTCCATCGGTGCTCGCACCGGGGTCGACAGCGGCGTTGCGTCGGGTCCCCCGCTCGCCGGGACGGCCGTTGATTCCGTGGGCCGCGGCGTCACGACGACGATCGGCGGGATCGATCGATCGGGCACCGGGTCCGGCGATCATCCGATCGACCCGATCGAGGACGCGCTGCCATGCCTGACCGGCACCGGCCGCATCGGACCACACGGCCCCGGCAGCGACGATCGTGCACGACAACAGCACGGCGAGCGCCCCGAGCACCAGTCGGCGGCGGCGCGAGCGGTTCCTTCGGACAGATGTCATTGGTCCCATGGTCCGTCAGTCGACGGCCGGGCGCTGTCGAATGCGACGTCGGCTGCACCACGGCGTCGCGCGTGCGACCATCGGGTCTGAGACATACCTGCCCAGGAGATCCGCCCCGTGACCCGATTCGAGCCGAACCTCCGCATCCCCGGCCCGACCTCGCTGCCTCCATCCGTCCGCGAGGCCGGTGGACGCCAGATGATCAACCACCGCGGCCCGGAGTTCGCGGCGATGCTCGGACGGATCCAGACCGGCATGAGGCCGTTCTTCGGCACGACCAGCGAGATCGCCGTGGTCTCGAGCGCCGGGACCGGCGGCCTCGAGGCCGCGGTCGTCAATGTCCTCTCGCCGGGCGACCGCGTTCTCGGCGTCTCGATCGGCTCGTTCGGGGACCGATTCGCCAAGATCGCCGAGACCTACGGGGCGAACGTCGATCGGATGAGCGCCGAGTGGGGCTGGGCCGCGGACCCGGACGAGCTCCGCGAACGGCTTCCGGCCGCCGACTATCGGGCTGTGCTCCTGACCCACAACGAGACCTCGACCGGGGTCATGAACCCGATCCCGGCACTGGCAGCCGCGATCCGGGCGACCAGCCCCGATACGCTCATCCTCGTCGACAGCGTATCGGGGCTTGGCGCCGTGCCCTTCGAGATGGACGCCTGGGGTTGCGACCTCGTCATCACCGGCTCGCAGAAGGCCTGGATGTCGGCCCCGGGTCTGGCGATGATCGCCGCCTCCGAGCGGGGTTGGGCGGCAATGGAAACCGCCCGCATGCCGCGCTTCTACTTCGATCTCCGGAAGCACCGCGAGAGCGCCGAAATTGGCCAGACACCCTGGACCCCGGCCGTCGCGGTGGTCTTCCAGGTCGACGAGGGCATCCGGCTCATGGAAGCCGAAGGCGCGCCGGCGATCTTCGCCCGGCACGAGGCCTGCGCCGCGGCGACGCAGGCCGGCCTCGTGGCTCTCGGCTTCGAGCTTCTTGCCGATCCGGCCCATCGCTCGAAGACCGTGACCGCCGCCAGGATCCCGTCCGGTCTGGACTGGAAGGCGATGAATGCCGAGATCATGGCTCGCGGCGTCGTGCTCGCGGGCGGCCAGGGGCAGCTGGCCGGCAAGATCTTTCGCGTCGGGCACCTCGGGTCGGTCACGGTCGAGGAGATCCTCGGCGCGATCGCCACGATCGAGGCCGTCGCCGTCGCCGCCGGCCGGCCCATCGAACCCGGTGCGGCCGTCGCGGCGGCCCAGCGAGCCGCGCTGGCCGCAGCCGACCGGACTGAGCAGACCGTCGGAGCCGCGCGGGGATGAGGATCCTGGTCGCCGAGTCGATTGCCGCCGAGGGCCTGGCACGCCTTCGGGCTGCCCACGATGTCGACGAGCGGCTGGGCCTCGACCCCGCCGCGATCCGGGACATCGTCGGGGACTACGAGGCGCTCATCGTGCGCAGCCAGGTCCAGGCGAACGCCGAACTGATCGCGGCAGGCACCCGCCTGCAGGTGATCGGGCGGGCCGGGGTCGGCGTCGACAACGTCGACCTGGACGCGGCTACCCGGGCCGGCATCACGGTCGTCAATGCGCCGACCGGCAACACGATCGCGGCCGCCGAGCACACCATGGCATTGCTCCTGGGCCTCGCCCGACGCGTGGCCTCCGCGGACGCGTCGGTTCGGCGCGGCGAATGGAAGCGGGCCCAGTTCCAGGGCGTCGAGCTTCGGGGGCGGACGCTCGGGATCATCGGCCTCGGCAAGATCGGGATGGCGATCGCCGACCGTGCCCGGGGGTTCGAGATGAGCATCGTGGGCTCGGACCCCTACGTGACGGCGGAGCAGGCCGGCCTGCACGGCGTGGAGCTCCTCGACCTCGACGCCCTGCTGGCACGATCCGACGCGATCACCGTTCACGTCCCGCTCAGCCGGGCGACGCGGGGCATGATCGGCGTCGACGCGATCAAGCGGATGCCACCCGGTGCGTTCGTCCTCAACGTGGCGCGCGGTGGCATCGTCGACGAGGCCGCGGTCGCGGACGCGCTCCGATCCGGGCACCTGGGCGGTGCAGGGATCGATGTCTTCGAGTCCGAGCCGCCCGCCGGGTCGCCACTCCTCGACGCCCCGAACACGCTGCTGACGCCGCACCTCGGAGCGTCGACCGCGGAGGCCCAGGTTGCCGTGGCCGAGGAGGTGGCCGGCCAGGTCCTCGACGTCCTGGCCGGACGGCCGGCCCGGTACGCCGTGAACGCCCCGCTCCTCGGACCGGAGGCCGCCCAGTCGATCGGGCCGTACCTGCCGCTGGCGGAGATGCTCGGCCAGTTCTTCTCGCAGTTCGCCGGGGCCGGCGTGCGGACGCTGACCCTCGAGGTCGCGGGCGAGCCGGCCGAGTTCGACGCGGCCCCCATCACGGCGGCCCTCCTGCGCGGCCTGCTCGAGCGGGTGACGACGGAGCGGGTAAACCTCGTCAACGCGTCGCTCCTCGCCCGGGCAAGAGGCATCACGGTGGTCGAGCGCAAGACGCGCGACGCCGGCTCGTTCAGTGCCCTGATCACGGTTTCCGGCGAGGTCGACGGTCGGGTCCTGGCGGTCGGCGGGACCGTGGCCAACGGTGAGCCCAGGCTCGCGCGCCTCAACGACTACCGCCTCGACATGGAACCCGCGCCGGTGATGCTGATCACGCACCACCAGGACCGGCCGGGGATGATCGGCCGGATCGGCGGCATCCTGGGCGCGGCCGACGTCAACATCTCGGCGATGCACGTGGCGCGCTCCGCGCCGCGAGCCGACGCGCTGATGATTCTCGCCCTCGACGACGACGTCCCCGAGACGCTCGCGACCTCCATCCGCGATCACGAGTCCCTCATCGACCTCTGGATCGTCCGGCTGGGAGGCGACCGCTGAGCGACAGGGTGGCCGGCGCGAGCCCGGGCCTGATCCCGGCGGGCCTCGACGCGACCATCGTCCTGCTCCGACATGGCGAGTCGGCGTGGGTCGCGGAGGGCCGCTTCCAGGGGCAGGGCGATTCGCCGCTGTCGCCCGAGGGCGAGCGCCAGGCGGAGCTGGCCGCGGAGCGCCTGGCGCGACCGCACGAGGTTCCGGCGCTCCCGGTGCCGGGCGGCCCGCCCATCGAGATTCGCCACTCCCCTCTGCTGCGGACGTCGTCGACGGCCGCGGCCGTCGCCAGGGCCATGGCGGACCCGGCCGCCATGGCGGCCGTCGTGCCCGTTGTTCCCGATGCCGGGTTCCTCGAGATCGGCCAGGGCGAGTGGGAGGGACGCCTGGCAGCGGAGATCGAGACGCGATGGGCCGATGTCCTGGCCGGTTGGCGACGGGACCCCCTCACGAGCTGGGCGCCCGGCGGCGAGCCGATCACGGACGTCGACGTTCGCGTCCGGGAATCGCTCGCGGCGATGCTCGCCGGGCTCCGCGATCGCTCCGACGGCACGGGCGCCCCGGGCGCCCATGTCCTCGGCTACGCGGCCGCCCCGACGAGCGAGCCCTGGACGGTGCTCGTCGGCCACGATGGGGTCTTCAAGATCGTGCTGCTCGCCCTGCTCGACCTGCCCCTCACGCGGTTCTGGACATTCCCGTTTGCCCTCGCCGGCATCAGCGTCGTGGAGATCCGGGCCGGTCGACCGCGGCTCCGGGCCCACAACCTGACGGAGCACCTGCGCGCGCTCGAGACGGAGCGACGTCAGGAGCTCGACGCGGAACGGAGCCGGTCCGGAGCCTTGTGACCGGGCCTAACGCCGCCTGATCGTCCCGGGCCCCTTCCCGCGGCGAGGACGGCGGAAGGCGAGGCGCAGGAGCCGCAGTCGCAGCCGGCGATGGGCCTCCGCGACGATCTTCATCCGGTCGGTACCGAGCTCATGACGGCCATAGGCAATCTCGACCTTCGCGTTGGCGACGGTCGCGAGCTCGGGGCGCACGGACGGCAGGGCATCGCCGAGGGCGCCGGCGAACTCGTAGACCGTCTGCGACGGTCTCGGCCCGACCCCGAACCGTGTCGCCCAGCGGGCCAGGGACTGCCAGGCCCGGTCCGGATGCATCGGGCGAGGGCCGCGCCGCCAGGCCGCCGAGGCAAGCCCGGCCGCGCCGACGAGCAGCAGGATCGCGATGACGATGAACGGGCCCGTGGACGTGCCGCCCGTCCTGCCGTCGACCACGCCGGTGACGCCGGTCGCCGGGGTCCGCCGCGGATCCCTGTCGCTCGTCCCTGGCTGGTCCGTGACGAGGACGGCCGAAGGACGCGGCGTGGGCGAAGCCGGAGCACCCGACGGGATCGCCACCGGTTGCCCCACGTTGCCGCCGGTCGGATCGAAGTCGATCCAGCCGTAGCCCGGGAAGTAGACCTCGACCCAGGCGTGGGCGCCCGAGTTGGTGACCGTTTCCATGCCGTCCGCGCTTCGCTCGCCGGGAAGGAACCCCTGGGCCAATCGGGTTGGGACGCCGGCGGCGCGCAGCAGGATCGCCATCGTCGTCGCGTAGTACTGACAATAGCCGGCCCGGATCGTGGCGAAGCACTCGACGGTCGACAGGCCCGAACAGTTCTGGTCGACGAGATCCGTGACATCGGACTGGTAGTGGAACCTCGACGACAACAGGTAGTCCTGCATGTTGAGGGCGAGGTCGTAGGGGTTCTTGTCCGGGGTCATCGCCAGCACCTCATCGAGGACCTGCTGGGCCTTGGGCCCCATGAACTGGTTCGGGTTGCCGATGTACAGCTCCTGGATCTCGGCGGAGTACTCGCGGCTTGCGACGCGCAGCTTGTTCTCGGTGATCTGGTCGGTGCCGGTGCCGATCGCGGGCACGAGGGCCGTGACGGTATACGTCGGCGTGCCGTCGAGCGTGACCGTCGAGAACCAGCTCTGCGCGCCCGTCACGGTCAGGTGAGACGGCTGGTCCACCCACTCGACCGTTTGCGGACTGACGACGTAACCCGAGACGAGGGACTTCGGCGTGATGACGGCCCGGACCTCGCGCCGATCGGTCAGCTCGACCGGGTCCTCGGTCGCCCCGCCCAGCAGATCCCCGCGAGCCGGAATACCGATGGTCGACGTTGGACCCCAGCTCCAGCTGTGCCCGTCGAATTCGGCGTAGGCCCCGACCCGCCACTTGAATTGCTCGGTCTCGGACGTCGGCAGCTGAGCCGTGAACGCCACGTTGTCGTTCGGCGTCCACTTGGCCAGGATCGCGGAGTGCTCGCCGAAGACGACGATTCCCGGGTTACGGGACTCGCCGCCACCCGGCAGGAACTTCTGCGCCCACTCGGAGACCGAAGCGAGCGTCCCCGGCACGTTCTTCCAGAGACCCTGGAGCGGTGCGGACGAGGCAGTCGCGGTCAGGAACAGCGACCCGATGACCGCGACCGCGATGAAGATGGCACCGCCCCGCAGGTAAAGGCCGGTGACCGTGGCAGGGTCGCCGATCCGGCGCCGGAGCCAGGTCGTGCGCTCATCGAACGCGTGCGACCGCGCCAGCAGGGCGAGCGCCCCCAGCGAGAACAGCACGATCAGCTGGAGCTGGTCGTTCTGGGTGAGGGCCATGTTGCCGAGCAGGACCAGCCCCGTGACGATGACCGCGTCGAGCGAGCGTCGGTGACCGAAGACGGCATAGGACGCGTATTGCCCGGTTCCCCAGACGATCGCCCCGAGGGCGATGAAGTAGTGCCCGTACTCCGTCGTGAACGGCAGGTGGTTGACCCCGAGGTCGACCCAGACGCGGGTCACGATGTTGGCGGCTTCCTCGTAGCGGGCGGCCAGCGCGGCGGGGCCCAAGCCCGTGACCGAGCTGCCGAGGACGAGACCGCCGGCGATGATGGGGAGGACGATTGCCGCGAAGGCAACACCGAGCAAGTGCGTCGTCCAGCGGCCCCAGCCGAGCTTCGGGCCGATGAAGCCCACGGCAATGCCGGCAAGTCCCACGATGGGCAGGAAATCCGTGAGCGACCCTACGCCGTTCACCCACTTGGCGTCGTCGATGGACCAGGCCAGCGACGTGATGATCACGACCACGGCCGCGAGCGACGTCCACCCTTCGGCAGGCCCGCCGGTGATGCTCCGGAGGCGGTCCTTCGGCGCGTCCCAGGTCCCGACGGCGGCACTCACCCGACGAGGACCTCGCCCATGGCCCGGGCCGGGACCACGACGTGGACGGCTACGTCGAACTCCGAGAGGGCGTGTCGGAGCGCCCGCATCTCGTGCTGCAGGGGGGCCTCCGCGTCCGGGTCGGGCGGCGGCAGGGCCCGGCCTCTGCGGCGGTACTCCTCGTCCTGCGCGTGCAGCCGGAACGCGTTGACGTCGAAGATGATCGCGACGCAGCCAACGCCCCGGGCGCGCAGGGCGCTGAGCGGCTTGACCCAGCCTCGATCCAGGGACGGCGTGATGACCACCGCGGTCATGCCGCGCCGGATCCGCGGGACGGTTGCCACGAGGGATTCCCCGAGCGGCGTCGTCCCATCTCCTTCCACTGCGGCGAGGAGCTGCATGATCTTGAGGTGCTGCCGGCTGCCGCGGTCGGGTTGCAGCTGGGCGAGGCGATGGGCGTTGACCGTCAGGCCGACCGCGCGGTTCTCGCTGATCGCCTTGTCCGCCACCGAAGCCGCCGCCCGGACGGCGCTCTCGACGGTCGAGTCATCTCCACGGCCGATCTGTGGGGCGCGCTCGAGGTCGAGGATGATCCAGGCGTCGGCGGTCTGCTCCAGCTCGAACTCCTTGACCTGGATCTCGCCGTGGCGCGCGGTCGACTTCCAGTGGATCCGGTTGAACGCATCTCCGGGAGCCCACGGTCGAACCGTGGTTGCGAGTGGCGAGGTCTGGAGCGTTCGCTCTGGCGTGGCGTGACTGCCGTCCACGTTCGCGGCGGGGAGCCTCCAGAGCGGCAGCGGGTCGACACGCGGATACACGATTGCCGTGACCCCGGTACCGACCGCGGCCGACGATTCGAAGAAGCCGAACGGATCGCCCGTGCGGATCTGGAGCGGCTCGATCCGGAACTGCCCGCGGCGCGTCAGAGGCGTGCGCACGAGCCAGGACCGCTCGCTTTGACCGCCCAGGGCCAGGGCCCGGCCGGGCAGGCCCGCCGGCAACGACGTCGGGTTGTGGATCTCGAGCCACGGCTTGGGGATGCGACTCGTGTTGCGGATCGTGTAGGTCACGCGAAGGCGGTCACCGACATGACCCGACAGCTGATTGACCGCATAACCGGCCTCGAGATCCGAGAGGCCGAGGCGGGTCAGGACGTACGAGCCGCCCACCACGAAGATGCCGAGGTAGACGAGGTAGAACAGGAACGAGAAGCCGGTCGAAAAGGCCGCGATCACCAGGATCACGCCGAGCACGAGGAGCTGGATCCGGCGCAGCATCAGTCCTCCTCGCCCCCGCTCCGCTCGATCAGGCCTCGGCCGCGGACATCTTGGCGGCGACCTCGCGAGGTCCGCCGTGGGTAACACCGGAGCCCAGCGGCGTCACGCCGTCGATCGGCGTCGAGTCGAGGAGCTCGGCCACGACCTGGCCGGGCAGGATGTCGTGGATCGTCGAGCTCGTCTTGATGATCAGGCGGTGAGCCAGGGCCGCCTCGGCCAGCGCCTTGACGTCGTCGGGGAGGACGTAGTCACGGCCCAGGAGACCGGCGAGCGCCTGACCCGCACGGTAGAGCGCGATGGACCCTCGAGGCGAGGCTCCCAGGTAGACGTCGGGATGGCTGCGGGTCGCACTCACGAGCCGCACGATGTAGTCGGCGACGCTCGGGTCGACATAGATCTCGCGGACCGCCGTCTGCATCTCGCGCAGCTCGTCACCCGAGATGACCTCCTCGAGCTCGTCGATCGGGTGGCGACGCTTCTGCTCGTCGAGGATGACGATCTCCTCGACCAGCTGCGGGTAGCCGAGCCGGATCCGAAGCATGAAGCGGTCGAGCTGTGCCTCGGGAAGGGCGAACGTGCCCTCGTACTCGATCGGATTCTGGGTGGCGATGACGAGGAACGGGTCGGGCATCGGCCAGGTCGTGCCGTCGACCGTGGCCTGGCGCTCTTCCATGCACTCAAGGAGAGAAGACTGCGTCTTCGGCGTCGCTCGGTTGATCTCGTCGGCGAGGACCACCTGGCTCATGATCGGGCCAGGCCGGAACTCGAATTCCTGGGTCTTCTGGTTGTAGATCGAGAGGCCCGTCACGTCCGACGGCAGGAGATCGGGCGTGAACTGGATCCGTCGGAACGTACAGCCGAGGCTCTTCGCGATCGCCTTGGCCAGCACGGTCTTGCCGGTTCCCGGGACATCCTCGATGAGGAGATGACCGCGGCACAGCAGCGCGACCAGGGCCATGCGCACCTCGGTGTGCTTGCCCACGATCACGCGCTCGACGTTGGCGATCACCTTGTCGCCGGTCTCCTGGATCTTCGTCATCCGTCTCCCTCGGCTGGGGTTGGAGCACGCCACGACGGAGTCGCGGCGCGAAGCGTCGGCCGATGGTACGACGACGACGCCATTGGGGTCGGTGCAGGGATCACCTTGAGACGGCGCGGCGGCTCACCCGGTTCCGTCCCTGCCTGCCTCTTGTAGGGTGTGATCGAGATGGTGCGCCCAAAGCCGGCCGGGCTCGTCGTTCATACGTCGCGCGACCTCGTGGCGGATCCACACCTTCCAGAAGAGGTCGCCGATGTCGGCATCGCGACGCCGTCGCGGCCCCTCGATATCGTCGCCCTTGGGGCCGCCTTCGAACGCGAGGCCCCGATCCTGCTGGCTGCGGCACGGGCGATCACGTTCGACGACCGCGAGGCCGAGGACCTCGTCCAGACGACCTTCGAGCTGGCCATCCGCCACCTCGGCGCTCTCCGCGATCCGAACGCGCTGCGGCCCTGGCTCCTCACGATCCAGACGCGCGAGGCGTTTCGCGTTGTTCGACGGCTGCGTCGCGAATTCGGACTGCGGTCCGGCCGGGACGTCCTCCAGATCCCGGCGGCGATGACGGCGTCGACCGACCACATCGCGGTTCGCGAGGCGCTCCGCGGATTGCCTCCGAGGATGCGCGCCGCCGTCGTCCTTCATCACATGGCCGGGATGACCGTCCCGCAGGTGGCGATGGCAGTCGGCCGGTCCGAGAACACCGTCCGGTCGCAGTTGCGAATCGGCCTGCAGCGACTCAGGGAGACCCTCGGCGATGAATGACCCGCTGCCCCGACCCACCGACGACGATCCCCTTCCCGGCCGGCTCGCTGCCTGGTTCGACGGCGAGGTTCGACGAGCCGAGGCCGACCTCCGGGCCACCCCGCTCGGCACGGCCCGACCGGGACCGGCCCGCGTTCGTGCACGGGGCGCGGCCATGGGCCCGATCGCCGCGGCCCTCCTGGTGGTCGTCGTGGTCGCAGCCGGCCTGAGCCGACTTCCAGGTGCCGCGCCGGGCTCGTCGCCCTCGGGCGCGTCCAGCCCGACGGCGACGCTGCCGGCATCGCCTTCGACCGCTCCACCGGTCGCAACGACGGACACCGCGCCGGTCGTCGACTCGCGGTACCCGGACGGGATCCCGTCGTCGCTCGGCGGGCGCTTCGTGGCTCGACCGTCGAACATCGATCGGGAGCCCGCCAACGATCAATCGTTCCTGCTCGGTGGCTGGTCGTTCGGTCCACTCGTCTACTTCTGCCCGCTCCAGATCGGGACCCCGCCACCGTTCGGACCCGGCTGCGGGACGCCGTTCATCGCCGAGAACCCGCTGATAGACGGGCAGGGGGTCATGATCGATGGGCTCACCCTCGGCGCCGGACCGGTCGTGGTCGAGGTCCATCGCCACGATCCTCAGGCCGCGGAGTGCGACGCCGCTTTGCGGGTTGCCTGCGAGAACATGGCAGTAGTCGAGAAGGTCGTCTGGAACGGCGACCAGGTGACCGCCACGGCCCCGCTGGCGGCGACGGACACATTCACGCGCCTGATACAGGCCGATCCGAACCTGCCTCAGGCCCGGATCGCGCCGATCCCGACAGCCGGTGTCGTGACGCCGCCGGCGCACTTCCCGGCGTTCGTGGGTTGTGTGCCGCCATATCCCGAGCTGGCATGGTCAGCGACCGGAGCCTCGATCGAGGAGGTCCTCGTCTTTCCGACGGTCGCGGCCCGGGAGGCAGTCGACCAGAACTTCCTGGCGTCGGGATTCATCGGGACCACCCCGGGCGGCGGAGGATGCAACGTCATCAGCGACGGAATGTTTGCCACGTCGTGGGTCGCCGTCGACAACGTCATGGTGGCCGTCCAGATGAACCCTGACGGCCCGACGGCCGCGCAGGCGGATCTGATCGACGCGATCAGGGCAGCGCTGACCGCTCCCTAGCCCCGGGTGATCGTGATCAGCCCTGCCCAAGCGGTCATCAGCGCGCCGACGCCCGGCCATGACCGCGAGGAACGGATCGTGGCCTGCCCAGGACACGGCGGCCATCGCACCGAAGATGACCGCGAGGACGACCGCGATCGAGGCCATCCCGAGCCGCTCGACGAGCGGGCGGCGAGCCCCATCCTCAGGCGTCGCGATGGGCGGTGGCGTCTCCTCGGGGCCGCCGGACACGTCACTCACTGTCCGGCCCAGGTCTTCCACGCCGCAAGGAGCTGACCCGCGATCGGCGCGGCCCGCTCGGCTCCCCGACCACCCTGTTCCACCACGACCGCGATGGCGACCTGGGCGTTGCCGGCCGGGGCGAAGCCGATGAACCAGGAGTTCGGCTCGCCGTTGCCGCCGAGCTCGGCCGTGCCGGACTTCCCGGCGACCGTGAGGCCCTTGACCTGGGCGCCCGTCGTGTACTGCCGGCCGAGCGTGCCGTTCACGGCCTGCTGCATCGCGGTCGTGATCTCCGTGGCTACGCTCGGCGCGATGATCCGGCGCCAGACCTCGGGCGCGACGGTCGTGGTGCCTCCGCGACCGGTGAACGACTCGACGAGGTGGGGCTGCATGAGGACCCCGCCATTTGCGACCGTCGCCGCGACGAGCGCCATCTGGAGCGGCGTGACGACGGTCTCGGCCTGCCCGTAGGCGGCATTCGCAAGCTCCACCGCGTCACTGAACCCGCCGCCGAACGACCCGCCGCCGCCCGTGACCTGCGATGCAACCGTCGGGAGGTCGAACGGGATCGGCGCGCCGAACCCCAGCTTGGCGGCCCACGACGCCAACGCGTCGCCGCCTGTCTGCAGGCCGGCCAGGGCGTACCAGATGTTGCAAGAGACCTCGGTCGCCTCGAAGAAGTTGAGCGCCTTCGTGCCGGTCTTCGGATGGTGGCCGTCCTTGACCCGGAAGCCGTCCACGAGCAGGCCCGTCTTCTCGGCCGCCGGCTGCTGCGCGAAGGTCGTGTCCGGCGTGATCGCACCCGAGCCAAGGCCGGCGATCGCCGTCACGATCTTGAAGACCGATCCCGGGACGTAGCGGCCCTGCGTGGCTCGCGGCAGGAGCGGCTTCGTCGCGTCCGCCTGGAGGGCGGTCATGGTGGCCTTTGCCGTCGCGGCGCCGGCGAGCCCCGAGGCGTCGAACGTCGGTGTCGAAGCCAGGACCAGGACCTCGCCGGTTCGCGGATCGAGCATCACCACCGCACCCCGGTCCTTGCCCAGGGCCGTGACCGCGGCCTGCTGAAGCTTCGCCACGAGCGTGGTCTTCATCGCCTGCGGATCTGACGGATTCGCACGGAACTTCTTGACCAGATCCTGGACTGGATCGGCCGGCGTGATACCGGTCAGCTGGGCCTGGTAGGCGCGTTCGAGCCCGGCCGAGCCGTAGATCGGCGAGGCGTAGCCGATGACCCCGGAGAGCGACCGCGAAAGGTACTTGCGCTGTGGCTCGCCGTTCTTGTCCTTGATCGTCCAGGCCAGCAGCGTCCCATCTCGATCCGTGATGTCGCCGCGGATGATGTGGCGGCTGGCGGCAATGACCGCGGCGTCGTCCGGGGACGAGGAGAGGTCCGCGGACCGCGCAACCTGCCAGTAGCCGGCGCCCGCCGCCAGGGCCCCGAAGGCAAGCGCAAGGCCCAATGCAACCCGTCCGAGTGCCTCTCCGATCCCGGGCCGCTTGCCGCGGACGGTCGGGGCGTTCCCAAGCGCCACGCCACCGCGGGCGGTGCCCTCGTCCGCCGTCACGCCGCCGCCCTCCCGAACCGCCGGAGCCGGCCGCGGGCACCAGCAGGGGCCGGCGGCAGCTCCGCGCCTCGATCGGATAGCGCGATGAGCAGGCCCAGCACCACGCCATTCGCGATCAGCGACGAACCGCCGTAGCTGATGAAAGGCAGGGTGATCCCGGTGAGTGGGATCAGCTTGAGGTTACCGGCCGCGATGATGAAGGCCTGGACGCCGATCACCAGGCTGAGCCCGGCCGCGAGGATGGCCCGGAAGTCATCCGCCGCGGACGCGGCGATCCGGAGCCCGCGCTCGATGACCACGAGGTACAGCCCGAGGATCCCCATGATTCCGACGAGGCCAAGCTCCTCGCCCAGGGCCGCGAGCGGGAAGTCGGTATGGAGGGCGGGAATGCCACCCGGCGGCAACCCGCCGACGGCCGGCAGCCCGGCACCGAGCCCGGTGCCCAGGATCCCGCCACGAGCGAAGGCGTGAAGCGCCTGGACCACCTGGTAGCCGGTCGTCTGGGCCGTCGCGAACGGATCGATCCAGATGTCGACCCGGGTCCGGACGTGGGGCACGACCTCATACAGGACCAGCCCGCCGGCGAGGAAGGCGACCATCCCGAGGGCAACGTAGGACGCCCGCGCGGTCGCGACGTACAGGAGGGTAAGGAAGACCGCGAAGAACAGGAGGGCGGCCCCGAGATCGCCCTGGACGAGGACGATCGAGAGGGCGACCGCCCACATCGCGATCATCGGCGCCAGGTACGGCAGCGGCGGCAGCCGGATCGGACCGATGCGGGTGGATTCGTCCATCAGGAGTGGCCGGTTCTCCGAGAGATAGCCGGCCAGGAAGACCACCAGGATCACCTTCAGCAGCTCCGAAGGCTGGCCGGTGAGCGGCCCGATCGTCAGCGCCAGGCGCTGGCCGTTCACGTCGTGCCCGAAGACGAACGTCATGAGGAGGAGCCCCACGCCGAGCGCGGCCCACGTGTACTTGTAGAGCCGCAGCCACGCGTCGCTCCGGACCAGGGCCCCGATGCCCGCCGTCAGGGCCAGCGACGCGAGCAGCCACAACAGCTGGTTTCGACCGAGACCCAGGCCGCCCACGAGGCCCTGCGGCAGCCGCTCCATGAGCAGCAGGCTGATCCCGCCGAGGAGGCCGACGGTCGGCAGGAGGACCTGGTCGGTTCGGCGACCCGCGATCACGAATGCCAGGTGGGCCGCGAACAGCGCACCGAGGTACGCGACCAGGGCCAGCTGGTCGGCGAAGATCCCGCCCGGATCCACCGATCCCCCAACCGGCGACGGGGCGATGGCCGCCAGGCGCCGCGTTGCCGCGAGCGAGATGCTCCCGGCCGCGATGGTCCCCGCCACGATCAGGAGCAGCCCGAGCTCGCGGCCGCGGAATCGCGGGCGGATCCGGTTCCGACCGACGCTCGCGGGCACGTTGCTCATCGGCGCGCCCGCTCGAGCCGCAGCCGGACGTTCCCGAGCTGGAGCTCATCCCCGAACGTCGTCGCGGCGACGCCCTCAACCCGGCTGCCGTTGACGAAGGTCCCGTTGGTCGACCCGAGATCCTCCACGTACCAGGCCCGGCCCCGATACGTGAGGGCGGCATGGATGCCGGAAACGAACTCGTCCTCGACCAGGATCGTCGCGTTGACGTCCCGCCCCAGGGTCGTCACGGCATCGAGCGAAAACGCCGCGCCGACGGCGGGTTCGCCGCTCGGCGAGCTGACGACCACGAGTCGCCCGAGCTCGGCCCCCGGCTCGCGCGCCGCTGCCCGCAGGTCGCGCAGGAGCACCCGCACGACGGCCCACAGGAACAGGTAGAGCCCGCCCAGGAAGAGCAGGCGCAGGACCCAGATCGCGAGGACCGCGGCGTCCATGGTCAGCGGGCGTCCGGCGGGTAGCCGGCGCTAGGCTCCGACGTGGGCGACAGGTCGGGCATAGCCTCGCCGTCATCGACATCGAGGATCCTGATGCTGGCGCCACCAATCTCGATGACGTCGCCGGCCCCGACGACAACCTCCGTGATCCGCTCCCCGTTCACGCGCGTCCCGTTGCTCGACTCGAGATCGATCAGGACGAGGACACCCCCACGAGCCTGGAGCCGAGCGTGCTGGCGAGACACCCGCTCATCGGCGAAGACGACGGTGTTGCCCGCCGATCGCCCGATCGACAGCGGTCCGCCATCGGCGACGATCGTCGACTCGCGGCCGTCGGGTCCGAGGATCGCCAGCGTCGCCCGTGGGCTCCGGACGACCGGGGCGATATAGGCGCGGGTTCGGCCGAGGTCGGCTGGCTCATCGATCTCGAACCCGGACCGGGTATCGGAGTACCGAGCCTCCACCTCGATGTCGCCGCGGCGAAGGCCCGCGTCGGTCACGATCGCCACCCGCGGCCGGGCCGCGACGACGTAGCCCCGATGGCGTGCCCACTCGAGCGCCGCCGAGGCCAGCTCCACCGGCAGCGCAGGCAGCCGCTCGAGGCGCTCCTGGTCGGCCACGGAGACCCGGACCGTGAACCGATCGGGAACGCGGACCCGTCCCGCCGCCGAGGATCGCCCGAGCTCCATCGCTCGCTCGATTCGACGCTGCAACTGGACCGGCTGGACCCGGGTCCCGAAGAGCCGCGCGCTGGGCCGTTCAACGAGTCGTTCGAAGAAACGCTCGACGGCCGACATCGGTCGGTTCGGTCGCATCGGCCGGAGCCTACCAGAGCCCGGCGCATCGCCCCGGACGAGTACTGCTGGCTGGACCAGACCGGTACCAGCTGTCGATCGGAAGACGAAGAAAGCTGGTCTATACTCCGAACCCCTCGCGCCGATCGCGCGATCGAGGATTGGAGCAACCCGGGGCCGATGACCGAGATCCTTACCGAATCCTTCTGCGAACGCTGTGGCACGCGCTACACGTTCGAGTCGGCCGCGCCGCGGCAGCGGCGCATGGGCGGTTTGAAGGTGCTGGGCCGCGGCCTCAAGAACTTCGTCATGTCGGACGACTCGTCCCTCGACGAAGCCTTCGCGTCAGCCCGGTTTGATGTCGAGCGTGACGCAACGTCCCACCAGCTCGATGCCTTCCATCGGACCTTCAACTTCTGCATGTCCTGCCGCCAGTACACCTGTGCGAACTGCTGGAACGAGATCGAGGCCCGCTGCCTCTCGTGCGCTCCGCTGGCGATCACCGAGCCCGCGCCCGTCCTCGACGCCGTCGACCCCGAACGACTTCGTCGACTGGTCGACCCATATGCTGCCGACGAGCTCGTGCCCACCGCTGATCCCTTTGCCGCCGAGGACGCGCATCCGCACGCGCATGCGCCGGAGATGATCGGCGCGGAAACTCGCGAAGCCCGCGACGCCACGTACGACGCCGGTGACGCCGCCGAAGCCGCCGGGCCTCCCGCCGAGGACCTGTCGGCCGCAGCCCTCGCCACCCCGCCGACGATCGAGGCGCTCGAGCGGGCGCCCGAGCCCGTCGCCTCCGAGCCTGCCGATATCACGGAACCCACGATCGGAGGCCTGTGGCCCGGCCAGACCATCGACGATGCCGTCGCCGCGTACGAAGCCTCGCAGGCAGCCGACGAAACGGCCGAGGCCGCGGAGCCCGTCGCAGCGGCGACCTCGACCGTCGATGCGACGATCGCAGTCGCTGCCGTCGAGGAGTCGCAGCCCGTCGCCGCGGTCGAGGAATCGCAGCCGGTCGCTGCCGCCAATGACGCTGCGCGCGAGGCAGTGGCTGATGTCGCGTCACCCTTCGGGCTGCCCGCGGCCGAGGCCGAGCCGCCGGCAACGGTCGCGGACGCGCCGGCGGACGACATCGCGGCTGCGGCGGCTCCGCTCGCGCCGGCGGACGACATCGCGGCTGCGGCGGCTCCGCTCGCGCCGGCGGACGACATCGCGGCTGCGGCGGCTCCGCTCGCGCCGGCGGACGACATCGCGGCTGCGGCGGCTCCGCTCGCGCCGGCGACGCATCCGGCCGCGGCCTCCGCTCGCGCCCGAGCCGATCGAGTCCTCCCGCCCGGATCATGCCGACGGAGGCGCGCCGGGCGTCGATGTCATTGGCCAGCCCGTCTGGCCGACGGCTCCCGCGGTATCGCCGACCACACCGGAGCCCGGACCGACGAGCACGCCGGCCCCCGCCTGGCCGACTGGCCCCAGATGGCCCACGGGCGTCCCGGCGGGACAGGCAATCCCGCCGCAGTCCAGCGAGCCCGCGGCTGATCCTCTGGCCGCCCTCATCTCCCGGAACACGACCGAAGCCATGTGGGCCGCCTCCAGCCGCGACGTCCTCGAGCAGGTCGCGACCGCGCAGTCGACGGCCGCGGTCCAGCCGTGCGTGAATTGCGGGATCTCGCTGTCGGCCACGGCACGCTTCTGCCGGCGTTGCGGGACGCCCCAGCGTTAGGTCCCGCGGGACGCGCAGCCTCGGGCGGCGCTGCGCGACGGGATGGACGGGTCGACGACGGCCGCGCTCTCAGCCTTCGGGCCCGCGCCCCCGCTCGGGGACGTCGGGCTCGCCCGTAGGCGGCGATGCGGCGTGGTCGCGATCGTGTTCGCGCTCGAAGCGCTCCGTGACCCAGGCGCCTCCCACGAGAAGCGCCTGGAATGACAGTCCCAGCCACGCCAGGGCGGCAAATGCCGTCGCCAGCGATCCGATCGTGGCGGCCGCGCCGATCAGGCGGGGCGCGATGTAGACGAAGAGCCGGGCCACGATGGTCAGGGCCAGCGCCACCACCCAGCTCGGTCGCCAGAGGGCGGACCACGACGGTCGGGTCTCGAAGACGAAGCGATACACGATGACCACCGCGCCGACGGTCAGCGCGACCGGCAGGAGCGACAGTGCGAGCTGCGTGACCGATGACACAAGGGGCAGGCCGGTGACTGCGGCCGCAGCGTCGAGGAACGCGGCCAGCGCGGCGACGACCGCGCCGAAGACGACCGCGCCGACCAGCACCGCCGCAGTCGCGAAGCCGAGCAGGTTGCGCTCCAGGAGGTTCCGGGTGTGCGACTCCCCCGCGACGCGGACCATCGCGTTCTCGAACGCGAGGATGAAGCGACTGCCGCCCCAGATCAGCGTCGCGGCGCCAACGATCGAGATCGTGCTGGCGTTCCGCGCCGACTCCGTGAGGACCTGGCCGATGAGGCCGCGAATGGGCGGCAGGACGTCGGCGATCGTGGCGATCGCCTGGTCGCGAACGTTGGCATCGCTGACCCCGAGCCCGATGAGACCGGCGGCCACGAGCGCCAGCGGCACGATCGCAAAGAGGGCGCTGTAGGCGAGCCCACCGGCCAGCAATGCGCCCCCGGCGCGGTCGTACCGCGCGGCAACCGCAAGTATCGTCCGGACACGATCGCGATCCAGCAGGGCCTGGAGGCGCGCGGCCCATCGACCCGGCAGCGCCGTCAGTCCCGAAGATCCTCGAAGAGCCCGGGCTGCAAGGCGTCAGCGCGGACACGCCGGGGCGGGGCGATGAGCGCTCGAACCTCACCCCGACGCACGAAGCGCCGTCCCCCGAGCTTGATGCTCTGGAGGCGGCCCGTACGGGCCCATGTGCCGATGGTTGCGGGTCGGAATCGGACGTTCGCCGCGGCCAGGATCTCGGCGGCTTCGGCGAGGCTGATCCAATCGGTCGCGGCGGCCATGATCAGTCGCCGTCCGCGGACTTGGCCGGCGCCGGATCTGGACTCTTTGCGGGAGTGGTGTCCGTACCCTTGGTGTCTGTACCCGCGGCGCCCTCGGATGTCGAGGACGTCCGCGACTTGCCGGGGGTCGACGTCGCGGAGCGGTCCTTCTTGGCCCAGCCGGAACCCTTGAAATGGACGGCGGGCGTGGCAAACGCCTTGCGCATCGTGCCCTCCTTCCCGCAGTTCGGGCAGAACCTGGGACCGGCCTCGTTGATGCGGTGGATCACTTCCATGACGTGGCCGCAGGCGGAGCAACCGTAGTCGTAGATGGGCACGGGTCGGGTGGGCTCCCTGTCCGACCGTCAGCCGCGCAGGAGGCGCATGCCGCACTTCGGGCAGTAGAAGGCCCGCTCGTGCGCGGACTGGAACCCGCAATGGGCGCAGACGACGCCGCCCTGGCCGTGCGCGACGGCCGGCCGCTCGACGGCGGTGAGGCCCAGCGAGTACTGGCTGGCCAGGATGTTCGAAAGGACGCTCGTGAGGATCCGCGAACCGATGCGATCAGTGTCGCCGCGCACGCCGCGGCCACCCCAGCCGACGACACCGCGGACGATCATGTCACCCGTGACCTCGTCCCAGTGCGCTGCGGCACCGCCGACGACGGCGTTGTACTCCGGATAGCCGGATGTGTCCGTCTCGCCGTCGAGGAGCGCACAGACGAAGGTATCGAAGGCGAGGTCGACGGCATCGATCGACTCCAGGACCACGAGCGCATGCCGGCTGATCGGCGAGAGGCCGTGGTGGGCGTTGAGCCACTGCATCGCCTCGGACGGTCGCACGATCGTGGGTGCCGCCTGGCTGAACTCGATCGGGAGCGGCTCGATCACCTCGACGTCGCTCTCTGCGATGCCCGCCAGCATCGACCCGAGCTCGGCGAGGGCGCGCGGGCCCGCCTTGATCCGGACGCCTTCGCTCGTCTTGCCGGCGTAGTTGAGCCGGAGCTGGTGCTCCTGGGCCACCACCTCTTCGGGCAGGGCGGTGCCGGCGACGCGCGGCGCCGCACGCGGCACCCCGGCCGGCGTTGCGTCATTGCCCTTGCGACGGAGGAATTCGAGCGGCACGGTGAGGAGCTCCCCGGAGATTGGCCAGGACCGAACGGCCCTATCGTAGCAGCGCGCGCCGGCGGATCCTCGATCGGGCCAGCCTGATCAGGCCTCTCGACGCGCCGCTCCGGGGACCGGAACGAAGATGGCGCCATCCAGACCCGCGAGCGTCACGGCAGCACCGTCCTCGAATTCGGGAGGGCCGTCGAGATGCGTCGTGACGAGTGGACACCAGCGCACCCCGACCTCCACGTCGATGCGTCCCGTCACGGGCTGATCCGAGAAGTTGACCACCACGAGGGCGTCACTCTCGCCTGCCCGCCGCCGGTACAGCAGGAGCTCGGGCGCGGATGATGTCAGGACCTCGAGGTCTCCGCCGTGGAGCGCCGGCGTAGCTTGCCGCGCCCGAACCAGCCGCTGGTACAGCCGCAGGATCGAGTCCGGATCCGCGAGCTCTCGTGCCACGTTCCGCGTCGCGATGTCCGATCCGAGCCGCATCCACGGGTGACCCGTCGTGAACCCCCCGCGGGGCCTTCCGCACCATGGCATGGGCGAGCGGCACTGGTCGCGGTTCCAGCCCGCTGCGGAGGCTGTCCTTCGGCGGCCCTGTGGATCCTGGGCCTCCGTGCGTGGGACCTTGACGTCCCGCATCCCGATCTCATCGCCGTAGTAGAGGAACGGCGTTCCCCGGAGCGTGAGGAGCAGCATGGCGGCAGCCCGGGCGACCGCGTCCGGATCGCGATCGCCGGCCCAGCGCGTCGCAGGTCGCGACTGGTCGTGGTTCCCGAATACGACCGTCGGCCAGCGCGCCGGCCCGAACGCCGCTTCCTGCTCGAGGATCGCGGAGCGGAACGCATCGGCCGACCACGGCTGGAAGAGCAGCAGGAAGTCGAAGATCAGGTGCCGCTCCTCGCTGTACCCGGCGGCGAGCGACGGGTTCGCATCGAAGAGCTCCCCGACCGTCATCCGTCCGGGCTCCGCGTCCACGAGCGCCCGCAGCCTCGCGAGGATGTCGCGAAGTCCGGGCTGGTCCTTGTCCTGGCGATGGATGAGGCGCGCGGACTCGGGGCCGCGGCCGGGGGCCACGGGATTCGAGCGCAACCTCTCGTCCTTGACCAGGAGGTTGAACACATCGAGCCGGAACCCGTCGACGCCGCGATCGAGCCATCCCTGGACCATGGCGAGTTGGGCATCGGCGAGTTCCGGCTGGCGCCAGTTCACGTCGGGCTGCTCGGCCAGGAAGGTGTGGAGGTAGAACTGGCCCCTCGCGGGTTCGAATGCCCACGCCGAACCGCCGAAGACGGATCGCCAGTTGTTCGGAGGCCGCGGGCGGCCGGCGGCGGTATGGCCGGCGGGATCGGCCCAGATGTACCAATCGGCGTGCGGGCCGTCGCGACCCGTCCGCGACGATTTGAACCAGGGATGCTGGTCGCTGGTGTGATTCAGGACCAGGTCGAGGACGACCTGGATGCCACGCCGGTGCGCCTCAGCGACGAGTTCGTCGAAGTCGGCCCGCGAGCCGAGGACGGGGTCGACGCTTGCATGATCGGTGACGTCGTAGCCGCCGTCCAGGCCGGGCGACGGGTAGATCGGCGACAGCCAGATCGCGTCGATCCCGAGGCCGTCCGGTCCCCGCTCGAGGTGGTCGAGGTGCTCGAGAATGCCGGCCAGGTCTCCGACACCGTCTCCGTTTCCGTCCCCGAAGCTCCGCGGATAGACCTGGTAGAAGACGCCCTCGCGCCACCAGTCGGCAGCCCTGTCCGGGCGCCCGGTCGACGCCGCGCGTCCTGACTCATCGACCACGACGGACGGCACTCCTCGTGAGCGGGCGCCCATGGCGTGTGGCCCTGGGTCGGGTCGAAATCGTAGCCGAGAGACTTGACGCGCGACCGTGCCACGACCGATGATTGTTAGTAACGCGAGTTACCGATGCGCACGTCGTCCCCCAGGGTCCCGGCGTCGGCGCCGGGGCTTGCCGTTGGAGGGGTTCGAGGATTGCCAAAGCTCCGCCATCGACCAACGAGCTCGGACGTGGCTGCCCATGCCGGGGTGTCCCGGACCACGGTCTCGCTCGTCCTCAACGATCGCGGAACGTCGATCCCGGATGTCACCCGCCGACGCGTCCTTGAAGCGGCACGAGAACTCGGATACCACCCCAATCACTCGGCGCGGGGCCTGGCCGCAGGTCGCAGCCATACGCTGGCCCTTGTCCTTCGCCAGTCGGCTTCGGAGGTTGCCGGTGACGCGCTCCTGGCCGAGACGCTTCGGGGCCTCACCGGCGTTGCGCGCTCGGCCCACTACCGGGTCCTCGTGGAACCCTTGACCCCCGGCGACGCCAGCTATGGCGACCTGGTGCGGTCGCACCGGGCCGACGGGGCCGTCGTTTCCGGACCGCTCTTCGACGATCCGGAGCTGTCGGAGCTCGTGGCCGATGGGTTTCCGATCGTCATCCAGGGCAACCTGCCCGGGTCGAACGCCCCGAGTGTCGATGTCGACAACCTTGCGAGCGCCCGGGCGGCCGTCGACCATCTCATCTCCCTTGGCCACCGCGTCATCGCCTGCATCACCAACGCGCCACTCACGTATGTGGCCGCTGCCGACCGCGTCGCAGGTTACGAAGCCGCCCTCACCGCGGCCGGCATCGAGCTTTCGCCGGACCTGATCGAGCAGGCGGCGTTCGATGCCGCCAGCGGCCATCGCGCGATGAAGACACTCCTCGCCCGCGGCACGCCAGAGGCGGTCTTCGTGGCCAGCGATGTCGTTGCCCTTGGCGTCATCGGGGCGCTCCGGGAAGCGGGGCTGTCCGTCCCGGACGACGTCTCGGTCGTCGGCTTCGACGACATCCCGCTGGCCGCCTACTTCGATCCGCCCCTGACCACCATGCGCGTGCCGGCCAACGAGCTCGGGCTGGCGGCCGGGACGGCACTGCTTGATCTCATCGCAGGCCGCGAGGTTCCGCTTCGCACCCTGCTTGCAACCCGGATCGTCATCCGGTCCTCGACCGCCCCACGGGCGGCTTGATGTTTGGGAACCCGACCGGCTGAGTACCGGTAGGAACGGAGGAGTGGGTCGGGCTTCCGGCCCTGGAAAGGAGTCGCGTACATGCAACAGGCACCAAGGGGCTGGCGGAGGCTGACCGTTCTCGGCGCCGTCGTCGTCCTGGCCGCTTCGGCGTGCGGATCGAGCACGTCGTCGTCCGGCGGGCAATCAGTGACTGTTATCGGCACCTGGGCCGGATCGGAGCAGGAAGCGTTCCTGGCGATGGTCAAGCCCTGGGAGACCTCGACCGGGAACACCGTGAAGTACACGGGCACCCGGGACATCAACACCGTCCTCACGACCGGTGTCGCCTCGGGCGTCCTGCCGGATCTCGCCGGCCTGCCCGGCCCCGGCCAGATGGCCGAATATGCCGCGTCGGGCGCCCTCAAGCCGCTCGACAGCGTGCTCGACAGCGCGACGTACAAGAGTGAGACCGCCCCGTCGCTGGTCGATCTCGGCACCGTGGACGGCAAGCTCGTCGGCGTCTTCATCAAGGCCGCCGTCAAGGGCCTCATCTGGTACAACCCCGCAGTCCATGACTACTCGTCGGCGCCGCCGGCGACCTTCGACGACCTCATGTCCCAGGCGCAGGCGAACAAGGACGGCGCATCGGCGCTGTGGTGCCTGGGTCTCGGCAGCGGCGCGGCCTCCGGCTGGCCGGGCACCGACTGGATCGAGGACATCGTCCTTCGCCAGGCCGGTCCGCAGGTCTACAACGACTGGTGGGCAGGCAAGGTCAAGTGGACCTCGCCCGAGATCAAGGCCGCGTTCCAGTTCTACCTGGACAACGTGGTCGCCAACATCGCCGATCCAACGGCGGCCGTCGATCCGACCAAGGACTTCAGCCTGGCCGGTGACCCGCTCTTCAACAACCCGCCCGGCTGCGTGGTCTTCCACCAGGCGAGCTTCATCACCGGCCTCGGCGCCTTCAAGGACAAGACGGCCGGCACCGACTACAACTTCTTCCCCTTCCCGGACATCAACAGCCAGTACGCCGGCTCTCTCGAGGGCGCGGGCGACCTGTTCGGCATGTTCCATGACACCCCCGCGGCGAAGTCACTGATGAAGTACCTCGTCACGGCCGAGGCCCAGGACATCTGGGTCAAGCTCGGCGGGGCCATTTCTGCCAACAAGAACGCCAAGGACTACCCGGACGACATCAGCAAGCGGTCCGCCGACATGCTGGTGAACGCCAAGAACTTCGTGTTCGACGCCTCGGACCTGATGCCGAGCGCCATGAACTCGGCGTTCTGGACGGCCATGCTCGACGTCACGAAGGACCCGTCGAAGCTCGACTCGGTCCTCGCGAATCTCGACTCCGTCCAGAAGAGCGCCTACGCCCAGTAGGCCGGCAGCGTCCCCGGGGAGCGGCTCCGCCGCTCCCCGACCCTGATCGTGCGGGAGGTAGTCCATGGATCCTCGGCTGGGGACCGCGCTCCTCGTGGTGATCGGCGTGCCCGCGATCATCGTCGGGTACATCTACGGGACGGAGATCGTTCTCCGCGCCCTCTCGGAGCGCCAGCGCAGCCGCTACCGGCCGTGGCTCTGGCTCCTTCCCGCGCTGCTCTTCCTGTTCGCCTTCCTGGTCTGGCCAACGATTCTCACGATCCTGCGCAGCTTCCAGGGGGCGCTGGCTGGCAATTGGGTCGGGCTCGACAACTTCGTCTGGTTCTTCACCAGCAATGACGCGCTCATCTCGCTCCGGAACAGCGCCCTGTGGGTCGTCCTGCTGACCCTGTTCACGGTCGTCCTGGGCCTGATCATCGCCGTGCTCGTGGACCGCGTCCGCTACGAGACCGTCGCCAAGTCGATCATCTTCGTGCCGCTCGCGATCAGCATGACCGCAGCCGGCGTCATCTGGCGGTTCATGTTCGAGTACCAGTCGAAGGGCCTGCCCCAGACCGGCACGCTCGACGGCGTCGTGACCCTCTTCGGGTTCGACCCGATCTCCTGGCTGCAGCTGGACACGCTCGCGCTCAACACCATCTTCCTGATCATCGTCATGACCTGGATGTGGACGGGGTTCGCGATGGTCATCCTCTCGGCGGCGCTCAAGGGCATCAGCCCGGAGCTGCTCGAGGCGGCGCGGGTCGATGGCGCGAGCGAGTGGCAGGTGTTCCGCGGGATCGTCTTTCCCCTGCTCCTGCCGACGATCGCGGTCGTTTCTACGACCATCGTCATCACCGCGCTCAAGACGTTCGACATCGTCTACGTCATGACCGGCGGAAACTTCAAGACCGACGTCGTTGCGAGCCTGATGATCAAGGAGTCGTTCACCAACGGTCAGTTCGGTCGCGGCAGCGCCCTCGCGGTGGTCCTCCTGATCGCGATCATCCCGATCATGCTCGTCAACATCAACCGGTTCCGAGCCCAGGAGGCGATCCGATGACGGCCATCCAGGGCACGGGAGCGGGGCTGCCGCCATCCCCAAAGGCGGCTCGGTTCGGCCCGCGGGCCCGTCGAATTCGCCCTCCACGGCACGCTCGTCGTGCTGATGCTCGTCTGGCTGCTTCCGACGATCGGGCTCTTCGTCAACTCGTTCCGATCGTCGTCGGCCATCAGCAGCTCGGGTTGGTGGACCTCACTGTTCCCGCCGACCGGACCTGACCCTTGACAGCTACGCCAAGGTCCTCAACACCACCGACATCGCGGGCGGGTTCATCAACAGCCTGTTCATCACGATCCCGGCAACGATCATCCCGATCTTCGTCGCCGCGTTCGCGGCGTATGCGTTCAGCTGGATGAACTTCCCGTTCCGGAACGGCCTCTTCGTCCTCGTCGTGGGACTTCTCGTGGTCCCGCTCCAGACGACCTTCATCCCGATCCTCCAGACCTACGGGAAGCTCGGAATCGCCGGAGATTTCCTGACGGTCTGGCTGGCCCACACCGGGTACGGCCTGCCGTTCGCGATCTACCTGCTTCGGAACTTCATGGGTTCGCTGCCTCGGGAGATCTTCGAGTCCGCCTACATCGACGGCGCCAGTCCGGTGACGGCGTTCTTCAGGCTGGCACTCCCGCTCAGCATCCCGGCCATCGCGGCGCTCGCGATCTTCCAGTTCCTGTTCACCTGGAACGACCTCCTCGTCGCGTTCATCTACATCGGCGCCACGCGACCGGACAACCTGCCGATGACCGTCCAGATCGCCAACCTCGTCAACCAGTACGGCGCCGGCTTCGAGCTCCTTGGTCCGGCGGCGTTCATCTCGATGGCACTGCCGCTGGCGGTGTTCTTCTCGCTCCAGCGGTACTTCGTCCGTGGCATCACGGGCGGCGCCGTGAAGGGCTGATCGCTCCTCCTCTGACGCCCACCGCGACGGTCCCCGTCGCGGTGGGCGAAAACCCTCAGGCCTCGAGACGGGCGGCCAGGCGAGCGACGCGCTCCCGCAGCTCCGCTTCCCGGACCCTCGCGTTCTCGACGACGGCCGGCGGCGCCTTCGACACGAACTCGGCGTTGGCCAGCCGCTGCTCGGCGGCCTCGAGCATCGTCGTCGCCTCGGCGAGCTCCCGTTCCAGCCGGGCGCGATCGCCGATACCCTGACCCGGGTCCGCGACTGCGGCGATCCGTGCCTCGACCCCGTCGGCAAGCACCACGAGCTCACCTGGCCGTGGCTCGGGGACGTCCGGACCGGCCACCATCAGCCGAAGCGGCCGAGCTCGACCGAGGCGCTCCAGCGCCGGTGCCAGCGCCTCGAAGGCGCCCTCGAGCTCGGCCGGTACGACGACATCGAGCCCCAGCCAGGCACCCGCCTCCACGGCGGCTTCGGCGCGCGCGTTCCGGATCGCATGGACGAGGGCCACGAACGACCCAACCGCCCCGTCCGCCGCGCCATCGACCGGACCGGCGCCCGGCCAGTCGGCGACGATGAGGAGCCCGGGATCCGCGGGACCGTGGGGCAGCGACCCCCAGAGTGCCTCCGTCACGAACGGCATCACCGGATGGAGCAGGCGGAGGTAGGTATCGAGGGTCTCGACCAGCGTCCACCACGTTGCCTCACGGGTCCGCGTCGACAGGGTCTCATCGCCGAGCCGCGTCTTGGCCAGTTCGATGCCCCAGTCGCAGAACTCGGTCCAGATGGCGTCGTAGAGGAAGCGGGTGACCTCCGCGAACTGGAAGCTCGCCATCGCACCGTCGACGGCGTCGACGGTCGCTGCCGCCCGCGACCGGATCCAGCGCTCGGCGAGTCCCAGCTCTGACACATCCGGAGCTTCCCGCGGCGCGTCGGCAGCGATGGACGCGGGCCGGGCGCCAAGGACGAAGCGCGTGGCATTCCACAGCTTGTTGGCGAAGTTGCGGGCGTTCTCGACCTTTGCCTCGCCGAACCGCTGGTCCAGGCCTGGCGTCGCGCCATGGATCAGGGCAAACCGGAGAGCGTCCGCGCCGGTCGAGTCGATGATTCCGAGGGGGTCGACGACGTTACCCGTCGTCTTCGACATCTTCTTGCCGTACGGATCCCGGATGAGGCCGGACAGGTAGATGGTCTCGAACGGGGCCTCGCCGGTCAGCTCGAGGCCCAGCATCATCATCCGGGCGACCCAGAAGAAGATGATGTCGTAGGCGGTCTCCATGACCGTGCCCGGGTAGTAGCGGGCGAGATCCGGCGTGGCATCCGGCCAGCCCAGGGTCGAGAAGGGCCAGAGGCCCGAGCTGAACCACGTGTCGAAGATGTCCGGATCCTGGCGGAGCTCGGCGGCCGAGGCCCCGCAGGCCTCGCAGGCCGTCGGACCACCTTCGAGCTCCGAGACGCGTGATATGCCCGTCGGGGCAGTACCAGGCCGGGATCCGGTGGCCCCACCAGAGCTGCCGGCTGACGTTCCAGTCGCGGATGTTGGTGAGCCAGTGCTCCCACGTCTTCTCGAACCGCTCCGGGAGGATCCGGGTCCGGCCCGAGCGCGTCGCGTCGAGTGCCCGCGCCGCCAGCGGTCCGGTCCGGATGAACCACTGGGTCTTCAGGCGGGGCTCCACGACGTCGTCGGAGCGCTGGCAACGGCCCAGGATCATCTCGTGCGGGCGCTCGCCCTCCAGGTCGCCCCGTGCGGCGAGATCCTCGAGGATCCGGGCTCGCGCGGCAAAGCGGTCGAGGCCCGTATAGGCCGCGCCGCGGTCGTTGATCGTGCCCTCGTCGGTCATCACGTCGATCGAGGCAAGCCCATGGCGCCGGCCGGTCTCGAGGTCGGTCGCATCGTGCGCCGGCGTGACCTTCACCGCGCCCGTCCCGAATGCCCGATCGACCGACTCGTCGGTGACGATCGGCACGTCCCGCTCCACGAACGGGATCCGGACGAGCCGCCCCACGAGGGACGTGTATCGGTCATCGTCCGGGTGGACCGCGACGCCCGTGTCGCCGAGGATCGTCTCCGGTCGCGTGGTGGCAACGGTCACCCAGGCGTCGGGGTCCGGCAGCCCCGTCGCGGGGTCGATGAGGTGATACCGAACCGACCAAAGGGTTCCGGTCGTCGGCGTAGCCACGACCTCGAGGTCGGAGATGCTGGTCCGGCAGCCCGGGCACCAGTTGACGAGTGCCTCGGTCCGATACGCGAGCCCCGCTCGCCAGAGCATCGCGAACGCGTGCCGGACGGCCTTCGCGCTCGTATCGTCCATCGTGAATCGAAGGCGCGACCAGTCCGCCGACGCGCCGACGCGACGCTGCTGGCCGAGCATCACCCCGCGTGTCCGCTCGACGAACTCGTACATCCGCTCGAGGTATCGGTCCCTGCCCAGCGTTGCCCGGCTCTCGCCCTCCTTGGCGAGGATCCCGTCGAGCACGAACTGTGCGGCGATGCTGGCATGGTCGAGGCCGGGCAGGAAGAGCGTCGGTCGGCCGTTCATCCGGGCGTGACGGACCATCAAGTCCTCGACTGCGGTCCGCTGGGCGTGTCCGAGATGGAGGGACCCGGTCACGTTCGGCGGCGGCTGGATGATCACGAAGGGCGGCTTTGACGGATCCGCCCGCGTGCCGGCCCCATCCGGGGCGAAGACGTCGGCCGCCAGCCAGCGCTCGTAGATGTCGCCCTCCACGTCCGCCGGCCGATATGCCTTCGCGAGCCCATGCCCAGTCATCGTCGGTGTCGCTCCTGAATCGACGAACCCGCTCGTCCAGCGGACGAACGGGTCGTGGTACCACCTGCTGGTTCGAGGTCCGCGGCGAGCCGCTCATCACGGTTCCCGGTTTCGGGCCTCCTCGTGGCGCGCTATCGGGCGCCGACCGCACGGCTCGCGAGCGACCTTCGGATCCGTCGTGCCCGCGCGGCTCGCACCGTCTCGCGCTCGCTCCGTGGCCGACCCGGCCCTACTCTTCCCGGTCACTGCCGTGAGGGCGGGAGTGTAGCACGGGGTCTTGAGGCTTCTTCATTGCCTCGGCCACCGCGCGCTCCATCGGCGTCCCTCGGCCGAGGGACTCGACGACACGGAGGATGTCGGCCGCCGGGCGATTCTGGCTGAGCTTCCGCTTCGCGTCGAGGCGGTCGATCCTCAGCTCGAGGCCGACGATGCCCCTGGCCTGGCCTCGGACATAGGCCTCGGGCGCGTCATCGATCGACCACGGTTCCGCGAACCCGGCTTCGTGCCGATCGACGAGCGCTCGGAGGTGGTCGAGGAGCCACGCCTCGTCGTCGCGGACGATGAGGGTCCCGTGGGCGGCCACGACGACGTAGTTCCAGGTCGGGACGACGCGCCCGGTCCGGGTCTTCTCTTCGTACCAGCCCGGGCTCACGTAGGCATCCGGGCCATGGAAGATCGCGACCGCCTCGACGCCCCCGTTCGCCGCGAGCGCCGACTGCGGGTTCGGGCGGGCGAGGTGGCCGTACAGCGTGCCGTCGACGCCGTCCGCCGGGGCGTAGAGCATCGGCAGGATCGAGGTCATGAATCCGGCCCGGCCCTGGGTTACCAGCGTGGCCGGGGAAATCGTCGAGAGCTCGGCCAGCAGGGCCGCGGGGTCGGCGACGCCGAAGCGGCCATGGGCCGGTTGATACATCGACCGATCCTAGCGGGCGGCGCGCGTCAGCGTTGACCTCGCCTACTCGTCCGGGTCGACCCTGGCCCTGGAATGCGTGCCGGCATCGTCGGCGCGCACGCGTTGAGCGAGCTCCCGGTTCGCCGCTCCCAGCCAGTCGCTGGCACCCACGAGGAGCGGCAGAAGGCCGGCAAGGATGAGCCACGGACCGAACGCCGCGCCCAGCGCGGCGACCCCGATCCCGAGCCCGACCATCAACGGCGCCGCACTCCGGGTCGGCACCGGGCCGGACTCGTCCCCGAACGGTCCGTCCGTCCCCGCTCCGGGCTCGGTGCCCGCGGCTTCGTCGTCGCGCTGCGCTCGCGACCGTCGGGCCTGTCGTTCTCCCCGTCGAAGGACGCTGAAGGCAACGGCGTTGGCGACGCCGAAACCGAACAGCAGGATCGTCCCGACAACCTCGTAGCTGGCGAACCAGTAGATCCCGCTGACCACCAGCGCGAACAGCGCATTGCGGCCGAAGAACCAGACCTCTTCGGCCATCAGCGCGCCTCGGACGGTGCGGCGTCGGCGGCCCGGCTCACCCGGGCGGCGGCCTGGCGCGCATCGAACACCGGGCGAAGCGAATGGATCGGCGGCAGCCGGTCGAAGTTGTGATGCGGCGGGGGCGAGCTGGTCGCCCATTCGAGGGAGTTGCCCTCCCAGGGGTCGTCGGGCGCATCAGCCGGGCTTCGCAGGGCCATGGCTACCGCGACGAGGAACGGGATGGTCCCCAGGGCGAAGATCACCGCGCCGACCGTCGAGACGACGTTGAGGCCGGTCCAGCCCGTCGACGCGGCATAGTCGGCGATCCGCCGGGGCATGCCCTCGGCGCCGAGCATGTACTGGGGCACGAAGGTCACGGCAAAGGCGATGACCCAGGAGCCGAAGTGGAGCCGCCCGAGGCGCTCGTCGAGCATCCGTCCCGTGAGCTTGGGAAACCAGAAGTAGATGCCCGCGAAGCCCGCGAAGACGGATCCCCCGATCAGCACGTTGTGAAAGTGGGCCACGACGAAGTAGGTGTCCTGGGCCTGGAAGTCGATCGGCGGAGACGCCAGCATGACCCCCGTGATCCCGCCGATCGTGAACACGTAGATGAGCCCGAGGCACCACAGCATCGGCACCGAAAACCGGAGACTCCCGCCCCACATCGTCGCGATCCAGTTGAAGATCTTGATGCCCGTCGGGACGGCGATGAGAAGGGACATCAGGGAGAAGAACGGCAGGCTCACGAAGCCGGTCGTGAACATGTGATGGGCCCATACGCCCATGGACAGGCCCGCGATCGACAGCGTCGCCGCGATCATCAGCGGATAGCCGAAGAGGGGCTTGCGCGAGAAGACCGGGACCACCTCGCTGACGATCCCGAAGTACGGCAGGATCAGGATGTAGACCTCGGGGTGGCCGAAGAACCAGAAGAGGTTCTGCCACAACAGGGCGTCGCCGCCGTTTGCCGGGTCGAAGAACGTCCCACCGAAGTGGCGATCGATCAGGAGCATCGCGAGGGCCGACGTCAGGACCGGAAAGGCGATGAGGATCAGGATCGACGTGACGAGGATGGTCCAGGTGAACATGGGCATCCGGAAGACCGTCACGCCGGGAGCCCGGCGGCCGAAGATCGTCGCCATGAAGTTGAGCGCCCCGAAGATCCCCGACATGCCGACGAGCGCGACCCCCACGATCCAGAGATCCATCCCCACATTCGGCGAGTACGTCGGTCCGGACAGCGGCACGTAACCGGTCCAGCCGGCCGCCGCCGCGCCGCCGGTCGTCAGGAACCCGGCGAGGACGATGAGGCCCCCGATCAGGAACAACCAGTACGAGAGGGCGTTCAGCCGGGGAAAGGCCATGTCGGCCGCGCCAATCTGGAGCGGCACGATGGCGTTGGCGAAGCCGAGGGCGAGCGGCCCGGCGAAGAACAGCAGCATCAGCGTCCCGTGGACCGTGAAGAGCTGGTCATAGACGCCCGGGCTCACGAATTGCTGGCCGGGCGCCGCGAGCTCAAGCCGGATCAGCTCGGCCATGAGGCCGCCGACGATCGCGAAGGCGAACGCGGTCGCGATGTAGAGGACGCCGATCCGCTTGTGGTCGGTCGTCATGACCCACTCGAGGAGGGCCGACCGGGGCGGCGTCAACTGGCGCTCGACAGTCATGGCGTCGCGCTCGGGCCCGGCGGCTGCTCGGCGAGCCACGCCTGGAAGGTCGCCATGTCGACCGCCCGGATGGTGAAGACCATCTGGGAATGTCCGATCCCGCAGAACTCCGCGCATTGGCCCGGGTAGAGGCCGGGATCGGTGATCCGCAGATCGAATGTCGACGGCCTGCCCGGGATGGCGTCCCGCTTGAACAGGAAGGTCGGGACGAAGAACGCATGATCGACGTCGAGCGAGGACAGGGTCACGTGGATGGTCGTATCGACCGGCAGGACGACCACGAGCGGGTCGGTCGTGGTCCCCACGATCGAAACGCCGGATGCCGGGTACTCGGCCTTCCACTCCCATCGGAAGGCCGTCACGTGGACGTCGATGCCCGATGAGGCCCGAGCGTCGACCACGGACAGGGTTCGCAGGGTGAGCCCGAACAGCACCAGGACCACGACCAGCGGGATCCCGGTCCACACGGCCTCGATCGCGATGCTCCCGTGGGTCTGGGCCGGCAGCCGGTCGTCCCGGCGCCGATACCGGATGAGCACCCACGTGGTGAGGCCCCAGACGATCGCGGCGACGATGACACCGGCGACGGCGAAGACGTCGTAGAGGCTGGCGATCTCGCGACCCTGGTCCGTGGCACCGGCCGGAACACAGCTCGCGACCGCACCGGTCGCCAGCAGGCCCAGGGCGACGGTCCGCACGGCACGCCCGCGCGACCTGCGGAGTGCGGGATTCGCGTTCACCCGTCGACCTCCTCGAAGCCACCTGCCGCATTCCGCGCGAGCAGGACGCTCGCCGGCGATCGCTCCCCACTCGACCCGTCGCGCATCTGACGAGCGATGACCCAGACGAGCAGCCACGTCAGCACCGGGGCCACCACGAGGAGAACGCGGAACGTGACGGTCAGGGACTCAACGGGGACGTTGAGGAGGACCGCCAGGACGTCGTTTCCTCCCGCGAGGGTCAGGACGAGGAAGACGGCGATCCCCGCCGCGCCGGTGGCCGTCCGGATCGGCGTCCACCAGGGCAGGTCGAGGACATGGTGCTCACCTCGATCGTGGGTCAGGCGCGCCTCGACGAACGGCCAGACCGCGAGCGTTGTGAAGAGCAGGCCGGGCAGGAGAATACCGGGGATGAAGGGCCCCGGGATGGTGACGCCAAAGATCGTGGGTTCGAACGGCAGCCCGAGACGGAGCGCGCCCTCGAGCCAGCCTACATACCAGTCCGGCTGCGCCGGGACGGTGGCGACGAACGGTACGTACGGTCCGTACAGCCATACCGGATTGATCTGGACGAGACCCGCCAGCAACACGACCACGGCGGCCGTCAGGAAGAACAGGCCGGTCGAGCGGAAGACCTGGCCAGGCCAGAACGGCAGGCCGACGACGTTGTCCTCGCGCGCCGCTCCGCCCGGATACTGGGTGTGCTTTTGGAGCCAGACGAGGCCGAGGTGGACGGTCACCCCGCCGATGAGCAGGGCCGGCAGGAGCATCACGTGAAAGACGAAGAGGCGGCTGAGGATGTCGGTCGTCGGGAACTCGCCGCCGAAGAATAGCGAGGCGACCCACGGCCCGATGAAGGGGATCGAGAGCATCACCGAATCGATGATCCGGAGGCCGGTCCCCGACAGGAGGTCGTCCGGGAGCGAGTAGCCGGTGATCCCCTCGCCGAGGGCCAGGGTCAACAGGCCCAAACCGACGAGCCAATTGATCTCGCGCGGTCGGCGGAACGCTCCCGTGAAGAAGATCCGCGCCAGGTGGATGGCGATGGCAGCGATGAAGACCAGGGCCGCCCAGTGGTGGACCTGGCGCATGAGCAACCCCGCCCGAACCTCGAACGACAGGCGCATCACGGAGTCGAACGCGGCAGAGACCTGCGCCCCGTCGAGCACGCCGTACGGACCCTCGTATGTCAGGGTCCGCGCATCGGCCGTATAGAAGAATGTCAGGTACGTCCCGGTCAGGACCAGGATGACGAAGCTGAAGAGCGCGATCTCCCCCAGGAGGAAGCTCCAGTGGTCGGGGAACACCTTGCGCAGCGCATGGCGGATGGTCCCGGCGGCGCCCGTGCGGCGATCGATCCAGCCGACGAGCTGCTCGAGCTCGGTATCCCGTTCGTCAGGAGCCGTCATGGATGTTCCAGAAGCTCGGGCCGATTGGTTCGTCATAGTCGGCAAGAGCCACGAAGGTTCCGTCCGCCTGAAGCTGGATGGGGAGCTGCGGGAGCGGGCGGGCCGCCGGGCCGAAGATCGGTTGGGCGCCGTCGAGGACGCTGAACGTCGACTGGTGGCAGGGGCAGATCAACTCGTGCTCGGATGATCGGTAGAGCCCAACCGGACAACCGGCGTGCGTACAGACCTTCGAGTACGCGACGAAGCCCTCCGGCGCCCCGGCAAGGCGTTCAGGGCCGAGCCTGAGGAGCCCGGGAGCCACGTGGATGAGCAGCGTCTGCCCGTCGGCCGACCCGACGAAGCCCTCCGGAAACGCGGTGAGCACGCCGTCCACCGGCAGCGCCGAGGCAAGAATTGGGTTTCCGTCCGCGCCGACAAGCCGCATGCCACGACGCCATGGGGTCTGGAAGAGGCTGGCCCCGGGCGCCGGCCCGAGCGACAGGATCGGGACGGCCAGGGCCGCGGCCAGTCCGGCGAACGCCCCGATGAGCGCCCGAAGGAGGAACGTTCGACGGGTGATCGCCGATTCGTCCCGAAGCAGGTCCTTCACCACGTCCGACTCATCCACCGCGCGGTCCGGATACCGGGCCTCGATCTCGAGGTCGTTGGGCAGGAGGCGCTGCGACCAGAGGATGATGCCGACGCCGATCCCGCCAAGTGCGATCGCGAGGAGAACGGCCTCGATCTGCGTCTGACCGCCCGCCAGGTATATGCCGAGGAGAGACACCCCGGCGAGGCCTGCCGCCCCGAAACAGAGCGCGATCACCCATTCCACGCGCTCGCGCGGTGGCCGTCGGTCGACCACGCTATCGACCTCCCCTGACGGCCACCCAGCGCGCCACGAGCAGGAGTCCGATGAGGGCGATCCCCGCAATGAAGCCCTCCGTCACCGGTCCCACGGCGGGCGCCGTTGCGCCGCCGGGATTCGGCGCGCTCTGGAGGAAGCGGACGTAGGCGGCGATATCGTCGAGCTGTTCGGGAGTGAACGAGAACTTCGGCATCAGGCCCGGCCCGGTGAGCACGGCCTCGCCAACCGTCTTTGGGTCCGCCTGCTGGAGGCCCGGCGCGACGAACCCACCGCCGACTGCGCCCCCACCGGCTGCGGGTCCGTGGCAGGCGGCGCAGTTCGCCACGAAAAGCTCGCGGCCCGCCGCACTATCCGCGCCGGTCACCGTGATTGCCGGGATGTCCGGACCCGAGCCGAGTGAGGAAACGTATGCGACGAGCGCCTGGATGTCCGCCTCGTCGAACTGTACGGGTCCCCGCTGTACGGGCTGCCCAACGTCGGCGAGGGGCATCCGACCCGTCCGGATCATGAAGTCGGTGAGCGCGGCGCCAACATTCCGGATGTCGGGCGCCACCGCCGTGCCGGCACCCTGGGGTCCGTGGCACGACGCGCAACTGGTCAGGAACAGTCCTTCGCCGCGAGCCGCGAGCCGGACGGAGGCGGAGTCCGCCGGTGTGGCCGAGGGCGTGGATCCCGACGCGACACCGGTTGCCGTCATCAACACGATGACCGCGGCGAACACTGCGAAATAGCCCGCCAGGAGCTGCGTGCGCGAGAGGTCGGCACGCCGGTGGCGGGTCCTGCTGGCGCCGTCGTGGGACGAAGTCGAGCGGTCTACCATGACTCCCGCGATCAGATGGGCGTCAATCGTAACGCGGACACGCGATCGGTCCAAACAGTCCGACGTGCCACCCCTCGCGTCGCAGGAGCCGGCATGGCCATCGAGCTTCACCGATCCCTCGCCATCCTCACCATCATTGCCGCGATCGTGGTTGGCGGCGTCTCGATCGGTGGTTCCGTCCCCGGGCGCTCGTTGCGGTTCGCGCGGGACCGCGCAATTCTCGCCGCCACCGGACTGGTCGCTGTCGGTGCCCTGACGGGCCTGGTGCTCCTCGCGACGACACGTGGGCCGCACGAGGGGTTGCACTTCGTCTACGCGGCAGCGGCCATGCTGACGATTCCGATCGCCCGCCTCGGCGGCGGCGCGTTGGGCCGGAACCGACGGCTGGCCGTCGCGATCGCCGCGCTGATCACGGTCGCCCTCGTGGTCCGGCTGTACCAGACCGGCTAGCAGGTCAGCCGGCGCCGGATCGAGGTAACCCGATCGCCGCTCGACGGCGTGCTCGCGACGGCACCGTAGATCCCGCCCATGAAGCGACTCCCGACGCGATGGAGCTGGCGGATGTCGACGAACCCTGCCGCTGCCGCTTCGCCGAGCCAGTGGTCGAAGCTGAAGGGAAACGGGACCCACGGGTTGCCGCGATCCGCGTCGTACTCGACGATCACGAGGTGTCCGCCCGGCCGAAGTACCTGCTTGATGGACGCAAGGGTGGTCGCGCGGTCAGAGACGAAATGGAGGCTGTTGGCGGCGACCACGCCGTCATGGGCCGGGCCTCGGATGTCGACCGTGAAGTCGCCGGGCACGGGCTCGATGATGACACCCGGAAAGCGCCGGCGGACCGCCGCCGTGGCGAAGTCGAGCGCCCGGGCATCGCGGTCCATCGCCAGGATCGTGCCCCCGGGACCGAGGACGTCGGCAAGGGCCAGCGTGAAGGCACCCTCGCCCGCCCCGAGCTCGAGCCAGCGGGGGCCGACCCCCTCGACGCCTGCGCGAATCAGCGCGACGTGGTCCTGATGGTCCATGCGAACTCGGCTCGGGCCGGCCACACCGACCCGCCCGCCCCTCAGGCGCTCTCGCCCTGCTCGGCGAGCCACTCCTCGTAGTTCGTCTCGTCGACGCCCTTGTCGACGTCCGTCTTCGTCAGGAGGAGCGGTAGCCGACGGTCGCGGATCGTCTCCTCGGTGATGATGCATTTCCGGATCTCGGGTCGCTCGGGGATGTCGTACATCACCTCGAGGAGCGCCTCCTCGACGATCGAGCGCAGCGCGCGGGCACCGGTCTTGCGGTCGAGGGCGACCTCCGCCGCGGCGCGCAGGGCGCCCTGGGTGAACACCAGCTCGACCTTGTCGAGCGACAGGAACCGCTGGAACTGCCGCGCGACCGCGTTCTTCGGCTCCACCAGGACCCGAACGAGATCGTCTGCCGTCAGCGCGTTGAGCGTCACGATGACCGGCAACCGGCCGATGAACTCGGGGATCAGCCCGAACTTCAGGAGATCTTCGGGCATCAGGTGCTTCAGGATCTGGGCCCGCTCGGCCTTCGTCGGCTCGGCATCCGAGCCGAACCCGATCGAACGCCGGCCGACGCGTTCCTCGACGATCTTCTCGAGGCCATCGAACGCCCCGCCGCAGATGAACAGCACGTTCGTGGTGTCGATCTGGATGAAGTCCTGGTGGGGGTGCTTACGTCCACCCTGGGGCGGCACGTTGGCCACCGTCCCCTCCAGGATCTTCAGGAGCGCCTGTTGCACGCCCTCGCCCGATACATCCCGGGTGATCGACGGGTTGTCCGCCTTGCGGGCGATCTTGTCGATCTCGTCGATGTAGATGATCCCGCGCTGCGCCCGGGCAACGTCGAAGTCCGCCGCCTGGATCAGCCGCAGGAGGATGTTCTCGACATCCTCGCCGACGTAGCCGGCCTCGGTCAGCGATGTCGCGTCGGCGATGCAGAAGGGCACGTCGAGGACTCGCGCGAGCGTCTGGGCCAGGAGCGTCTTGCCCGAGCCCGTCGGACCGACGAGGAGGATGTTCGACTTCTGGAGCTCGACCTCGTCGATGGCGTGCCCGGCGTTGACTCGCTTGTAGTGGTTGTAGACCGCGACCGAGAGGACCTTCTTGGCCTTCTCCTGGCTGATCACGTACTGGTCCAGCGAGAACGTGATCTGGCGAGGGTTCGGGAGCTTGGACGCGGCCGGCTTCGACTTCGGCTGCTCGAGGAGCTCCTCGTCGATGATCTCCTGACAGAGGTTGATGCACTCATCGCAGATGTAGACGCCCTGGCCCGCGATGAGCTTCCGGACCTGCTCCTGGCTCTTGCCGCAGAACGAGCAGCGATACGGAACCTTGGGTCCTTTTGCGCTGCTGCTGGTTGTGCTCACGCGCCTGCCTCGTGCATCGATCGAACGACGTCCCGGCCCGGCGGCGGGATCAGCCCTTCGATTTCTTCGTCTCCGGTTCCGGCGGAGTCGCGATCTTGCTGCCCTCGCCACCGACGAGGCCGGCATCGTGGGCCTGCGAGATCAGCGACGCCCCCTGGATGTTGTAGACGGCATCGATGATGCCATAGTCCTTTGCCTCTTCGGGCGACATGAACCGATCCCGGTCCGTGTCCCGGACGATCTTCTCGAGCGTCTGGCCGGTGTGCAGGGCGAGGATCTCGTGGTTCATCTGGACCACGTGCTCCCACTCGCGCATCTGGATGACCGCGTCCGGGGCATTGCCCCGGAAGCCGCCGGAACCCTGGTGGATCATGATCCGGCTATGCGGCAGCGCGTAGCGCTTGCCCTTCGCCCCTGCCGCCAGCAGGACCGCTGCCATGGAAGCGGCCTGACCCAGGCAGATCGTGCTGACCGGGGCCCGTAGGTACTGCATCGTGTCGTAGATCGCGAGCCCTGCCGTCACCACGCCACCCGGCGAATTCACGTACAGGCTGATGTCCTTCTCCGGGTCCTCGGACTCGAGGAAGAGGAGCTGGGCGATCACCAGGTTGGCGAGGTGATCCTCGATCACGTCGCCGATGAAGATGATCCGCTCCTTCAGCAGACGCGAGTAGATGTCGTACGCGCGCTCCCCCCGGCTGGAGGATTCGATGACCATCGGCACGAGCATGATTTGGCTCCTGAAGCGTTCGGGTGGGTTCAGCCGGCGGCGGCCGGGGAGGCGTCAGCCTCCATGACCGTACCGGGATCGGTGGCGCCGATGGCGGCGTTGGCCTCCGCGGACCTCGTATCGACGCCCGACGGGGCATCGTCCTCGAGGTGCGGGATCGCAGGATGCTCGGGGTGCGCGGCGAGCCAGCCCTCGACGAGCTGCTCGACGACCCGGCTGCGGCGGAGGGTGCTCCGGATGAAGCTCCGGCCGCGTGCCGACTCGAAGTACGCGACCGTCTTCTTCTCGCGGCCGTAGCGCTCGCGAGCCTTGGTGACCTCCGTGTTGACGTCGGCGTCCGAGATCTCGAGACCTTCGGCCTCGGCGATCTTCGAGAGCACGAGCAGCACCTTGACCCGCTTCTCGGCATTGGGCCGGAATTCCGTGTGCAGGTCGGCCTCGGTCTTCTCCACGACCTTGAGGTAGGCCTCCTCCGTGATCCCCTGGCGGGCCAATGAGGCGCGGAACTCGTCGTGCATGACCTCGACTTCCTGGTCGACCAGGATGTCGGGAAGCTCGAGCGTCGCGTTCGCGACGGCATACTCGATGATCTTGTCGGAGAACTCATGGCGGGCCCGGTCGAGAGCGTTGCGCTCCAGGCGGGTCTTGATCTCCGCCCTCAGGGCCGCGAGGTCCGCGTAATCCCCCATCGAGCGGGCGAACTCGTCATCGACCGTCGGCAGGACCTTCTCGCGGAGCTCCTTGACCGTCGCCGTGAATTCGGCAACCTGTCCGGCAAGCGAGGACTCGGCGTAGTCATCCGGAAAGGTGATCTCGAAGGTCGTCGACTCGTCCGGCTTCAGGCCCAGGAGGTGATCTTCGAAACCGGGGATCAACCGCTCCTGGCCGAGGACCAGCGGCATGCGGTCCGAGGAGCCGCCCTCGAACGGGACGCCGTCCCGGGTCCCGACGTAGGAGATCACCGCGTAGTCGCCGGTCCTGGCCCCACGATCCTCGACCGGCGCCAGCGTGCCGTTCTGGTCGGCAAGCTCGTCGAGCACGGACTGGATCTTGGGTTCGTCGATCGCCTCGATCTCGGGCCGGAAGTTGAAGCTCCGATAATCGCCGAGGACGACCTCAGGCCGGACCTGCACGGTCGCTGTGAATATGACCGGCTTGCCCTCCTCCCCCTGCTCGATGTCGACATCGGCGTTCGTCAGCGGCGTGATGTCGTGCTCGACCAGGGCGTCACGATAGGCGCGCTGGACGAGGTGGTCCATGGCCTCGTCGAGGATCGCCGGAGCCCCGACGGCACGCTCGACGACGGAGCGCGGCGCCTTGCCCGGACGGAAGCCGGCGATCCGGGTCCGCTTGGAAAGGTGGCGCACCGCCTCGTCGAGGGCGGCGGTCAATTGCTCGGGTGGAAGCTCGATGCGGACCTTGACGGTGCTCCGCGGGGCAGGGGAAATCGTGCTGTTCATCGCCCGGAAGTATACGGGCGGCGGCGGACCGAGCCGACATCGCCCGCCCGGCGGTATCGCTTGAGGCCCCCGACGGGGTCGGGGGCCTCAAGTCCGAGCGGCTCGCGGAGGCGATGCCTCCGCCGAACGTCAGTGGATGTAGCCGGCCCGTACCAGGTCCGCCTGGGCGGCGCCATTTCGGTCGTCGAGCGTGACGACCATCCAGCCGAGGGCACCATTGCCGCTCTTGAAGCTGGCCTTGTTCACCGAGACCTTGAGGGAGGCCTTTGCCCCGGCCTTGAGGGCGATGTAGTCGCCCTGCGAGATGGCCGGCGCGTAGGCGTCGAAGTGGCCGACGCCGGAAGCGTCATCCTCGGTGTCGTCGTAGGGGTTGAAGATGTCGGCGGTGTAGTCGAACGACGAGGCGCCCGGTGCCAGGCCGAAGTCGCTCGCCGCGGCCGGGAGCTCCACCGTGGAGCCGTTCGCCGGGGCGTCCGCTACCCAGAAGTCGATGAGCGTGCTGAAGCTCGCATCGAAGATGAACGACGCGAGCACACCGTTGGGCTCACCCGTCGCCGAGGTAAGGGCACCGAGGTCGTACCCCACGACGTAGTAGTCGGGGTTTCCGTCGCGGTTCGTGTCGATCGCGATGTCGTACTCCTGCTTGGACGCGTTGCCCCAGCGGCCCCAGGTGTTCACGGCGAAGACCAGGAGCGGTTCGCCGATCCCGGCATCGATGGCTTGGACACCGACGGCCCGAAGGTCGTTGATGGCGTACCCCTCGCGAGGATCGGAGATACCCCAGGAGTACACGTCGGCGGTGCCGGCATGGACGCCCCTGTTCTGGAGCCGCACGGTCGCCGACTTCACGCCTGCCGACTCGTGGTACGACGACTTCGGTCCGACCGAGACGTCGGACAGGGCCCGCGGTGCGGCGAGGAACGGCACCCGGAGTGGGTACCGGCCCTTGCCGGCGAAGGTCGGAGTGGCCGTCACGACACCGGCGATCGTGAGCTGCGGGGTCATGTACTGGCCGTACAGCGGATCGACGGTGACGCCGAGGTCATCGACGCCCGGGAGTGCGGCCACCTTGGAGCGGCTGAGCGAGATCCGGACCCAAACGGTCCGATGACCATGGGCCGGCACCGATACCCGGCTCGGCGAGACCGAGACGTGGGCGCCGAGGGCTCCGTACTCGGAGCCGTCGAACGATGCGGCGAGCTTGTAGGAGATCGTCGACTTGCCGGTGTTCCAGATCGTGACCGACTTGGTCTCGGAGTACGAGCCATTCGTCGGGTCATAGCCGAACGACAGCGTGTCCGCGCCGCCGGAGGTCGTCGCGAAGGCGAGGGTGCTGACCGCGCGCGCCGCGTCGACGACGCCGGACCCGGACAGGCGGATGTCCCAGCTGGCGATGCCGCCTGGATTCGAGTCAGTGGCATTGGCGGTGTCGATGATCGCCGCCTTGACCTGCTCGGGGCTCCATGACGGATGAGCCTGGATGACGAGGGCGGCGGTGCCGGTCGTGTGCGGCGCGGCCATCGAGGTGCCCGACAGGGTGATCCCGGCGTTGCCGGTCCCGACGCCAGTCGAGACGACGTTGGCCCCCGGAGCGGAGACCTCAGGCTTGAGGGCATCGTCCAGGTCCCGCGGGCCGCCGCTGGTGAAGGCCGTCGGCAGCTGCTTGAACGGGCTCGGCACGAAGACGTCGGTGATCGTGTGCGTCTCGCCGTCCGCGGCGATGAGGGCCGGCCCGTAGGACTGGTCGAAGATGAACACCGGGATCGACAGGGTGTCGACGCCGCCCGGGAAGAACGTCCCGGAGGGATCGTTGTTGACGACGATGAGGGCGGCCGCCCCGGCGGCCTCCGCGTTGGCACCCTTCTCCGCGAAGGAGCAGCTGCCGCGGCTGACGACCGCGATGTCGCCCGCCGAGATCCCCGGCAGTGGCGAGGTTCCGCAGCCGAGATCGAGCGTGGCCGGATCGAGGAGGACGTTCCTCACGGTCCCGGTGACGGGGAGGGTCCCACGGAGCGCCGGGTCGAACTGGCCGCCCAGGCCAGCGCCGATGTCGATCCGCCCTTCCTCGACGTTCGAGGCATCCATCGCCGCGACCGAGAGGGCGCGGGTGGAGGCAGCCGGCGACCCTGTCATCTGCGCGCTCGGGCCTTCGTTGCCGGCCGAGGCCACGACGAGCACGCCGGCAAGCGACGCGTTGTCCGCCGCGACAGAGTCGGGATCATTCGCGTCGCCGAACGGCGAGCCAAGCGACAGGTTGATGACGTCCATGCCGTCGGCGACGGCCTGGTTGATCGCGTCGACGACGACGTCGGTCGAGCCCTCACAGCCGAAGACCTTGTAGGAGTACAGCGTGGCCTCCGGAGCGACGCCCGGACCGATCGTCCACGTGTGGCTCGAGACCGTCGATGCGTTGTACGGACCCGTGTAGGTCGTGCCGTTCGAGAGGACCCCGTATCCGGCGGCCGTGCCGGCGGTGTGGGAGCCGTGTCCGAGACCGCAGTCGAGCGGGTCCGGGTCCGGATGCGGAATGGGCTGATACGTCGCGTCGGCCGGATCAGCGTCGTAATTGTCGCCGACGAAGTCGGTCCCCCCGGCGACCTTCGCGTTCGGGAATCCGCCGTCGGCCAGCGTCGTCGAATCCTGCGCGGCGTAGTCGGCAGGATTGCCCGAGCCGCCGAAATTGGCGTGCGTGTAGTCAATACCGGTGTCGATCATCCCGATCTTGACGCCAGCCCCGGTCTCGCCATACGAACCCCAGGCCGTCGGCGCGCCGATGTACGGGACGCCGAACTGGTTATCGGGCGCGTAGACGGCCACCTTGTGCACGGCGACGACGCCGGGCAGGTTCGCGATGCCGGCGATCTTGCCGGCCGCAACCTGGACCTTGACGCCATCGTAGGCATCCTGGTACTGGCCGAGAACCTTGGCCCCGAGACCCTTGAGGCTCGAGACGACGCCGGACTGGCCAGCCTTGATCTGGCTGCGGAGGGTCGCTCGCTGCGCGTCGGTCAGGCGGTTCCCCGCCGCGATCGCGTCGCGCTCGTGGATGGCCACGGGCGCCGCCGCCAGCTCGACGACGACCTTCGTTTGCCGGCTCGGGTTGGCGATCGCCAGCAGCGACGTGTCGACCTTTGCCACGTCGAAGCTCGAGATGTCGAGCCGTTGAAATCGCGCCGCGGCCGGCGAGTCTGCGTTGATCCCCGCCGGCAGCATCAACGCGATGAGCATCGCGCAGGCGCCAGCGGCCCCCAAGGCCCTTCAATTCATGCGTCTCCCTCCAGCAACGGCGTCGCCCGGCCATGGGCGATGTGTTGCCCTGCAATTGGTGGGCGCCCGGTTGGCCCCTCGCGGCCCCGACCCGGCCGGCACGCCCTGGTGACAGATGGAGCACCGGGTCCCGGCCGCGGCGCATTGGTGGACGATACCGCGCCGGACCTACCCTTTGCCGACCGCTGGACGCGGCCGGACAACGTGGCGACCGCACGCAGGGATCTCGCCGACGCAAGATGCCGGTGCCTCGGCGCACCAGCCACGGGCGAGTGGTAGGCGAGGTCGGGGTCGAACCGACACGCCCCTCACGGGGCACCGGCTCCTAAGGCCGGCGCGTCTGCCATTCCGCCACTCGCCCGGAGCGAGGATACCCTGCGGTCAATCCGCCGGCGGTCGAGCCTCGCTGCCGGCATCCATTCGAGCCCGGGCCTTTCGCAGGCCCGCGGCGAACGACGGGCCGTCTGGCGCGAACAGGCGCTCCGCGAACTCGCGACCGGCGCGTATCGAGGCGGGGCGGAGCGCGTTGCTCATGAGGCCGCCGACGACGCCGGCGATGTCCGCGTTCTTGCGCTCCGGCGCGCGCTCCTCGAGGAACTTGGCGAATTCCCGCTCGAGCGTCCCGCGAACCTTGTCACCGTCCGGCCCGAGCTTGCGCAGCGTCTTCTCGACCTCGTCGGGGAGCATCGACTTCGGCAGGTCGGCGTCCTTCCCGAACACCGCGCGCCGGGCGCTTCGGAACACGCGCTTCGGGCCGCCGAGGAGCAGGAACGCGGCGCCGACGGCGGCCCCACCGACCTTGGCCGGCTCGCGCCGGAGCCGGGCCGGCAGGTCCACGGCAGCGCGGGCCGAGGCCTCGAGGCCGACGACTGAGTCTTCGAGCCCCTGGCGGGCCGCTAGGACTTCGGCCCGAGCGGCGTCCGTGCGCGCACCCACTCGATGGTCTCCTTCGTGGTGTCGATGGTCTGGCTCGGGTAGAAGCGCGCCTTGAGCGCGTCGGTGTCGATCCCCGCCCGGGCGATCCCGTAGCCAGCCGCGATCGGCCAGGCTGCGAGGAAGAGGAAGACGCTGAGCCCGGCCCACGGTCGCGGGGCGAGGTGCAGGAGGAGGCCGACGGCCAGGACGATCACGCCAAGGCCGAGTGCGATCAGCAACGATTGGCCGATCCGTGAGCCCGGGACCCCGAGCGCGACCAGACCCGCGAGGATCGCCATGTCGAGAAGCACCGTCGATCCGAGCAGGAGGCCCCATCCGATCGAGCCGAAGAGGAGCTCGCCCAGGAACAGGAGGAGCCCGATCGGGAGCAGCAGGGCAAGGGCGATGAGCGCACCGATCGCGAGGCCGGCCAGGAGCGCGACGCGCTTGATCTCGCCGCCGATCTCGCTCGCCTCGGCCCTGGCCAGGTCGACATGCGCGGTAAGGAGGCGTCGAACGGCATCGCGAACGGCACCGATCTGTGCGCGCAGGCCGGCCGGCTCGCGTAGAGGGTCGCGGGCGTCGGCTCCGGCGGAACCCGGGTCTTGGGCGTCGTCCAACGGGTCTCCAGTCGTTCGGCGCCGTGCTTGGCGCATGTCGATGATACCAACCGCCCGCGCCGAGGCAGCCCGGCCTCGTCACGGAAGCCACCGCGCACACATCGATCGCCCAACCGTCGCTTACCATCGACCGGTGCGTGGCATCGAGCGAGCGGAGATCCTTTCGATCGGCTCGGAGATCACGGTCGGCGAGACACGGGACACCAACGCCGGCGAGCTCGCGGCACTCCTGACCGCGGCCGGGGTCGAGGTACGCCGCGTGACCGCGCTGCCCGACGAGCTGTCGGTCGTCCGCGACGCCTTCGTTACGGCTCTCTCCGAGGTCGACCTGGTCGTCTCGACCGGGGGCCTCGGGCCGACCCCGGACGACCTGACCCGTGAGTCGATCGCGGCGGCGATCGGCCAGACGCCGTCTGTCGACGCCGGTCTCGAGACGTGGCTTCGCGACCTCTTCGCCCGCCGGAAGGTCCCGTTTGCGGCCACGAACCTGAAGCAGGCGTGGCTGATCCCGTCCGCGACGGCCATCCCGAACGCCAACGGGACGGCACCCGGCTGGTGGGTCGATCGGCCGGACGGTCGCGTCGTCATCGCGTTGCCTGGGCCGCCGCGTGAGATGCGGCCGATGTGGCGGGACTGGGTCTCGCCACGGCTGGCCGCGCGGGGCCTCGGGCTGCGGACCGCCTCGGTGACGCTCCGGACCTCCGGCCTGGGGGAATCGCTGATCGCCGAGCGACTCGGCCCCCTTCTCGATCGCGGTGCGAACCCGACGGTCGCGACGTACGCCCGCGCCGATGCCGTCGACATCCGGATATCCGCGACTCCCAGTGCCGAAGTCGGACGCGGCGTCGCTCGTAGCGCAGGCCGAGGCGGCGGTCCTGGCGCGGATCGGCGATCACGTCTGGGCCCGCGGCGACACGAGCTGGCCAGCGGCTATCGAGGCAGCCCTGCTGCGCCGTCGATGGCGGCTCGCGATCCTGGAAATTGCCACCCGAGGCGCCGTGGCCGGTCTCCTTGCCGAAGGACTGGGCGACCGCCTTGTCCAGGCGTCGATCCTGACCGACACCACCTCGTCATGAAGGTCGATTCGACCTGGCGCGGGCCGCCGAGGCGCTCCGGGCGGAGTCCGGCGCGGCGGTCGTGCTCGGCGTGCGCGCGACGGAGCGCGGCGGCGACGTGGGCGTCACGATCGCCGTCGCCGACCCCGGCGGGACGCATGCTGAACGGCGCCTGGCCTTCCTCGGCGGAGGGATGGGTCGATCCCGCGCGGCACTCCTGGCCGCCGCGATCCTTCATCGCCGGATACGATGAGCCACGCTCAAGGCGCGCCGCGAGGCTGCCCGCTTGGCCTCGCACGTGTCACCATCCGCGAACCGCGCCTCCCCGGCGCGACCGAGGGAGGATTCGAATGCGCCTGACCGTCCTGGGGACGGGTACCGCTCGACCCGTCGCCGGCACGGGCGCCTCGGGCATCCTCGTCCAGACGTCGACGACCGCGGTGCTCTTCGACATCGGCAGCGGGATCGCGTCGCGGCTCGAGGCGTACGTCGGGGCAGCCGGGCTCGACGGCCTCGTGGTCGGGCACATGCATGCGGATCACTGGATCGACATCGCCCCGCTGCGGTATCGCTTTCCCTGGGGCGAGCCGGCGCCGCGGCCGTTGCCCGTCTACCTCCCGCCCAGCGGCCGCGAGAAGCTCGACCACCTGGCCCTCGTCATCAGTGAACGTCCCGGCTTCTTCGAGGTTGCCTACGACGTCCACGAATACGCAACGGGCGATACGATCCAGATCGGCGATCTGACGATCACTCCCCATCCGATGGGCCACTACGTGCCGGCATGGTCGATGTCCATCGTCGCCGCAGGCGGGGAGCGCGTCGTCTACGCCGGTGACATGGGTCCCTCGGACGCCGTCGTCGAGCTGGCCCACGGGGCCGAGCTGCTCGTCCTCGAAGCGACCCTGGAAACGAGCAAGTACGACGACGCCAAGCGGGGTCACCTCACGACCGAGGAGGCGATCGACCATGTGGTGCGGTCGGGCGTCCCGCGCGGAATCCTCGTCCACTACCCGATCGAGAACCGGGATCGAATCCTCGAGGCCTGTGAGGCGGTACGCGGGCTCGTGGTCCCCGCCCTGCCCGACACGACGATCGACGTGGCGCCCGGAGAGGCTCCGGTCGTCCGGGTTCCGGCCGAGATGACCCTGGCGGCGCGCCCCTAGGTGACGGTCAGAAGTGGCTGCCCGCCACCGGTGGCGGCGCGAACGCTCATTCGGGCGGCCACCATCCTGGCGAGGTTCGTCAACGCCACGGCCGCGGGACCGGGTTCCCGCTGCGCCACCGCCGGCACGCCGACGTCGCCACCCTGGCGGACCGTGACGTCGAGGGGGATACCACCGAGGAACTCGAGGCCGTTCTCCCGCGCGAACCGTTCTCCCCCGCCCCGCCCGAACAGGTCGATGATCTCGCCGCAGTGCGGACACACGAGGCCGCTCATGTTCTCCACGATGCCGATGACGGGGACGCTCATGCGCTTGAACATGGCGAGCGCCTTCTCGACATCAAGCAGCGCCACCTCCTGCGGCGTCGTCACGAGGACCGCGCCCGAGATCGGCACGGCCTGGGCGAGGGTCAACTGGGCATCGGAGGTTCCCGGCGGGAGGTCGATGACCAGGTAGTCGAGCTCGCCCCATTCGACATCGCGGAGGAACTGCTGGATCGCGCCGCCGACGAGGGGCCCACGCCAGATGATCGGCTGGCCCGCCGGCACGAAGAACTGGATGGAGATGGCCTTCACCCCGTGACGCTCGAGCGGGAGGATCTTCTCGTCCTTGCTCTTGCCGGGCTGGCCGTCGAGGCCGAGCATGATCGGGACGTTGGGGCCGGTGATATCGGCATCCAGGATGCCCGACCGACGCTCCGTCCCGGGCAAGCGCGACCGCAAGGTTGACGGCAATCGTGCTCTTCCCGACGCCGCCCTTGCCCGATGCGACGGCGATGACGTTCTTCACGCCGGGCAGCAACTGCTCGGCGGTCCGCGGGGTGGCTCGTCGCACGCTGGCACCCCAGGTCAGCTCCACCAATTCGACCCCGATCGGGTCGAGTGCGGCGTGGACCCGGGATTCGATCTCGTCCTTGAGCGGACAGGCGGGCGTGGTGAGCTCGATCGTGAAGGCCACGGCGCTGCCGTCGACCTTGAGATCGCGAACCATGTTCCGGGTGACCAGGTCGCCGCCGAGCTCGGGTTCCTGGACGGTCCCCAGGGCGGTCATGACGGCGGCTTCGGTGACCTGCGGCATGCGTTCCTCGAAGGTGTCGGGGGATTTACGTGGGTCGGGCGTCGATATCGTAGACCCCGTTTGCGCAACGTGCCGCCGGGTGATCGGTCCGGCGGCTCCGGCTCCACGGTCCGGGCGCGGCGCGCAGCGCAAGCTAGAAGCGGCCCGACGCGAACTTCGTCGGCGAAGCGTGGCCCGCCTGCGAAATTCGCAGGGCTCCAGCCGCCCAAGGTACCTCTTCCGCCGTTTGACACCGCGGATCACCGACGCCTATCCTCGGCCCACGTCCAGCGCACCTGCCGAGTCCGGATACGTGCGCGCTGACAGCTGCGGTCGAGCTTCGGAGGGAACGAGACGCACGTGGCAGAGGTCGAAGTCCGGCTGACGCAGGTGTACAAGGCGTTCGGTGATGACGCCGCGGGTCGACGCGTGGCCAAGGTCATCGATCCGGACAAGAGCGGGCTCATCGTGGCGGTCGATCACATCGACCTCGAGGTGCAGGACGGAGAGTTCTTCAGCCTCCTCGGCCCGTCCGGATGCGGCAAGACGACGACGCTCCGGATGATCGGTGGCTTCGAGCAACCGACCTCGGGCCTGATCGAGCTCCACGGCCAGGACGTCACGTGGCTGCCGCCCTACCAGCGGAACGTCAACACCGTATTCCAGAATTACGCGCTCTTTCCGCACCTCACGATCTACGAGAACGTCGCGTTCGGACTGCGCCGAAAGAAGGTCTCCGACTCGGAGGTCAAGCGGCGAGTCATCGAGATGCTCGAGCTGGTCGAGCTGCCTGGCTTCGAGGGCCGCAAGCCGTCCCAGATCTCGGGCGGCCAGGCCCAGCGCGTGGCACTTGGCGCGGGCCCTCGTCAACAAGCCCTCGGTGCTCCTCCTCGACGAGCCTCTCGGCGCACTGGACCTGAAGCTCCGGAAGCAGATGCAGGTGGAGCTCAAGCGGATCCAGCAGGAAGTCGGGATCACGTTCATCTACGTGACCCACGACCAGGAGGAAGCGATGACGATGTCCGATCGCATCGCCGTCATGAACCGCGGCAAGTACGAGCAGCTCGGGGACCCCGAGGTCCTCTACGAGCATCCGCAGACGCGGTTCGTGGCGGGCTTCCTCGGCGTCAGCAACCTGCTGCCGGTCACGAGGGACGGAACGGATGGCACGTACGCGTCCCTTCGCCTCGCATCGGGCAGCGCAGTGCGTGTTCCCGCGGAGATCATCGAAGGCCGGACCGGTTCCCTGGCCCTCGGGGTTCGCCCTGAGAAGTTCCGGCTGATCGAACCCGACAAGGACATCCCGACGGGACTAAATCGACTGCCCGGCGTGATCGAAGATGCCTCGTACATCGGTGTCAGCACCCAGTACATCGCCCGTCTCGCGGACGGTCAACGGCTCACGGTCTACGAACAGAACGTGGAGCGGGCAACCAAGGCCGAACTCTGGGCTGAGGGCGAACAGGTCGTCATCGCCTGGGCCCCCGAGCATTGTTTCGTCGTCGAGGAACCTGGTGATGCGGGCGATCCCGTCGTCGCCCAAGCAGATGCCGCCCAGCCGACCCCAGCCTGAACGGCATTGAGAGGAGACCCATGAGCGGGCGTGAGCGGATCACCGACATCGACATCTCACGGCGGACGTTCCTCGTCGCGGGTGGCCTGACCGGCGTCGCGGCCTTCCTGGCCGCGTGCGGGACCAGCGGCACGGCAACGACCCCGCCCGCAGCAACGGACACGCCCGTCCCGGCGACCGGCGGGGCGCCGACCGACACGCCCGTGCCGACCCCCAAGCCGACGACGTCTCCCACGCTCAACTGGGCCAACTGGACCTACTACATGGACGTCGACGAGAACGACGCCACCAAGTTTCCGACGCTCGAGAAGTTCAAGGCCCAGTACGGGACCACGGTCAATTACCAGGAAGTGATCGACGACAACGAGAGCTTCCTCGGTACGATCCAGCCTCAGCTCCAGGCGGGTCAGGACACCGGCTGGGACCTGATCGTCATGACGGACTGGATGGCCTCGCGGATCATCCGACTTGGCTGGGCCGAGCAGATGGACCTTGGCAACATGCCGAACGTCACGGCGAACCTCCAGGACGTCTACAAGGGCGTGAGCTGGGATGCGACGAATGACCATCACGTGCCGTGGCAGTCCGGCATGACCGGCCTTGGCTACGACCAGGCGGTCACGGGCGACCTCACCAGCCTCGCCGCGTTCTTCGACGTCAAGTACAAGGGCAAGGTCGACTACCTGACCGAGATGCGGGACACGATCGGGCTGACGATGCTCAAGCTCGGCCTCGACCCGGCCACGGCCACGCGAGCGGACTGCGACGCCGCGATCGCGGAGATCCAGAAGGCCAGGGATGCCAAGATCATCCGCGCCTTCAAGGGCAACGCCTACGCGGACGACCTCCGGACCGGCACCGTCGTGCTGGCCATGGCCTGGTCGGGGGACATGGTCCAGGCCCTCAACGACAAGCCGACGCTCGCGTTCACGGTTGGGGCCGAGGGCGGGATGCTCTGGACCGACAACTGCATCATTCCCAAGGGCGCCCAGCACAAGTACACGGCCGAGGTCATGATCGACTTCTGCTACACGCCGGAGATCGCGGCCGAGATCGAGGCGTACGTGAACTACATCTGCCCCGTCAAGGGTGCGGCGGACGTCCTCAAGGCCAACAATCCCGATGTCGCCAACAACCCGCTCATCTTTCCGCCGGACGACATCCTGGCCCGATTGCACATCTTCATCGGCCTCAGCGAGGACGACGAGAAGTACTTCAACGACCAGTTCGCCACGGTCGGCGGGCTCGGCTGACATCGACGCGCCGGCTCCGGCCTGAACCAGCTGACGGACTGACGGACGTGGGCTTCCTGCGGCGGCATCGCGGACTCGTTCCGTACCTGCTGCTGGCTCCGGGCATGCTCTGGCTGACGATCTTCTATGTCGTGCCGAGCGCCCAGATGGCGGTCAGCTCGTTGTGGACCGGGTCGCTCGAGAAGGGCTACCTGTTCAGCTTCGCGAACTGGACCAACTACACGAACGCCCTCTCGCGCTTCGAGCCGCAGTTCACCCGGTCGATCATCTACGGTGGCCTCGCCACGGTCCTCACGTTCCTCATCTCCTACCCGCTCGCCTATGCCATCGCGTTCCGGGGCGGGCGGTACCGGAACCTGCTCCTGTTCCTCGTCATCGCCCCGTTCTTCACCAGCTTCCTGCTGCGGACCCTGAGCTGGAAGATCCTCCTCGGCGATGTGGGGCCGTTCCTCGGCCCGCTCAAGGACATGCACGTGGTGCCGGAGGATTTCCGGCTTCTGGCGACGCCCATCGCGGTCATCTCGGGGATCACCTACAACTTCCTGCCCTTCATGACGCTGCCCATCTACGTGTCGCTGGAGAAGGTGGATTTCCGGCTGGTGGAGGCAGCCCAGGACCTGTACGCGAGCCGGTTCGGGGCCTTCCGTCGGATCACCTTTCCACTCTCCCTGCCCGGGGTCTTCGCCGGCTCGCTCCTGACGTTCATCCCGGCCGTCGGTGACTACGTCAACGCGGAGCTCCTCGGCAGCCCCGATACGACGATGATCGGCAACGTCATCCAGAACCAGTTCCTCACGCAGAACAACTACCCGACCGCGTCCGCCCTGAGCTTCCTGCTCATGGCCGGGATCCTGATCGCGGTGTTCGTGTACGCCAGGATCCTCGGGACCGAGGAACTCACGGCCGGTGGCGCCTGATGAGCGCCGCTGCTGTAGTCGTCAACACCCGTCCGGGCGGCTCCCTGGGCAACCGGATCTTCCGGTTCTTCGACCGCTACCTGCTCGTCGTGTACACCTTGGCGGCCGTCGCGTACCTGATGCTGCCGGTCCTCGTCATGACGATGTTCAGCTTCAACGACCCATCAGGAAAGAGCAACGTCATCTGGCAGGGCTTCACGCTCCACGCCTGGCTCAACGTGTTCGACGTGAGCGGCCTCCAGAAGGCGGTGATCACGAGCCTCGAGATCGCGTTCCTCTCGACCACCATCGCGACGGCGCTCGGCACGAGCATCGCCCTCGCCCTGACGAGGTACGGCTTCCGGGGCCGGGCGGTCACGAACCTGTTCATCTTCCTGCCCATGGCGACGCCCGAGATCGTCCTCGGCGCCTCGCTCCTGACGTTGTACGTGGCCATCGGCACGCCGCCGTTCTTCCCGCTCAACTTCGTGACGATCCTGATCGCCCACATCATGTTCAACATCAGCTACGTCGTCGTCACGGTGCGGGCCAGGCTCGCCGGCTTCCCGGTCCACCTCGAGGAGGCCGCCATGGACCTCGGGGCCAACGCGTGGGTCACGTTCTGGAAGGTGACGTTCCCGTTGATCCTGCCCGGGATCATGGCCGCGGCGCTCCTCGCATTCAGCCTCTCGATCGACGACTTCGTCATCACCAACTTCACCGGCGGGACGATCACCCAGACCTTCCCGATGCTGATCTACGCCAAGACCCGGATCGGCGTGCCGCCCCAGGTCAACGTGATCGGCACGATCATCTTCGTCACCGCCGTCGGGCTGGTCGCCGTTTCGACGCTCGTCTCGCGCGCGCAGGCGCGCCGCGACCAGCGCCTGGGCCAGCAGCTCCGTGCCGCCGATCCGGTCGCCGAGTGAGCGTCGCACCACTCCCCGACCACTCCGTCGTCCCGCCGGTCTGGAGCCGCATCACCAACATCGAGGTCGATCGCGGCGAGGGCTCCTGGCTCATCACGACCGACGGCCGGCGGTACCTCGACTACTCATCGGGCATCGGGGTCACGAACACGGGCCATGCGCACCCGCGCGTCGTCGCGGCCATCCAGGCCCAGGCCGCCAAGCTCCTGCACGGCCAGCAGAACATCGTCTACCACGAGCCCGGCCTTCGCCTGTACCAGGAGCTGGAGGGCCTGCTGCCGGGCGGACCATGGGGGGCGTTCCTCTCGAATTCCGGCGCCGAGGCGGTCGAGGCCGCCGTGAAGCTCGCGCGCGTTGCCACGGGCCGGCCGGTGGTGATCGCGTTCCGGGGCGGGTTCCACGGCCGGACCGCCCAGACGATGGCCCTGACGACCGCGAAGGACGTCTACCGGGCAGCCTTCGAGCCGCTGCCCGGGAGCGTCTATCACACGAAGTTCCCCTACTGCTACCGGGCCGCGACGCCGCACGCACCCGACGCGAGCTGTTCCTGCGACTGGGAGGCCGAGCTCGACCTGCTGTTCCACCAGGTGATCTACCCGTCCCGGGTGGCGGCCATCATCGTCGAGCCAGTGCAGGGCGAGGGGGGCTACATCGTGCCGCCGCCGACCTTTCTGCCCAGGCTTCGCGAGATCACCCGGGAGCACGGCATCCTGCTCGTCGCGGACGAGGTCCAGACCGGCTTCGGCCGAACGGGCGAGATGTTCGCCGTCCAGCACTGGGACGTCGAGCCCGACATCCTCGTCATGGCCAAGGGCATCGCCTCGGGGATGCCGCTGTCCGGGATCATCGCCCGGCGCGAGATCATGGACCGCCTCCCGCCGGGAAGCCATGGCGGGACGTACGGCGGGAACGTCGTCTCCTGCGCGGCGGCACTCGCAACTCTCGAGGTCATCCGGGACGAAGACCTCATCGCCAACGCCCGTGCCCGCGGTGCGCAACTTCTCGGCGGGCTGCGCGAGCTCCAGGCGGACCACCCGGCGATCGGCGATGTCCGCGGGCTCGGCTGCATGGTCGCCATGGAGTTCGTCACGCCAGGCGCGCCCGACGGCCGCACGCCGGACGCCGACCTCTCGAGACGGGTCATCGCCCAGGTGCTCGAACGCCAGCTCATCGTCCTGTCGGCCGGCTCGTACGCCAACGTGGCACGGATCATCCCGCCCCTCGTGACCACGTCGGACGAGGTCGACCGCGCCCTCGCGATCCTCGAGGAGAGCGTCATCGCGGCCGGTGCCTGAGCGGTTCGCGCTCGCGACCGCGCGGGCCCAGAATTCCCGACCATGAGCCCCGATCGCGGCGATGCCATCGATGCCCTGCCGAGGATCGCCCGAGCGCGCCTCGACCGGTTCGCGGCCGCCTTCCAGAACCTCGACACGGACGTCTACACCGCCTTCTCCGCAGCCTCCATGGACCCGGAGGAGCGCCACGACGCCCTGGCCCACGTCCAGGAGCTCATCGGCCGGGGTCCGCGGCGCGCCGGCGTTCTCGGGGCGCTGGCCGAGTTCCGTGAGTACGCGGTGTGGTCGGCGACGAACGCCCTCGGTGGCTACCACTCGGCGCTCCTCACGCGCTCGAACAGTGCCTCCGCCGAGGAACGGGTCCGGTTCCTGGCCTCGCTCGAGCTCGCGGTGGTCACGGTGATCCTGTGGGATGAGATCGCCCCGGAGGAACGAGAGCAGATGCTCGGCCCGTGGCTGCACATGGCCACGGTCGCGGCCGGGGACAGTTGACGATGTCCAGTCGCACCCGCCGCGAGGTACCGCTGCCGCCGGAGGCGCTGACGATCGTCCCGGCGACGGCCGACCACTGGGAGGACGTCGTGACCCTCCTCGGGAGCGGCGGGGAACGCGGCTGCTGGTGCCAGTCCTGGCGTGGCTCGGCCGGGGCCGGAACCGGAAGTTTCGGACGCTCCGAGCGGGGCGCGAACCGGGACGCCCTCGAATCACAGGTTCGCCTCGGGACGAGCGCGCCGGGTGTCCTCGCCTACCTCGACGACCTGGCGGTCGGATGGTGTGGGCTCGGCCCGCGTGCCGAGATGCCGCGCCTGATGCGATCGAAGACCATCCCGCGCGTCGACGAGGTCGCGGTCTGGTCGATCGGCTGCTTCGTCGTGCGGACCGGCTATCGCCGGCGCGGTGTGGCCCGGGCACTCCTCGCCGGCGCGATCGAATACGCGCACGCGATGGGCGCGCCGGCGATCGAGGCCTATCCCATCGATCCTGGTGGGCAGCGTGTTTCGACATCGTTCGGCTTCGTCGGGTTCGCGTCGATGTTTCGAGACGCCGGCTTCCGCCAGGTCGTCGAAACCGGCGCCCATAGCGCGGGCCTGCCGCGCCAACTGATGCGGCTCACCCTCGAGTAGGGACCCGGCCCCTCGGCGGAAGTCAGCCGCCGTTCGCGAATCCCGACGTATCGACGACCTCGAAGTCCGCGCCCGTCAGGGAGCCGAGGTGGTGGAGCTCGTCGTCGTTCCAGCGGCTGTCCGGGGCACCGGTGATGTACCACGGCGAACCGTTGTCGGCGAGCAGCATCCCGTAGCGCTGCAACGCCCGCAGGACGACCTGCGCCTGCGGCCCGAACCCGGACAGGTCGACCGACGCCTTGAGCCGGACCCTGAGGCCCATCGGTGGATACGTCGTGCATGACCCGCTGCCGGCCTTGTGCCGGGCCGGGTAGACGTAGCCGGCACATGTGCGCGGAGCCGTGAACCGGATTGCGTGGTTGATGGCACCGGCGGCGACCTCCGAGTAGCGGACGAGGCCGGGAAAGATCGGTAGTCCCGCCGCGTCGGCGCTCGTCCAACCGTCCGGTCGAAGCTGCGTTTGACCCGAGGGCCCAGATGGCGCCGGAGCCTGCGGTCCAGCGCGTTCCGGCCCTTGCCGTGGCGTACAGCTCGTAGAGCGTGCAGGAGTTCGTGTCGACCATGAGGAGATGCGCATCGCTGCCGCCTTCAATCTTCGGCTTCGCCGGGATCGGATACGGACCGGGGTCCGACTCGTCGGCATAGTCGAAGGTGACGGTTGATCGGGGCGTCGAGGCCCCGACGACGTTGTAGGGGATGCCGTAGCCCGTGGCGCTGAAATCCGGGTGCAGCGACGCGTCGAGGCCGATCGCGGCGATCATCGTGTCGCTGTCCGCGGCCACGGGGAGGGCGTCCACCCGGCGGTTCCAGACGTTCGTGGCCGGAAAGATCGCGCAGGCCGACAGTGGCGGGATCGCGGCGGCCGTCGGTCCCGGGCGTCGGCGGGGAAAGCGTCGGGGCGGGCGTAGGCGCCGGGTGTCGGTCGAACCGTGGGGCGCGGGGTCTCGGCGGGCAACGCGGTGCCGGGTAGGCTGGATGGACGGAATCACCGTCGGGACCGAGCTCCTCGACGGCGACGCGGAGCCGACCGGCGTCGCCGCGGGCACGCCGGAGCCGCCGGCCGACGGATCGGCGGAGGCAACGGCCAGGCCATGCCGGCAGGGCCGATGCTGCCGACTCGGCAGCCGACGGCGACCCGCCGGGCCGCGCCTACTGGACCTGGGTCGACGACCGTCGAGCCGCTCGATCCCCCCAGGACGACGGCGGCCACGATCGCGACCGGCAGCAACAGCCACGATCGCGCCCGATGGATCCCTCGTTCCGACATGGCCACAGGCTAGGGCGACACCCGGGCCTGGACGAGCGGGCAATTGGTCCTGTCCCGCGGCGCCATCGGTGCCGAAACGAGGATGCCCGCGGAGTTCGGCGGTCAGCGCGTCGCCGGCTTCTCCGTGCCACGGAGGATCTGCCAGGACCCGCTCGTGGAGCACCCCGTTCGTCGCCACGATCGTGCCCCCATCGAAGACCCGCCGACCTTCGAAGTCCGTGATCCGTCCACCGGCCTCCTCGACCAGCACGGCCGGCGCGGCCACGTCCCAGATCTTGAGACCGAGCTCGACCATGACCTCGGCGGAGCCCTCGGCGACCAGGGAATAGCCCCAGAACTCGCCGAAGCCACGCTCGCGCCAGGCCTGGTCGATCGAGGGCTGCGAATCCCGGTGTTCGGGTCGACCTTGCCAGCTCCTGCGCGTTCGCATACACGATCTGGGCATCGTCGAGCTCGGTCGATCCCCGAGGCGTGGATGCGGCGAGGGGCGGTCCCCGGCGTCGACGCCGGCCAGCGGGCCGGAGGCCCACGCGCCGCCGCCGCGCCACGCGAACCAGCGACCGCCCATGGCCGGAGCCGAGATCGATGCCGGCCTGCAGCTCGCCGTCCCGCTCGACCCCGAGCAGCGCCCCGAAGATCGGGATGCCACGGAGGTAGTTATGGGTTCCGTCGATCGGGTCCAGGAACCAGCGCACCGACGCCCCGCTCGCCTCGATCCCGAATTCCTCGCCGACGACCCCGTGGCCGGGAAAGGCGTCGGCAATCCGCTCTCGGAGGTATCGCTCGACCGCCATGTCGGCTTCGGTGACGAACGTGCGGTCGGGTTTCCGCGTCGTCAAGGGGTCCCGCCGAAAGTGCCGCAGGGCGATGGCATCGGCCTCGTCGCACCAAGCGAGCGCAGCATCGACCCAGCCCCGCAGCTCCGCGTCGGACCCACGCCGAAGGGACGCGCTCCAGTCCGGGCCGAAAGGACGGTCCGTGGCGGCGGTCAAGAGCGGATCCTCGCCCCTTCCGGGTCCCAGAGCGGCTCCCGGGCAACCTCGAACCCTACCCAGACCCCGAAGATGTCGATCTCGCCGCGCGTACCGATCGCGGCCTGGTCCGGCGGGAGGTAGGCATAGGCGATGGACCGCTCGACGGCGAAGCCGTAGCTGCCCGTCGTGACGCGGCCGACGATTCGGCCGTCGACCCGAACAGGCTCGTTGCCGAGGGCCACCGACCGTTGGTCGTCGAGGACGAGGCAGCGGAGGCGCTTCCTGGGGCCGGCCTCCTTCGCCGCGACGAGCGCGTCCCGACCGAGGAAGTCCGTGCCCTTGTCGAGCCGCGCCGCGAAGCCGAGCCCGGCCTCGTACGGCGTCTCCTCCGGGGTGATGTCGCTCGACCAGACGCGGTACCCCTTCTCGATGCGGAGTGCATCGATCGCGCGATACCCCGCCGCCACCATGCCGTGCGGGGCGCCGGCCGCCCAGAGCACGTTCCAGAGCGCCCGACCGTACTCGGCCGGCGGGTAGAGCTCCCAGCCCAGCTCGCCGACGTAGGTGACCCGCAGCGCCAGGACCGGGATCTCCGCGATCGTGATGTCGCGGGCAGTCATGTACGGGAAGCCGGCATCGGAGATGTCGTCCTTGGTCAGCGGCGCCAGGATGTCGCGGGCGCGTGGACCCCAGAGCCCGAAGCAGGCCCGTCCCGACGTCACGTCTCGGACGTTGACGCTGCCGTCGTCGGGCAGGTGCTTGCGGATCCAGCCGAGGTCGTGGTTCCCGAAGGCCGTGCCCGTGACGATGAGGAAGCGATCCTCGGACAGGCGCGTGACGGTGAAGTCGCACTCGATCCCGCCGCGCCCGTTGAGCATCTGCGTGTAGGTGATGCCTCCGACGGGTTTATCGACGTCGTTGTCGCAGAGGTGCTGCAGGTAGGCGAGCGCGCCCGGGCCGTCGATCTCGATCTTGGCGAAGCTCGACTCGTCGAACAGGCCGGCGGCCTGGCGGGTGGCCAGCGCTTCCGCGCCGATGGCGGGGCTCCAGTGCTCCCCCGCCCAGCCCCGGGGCCTGAGCGCCTCGAGCGCCGCGCGGGTCGCGACGCCGGCTCCTTCCTCGTTGGGCGTGAACCAGTTGGGCCGCTCCCACATCGACTTCTCGCCGAACACCGCGCCGAGCGCGGCCACCTCGTCGTAGGCGGGCGACAGGCGGAGGGGCCTGGCGGCGAGCCGTTCCTCGTTCGGGTAATGGATGTCGTAGTAGGTGGCGTAGTTTTCGTAGGTTCGGGCCAGCGTCAGCCGCTGGCTCCGGTACTGCCCGCCGAAGCGGCGGATGTCCATCTTCCAGAGATCCAGCTCCGGCTCACCGTCCACGATCCAGCGCGCCATCTGCTGTCCGATCCCGCCGGTGCCCGCGATCCCGTGGGCGCAGAACCCCGCGGCCACGAAGAAGCCCCGGACCTCGCTCTCGCCGAGGATGAACTCGTTGTCCGGAGTGAACGCCTCGGGGCCGTTGATCATCCGGGTCACGCCCGCGTCGGCGATCGCCGGGACCCGCCGGATCGCGCCCTCCATGATCGATTCGAAGCGCGGCCAGTCGGGGTCGAGGAGGCGATGGTTGAAGTCCGGCGGCACGCCGTCGAGGGACCACGGCGCGGGATCGCGTTCGTAGCCGCCCATGCACAGGCCGCCGACCTCCTCGCGGAAGTAGCAGAGGTTGTCCGGGTCGCGCATCGTCGGGAGGCCGGGCGTGACGCCCTCGATCGCGTGCGTGAAGAGATACTGGTGGGCCATCGGGATGATCGGGACGGTTACCCCGGCCAGGCGCCCGATCTCCGGCGCGAACATGCCGCCGGCATTGACGACGACATCGGCGGTGATGGTGGAACGAGTGCCGTCACGCGACTCCACCTCCACACCGGTTACCCTCCCCCGCTCCACCCCGACGCCCACGACCCGCGTGTGCTGGCGGACCTGCGCGCCGCGCGCGCGGGCGCCGGCCGCGAGCGCCTGGGCGAGGCCCGACGGATCGAGCCAGCCATCGGTCGGCAGCCAGACGGCGCCGAGAACCCCGTCGCGGGTCATCAGCGGGAAACGATCCTGGGCGTCCTGGGCGGAGATCAGCTCGAGCGGCAGCCCGAAGGTCGTGGCCCAGGCGGCCTGGCGCTGGAGCTCCTCGAAGCGCTCCCGTGTCGAGGCGAGGCGGAGCGAACCGACCTCGTGCCAGGAGACGTCGACGCCGGTCTCGGCAGTGAGCCGCCGATACAGCGCCGCGCCGTACATCATCATCCGCGTCAGGGTCACGCTCGACCGAAGCTGACCGACCAGGCCGGCGCTGTGGAACGTCGAGCCGGAGGTCAGCTCGGCTCGATCGACGAGGACGATGTCCGCCCAGCCGAGCTCCGCCAGGTGGTACGCGATCGACGTCCCGCCGATGCCGCCACCGATGATCACCGCCCTGGCGTGCTCCACGATGCGTGCGCCCTCCATCTCCAGAAGTCCGACCGACCGTGACAGGGTACCGACCGCCGAACCTCCGTGCCGAGGGTCCGCTCATGTACGCTCGGACGAGTACGCAGGAGGCTCGCCAGGGACGTGGAACCATCCATCGAAGAGGTCGTGGCCGCCATTCCCGACTGGGCCGGACGACGCATCGTCGCGATCCCCGTCAGCGGTGGCCTCACGAACCGGAACTACCGCGTCGAGGTCGATGGCACGCCCTATTTCGTGCGCATCCCCGGTACCGGCACCGGCCTCCTGGCCGTGGACCGGGCCAACGAGCTGTTCAACACGCGGGCCGCGGCTGCCGCCGGCGTCGGAGCGCAAGTTGTCCACTACGTCGCCGCCCACGAGGCGATCGTCCTGGAATGGCTCGACGCGACGACCATGTCGAACGACGCCTTCCAGGCACCGGGCGAGCCGGAGCGGATTGCGGAAGCCCTTCGTCGCCTTCATGCCGGGCCGCGGTTCCGTGACGACTTCGACATGGTGGCCCTCTCCGCCCGGTACCTGGCGGCAATCGACGAGCGCGCGATCCGGGTCCCCGACGGCTACCGCGAGCACCTCTGGGCCGTACCCCGGATCGCAGCGGCACTGCGCACCCGGCCGCTCGCCTCGGTTCCCTGCAACAACGACCTGCTGGCCGAGAACTACCTCGACGACGGGGGCCGGCTCTGGATCGTCGACTACGAGTACAGCGGCAACAACGACCCGACGTTCGAGATCGGCAACACCGCCCAGGAGCTGGGGTTCGACGCAGGGCGCCTCGCCGGGCTCGTGGCGAGCTACTTCGGGGATGCATCTCCAGCGATGCTTGCGCGCTGCCGCCTCCAGATGATCATGTCCGACGTCGGCTGGACCCTCTGGGCGGCGATCCAGGCCCGCATCTCGTCGATCGACTACGACTTCTGGGCCTGGGCCGTGGAGCGCTGGTCCCGGGCCGAGGCGATGATCGACGGCCCGGAATTCGAGGACTGGCTCGCGGCGACGGCCGCGGGCTGAATCGCAGCGGCCCGGGCGCTTGCCCGGGCCGCCGTTCGGTGCTTCGGGGAACCGCCGAGGATCACTCGGGCGGGATCTCCTTGAACGCGTAGTCGACGTTGATCCCGGCGGAACGTCGCACGAAGTACGTGACGAGGTACCAGCCGAGCGCGAAGAGCACGACGCCGCCGGATACCGTGTAGGCGAGCGTGCTGTTCATCCCCAGCTCCGGGCTGAGCAGGAACTCATAGAGGAACCACAGCCCGGCCGCGGCCCCGATGAGGCCGACGACCGTCACGAGCGGGACGCCGCCGATGCGGTAGGACGATCCCGGTGATGCGTCGTACAGGGCCTTGGCCCGGAACGGCAGGAGCGCGCCAGCCAGTGCCGTACCCACGAACACGTAACCGCAGCCGAACGTGACGCCGAGCGTGATCGTGGCCCACGACGTCGACGAGCCGTCGGCATTCTGGTAGGCGAAGTTGCTGTAGAGGTAGATGACCGGAAGGCTCGCGATGAAGTAGATGACGTGGGCATTGACCGGCGTATGGAACCGATCCGACACCCGGCTGACCATCTCCGGAAGGAGGCGGTCAAGCGACATCGCGACCATCACGCGGGTCATGCCGATGTAGCAGTTGTGGACGATCTGGTGGGCATTCAGGATAAACCCGAAGGCGATCAGGATCGTCACGATGGGGTTGTTGGCAATCGCCGTGGCGATGATGTTGGGCCACAGGAACGATCCCGCCAGCGAAACGTCGGCCGTTCCGAAGTAACCGGCACCGGCGACGTAGAGGAACTCGGTCCCGACCGTGTTCTGCAGGATCACCGCGAGGATCGCCAGCAACAGACCCGTCAGGACGAGCGACCCGACGATGATGAACATCTGGTCACGGAAGTTGCCGGCCGACTTGATCTCGCCGTTCTGCTGGGCTGAATACGTTGCCCATTGGAGCGAGGTCCAGGCGATCGGCGCTACGAGCAGGGTGGCTCCCAGGCTGAACGCCGGGTTGAGGTCCACACCGGCGGTCTGCGCCGCGGCCACCGAATCCTGGTAGAAGGTCGATTTGCCACCGATCGCGGCCGAAAACGCGTTGAGCTTGCTCGGAACGTCGGCGGCGGCCGTGAGGAACAACACGATCAACATCGTCGCAAACGACACGAGGATCGCGATCCACATGACCCGCTGCAGGCGCACGTAGTTCTTGAACCCGGAAACGAGGATCAGCATCGCGACAAGCGCATTGGCGATGCTGGTGATGACGATGCCGTCCGTGGTCGTGAACCACGTCGCGAGGTCAACGAGACCGGAACTCCCGGTCGCAGCCCCGAGCCCCAGGAATAGTGGTGCGAAGCCGAGCGATGAGAGGAGCCAGCCGGACAGGGCCACCCACTGCAGGATCCAGATCACGAACCCGGAGAACACCAGGGTGAACCCGATGCCACCGCCGAGGACGCGACTCTGGAACACGTAATCGCCACCGGACCTGGGGAGCGCGGTGGAGAGCCAGACATACGCGAGCGCGATCGGGATCTCGAGGACCATCGCGAGCAGGATTCCCCAGACGAGCTGGCCGCCTGGAAGGGCCGCCGGAGCCCAGAGATAGGTCCAGGGAAAGATGAGCCCCATGGTCAGGACGTTGTAGACGAATGCGGATCGCGGGGACATCACCCGGACGAGCCCCGAGGACTTCCGCACGAAGACCTCGGGCATCGGAGTTGAAGCAGTCGCCATACCATCACCTCGCTACGGGAACGCAGGACCGGCGATCCCCCTCCGGGACCGCCCCTCACATCACCTCCGTACCTGCGATCGCACCTCCTCCGACCACGCACCGGATCGACTGGTCGATCCGGGCGGCCTCCCTATCCCGCGGTCATCTGGTAGCCGGTGACCCTGCCGCCGGCAATCGTGATCAGGCAGCCGCGCAGGACTCCCTCGCCGTACTCGCTGCCGGGATTGATGCAGACCGTGCGCCCGAGGCGGGCGGCGGCCTGCGACTCGTGGATGTGGCCGTGAAGGCCCAGCATTGGCTGGTAGCGCTCGATCGACTCGCGGATCGCGGTGCTGCCCGCGCCGTAGAGCAACGGCTGGCCTCCCCGGACGATCTGGCTCGGCGGATCCGTGGTCCCGTCGAGCATCGCGCAAGTATCGAGCGTCGAATCCTTCGGCGGCGCGTGGAAGTTGAAGATGACCTTCGCGTGATCCCCGAACTCCGTCGCCATTCGGTCGATCCGCGCCGCCAGGCCGGCCTCGTCGTCCTCGCGCGGCGTCCGCCACGGCGTCGGGTTCACGTACGGCATGCTGATCATCACGTGCTCGTCATCGAGCGGCACGGCACGATCCTCGCAGGCGACGAACTGCTTGGTGTCGGTCCGGTCCATCGCGGCCATGACCTCGGTCAGGTCGTCGTTGCCCCCGGTCGCGTAGACCTTGATCCCGGTGCCGGCGAGGCGCGACTCGGCGAGGTCGATCCAGCGGGTCAGGCGTTCGGTCGCGAGGCGTACGAAGAGTCGCTCCACGGCCTCGTCGTCGCCCTGGGTCGCCCGGTACTCGTCCTCGTCCATGACGACGTCGTAGAACCCGAGATCACCGATCCGGGACCGAAGCACGGCGGACTCAGCCTCCGTTTCGACCCGCTCGACGCGCCCATGGATCGTCGCTCGATACCCGCCGCCGGCCTCCCGGATGACCGGGATCGCCAGCTTGCCCATGACGTCGCCGCCCATGACGAGGGCGTCCGCGTCATAGAACTTCGCGGCGTTGAGGAACTTCTTCCATGTCCGCTCCGACCCGTGGACGTCGGTGGCATAGAAGAGCTTCGTGCCGCGCTGGCCCTTCCTGAAGAGACGCACCTCCCGATCCTACGCGCTCATGCGGGCGCCGTTCGGGTCGTGGAGCACATCCGGACCGATCAGGGCCGGCTCCCGGCCGTCGAAGACGTCGACCTCGAGAGCCTCACCCTCCGGCAGCGACGCCGGCAGGTAGACCGTGCCGACCGTGCGCCCCACGGTGTAGCCGAAGGCCGCGCTCCGGAGTCGACCGATGACCTCGCCCCCGAGGCGTACGGCCTCGCCACCGTAGATCGGCAGCCACCGATCCGCCCCGATCGTGACGGTTCGCAGGCGACGCGCCGGACCATCGGGCGCTGCCGCGCGCTCGGCAATGAGCGCGTCGCGTCCGACGAAGGGCCCCTTGCCGAGGCGGACGAACGGCCCCATCCCCGCCTCGAACGGCGAATCCTGCGTCGTCAGCTCGGCCCCGTAGTACCGGTAGCCCTTCTCGAGCCGGAGCGACTCGAGGGCGCGGTAGCCGATGGGCTCAAGTCCCGCACCAAGCTCTTGCGCCGACGCGACCAGGGCGTCCCAGGTTGGAACGGCCCAGCGGCGCTCGACCGTGAGCTCCCAGCCGAGCTCGCCGGCGTAGCTGATCCGGGTGGCGAGCGCCGGTGCCTGGGCCATGCCGATCCGGATGTCGCGTGCCCGTCTGACGGCAATCCCGGCGTTCGAGACGTCGTCCGGCGTGATCGGCGCCAGGATGTCGCGGGCAGCCGGACCCCAGAGCCCGAGGACCGTGAGTCGATCGGTCACATCCGTGACCTCGAGCGGGCCATCATCCGGCTGGACGTTTGCCTGGACCCAGCCCATGTCGGCCGCGAGGAATCCGGCCCCCGTCAGGACCCGGAAGCGCTCCGGCCCGAGCCGGGTGATCGTCACGTCGGCGAGCATCCCGCCACGTCGGTCGAGGAACTGGCCATAGACGGCGGTCCCCACCGGCTTGTCGACGTCGTTCGCGCAGACCCGCTGCAGGACCGCCAGTGCGCCGGTACCTTCGACCTCGATCTTCCCGAACGAGCTCAGGTCGATGATCCCGGCACGCTCCCGGACCGCCCGGTGCTCTTCCCCGACGCGCTCGAACCAGGCCGGCCGGCGCCACCCGGCAGCCCGATCCTGCCGGCCGGCCCGCGTCCACGCGCGCCCTGGAAGGCACAGGTCCGCGCGCTCCCAGCCCGCCTTCGTCCCGAAGACCGCGCCGGCCTCCTGGAGCCTGCCGTGGAGCGCCGACAGCCGGCGGGGACGTCCCTCGACTTCCGAGTCGTACGGGAAGCGGAGCCGGTAGTAGTCCGCGTAGGTCTCGCGGGCGAGCGCCGCGGTCCAGGACGGATCGCGGTACGTGTCGGCGAACCGCCACGCCCGATACGGCGCGACATCCACGCCCGGGTCGTCGGCGATGATCCAGCCCGCCATCGCCCGACCGATCCCGCCTCCCCCGCCGAACCCATTGAGCGACAGGCCCGCCGCTACCCAGAAGCCGCGCAGGCCGGGCATCGGGCCCATCAGCGGGTTCGCGTCGGGGGTCATGGCGTCGGGGTGACAGACGAGGCGGATCGCCTCGGCGTCGGCAAGGAACGGGAAGCGCCGGATGGCCCCGGCCATGAGTGGGGCGAAGCGCTCCCAGTCCGGTGGCAGCGACTGCGCCGCGTGATCCCAGGGGACGCCGTCCAGCCAGCGGGCCCGCGGCTCGGCCTCGTATCCCCCGAACAGCATCCCGCCGTGCTCGGCCTTGCCGTAGACGAGGTTGTCGGGGTCCCGGAAGCAGGGCATCTCGCGCGGCAGCTCGTGGCCGGGAACTGCCTTGAGCGCGACGTGCTGGTGATCGACCGGCGTCGACGGCAGGAATGCCCCGACCATGGCCGCCACCTGGGGGGCCCACATGCCGGCCGCGTTGACCACGATCTCCGTGTCGATCGGGCCTGCATCGGTCAGGACGCGACGGACCTCCCGCCCGGGCGAGAGCTCGAAGCCGGTGACCCGCGTGTTGAGGCGGAAACGCACGCCGAGGGCCCGCGCGGCATCCGCCACGGCGTACGTTGCCGTGTGCGGATCGAGGTAGCCATCCCCGGGGATGTGGACCGCGCCGTACAGGTCGGATGGGGAGATCGCGGGCATGAGCGCGAGCGCCGCATCGGGGCCGATGACACCGGCGTCCAGGCCGATGCCGCGGGCCCGGCTCGCGGTTCGCTCGAGCTCGTGGAGCTGCTCCCCGGACGAGGCGAGCCGCAGGCTGCCAACGGTCTCGAAGACACCGAGGCGCTCGTACAGCTCCACGCTGTAGCGGCGGAACCGCATCATCGTGTTCGACGGGTTGAACATCGTCACCACGCCGGCTGCCTGGCAGGTCGAGCCCGCCGTGAGCTGCGCCTTCTCGACGAGCAGGACGTCCGTCCAGCCGGCCTCCGCCAGGTGGAGCGCGACGCTGCAGCCAGTGATTCCGCCACCGATCACCACCACCCTGGCCTGATCCACGCGTTTCGACCCTCTCACACGGCAATCCGGCCGCGCGTTCGCGCGACCTCCCACCGACTCCCCGGTACGGTACCGCCTTCCCGATCGGCGGTGGTCGGCCCCGCGCGCCTACAATCCGGCAATCCCCGGCGATGAGTTCCGCTTCGGAGGCGCCCCGTGCCCATGTCCCGCGACCAGAACGCCGTGGTCCTCGACCGGGCCTTCCTCGAGCGGGAGGTCGATCGGGTCGTCGCGGCCGTGGCCGCGAGGGGACGGCCGATCCGAGTCCTCGGCTCGATCGGGGTCGCCCTGCACTGCCCCGACGCGCGCTCTCTCCTGCCGAGCTTCGAGCGAACCTACGCCGACATCGACTTCGCCGCCTATCGCCGGGACGGGAAGGACGTCGCGGCCGCGATCGTCGACCTTGGGTACATCGAGGATCGCGAGGTCTCGATCGTCTCCGAGGGTCGTCGTTCGATCTTCGACCACCCCTCGGGACGGGTCCATCTCGATGTCTTCTTCGACCGCCTCGAGTTCTGCCACGTGATCCCGCTGGCCGGTCGTCTCGAGGTCGACACGCCGACGATCCCGCTCGCAGAACTCGTGCTTTCGAAGCTCCAGATCGTCAAGCTCAACGACAAGGATGTCGTCGACACCATCCTGCTGCTCTTGGACCATCCATTCGGCCCCGGCGACGAGGACACCATCGACCTTGGGCGGATTGCCGAGATGTGCGCTGCCGAGTGGGGCCTGTGGCGAACGCTGACGATGAACCTCGAGAAGGTCGCCGCGCTGGCCGCGAGCTATCCGCAGCTGAACGAGGGGCAACGCGCCAAGGTCGCCGCCGCGGTTCGCGAGATGAAGGGCGCCATCGACACCACGCCGAAGCCTCTCGCCTGGCGAATGCGGGACCGTGTCGGCGACCGACGACAGTGGTGGACCGATGTCGACGAGGTTCGCTGAGTCCGCCTAGCCCTCGGTGACCTCGTTGAGCGCCCGCTCGAAGGCCGGCGCCGAGGCGTTCGCGAGCAGCCGGTCGAAGTGCTCCGCGGCATACGCAACGAAGTCCACGTCGAGGCTGCTGATTCCCTGCTGGAGGACGCCCCACATCGCCTCCCGAAAGTCCGAGGCGATCCGCATGAGGTGCAGGCGCGCTGCCCTCGATGGCCGCACCGTCCCCTCGTAGCCCTCAAGGAGCACGGCGTCCTCGCCCGGCGACAGGTCGTGATTCACGGAGAAGTTCCCGAGGTCGAAGAACGGATCGCCGAGGCCCGCGTACTCCCAGTCCACGATCCGGATCCGCTCGCCGTCGTCGATGAAGTTCGCGTTGAGCAGGTCGTTGTGGCACGGCCGGAGCTCGATCGGACTGGCAAGCAGGGCCAGCTCGATGCGCCGGCTGACGGCCCTGGCGAGGTCGTACTCGCGTGGGATGCGTACGCCGCGGGCCATGGCCAGGGCGCGGTACGCCTCCACGATCCTGAACGGCATGAAGAGCCCCGGGATCGCCGGTCCGTCGTGGACCCGCCGAATCGAGTCCGCGACCCGCAGGATCGTGTCGCGCTGGTGGACCGCCGCATCGCTGACCGGCGCGCCGACGATGAACCGGGTCACGAGGTAGCCCTCGGGGCGGATGAACGCCACGACCTCGGGCCCCACGCCGACGCCCGCCGCAGCCACCGTGGCCGCGTGCTCGACCTCCCGGGAGATCCCGAGGAGGTGGGTGTCATTACCGGCAAGACGGATCACGTATCGATCCTGCTGACCCGCCGCGCTCACCAGGAAGTTGCGATTCGTGATCCCGCCGGACAGCGCGGTCAGGGTCAGTTCGCGACCGGCCAGGTCAGGGACCCGCTCCATCGCCCGCACGAGGAGGTCGTGGAGGTCTCCCCGGACCAGCTCGTCGGAGGTCGACATGGTCATCGCTGCGTTGTGCTGGCGGCTGGGCCAGGTACGGCATCCATGCCCCGAATGATGACTGACCGACAAACGTTCGAGGAACCGATCGCGTCACCGCCGGATCGGATGCGCAGGTGAGGCGAGAAGGTGCCGGGAGGCCGACGCGGCGACCTCCCGGCCCACGGGACGCGCGAAATCAGGCGGCCGGCGTGGCCACCGCGGAAAGTGCTTCTGGCATCGGCCGGTGCAGTTCGAGGGGCTGAACGTACTTCTCGACCATCGATCGGGTACCGATGACGCCGAGCTCGTGGAACAGGAACTTGATCTTGGCGGCCTGGGATTCGAGGATCAAGTCCTTCGTGGAGAGGTCCCAGAGGTCCCGCTTGAAGGGCCCGATGGCCTTCTTGCGCGCGGTGTAGACGAACTGCTGGTCGGTCTGGTCGGGCTTGCGCTCGTCGAGGACATTCGCGAAGCACCAGGCCTCGATCCGCGCGTGCAGCGCGGCCGGGAACGCGGGGTGCTCGTAGAGCGCGTTCTGGAACCCGGTCGCGAGGTGGATCTCGGCGGTCTCCACCTCGCGGAAGGTGTGGAACATCTCGTCCGGCAGCGTCGACGCGCCGTGCTGGACGGTGCCCGCGAGCCCGTACTCGCGGCGAGCCACCTCACCCAGGCGGCGATGGACGTCGAAGTCGACGGCGACCCGCGCGACGGAACCGTCCGGCAGGACGACGCCGCCGTGCGACGTCCCGGTCTGGACGCTGACCTTGCTGATCCCGAGCGCGTCCGGGGCAATCCGGGACAGTTCGCGACGGAGGCCGTCGAGGTACGCGTGGAGCTCGCCCTCGGTCGAGTTCGACTTGCCGACTTCCCCGATCTCGCCACCGATGCTCACCGTCACGCCGTCCGACTGGAGGCTCCGGATGAGGCCCGAGAGCTCGGCGGTCCGCTCGTAGTTCTCCCGCTGCTGCTCCTCGACGGTCGGTCGTGAGAGATCGACCAGGGTCGAGGAATCGATGTCGATGTTCCGATACCCCGCATCGAGGGCGAGGCGGCAGGCCCGCCGGATCTCCTCGGTCATCGATTCGGCGTCCGCGGCGTACTTCCTGGCGTTGAACTGGTAGTGATCCCCCTGGAGGAACACCGGGCCTTTCCAGCCGGCAGCAATCGCGCCGGCCAGACAGGCGGTCGCGTAGTCGATCGGCCGCTGGTAGGTGTAGGTCTGCTCGCTGCGGGCGAGCTCGAGGATGACGGCGCCAACATCCTCCGCGGCCGCCGTCTCGAAGATGATCCGGGCCATGTCGAACGTCTGGGCCCGGATGTTGATGGCCGGGACGGTGAACCCGGACACGTCCCCGCGGGCCCGGGCCATGTAGAGGTCCTGGATGCTCGCGGATCGCGCTCCGAGCGCCTGGCTCGCCTCCCAGACGAGCCACTGGGCGGCCGCCGCGGTGGCCTCGTCGCTCGTGAAGGCGGCGGTCCAGGCGAGGTCGTGAATGCCACTCGACCGCAAGCCGTCCTCGTCATCGACGACGAGCGCGTCGTCGCTCAGGTGGAGGCAGCCGGACAGTCGGGCAAGAAGATCGGTCGGGCTATCGGCAACGTGGGGCATGAGCGGGCTCCTTCGGTCGGTGACGACCATCGTGAAATCCCGCCCATTATCCCCCCGGATCCTCGTTCGGCGCCTGGGCTCCAGCGAATCGTCCCGAGGTTACCCGCCCTCAGCCGCCGGGCTTCACGACCATGAGGAAGATGATGGCCACGATCAGGACCGTCAGGATCATCCCGCCCTGCTGGGTGGCCTTCACCGCCGCCAGGAGCGCGGCCGGCGGCCCGGCCGGCGCCGACCCGGGAACGGGCGGCGGGGGCGGGGTCGAGGTCATGTGGACGACGGTCTCGATGCGCTTCGTCTGGACGAAGATCGCAAACACCAGGGCGATGACGTACAGGACGATGGCGACACCGAGCCAGTAGTTCGTCGAGACGCTCAGGTTCCGACCGGAAACCAGGAGGAGACCGACGCCGGTGATGCCCTGCACGATCGCGAGCGGGATCGTGATTCCGCGTTCGATCTTCTCGGTGATCCGCATCGCGAAGTTTGCGTGCATCGGCTCCTTGCCGCCCATGCTCCCGATGATCGGAAAGGCAAAGCTCGGACCGAAGGCCACGACCGCCCCGAAGATGTGCAGCCATAGCAGCCATGGGAACCAGGACATCGACGCCTCCGCTGTGCAGGCCGGCCCCTGGGCCGGACCGATTTACCGAGTGCCGGGGACGCCAGGGGGTCCGCCGGATGGTTCGAAAGGTGCCGCGATCCTAGCGCGTCGAGACCACCGCGTGGGCGCGGATTGGCATTGCTCGCGCGGTCAGTGGCTTCCGGCCGGGTGACCGTGGCCATACCCGACCCGATAGCCGGCCACGAGTCGCCCGACCTCGCCAATCGAGGTGACGCCGGCGGCGGCAAGTCCGCCGAGATCGTCTCGTCGATGATGGATGTCCGCTTCGAGGTCCCCGGTACGCTGCCCGAGCCGCGAGGCGATCTCGGGCAGCACGCCCCAAGCGAAGTGCTCGAATGCCTGGCGCTGCGGATCCCATGTCGCGAGCACCGCCGGGCCGAGGAGTTGCGCGTGCCCGTGCTCGTCCCGATGGAGCGGACGCACGTAGTGGGCGGCTTTCACGCGGATCGCCGGTTTGGGCATCATCGCCGGGTCCGCGGCGGTCACGTCCGAGGGGCCATCCGCCTCGAGCACGAGTACGCAGCCCAGGAACGACAGCTCGTCATCGGAAAGGCCGGCCGGCGGCTCCGCCCCGAGCCCGCTCCGAACCTCCTCCAGCGACGCACCACGAGTGACGCCTCCCGGAGTTTCGGCGTGGATGAGCGCACGGGCCGAACGCGCGCGGAGCGGCTCCGTCAGCCCCGTCGCCTCGATTGCCTCGAGCCCCAGCTCCGGACGCAGCGAGGCGAAGAGGCCGCGAAAGACATCGCCCGCAATCCCCGCCTCGAGCAGCGCGTCAGGGGCCGCGACGACGAGCGGGATCCGACCCTCAACCAGGATCCAGACGAGCGCTGCCAGCTCGGCATCCAGCGTCCGTCGCCGAATCAGCTCCACGATCGAGGGTGGCTCGCCGGGGACGGCCGGCTCGGGCAACGGACGGGAAAGCTCGGGGAGTTCCACGCAGTCAGGGTAGCGGAGGTGCTGGCGATCGACGGTCCCTCGCGTCAGAATGCCGCTCGATGAGCGGTCCATCTCTGCGCGTCGAGCCGCTGACCGAGGCGTCCTGGCCCGCGCTCGAGGCCCTCTTTCGCGAGGGCGGTGATCCACGCTGGTGCTGGTGCCAGTATTGGCGGCTCCGCTCGAAGGACTTCAGCGCGGCCAAGGTTCCCGAGCTTCGGGATCGCCTGCGGCGCGAGGCGGCACAACCGGTCCCCGTGGGACTCGTCGCGCTCCGAGGCCATGGCCCGGACCTCAGGGCCGTCGGCTGGGTCAGCATCGGACCGCGGGACGACTTCGAGCGCATCGTTCGCTCGCGGGTCATCCCCCGGATCGATGACCGGCCCGTCTGGTCGATCGTCTGCCTTGCGGTCTCGGCCACGGCCCGCGGCCGAGGTATCGCGAGGATGCTCCTGGCGAGTGCGGTCGACTTTGCCCGGACGCGCGGGGTCGCAACCCTCGAAGCCTACCCGGTGGTCATCGAAAGCGGTCAGCGCGGCCTTCGCCCCGAGGCCGCGTTCACGGGCGCCCTGCCGATGTTCGAGCACCTCGGCTTTCACGTCGTCGCGGCGCGAGCATCGGCCCTGTCGGCATCGGCCCGCCGGGTTGTTGTGAGGCTCGAACTCCAGCCGGCGCATCCGGCGGCCGCCCGGCGCGTTCGGGGACAGCAGGCATAATTCTCCCAGCGCCAACTCGATTGACGGTCGTGACGACCACGCCGACATGACCCGGCCGCGGGGATGCCCGTGATCGAGGGCCGCCCTATGGAGTTCCCCAATGACCGACCACACGCACCTCGCCGGAGACACGTCCTCCGATTCGGGCGTCACCGACGGCAAGTCCGATGCCGATGACTTCGCCGTCGATGGCGACGTGGCGACCTACCTCGAGGCCCTGGTCTTCGACGCCGTCGCACCGCTCACGCCGATGGCGGCGGCCGAAGGCCTGCCAATCGAGCTGGTCGGCCAGCATCTCCGACTCTCGGGCACCGTGAACATCGGATTTCACCATCGCCTGTCCGACTTCGTGAACAGCCACGAAGGGCTCTTCGACCTGCGCGATGTGACCGTCCTGCGCCGCAATGGGGATCCGACCCGGGTAACGTCGCCCAGCATCTGGGTCAACCCGGCCGAGGTCACGCTGATGGGCCAGGTGACCGACGTCGAGGAACGCGAGTCCGCAGGCCGGGAATTCATGCAGACGCGGTCCTTCCAGCTCATCGTGGTGACGCCCGGCCACACGCTCACGGGTGAGGTCCACCTCAACCTCGAGGCCCAGCTCTCCGCGTTCATCGAGTCGCCGATGCCGATCTGGATCCCCATGACCGACGTCCGTACCCGATCGCTGGCCGATCGGCGGGTCATTTCGAGGTACGGATTTGGGCTCGTGAACCGCCGCCACATCGTCGCGGCAACCGAACTCCAGCCGGGCATGGTGCGGGGTCGCGGCGTCCTGTAGGCGGACCCCGTCGTTGCGCAAACGCACCGTCTGAATTGCTGAGGTCTGGACGGGATAGGGTGGGTCCGGAGTAGGCTGTACCGTGAGTGGTTCTCGCCTGTCGTGCCCGGGTCGAGACCCGGACCACTCGATCGTTGGGCGCGTGGAGGTAGCGGGATGCCCAGGCTTCGAGGGTTCCCTCGCCCGAAGATCGACCAAGCCGAGCTGGAACTGGCTCAAGCTCGTGTGGACGCTCGGCTTGCCCAGCTGCGCGGCGGTCCGACCGCGGTCGAGACCGTAGCCGCCGAGGATGCGGCCCAAGGTGAGGTATCGAGACGAAACCCCTCTCGGCGTCGACGACGCCGGAGCGGCTGCCGACGCGGCCCCCGCGAGGCAAGGTGGGTCCCCGTCGGGCCGGGCGAAGCGGTGGGACCACGACCGCCGATCATCGTCGCGGGCAATCCGACCTGGATGGCGCCTCGGAACGCCGCGACGGACGCTGGTCCGGGGCGGCAGGCGGACTTGGCGTGGGCACACCCCTGGGGATCCCGGAGGAAGGTCCTGACGATCCCCCACCGGCGGTGGGGCTTGGCGTCATCGAGCCCCCGGTCTCGGTCGATGGGTTGCGCGACGTCCCGCCAGTCCTCGAACTCGGGGTCGACGAACCGGCCGCATCCCCCCGCGATGTCCTGTTCGAGCCGGAGGCAATCGGCCTCACGGCGGCTCCCGGAGTGACGACAACGGCTTCCGTGGCGGCGACACCGGCTCCCGACGCCGACGAGACGTGGTGGCTCGCGGGCGCCGCGGACGACGCTCCGCTTGATGGACTCGACGGGTCGCTCGACCCGGCGCAGGACGAGTCGCGGCTCGAGGCGGATCGAGTCCCTCGTCGTGTCCGAACCAGTTGCCGAGCTACTGGCTCCAGCCGAGCCTCCCGGCGCGCTCGACCGCGAAGGACCGACTCCGGCGGACGCCGAGACGGAGGAGCATAGCCGGATCATCCTCGGCGCTCCCGCCGCCCCACTGCCCGAGCGTGCGTCCGCCGATATCGAGCCCGTCGGCGGCGACGACCCAGGGCGCACCACCCCGCCGGATGCGGACGCTCATCCATCGATGGAGCCCGAGCCGGCCGCCGCCGTGGCGAGCAGCGGACCCGGGAAGGTCAAACGGGCGAGGCCTGCCCGCGCGGATGTCGGGCCGCTCGTGGTCGCTGCCGTCTGCCCCTACTGCGCGCTGCTCCTGGATCCTGCCCCGGCCTCGTCCCGACGCTGTCCTCGATGTCGCCAGCGGTCATGGTCAAGAGGATCAACGGCCGGACGGTGTACCTGACGGAGTCCGCGGCGCTCGATGTCTTCGAGGAGGAACGGCGCCGATCGAGGGGCCATGCGCACTCGACACGCGATCGAGACCGCTGGCTGCTCCTGGCGGCGAAGGCCGGAGCACCAGCACAGCGCGTCGAACGCCTGGCTGCAACACGCCCGTTCGGAGGATCTGGTTCTTGCCGCGAGCGCCTCTACTCCACGACCGTCAATCAGTCGCTTCGCCGCCGCCAAGCGATCGCACGACTGGGAGGCCATGGCGCGCATCAGGCGCGAGGACGCGACCGACCAGTATCGGATCGCGGGGTCGCCGATGCCTCCCCCTGCCGACATCGTCGCCCTGTACCGTGAGGGCGTCGCGGCGGAGCTGCGCGGCATCGCCGAGATCTCTCGTGACGCGGAGCTCACGAGCGCGTCGTGCTGTGACGCCTGCCGACGAGACGATCGCTCGATCGTGAGGATCTCGAAAGAGCTTCGCGACCCGCTGCTACCGCACGCGGGCTGCCCCAAAGGCCTTTGCCGCTGCCGCTGGGACCTCGCGGAGCGCGACCGATCGACGATCCGCCGATACCTGCGCCGGCGCGCAGGCGATGAGCCACCCGTTGCTCGCGTATCCGAGGGCGAGCCCGCCGGCTGATCCGAGAGTCCGTCATCGGCGATGATAGACCGCGCCCGCGCGGTCTGGCCGAACGGGCTCAACGAGCAGAGGTGAGTGAGCATCGGGTTCCTCCGGCGTCTCCTCGGCGGAAATCGAGGGGACCGGGAGGCCGCTCAGCCGGTGGCCGACCCAGAGCCGGTTCCGACGGGCCGGTCGTCCACGGTTCCCCTCGAACCCGGCGCGAACGAGCCCGTGCTGGTCCGCGTGGCATGCCCGAATTGCGGCGTCGTCCTCGACCCTCCGCCCGCGCGCACGCGGCTCTGCCCGCGCTGCCGGCGACGGATCGTGGTTCGCCGGTTCGAGGGTCGAACGATCTATCTGACGGACGCATCGGTCGACGTGTTCGAGAACGAGCGGCGCAGGGATTCCGAGGTCGAGACATGGACCCACGAGCGACGCCACTGGCTCCAGCTGGCCCAGATTGTCGGCGCTCCTGCCGACGGCGCCGGCGCCTTGCGAACGCGCCGGTATCGGCCGCGTCGGTCCAGGCGTCTCGCGCGCTCTACCTCCAGATGGCGCGAGCGCGCCGTCCGGGTCGCCAGGCGCGAGAAGCACTGGGATGACGTTTCCCGGATCCGCCGCCGCCAGGCGGAGGCCCTTTTCGAGGCGGCCGGCGGAAGGCACCACCCGATGAAGAAGTCCTCGGGCTCTACCGAGAGGCCATCGCGGCGACGTTGCGGGCGCTCGCGCCGATCGCACGGGAGGCCGAACTCGTCGGCGCGTCGTGCTGCGCGGCGTGCCGTGCCGACTCCGGCCGGATCTTCCGCATCACCGACGAGTTGCGAACGCCACGCCTCCCGCACACCACGTGTCCACGCGGCTTGTGCGCGTGCGACTGGTGGCCCGCCCTGCGCGATCCAGACGCCAAGCGCCGCCGGCGAGCGCGTCGGCCGTCGACACCAAAACCTCCGCCGGCGACCGAGGCGTAGCGGAAGCCCTGTTGCCTCCTTCCGCCGCGGGCGGCGAGTCCTGACCGATCATTCCGCCTGACGCCGGATCGATCTCGCGCGGAGGCGCGTCCCGGCCCGACCCGGACCTCGGCCTCGGCGCCCACCGGCCTCGGGCTCGTCGACGCCGCATCGGCGAGTGGCTGGACCAACGGGCAACTGGCGCTAGCGGTCCCGCTGGTTCAGCTCGTCGCCGCGATCTCGCAAGTGCATCGAGACGCCGTATGCCTGGTTCGTTTCGACATCGAGACGCGGCGCCACGGTCAGCCGCCAGTCTCCACCCCGCCACCGAATCCAGCGCGCCAGCGGGCGACCCCGATCGAGGACCGCATCGAGCACGACCAAGCCCGCGCGCGGGAAGTCCACGAGTCCCTCACGAGCTGGAATCCCGACACAGCCGGCCCCGAACGCGGCACGAAACGCCGGATTCGCGTAGACGATCAGATGGCCCGGGCCGAGGCACATCGCCGCCGGCCGGCGCGTCTCCGGGCCGTCGACCTTCGGGGGCCTCTCGGGCCCGACGGTCACGCCGTCGTCCGGGCCTATTCGAGGTAGTCCTTGAGCTTGCGGCTGCGGGACGGGTGACGGAGCTTGCGGAGCGCCTTTGCCTCGATCTGGCGGATCCGCTCGCGAGTGACGTTGAACTCCTTGCCGACCTCCTCGAGAGTCCGGGCGCGACCGTCCTCGAGGCCGAAGCGGAGCTGGAGGACCCGACGCTCGCGACCCGTCAGTGAGTCGAGGACCGCCTCGACCTGCTCCTTGAGGAGCTGGTGCGACGCCGCCTCGGCGGGTGCCAGGGCTCCCCGGTCCTCGATGAAGTCCCCGAGGTGGGAGTCCTCCTCCTCGCCGATCGGGGTCTCGAGCGACACGGGTTCCTGCGAGACCTTGATGATCTCGCGAACCTTCTCCGGGGTGACCTGGACCTCCTGGCCCTTGGACATCGCCTCGGCGATCTCCTCGACCGTCGGTTCGCGGCCGAGCTCCTGGAGGAGCTGCCGCGAGACGCGGATGAGCCGGTTGATCGTCTCGACCATGTGGACCGGGATGCGGATGGTCCGGGCCTGATCGGCGATGGCGCGGGTGATGGCCTGCCGGATCCACCACGTGGCGTAGGTCGAGAACTTGAAGCCCTTCTCGAAGTCGAACTTCTCGACCGCCCGGATGAGGCCGATGTTGCCTTCCTGGATCAGGTCCAGGAAGCTCATGCCGCGGCCGATGTACTTCTTGGCGATCGAGACGACCAGTCGCAGGTTCGCCGACGTCAGCTGCTCACGCGCGTCGCGTCCGATGCGGACGAGCTCGCCCTTTCGATGCGCCAGCTTGGTGTTGAGCGGGACCTCGGGGTCGTGGCCCATGAGCTTGAACAAGTCGGCATCGCGACCGGCCAGGACCCAACGCTCGAGTGCCGGGAAAGCCACGCCGTCACGGGTCCAGTCGTAGATCGCCCGGAGGCCCGACGTTGTCCCGGGAGTCGAGATCGCCGTTGTGGACCGCGAAGTAGGCCCAGTCCAGGAGGGTGAGGAACGCCTCGGCAGGCGTGGCATCGCCGTTGCCGGCGAGGGCTGCGTCGTAGTTGGAGAGCAGCTTCCGCGCCTCCTTGAGAAGGTGGGTCGTCCCCTCCGACTGGACGTCGCGACCGGCTTTCACAAGGTGGAAGTCGGGTGGCGGCACGAGCAGGTCCGCGGCGTCGTCGCTGGAGATCGCGTCCCGGACGAGTCGGTGGGCTTCCTCGCCGAGCGGCAGGCGGTGCTGCGGCTTGAGCGTCCGCGTCTTGCTCTCGGTGTTGTGCGTGGTCCACTCGTGGAGGGACACGATCCCCTTCCAGGGCTCGTCGACGAGCTGCTCGCCGAGCTCGATGGCCTTGGCGAGGACGACCTCCTCCTCGGCGGTCAGCAGGGCAACCTTGCCGATCTCCTTGAGATACATCCGGACCGGGTCGTCGATCCCGATCATGTCGGCCGAGAGGGCCTCGAGCTCCTCTGGCGTGGGCTCCTCGAGCTCCTTGGCGTCGAGCTTCGCCGGAGCGTCCGACGGCAGCTTCACCGGACGCGGCTTGTCGCCGTTCGCACCCACGATCTCGACCGTCACGTCATCGTCATCGCCGGCCGGGCCCTGGGCGGTACCGAGATCGTCGTCATCGTCGTCATCATCGTCGTCGTCGGAGTCGAGGTCGTCGGCCTTGGTGCGAATACCGGCGAGCTTTGCCTCCTCGAGGTCGGCCTTTCCCCGCCGCGGACGCGTGAGAACGGCTTCGACGAGCTGCTGGTCGAGCGGATCAATAGGCACTGCGGGCTACCTCCTGGTGGGACTGGTGAGCAACTTGGTCTGGTCGCGTCGCCGGTGCAGCGAGCGTCGTTGGTCGTTGATGGCCTGGGATTCGCGGACGAGCTGGCCGACGAGGTCGGCCTCACCGGCCTGCTCGGCCTCCGCGAGGGCGTTCTGGGTGAATTCCGACTTCTCGTCGAGGGCACGCTCCTCGAGATCGATGACGAGACGTTCGACTTCGTAGGTGAGCTCCTGCTGGCTCAGCTCGCGCGGGTTCGGGTCGCGCCTCGCGACGAGCGCCTGGGCGAGCGCTGCCGTTTCGGGGTCCAGGGCCTGGACGAGCGCGGTCAGGCTGAACGCCGGGTGGACCCCGTGCTCGTCCGGCTCGCGGGCCAGGACGAGCGCCCGGAAGAGCTCTCGCGCCACGGTGTTCGGCAGCCGGTCCGGTCCGATCGAGTCGGTGATCCGGCCCTGCATCTCCGGCACGAGGAGCATGAGCCGAAGGAGCTCCTGTTCCTGGGGCAGGACACCCCGAAGGATGTCGGTGACGGGCAGGGCGTCCGCCGCGGCGATCACCGCATCGACCGTGAACCGCCCCTCGCGACCGCTGCCGGGATCGGCGAGGCCGGTCGCGGACCGCCCGCTGCGCAGGACCTCGAGGAGCACCCGCTCCTCCACGCCCGATACCTGGCGGACGCGCTGGAGCCAGCCGTCGCGCATGACGGGGTTCGGGACAGCCCGGATCGTGGGCATGATCGCGTCGACGAAACGGGCCTTGCCGCCCGGCGTCTTGAGGTCGTACTGCTTGGTGTAGGTGTCGATGAGGTAGTCGACGATCGGTTGGGCCGTGCGGATCTCCTCGCGCCAGAGGTCCGGCGACTCCCGGACGACCTCGTCCGGGTCCTTGCCGTCCGGCAGGCGCACCACCCTGACCTCGTCCAGCTCGACGCCCGATTCGGTGGCAGCGAGCTGGCCGATCAGGCCTTCGAGGGCCTGGACCCCGAAGGTGCCGGCCTTCTGGCCCGCGGCGTCGACGTCGTAGGCCAGGGCGATCTTCTTGGCGTAGCGGGTCAGCAATGCGACCTGGCCGGGCGTCAGCGCCGTTCCCAGCGAGGCGACGACGTTGTCGAATCCGGCCTGATGGGCCATGAGGGCGTCGGTGTAGCCCTCCACGATCACGGCCTGGCCGCTCTTGCGCATCGGCCCCTTGGCCTTGTCGACGAGATAGAGGGTGCGGCTCTTGTCGAAGAGCGGCGTGGCCGGCGAGTTGAGGTACTTGGGCCCGGTGTCCTTCGGGCGGCCATCCGCGTCCCGGCCCTCCGACCCGAGGATCCGACCGCCGAGACCTACCGCGGCGCCGTTCTGGTCGCGAATCGGAAAGAGGACGCGGCCACGGAACCGGTCGATCACGCCGACACCACGAGACTGGGAGCGGCCCTGCGAGGCGAGGCCGACCTCCACGAGCTCCTCGGGCCGGATCTGGCGCTTCTCGACGAGACGGCGGCTCATCGTGTCCCAGCCGTCGGGTGCCCAACCGAGCTGGGCTGCCTCGATCGTGGGGTCGGTGAACCCGCGTCCGCGCAGGTAATCGAGGGCCGGAGCGCCCATCCGGGTGGCGGTCAGGACCTGGTGATAGAACGCGATCGATGTCTCGAGGATGTCCCGGAGGCGGGCCCGATGAGCGTCCTCGCGCTTGGTCCGCTCGTCGATCTCCACGCCGGCCTTGTTCGCCAGCGTGCGGAGCGCCTCCGGGAAACGGGACGGAATCGCGCTGCATGACGAAGCTGAAGATGTCACCGCCCAGGCCGCATCCGAAGCACTTCCAGGAATCGCGAACCGGGGTAACGGTGAACGAAGGTGTCTTCTCACCGTGGAACGGGCACAGGCCCTTGTACGTGGTGCCCGCCTTCTTCAGCTGAACCGATTCGCCGATGACGTCGACGATGTTCAGCCGGCTCTTCACTTCGGCTGCGATTCCGCCTGCCAACCAACCTCCGGATGCCCTCGACGGCGCTCGACGCGCGCGTCGCCGGACATGGCTTTGGCCTGTCAAGTCTTGACAGGCCGTCGACCACTACTATAGCACGCGACATCCCAAGTTTGTCAAGGGGTTTGTCAATACCCCCCTGGGGTATTTCACCGCGGCGACCCGTTCCGAACCCAGACGCGTTTGCTGATCAAGCCCTGTTGCGCACCGGTCGTGGCCGGGCTCGCCGCGCCCAGCGGATGGAGTCGGCAAGTCGATCGCGGATCCGGCCGACGGGACCGCTCGCTGCGAACAGATCCTGGCGTAAGGCAATCGCGCAGCCGCCGCAACCACGGAACCTGGCCGGGCAGACGCAGATCGATGCCGCGCTCGTCGCTCTCGCGTTGTATGCCAACGGACTGACCTCCCTGACGTCGCGACGCGGAGTCTCGACGGGTGAGCGAGGCCAGTCATTACGTCGCGTCATCTCCGGCCGGTCTCCGGCACGCCTGGGGGATTGCGCGCGGGCGCGGACACACGCTCAAGGGATCGCGCGCGGGCGCGGCCAGGTGCCCGCGAGATTGCCCGCGAGGCGTCAGTCGGCGGATCGAGCGCGTCGAGCCAGAGGTCCAGACCCGCGGGGCGACCTGAGCGTCGTCAAGACAACACCGAACATGAGTCCCAGGAGACCAGCCGCAAGCGAAACCTGCAGCGATGCCGGGGATTCATGTGCGATGACCCGGGTCATGAGCTTCGGTGGCTCGGGAACCTCGGCGGCCGCGACCACGGGGGTGGGAGTTTCGGTCGTGATCATCATCGCGGTCATGGCGCTCGTCGGCGTGGGCGTTGCGGGTGGTACCGGAGTCGCGGTCGCGGCGGGCGGCGGCGTCTCGGCGGCCATCGCCATTGAGGCCGGCGTCGGCACGGGCGTTGTGGTGGAGGTCGCCTTGGCGACCGGCTTCGGCGTAGGCCCTGGAGTCACCTTGGCGGCCGGCTTCGGCGTGGACTTGGGCGCCGCCTTGGCGACGGGCTGGGGCTTCGGTGTGTAGATGAGGCCGTTCGCCGCCCACATGTACTGGCGTGGGGTCACGCCCGACTCATGGATCGCAGCGGCAATGTCGCGGCCGACGTAGCGGTAGTGCCAGGGCTCGTAGATGTAACAGGTCCGCGAGGGGCTCGAGCCCTTCGGATAGCTGTTCACGAAGCCGTAGGTCCACGCGTTGTCGCGCATCCAGGCGCCGCTCGGGGTGGTTGCCCAGTCCCTGTATTCCCACGGAGCCTTGCCACCCTTCGTCGTGAAATCGATGGCCGTGCCGAGCTGATGCTCGGAGTGACCCGGGCGGGCGGAGGAAGTCAGCGCAGCAGCCTTGCCCGCCACGCTGACCCAGTACTTGAAGGTCGTGGCCTGCGTGGCGTAGGAGCGGTATGCGGACCTGACCTGGATGGGCGCCCCAGCGGCGCTGGCCGCGCTCGTCAGTGCCTTCAGGTCGGCGATCACGACAGACCGCACGGACCCGGATCCAGCGATCCCTGCCCGGCTGACGGGCACCAGATCCCTGGGTGCGTAGGTCGACGGAAGCTTGAAGATCGTGTCAAGAACGGTCCTGTTCCAGTCACCGTAGGCGGCGTTCGCTGCCGGAACGTCGAGGTACACGCCCGAGCAGGCGGGTGGTTCGCTCGCCGCGGCGACCGCAGGGACGGTGGCCGAGGAACCGACAAACACGGCAGCGCTGACGAGGAGCGCGGCGGCGGCGGATCGGATTCGAGGCACGTGCCAACCTGGATTGGGACGGGCGGACGACTTCCGTCGCAGGGGTGTCGTTGACCCAGAGCGTCCCTCGTGCGCCAGCGCTTGTGCTCCACCCATTGGTAACCCGGCGGAGGCATTCGTTCTCGTCGGATCCCGACAGGCCCAACATCCTGGGACCTTCCACCGTCCCTTCCCCCCGGGCGGGCGGAACGGGCCCGCAGCCGAGGCAACCGGCAGGGCGGACGACCGACAGGGCGGGTCGGGCGTTTCGTCACCCGGGCGTTTCGTCCCCCGGTGCGCGGTCGTCTGGCCGTGGCGCTCGTGAGCGTCTTCGCGCCGACGTTCGTGACGGGCACGGACCCGACCACGATCCCGCTCGCCGCTATGCTCGCTCCGATCGCCGGGTTGATCGCGACCGCATTCCTGAGCGTCTTCGCCGCCGGGGCGGCGTCGTCGAGCGTTTCGGCATAGGCCCGGGCACGGGATCGATCCCGCCGCCGGTGCCAGAACGCTGGCGCGGAGCCCGAGAAGTCGTACGATCGGGCTGAACGGCGTCGCACGCCAAACCGTGCGGCATGGCGACGAAGTACCAGTCCGGGTCCGCCTGCCGGGCCATGGAGACCCAGGATCGATGCGGGTACGCTCGATTGGATATGTGGACGAGCCCCTCCGGCAGGCAAACCAGGCACCCCGAGAAGCGCGCACTCACTGGCCGCGGTACGCGGCGGCTGGCGTGTCTCGTTGCGGTGCTCGCTCTCTTTGGGACCGTCGTGGGCCCAATGGCAATTTCACCGGTCGCGGCATCGTCCAAGACGTACTACGTCGATGGCAAGAACGGACAAGATGGCACGGGAGGCCACGATGGCCTCAGCCTGTCTGGCGCCTTCCGGACGATCGCCTACGCAACGAGCCACCTACCCGCAGGTGGAGCCGCAGCCGGATGGACGGTCGAAAGACGTCGTCGGCTATAGCGATTACGTCTACCGGGAACGACCAATCCCGCCGGGGTGGAACGCCTACGGCACGCCCAGCGCCCCGATCACGTGGCAGGCATACGGCTATAACGGGACGTCCTCGGGCTACACGAAGCCAATCGTCTCCGGTGCCGACGTGGCGCCGATGCCAGGCAACACGTGGAAGGCCGTCTCGAATTCGCCGGGCGTGTACTCCACGCCCTGGCCGACCAAGCCTTCCTGGTTCGGTGGCCTCTCGGGCACCATCAAGACCGCGGTCTTCCAGGACACGACCACATGGCTCTGGGAGCAGACGAGCCTGAGCGCACTGGCGAGCCGTGCGGCAGCCGGCCTTGGCGGTTACTGGTGGTCCAACAACGTCCTGTACGTGGCCAGCACGCCCACGGGCAATCCCGGCAGTCACAGGATTGATGTTCCCGTCCGGGCGTCGTTCTACTTCGACGGCCGCCAGACCATCCATGACGTTGCCGTGCGGGGTTTCGAGGTTCGGCATTCCCAAAACGGGATCGCGTTCGACGAGGGCGTGGACAACGGAACGGCGACGGACAACCGGGTCATCGGCAACATCCTCATGGGGATCGTTGTCTCGGGAGGCCAGAAGGGTTCTACCGCTGATCCGGCGACCGGTGCGGTTATCGAGCGCAACACCGGGGCCTGGAACACGTTCCAGGCGATCAAGCTGGACCAAGGCACCGTAAACGCCACAGTGTGCGACAACGATCTGTCGGAAAACGGCCTCGAGGGAATCAAGGTCACCGGCCCGGATACCGGCTCGACCTACTCGGGCACGACGCATGACAACCTCATCTGCCGCAACGACCTTCACGACAACACGTACAACCCAACCGGGTCCGACTTCAACAACACCGCGGGGATCAAGATCCAGGATGGGGCGCTGGGCACGACGGTCCGGGACAACCGGATCTGGGGCAACGAGGTCGGAATCCACTTCACCCAGTCCGCCGCGAGGATGCCACCCAATGACCGAACCCTCATCGAGGGCAATGAAGTGTGGTCAAACCGCCGATTCGGCCTGAACCTCTTCGACGGCTACTACGGCTCCGGCTCAGGAACGCTGACGTCCACGCACAACCTTTACTGGGACAACGGGATCGGGGTCATGGTCGATCGCGGAACGAGCAACAAGACGCTCGACCACGACACGATCTGGTGGAACCGGGGCGAGGGCGTGCGGGTCGGAGGCTACCAGCTGGCGCCGGCCTCGGTCACGATCCGCGACAGCCTGATCACGAACAATCGTAGCTACGGTGTCTGGCTCGTCACGGGCAACAGCGCCGTGATCACCTATACGGGCCTGAACGGCAATGCGACGGCCAACATCAAAGGAAGCCCCTCGACCAGCAACAACAACGGCAGTCCCGCTGACTACCTGTCGACCTCCGCGACGAACAGCGATTTCCTCACCATCTCGATCGCGTCGAACCAGTACGGCGCTGGGCCCAGCGGTACGCCAATCGGGGCGCGCTGGCTGGACGGGTTCGTCGACATCTTCAACTCGAGCTTCAAGGACGACATCATCTGGCTCTCGAATTCAGGGATCACCTCGGGATGCGCAGTTGACCGCTACTGCCCAAACGACGACGTCACGCGGGGCCAGATGGCGGCGTTCCTCTCGCGCGCCCTCAACTTGAAGCCGGCGCCCACCGACTACTTCACGGACGACAACGGCACCACCTTCGAGACGGAAATCAACAAGCTGGCCGCCGCTGGCATTACGACCGGTTGCGGACCTGCGTTGTATTGCCCGAACGCGGATGTCAGCAGAGCGCAGATGGCCTCATTCCTCGTCCGAGCGCTGGCCCTTCCACCGACGGCCACGGACTACTTCACGGACGACGAGGCAAGCTCCGCTGAAGCGGATATCAACGCCCTCGCCGCCGCCGGGATCACGAGTGGCTGCACCACCACGACGTTCTGCCCCAATGCGCCAGTCACGCGCGGACAGATGGCGGCCTTCCTGCACCGAGTGTTCGGGCCGTAGCGACGCTTCAGCGGGCGACGTCCCGCCGCCCCATCCCCCAGGCGCCGACGGCCAGCCCGCCTGCGAACAGGACGAGGCAGGCGATGATCCCGCTCCAGTCCCACGTTCCGGTCATCGGCTGGCCGAAGTGGGCCGTCAGGGCGAGCTGGTGGACCCAGTCCGGCAGGTTCAACGGTGGAGCGAGGAGGTCGATGAGGAAGGTCGCGATGACCAGCAGGGCGACGACCTCGGCGGCGAGCGAGGTCCTCCAGACGCCGCCGATGCGCGACGCCGATCCCGATCAGGGCGACAGCGTAGAACCCGAGGGTCACGGAGCCGAGCATCGCCTCGCCCGAGTCCACGCTCCCCGAGCCGGCACCGAGGGCGATGCCGACGGCGAGGAGCACGTTCATGACGACCACGGCCCCGACCGCGGCGAGCGCCCCGCTGACGACCCACCCGACGCGCGTCAGTGGTGTCGCGAGGACCTCCTCGAGACGGCCGCCGGTCTCGTCCGAGGCCCACTTCGAGACGAACGTCGCCGCGGCGAACCCGGCCACGATGTAGAAGATCGTCACGTACAGCTGCAGGAACCCACCCGCGGACGCGAGGTCGAACGTCGGGAAGGATGTTCTGGATCATCGAGCCGAGCGTCGGATCGCTCGCGATCTGCGAGGACATCGGTCCGACGAGTGACGCCAGGACGGCGCCGAAGAGGCCGAGCCCGATGCCCCACGACAGCGCTCGGGGCAGCTGCTCTCCGAAGGCCCGGGCCAACGGGACCGCGGACGCCCAGGACGTCGGCCGGAAGCGTCGGCAGGCCGAGTCCGGCCGTGATCCCGAGATCGCGCCGGGCGAAGACCTCGACGCCGATCACGAGGAGCACCGCGGCGACCACCCGACGAGCGCCAGGCCCGGCCAGTCGTACTCGCCGACGAGCGAGATGTGGTTCGCGGTCCAGCGGAACGGGCTCAGGTCGGCGACGGTCCAAGCGTGTTCAGGCCGTTGGCCACCCACAGCACGGCCAGCGTGATCCCGGCCACCCCGGCCGAGCCGGCGCGGCCGAGGATCGGCGCGAGGACCCAGGCGATCCCGCCGAAGAAGAGGGCGATGAACCCGATCCATAGCGCGAAACCGGTCGCCGACAGCGCCGAGATCTGGTCGCCGAGCGCGGCATCACCGAAGGTGTTGGCGCTGAGGGTCGTCATGACCGCGATGATGACCAGGGCGAGCGCCGAGCATGGTCAGGTGGGCGGCCAGCTTCTCGATCGCGATCCGGCGCTTGCCGTACGGCGCGCCGCCACGAGGTCGAGGCTGCCCTTGGCGGCCTCGCCGGCGAGCGTTCCCGACAAGGCCGAGGATCGACCAGAGGGCACCGACCCGGGCAAAGAGCGCGCCGTACTTCCAGGACATGATAGCCGCCGAGAGTGCCGAGCTTCTCGGGCCTGTCCGAAGAGGTTGACCATCGAGGCCGGCAGGCTGCCGATGAGCTCGTTGACACCTGAGGCGCGATTCCGGGGTCGGGAAGACGTTCGAGATCGCCGCGCCCATGAACGAGCGCCAGGCCACCCAGCATCCCGGCCGCGATGATGAAGGCGAGCCGGGAGTCGCGGACGGTCTTGCCGTAGATGCTCCCGAAGCCGTAGACGCGACTGAGGGCCGAGTCCGGGTCACCCCGCCGCCGGATCGCGCGCCATCACGACCTCCCGGCCGGGCGGCGGCCGGCTCGCCCGCCGGCCGACGCTCCGTCCTCGCGGCCGTACTGGGCCAGGAAGGTCTCTTCGAGGGTCGGCTCCCGGCTCACGAAGTCGAGCAGCTCGTAGCTGGGCGGCGGCGCGGACGACGGGCGTGATCGGCGCCGCTGACGCGCATCCGGAGGACGTGGTCCTGCGGCCGAGACGTCGGAGACGCCCGGCAGGTGCTTCGAAGTCGGCGGTCGGGACGGGACCCGTGAACCGCAGCTCGACCTGGTGGTGGGCCAGGTCGCGAAGGCCCTCGACGCTGTCGACCTTGACGAGCCGGCCGTCGCGGATGATCGCAACACGATGGGCGGTCCGCTCGACCTCGCTCAGGATGTGGCTGGACAGGAACACCGTCCGGCCTTCGTCACGAGCCTCACGAACCAGCTCGTAGAAGGACTGCTGCACGAGCGGGTCCAGGCCCGAGGTGGGCTCGTCGAGGATGAGCAGCTCGGGTCGGTGCTGGAGCGCGATCACAAGGCCGATCTTCTGCTTGTTGCCCTTGGAGAGCTCCTTGAAGCGGCGCTTCGGGTCGATGTCGAAGCGCTCGATCAGCGACCGCTGGTATGCGCCGTCGACGCCGCCCCGGAGGTTCGCGAAGTACTGGATCGTCTGGCCGCCGGTCAATCGGTCGTAGAGCGTGAACTCGCCCGGGACGTAGCCGATCCGGCGGTGGATCGCGATCGGGTCGGCCGACGACTCGATCCCGAAGACGAGGGCCCGGCCCGATGTCGGGTGAATGAGGTCGAGAATCGTCCGGATCGTCGTGGTCTTGCCCGCGCCGTTGGGACCGAGGAACCCGAAAACCTCGCCCTCCGCGACCTCGAGGTCGACGTCGACGATCCCGCGCTGGGCGCCGTAGGACTTCGTGAGCTTCTCGGTCTGGATGACTGCGGCCATGGGGCTCCTTTCGGTGTCGGCGTTGATTCAACCGAACCAGAACTTGAGGGTTGGCTCGTCGAGGAACGTCAGCGAGCCGGGTCGCACGCCGACGATCCGCTCGAATGCCTCTCCGTATGCGTCGAAGGTCTGCGAAACCTCCTCGAAGGTGACCGTCCCGAGCTGCCGGCCGACCCAGAGCTCGCTGGCCAGCTCGCTCATGCCCTGGATCAACGCCGCCAGCACGCGGGCCAGATGGTCAGGGTGCCGTGACGAAAACGTCCCCTCGGCAACACCCTGCCGGACGATGCGGTCCAGCCAGGGCACCAGCCGCGAGGCGACCATCCGCCGCATCTTCTCCCGGACGATCGCGTTGTCGTCCGAGAGCCAGACCTGGAGGATTCCGAGGACGAGGTCCTTGCGCTCGGCCTTGAAGGCGGCCATCCCGCCGAACAGCGCCTCGAGCTTGTCCGTGGCCGCCATGGTCGGATCCGAGAGCACCGGCTCCAGCCGCTCCGTGGCCTGGTCGGCCATCCGCTCGACGACGGCATCGAGCAGGGCGTCCTTGGACTCGAAGTAGTGGTAAAAGGCGCCTTTCGAGGCGTCGAGCGCGGCGAGGACGTCGGCCACGCTCATCTGCAGGTACCCGCGGGCCTGGATCAGGCCCTGTGCCGCATCCACGAACGCCTCGCGACGGACCGCGTGGACCTCGAGATTCAGTGTGCGTGCCATGCGACTCCAATTAACAGACCGACTGCCGGTCTGATAATAGCCGGTCCGTCAATCCCCGCCCGTGCCGGATGGACCCTCCGATCGTGACCTGGGACTCAGTCCGTATACATGCGCGAGACATATATCTATACGTAGCAGTCAAAGGCCCACAGCCCGCGACCGCGCCTACGGGAGACCAAGGTGCTCAATGCTCGCGACGAGATCGACGCCATCCAGACGACGCTCCTTCGAGCGCTCGCCAGTCCACATCGTCTGCGCATCATTCACCTGCTCGGCACTGGCCCGCGCGAGGTCAACGAACTCGCCGAGGCGCTCGACATGGGTCAGGCGACCGTATCCCAACATCTTGCGGCCATGCGCAGCGTCGGCCTCGTGGAGGCGTCCCGCGACGGGCGCTCGATGCGCTACCAGCTGACCGACCCCCAGATCCTCGAGGCGTGCGGCCTCATGCGCGATGTCATCGTCCGGCGCCTGTCCGCTCTCGGCAGCATCGCGGCTGCCGCCGGCCTCAGCACCCCGGCACCGACAGCAACCACTTCCCTCCTCGCCCACACCCAGGTGACCCACCGATGAACGACAGCCTCTCGATCGTCCTGTTCTCCGGCACTGCCGACAAGCTGCACGCCGCGGCAACGCTGGCGGCCGGGGCCGCCGCGATGGATCGTCCGGTCAACATCCTGCTCCAGTACTGGGCCCTCGATGCCTTCCGGGCCGATCGGATCGCAGCGGACCATGGTCTCGCTTTCGATTCAGGCGCACCGGGCAGCAGCCGGCCCGTCGCGGGCACAGCCGCGATCCCCTGGCTCGAGACATTCCGCATGGCCAAGGAGCTGGGTGAGGTCAGCATCCTGGCCTGCGCCGGCTCGCTGGAAGTCCTGGGCATCGACGCGACGACCCTGGATCCGCTGGTCGATGACGCGGGCGGCATCGCCTCGTTCCTGTCGTCCTCCGAGGGCGGACAGGTCCTCTTCATCTGAACCCATCCAGGCACCCAAGCAAAGGAGCAAAGGCACACATGGCCGACACCGAGAAGCTCGTGTTCATGGTCACCCACGGTCCGCAGGACCCGGAGCTGGCGACCATTCCGTTCGTCATGGCCGGCGCCGCGCTCGCCTCCGACGTCGCGGTCGTCATGGGCTTCCAGGGCTCCGGCGTGGAGCTCATGCGCAAGGGCGTTGCCGAAGGCGTCGCCGCCGATGCCTTCCCGCCGCTCGAGCAGCTGATCAACGACGTCCGCGACCTCGGCGCCCAGTTCCTCGTCTGCGGCCCCTGCGTCAAGAACCGCCACATCGAAGCCCCGGATGACCTCATCGCCGGCGCCGAAGTCGTCGCCGCCGGCCGCTTCATCGCCGAGGTGACCTCGGCAACCAGTTCCCTCGTCTACTAGGAGACCCGTCTCATGACTGCATCGCTCGTCGAACTTGAAACCATCACCGCCGCAAAGATCGTCGACGCTCGCGGCGCCGCCTGCCCCGGCCCGTTGCTCGAGGCCAAGAAGGCCATGGGCACCGTCCCGGTGGGCTCCGTCATGGAGATCTGGTCCACCGACCCGATCACCAAGACCGACATCGGCGCCTGGTCGGCCAAGGTCGGGCACCAGTTCCTCGGCGCCCTGACGGCTGACGGCTACGACCGCGTGTTCGTGGTCCGCGGCAAGTAACCAACCACCGAGCGGCGCGGGCCGGCCCTTCCTCCCGCGCCGCCCGGACCACCCAGCAGGAGCTGTCGTCCGATGACTGCCGTCGCCACCAAGGAACGAGCCCCAGCCGATACCTTCGTCCCTCAGATCCTCGTGTTCTCGACGAACAACATCTCGGACCCGGGCATCGATCTTGCCGGCAGCTCCCACATGCACTACTCCCCCGGCGTGAAGGTCATCGGCCTCCCGTGCACCAGCGGCATCCGCCCGTCCTGGATCGTCGGGGCCATCGAGGCCGGGTTCGACGGCGTCTTCGTCGCCTCCGACGGCGATGAGTGCGCCTATCTCCCCGATTGCGCCAAGCGTTCGTCGGCGATCATGGCCAGCGCCCAGGCGATCCTGCGCGAGAAGGGCCTCGATCCCCAGCGCCTGCGGATGGCGGCGATCTGCTCGGTCTGCTCCGAGCCATTCACGAAGCACGTCCAGGGGTTCTCGGCGGCGCTCGTCGAGCTCGGCCCCTCGGGCCCGAGGTGAACGCCATGACAGCGGAGCTCACGATGCTCGCGCCCGCGCCCGATGTCCCGCGCCCGACGGACTACGACGTCCTCGTCGTCGGCAGCGGAATCGGCGGCATGGAATCGGCGCTCAAGCTCGGCGACATGGGCTACAAGGTCCTGCTCGTCGAGAAGGAGGCCAGCGTCGGCGGGAAGATGATCCTGCTGAGCAAGGTCTTCCCCACGCTCGACTGCGCGAGCTGCATCTCGACGCCAAAGATGGCGGCCACGATCCATCACCCGAACATCACGGCCATGACGTACAGCCGGGTGGACGGCATCCGTCGGGGGCCCGACGGCCTCTTCGAGGCCTCGGTCACGCGCAAGGCGCGCTACGTCAACGAGTCGACGTGCACGGGCTGCTCACTCTGCGAGACCGCTTGCACCGTGGCGGTTCCCGATCAGTTCAACGCCGACCTCGTGGCTCGTCGGGCGGCCTACATCGCCTTCCCCCAGGCCGTCCCGAAGAAGGCGGTCATCGATCGAGCCGGCAGCTCGCCATGCTCGTTCGCCTGCCCGGCAGGGATCCAGGCGCACGGGTACGTCTCGCTGATCCGCAGCGGCGAGTATGAAAAGGCCTACCGCCTCGTCCTCGATGCGACGCCGCTCGTCGGAACGCTCGGCCGCGCCTGCTATGCGCCGTGCGAAGCCGACTGCACCCGCGGATCGCTCGAAGGCACGCTGCCGATCCGTCGGCTGAAGCGGTTCGTTTCCGACGCCCATGACGCCAGCGGCGACGAGCTCGGAATCGAGGTCGCGCCGCCCAACGGCAAGCGCGTCGCGATCGTCGGATCGGGACCAACGGGCCTCACCGCTGCCTGGCAGCTGGCTCGTCTCGGCTACGCCGTCAAGATCCTGGACGCGGCCCCGGTCGCCGGCGGGTTCCTGCGGCTCGCGATCCCGTCCTATCGGCTGCCGGAAGCGGTCGTCGAGCGGGACATCCAGAACGTCCGGGACATCGGCGTCGAGATCGTCACCAATACGCCGGTCCACGACCTGGCCGCCCTGAAGAACCAGGGCTTCGACGCCGTCCTCGTCGCGACGGGAACCCAGCGCTCGACCAACCTCGGTGTCCCCGGCGAGGATCGCCTCGGCGTCCTCGGCGGCACCGACTTCCTGCGCAAGGTCAAGGTCGGCCAGACGTTGGACCTGACCGGCCGGCAGGTCGTGGTCGTCGGCGGCGGCAACGTGGCCATGGATGCCGCGCGGACTGCCCGGCGTCTTGGTGCGACGGCCGTCACGGTCGCCTACCGGCGCGGTCGTGACGACATGCCCGCCCATCATGTCGAGAGCGCCGACGCGGAGCGGGAGGGTGTCGAGTTCAGCCTCCAGGTCGCCCCGCTCGAGGTGCTCGGCAACGCCAGCGGCGCCGTCAGCGGCCTCCGCTGCACGAAGATGCGCCTCGGCGCCCCGGATGCCTCCGGGCGAGGACGCCCCGAGCCGATCCCCGGCAGCGAGCTCGTCATTCCCTGTGACCTCATCGTCAGCGCGATCGGGATGAGCTCGGATCCGAGCATGTTCGCCGGCCAGCTCGACGCCGACAAGCGCGGCCTCCTGGCTGCCGACCCGAATTCGCTCCAGACCGGCAACCCCTTCATCTTCGCCGCCGGCGACGCCGTGAACGGCCCAACCGACATCACCCGAGCCGTCGGCGAGGGACGCCGCGCGGCGCACATGATCGACCGCTGGCTGACGGGTGGCGCGTTCGACGGCTTCGACGACCGCCTGCCGGTGGTCGACAAGGACGAGGTCATCGCGCGCCAGAAGGCCTTCACGTTCCGGGCGCCGAGCGCCGACGGCACGACGCTCGTCGCCGCGCCGACGGACTTCACCGAAGTCGAGGCGCCGCTCTCGGAGGCCGAGGCCCGCGAGGCCGCCGGTCGGTGCATCGACTGCGCCGTCTGCTCCGAGTGCCGCGAGTGCGTGGCCGCCTGCCCCGTCGACGACTGTATCGACCTCCATGCCCGCGACCAGCAGCAGGACGTCACCGTCGGTGCCGTCGTGGTGTCGACCGGCTTCAAGCTCTTCGCTGCGGACCTGAAGCCCCAGTACGGCTTCGGGGTCTACAAGAACGTCATCACCGGCATGCAGATGGATCGCCTCCTGGCGCCGACGCGGCCGTTCAACACGATTCTCCGGCCCGGCGACGGCAAGGTCCCGGATCGAATCGCCTATGTCCTGTGCACCGGCTCCCGCGACGAGCAGGTCGGCAACCCACTTTGCTCACGCTTCTGCTGCATGTACTCCATCAAGCAGAACCAGCTGCTCATGGGCGCCCTGCCGCTGGCCGACGTGACGGTCCACTACATGGACATTCGGGCACCGGGCAAGCGCTACGACGAGTTCTACGAGGGCGCGAAGTCGATGGGGGCGAACTACATCAAGGGCCGCGTCGCGGACATCGTCGAGAAGCCCGACGGTGACCTCATCCTCAAGTACGAGGACATCGAGAACGGCGGCAAGATCGTCGAGGCCGAGTACGACCTGGTGGTCCTCGCCGTAGGCGTGCAACCCAACCACGACGCCGAGCAGCTCTTCCACGTCGAGGAGCTGGGTGTCGACGAATGGAGCTACGTCGACGAACCCGAGGAGGACCTGAACCCGGGCCAGACGACCATCCCCGGGGTGTTCGTCGCCGGCGCCGCGTCGGGGGCCAAGGACATCGCCGACTCGATCCTTCACGCCGGGGCGGCAGTGGCCCAGGTGGCCGCCCACCTCGAACAGGCGAAGGTCGCCGAGAAGGTCACGGTGCTCGCATGACGACCACGAAGCAAGGCCCGAAGCCGGATCGTCCGGACCAAGGCGGAGCCGAGCACGAGAGCGACCGCACCTCCAGCGTGCGTGAGCGAGCGAGCGGAGGCGACAACGCCGGTCTGGGCGAGACCGGCGAGGGCCGACGCATCGGGGTCTACGTCTGCCACTGCGGCGGCAACATCAGCGACTACGTCGACGTCGAGAAGGTCATCTCGGACATCAAGGACGCCGGCGACGTTGTCGTCGCCAAGACCACCATGTTCGCCTGCTCCGATGCGAGCCAGCAGGACATGGTCGCCGACATCGAGGATCAGAAGCTTGACGGGCTCGTCGTGGCGTCATGCTCGCCCAAGCTCCACACGTACACGTTCCGCGGCGTCGCGTCGCGCGGGGGCATGAACCCCTACGAGTACACGCAGGTGAACATCCGGGAGCAGTGCTCCTGGGTCCACACGGACGACGAGGCGGCCGCGACCGACAAGGCAACGGAGCTCGTCCGGGCCGGCATCTCCCGGACCCGGTTCACGACGCCCCTCGAACCGATCGTCGTCGAGACGCTGCCCCACACCCTGGTCATCGGCGGCGGGATCGCCGGGCTCCGGGCCGCCGTCGGGCTCGCCGACATCGGCCTCCAGGTGACGCTCGTCGAGCGGGAGCTCCAGCTCGGTGGCTGGGTGCGCGGCTTCGGGCCGATGTTCCCGCACAACCGCGACGGGCGCGAGCTGATCGAGACGCTGATCGCCGAGATCAAGAAGCGACCGACGATCACCGTCCTCACGAGCGCCGAGGTCGTCGGCAAGGCCGGCAGCTTCGGCAACTACCAGGTAACGGTTCGCATCGGCGACGAGGGCGCCGGCACCATCCAGGTTGCCGTCGGCTCGATCGTCGTCGCGACCGGCTTCGAGACCTACGAACCGGAGATCGGCGAGCTCGGCTACGGGATCGAGGGCGTCGTGACCCTGCCCGACTTCAAGGCCATGGTCGACGCCTCGACCGGTCCGCTGACCTGGCACGACCGCCCGGTACGCAGCCTCGCCTACGTCTACTGCGTGGGCAACCGGCAGGCACCGGACGTCCCGAACGCCAACCTCTACTGCTCGCGCTTCTGCTGCACGGCCACCGTCCAGACGTCGATCCAGGTCGCCGGCCTCGATCCGGCCATCCGGCAGTTCCACCTCTATCGCGACATGCGGACCTACGGCAAGTTCGAACCCCTCTACACGGAGTCGCGAAAGCTCGGATCCGTGTTCATGAAGTTCGCCCAGGACGCACCGCCCGAGGTCCGGCGAGAGGGCGGCGGCGGGCTCAAGGTGAAGGTCCGCGACCTCCTCACCGAGAACACCGAGATGGAGATCCCCGTCGATCTCGTCGTCCTCGTGACGGCCATGGTCCCGCGGGAGAACGAGGAGCTCAGCAGCATCCTCAAGATCCCGGCCGGCACCGATGGCTTCTTCAACGAGATCCACCCGAAGCTCCGGCCCGTCGAGACGGTCGTCGATGGCGTCCTGATCGCCGGTGCCTGCCAGGGCCCCAAGACCTCGGCGGAGAGCGTCGCCTCGGGCCTGGCAGCCGTGACGCAGAGCGCGTCGGTCCTGAAGAAGGGCTACACGGAGCTCGATCCGCTCGTCGCGATCGTGGATGCAGACGCCTGCACCGCCTGTGGCGCGTGCCTGACCGCCTGCCCCTACGACGCGATCTCGATGGGTGAGGAGGGCGACCGTCACCTGGCCGTGATCAGCCCGACCGGCTGCAAGTGCTGCGGCGGTTGCGTCCCGATCTGCCCGGAGAATGCGATCGACCTCCTCGGATATACCGACGCGCAGGTCAGCGCGATGATCAAGAGCCTTGTGGAGGTACCCGCCTGATGGGCGCGCCGAACCGGGACGTCCGCGAGGTCGTCCGCGAGGAACCCGTGATGCGAGGCCGGATCCTGGCCGCGCTGGACGCCGGTCCTCTCACCGTCCCCGAGATCGCCACGGCGATCGCGGCACCGACGTCCGAGGTCGTCTTCTGGGTCATGGGCATGCGCCGCTATGGCTGGCTCGCCGAGATCAAGGGCGCCACCGTCGATGGCTACTTCCAGTACGAACGAACAGGACGGGTGTCTTGATGACTGCCGCACCGACGACTCTCGACCTGGGGCTCTACCCCGACATCCAGCGCTACGGGGCGGCCGATGTCAGCGCCTGCTTCAGCTGCGGCACCTGCACCGCGAGCTGCCCCCTGTCCCAGACCGACTCGACGTTCCCGCGCCGGATCATCCGCTACGCCCAGCTCGGCATGAAGGACGCCCTGCTCTCGAGCAAGGAGCTCTGGACGTGCTACCAGTGCGGTGAGTGCGCGGAGACGTGCCCGACCAAGGCCGACCCCAGCGAGTTCATGGCCGCGACCCGCCGCTACGCGATCGCGAGCTACGACAAGACCCGGATTGCCCGGACGATGTACACCCAGCCCATCCTGGGGACCGTGGTCGCGGTCCTCCTGGCCGCCTTCTTCGCCCTCTTCATGTACTCCGCCCACGGGCCGCAGAACGGCACGACGCTGGCGATCTTCGAGTTCATCCCCGAGGAGCTCATCCACAACACCGGCATCGTGGTCATGATCCTCGTGGTCCTCGCCGGACTGTCCGGGATCGCCTCGATGGCGCGGCGGATCGGGCGTCGCGAGGGCGTGACCTGGAAGTCGGCTTTTGGCAGTCGCGCGGCACTGGCGCGCAGCGGGCGGGCCGCGTGGTCCGCGATCGCGCGCGAGTCCCTCGCCCAGAACCGCTTCCGCGAGGAGTGCGAGACCGACGTCCCGGACGCCGCGGGCAAGCCGCCGGTCGCCTGGTTCCGACAGCGATGGTTCGTCCACGCGATCACGGTCTGGGGCTTCCTCGGGCTGATGGCGGCGACTGCGCTCGACTACGGCCTGGCCCTTGTCTCGATCAAGGCAACCGGCGCGCCGGTTCCGCTCTGGTATCCCGTTCGCCTGCTTGGCACGATCGCCGGCTTCCTCCTCGTCTACGGCGTGACGGTCCTCATCGTGGATCGCTTCCGGATGGCGAATCGATCCGTCCTGAAGTCGACGACCGCCGACTGGATGCTGCTCGGACTCCTGTGGGTCACGGGCGTCACCGGGTTCGTCCTCGAGCTGGCCCTGTATCTCCCGACGGCTCCAGCCTGGGGCTACTGGGTCTTCCTGGTCCACGTGGCCGTGGCCCTCGAGCTCGTCCTCCTCGCCCCGTTCATGAAGCTCGCCCATGCCGTCTACCGGCCGGTTGCGCTCTTCTTCGTCGCCCTGGCCGAACCGGTCGAAGGGAACGCGGGCGGGTAACCGATGGCAGGAACAACGCTCAGCCCGGCGAGTCGCATCCGACAATCGGCGGGACCGACCGGTCCCGCGAAGGAGACCCAGCCATGACACAGACGCTGCCGCAGGTCGGTCACCAGCACCACGAACGGCTCGCTGAGCAGCTCGACCGGATGCCCGCCCTCGCCGACGGATTCCTGACCGGGACACCGGAGGCTCTTCGGCGCGACGTCGAGGGGCTCCGGACGTTCATGACCGGCCGGCTCCTTCCGCACGTCGAGGCCACGGAGTCAACGCTCTACCCGGAGCTGGAGCGCCTCTACCAGAACCGGCACTCGATGGCGCCGATGCGTACCGAGCACAAGCGGATTCGCCAGTTGGCCGACGACTTCATCAACCTGGCCGCGAAGGTCGAGGAGACGCAGCCGAGCCTGGGCATGACGCTTGCCCTGCGGCGCGTCATCTTCCAGCTCTATGCCCTGCTGAAGATCCACCTCGCCGAGGAAGAGATCTACCTGCGGATCGTGGACCGCGGCGTGGCCGCCGACGCCGCCGAGGTCCTCGCCGCCGCGCTCGACCACCCCGGTTTCCGCGCTGACTGAACCGCCGTCTCGGGTTGCGGTCGCCCGCCGAGCGCGGCGCGCGACCGCCGCACCCGCGCGGTGCCGTCGCTCAGAACCGGCGGAGGTCGGCGCCGAGCCTATATGCTTCCCGCATGTATGAGCGATCAGACACCCGCATGACCGACGCCGCACGCGCGGTAAACGCGGTGCCCGACGCGGAGGAATTCCCGGCCGCCGCTGGGCCATCGACCGCCCCTGATCCGGGGGCGATCGCCTCTGATCAGGATGCGACCGGGGTTCCGATCCATCGTGGCTGGTCGACCCTTGGCAGCCACCATCGCTGGATGGAGCCGTTCGTGGTCGTCCTGCTGGCCGGCGGTGCCGCGCACGGCTACGCGATCCTGGGCGAGCTGGAGCGCCTCGGCATCACCCATCGGGAACGTGGACGTCGGGCAGGTCTACCGAACGCTGCGCGACCTCGAAACCGCAGGGCTCGTGCGCTCCGAATGGCAGACGGGTTCGGGTCCTGCGCGACGGGACTATGAGCTGACCGACGTCGGCTACCGAGCCCTCGACGAGTGGGCGGCGGTCATGAAGGAACGGGCCCGGCTCGTCGCCGAGTTCGAGGCCCGCTATCTCGAGTGGGTGGCCCGCCCCCGCCGCTGACGCCCCACGAGCCGACGTCCGGGTCTGGGCCGATCAGGTCGGCGCATCGTCGCTCGAGGTTGCTACCCTCTGGCCATGCGTCCGTTTCGGTTCTCGGTCATGGCCTCGTCGGCAGCCGACGCCGGGGCGTGGGTCACCATGGCCAGGCGGGCCGAAGAGCTCGGGTACGACGCCTTCATGGTCCCCGATCACGTCGGTGGGCAGTTCGCGCCGATCGCCGCCCTGGCAACGGTCGCGGCGGGCACGACACGGATCAAGATCGGGTCGTACGTCTTCTCGAACGACTTTCGGCACCCGCTCCAGCTGGCCGCCGAGGCCGCGACGCTCGACGTGCTCTCGGGCGGACGCCTCCTTCTGGGCATCGGCGCCGGGTGGCGCGTCGCCGACTACCGGTCACTCGGACTCACCTACGACGAGCCGCGCATCCGGATCGACCGCCTCGTGGAGTCCGTGGCGATCATCAAGCGCCTGATGGCGGGCGAGACCGTGACCCACGATGGCGCCTATTACCACCTCGACGAGGCTCGGCTTGCACCGCTTCCCCTCCAGCGGCCACGGCCGGTGTTGCTCATCGGCGGCGGCGGTCCGCGGATGCTCCGCTTCGCCGCCCGGGAGGCAGACATCGTCAGCATCCTCCCGCAGCACGACGCCCGGGGGCGCCGGATGGTGGCCCAGGCCACGATCGGCGCGATGGCGACGAAGGCGGCGATCCTGCGCGAGGCGGCGGGCGCCCGCTTCGATCAGCTCGACATCGACGTCCTCGTCTACCGGGCCGGCGTCGTCGGTCGGCGCGAGGGAGCCGTCGCATCCGCGAAGAACGCGGCGGCCGCCGGCGCGACGTCCCTCGTCGGAACGCCGTACGCCGTGTACGGCACGCCCTCGCATCTCCGGGATCTCCTCCTCCGGCGTCGCGAGCAATTGGGACTCAACTCGTACACCTTCAGGGCGCGAGCCATGGAATCGATGGCTCCGGTGGTGGCCATGCTCGAGGGCAGGTGAGGCTCGGGGATTCCCGGCGCGTCGTCCCTAGAGGGGCTCCGCGATCGCGTGATCGATCCCCTGGGCAAGCTGGTCCTTCTCCGCGTCGCTGAGCTGCCGGTCCAGCACGCCGAGATACAGATCTTCTTCGGCCAGATGCACCTTCAGCAGCGCGTGCAGGCGGTACAGGGCACGCCGGAGGGCCATGCCCTCGACCGTGCTCCAGCGGCAGTCCTCGGCGTGCGGCCGGTACTCCCCGAGCTCCTCGATCAGCTGGAGCATCGCCGCGTGCTCGCGACGCATCGGGGCCATCGAGTGGCGCCCCTCCATGAGCTCCTCGAGGCGGTCATACAGGGTCTCCTCGACCGCCTCGATGTGGGGCACGATCTGCCGGACCACGAAGCCGTACTCCGCCTCGAAGACCGCGTGGAGCGCGGAGCAGTCGACCGTCCCCACCATCTCGGCCAGGACGAGGAGCTGGTCGACGTGGGGCAGCATCCTGGCGTGGTGTTCCTGGTGGGTCGACAGCAAGGACACGGCGGCTCCTCGGACTCGACTGACGGCTCAATTCGGCTGCCGGTCAGCATGCCACGTCCCCGTCGGCAGGGCGTCGGGCGAGTCGGCAAAGGTCGTTGCGAGGGTTGGCCACGAGCCGCGGATGACCGGGCGGCACGCCACAGGTGAGCGACGGATACGCGGCTTCGACGTATAGTCGCGGCCATGTCTGGCTGGCGTCGGCTGATCGGCTTGCTTGGGCTGAGCGCCGTGGCGCTCGTGGTGGCCCACGATTCCATCTTCCTGCTCGAGTACGGGCCGAATGCCGGGGCCGTCCTGGCGGCGACGGGCCATGGCAACGCCTGGGCGGCGGCCGTTCTCGTGGTCCTCGGCGGTGCCGCGTCGTTCCTGGCCGCCCTGATGTGGCGATTGCGCGAACTCACGCGCATGGCCTCGCGTCTCGCGTCGAGCCGCCCGCAGGTATCCGACGCGCGACCTGACCTTGCCGGCGCAGGTGGCCGGCTCATCAGCGCAATGGATCCAGCTGACCGCCCTGGCGTCGCTGCTCTTCGTCGTCCAGGAGAACCTCGAGCGGTTGTCCGCCGGCGAACCGCTGCCCGGCCTCGCCGTCCTCGCGTCCGCGTCGTACCCGATCGGCGCCCTCGTCATTGCTGCCGTGAGCTTCGCGGTCGCCGCCGTCAGCTTCTCGCTCGCGCGTCGTCGCGACCGCCTCGAGGCACTGATCGCACGGGCCGGGCGCGCCCTGCATGCGCGGCCGTCGTCCGCCGGGCCGCGATCGCCCCTCGACGTCGACATCCGTCCCGGTTCCTTCATCGGTGAGCGCGCCGCGCTCCGAGCGCCACCCGCGGCGGCGATCTCCTGATCTCGGGTGATCCCGCGCCGTTCGGCTCGTGGCTCGAACGCCGCAAGGATCGCCCCTCCGGACGGTGATCACCGAAGGTGTCCCCGTCCCCCTCGTACCGAGGAGGATCGTCCCATGATTCGTCGCGGATTCAGGCTGGGCATCGTGCTCGCCGTCGCCGCAGTCCAGGCCATCATCGCCAGTCCTGCCGCCGCCCACGTGGTCGAGCACGCGGGTACCTACACGCTCGAGATCGGCTGGCTCCACGAGCCGACGTACGTCGGGGAGTCGAACGCCGTCCAGGTCACGATCCATGACGCGAACGACAACCCCGTCCTCGACCTCGCGAGCGACGATCTCAAGGTCGTCGTCTCGACCGGCGGCCAGCAGACGGCCGAGCTCACCTTCGAGCCCGGCTTCGACCCCATCGAGATGGATGGCCCGCTCGGCGAGTACGACGCGGCGATCCAGCCGACCGCCCCGGCGCCGTACACGTTCCACATCACCGGAACCATCCACGGCACCGCGGTGGACGTGACCGACACCTCGGGCGACGAGACGTTCGACGTCGTGAAGGATCCCAGCGACCTGCAGTTCCCGGCCAAGCTCCCGACGATCGCCGAGATCTCGACCCATCTGGATCGGATCGACGCGCGGCTCGGAACGACGACCACCCCAACAGGCCCGACCCAGGCCTCGGTCGACGCGGCCGCCAGCGCGGCGGCCGACGCCAGGTCGGCCGCGGACCAGGCACTCCTCGTCGGGACCGGCGTCGGCCTGGCCGGGCTGATCGTCGGCGCGATCGGGCTCTTCGTCGCGATGCGACGCGGGCGAACGACGGGGTCCTGATCCGTTGTCCAGACTGGGCCGCGCTCATCGCGGCCCTGATGCTCGGTTGGAGGGCTGGCCGTCGCCGGGGCCAGCCCGTCGACGGCCATGCCCTCCTCCAGCACTCGGATCCGGCGGCGGGCGCCACCGTCGCCAGCGCCCCGCCGATCATCACCCTCACCTTCGGCGAGGCACCCGATCCCCGCCTGAGCTCGGCCAGGGTGCTCAGCGCGTCGGGCAAGAACGTGGCCGCGGGACCGGCCGTGGCGGTGGCCGGCTCGCCGAACGAGCTGCAGGTTCCGCTCCCCCACCTCGACGAGGGCGTCTACACGGTGGCCTGGCGAACGGTCTCCGAGGTCGACGGCCACACCGCGGTCGGGTCGTTTGCGTTCGGGGTCGGCGTGGACCCGGGCGCTGCCGGCACCGCGAGCACCACCGGCGCAACGACCAGTCCCAGCGCCGCGCCGCCGAACAGCCTCGCCCGGTTCCTGCTCCTTGCCGGACTCGTCGTCCTGTTTGGCACGGGCTTCGTCGGCTGGTTCGTCCATCCTCGACCGCCGCGATCGCTCCTCCGCCTCGCGGCGCTCGGCTGGCTCATGTTCGCAGTCGGGACCGTCGGGGTCATCGGCTTCCAGATCAGCGACGCCGGCGCGGACCCTCTGACGTTCCTCGGCACGGCCCTCGGCGCCTGGGACGTTGGTCGCCTCGTGACCGTCGCGGCAGCGGCGATCGCGGTCGGCGTGGCGACGTGGCGCCGAACAAGCGTGCGCGCCGGGATGGCCGTGGTCACGGTCGCCGCGGCGGCAGCCATGCTCGTCGAGGTCCTCACGGGACACGCCGCGGCCGCGGGACTCGTGTCGCTGCAGGTTCTCGCCCAGCTCGTCCACCTCCTGGCGGTCGGGCTGTGGATGGGCGGCCTCGTGGCGCTCCTGCTCAGCGTTCGAGGCGAGACGAGCGAGGACAAGGCGATCGCCGTGCGGCGCTTCTCGCGATGGGCCGGTGTCTGGCTCGTGGCCCTTGCCGCGAGCGGCGCGATCCGCGCCGTCAACGAGCTCGGGACCCTGGACGCGCTGACGTCGACCGACTTCGGCCGGCTCCTCATCGTCAAGACGTCCTTCTTCGCGGCACTCGGCCTGCTCGGCGCCCTGAACCACTTCTGGAGCGTGCCGGCCGCCGTGCGGACCCTCGGCCGCCTGCGACGGGTCGGGAGGCTCGAGATCGGCATCGCGATCATGACGCTCGTGGTCACCGGCTTCCTGGTGAACCTGGCGCCGCCGGCCTCCAGCGCGGCGGCGGCGCCGGCGCCCCCGCAGCCGTTGATCGCCGCCGGGCATGACGCCGGGACGAGCGTCCGGGTCCGTCTCGTGGTCACTCCGGGTGGCGCCGGCATCAACGACTTCAGCGCAGCCGTGACCGACTTCGATTCCGGGGCGCCGGTCGACGGCATCGGGCCTGAGCCTGCGCTTCCACCTCGCCTCGGGCAGCGGCGTCGGCGACTCCACGCTCGACCTGAAGCCGACCAAGGCCGGAACCTTCGAGGCCTCGGGCGGCAACCTGTCGCTCGACGGCATCTGGTCCATCACGGCGATCGTCGCGACCCCGGCCGGGACGGTCGAGGCGCCGATGGCCGTCGCGACGCGGATCGCGCCAGCAGCTTGTCGACGTGAATGCCGCACCGGGCGTTCCGACGATCTACATCGTGCACCTCGCCGCCGGCATCACGGTGCAGGCCTACCTGGACCCCGGCACGACCGGGTCGAATGAGCTCCACGCGACGTTCTTCGACGCCTCGGGCAACGAGCTCCCCGTGCAGACGGCGACATACCTTGCCGGCCTCGACGGGGCCGGGGCGGTGATCGTGCCGCGCCAGCTCGAGCCGGGGCACTTCGTCGCCGACCTCGACGCCACCGCGGGCCCGCTCGTCGTCGACATCGTGGGTCCAGCCCCCGACGGCACCACGCTCCATGCACACCTCTCCATCCCCGTCGCACCATGAGGACCTCATGAACCGGATTCGTCCACGCGCCCCGCTCGGCATCGCCGTCCTTCTGCTGGTCTCCGCACTCGCCGCATGTTCGGGTAGCACGGGGGGCAGCATCAAAACCGTTGCGCCGGCTGGCTCCGCCGTCGCCACCTCTGCCGCGAGTGGCGCGCCGACCGGCAGCCGGCCATCGTCGCCCGCCATCGTGAAGATCGTCAGCCCGGTGTCCGGGTCCACCGTCTCCGGCACGACCATCCATGTCGTCCTGACCCTCACCGGGGCGTCCATCGTCCAGGCCACGACGACCAACATCCAGCCGGACCAGGGCCACATCCACCTGTACGTCGACAACAACCTCTTCTCGATGAACTACGCCCTCGAACAGGACCTCCCCGTCACGCCCGGAACCTACGTCCTGAAGGCCGAGTTCGTCGCTGCCGACCACGCACCGTTCAGTCCGCGGGTCTGGTCGCCGGAAGTCTTCTTCACCGTCAAGTGAATCACCCGAAGGACGCTCAAATCATGTCCACGCCGCCACCTGCTCCTCGACACCGGGGCCCTTCCGTGACCGTCGTCGCGATGGCCCTGACCGCCCTGATCGCGCTCGCGGGCTGCGGAACCGTGGCCGGGTCCGGCGCTCCGAGCACGCCCGTCGGAGATCCGCATCGGGGCCGTCTTCCCGCTGACCGGCAATGCGGCGGGACTCGCCGGCCAGACGCTCGATGGCCTCCGGGCGGCCGTCGACTTCGCCAATGCGGACGGCGGCATCGGCGGGCGGCGGATCGTCCTCGATGTCCACGACCTCCAGCGCGCCGCAGGACGCACCGGCGGCGATGGCGGACCTGAAGGCGCACGGCGACGCGGTCGTGGTCGGCGCCTATTCGTCGGAGCTCTCGATCCCGGCCAGCCAGGCGGCCAGCGACGCCGGCCTCGTCTACTGGGAGGCGGGGGCCGTGGCCGACCAGCTGACCGGTCGGGGCCTGCCGCTGGTCTTCCGCGTCGGCGCCAGCGGCGCGAACCTCGGCTCGAACTCGGCCCGGTTCGCGGTCGACGAGCTCGCCAGCCGGCTCGGGAAGTCCGTCGGGGACCTCCGGATCGCGATCGTTGCCGCTCAGGATGACTACGCGGAGTCCGTGGCCGCGGCGGCGACCTCGACCGCGTCCGCCGCCGGGGCGCCGATCGTGGCGAACCTGACCTACAGCCTCTCCCTGCCCCGCTGGCCGGATCTGATGGCGAACCTCGCCGCCGCGTCGCCCGACGTGATCATCCTGGCCTCGCACATCCCGGACGGAGTCGCATTCCGACAGGCGATGCTCACGGCTGGGCTGCACGTCGGCGCCCTCATCGGGTCGACGATGGCCGAGTGCGACCCAGACTTCGCGGGCGATCTCGGCGCGGACGCGATCGGGATCTTCGCCAGCGACCGTCCGACCGGCGGGTTCCAGCCGTCGGCGCTCGACGCTGACGGCCCGGGCCGTCTACGACCGGTTCGCCGCCGCGTGGCAGGCGCGACCCACGGCATCGTCGGCCGATAGCGGGATCGACGGGTCCGGCGGCGCCTATGGCAATTCCTACGGCAATGGCGATGGGTACGGGTACGGGACGCCCGGGCCGTCGGCGTCCGACGGCTACGGGATCAGCGGACCGATCGAGGAAGGGTCCGCGAACGCCGGCCCCACCGAGGAGGGCCTGTCCGGCTTCGCCGCCGGTTGGGCCCTGTTCCACGACGTCCTCCCGGCGGCGGCCCGGACCGGGCAGACGCTGGACCCGGCGACGATCGCCGCCGCCGCACGGTCCGTCGACCTGCCGATGGGCAGCCTGCCCAATGGCGCGGGCCTCCACTTCTCGAATGATCCGGCCACGCTCGGCCAGAACGAGCTGGCGGCCGCCGTCATCTGGCAGTGGCAGGCGGTTCGCTCGTACACGTTCGTCTGGCCGAACACCTACCAGACCGGCCAGATCGCGTTCGTGCCGCTCGCCCGATGACGGCCCTGCCCGGAGCCCGCTCGTTCCCCCGCCCGGCCGACGGGCCGGCTGGTCGGCGCCGTCCCGATGATCCTCGGCCTGGCCCTCCTCGTGGCGCTGCGATGGGTCCTTCTCGACGGCGCCCGCGGCGACGCCCTCGCGGTCGGGGCGTCCTTCGGCGTCGGGGTCGGTGCGCTCGCGCTCGGCGGCGGCTGGCGTCCGACCCGGCCATCGCCCTGGCGATCGCTCGTCGTCGGGACGCTGGGTGGCGGGATTCTCGTGGCGATCGCCCTGCTGACCCGCCCGGTCCCCCATCTCTGGCTGCCCGCCGCGCCGTTCGTGCCGTGGGTGGCGATCACGGTCCTCGTCGCGACCGCCGAGGAGGGCATCCTCCGCGGGGTGCTCTTCACGCGCCTGGCCGATCGGCACGGCTGGGCCGTTCGCCCTCACCGTCACGACGATCGCGTTCGCGCTCGCGCATGTGCCGCTCTACGGCTGGCAGGTCGTGCCGCTCGACCTCGGTGTCGGACTCTGGCTCGGCGGCCTGCGCCTCGCGACGGGCGGCGTCGCGGCGCCCGGCGGTCGCCCACGCGGTCGCGGACCTCGCCACGTGGTGGCTGTGATGGACGGCCACGCGATGCACGCCGGCCTCGGCGCCGACCCGCGCTGCTTGCCCTCGTCGCGGGTCTCCTCGTGATCACCGGATCGCGGCTCGCGGCGCCCGGGGCGCCGCCGCTCTACGACGGCGTGGTCCCGCTCGAGCCCTACCTGTGGGTTGATCCGCCGCCGGGCGGTGCCGGCGGTCCACAGGGGGCCAGCGCCGAGATCCCGAACGTCGGCGGCGGGAACGACCTGATTGCCGTGGCCACGACCGAGCTCCAGCCGCAGGCCCAGATCTTCGCGACCCCGGGCGCGCTGGTGATGTCGCCGGGGGCGACGTCGGTGAAGGTCTCGATCGAGCCGCTCGCTCCCACGGTCGAGCCCGCCGACGGCCACGTCTCGGGCAACGTCTACAGGATCGTCGTGACCGACGACCAGGGCCGGCCCCTCACGGCACCCGAGTCGGCCAAGGTCAGCGTCGTCCTGCGGGCCGGTGACCCGAACCTCACGAGCGCCTCCATCGGCATCCTCCAGGACGGCTCGTGGAAGATCCTCGCCGCTTCGGTCGCCGGCTTCGGGGCGACGTTCATCGCGGTCGTCACCGAGTTCGGGGACTTCGCCGTGGTCGCGCCGGGACCGGATCCGAACGCGAGCGGATCGGCCGGATCGCCCTCCGGCTCGCCGGGGACCTCGGCGTCGACCCCGAGCCCCTCGGGGGCAGCGTCGCCGCCGGGCGGCATCCTCGACGATCCGCGCCTGCCGATCGCGGGCATCGTGGTGATCATCCTGGTGATGCTCGGCGTCGCGTTCCTCGGCGACCGGCGCGGCGAGCCCCGGAAGCGCCAGAAGAAGGACGGCTGGCGGCGCTAGGTCCGCGGCGCCCCGAACGCGTTCTCGGGTCGGGGATTGCGATCCTGCGCGTCGGCCGACGTGCCTTCGCTCTCCTCGGGCGCGTCGCCCTCGATCGCGATCTGGGGCAGCCAGCGCAGGAACGGCGGCAGCCACCAGTTCCAGTCGCCGAGCAGCTGCATCGAGGCCGGCAGGAGGATGCTCCGGACGATCGTGGCGTCGATGAAGACGGCCACGGCGAGGCCCAGGCCGAGCTGCTGGATGAACACGAACTGCAGCGACACGAACGCCGCGAAGACGACGACCATGATCGAGGCCGCGCTCGTGATCGTGCCCGACGTCACCGAGATCCCGCGCGCCACCGCCGCCCGCGAGTCGAGGCCGCGATCCCGGGCCTCCTTGATCCGGGTGAGGATGAAGAGGTGGTAGTCCATCGAAAGCCCGAACAGGATCGTGAAGATGAAGATCGGGACCCAGCTCTCGATGACCCCGCCCGGCGTGATCCCGAGTGGCGCGGCCAGCCAGCCGTCCCGGAAGACGAGGGTCATGACCCCGAACGCGGCACCGGTCGAGAGCAGGTTGAGGATGATCGCCTTGATCGGGATCACGATCGAGTGGAAGGCGATGAGCATCAGCAGGAACGACAGCCCGAGCACGAAGGCGAAGATCCGGGGCGTGCCGTCGATGTAGACGCCGGTGATGTCGAGGGCCGCGGCGGCCGACCCGCCTACGTAGACCTGGACGCCCGACAGGCCGCCGAAGAGCTCCGGCCGCAGCTGGTTCCGGACCGTCCGGACCGCATCCTGGTTGAGCTGGTCATTGCGGCCGCCGCCCATGAGGAACGAGACCATCTCCGCGCTGCCGTCCTGCGACCGAGATTCCGTCGGCGGGCCGGACAGCCCCGGGACCTCGAGGGCGCGGGTCTCGAGCTCGGCCACGGCAGCCTGGACGTCGGCCCGGTCGGGCTGCGTGACGACGACGTTGAGATGGAGGTCGTTCCCCTGCGGCCATTTCGCGTCGACGAGGCGAATGCCGGCGACCCCGTCCACCGATGACGGGAACCCGGTGATGTCCGTGAGCCCGATGCGGAGGTTGAAGATCGGAACGGCGAGCACGATCAAGCAGGACGCTGGAGAGGACGAGCATCCGGACCGGCCGCGCCATGACCCCGGTGACGAGCCATGCCCAGAGGCCGCTGCCCTCGGGCCGGGCGGCGCGTCGCTCGAGCCAGTCGAGACCGGCACGGCCTCGGGCCCGGAGGCCTGCCGCGGGGAGCCGGAGGAGGACGCGCGGGATCCACGTCGCCGGCCGGCCGAGGTTCACCCGGTCGCCGACGATCGCCAGCGTCGCCGGCAGGAACGTCAGGCTGCCGAGGACCGACACGAGGACCACGCCGATCGTGCCCACGGCCATCGACGTGAAGAGGGCGATCCCGAGCGTGAACAGACCCGGCCAGCGAGATCATCACGGCGAGGCCGGAGAAGAAGACCGCCCGGCCGGCGGTGCTGCTGGCGATCTCGATCGCGAGCGGGACGGTCCGCCCGTGGCGCCGCTCGACGCGGAACCGGGTGACCATGAAGAGCGAGTAGTCGACGGCGACCGCCAGCCCGATCAGCACGATCAGCTGGGTCGCGTTTGGACTCACGGCGGCCACCGCCTGGCTGTACAGCCCGATGAGCCCGAACGCGGCGAGCAGCGAGGTCACCGCCAGCACGAGCGGGATCACCGATGCCGCGATCGCGCCGAACGCGAGCAGCAGGATCAGGAACGTCAGCGGCAGCGTGATCCGCAGCGACGCGTCGAGGTCGTGCGAGATCAGGTCGTTGATCTCCTGGTTGATGAAGGTGTTGCCGATGACGTGGATCTCGGCGCTCGGCATCGCCGCGCGGGCCGCATCGACGATCGGCAGGACGGGCGCCAGCCGCTGCGCGACCTGGTCGCGCTCCCCGGGAACGTTGCCGACAACCTGGACCGTGGTCCCGTCGGCCGAGACGAGGCCCGCGGCGGGCGGGACCTTGAACGGATCGACGACCTGGTCGAAGCTCGGCGAATCCGCACCGTCCACGGTCGCGTGGGCCGCCTGCAGGTCGGCGACGAAGTCTCTCGACGCCAGCCTGGAAGGTGGTGTCCGCGGCCGCGCCCGGGCCGCCATCGATGACGATGAGCAGGCGCTCCGACGGGGCCACGACCGCGCCGGCCCCGAAGAGGTCCGAGGCCTGCTGGTACTCGAGTCGTGGCCCCGTCGGGTCGGCGTTCGCGTCGAGCGTCCGGATCCCGCCGAGCTTCGTGCTGACCAGGAACAGCCCGATCGTCGCCACGAACCAGAGGCCGAACACCAGCCAGCGGCGTCGAGCGCTCCACATCGCCACGCGGACCGTCCATGGCTTGCCGGCGGGCCCAGCCTGAATCGCCGGAACCATGCGGATGGGCGGATCGGCGTCGGGCGTGGTCATCGGTTGCTCATGCGAGGACGCGGAACTCCTACTGGCAGGCGATGCGGGGCGGAAAGAATACGCGGCGAGGCGCAGGAGCGGATCTCTCGTCCTCGACGGGGTCCGACAGGCCAGCGAGCCAACCGACGGGCTCTCCGCGGCATCTGACCTCCGACAGCCGCTGCTCGGAGGCCCCAGATGCGCCCCTTTGCCCGCCTCATCGCCCTCGCGCTCGTCGTGGCGGCATGTGCGCCGTCGGGGGGCTCATCCGCGATCGCATCGCCGGACTCAACCGCGGTTCCGACCGCGGTCCCACGGCCGACCAGTGGCATCGAGGCCGACGTCCCCGCGTACCGCGGCAACGCCGCGCGCGACGGGGTCATGCCGGGACCGGGCCCGATCGGCGACCCGATCCTCGCCTGGCAGGCCAACCTGTCGGGCCCGATCGGAACATCACCCGTGACGGCGGGCGGCACGGTCTTTGTCGCCGTCCAGGACGGCTCGCTCGTGGCTCTCGACCTCAAGTCGGGCGCGCAGCGCTGGACGAGCCAGGTCTCGACCACCGCACTCAGCACGCCCGAGGTGGTCGGCGGCCTGGTCGTCGTCGGGACGGGCCTGGATGGCCTCCAGGCCATCGATGCCGCGACGGGACTGAAGCGCTGGTCGGTGGCGGCTGATGGAGGAATCCCTGGCGCACCTGCCCATGCTGGCGGGCTGGTCGTCTTCGCGACCGACCGCGGAACCGTGGGGGCGGTCGACGCCACGACCGGCGCCATGGCCTGGACGGCGTCCGCCGACGACCCGGTCATCGGGTCCGTTGCCATCGCGGATGGCACCGTCGTCGTGAGCACCAACGGGGGCGACGTCGGCCACGGCACGCTCGTGGCGCTCGATCTCAAGACCGGTGCGCAACGCTGGCGGACCGATGTCGGCTACTTCGGGCGCGTGGGTACCCCGGGCATTGCCGGCGGTCGCGTCTACGACAGCACCGGACTCGATACGTCCACACCAGGCTCCCACCACATCGTGGCGGTCGACCTGGCAACGGGTGCGATCGACTGGGCGTTCGCGAATGCCACGGACGACCCCGTCTACACCCCGGCCATCAACGGTGACGAGGCGTACATACCGGGCGAGGATCACACGCTGACCCGCGTCGCGACGGCGACCGGCGCGGTCGACTGGACGTTCACCGCCAACGGCGTGGTGGAGGTGGTCCCTGCCCTCGCCGGCGGCGCGGTCTATACGGCAAGCAACAACGACAGTGCCTTCGCACTGGACCGGGCCACGGGCAAGGAGCTATGGAGCCTGCCGATACGCGGCATTCCGTACGGCCCGACCGTGGCCGGGGGCATGCTGCTCATCGGGACCGACCTCGGCATCGTCTATGCGATCGGCGGAACGCTGCCATGACACCCGGCGAAACTAGCGCCAACCGCATGGTTCTCTCGCGCATCACACCACCGAACGAGCGACGAACGCTCGAAGCGACCAGTGAGGAAACCTCATGAGCTCCGACCGATCCCGCCTCGCAGCGCTCCCCGCGCGATATGGCGCGCTCGTATTGCCGGTCCTCGTCGCGGTCGCCATGAGCGCCTGCAGCGGATCTCCTTCCGGGACGACGCCCGCCTCCCCTGACCACACGTCGGCGGCCGTGACGCCGGAGCCTACGCCGGCCGGCCCGACCCCCATCGCCATCGCGAAACAGGATCCCGAGCCGCCCCTGACCCTCCTCTGGGACAAGGCCGGAGCAACGCCGAACGCCGGCGAAACGTCGGTGGTCGCGGTGGCACCGGGTGGAAACGTGTGGGCAGTATCGGCCAGGGACGCTGTCATCTGGGAATTCAAGCCAGACGGGACCTACGTCGGATCGCACGGCTCGGCGGGCCACGGTGAAGGCCAGTTCACCTTCCTTGACAGGTCCGGCAACCCGTGGGGCGGGATCGCCTTTGCGAAGGATGGATCCTTCGTCGTCTCCGACGCCGGAAATACTCGCGTGCAGATGTTCGACAAGACGGGTGGCTTCGTCCGCGTGATCGGCAAGTTCGGTACCGGTGACGGCGAGTTCGCGCAGCCCGTGGGTGTGGCGATCGACGCCCAGGGCAACGTCCTGGTCGCCGACGGCAATCGGAACGACATCCAGGAGTTCGGTCCAGACGGATCGTTCATCCGGAAGGTCGCGGGAGGCCTCGACTACGGGACTGCGCCGGTGCCGTGGCTGACGGTCGATCCTGCCGGCAACATCCTGACCACGGTCGGCCGGACCATCGTGGAGCTCACGCCAAATGGCGAACGGGTCGCGGCGTTCGACCTCAGCGCCTATGGCTATCCGGGCGGGATCGCGACCGATGCGAATGGCAATATCTGGGCCACGATCAATTCCGCGATCAACCCCAGCACCAAACCGGGACCGCTCATCGAGTTCGACCCGCACGGCAAGGTCCTCCACGTCTGGCCTGCCACCGGTGACGAGATCGCGCTCGATCCGGCCGGCACCGCCGTGTATCAGGCCCTCTTCACGGCCCCGAACGTCCAGAAGTACGCGCTGCCGTAGGTGTCGACCACCTTCATGGGCGCGTACCCTCCGCAACGATGCTGAACGTCGCACGCAGCTCGGCCGTCTCCGGGATCGGGGATGCCGAGCTGCTCGCGATGGCGGCCGACGGCAACGCCGACGCGTTTGATGCGCTCCTGAGCGGACGCCTGGACCGGCTGTACCGGATGGCCTTCACCATCACCCGCAGCGAGGCCGACGCCCGTGATGCAACGCAGACCGCCTGCGTCCAGGCGTGGCGAGAGCTGCCGCGCCTCCGCGATCGCTCGCGCCTCGATCCATGGCTCTCGCAGATCCTCGTGAACAGCTGCCGGATGCTCCTCCGTGGGCGGCGCCGCGGGTCGGTGCGCGAGCTCTCGATGGACGATCCCGATCGGCCCCTGCCCGGCACGGGCCCGTCGGTCGCCGCGGCATCCGAGCGCTTTGGCGAGGCCGACGCGATCCGGGCCGCGTTCGGGCGGCTCGACCTGCCGACCCGGACGCTCCTGGCCCTGCACTACGTGGAGGGCCAGCCCCTCGCCGACATCGCCCGATCGATGGGCCAGCCCGTCGGGACGATCAAATGGCGCCTCTCGAATGCGCGACGCGCGCTCGAGCATGCGCTGAAGGCGGAACAGCGATGAACGAGCACTTCGTGCTGACCGACGACGCCATCCGCAGCGCGCTGACGCCGGCCGCGAGCGTTCGCGCCCCCATGGATCTCGGCGCGTCGATCCGGGCGGCGATCGAGACGACGCGACAGCAGCGGCCGTCGTTCGCGGCGAGGCTGTTCGCGCCGGTCGCCCGGCCCGCCCGGATCCTTGCCCTCGCGGCAGTCATTTCCCTACTCGCCCTCGTCGGGGTGCTCATCGCGTTCAGTCAGCGGCAGCCCACACCGTTGAACCTCGCCGTGGACGCGCCCATGTTCCGGGGCGGGCCCGATCGCACGAACGTCGTCCTCGGACCAGGGCCGTCGGGCCAACCGACCATCCTATGGGACAAGGGCGTCGGGGGCCCGATCGCGAACAACATGCCGGCGATCGTCGGCGGCGTCGTCTACGCCGCCGACGGAAACGGCGGGGTGAGTGTCTTCCGGGCCGCAGACGGCAATCCAGGGTGGTCCAAGCAGTTATCGAACCCGGTGAACACCTCCCCCGCCGTAGCAGGCGGGCTCGTCATCGTCGCCGAGGCCGGCGGCACGATCGTCGCGCTCGATCAGGCGACCGGTACCGATCGGTGGACGGCGCACACGGCGGGAACCGTGCGCTCGTCGCCGGCCATCGCCGATGGGGTCGTCTACCTCGGCGACGAGCAGGGCTTCCTCTACGCGTTCGACCTCGCGACCGGCGATCCGAGCTGGCCGCAGCCGTTCTTCGCGGGAGGCGACATCACCCGTTCCCCTGCCGTCGCGGCTGGTGTCGTGTATGTCGGAGCCGGTGGCGGGTTGCTCAGCGCCGTCGATGCGAAGACCGGTGCCGAGAAGTGGCGGACAGAACCACTCGGCGCCGGCCAGATGCCGACACCCGCGGTGCGCGACGGGCTGGTGATGGCGACGAGCGGGGTGGACCAGGCGGTCGCTCCCCACACACTCTTCGCGATCGACGCGGCGAGCGGACAAGTCCGATCTCAATGGTCGGCACCTGACGATCAGGACCTCTATGTCGGCGCATTCGACAAGGGCCTCGTGCTCGTCGAGTCGCTCGACGGCAGCGTCTACGCCGTCAACGTCGAATCGGGCGGCGACGTTCTCACGGCTCGATGGACGTTCAAGACTGGAGGGCCGGTCGGCTCGGCGAGCGCGATCGCCGCGGGCGTGGCGTTCATCGCAGGCGGCGACCGCACGGTCTACGCCGCCGACGAGAAGACGGGCGCGCAGCTCTGGAAGGTCGAGGTCACCGGCCAGCCGGGTGCGATCGCTGTGGTCGGCGACCGCGTCTACCTCGCCACCGACCTCGGGCGAGTCATCGCCATCGGCAACACGCCGTGACGATGGCCACTCCGCATGCCCGACCAATGACCCGCCCGGCGGCTCACGCTGCTAGATCGATCGCTGGTAGCTCCGGAACGCGCGCGTGGCCCAAGCCGTCATGACGACGGCGAGGATCGCCAGCCCGATGATCCGCGGCGCGATGAACGACCAGTCCGGGGTCGCCGTGAGAGCCTCGCGGCCTGCCTCGACGGCCCAGTTCACCGGGTTGTATCGGGCCACCGTCGCGATCCAGTCGGGCACGAGCGTGAGCGGCATGAATGCCGCCGAGAGGAACGTCAGCGGCAGCGTCAGCATCGTATTGACCCCGATGACCGACTCGCGCTGGCGGAGCATCAGGGCCATCGCGTCGGACAGCGATGCGACGCTCGCACCGACGAGCATCGCGCACAGCGTCAGCGCGCCGTAGCCGAGCAGTCCGCCGTCGAAGTGCGCGCCGAGGATCCAGGCCAGGCCCCCGATGATGACGGCCTGGATTCCGAAGGCCACCAGCTCGTAGATGTTGAGCCCGGCGATGATCGCGCTGCGATGGACCGGCGTCGTGAGGAACCGGTCGACGATCGAGCGATCGAGGTCCTCGACGATCGCCATGCCGCTCCAGCCGCAGGAGAAGAGCGCCGTCATGACGAGCACGCCGGGGACGAGGTAGTCGAGGTAGCTCGCCGAGGTCGTGAACCCCGGGATCTGGGTGACGTTCTTGAACAGGGCGCCGAACAGGAGCAGCCAGATCACGGGCTGGATGAGGGCCATCCCGACGAACCACGGCTGGCGCATGAACGCCCGCAGGTGGCGGGTGGTCATGTAAGTGGTCTGGGCGAACGCGGTCATCGAACGGCCTCCAGGAGTCGGGGGGTTGCCTCTGCGGTCGCGCGATAGGCGCGGCCGGTGTGGCGGAGATAGACGTCATCGAGCGACGGTCGGGCGACGGTCACCGAGGCGACCTCGATGCCGGCGCCGTCGAGCGCGGCGAGGACCGCCGGCACGGCCGACGCCGCACGATCGGCGCGCGCCGAGAGCGTCGCGCCGTCGATGGTCGGCTGGTCGAGGCCCGCGATCCGTGACAGGAGGGCCGCGGCCTCGGGTCCTCGCTCCGATGTTCCGAGCTCGACATGGATGGCATCGCCGTGGAGCTCTGACTTGAGCGCCTCCGGGGAACCGTGCGCCACGACCCGTCCGCCGTCGACGATCGCCAGCTGCGATGCCAGCCGGTCGGCCTCGTCGAGGTAGTGGGTCGTGAGGAGGATCGCGAGCCCGTCGTCCCGCAGCCGGACGATCTCCTGCCACAGGCTGGCTCTCGCCTCCGGGTCGAGGCCTGTCGTCGGCTCATCAAGGAAGAGCACCGTGGGCCGATGCACGAGGCCCATCGCCACGTCGAGCTTGCGCTGCATGCCACCCGACCAGGTCCGGACGATCCGGTCGGCGGCATCCGTCAACTCGAATCGTTCGAAGAGCTCCGCCGCCCGGGTGGCGATCTCGCCCCGGCCGAGGCCGTATATGCGAGCCTGGAGCGCGAGATTCTCGCGGCCAGTTGCCTCGGGGTCGACGGCCGAGCGCTGCCCTACGGTGCCGATCGACCGTCGGACTCGATCCGGGTGGGTCAGCACGTCGTGGCCGGCCACCCAGGCCGCGCCGGAATCCGGTCGCGACAGCGTGGTCAGGATCTTGACGGTCGTCGACTTCCCCGCCCCATTCGGGCCGAGCAGGCCGAAGATCGAACCGCCGCTGACGGACAGGCTCAGGCCATCCAGGGCGCGCACGCCCTTGGGATACGTCTTGACGAGGTTGACCGCCTCGATCGGTGCCCGGGCCGTTGTATCATCGCCCTGGATCATCGCTTTCTCCTAAAGTATCTTAGGTGCTAAGATATCACCATCATGAACAACATCAGTCGTATCCGTCAAGTGGTGAGCTCGGCTGCCTATGGAGAGGCACTCGCCGAACACCTCGGGCTGAACGTGACCGACCTTCGCTGTCTCGAGTTGGCCATCGACGAGCCGGGCCTCACCGCCGGCCGGCTCGCGGACCTCGCCGGAATCACGACGGGCGCCGTCACCGGCGTCCTCGACCGGCTCGAACGGGCAGGGTTCGTGGACCGTCGACCGGATCCCGCGGACCGCAGGAGCGTGGTGATCTACCCCTCCCCTGCCCGACAGCGAGAGATCGCCGACGCGGTCGCGCCCCTCGATGCAACACTCGACAACTTGCTCGGCAAGCACGATGTTGCGGCCCAGTCGGCGATCAACGTGTTCCTCGAGGCGGCTGCGGCTGCCGTCGCCGGCGAGACCGCCCGTTTCCGGACCAGCACGCGCGGTGGATACACCGGCAACACCTACACCGCACCGATCGGCGACACGACGCGAGGTCGGCTCGTGTTCGTGAGCGGCGCTCCCCGCCTGGCCCTTAACGTCGCGCCCCTCGGGCCCCAGGCGGCGGCCCGGATGATCATGGAGACGAGCGCCTCGAGGCTTGCATTCGGCGGTGCGGCCGCGGCCGGACAGCTGGTCAAGGCAACCTTCGCCGGCCCCCGCCCCGACGTGCGGGTCTCGAACGGCGTCGTCACGATCCGGTACCGGCGCAGCGCCCTTGCCGCGTTCTCGAGCCGGCGGGCAAGCGTGTCGCTGGCCGGATCGATGCCCTGGACGATCGAGATCCAGGGCGGCCTCTCGAACCTCGGCGGGTCGCTCGAGGACATCGTCCTTGCGCGCCTCGACATCGAGGACGGCGTGAACAACGTGGACCTCGAACTGCCCATGCCAAACGGCACCGTCCCGATCCGACTCAGCGGGGTCGCCAGCAGCGTGAAGCTGCGCCGGCCGGCGGGGGCCTCGGTCGGGCTGCGGGTCGGCGGCGGCATCTCCCGTCTCCGCCTCGATCGCCAGTCGTATCGACAGGTCGGTGGTGATCGCCGCTTCACGTCCGAGGGCTACGCCGCCGGAACGGACCGGTTCGAGATCGAGGTCCTGGGTGGCGCCAGCGACGTTCGGGTCGGGGCTGCCTAGGGTCGACCTGCCGGTAACGCTCCGCGTGGGCCTGATGCCCGGGCGATTCGGCACTCCCGAAACTACCCGCCGATCGGACAGGCTGGCGGCCATGACCGAGGGACAGCGTGAACCAGCCTGGAGTGGCCGCCTCACGGGTACACCTGGCGGCCCGGATCCCTGCCCAGTTCCGGCACGCCACGATCGTCGCCGTGAAGGCCTTTCACACGGCCGCCTTCGTCTCGATTGCCGCCCTGATCGTGCTGTTCACCCTCGACGGCCTGCGCGGCCGGGCCACCCGACGGACGGCCCTCGCGGCGACCGTGGCGCTCGCCGAATCCGCCGTCTTCGCCAGCAATAACCAGGTCTGCCCCCTCACCCCGCTCGTGGAGGAGCTCGGGGCCGACAGCGGAACCGTGACGGACATCTTCCTGCCGGACTGGCTCAGTCGCCGGATCCCGGTGATCTTCGGCGCAATCCTTCTCCTCGGGCTAGGGCTCCAATTCCGTCTCGTCCGCCAACGGGTGACGCCGGCCTGACGACAGCGAGAAGGTTCGTTCGGGTCGGTCCGCGCGTATCCTCCGCGGCAGACGCCGGGCGCCTGGCTCCCGGATGTCACGCGATCAAGGGAGGATCGGAGCGTGTCGCGCGCCCTGCGCCAGCTCGAACGTCCGCTCTCGGCCGTCGGCAGCCTCGGCGGCCTCGGGATCGCCGTCTTCGCCCTGCTCTCGTTCGCCTACCTCGCGCGCCCGGCGACCGATCCCGACTACGGCTGGCACGTCGCCAACGGCCGCCACCTGCTCGACGGCGTGCTCCTTGCCGGCCGCGACATCTACTCGTGGACGGCCCGCGGCGCGACCTGGGTCGCCCACGAGTGGCTGACCGAGGGCGTCATGGCCTTCCTCCACGACTCGCTCGGACCCACGGCGAACAGCCTCCTCGCCGGTGCCCTCGCGACGCTGGCCCTCCTCCTGACGATCGCCCGCGTTCGGCGCCGGGGATTCGGCGTCGTCGTCGCGCTGACGGTCGGCGTCATCGCCCTCCTCGACGCGGGCACGCTCGTGTCTGTCGGGCCGGCCGCGGTCGAGGTCGCGGCCCTCGCCCTCCTGCTCTGGCTGCTCGACGAATGGCGCGGCGGCGCGCTCGGCGATCGTGCAGCGGTCGCGTCGGTCCTCCTGTTGATGCTCGCCTGGGCGAATGCCCATGGATCGTTCGTGCTCGGAATCGGGATCCTCGGCGCGACGTGGCTCGGGTTCGTCGCGGAGCGGAGTCCGCGGGCGCGCACGGCGCTGTCGCTCACGATCGCCGGCGCGCTCGTGACGCTCGTCAACCCGTTCGGCATCGGGCTCTGGGGCTACGTCGCGAGCGCGGTCACGGGAGAGCGTCTCCAGCTGATCACCGAGTGGGCATCGCCGAGCCTCGCCGATCCGATGTGGTGGGCGTTCGTTGCCGCCCTCGCGCTTGCGCTCGTGGGGAGCATTCGCTGGCTCCGCCGGCCCCGGGCTCGGGGGCCCGCGTCGGTCCGTCTTGACGATGTGCTGGTGGGTGTCGCCCTCGCCGTCGCGGGCCTGGAACACGCCCGTCATGCCGGAATCTTCGCGATCGGTGCCGCGCCCCTGCTGGCCGCCGGGCTGACGTGGGCCGGGAGCTTGGTCGGGGCGCTCCCGATCGGCGCTCGATTGACGCAAGGGGGACCGGCCGAACCGCCCCGCCCGGGCCTGCATCTGGCCATCGTTGCCGTGGTTGCGGTCGCCGTCGGTACGCTCAGCTGGCTTCGGGTGAGCCCGTCGAACACCGCCGCCGCGGTCCGCGCCGAGTACCCGGTCGACGCGTTGCCGGCGCTCGAGCAGCTCGCCTGCGGGCACCCCGAGAACCTCCACCTCCTGAACGACTACGCCTGGGGCGGCTGGCTCGAGATGGTCGACCCGACGATTCCCGTCTTCATCGACGGCCGCTCCGAGGTCTTCGGTGATGCGGGTGTCGAGCGGTACGCCACGATCGTCGGCCTCGGCCCCGGATGGCAGCTCAACGTGTCGCAGGCGGTCGGGGCCACCAATCCCTACGCCGTCGACATCCGATCGGCCCTGATCCCGACCGGCAGTCGCGTCGTCGAGGCATTGCAGGTCAGCGGCTGGGTCGTCGACTACGCCGACCCGGTCGGCACCCTCCTTCACGACCCCAACGGGATCGACAACCGGCAGAAGGCCTGTCCCGGCTAGCGCCGACGGCCGACACCGCCGGCGGGCCGCGCGCGCCGGCCGCCGCGCGAGAATCGAGGAGGCCGGCGCAACCGAGCGCCGGCCTCCCGCTATTGGAACCTTCAGACGGCGAGCGGCGCGTGGGTCCCCGTCGGGATCGTGCCGGCCGCGGCCTGGTGGCCGCGGAACGTCTGCCAGGCAAGGGAGATCACCGCGCCGTAGCCGAACAGCGAGGCGATCCCGGTGACGATCGGGATGACCCCGAGGACGCCGAGCACGACGAGGCCGACCACCGAGGCCAGGTACGGACGCTCCCGGATCGTGTCCGGATAGAGGCGGTGGAGGACCCAGTCGCCGACCCAGATCCCGGCCACGATGTAGCCGAGGAACGCGACCAGCGGCCAGACCACGAACAGGATCGCGAGCGCCAGCGGAATGCCGACGACCGTCACGAACAGCCCGCCGATGAGGAGGATCGGGGCGAAGACGCCGACGATGCCGACGGCGAGCGTCTCGACCGGCCGTCGGGAGATGAGCTCTTCCGCTGCCCGGACCTGGCGCGCGCCGAGCGCGGCCACGAGCAGCCCGGCCAGCACGGCCGCGAGCGCGAACCCGAGGAAGAGCAGGATGAACAGCGGCCCGAGGAAGAAGCCGAACCCGGCGACCTCCGTGCCGATGTCGCGGATCTGGCCCTGGACGTCACCGCTGCCGCTCTTGGTCACGAGCGAGTCGAGCTTGAACAGGTCGTTCCGAACGGTCGTGCCGGGTCCGAGCATGACCGGCCCGCGGATCGACACCACGGTCTCTGCCGTGGCGCCGTTCATCACGAGGTCACCGTCGACGACCATGATGAAGTTGACCTGGCCCTCGATGGTCGCCGTCCCGTTGACGACGATCACGGCGTCGGCCTGCTCGCCGGCCGGGACCGTCAGGTCGCCGCTCGTCTGGATGAGCACCCGGCCCGAGTGGGCCATCGAGGGATCGGCCGCGATGACGGCCGGAACCAGGAGCGTAAGTGCGATCAGCAGGCCGGCCGCGACCCCGATGAGCTTGCGCATGGCTCTAGACCTCGGCGTCCGGCAGATCCGGCTCCAGGTCCGCGCGCTTCATGAACCGATCCATCATCGATGTGGGCGAACCCGTGCGGATCGTCGCGACGAGCAGGGTCGCAGCGACTGACAGCACGATTGAGAAGAGGATCATCCCGAGAACTTTTCGGAGCATGTTGCTACCTCCTGTGATGGACACGGCCAAGCCGACGGGTCGCGTCGGCGGTCACGAACCGCGGCCATCACCATCGAACCACCCGGCGCGTCCGCGCACCAGAGCCGGATTGCCCTACCGGACCGGAAACGAGGCGGCGACCCTCCACCCCACGATCCCCGCCCCGACCTGCCAGAGCGACGGGATCGCGACGTAGATGCGCTCCAGGATCCCGAGCCAGGGCGTCAGTGGCCCGTCGAGGGTCAGCGGCACGAGGACCGACGACACGATCACCAGCGCGCCGGCGATCAGCGTCGGCCGCGCCGCGGCCAGCCAGCGCGGGTCCCGGCCCATCACGCGGCCGACCAGGAGCAGCGTCACCGGCATCGCGATGGCGTAGGCATAGAAGATCCCGAGATGGACCTTCCCGACCGTGGACATCCCGCGGCCGTCCGCGTCGGTCGGGAAGATCGCGAAACCGAGGGCGAGGGCGGCCAGGAGCAGCAAGAGCGCCCGCACGCGCGAGCGGTCGCGGCCCGTCGAGCCAAGGACCCGGGCCAGCCCGAGGGCGAACGCGGCCCCGAGCACGCCGCTGATCGCGAACGCGAGCGTCTGGAGCCAGCCGAGCGGCGCGTTCGCGAGGAGGCTGATCGACTCCGACACGGGGTCATACCCGGGCCAGCCGGCGATGACGGTCACGCTCAGGCCCCAGCTGATGATCGGGGCGGCGATGCCGGCGAGGAGCGCGAGGCGGGTCGACCCTTGTCCTGGATCGCTCACGGCGTCACGAACGCGTCGAGGTGCAGGACCGGGATGGCGCGACCTGCCGGATCTTCGACGGACGACGGCCACTGGCGATCGTTCGTGGCCACGACATCGCGCGCCATGCTCGATCGCGGTCGCGATGACGATGGCGTCCGGGAGCGCCAGCCCGGTCACCGCCCGCATGCCGGCCGCCGTGCGAGCGATCGGGTAGGTGACCTCGGCCAACTGCATCGAGGTGAAGAACCGGAGGAAACCCTCGACCGTCGCGAGGGCCGTCTCGCCCGCCCGGAACGGCCGGACGAGCAGCTCGGCGGCGGTGATCGTCGAGAGGACGGCCGGATTCCGGCTCGTCGAGATGCAGCCGTCGAAGATCCAGGTCGCGACCGGGCTCACGGGCTCGGTGCCGACGAGATACGCGAGCGTCGTCGACGCATCGAGGGCGATCAGCGCCCCGACCGGGACGGACCGCTCGAGCGTGTCGTAGTCGACGGTCAACGCCAGCCCTGTCGTTCCTCTGCGAGCGCGACGACCGGATCTCCGTACACCTCGGGAAGCGCGCCGGCGTAGCTCCGCCGGATCCGGTGCAGGCGAACCATGTCCGGTTCGCGGGGATCGATCTCGACGACGAACCGGTCGCCCTCGACCAGGCTCCCGGCCTGGACGACGGTGTCCGGCAAGGTCAGCTGGTTGCGCCCTCTGAGTCGCGCCTCGGCAATCACACTGGCCCTCGTCATGTGCGAACGATGGCACAGCGTTCACATTATCGTCAACCCCAATCCGGGTTGATCGATCGGAGCGGGAGCACGCCAGGTGTCGACGCTCGATATGCAGTGCGTCCATGAGTGCCTGCATTGACGATCATGTCGGCCTGCGTATCATCGTGCCATGCGGAAGCACACCACGATCGATCTCGATGCCGACCTCGTCGGCGCCGCCCGCGACCTCCTTGGAACGGCAACCACGACGGAGACCATCCACGCGGCCCTGACCGAGGTGGTCAGGGCGAGGCGCCGCATGGAAATCCTCGATCAACGGCCGGCGCTCTCCCTGGCCGACCTGGACGCGATGCGTGCCCATCGATTTGCCGAGGAGGCAGCGCCGTACGACGCGGACGAACCCGGTCGATGATCGAGATCTGGGACACGAGCGCGCTGATCCTCGCCTCGCGCGACGCCGCGGTCGGGTCCACCCTGGCCGAGGCCCTCGTCGACGACGCGGTCGCCCTCAGCGAGCCGATCCTGCTCGAGTACCTCAATGGCGCCCGGAACACCAGTGAGTACGCCCGATTCGACCTCGCGCTGCGTGCCGCGCGATTGGTGACCACCACGGAGCGGGATTGGGCACGGGCCCTCGAAGTCCACCGACTCCTCGCTGATACCGGTCCGGGGCACCAGCGCAGCGTTCGACTCGTCGACCTGATCGTGGCTGCCACCGCCGAGCGCCATGGCTATCCGGTGACCCACTTCGACGCCGACTACGATCGCATCGCGACCCTGACCGGCCAGCCCACGCGTCTCGGGTCGCCGCGCCGGTAGTCAGCGCTCCTGGCGCGTGATCTCGAGGATCTCCTCGCCGTAGCGGGACAGGCGCGAGGGGCCCATGCCCTTGACCCGGCGCAGGGCCGGGATCGTGGTCGGGCGCTGGTCGGCGATGTCGATCAGCAGTGAATCAGGTGCGACCACATAGGCCGGCACGCCGTCCGACCGGGCGGCATCGAGGCGCCACGACACCAGGGCCGCCATCAGCGGCGAATCATCGTCGCGGGCGCGCGCGGCCCGACCCGCGTTCATCGGCGCGCCCGGAAGGACCCGCACACGGCCCGGCACCGGCGTCGGGCGGCCCTCGAGCGCGGCGAGGAAGCGGCTCGGTCGGCGTCGCCCGGTCTCGCGACGCTCGGCCCAGGACAGGGACAGGTGGCGCCGGGCCCGGGTCAGGCCGACGTACAGGAGCCGCCGCTCCTCGGCGATCGCCTCGTCCGTCTCGGCCTGCCGGATCGGGAGCATCCCCTCCTCGAGCTGCGGGAGGATCACGGCATCCCACTCGAGGCCCTTCGCGCGATGGAAGGTGAGGAGGTTCACGCCATCGTCGGACCCGGCGGTCTCGGCCGACGCTCGGGACTCGAACTCGGCCAGCAAGCCGGCCACGTCGATGTCATGGCGCGCCCCGACCGCTTCCCCCGTGATCTCGAGGACGAGCGCGAGGTTGGCGGTGCGTTCCCGGGCCTCCGCTCCCCCACCCTGGTCGTCGGCCTCGAAGCCGAGGTCGGCCCGAAGCCGGGCATCGAGCGCGGCGAGCAGCCGGGAGCCCACGATGTCGACGGGGACACAATACGCAATTCGCATCAGGCATACGGGGACACAATACGCAATTGACATGGGGCGTTACGGGGACACAATACGCAATTCGCGTGGGCGTTAGGGGACACAATACGCAATTGACATGCGCAACTGCAGCGCGTTACGGGGACACAATACGCAATTGACATGCGCAACTGCAGCTCTGCGACCGATCCGGAGCCGCCCGTGAGCGGCCTGCTAAAGGCGCTCAGGTTCTGCAGGGGCAACCTGACAATGACCTCACAACCTGACAGCCGGCCTCAGAGCGCCCCATATATCGGCTTGTGCTTGGTATAGCCGCCATCGATGGTCAGGACTTCGCCCACGCACCAGCATTCGTTCGACCAGAAGTACATGGTGGCCGCGGCAATATGCGAGGGGTCGGTCAGGCCGCCGATGGGCGTGCTGTCCGCCACCGCTTGCAGGCGGCCCGCGCTGATCTCGTTCTGCGCGGCCATGGGGCCGCGCAGCGGTGAGGGGGCGAGGCCGTTCAGGACGAGGCCGTGCGCTTCGAGGAAGTAGCGGGCCTGAAGGGTCAGGAGGTTGAGGAGGCCGCCTTTGGACGTCTCGTAGGCGGCGCTCGCGCGGCCCTCGGAGCCCACCGTCGCCGAGGTCGAGAGGAGGATGACACCGTGGCTGCGCGGCGCGAAGGCGCCGGCGCGGATGCCTTGCTTCAGCACATTGTGAGCGCCCCAGAGGTTCACCGCGCAGGCGCCGAGGATGTCTTCCTTGCTGAGCTCCTCGGGCGGGGTCAGCGGCTTGGGTGAGATGCCGGCAGTGTGTTGCAGATAGCGGATGTTGTGGTGGCGCGAGAAGAGGGCGGCGACGGCGTCTTCACTGGTGACATCGACGGTTTCCGCAACCACCTCGAGGGCTGGATTGGCGGCGGCGATCGACCGGGCGAAATCGGCAAGCGCCGTACGTCCGCCGGCGACGTTGATCGTATCCCCGCCGTCGACGAGCACGAGCTTGGCAGCGCCCAGCCACTCGCCGGCGTGGTTTGCGAGGTATTGGCCCATGAGTCCAACGCCCACGATCATGACGTTGGGGGTCTTGTCGTATGAAAGTGCAGCCACCCGCCTGGCGCTCCCTTTTGGGATATGAACGAGCCCTCGTAAGCTAGCGGCTTTGGCGGCAGAGAACCAGCCGGCGCGTGGGTGCTCGCTGGCCCCCGATGGAACGTCGGTCGCGACAGCTTGGCACCCGTCCCGATGCCGGATGCCGCTGCCGCTCAGGCGATGTCGAGGTCCGGCGGCAGGCCCAGCAGGAAGGCGCCGACGGTTTGCAGGTGCGCCTTGCGGCCCTGCTGCTGCTGGGTGACGGTGTGGATGTCGCGAAAGCGGCGCTCGAAGTCGTTGCCGATGAAGATCGCCGTGGCGCCGGCAAGGTCGTAGGCGACATCGGCCGCCGCCTTGGCCTCGTGGATGGCGAAGGTGGTGGCGAGGCGGATGCGCATGCGATTGGCGATGGTGAGCGCATTGGTGGCCACGACCTCCTGCCAGATGTCGCGGAGCTCGCTCAACACGAAGGCCCGCGCCGCCCTGACCCGGGCCTCGGCCTGGGCGACCTCGTATTGCACCATGCCGGTGTCGCGCAGCGTGTGCTTGGCCAGCGGCGGCCGCTTGGCCACCGCGAGCTCGGTGAAAGAATCGAGCATCGCGCGGGCAATCCCGAGTGCTGTGCCGCAGAAGCCGCTGGCATAGAGGCTCATCTGCGGAAACAGGTAGAGCGGCGCCTGATAGCGGCGCTCGGCGGGATCGTCGCGGCGCAACGAGTGGTCGTGGCGAACGAGCAGGTCCTTGACCTCGTAGCTGTCGCTGCCGGTGGCGCGCAGGCCGATCACGTCCCAGGCACTGGTCCAGGTGGCCGCGCCGGCGGGCAGCAGCAACGTGCGGACGACGATCTCGCCGGCGGCGTCGCGCCGGGGCGAGCCGTCGGCCTCGATGACGCTGGCATGCCCGCCCAGCCAGCTGGCGTGCCGGCCGCCGCTGACGAACGCCCAGCGTCCGGTCAGCCGATAGCCGTCGCCCTCGACGATCGCCTGAGATTTGGCACCCGGCCCCCAGGCCAGCACGGCCTCCGGATCGCGGCCCCAGATTTCCGCCGCGATCTCCGGGTCGAGGTAAGCGGCCGACATGGCGCAGCCGTTCCCCTGGCACAGGCACCAGGCGGTGCTGGCGTCGTGCTTTGCCACCTCCTCGATCACCCGGAAGAAGGTCGGCGGATCGGCCTCGAAGCCGCCGAAGGGGCGCGGCAACAGCAGACGGAACAGGCCCTCCCGGTGCAGCGCGGCCTGAAGCGTCGGGGTCAGGCGCAGCCCGCGCTCCGACGCTCCGGCCTCGGCCTCGATGGTCGCGGCGATGCGCCGGACCCGGGCGAGATGGTCCTCGCCGGGCTCCGCCTGCGCCGGTTGACTGCCTTGATGCGCCGCCTCCGACCCGACCCGGTCGATGGCCTCAGGCGCCGGTTCGCTCGGCTGCTTTTTGAACATCAGCCGATATAACGCGGATCACATGCGAAGTTGAAGTGCCTCGCGCGCGGCTTGCAAGGCGCTCGAGAGATCGGCCGCCAGCCTGACCGCGGGACCTGCTGTGCCGCGACGCCGTTCTGCCCCACCGTCTTCTCCCCAAGGGAACGCCAGGCGATCCGGGCCGGCTCTCTCCCCCATCCGTTCAGGCGATCGCGCCGGTCGCAACGAGCGCGGCATAGGCTGAAGGCGTGTCGATGTCGGCGAGCACGGCGGCGCTTTGCGCCTCGACCGTGGCGACGCGCTCGGGATGGCGCGAGATCAGGTTGCGGCAGCCGAAGTTGACCCCGCCCGCCGCGATCTCGGCGCGCACCGACGCCGGCAGGATGATCGGGTTGCCGCGCCGGCCCTGCCACAGCGGCACCAGGATGCGACCGGGCGGCGCCTTCGCGAAGGCGCCGATCAGATGATCGATCTCGGCCGCGCTCAGGGCCGGCTGATCGCCAGGGCAGACGAGGTAGCCGTCCGCGGCCTCGCTCGCGAGCAGGCCGGCGCGGACCGAGGTCATCTGACCGTCCGCGTGGTGCTCGTTGTGGACCAGGCACACGGCCTGGCCATCGAGCGCGCCCGCGATCCGCGCCGCCTCGTGGCCGGTGACCACGGTGACCGAAACGGCCAGGCTCGCGAGCAGCGTCCGCGCCACGCGGCGGATCATGGGCTCGTCCGCGACCGGCAGCAGCAGCTTGTTGGCGCCGCCCATGCGCCGCGAGGCGCCGGCCGCGAGCAGGATGGCGGCGATCCGCGGCACGTTGTCCGTGGACGGCTCAGAGGTGGGCGGCGTCCGCCCGGGCGGGTCCGGTTCCCCGACCGCCATGGTCAGAGCCGCACCAGCGCCGGCTCGAGCGCGGCCAGGCTCTGAAGGTTGTGCGCCGGCGCGAACAGATCGACGAAGGGCAGCGCCGCCGCCATGCCGCCGGCACTCGGCTCATAGCCCGGCCAGCCGAGCAGGGGGTTCAGCCAGACGATCCGGCGCGCCCGGCGCTTGAGCTCGGCCATCTCCGCCGCCAGCGCCGCAGGCGGCCCGGTATCGTAGCCGTCGCTCACGATCACCACGACCGTGCGGCCGTTGAGGACGCGCGCGGCGTGGTGGCGGTTGAAGGCCGCAAGGCACTCGCCGATCCGGGTGCCGCCGGCCCAGCCCTCCGCGAGCAGCGCCAGTCGTTCGATCGCGCGCTCGCTGTTGCGCTCGCGGAGCGCCGGGCCGAGATGGACCAGGCGGGTATGGAAGATGAAGCCGTCGGCCTCGCGGAAGCTCAGCAGCACGCCGCGCAGGAAGCGGACGAAGAAGGTGCTGTAGGGGCTCATCGAGCCGGATGCGTCCAGGATCAGGACCAGGCGGATCGGCTTCGGGTGGCGGCGCCGGAAGGCGAGCCGCAGCGGCGTGCCGCCGCTCTGGATGCTGCGGTGGATCACGCGCCGGAGATCGAGCTGGCGGCCGCGCGCCCGCACCCGGCGGCGGCGGGCCAGGCGATAGCGCATGCGCGGCGGCGAGGCGCTCGCAGAGATCCTGCACCTTCGCGAGCTCGTCCGGATCGGCGATGTGGCGGAGATCGGTCTCGCCGAGCGCTTCGGCCCGACTGGCGCCGGTGCGGCGCGGCCGATCGCTCGGATCGGTGGCCGCAGCCGCACCGCGGCCATGCTCCAGGCGCTCGGGCGGGCCGAAGCGGTCGTCGATCAGCGGCCCGGTCCGGCGCGGCCGGGCGCCGCCGGGCCCGGGCTTGCCGCTCGCCTTGACCGCGCGGCGCATGCCGCGACGCAGCCACCAGACGTCGAACAGCTCGTCGAACCGCTCCCAGTCGGTCTTGGAGCAGCAGAGCAGGGCGCGCAGGCCCAGGCGCAGCTCCTGCGGCCGTCGCGAGGTCGATCGCGCGCAGCAGGCGGAGCGCGTCGCCGGCCTCGCCGAGGCCGACCGGGAAGCCATTGTCCCGCAGCAGCCGGACGAAGCCCGTGGCCCGCCGGGCGAGCCGGCTGCCGGGGTCGCGGGCCGGCGCCGCCATCAGGCGACCTTCGCGATCAGGCGCGCGATCACCTCGGGCGCCAGCGCCTGCTGGTCCTCGTGGGTCTTGAGCAGGCAGAGCAGGCTCTCGTGCACCGCCTCGGGCGCGGCATGCCAGATCCTGGACCTCGAGGCCGAGCAGCGCCGCGGCCCAGTCCAGGGTCTCGGCGACGCCCGGGACCTTGCGCAGGTCCTCGCGCCGGATCGCCTGGACCACGCGCACGACCTGCTGGGCGAGCGCCGGCGCGATCCCGGGCACGCGCGCGAGCACGATCCGGAGCTCCTTGTCCTCGCCCGGGTAGTCGACGAAGTGGTAGAGGCAGCGCCGCCGGAGCGCGTCCGAGAGCTCGCGCGTCCGGTTCGAGGTCAGCACCACCCAGGGGATCGAGCTCGCGGTGATCGTGCCGAGCTCGGGCACGCTGATCTGAAAGTCGGACAGCACTTCCAGCAGATAGGCCTCGAACTCCTCGTCGGCGCGGTCGATCTCGTCGATCAGCAGCACCGGCGGCATCGGCCTGGGTGATCGCCTTGAGCAGCGGCCGCTCGAGCAGGAAGTCGCGCTCGAAGATGTGCGCCTCGGTCGCGGCCGCCGATTCGCCTTCCCGCTCCCGGACCTTGATCGCCAGCAGCTGGCGCTGATAGTTCCACTCGTAGACGGCGGCGTTGGCGTCCAGGCCCTCGTAGCACTGCAGCCGGATCAGCGGCCGCTGCAGCGCCTTGGCCAGGCTTTTGCCGACCTCGGTCTTGCCGACCCCGGCATCGCCCTCGAGCAGCAGCGGCCGCTCGAGCCGCTGCATGAGCAGGATCGCCATCAGCAGCTGCGGATCGGCGACGTAGCCGACCGCCGCCAGCCGCCGCCCCAGCTCCTCGCGCGTCAGCTCCATGCCCACCCGGTCCGCCACGGCCGTCCCGATATCAGCCATCCTGCCACCCGCAGCACCGCGCTACCAATCCCTTGCCATCGTTCGACCAGCTCCCGACGGTGGCAAAGGCCCGTCCGCCCCCCGAAGCGGCGGCGGAGTCCCACGGTCCCATGGACCACCCGCAGAAAAGGTTAACGCCAAAGCAGTTAACGGAGGGTTAACGAGGTTGCGGAGGGTCAACGAGACCGAACCATGGCGTCGTCGCCGGCCCCTGTGGCGGCAGCCCGCTCCATGGTGCCTCCGCTCACGGCCCCGCGGGCGCGACGGGCCGAGCGACCGTCAGGTCTCGGGACCGCGACGTGCAGGTCACAGCCCGACCGCTCGGGCCGACCCCGTGACCCTGGCACCGAGTCCGCCGCCATCGCGTCACTCGTTGGCCGCCGCGGCCAGCATCGACGGTGCATCTGGCCCGGCGATCTTCGGCGATCGACCGAGGCGGCACCGACCGCGTTCGCGGACGCCCGCGCCCGTCGACCCGGCATCCGGCGTCCAAAGCCTCATTCCGCCGCGATCGGTTGGCCGGTGAGGCCCAGCTCCTGGCACTGGCGCCAGATCCTGGCCGCGGTGTGCGGCATCGGCATGTGGCTGACGCCCAGATGCGCGAACGCGTCGACGACCGCGTTCGAAAAGGCGGAAACCCCGCCGACGTTCGGGCTTTCGCCGACGCCCTTGGCGCCGATCGGGTGGTGCGGCGAGGGCGTGACCGTGAAGTCGGTCTCCCAGACCGGCGTCTCGACCGCGGTCGGCAGGAAATAGTCGAGGAACGAGGCGCCCTGGACGTTGCCCAGATGGTCGTAGGCGATCTCCTGGCCCATCGCGATCCCGAACGCCTCGGTCAGCCCGCCGTGGACCTGGCCCTCGATCACCATCGGGTTGATCCGGGTGCCGCAGTCGTCGAGCGCATAGAAGCGCCGGACCTTGGCCTCGCCCGTTTCCTTGTCGAGGTCGATGACGCAGATGTAAGCCCCGAACGGATAGGTCATGTTCGGCGGATCGTAGTAATCGACCGCCTCGAGCCCCGGCTCCATCCCTTCCGGCACCCCGTGATACGCGGCCCAGGCGATCTCCTTCATGGTCAGGACCTTCTCCGGCAGGCCCTTGACCTGGAAGCGGTCGACGTCCCAGACCAGGTCGTCCTCGGCGACCTCGAGCACGTGGGCCGCGATCTTCTGCGCCTTGGCCCGGATCTTGCGCCCGACGCGCGCGGCCGCCGCCCCGGCGACCGGCGTCGAGCGCGAGCCGTAGGTGCCGAGCCCGTAGGGCGCCGTATCCGTGTTGCCCTCCTCGATCTCGATCAGCTCCGAGGGAATCCCGATCTCGGTCGCGAGGATCTGGGCGTAGGTGGTCTCGTGGCCCTGGCCCTGGCTCTTGGTGCCAAGGCGCGCGATCGCGCTGCCGGTCGGGTGGACCCGGATCTCGCAGGAATCGAACATGCCGACGCCCAGGATGTCGCAGTTGCGGCTCGGCCCGGCGCCCACGATCTCGGTGAAGAAGCTGACGCCGATCCCCATCAGCTCGCCGTTTTTGCGTTTTTCGGCCTGCTCGCGCCGCAGGCCCGCGTAGTCGACCGCGGCCATGGCCTTGCGCATCGCGGTCACGTAGTCGCCGGAATCGTATTCCCACCCGAGCGCCGACTGATAGGGGAACTGCTCGGCCTGGATGAAGTTCTTGAGGCGCACCTCGGCCGGGTCCATGCCCAGCTTGTGCGCCAGCACGTCGACCATGCGCTCGATCAGATAAGACGCCTCGGTGACCCGGAACGAGCAGCGGTAGGCGACCCCGCCCGGCGCCTTGTTGGTATAGACGCCATCGACCGTGACCTGGGCGGCCGGGATGTCGTAGGACCCGGTCACGATGTAGAAAAACCCGGCCGGGTATTTGGTCGGATCGGCGCAGGCATCGAACGCGCCGTGGTCGGCCAGCACGTGACAGCGCAGCCCCGTGATCCGGCCGTCCTTGGTCGCGGCGAGCTCGCCGGTCATGTGGTAGTCGCGGGCAAAGGCGGTGGCCGAGAGGTTCTCGATCCGGTCCTCGATCCACTTGACCGGGACGCCCAGGACGATCGAGGCGACGATCGCGCAGACGTAGCCCGGATAGACCCCGACCTTGTTGCCGAAGCCGCCGCCGATGTCGGGCGCGATGACGTGGATCTTGGCCTCGGGAATGCCCGAGAGGATCGAGCCCACCGTGCGCACCACGTGCGGCGCCTGGAAGGTGCCATAGACCGTGAGCTCGCCCCGGATCTTGTCCATCGAGGCGACGCAGCCGCAGGTCTCGAGCGGGCAGGGGTGGACGCGCTGGTAGGAGACCAGCTCCTTGACCGTGACCTCGGCGGCCGCGAAGGCGCGCCCGGTCGCGGCCGCATCGCCCACCTCCCAGGTGAAGATGTGGTTGTGGTGCTTGCGCGCGCCGTGCGCGCCCGCGGTCTTGCCCTCGAGGTCCTCGCGCAGCACCGGCGCATCCGGCGCCAGCGCCTGGAACGGGTCGACCAGCGCCGGCAGCTCCTCGTAGTCGACCTCGATCAGCTCGACCGCGTCGGCCGCGATGTAGCGGTCCTCCGCGACCACGAACGCGATCTCCTGGTTCTGGAACAGGACCTTGGTGTCGGCCAGCACCGCCTGCACGTCGCCCGCGAGCGTCGGCATGTAGTGCAGATTGAGCGGCTTCAGGTCGTCCGCGAGCAGGATCGCGACCACGCCCGGCAGCGCCTTCGCCTTGCTCACGTCGACCGACCTGATCCGGGCGTGGCCATACTGCGAGCGCACGAAGTCGCCGAACAGCATGCCCGGCAGCTTCAGGTCGTCGACGTAGTTGCCCTTGCCCTGGATGAAGCGCGCGTCCTCCTTGCGCTTGCGGGCGCTGCCGATGCCGCCGAGCGTCGCCTCGCGCTGCTCCTGGGTCAGGGTCGCGGGATCGGTAGCCATCAGTCGGCGGCCTCCTTGGCCTGCGGCAAGCTTGAGGGCGGCGTAGCGGACCGCCTTGACGATGTTCTGATAGCCGGTGCAGCGGCAGAGATTGCCCGAAAGCCCCATCCGGATTTCTTCATCCGTTGGATCAGGATTTTCCTGCAACAGCCTGTAGCTGCGCATGATCATGCCTGGCGTGCAGAAGCCGCACTGGAGCCCGTGGGCCTGCACGAAGCCCTCCTGGAGCGGGTGCAGGCCAGCAGCCGTCGCGAGCCCCTCGACGGTCGTGATCTCGGCGCCGTCGGCCTGGACCGCGAACAGCGTGCAGCTCTTGACCGAGCGCCCGTCCATGTCGACCGTGCAGGCGCCGCAATGGCTGGTCTCGCAGCCGATGTGCGCGCCGGTCAGGTTGAGCGCCTCGCGCAGGAAGTGGATCAGCAGCAGGCGGGTCTCGACCAGCGCCTCGACGGTGCGGCCGTTGACCGTGAGCTTGATCTGGTGCTTGGCCATCAGCACCTCCCATGGCGCGGCCGCGGGCGGTCTCGATCGCCCGCCTGGTCATCACGCCCGCGACGTGCCTGCGGAAATCGGCGGGACCGCGCAGGTCGGGGGCGGGATCGGTGATCGCGACCGCGGCCGCGACCGCGGCTTCGATCGCCGCACCATCGAGGGCGGTCCCGACCAGCGCGTTGGCGGCATCCGCGGCATGGAGCGGGGTCGCGGCGAGGTTGGTCAGCGCGATGCTCGCCGATGTGCAGCGGCCGCCAGCCATCGTCAGGATCACCGCCGTGGCGGCGGTCGCGTAGTCGCCGACCTTGCGCTTCATCTTGGCGTAGGCGTAGCCGTGGCCCTTCGCCGGCACCGGCACCCGGACCGCGGACAGGATCTCGCCCGGCTCGAGCCCGGTCGTGAACGCGCCCTCGTAGAAGTCGCGGGCGGCGATCTTGCGGGTGCCGTTCGGCCCGTCGAGCACGTAGGTGGCGCCCAGGCACTGCATGACCGCCGGCATGTCGTTGCCCGGGTCGCCGCCGGCGCAGTTGCCGCCCAGCGTGCCGACGTAGCGGACCTGCGGATCGGCGATCTGGCGCGCGGTCTCGCAAAGGATCGGCAGCCGCTCCGCCAGCAGCTCGGACGTGATGATCTCCTGCTGGGTGGTCATGGCGCCGATCACGACCTCGCCGCCCTCTGCCCGGATGCCCTTGAGGGCCGCGATGGCGCCGAGGTCGACCAGATGCGAGGGCTCGGCAAGCCGCAGCTTCATCATCGGCACCAGGCTGTGGCCGCCGGCGAGCGGCCGCGCGTCCTCGCCGAGCTCGGCGAGCAGCACGATCGCCTCGTCCAGCGTCGCCGGACGGTGATAGTCGAAGTTGCCGGGAATCACTGGCGCTCCTCCCGATCCGGTTGGCGATCCGCGCCTGCCCCCCACCAGCCTTGCGCGGATCCGGCCGCCAGTAAAGCACGCTCTCGATGCTGTGGACAATCACGCTCGGATGTTCATCGCCGGCCGACCGCGGCCAGGCCGGCTCGATCCTCGCCGGCGCGATCACGAGATCTGGCGCCAAAAAGATCCGGCGCCGGATCTTGATGACTGAACCTTTTAGACCTAAATCATTCCCGAGTTGAGGATGAGGCTGCGACGGTGGCACGGACGGTTGCGGGATTCCTCCCCGGCCCCGCCCGGGACTTTCGGGCGGCAGCCGCCGGTCGAGCCCCGGCCGGAGCCGCTGATGCGGATCGTCGTGATCGGCGGCGGGCCCGCCGGCCTTTGTTTCTCGATCCTGATGCGGCAGCAGGACCGGCGCCACGAGATCACGCTGTTCGAGCGCAACCGGCCCGAGGACACCTTCGGCTGGGGCGTGGTCTTCTCCGACCAGACCCTCTTCAATCTGGCCGGCGCCGACCCGGAGACGCAGGCCGAGATCGCCGGTTCGCTCGCGCACTGGGACGACATCGACGTCCACATCGAGGGCCGGGTGATCACCTCGTCCGGCCACGGCTTTGCCGGCATCGCGCGCAAGCATCTGCTCAACATCCTGCAGTGGCGGGCCGAACCCTGGGCGTCCAGCTGATCTTCGAGACCGAGGTCGAGACGCCCGCAGCCTTTCCCGACGCCGACCTGATCGTCGCCGCCGACGGCATCAACAGCCGGCTGCGCAGCCGCTACGCGGGCCACTTCCAGCCCGAGATCGAGCGCCGCGACTGCCGCTACGTCTGGCTCGGCACGACCCGGCCGTTCGAGGCCTTCACCTTCGCCTTCGAGCCGACCGAATGGGGCTGGTTCCAGGCCCATGCCTACCGCTTCGGCGAGGCCGCCTCGACCTTCATCGTCGAGACCCCCGAGGCGGTCTGGCGGCGCGCCGGCCTCGATCGCATGTCCCGGGACGAGAGCATCCGCTTCTGCGAGCGGCTGTTCGCCCGGATCCTCGACGGCCATCCTCTGCTCGCCAACGCGCCGGGCCCCGGCAGTGCCTCGATCTGGGTCAACTTCCCGCGCGTCGCCAACCGGACCTGGGTCAAGGACAACCTGGTCCTGATGGGCGATGCCGCCCATTCCGCGCATTTCTCGATCGGCTCGGGCACCAAGATGGCGCTCGAGGACGCGATCGCGCTGGCCCGCCAGCTCGGCGAGGCGGGCGAGCGGCCGCTTGCCGCCCGGCTCGAGGCCTACGAGGCCGAGCGCAAGGTCGAGGTCATGAAGCTGCAGTCGGCCGCGCGCAACTCGACCGAGTGGTTCGAGAACGTCGAGCGCTACACCAAGCTGCCGCCCGAGCAGTTCGCCTACAGCCTGCTCACCCGCAGCCAGCGGGTCAGCCACGAGAACCTGCGCCTGCGCGACCAGGCCTTTCTCGAGGGCTTCGAGCGCTGGTTCGCCGGGCGCGCCGGCGCCGAGCCGCCCCGGCGCGCAATCCCGCCGATGTTCACTCCCTTTCGCCTGCGCGACATGACCCTTCAAAACCGGGTCGTGGTCTCGCCGATGGCGATCTACAGCGCCAAAGACGGCGTGCCCGGCGATCTGCACCTGGTCCACCTTGGCGCCCGCGCGCAGGGCGGCGCCGGGCTGATCTTCACCGAGATGACCTGCATCTCGCCCTCCGGCCGCATCACGCCCGGCTGCGCGGGCTTGTGGAACGACGAGCAGGCCGCCGCCTGGACCCGGATCGTCGACTTCGTCCACGCCCAGAGCCCGGCAAAAATCTGCCTGCAGCTCGGCCACAGCGGCCCCAAGGGCTCGACCCGGCTCGGCTGGGAGGGCATGGACCAGCCGCTCGAGGATGGCAACTGGGAGGTGATCGGCCCGTCCCCGGTGCCCTGGAGTGCCGCCAACCAGGTGCCGCACGCGATCACCCGCGCCGACATGGACGAGATCGTCGCCCAGTTCGTCGCCGCCACCCGGCGCGCGGTCCCCTGCGGCTTCGACATGCTCGAGCTGCACTGCGCCCACGGCTACCTGCTCTCGGCCTTCATCAGCCCGCTCACCAACCGCCGCACCGACGCCTGCGGCGGCCCGCTCGCAAACCGGCTCCGCTTCCCGCTCGAGGTCTTTGCTGCCATGCGCGGGGTCTGGCCGGCCGCCCGGCCAATGTCGGTCCGGATCTCGGCGACCGACTGGCATCCCGACGGCCTCGCCCCCAAGGATGCCGTCGAGGTCGCGCAAGCCTTCAAAGACGCAGGCGCCGATCTGATCGACGTCTCGGCCGGCCAGACCACGACCCTGGCCAGGCCCGTCTACGGGCGCATGTTCCAGACGCCGTTCTCGGACCGGATCCGCAACGAGGTCGGGATCGCGACCATGGCGGTCGGCAACATTTTCGAAGTGGATCACGTCAACTCGATCATCGCGGCCGGGCGCGCCGACCTCTGCGCGCTCGCGCGGCCGCATCTGGCCGACCCCTTCTGGACGCTGCACGCCGCGGCCGAGCTCGGCTACGACGCGCAAGGTTGGCCGCTGCCCTATCTCTCCGGCCGCGAGCAGTACCTGCGCAACCGCGCCCGCCGGCAGGATCTCGAGGTGGCGATCTGAGCATGACCGGGATCGCCGCTCCGCTCGCCGGCAAGCGCGCCCTGGTCACGGGCGGCGGCAGCGGCATCGGCGCCGCGATCGCAACGGCGCTCGATCGGGCGGGCGCCGAGGTCTCCGTCCTCGGCCGCCGGCGGGCACCGCTCCTGGACCTGCTGGCCGGCCTCGAGCACCCGGGCGCGGCGCTGGCCGCCGACGTCACCGACCCCGCCTCGCTGGAGGCCGCCCTCGCGGAGCTCGGCGCGCTCGACATCCTGATCAACAACGCCGGCGCCGCCCTGAGCGCGCCTTTCGAGCGCACCGATGCCGCCCTGCTCGAGCGCATGCTCCGGGTCAACCTCGTGGGCGCGTTCGAGGTGACCCGGCGGCTTCTGCCGAAGCTGCGGGCGGCCGCGGCCGGGCGGATCGTCAACATCGCGAGCACCGCCGCGCTCAAGGGCTACGCCTACGTCAGCGCCTACACTGCGGCCAAGCACGGGCTGCTCGGCCTGACCCGGGCGCTCGCGGTCGAGCTCGCCGGCACCCGCATCACCGTCAACGCGGTCTGCCCGGGCTTCACCGAGACCGATCTGCTCGAGCAATCGATCGCGACGATTCAGGCCGCGACCGGCCGCTCGGCGAGCGAAGCGCGGGCGCGGCTCGCGGCGACCAACCCCCAGCAGCGGCTGATCGCCCCCGACGAGGTCGCGCACGCCGTGCTCTGGCTCTGTCCGGAGGCCGCCCGCGGGATCACCGGCCAGGCGATCGTGGTCGCGGGCGGCGAGGTGATGTGATGGACCGGGTCGATTTCGAGAGCTCGGCCGTCGGCGAGAAGGGCGCGCTTCGCCTCTGGCTCCGGCTGTTCGCGACCACCAACGTGATCGCCGCCGAGATCGCCGCGCGCCTGCGGCGGCGGTTCGGGATCTCGCTGCCGCAGTTCGACTATCTGGCCCAGCTCTACCGGAGCGGCGCTGCCGACGTCGCGATGAGCGAGCTCAGCCGCCGCCTGATGGTGACCAGCGGCAACGTCACCGGCCTCACCGACCGGCTCGAGCGCCGGGGCTGGGTTGTGCGCGAGCGCGCCGCCCACGACCGGCGCACCCAGTTCGTCCGCCTCACAGCCGAGGGCCGCGCCCGCTTCGAGGCGATCGCCGCCGAGCATCATGGCTGGGTCCAGGAGCTCACCGGCGGGCTCGACCCCGAGGCGCGGCGCGCGCTCTTCACCCTGCTCGGCCAGCTCAAGCAGTCGGCGCGCCGCGCGAGCCCGCACGGCGCCAGGGAGGCGGCGGCATGACCCGGATGGCAGAGCATCGGCCGGCGACCTTCCGCTGGTCGGTCGAGGACAAGGTCGGAACCATCACCCTCGACCGGCCGGAGCGTAAGAATCCGCTCACCTTCGAGAGCTACGCCGAGCTCCAGGGCACGTTCGAGGCGCTGCGGCAGGCCTCGGACGTCAAGGCGGTCGTGATCACCGGCGCCGGCGGCAAC
>CAVWRX010000007.1:0-447397 GCA_963757595.1 uncultured Chloroflexia bacterium | reverse complement strand
TTGGCGGTGATCCCGGCGGGCGCAGAATGTGTCCGGGCAGGGACGTACGGGTGGTCATGTCCGCAACTCTTTGTGCTACTGTCGCCTAGCAAGTTATGAGCGCTTTACCAGCTACTGTCAAGTCGCACGTTTTAGATCAGGCGTCGCCGGCCGCCGAGGCGATCCGGCTGCGCCTTGCCGATGCTTGGGGCGAGATGGGCGCCGCGTGGGGCGTGGCTCCGGCCATCGCCCGGGTCCACGCCTACCTCATGAGCCGGCAGGCGCCGCTGACGGAGCGCGAGGTCCGCGAGGCGCTTGGCCTGTCCCATCGGGCGGCGAGCCTGGCGCTCGCGGATGCCGAGGCCTGGGGACTCGTGGAACGCGTCGCCGAGCCCCGGCGCGTGGGCCGACGCGGGCCAGCCGGCGCGGCCTACCAGGCGATCGGCGATCACTGGCGCTGGTTCGGTCGGGTCGTCGCCGAGCGGAAGGTCCGCGAGGGCGATCCCATCATCGGCGTGCTCGAGCAGTCGGCTCGAGAAGCCGTGGCGGCATCCGCCGCGGCGCCAGCGGACCGCGAACTCGCCGCCCTGCGCGAGTGGATCTCGACGTTCCTGGTCTTTGTCCGGCTCTTCGACCGGGCCGTCGGCCTCGTGCCGCGGATCGAGCCGCGCGAGCTCGAGCGCGGACTGCGCCTCCTCGGCGAGGTTCCGGACGAGGCGATCCTGCGGCTCATCAAGCTCCTCGAGGGCCTTCCGGACGACGATGTCCTGAGCCTCGTCGAAGCCCTCAGCCGGCTCTCCCCGACGGCAGCTCGCCGCGCGACCAAGCTCATGTCCGGGGTCATTCGGACCGTCGGACGCTGATCAATCACATCGACCGCGACGTCCCGATCCAGTGTTGAGCGAGCACACTGCGCCCGTGCCTGAGCCCGGAGCCGTCCTCCAGGCGTGGGGCCTCTCGAAACGCTACAACCGTCGCACCGTCGCCCTCGGCGGCATCGACCTCGAGATCAGACAGGGCTCGATCACGGCACTTGTCGGCCCGAACGGCGCCGGGAAGTCGACGCTCATCAAGGCCTGGGTCGGCTTCGAGCGACCGTCCGCCGGACGCGTCGAGGTCCTGGGGATCGACCCCTGGGTGGACCGACCGGCAGCCCTCGCGCATGTCGGCTACGTCTCGCAGTCCCCGGCCCTGTACCGCGAGCTGACCGTGGCCGACCATGTCGACCTTGCCGCGGAGCTCCGGGGCTCCCCGTTCGATCCCTCGATCGCTACCCGGCGACTCGAGGAGCTCGATATCCCGCTCGATGCTCGCGCGGGCGAGCTCTCGGGTGGGCAGGCGGCGCAGGTCGGGCTGGCGCTCGCGCTCGGGACGAAGGCCGACGTCCTGCTGCTCGACGAACCACTCGCCAGCCTCGACCCCCTCGCCCGGCGGGAGTTCCTCCATGTCCTGATGGATGCGGTTCGGGCCGATGGCTCGACCGCGCTCCTCTCGTCACATGTCATCACCGACATCGAGCAGGCGTGTGATCACCTCGTCGTCCTCGGCGCCGGGCGAAAGCTGCTCGACGAACCGATCGCCGCGGCCGTGGCCGCACACGCGATCGTGGGCGGGGACGTGTCCGGGACGCCTGGTGCGATCGGCAGCTTCATCGAGGCCGATGGCACGCGGATCACGCTCGTGGAGGTCGCATCCGACGCCGGCGCGGACACGGCGGCACACGGGGCCCTCCGACCGGCGACCCTCGAGGAGGTAGTCCTGGGCTTCCTCGCATCCGTGCGACCTGCTCGCCGATGAGCGTCCGCTCCGTCCGCCTGATCATCAAGCAGTTCGGCTTCGAGCTGACGGCCGTCGTCGCCGTCATGCTCATGTCAGCGGCGCTGGGACTTGTCGTGATCGCGCGCCTGCCCGATCTTCAGGCTCAGGTTGCCGCCTGCGGGGCCGGATTCGACTGCCAGGGGATCGCCGACGACGCCGCGCGCATGCAGTCGCTGGGCGGCCTCGTGTCGGTGATTGCGAGCATCGTGGGTGCGTTCGGTGGCATCGTCCTGGGGGTTGCGGTCGTCGGGCGCGAGGTCGAACGAGGTACGGCCGCGCTCGCCTGGTCACTCGCTCGCTCGCGGCGACGCTGGCTGCTCACTCGGGCAGTCGTGGTCGCGGTCATCCTGGCGGTCGCGGCGCTGATTCCGAGCCTCGTGGCGGACCGGCTCGTGCCGATCCTCCATCCGGGCTATGACGCCTCGGCCGTCTTCGTCCGCTCCGACACGCGAGGGTGGCTGCCGGTGGGGCGCGATCTGGCCGCATTCGCACTTGGGATTCTCGCCGGAGCGGCCTTTGGTCGCGTACTTCCGGGTCTGCTGTTGGGCTTGATCCTGGCGGCCGTCGTGAGCCTGGCGACGGGCCAGGTGGTCGCTGCCTGGCGACTGTCCGATGCCGTCGCGATACCGACTTCCGAGTCCGGCCCGTTTTCCTACGAGGTCAACCTGGTCCTCGACCAGCGTTTCCGGGACGCCGATGGAAATCTCCTGTCCATCAGCGATATCTACGCCAACATGCCCAGCGGGGAGCTGCCACCTGGTTGGCCCGAGTCCGCATATGAGACCGTGGACTTCGGCATACCCGGGTCTCGCTACCCCGACATCGACCATCGAGAGGCAGCGATGTGGGCCGCGTTCGCCGTGATCCTGCTCGGCGGGTCCCTGCTGGTGGTCGAGCGCCGGCGACCGTACTGACGGGGCCCGCACGCGCGCCGTGCGATAATCGCGCCGCGTTGCGGCGACCCGGGACGGCCCGAACGGGCGAGGACCCCGAGGCAGGCGAACCGGCGGACCCGCAGCTGGACCTGAGGAAGCAGTCCCAACATGACCGTCGAGACCTCCACCTGGACGACGAAGAAGGGTCTCGCCCAGATGCTCAAGGGCGGCGTCATCATGGATGTCGTCACCGCTGAGCAGGCGAAGATCGCCGAGGATGCCGGCGCCGTGGCCGTCATGGCCCTCGAGCGCGTGCCCTCGGATATCCGCGCCGCGGGCGGCGTCGCGCGGATGAGCGACCCCGAGATGATCGTCGGGATCATGAACGCCGTGACCATCCCCGTAATGGCCAAGGCGCGGATCGGGCATTTCGTCGAGGCCCAGATCCTCGAGGCCCTCGGCGTCGACTACATCGACGAGTCCGAGGTCCTGACCCCGGCCGACGAGGCCAACCACATCGACAAGCACGCCTTCAAGGTCCCGTTCGTGTGCGGCTGCCGGAACCTCGGCGAAGCGCTCCGCCGGATCAACGAGGGCGCGGCCATGATGCGGACCAAGGGCGAGGCCGGCACCGGCAACGTCGTCGAAGCGGTCCGCCAGCTCCGCGATGTCCTGGCCGAGATGCGCCGGCTGCAGGGCATGCGGGACGATGAGCTGTTCGTCGCGGCCAAGGAGCTCCAGGCGCCGTACGAGCTCGTCAAGCAGATCGCGAAGGACGGCAAGCTGCCGGTCGTGAACTTCGTTGCCGGGGGCATCTCCACGCCGGCGGATGCCGCGCTCGTCATGCAGCTCGGGGCCGAGGGCGTGTTCGTCGGCTCCGGGATCTTCAAGAGCGAGGATCCGGCCCGGATGGCCAACGCCATCGTCCAGGCGACCACCCACTTCGACGACCCGAAGATCCTGGCCGAGGTCAGCAAGGGTCTCGGCGCGCCGATGCGCGGCATCGCCATGGAGCAGCTCGGGCCGACGGATCGGCTGGCCACGCGGGGTTGGTAGCCAGCCGCGCCGGCGACGGCGAGGCAAGACCGATGCGAATTGGTGTTCTCGCCGTCCAGGGGGCGTTTGCCGAACACGTGGCGACCCTCGGGGCCATCGGCGTCGAGGGCGTCGAGGTGCGCCTGCCGTCCGACCTCGCGGGGCTCAGCGGGCTGATCCTGCCCGGCGGTGAATTGACCGCCCAGCGCCGGCTCATCGATCGCTGGGGCCTGCGGCAACCGATCCTGGACCTGGCCGAGAGCGGCGTCCCGCTCTTCGGGACCTGTGCCGGCATGATCCTGCTCGCCGAGCGGATCGTGGACGATGACGAACCGGTGTTCCCGCTCCTCGACATCGACGTGCGCCGCAATGCCTTCGGGCGGCAGCTCGACTCCTTCGAGGCCGATATCACCGTCCCCATGCTCGGCGATCGACCCGTCCACGCCGTCTTCATCCGGGCCCCGATCGTCGAACGGTGCCGGGGACGGCGTCGACGTCCTCGCCCGACTCGACGACGGCCGGATCGTCGCGGTCTCGACAGCGCAACGTCCTCGCCACGGCGTTCCACCCCGAGCTCGCCGGCGAGACGCGCTTTCATCGACTCATGGCTACCATGGCGGCCGAGCACGACGACCCGGGCGAGGGTTCCGGGCGCCGCCACCACCCGACGCGGCGGACGGGGCAGGCCCGATGACTTCCCTCCGACCCGGTCGCTCCAGCGGAAAGGTGCGTGCGGCCCGGATCACGGACCTGGCTGCCCTCGGTGAGCTGTCCCGGCTGTGCGAGGACGACGCGGCCGGCGGCCGCTCCCTCGGCCTGCCGGTCACCGGGCCGCGGATCGGCGTCTTCAGCCTCTTCCGGCTGCCGCTCGGCGCGTTTCGCCCGAACGACCTGCTGTACGTCTACGAGGACGAGCGGCGCGTTGCGGGCCTTGTTCGGGTGGAGCGTGACAGCCATCGCGACGACTGGACGATCGTGGAGCTGGACGGACTCGCCGGGCTCGCGGGGTCCGGCGCGGGCGACATCCGGTTCCGCCTCGTCCAGCAGGTCCTGCGTGAAGGGCAGAAGCGTGGTGCGGCGCGATTCCACGTTGCCTGCACCGACGCCGGCGGCAACGTCGAGCTGTTCATGCAGGCGGGATTCGCCCGCTACGGCGAGGAACGCGTCCTGTACCGCGGCGGCGCGGAACCCCTGCCCGAACCCTGGCCGGAGGAGCGTGCGGCGGCCTCGCGGATCAGGACCGCCACGCCGCGCGACGCGGTAGCCCTGATGCAGCTCTACACGGCCGTCACGCCCGCGCCGGTCCGCCGCCTGGAGGGGTTCAGGATCCCCGACTGGGAGCGGCAGGGTGCGAGCTGGCGGGTGCCGCGGAGCAGCCTGGCGCCACTGCTCCGCTTCGCCGACATCGAGGGTTACGTCCTCGAGGGAGCCGACGGCATCTCTCTCGATGGGTTCATCCAGCTCGGCGTCTCGCGTGAGGACCAGCCGCACTACCTGCGGGTCATGGGCCGACCCGAAGCGGACCTCGCCGGGCTCATCGATTTCGGGCTCGGCGACATCCGGGCGCGAACCGGCAAGTCGGGCGACGCAACCCGTGACGAAGGCGTGATCGCCCCGGTGCGAACCTATGAATTGCCGCTCGACCGGCGGCTCGAGGAGGCCGGCTTCCAGACGATCACGACCGTCACGCTGCTCATCAAGGAAACGCTGATTTGTGTCGCCGAGCCGGCCCTCGTGCCGGCTGGCGTCCGTAACCTGGAGGTCACGCGTGGCTCCTGACGACCGCCCGGCCCGCCGCGAGACCATCGACGACATCGACGCCCTGCTGGCGTCATTGCCGCCGGAGATCGTGGCCGCGATCCACGCCCTGCCGGACCAGGAATTGGTCATCGAGGTCGTGCTTGATCTCGGCCGCCAGCCCGAAGCGCGCTTTCCGGACAGCGAGGTCACGCTCCTCGAGCGGGAGATCACCGAGGCCGACATCAGCCACGTCGTCGAGCACATCGGGACGTTCGGTGACGACAACCGGGCGGGGATCGAGCGGACGCTCCACCGGATCTCGGCCATTCGCAACCGGAACGGCAAGATCGTCGGCCTGACCTGCCGGATCGGCCGGGCCGTCTACGGCACGATCGAGATCATCGCCGACTTCGTCGAGAGCGGAAAGTCGATCCTCATCATGGGCCGGCCCGGCATCGGCAAGACGACGATGCTCCGCGAGGCCGCCCGGGTCCTCGCCGACGACCTCGGCAAGCGCGTCGTCGTCGTCGATACGTCGAACGAGATCGCGGGCGACGGCGACATCCCCCATCCGGCGATCGGCAAGGCCCGCCGGATGCAGGTCCGGACGCCGTCGATGCAGCACGAGGTCATGATCGAGGCCGTCGAGAACCACATGCCCCAGGTCATCGTCATCGACGAGATCGGGACGGAGCTCGAGGCGCAGGCGGCCCGGACGATCGCCGAGCGCGGCGTCCAGCTCATCGGCACCGCCCACGGCAACAACCTCGACAACCTGATGCTGAACCCGACGCTGTCCGACCTGATCGGCGGCATCCAGAGCGTGACCCTGGGCGACGAGGAAGCCCGCCGCCGCCGAACCCAGAAGAGCGTCCTCGAGCGGAAGGCGCCGCCGACCTTCGACGTCATCATCGAGATCGTCGATCGCGAGAAGGTCACCGTCCATGCCGACGTCGCCGAGACCGTCGACAACCTGCTCCGCGGGGACGCCGTCGCGCCGGAGCTACGGTGGCGCGACGACGAGGGTGTCCACCGGTCGCAGTCACGGCCCAAGCCATCGCCGCGTGAGCCGCTCCAGGGCGATCGCTTCTCGGGCCTGGTCGGGTCCGGCTCGTCGTGGCGGATGGAGCCGGGCTGGCGCGGCGACAGCCCATATCGTGCGGGCTTCGGGTCCGGCGGCAGCTTCCCGGCTGCCGACCGCGGATCGCGGCCTGGATACCGGCCCGGCGCGAGCGGGTCCTGGCGGCCGGCGCGCTCGGGTGCGGCGCCCGTCCGCGGAACAGGGCCGGGCACCGGCCCCGTGGGGCTTGCCGGCGGGCCGGCCACGCTCGTCGACGGGCCGTTCGTGGCTGGGGAGATCGCAGACCGCGGGCCGCTCGAGCGGGGCACGGTCCCGGTGCCCGAACCGCGGGCCCGTGAGGCACGCGAGCTCGAACGCCAGAAGGAGTGGCGCGACTCCGCGTCGCGAGCCATCGATGCACTGCGCGTCGACGAGGGCATGGCCCCGGTCAACGCGGCCGACCTCGACGTCGAGGAGGACGACACCGACGACACCGCGTCGGACGGGGAGGAACGCTCGGACGGCGCCCTGCACGTCCCCGGTGCGGAGGGCCTGCCGACGCTCCGCGTGCTGCCGCAGGGGATCAGTCGCCGACGCCTCGAGCAGGCGGCGCGAGAGCTCCAGCTGCCGGTCGTTCTCGCGCACGATGTCGACCAGGCGGACGTGGTGATGACGATCCGGACCGAGTACAAGCAGAAGACGCCGATGCTCCGTGAAGCGGAAGAGCGGGCGATGCCCATCTACGTCCTCAAGAACAACACCATCGTCCAGATGCAGGCCTCGCTGACCTCGATCTTCGCTCTCGAGCTCGACCCCCGGGACGCGGCGTTGCGCGAGACCGAAGATGCCATCGGGATGGTCCTCCAGCGCTCTGAGCCCGTCGAGCTGTCGCCCCAGAACGCCTACATCAGGCGGCTCCAGCACCAGATGGCGGAACGGGCCAACCTCGTCTCCCGGTCCCGCGGCCGCGAACCATATCGGCGCGTCCGCCTATACCCGGACGCCGCCAAGAGCGCCTGGCGCTGACGGTGGGCCTCCGCCAGGGCGACATCGTCATCGACTGCACCGACCATGAGGTCGTCGTCCCGTTCTGGATGGCTGCCCTCGGCTGGGATCGCCAGGACGTCAACGAGCAGTACGTGGCGCTCGTCCCGCCGGCCGCGACGGGTGAGGACGCCGGCCCACGGCCGTTGCCGGTCCTCTTCCAGAAGGTCCCCGAGCCCAAGATCGCCAAGAACCGCGTCCATCTCGACTTCCGGTCGCCCGACCGCGCGGCTGAGGTCGCCCGGCTCGTCGGGCTCGGGGCGTCGGAAGGGGCCACGCGCAGCCTCGGCTCGCTGACCTGGACGGTGATGTCGGATCCCGAGGGCAACGAGTTCTGCGTTCAGTGATCCGGGGCCGGCCGCAGCGGCATCTTCCCGACCAAGGGCCGCGCTGCGGCTGAACGCATCGAGAGCGGTACGACCGAGGGATCCGCGGCGCGGCGGGCCGTTGCGCCGTGCTGCTCGCCCGGCGTTCGGGAACGACGACGCAGAGATCGACTCCGCTGATCGCGCTCGTTACGCGTGCAGTTCGACCGATGTCAGCGGTGCATGGCGGTCGTATCGCTCGCTCGGCGTTCACCGCGCCACGTGTGGTCCGGGCTGCCAGGTGGTTTCAGGCCAAGAGGAGACCCGAATTGTCAGGTAGTCGACCGGATCGCAGCGCCCTCAGGACGTCGCGGCAGTCGAGTGGCAGAAGAGCGCGAAGGGCCTCGCGATGCGCAACGATCGCCTGGCGGTTGGATCGCGTATCCGCGACGACGACCAGGATCTGATCGATGCCGCCGTCGCGCAGCTTCAGGCTCAGGCGACGCTCCAGGGCCTGGATATCTCGCAGCCTCGTCTCCGCCTCGACGACCATGGACGCGCCTCGGAGCGTCACGACCGCGTCCCAGGCGCGGCGATCCCCGACGATCGGGAGCGGAACCTCCGTGCGCCAGGTGGCCCCGGTGGGCAGGCGCGCCCGAAACCGCTGCAGCAGTGCGAGCTGACCCGCGTCGCGAACCGGATCGCCGTCCGGATACGCACGGACGACGAGTTTGAGTCCCACGGCGACACAGGCTCGGCTCAGCTGTTCGACGGTGAGGTGGCGCAGTTCGCCGCGCTCGATTCTTCCGAGTTGAGCATGCGACATCCCGACGGCCGTTCCTGCGCCGGCTTGGCTCAGTCCGCTCGCCATCCGGGCGGCGCGGAGTTCGCTGCCCATGCTCGACCGGATGGCGCGAGCGTGTGTGTGCGCACGATTGATCCGACTCTCGCGGCTCGCCATTGCATCATGCTGGGCCACCGGGCTTGACGGTCGGTTATCTCGTCGACGCGGATGACGCCGATTCGGATCGCTGCTCCGGAACCAGCGCGCGCGGCTCCGACCGGCCCCGACGGTTCGGCCCCGCTGCCTCAGAAGCTCCGGAGCGCCGATCGCGCCGCGTGATATCCGCACATCCCGTGGACGCCGCCGCCAGGAGGCGTCGACGACGAGCACAGGTACAGGCCGTCGACCGGGGTCCGGTAGGGATCCAGCCGGACGTCGGGCCGGAAGATCAGCTGCCGCCAGTCCTGGATGCCGCCGTTGATGTCGCCGCCGACGTAATTCCCGTCGTAGGCCTCCATCTCGACGGCGTTCTTCGTCGCCCGGGCCAGGATCAGGTCCCGGAACCCGGGCGCGAAGCGCTCGACCTGGGCCTCGATGGCGGCCGTCATGTCGACCGCCGAACCGTTCGGGACGTGGCAGTATGCCCAGGCGGTGTGCTTGCCCGCCGGTGCTCGCGTCGGGTCGAACAGGCTTGGCTGGACGAGGAGGGTGAACGGGTGATCGTGCGGGCGCCCCGACCCGCGTCTTGCCGCCGCCGCGCGCCCAGAGGCCGCAACCTCCTCCATCGGGCCGCCGATGTGGACGGTCCCCGCACGAGCGGCCGCGGGGTCGCGCCACGGGATCGGCCCGTCGAGGGCCCAGTCGATCTTGAACACCCCGGGGCCGTAGCGGAATCTCGACAGGCTGCGCCGGTAGCCGGACGGGAGTCGATCGCCGGCGATCTCGACCACCTGGCGCGGCGTGACGTCGAGAAACGTCAGTCGGGCGGGCGGCAGGGAATCGAGGCTCCGAACCGGCTCGCTGGTGCGGATCTCGACGCCGAGGGACTCGGCCTCGGCGACCAGGGCGTCGGCGATCCGGCCACTGCCGCCGCGCACGATCGGCCAGCCGGCGCTATGCGCGAGCATCCCCAGGACGAGACCAAAGGACGCGGTCATCGGGCGCTGCAGGGCGACCATCGAGTGGGACGACAGGCCGGCGAACAGGGCCCGGGCGGCGGGCGCGCGGAAGGCGATCCGGGCGAGCGCCGTTGCGGGAAGGAGCGCCGGGATCCCGAACCGTGCCAGCGCGATCGGGTGACGCGGCGGTCGAAGAACGGGCCCGAGCAACGCCGGCAGCAGGCGATCGGCGTCGTGGACGAGTGGCCCGAACAGGCGTCGCCAGGCTGCGCCATCGCGGCCAAGGCCGGCGGCCGTCGCCTCGATCGATCGCTCGAGCACCACGGCATGGTCCGGGGCGAGCGCGTGGGCGAGCGGCGCCGGCGGCAGCGCGAACTCGACGCCATGGCGCTCCATGTCCAGGGATTGGAAGAAGGGCGATGCGACACCGAGCGAGTGGACCGCTGAGCATGGGTCGTGGATGAACCCGGGGAGCGTCAGCTCGGCCGAGCGCGTGCCGCCACCGGCCGTCGAATCGGCCTCGTAGATCCGGACGCCGAGCCCGGCGCGCGCCAGCTCGATGGCGGCCGCGAGGCCGTTCGGTCCGGCGCCGACGACGATGGCATCGAGCCGTTGTGCGTTGGACGACCGCCTCGGATGGCCGGCCGGCTCCAACGGTTCGGCGATCGCTCCCCCGGCTGGTGCCTCGGTCAAGCGGCCGCTTCCGGCGTCGGGCCGCGCAGGCCGCGGCCAAGGTGGAGTCCGAGCCCGATCGTGATGACCGGCGCAATGACCGCACCCACCACCAGGCCGATGAGGTCCCAGGCGGGACCGGTGTCGAACGGGAGCCAAGGGATGATCACGAGGGCCGCGAGCAGCACGCTGCCGAGCCATGCGACAGGGGCCAGGCGGCGCGGCAGGGCGGGCTCACGTCGGCAGGCGATCCCGAGATAGGCGAAGGCGATGACGAGCGCGGCTTGTTCAGCCATTCCGGCCTTGCTGCTCAGTTCGTCAAGGAGCTGGGTGGCGCGACCACCGATCACCATGATCGTCGCTGGGGCGTCGGCCCAGCCCGCGTCGCGCCAGTACTCGATCGCCCCATAGAAGGCGACCGCGTTGAGCGCGCCGAAGACGGCCGCCACGGCTGCGAAGGCTCCGCTGATCTGCACGGCGGCACGGCGCCCGCCGGTCGCGGCGTTCGCGGCGAGGTACAGGGGCAGGATCCCGAGGAAGCTGAAGAAGAAGAGGGCGTCGCGAAGCATCGTGTCCCAGAGCGTCACGTTGCGATAGGCGAAGTACGCGGCCCAGTAGGTCGCCTCATCCTGGGCCTGGCCCGCGGACGTCGCGGTGTAGGTCGGCATGGTCCCGATCCAGCCGAGCACGTCGGCAACGTAGAGGATCGTGGCCACCGCGAAGCCCACACCAGCCGCGACGCCCCAGAAGCGGGCCGCGCCCGACCAGTCGCGATCTACGTCCATCTCGGGGTCCTTCCACTCATCCAGCGGGTGCGTCGGAAACGCGGGGCGGGCGCCGGCGCTCCGGCGGTCACCTGCCGGCCCTCAGCTTGCCGATCGCCGGCGGAGCCAGCGAGCCGGGGCTGTGACCGTGGCCATGGCCATGTTGACCGCGGCGCTGTGGCGCAGGTTCCGGACGTACCGCCACTGGCGGCGCTTGTCGACGCAGACCTTCTGTGCCTGGACGGTCGGCGTGGCGACGCCCATCGATCGAGCCAGGTTCTCGAGGGTCTGCTCCCAGAAGCGGTCGTTCATCCGGTTCGCGCCGAAGATGTAGCTCAGCTCGATGAACGGGTCGCTCGTGCGCTCGAGCGCCTGGACCTGGGCGACCGTCGTCTCGCCGTCGCGATATCCCGAGAAGGTGATCCATGCCGAGAGTGCGTGTCCCTCCGGGGTCATGAAGGCGAAGGATTCGTTGTCAGCGTAGATGACCATGACGCCGGTCGACATCTTGATCGGGGACCCAGGGAGCGGCGGCACCTCCAGAAGAGCGACTTCGCCCGGGGCGATCCCGGCAAGCGGGGCGTAGAAGGTCGAGCCCTTCGGCCAGAACGTCGGGAAGCGTTCCTTCCAGTGCGCCACCAGCTGATCGGGCGTTGTCGCGACGCCGTCGAGTCGGACGCTGAACGTCTTCTGCCACATCTGGCCGAAGCCCTGGATCGGACCGGCGACGCGCTTGCCGGTCACGGTGTCCGTTCCGGCCCCGGAGGCCGTCGTGGTCAGGCGATCGACGGGGCGCGCCCACGAATCGGTGTCGCGGCTGGAGCGGGGTTCGGTCGCGGTCATGTCGAGCCTCCCGGCGCACCGTACGCGGACGCCGCTCAGACGGCCGCCGCCAGCGCGGCGTCCGTGGTGTCGTGGATGCCGATCGCCTCGTCGAGGCGGGTCAGCGCGAAGATCTGTCGGTAGTGCTCGTTGAGGCCCACCGCCATGAGCGTCTTGCTCTGCCGCTGGGCGCGGACGAGGAGCGTCACGAGGAGGCCGATGCCACCGCTGTTCATGTAGTCCAGCCCGCTGAAGTCGAGGATGATGGTCCGGGCGCCGCCATCGACGGCCTGCGCAAAGGCATCCATGAGCGGCTTCTCGCTGCCCGAGGTGATCTCGCCTTCGATGCGGATCAGGCTGGTATCGGGCTTGTCCGTCGAGCGAACATCGGCCCGCGTGCCGTCGGTCATTGCGCGCCTCCGTCGTTGGTCGATTGATCGGCTTCTTCGTCGTCGAGCGACATGAAGTCGGACAGCCTCGTGATCCGGAAGATCTCGCGGTAGTGCTCCGACAGGCCGGCGGCGTGGACGGGCCGCCCATCGCGTCGCGCCTCGGCGAGGAGCCGGACGATGAGCGCGATCCCCGTGCTGTTGATGTAGTCGGTGGCCGTGAAGTCGAGCGTGATCGGGCCGGTTCCGATCGCACGCGCATCGGCGTAGGCGCCGATCATGGCGTCGTCGCCGTCCCGGTCGATCCGGCCGCTGAGCACGATCCGGGCACCGTCCGCCTCCGGGCGGACCTGGGCCGCAAGGGGACTGGTCATTGGGCTGAACCTCCGAGGTCGAGGACGAGGACGACCGTCTGGCGATCGCCCTCGCGGACGACCTCCACGCGGTCGACCATCTGCTGGATCAGGAAGAGGCCCCAGCCGCGCGGCTTCTGCAGGCCGGCGAGCTTCGCGTCGAGGTCGGGAACCTCGGCTTCCTCGGGGTCCGGCACGGCGCCGCCCAGGCCCGCGTCCGCAATGCGGACCTCGAGGCTGGTCGGGCTTCGATCGACCCGAATGCGGACCGGAACGTCGGGGCTGCCCTGGGAGCCGTATTCGATGGCGTTCATGGCGGTCTCGCTGACCGCGGTCTTCAGGCGTTCGAGGCGGGCCGTTGGCAGGCCCACGGGGGCGACCACTTCGGCGACTCGCTCCATCGCGACGCGCTCGTTCCCGAAGGCGCCGGGCAGCTCGAACTCGGCGAGGACCGTGGCCCCTGCCGTCGGAGCCGATTCGACGGCTTCGTCGACGGTCGAGTCCGCGGCTGCCGATCCGCCCCCGGCAGATCGACGCAGGGCGACCATCGTGATGTCGTCCTCCTGCTCCCAGCCGCGTCCCGTGAATGCATGGAGGCGGTCGAGGAGCTCGTCGAGGAGCTCGGTCCCGGCGAGCTCCGAGGCCATGTCGTCCTTGAGGCGGGGGAACCCGTACATCTCGCCGGCCGGGTCGTGGGCCTCGATGATCCCGTCCGAGTAGAGCAGGACGCTGTCGCCCGGCCCGATGTCGGCTTCCTTCTCCTCGTAGGTGAGCCCCGGGAGGAGCCCGAGCGGCATGCCCGTCGCGCGGAACTCGACCACCCCTTTGTCCGTGCGGACGTAAGGGAGGTTGTGGCCGGCGTTCGCGAACGTGACGTGACCGGTCGCGGGCTCGAGGACCATGTAGAGGCAGGTCACGAACATCTTCTCCGGCATCTCGGCCGAGAGGAGGTCGTTGGCCCGGGCGAGGACGGCGCCGGGCGCGACAAGTCGAGGCGCCTCGGCCCTGAGGATCGAGTGGGTTCTTGCCATGACGAGCGCCGCGGGGACGCCCTTGTCGGTCACGTCGCCGACGACCAGGCCGATCCGGCCCTGGCCGAGGTCGATGAAGTCGTAGAAGTCGCCACCGACCACGCGCGCCGGGCCGTAGTAGGCCGCGATCTGCCACTCGGGCAGGTTCGGCAGCTCGTGGGGCAGGAACTGCTGCTGGATGAGCTGGGCGATCTTGAGCTCGTTCGCGTAGCGCTCACGTTCCGCGGCCTCGGCGGCCTGCTCGCGGACCAGCTGAGCGACGCGGATGGCCGGCGCGGCCTGCGCCGCGAGCGTTCCGAGGAGACGGCGGTCGTCGGACGAGTAGTCCTGCTCCGAAAGACGCGGACCCAGGTTCAGCGTCCCGATCAGCTCTCCCTGGGTGACGAGCGGGACGACGAGGGCGACGCCCGCCTCACGGAGCTGTTCGAGCGCCGGCGACGTGAGCTCGAGCCGGGCCAGGTCGACCGGGCCGGGGGAGGACTGGAGATAGGCGAAGAGCGGGTCCGATTCGGGGATCTCGACCGCGACGCCCAGCTGCTCGTCGGCGGCCGCCGCGCTCGCGGGCGCGGCCGCCTGGGCCGGCACCGTTTCCGGCGCGGACCGACCGATGAGGCGGCGAAGCGGACGGGTGAAAGCGGTCATCGAGGGCATCCTCCGTTGTGGGCGTTCGGAGATCGTTACGAAATCGGTGGTCGCGGGGAATCCGCAACGTTTCGGAGCCAGACGGTCGAGGAGATCGGATTGACGGAGCCGTCCGCGGTTGCTGACAGTGCCAACCGAAGGGTCCCGAGATCCATCTCGTTCCGAAGGCGCTCGGCGAAGCCATCCACGGTCCGCTGGGCGTCGTACCGCGCCCGGTTGAAGCGTCGATCCACGGCCGCCTGGATGCGGCGCCGCAGCGGCTGGAAGATCGCAGCGGCAACCAGTGTGGAGGCGGCGACGGCCAAGGTGTTGCCGCCGGTGACAGGCCCGAGGACCCCCTGGAGCCCGACCACGACGACGGCGAAGAGCGCTCCGATCAACCCCGTCGTGAGGGTCCAGCTGATCGTCCGGCTGATGATCCGGTCGATGTCATACAGGCGATATCGGAGGATCGCGACGATGATGGCGGCGGGGATGGTCGTATAGGCGACGACGACCAGTGCGAACGTGAACCCGAAGTCCTCGAGTTCCAGGGCAATGGTCGCGATGGCCCACAAAGAGTTGGTCACCGCCACGAGTGCGATCGAGGCCGCGAGCCACCGATACTGCAGCCGCTCCAGGCCGGTCGATCGTCGGAATCGAGCAAGTAAGCCGATCACCCCGACGACGAAGATGCCGAACATCGACGCGTACAGGGAGCCGGGTGACGGCAGGACACGCCAAGCCGGACTCTCTGGTAGCAAAGCGATCGGGTTCGGGATATCGATCGACACGACAGTTCCGACCGGCGTGACATTGACCGTTGGCGCGACGGCGATGATCGCGCCCATGCCAATCAGGAGACCGACGCCGAGGCGGCTCGGCCATCGCCACCGATGCGACGGCAGGTCACCGCTCGGAAAGACAATGACGAGCGCGACGAGCCCGAGGAAGGCGAGCGTCCACCCGGTCCCGTTCGCCCACGCGGTCGCCAACAGCCATGGATCCCGGACGCCCGCCAGCAGGTCTGCGGATGTGGCAACCACTCGAGCGTTCCCGATGCCCAGGCCCCAGCCCGTTGTGATGAGCAGCCAGCCGATGCTCATGGCGGGACGTCGAAATGCGAGGAAGGTGCCCGGACCGGCGAAGGCCGCGTAGAGCACGATTCCCGACGGGTCGTCGGCGACGATGGTCCCGACGAAGCCGATCGCCAGGAAGGCGGCCAGGACGATACGACCGACCCGGCCAAGCGGGCGCTCGCCCGGAGAGGTCATCGGTCGGTCTCCGGCGCGGCCCGCAACCAGACATTGGAGGTAGCCGGCCGGACCGCTTCATCGGCCGTCGAGACGAGGGCCGAACGCAGGGTCACGAGATCTATCTCGTTCCGGAGGCGATCGGCGAAGCTGTCGACGGTCTGCTGGGAGTCATAGCGTCCCCGGTCGAACCGTCGATCGGCGGATCGTTGGACCCGCCGTCGGATGGGCTGGAAGACGGCCGCTGCGAGGAGCGTCGAGCCCGCGATCGCAAGGGTGTTTCCGCCCGTCACCTCCGCCAGGGGACCCTGGAGGCCGATGACAACCGCCGCGAACATGGCCACAACCAGACCGGTGGTGAGCGTCCAGCTGATCGTCCGGCTGATGATGCGATCGATCTCGTACAGGCGATACCGGAGGACGGCGACCCCGATGACCACCGGGAGGGCGAACAGGCTCAGGACCGTGAGGCCGCTGACTACGGCCGTGGCTTCGTCGCTCTCAGTCGGGACGATGAATGACATCGGCAGGACGACCGCTCCGAGACTGACAATCGCCGCGAGCCACTTGATCTGCTGACGCTGGACCCGATCGCCGCGTCGCCAGCGCATCGCAACGGCCGCAATCCCGGCGCCGAAGCAGACGATCGTGGACAGAAGGAAGAACGTCTGGATAACGCCGACCAGGCCGGAGTCCGTGCCCGTATCGTCTCCGCTACTCGGCCCGGGCCCGAGGATCGAGCTGAGGGTCCACGCGGCCGAGCTCGCGATCGCGAGCAGGACCACCCAGCGGAATCGGCGCGAGGGCAGGCGCCCGTCCGGGAACACGAGAGGAACACCGATCAGGGCGATCATGAATGGGTAGACGAACGCGACGGTACCGGCCAGTCCGACGCCATCGGACAGCGGCCAGTGGGGGACGTAGAGCGCGCCAAGGCTGCCGTACGTCCCCATCGCCATGGATGCGGTCATCAGGGTTCCCGCGGCGAGCAGGAGCTGGCCGATCACGTTTCCCGGGACTCGCGTGTCGAGGAGCGCCCCAACGCCCACGAACGAACCGACGCCGAGCGTGAAGACCACGATGGCGCTCACGTCGCCGGAGGGGTCGATCAATCGGGTGACCAGGATCGTGACGATGTCGAGGCCCGCGATGGCCCAAGCGACGCGGCTTCGCGTCATGCCCCGCCTCCGCGGAGCCAGACCGACCCGTGCTCAGGGCGGACGGCGGACGTCGCCGTCGTGAGCAGCGCGATGCGCACCTCGCCGAGGTCAACTTCATCGCGCAGCCGCTCCGCAAAGACGTCCACCAGCCGCTGACTGTCGACCCGGGCCCGGTCAAAGCGTCGATCCACCGCCGCCTGGACTCGTCGGCGGACGGGCTGGAAGAGCGCGAAGGCGGCCAGGGTCGATGCCGCTACGGCGAGTGTCCCGCCCTGGGTGATGCCGGCGAGGGCCGCCTCGAGCGCGACGACCAGGCCGCCGAAGACGGCCGCGAGGAGCCCGGTCACAACAAGGTACGAAACGGACCGGCTGATGATTCGGTCGATGTCGTAAAGGTGGTAGCGGCGGATCGCGATCCCGATTGCGACCGGAATCATCGGGTAGGCGAATTTCGCGGGCCACCACATCCAGTTCCCGGTCGGGTCAACGAGCGCGATCATCGCGAAGGCGAAGATCACCGAGCCGAGGGTCGCAGCCAGCGCGGCCAGCAGCCACTTGTACTGGGTCCGCTCGGATCCGACGGCCTTGCGAAACCGCATGACCAGGGTCCCGGTCGAGATGACGAGCGCGACAAGCGAGGCAACGTAGACGAGATCACTACGGACGAACCCCCAGCCGGTCCATTCGTGGAAGATCGGGAGCGGCAGTTGGACGCTGGCGGCGGACCCATCGTCGAAGGTGACGGTCCCAGTGGGCGCGAATGCGAGGGCGACCGCGAAACCGATCATGGTGGAGACCGCGATGCGCGCGGCCATGCCAAGTCGCCCAGTTGGAAATCGGCCGCTGGGAAACAGCGCCGCCAGCGCCACGAACGAGCCGAAGAACAGGTCCGAACCCCACGAGTTGAGCCATGCGTACAGGGTGATGCCGGCATCCGCGCGACCGTCGACGACCTGGGACGGTGAGCCGGGAAGGTAATTGCCGAGGGTGCCGGCAACTGCCGTCAAGAGCAGCAGCCATCCAACGACCTCGCGTGGTCGATTCCAGAGCAGGATGAGGGCCACGCCGCCGAACGAGCCGACGCTCAGTGCGCCGCTCCAATCCTGGTGTGACCAGAGCGCCGAGCCGATGACAGGAGCCGCCAGGCCGAGGTACGGGACGATCCGCAACCGTCCGAGGCTCATGCGACGGTTCCTCCCGATCCGCCCGGTGATGGGATCCAGACCGCCGCACCGTCGGGACCGAACGATCGCGTCACGGCGTCGGCGACCCCGTCGCTGATGTGGCTCAGGCCCGTCTGGCGACGGAGGCTCGACGCGAACGCGCCCACGATGCGCTCGGCGTCATACCGATCCCGGTCGAAGCGGTGGTCCACGGCCGATTGCACGCGCCGCCGGATCGCCGCACAGGGCGGGACCACGATGAGCCCGAGCCCGCTTCGAAGCATCAACGGCACGAGCGCGACGAGCACGGTTGCGACCATCACGAGCCGGGCTCGACCCACCGCTCGCCCGCTCACTCCGTCACCGACCGAAGCCAGACGGCTTCGCGCATCGGCCTGACGGCCACCTGCACCGTATCAACCATCGCGTGCTGGATCTCGATCAGGTCGACCTCGCCCCGGAGGCGCTCAGCGAAGCTCTCGACGGTTCGCTGCGCGTCGCAGCGGGTCCGGTCGAACCGACGGTCCCCGGTGCCCTGGACCCGGCGTCGGAGCGGCTGGAAGACGGCGAAGGCGGCGAGCGTCGACACCGCGACCGCGAGCGTCTGGCCTTGGGTCACCCCGGCGAGAAGGGCCTGAAGGCCAATGACGAGGCCGCCGAAGACGGCGACCAGCAGGACCGTGATGATCGCCCAGCCGACGGTCCGGCCGACGATCCGGTCGATGTCGTAGAGCCGGTAGCGAGTCACCGAGATCCCGATCGCGATCGGCACGAGACTGGCGCCGATCGCCCAGAGAATCCACCCGACCGTGTTGCCAGGTTGTCGGCGCACGAGGAAGGCTCCGCCCAGCCCGTAGGCGCTCACGAGCCAGACCTGGACCGGCGTCCAGAATGGGTCGAGCCCGGCCACGAGGCTCAGGACCAGGATCGCGACGACTTCCGCCGCGATGAAGGCGACGAGCAGCCACGATCGGGTGCGGGCCCGGTGGTCGCCGCCGCCGATGTCGGAGCCGTGGGTGGCAAGGGCAGCGTTCATGCGTGCGGCGCCCGTAGCCAGATTCCCGCCGACGACGGTTCGATCGTGCGGCCGAGCACCGCCGTGAGCGCGTCGGTCACGGACCTGACGTCCACCTGATCCCGAATCTGGCCTGCGAAACCGGCCGCTTCGCGCTCGGCGTCGAAGCCGGCTCGATTGAACCGGCGGTCGACGACGCGCCGGACCCGCCGAAGCAGGGGTTGGAAGCTTGCGGCGACGACCAAGGTCGATGTGGCGACCGCGATCGCGTTCGTACGCGTGAACGGCGCCAGTGCCGCTTGAAGGCCGACCACGAGCCCGGCGAAGAGCGCCACAAGGACGCCCGTGACGGTCAGGTAGGCAACCGACCGGCTCACGATCCGGTCGATCTCGTAGAGCCGGTAACGCAGGATCGCGATCGTCGCGGCAACGGGGAGCAGCGGCGTGAACGCCAGGCTGAGCACGAGATTGGCCAGGAATCCGGGCACGGTAACGAACGTGGAAACGATGAGGTCGATGACCTCGATCACCCCGGCCGCGGCGAACCACTTCAACTGGGCGCGCTCCGCGCCTCGAGAGCGCCGGTAGCGGATGACCAGGCCTGCCAACGATGTCAGCGCGAGAACCTGCAGGAGGATCAGGCCGCCGAACTGGATCGTCAGTAACGCCCCGACGAACGGGTCGGACGACGTCCCGGGTCCTGGACTGGGTCCGAGCAGGTCCGCTCCACGATCCGGCCAGGCCACGATCGCGATCGGGACGGCCAGCATGATGAGGGCGACGCCGGCCAGCCACGGAACGGCGCGCCAGCGGCGGGATGGGAGCCGGCCATCCGGGAACAGCAGGACCGAGAGGGTGAGAAGTAGCGTGAAACCGGGAGCCCAAGCCCAGACCCCGACCCAGGACAGCAGGTCGGCGCCCGGCAGCGAGCCGGGGTCCGTGACCAGCCCCACCGTCGCGTACTGGCCAGCGAAGGTGACGAGCGCCTGGGAGAGCCCGATCGCGAGGAAGATCCACCCGATCGCGTTGCCGGGTCGACGCGACGCAATGATCCAGCCGACGATCGGGTAGGTCGCGCCCAGCACGAAGCCGCCAATGGTGCTGCCATCGAGCGCATCGAGGGCGTCGGCCCCTCGTGGGATGAGGAGGAGCAGGGCGAAGGCATCGAGAAGGATCGCGACGGTCGCGAGGACGTTCGCGGCCGCGCGCAGTCGGGAAGCACGCGCCTGGTTCGCGGCAGGCGCGGGTACGGACCTGGCGGAGCTCGCGCTCATGCGGGTTCTCGTACCCACAGGCCCACCGAGGCCGGTTGGACGGTCGCGCGAGCGCTCTCGACGATACCGTCGTGGATGGCCGGAAGGTCCGTCTCGTCGCGGAGTCGCGCGGCCAGCCGAGCGGAGATCCGCTCGGCGTCGTAGCGCGACCGGTTGAACCGATGGTCCACCGCGGACTGGACGCGGCGGCGAAGCGGCTGGAACAGCGCGAACGCGGCGAGTGTCGAGGCGGCGACCGCCAGCGTGCCTTCCTTCGTGACCGGGGCAAGGATGGCCTGGAGCCCGACGACGAGGACGGCGAACAGCGCGAGGATCGTTCCTGTCGAGACGGCCCAACCGATCGTCCGGCTGACGATCCGGTCGATCTCGTACAGGCGGTACCGGGTGATCGCGATCCCGATCGCGATCGGGATCAGCGGATAGGCGAGCACAGAGGGCGCCCACATCCAGGTGCCGGCGTAGTCGACCAGCGCGATCGCGCCGAAGGCGAAGACGACCGCCAGCAGGAGCGTCCCGAGCGCGCCGAGGAACCACTTGCCCTGGGCACGCTCAAGGCCCCTGGCGCGCCGATATCGAGCGACGAAGGTGCCGATGGTGACCAGGAGCGCCGCGAGGACGGCCACGTAGACACCGACCTGTATGACCGGCCATCCGGGCCACCCGACGAAGGTGCCGAGCGGATTGCGAACGACCGCTGACGTGCCGTCCGAAAACTGGGGGTTCAATTCAGGCGCGAATGCGATTGCCACCCCGAAGAGGATGGGCATCCCGACGGCGACCCCGGCGAGCTTCCCCATGCGCCCGGTCGGAAATCGCCCCGTCGGAAAGATGGCCGCTACCGCCGCCAGCGCGTCGAAGAAGACCACGCTGCCCCAGCCGTTGAACCAGGCGAGCGCGGTGAGGCGTGCCGGGAGGCGCCCATCCACGATATCGCTCGCGCTCCCAGGGAGCACGGAACCCGTCGGGATGAAACCCCACGCAATGAGGACGAGCAGCCACCCGATCGGCTCGCGCGGACGGCGCCAGACGAGCAGGAGACCGACCGTCCCAAACCACGCGCCCTCGAAAGCGACCGTCAGATCCGCCCCGGTGGCAACCCAGGAGAGCCCCAGGAACGCGATCACGGCGAGGAGTCCGGCAACGGCAACGGCGCGCGAACGAGCTGGGCGTTGGGTGGCGATCACGGGAGCAGCCTGGGAACGCATCGTCCCGAGAACGTTACGACGACCGATTTGCCGCACGGGGGACCTCGCGGGCGCGCTCCCGTGGACTGGCGTTACGGCGTGGGGCGTCGACGCGGTACCGTACCGATGATGCCCCAGTCGCCCATTTCGATCCGGCTCATCGGCCCTGTCGACATCCGCGTCGACGGCGTGCCGCTGGCTGTCGACACCCGAAAGGCGGTTGCGCTCCTCGCGTACCTCGCGGTGACCGGGCGGCCCGCCAGCCGGGAGTCGATCGCGGCCCTGCTCTGGCCCGAATCGGATGAGGCCGACGCCCGAGGGGCGCTGCGGCGGACGCTCTCGGTCCTGAACAGCGCGCTGGGCGGTCGCGGCCTGGAAATCGACCGGCGGTCGGTCGTCCTCCATGCCCGTGAGGTCGACGTCGACCTCCACGCCTTCCGCGAGCTGCTGGGCCGCGCCCGCGAGCACGATCACGACCCCTCGACGCCCTGTGATACTTGCGACGTCCTGCTCGACGCGGCGCTCGAGCTCGACCGCGGGCCGTTCATGGACGGCTTCGGACTGCGGGACAGCGAAACCTTTGACGAATGGCAGATCGCGGAGGCGGACGCGTACCGGCGCGATCTCGCGGCTGCCCTCGAGCGGCTTGCCCGGTCCCGGCTGGCGGCGCGACAGTGGGATCGAGCCGTGCTGGCGGGCCGCCGCTGGCTGGATCTCGACCCCCTCCACGAACCCGCCCATCGGCTGCTGATGTCCGCGTACGCGGCCGCGGGTGAGCATGCGGCGGCAGTTCGCCAATACCGAGACTGCGTGCGGGTCCTCGAAACGGAACTCGGCGTGGCCCCGCTCGAGGAAACGACGGACCTCTACGAGACCATCCGGACGGGCTCCTACCGGCCGCCGGCTGCGGCCATCTCCGTGTCGACGCCGGTTGCGCCGTCCGAGAATAGGTCGAATTCCGGCGCATCTTCGTCCGCGGAAGGGCCGATGGTCGGACGCGAGGCGGAGCTCGAAAGGCTGCTGGACGCCGCTCGAGCGACCGGCCCCGACGGCCGCGTCCTGGTCATCGAGGGTGAGCCCGGGATTGGCAAGACGCGCCTCGCTCGCGTCTTCGTTGACCGCCTGGTAGCCGACGGCGCGTTGGTCCTCGAGGCTCGGGCGTACGCGGGCGAGGCAGCGATCCCCTATGCCTCGGTCGCCGAGCTGGTTCGGGCCGGACTTGCCAGCCCTGCTGCCGAGACGCGCCTGGCCTCGGTCCGGCCGGAGCTCCTCGCCGAGGTTGCGCGCCTGCTCCCGATCCGCGGTGTCCGCCCCCCGGGGGGAGGCATGACCGACCCGCTCGGGCGCGGCAGGTTCCTCGATGCGCTGGCCGAGGTCCTGACGGCGCTCGCGACCGGTTCGCGGCCCGGGGTCCTGTGGCTCGACGACGCCCATTGGGCGGACGGCCCAACGCTCGAGGTGCTGGCCTTCCTCGCCCGCCGGCTGCGCGGACGCCCGATCGGCGTCCTGCTCACCTGGCGGCGTGAGGACCTCCCGGATCCATCGGGTGGCGGCATCGTCGCGGCTGGCGCCGAAGAGGACCGTGCCACGGTGGTGGCCCTCGGGCGCCTGGGGCGGACCGATATCGAGACGCTCGCGCGCGCCGCGCTCGGATCGGACGCCAGCTCGGCCTTCGTCGACCGTCTCGTTGCCGACTCCGAGGGTTTGCCCCTGTACGTCGCCGAGGCCCTCGCCTCGCCACCGCTCGGGGACGGGTCGTCGGTCCCCGGCATCGAAGTCCTCGTCCGGAACCGCCTCGCGACGACCTCGGAGCTGGCTCGCCAGGTCGCCAGTGCCGCGGCCGTGATCGGGCGCTCGTTCGATCTCGAAACGGTGCGCTTTGCCTCGGGTCGCAGTGACGAGGAGACCATCTCGGCGCTCGAGGAGCTCGCTCGCCGCGGGTTCGTCCGCGAGGTCGCGTCGCAGGACCGGTTGGAGCTTCGGTACGACTTCACCCACGCGAGCCTGCGCAACGTCGCCTACAGCGCCCTCGGGCTGGCCCGCCGGCGATTGCTCCACCGCCGCGTCGCCGAGTCCCTGGCCTCCCTCACCGCCGGCCGCGAGGGGGTAATCCGCTGGTCGCTCATCGCCTACCACGAGCGCCTCGGCGGTCGCACGGTTCAGGCCGCGGAGGCCTACCGGCGCGCGGGCGATTACGCTCGCCGGGTCTACGCGAATGCCGAGGCCAGGGAGCACCTCGAGGCGGCCCTGGCGCTCGCCCATCCTGAAGCCGCCGAGCTCCACGAGGCGCTCGGGCAGGTCCTGACGCTCCTGGGCGATTACCGTGCCGCGATCGATCACCTCGAGACGGCCGCAGCCCTGGTTGACGCGGATCGCATGGCGGCGATCGAGCATCAGCTCGGCAAGGTCCACGCCCGGCGCGGGGCGTGGGACCAGGCGGAGACGCATCTCGCCTCGGCCCTGGAGGCGGTCGGGTCGGCCGATGCAGGCCGCCGCAGCGCCATCCTTGCCGACCGGAGCGCTGTTGCGCATCGCCGCGGAGACGCCGGTGCGGCCGAGAGCGCCGCGAACGAGGCGCTCGAGATCGCCGTTGGCGCCGGCGACGGAACGGCAATCGCCCGCGCCGAGGACGTCCTCGGCATGTTGGCTCGGCGGCGCGGCGATCTCCCCGCCGCGCGGTCGCACCTCGAGCGCTCGCTGGCGGCCGCGGCTGCGGCGCCGGATCCCAGCCTTCAGGTCGCGGCCATGAACACCCTGGCCCTCGTCGTCGCGGACGGTGGTGATCGCCTGTCGGCGATCGAGCTTGCTCGCGAGGCCCTCGTGCTGTGCGAGCGCCTCGGCGACCGCCATCGGCAGGCGGCGCTCGAGAACAACCTCGCGGACCTGCTCCACGCGGATGGACGGGGCGACGAGGCAATGGAACACCTGAAGCGGGCCGTGGCGCTCTTCGCCGATGTCGCCGGCGAGCCGGACGAGCCCGAACCCGAGATCTGGAAGCTGGTGGAGTGGTAGCTGGTCAGCCGGCCGTCGTCGGGCGCTCGTCGCGGAGCGTGCGCGGCTCTGGGCGGGCGGGGCCCGGGCAAGTGAACCTCACGCGCCGGGCCACGGAACGCGCAGAGAGCGGTACGACTGACGGACCGGCTCAGTGCGACGCCGCCCGGGCGATCCCGCACGTTGAGCGTTCCAAAACTGCGTCAACATCGGGAACTCGTCGCCTCTGAACGCGTGGCGTTCAGGCTGGCGGGAACGGAGCGGGGTGGCAGGGCCATGTCGGTCGTGCCGCACGCCTAGCGTTCAGCGGGCTCGGCACCGCGGGATCAGCGTCGAATCAGGACCGTCGAATCAGCGCCCGGGGATCGGTACCGGGTCAGCCGAGGCCCCGTGGGCGATCGGCGAGCCAGATACGCTCGCCTGAGAACCGCCGGGTACCGGGATCCCATGGGAACAGGATGTGGACCGCCATGTCCACGGCAAGGCCGCTGGGCGCGACCCCGGCCCAGGGACCGAGGTTCGTGCCGGTGAGCCGCGCCGCCTCCCAGACACCCTGGGGGCCGACGACGATGTCGGTCAGCGCGAAGGCGTTGTCCGGAAAGGCCGCGAAGAGCTCCGTGTAGAACGCCCGGGCCCCGGCCTTCCCGTGCCACACCTGGCCCGTGGTGATCAGCTCGTACGTGCAGTCATCGGCCAGGGTGGCGATGAGCCCGTCGATGTCGCGACGGTCCTCGGCGATCGAGTGGCGGACCCAGAGCCGCTTGATCGCCCGAAGCTCGGCCCGGTCGAAGTCGCGACCGAGGCGCTCCTGGATGGTCTCGACGGCGCGATCCCCGGGTGGTCGGTCGGGCGGCGTCACGTCGCCCCTCCGTAAGCCGCCACGATCTCGCTCAGGCGCTTCTGCCGGTCCGGCTCGATCACGATCTCGATGTCGGTGAGCTTGAAGTCCTCGCCCTTGAACAGGAGCGGCTCCCCGAGGTCGCGGGCGAGCGCGTACGAGAAGCAGTCGCCCATGTTGAGCCGGGCCGGGTGCCCGCTGCCCTTGCCGAAGCGCTGGTACGCGGAGCGCGCGATCTGTGCCTGCTCCGCGGTCAGGGGCTCGAGGACGATCTCGTAGGCGGACAGGACGGCGTCGAGCGCGCCACTGAGGACAGGATCACCCAGACCGTCGATCACGACCGAGAGTTCCACGTAGCTTGCGGCCGAGAGTCGCGCCCTGGCGGCGCTCTTGAGGGCCTGCGTCAGCGCTGCGGCATCGGACTCGTTCCGGAGCATCGCGACGATCGCCGACGTGTCGACGATCACCGGGGGAGGCCCTTCTCGTCGTAGAGCAGCTCGTCGAAGTCCTGATCGAAGTAGCCGGCGGGTGCTCGCTCGCGCATCACCGCCAGAAGTTCGAGCGCGCGATGGAAGCGGGCTTCGCGACCCCCGTCACGCTCGGCGCGGACCCGAGTCAGTCGCTCCCGGACGGCCTCGGTCACGGCCGTCGTCATGGACTCGCCGGTCTCGTCGGCCAGCTCCTTGACGAGCCGGTACGTCTCGGCGTTCTTGATGTTCAGGCTCATGGTAGAAGTCTACCATCGGATGGTAGAAGGCTACTGGACGGGTCAGTGCTCCGTCGTCCCCGTGAACGTCCAGGAGTCGATCCGCAGGGCCGGCACGACGACACCCCCGAAGGCGCCGCGCAATGTTCGGAGATCACGCCCGACCGCCGAGACCCCGGCCAGCGCATCGAGGTAGCTCTGCGTGAAGCGGAGGTTCCTGACTGGCCCCACGACCTTGCCGCCCTCGATCAGGAAGGTGCCGTCGCGGGTCATGCCGGTGATGATCGCCAGCTTCGGGTGGACCGGGTTCGTGTAGTGGAAGCGAGTCACGAGCAGGCCCGCGCTCGATCCCCGCGATCAGCTCGTCGTGGGGCGTCGAGCCGTGCGACATCACCATGTTCAGCGGGAAGGGACCGTACGGGTTCGGGGCCGGCAGGCCGTGACCCGTCGAGCGCCGCCCGGCGCGGGCCGCCGTCTGGGCGTCGTAGACGACGTCGCGACAGACGCCCCTCTCGATGAGGACGACCCGCTGCTTGCGGACGCCCTCGTAGTCGAAGGTCATCGGCAGGCCCGAGGTGTTGCCGCCGTCATCGATGATCGTCACGAGGTCGGATCCGACGCGCCGCCCCGGTTCGGAGAAGGAGCGCCCTTCCTCTACCGCGAGGCCCGAGAAGCCGACATACCCGAGCATGTCCAGGATGTCGACGACGGCGTACGGCTCCAGGACCACCGGGTAGTCGCCGGCGGGAACGGAGACGGCCCGATCCGTGGCTTTCGCGCGCTCGGCCGCCTCACGTCCGATGCCCGCTGGGTCGATGTTCCGCACGTCCGTCGCCGCGCGCTCCGCGTAGCCGGTGCCGCCATCCGGTGACATGTTGACGGTCAGCAGCTGGGACGACGTCCGCCGCTCGTGCGACCGGATTCCGGAGGAGTTCGCCACGGCGATCTCCTCGCGGGATGTGGTGAACGCGCCGTAGGCCTGGACTCCATGTTCATCTGCGGCGGCGATCACCGCGCGAGCGCCCTCGGCCCGGAGCTCGGGCGACGCCTCGGCGGTCGATTTCGGCATAGGCGGCGGCGAGACCGGTCGATGTGTCGGAAGGATCGGGGGCCGGCAGCCCGGCCCAGTCCTCGAGCTCCTCGACCGTCCGGGCGATTGCGGACGCGCGCTCGACCACCGCCGCCAGGCCAGCGTCGTCGATACGGCCGGTCGATACGGTCGCGATGCGCTTTCCAAGGACGAAGCGCAGGTTCACGGAGACGTTCGTCTCGGACACGTTCTGATGGATCTCGTTGTTCGCGAACCGCGTCAGGGCGAGGTCGTCGGCCATGACCAGGACTTCGGCCTCGGTCGCGCCTGCCTTGAGCGCTCGCCCCAGGACGTCCTCGGCAATCGGCAGCGACTCGGCCCGCACGACCTCGCTCACCACTTGCCGACCCCAACCTGGACGTTCCGGAAACGGGCTCCCGAGACGCCATGGCCGACGTGGGCGCCCTGGCTGGGCTCGCCCTTGCCGCAATTGGGAGTCCCGAGCATCACGTAGCTGCTCGCGTCGCCCACCGCATCGCAGGCACGCCAGAACTCGTAGGTGATGCCGGTGTAGGTCGGGTTCTTGAAGAGGCGCCCGAGCTTGCCGCCCTTGATCTCGTAGGCGACCTCGGTCGCGAACTGGAAGTTGAGGCGGCGATCGTCGATCGACCACGAGCGGTTCGTCGAGAGGTAGATGCCGTCGTCGGTGTCCGCGATGATGTCGGCGAGGCTCATCCCGTCGACCGGCAGGAGATTGATGTTGGTCATCCGGATCAGCGGGATCCGGTTCCAGCCATCGGCGCGCATCGCGCCGCTCGATGAACGGCCGATCCGCGGCGCCGTCTCGCGGGACGTCTGGTAGCCCACCAGGATCCCGTTCTGGATGAGCGGCGCCGACTGTGCGGCGACGCCCTCGTCGTCCCAGCCAAACGTGCCCATCCCGAAGGGCGAGGTGGCGTCGGCCACGATCGTCACGAGATCCGAGCCGTAGCGGAAGCCTTCGTCGAGCTTGTCCGTGGTCAGGAAGCTCGTCCCGGCATACGACGCCTCCGTGCCGAACACGCGATCCAGCTCCGTAGGATGGCCGCAGCTCTCGTGGACCTGGTTGTAGAGCTGGCTGGGGTCGAGGATGACGGTCGTGATCCCGGCCGGGCACTGTGGCGCGGTGAGGAGGGCCACGGCCTCCTCGGCGAGTCGCTCGGCGTTGCCGGCGAGGTCGACGCCTCGGACGTACTCGTAACCGGCGGCCCGCCACCCCCCACCCTGGTCCGGATAGCTGCGGCGCTGGTGTTCGTCGCCCTCGATCGCATTGGCCTCCACGGCCGCGCCGAGGTGCGTGATCACCTGCTCGGTGTAACTCCCGTCGGACGCCGCGAAGGTCTTCTCCTCGCGCTGTGCTCCGTACGAGGACTCCGTGAATGTGACGCCGCGGACCGCACTCGCGGCACGGTCCGCGCTCATCAGGTCGGCGATCTTGCGTTCGAGGGGCACCGCGAACGGGTCCTCCTCGAGCGGTGTCTCGTAGCGGCCGTGGGCCGGCGGCCGGTCGTCGAGCTGGACACGGTCCCGAAGGGCGGTCGCCGAAGCCCGCGCGATCCGGACCGCGAGGGCCGTCACGCGATCGGCCTCAGCCAGGTCGAGGTGGTAGGAAGACGCGAAGCCCCAGGCGCCGTCTACAAGGACGCGAACGCCGAACCCCTCCGTCTCGCCCGAGGCCACGCCCTCGAGCCGTCCGGACTTGACCGAGATCGACTCCTCGAGACGGCGGACGATTCGCACGTCCGCATAGCGGGCACCCAGGCTGTTGGCTGTGTCGAGAGCGCGCTCGGTAAGGTCTCGCATATCGGGACGCGAGACTAGCACCTTCGGCCGGCGCTCTGCGCTGCGGTAAACGCCGTATTGACTACAGCACCGGAGCGCCGGCCAGGGCCTGCGCTGTCAGCCATAGGCCGATCCCGAGGACGACGACCGACGCGATCAGGGGTGCTTGACCGGCGAGCCGTCCGAACGCCGGCACCCTCGGCATCCGGTCGAGGCGGTCCCTGGCAACCACCATGAGCGTGCCCGCGCCGCCGAGCACGAGGGCCATCCCGACACCGAAGGCGATGACCAGCAGCACCCCGAACGCCGCGCGACCGGCGACGATCGTGCCGAGGAGGATGATCAGGGCGCTGGTCGACGGGATGATCCCGCCGGCGAGGCCGAGGGCTACGAGGCTCCGCCATCGGAGCGTCCGACCGACCGCGGGTGCGTGCACGTGGGTGGTCGGCCCGTGGCGATGCGGCAATTCGGCAGTGTTTGCCGCCCCGCGCCACCGCCGCCGGATCTCTTCGAGCAACATCGCGCCACCGATCGCCACGAAGGCCAGTGCGGCCACGACCGGGATGATCCGGACGACCACGTCCGGCGGGAGGAGCGACTCGCCGGCCGTGACGAGCAGTGCGAGGCCGAGGATCCCGACCGTATGCGAGACCGTGACCGCGAGTCCGAGGCCGATCGCGTGTCGAACCGAGCCCCGCGTGCCGACCAGGTAGGCAGCCATCAGCGTCTTGCCGTGCCCCGGCGTGAGCGCATGGCCCGCACCGAGGGCGATCGCCAGGGCGATGGACGCCAGAGCGAGGAGGGGCGTCAGGTCGGCCACGCGGAAGAGATCGGGAACGTCCGCCGCCACGCCACCGGGAACCGCGGCGGCGGCCGTCGATCGCGGACTCGCGACAACGGCTCCGGGCGCAGGAGTGCCCGTACTGGTTCCCGCGAGCGGTGCGGCATCCGGGGCCACGAACGGCGGAAGCGCCGGTCCCCCTGCCGAGACCGTGAACGCCGCGGATCGAACGGCGAGGGGCCTCGTGAGGAGCTCCTGCGGGTACGCGGAAAGACGCGTCGAGACGTCGATGGCGGTCGGTGGCGGCGCCTCGGCGACTCCGCTGATCGAAACGTGGTCGCCGAGGACGACGATCTCGCGCCAACCGATCTGATCCGTGTGCGACGTGTCCTGGAAGGTCATCGTCCGACCATCAGTCAACGGCGGGGAGGCTGGTGCATCGAACTCGCAGACGACACGCATCGTGGGGACGCCGCCCGCACCGGCCGGGAACTCGAGGCCGGCGTCCCGAAGCATGAGCGCCAGCGCTGTCCCGCCGGCCGCCAGGTGCAGATCCGGCACCAGGCGATCGCATTCAGCGGCCCGGGCGGCGTCGGCCTCGGCCTCGCTGACGTCGCCGTCCGCGTTCGTGTCGATCGTGATCCGCTCCTGGAAGGCCGGGATCTCGGCGAAGTCGACGACCACGTCCAGTGAGACGGCATCCGGACTGACCCGGAGGGCCGCGTAGTGATTGATCGTGAAATTGCCGAGGGGATGGGCGAGGACGGCCGTCGGGGCAGCAAGCCCGACCATGACCGTCAGGCCCGCCAGGATCGTGCGCCGGATGGCGGTCGCGGAGCGCATGGCAGGGAGGGTACGCGGGACCGGCGAGGTGGGCCATGACCGGTTTCCGACGGGCCGGGGCAGGGCCCGAGTGGACCGTCGGCTACACTCGGATCGTGACCACAGACGATCGTCCGCCCGGCCGTTTCATCACGATCGAAGGCCCCGACGGGTCCGGCAAGACGCTCCAGGCGAGCCGCCTGGCGGACGAGCTCACCGAGCGCGGCTTCGACGTCCTTCTGACGCGCGAGCCCGGCGGAACGGACCTCGGCGACCGGCTCTACGAGCTCCTGATGGCGACCGATGACGAAGAGATCGACCCCGTCGCCGACGCGCTCCTCTTCAACGCCGCGCGCGCGCAGCACGTCGCCAGGGTCATCCGCCCGGCCCTCGCCGCCGGACGGGTGGTCGTGAGCGCCCGTTTCGCCGACTCGACGATGGCCTATCAGGGCTACGGCGAAGGGGTCGACCTCGGGATCCTGCGGCGGATCATCAGGATCGCGACCGGCGGCCTCGAGCCTCATCGGACGATCCTCCTCGACGTGCCGGCCGAGACCGGGCTCGAACGGAAGACGCCCGAGACCATCACTCGTTTCGAAACGTCGTACGACCTGCCCTACCACCGACGCGTTCGTGACGGGTTCCTGGAAATGGCCGCCGCCGAGCCCGCACGGTGGACGGTGATCGACGCGGACCGACCGACCGACGACGTCTTCGCCGATGTCCTGGCATCCGCGCTCGACCTGGTCGGTAGCAGCGGGCGTTTCGCCGATTTCGATCGTGGCGCGGCCCGCCAGCTAGACAGCCACTCCCGCGCGCTCCGTGCCCGGATGCCCGGCTCGACTCGCCCAGCCGGCGGGGGCCGGCGTCAGGCCGAGTCGGCCCGCTCCCCCCGGATCCACAGGCCCGTCCCGCGCGGCCGGAAGGTCCGGTCGACCGTGCCCGTGACGCTGACCTGGATGGCGCCGAGGTCCACGCCGTCGCGCAGACCCATGGCGAGCGTGCCGACCGTCCGTTCGGCGTCATACCGGCTGCGGTTGAAGCGATGGTCCACGACGGATTGGACACGCCGTCGCAGCGGCTGGAACGCGACGAAGGCCACGAGCGTCGACCCGGCCACCGCCAGCGTGTTCTCCTGGGTCACGGAACTGAGCAGTCCCTGGAGGCCCACCACGAGGCCGACGAAGAGCGAGGCGATGAGGCCGGTCGTAAGTGCCCAGCTGATCGTCCGGCTGACGATCCGCTCGATCTCGAAGAGGCGGTACCGAAGGACGGCGACGCCGATCGCGGCCGGGACCGTCGGATAGGCGATGACGGCCGGGATCCAGGCCACCCCGGATGTCGACGTGGACGGGATGAGGTTCGCGAGCACCTCGCCGAACACGAGGGCCGACACCATGCAGGCGATCGCGACCACGACCCACTGAAGCTGCTGCCGCTCGATCCCTCGGGCGCGTCGGAACCGGACGATCAGCGAGATCGTGCCGATCAGGAGCAGGAGCACGATTGGCAGGGTGAGGTCGGGGTTCACGACCTGCCAGATCGGTGAGCCAGGGGCGACGGCCAGCGGATTGCGGACGGCGATCTGGTCGTTTGAGCCGTCGAGCACAACGGGCAGGGTGGGACCGAACAGTGTCAGGGTACTCGCAAGGGCTGCGACGATCGTCGCCAGCCGGGCCGCCCCACCGGCGCGCCCGGCCGGGAACCGGCCGGAGGGAAAGATGACGTTCAGGGCGAACAGTCCTGTGAACATCGCCATCCCGATGGCCCCGCCCGAACCGATCGCCAGCACCGCCTCGACGGGCGGCACGGTGCCCGCGGCGAAATCGGCGTTCGTCGCGTGGATGGACGGAACGAGGAGCACGGCGAATCCGAGGCCGATCCCGATCAGGAGCCAGCCGATCCGGTTCTTCGGCCGTCGGATCGCGAGGATGACGCCCACCACCGAGTACGGCGGCACGATGTAGAGGCCGAGCCCATCACGCACGAGGAGCGGGATCAACGCCACCAGCAGGAGGACCAGGATCGTCGTGGCGATCCGGCCCAGGGGTCGCTCGTCAGGTTGTGCCCTTGGTGTCACGCATCGGCTCCGTTGGCACGGAGGCTGGCCCTGGAGATCAGGTCAACGACGGACGAGTGCATCACGGGGAGCATCGTGGCCGATCGTCCGGCGAACGTTACGAAGCGGCAGGAGTCCGGGCACCAACCGACGTCGAACCGGCGATGAACCAAGCGGTCGCGCGTGACGACGTTCCCGGTTGACCGCCGGTGTCCACCGGCAGACCGTCAGGCGGTGCCGGCCGAGGCGAGCGCTCCGGGGCCCGCCGACTTCGCCGTCTGCAGCGCGTGGCCCGCTGCAGAGACGAGCTCGTCCGGCGTCGTCCCGTCAACAGGGAACCGGGCCACGCCCGCCGAGACCGAGATCGGGCTGCGGCCCGTCGCTGACCGGCCGGCCAGGGCATCGAGGACGCGCCGCGCAACCGTCATGCCTGCCGCGCCCGGCGCGACCACGAGGAACTCATCGCCACCCATCCGGGCCACGGTATCGACGAGGCGCACGGATTCGGCCAGGACCGCCGCGACCTCGCGAAGCATGTCGTCGCCCGCGGCGGGGCCGGCGCCGTCGTTCACGGCCTTCAGCCCGTCGATGTCGAAGACCGCCACCGACAACTCTGTTCCCTGGCGGCCGGCTCGAGCCACCTCGAGCTCGAGCACGCGGCCCAGGGTCCTGGCATTCGCTAGTCCCGTCAGCGCATCCGTGTGGGCCATGCGCTCCTGCCAGTCGCCGCGCTCCTCCGCGGCGGCGACGAGTCGCGTGCGATCGATCGTCAGGGCGATGAGGTCCGCGAATGCGGCGAGGAGTGTCGCATCAGCCTCGCCGACGATCCAGGATCCGGCTCGGCTCACCAGGAGGGCTCCGAGCGGTTCCTCCATCCCGCCGCTGGCGATCCGGAGCGGCCATGTCGCGAGCGTCACCGCCGCGCCGTCGGCGTCCGCGGACTCGGTCCCCAGAATGGCCGTCTGGCCGTGGGCGGTCCGGGCGAGCGGATGCTCGGCGTTCGTGGCCACCGTGGTCTCGAGGGCGGCCGTGCCGGCCGGGTCGTACCCGACCGTCGCGCCGATGGCGAGGTGGCCGGCTTGCGGGTCCCAGGTTGCCACTGCCGCGTGATCGGCACGGACCGCGCTCGTCGCGCCCGCCAGGAGCGAAGCCAGGGCAGCGTCGGCATCAGCAGAGCGGGCGACTGCCGCGATGGCGCGGGCCAGGAGGAGGTCGGCCGGCTCGCTGGACAACTCGTTCTGGCTCAAGGAGCACTCCTGCCCTGTAGGGCGACGAACGACTCCGCGCGGAGGCGGAACGTGGATGGGGCCAGATCGTACACCGGCAGGATCGGGGTCCAGACCCCGGACGCGGGGCGCTCCCGGCTGACGGCCTGTGGCCGGTATCTCCGGCTCCGTATACTCGGGGCGTGAAACTCGTGGTCGCGATCGTCCACAGCGAGGATGCCGGTGCCCTGGTCGACGCGCTCCTGGAGAAGGAGCACCGGGCCACGCGCCTCCAATCGTCGGGCGGTTTCCTGAAGCAGTCGAACGCAACCGTCATGGTCGGGGTCGACGATGATCAGGTCGACGCGGTGCTCGAGGTCGTTCGGGCGAACTGCGTATCGCGGACGCAGGTCGTGAATCCGATGCCCCCGATCATGGAGCCGGGCGAATTCTTCATGCCCTATCCGTTGGAGGTCGAAGTCGGCGGGGCGACGGTGTTCGTCCTGCCGGTCGAGCGCTTCGAGCGCCTCTAGACGGCCTGATTGACTCGGCAGCCGACCCCAGGGGCCGGTGGTCGGCGCTCCTCGTCATCGGGCTCGGGACGCTGCTCGCGTTCTCGCCGTGGTTCAGCTCCTCGGCGGTGGCGCCCCTTCTCGCCGCCGACTGGCGCCTGCGCGCCCGACCGGATGCCACGAAGATGGCGAACGGCCATCGCTGACACTCCACATCGACCGATCGAGCGGTACGCTGTCGACATGCCGGGATATTGGATGGCCGTGTCGAGCCCTCGGGCCTCCACGTCCGTTGCCACGCGGCGCTGACGGTCCGGCGTCCGTGGCCGACGTCGGCGGAACCTGGCTCGATCTGCTCGAGGTCGACGCACCAGATGCGGTGGCCGCGTTCCGCGGCATCGAGGCGGGGCGGTTCATCAGCGTCCGCCGCGAGGTACGACGTCGCGCCGGCGCGGGCAGTGCCAGATCCGTGGCCACCCAGCTCGGAGCCATTGCCACGGCCCTGACACGAGTGATCGAAGGCCTCCCGGACCTTGCGTTCGCAGCACCGGGCGGTGAGGAGGACTGGACCGTGGCGGAAGCGATCGGCCACGACGCCGAGTCGCGCGCGGGTCTCGCCATGGCCGGCGCCCTCGCGACCGCCGGCCGATTCCCGGCCGACGCCCCGGCGGTCGTCCCGGGCATCCCCGGTGAGCGCGGGCACGCTCGAGGTGTGCTGGTGCGGCGGATCGGAGCCAGCCAGCGCGTCGTCGAGCGGGCGGCGCGCTCGATTGCAGGTCACGAGGAGCTTCCATGCCCGCTCGAGCACCCGCTCGTCGGTCGACTGCGGTGCGGGGAGTGGTTGCTGTTCGCCGGCGTCCACGATCTGATGCATCTCGAGCAGCTCCACGGCATCGCGACCCGGTTCGGCGTCGAGCCCTCCGACGAGTCGGCCGCGGGTCCGTCCCTCGGGTCGCCCGTGACGCGCCCGTGAGTGCCCGTCCGGATCTGGTCGCCTGCTGGCTCTACCGGCTTCGCCTTGATGGAGCGCCGGAGATCCTGCTCATCCGGCGGGCTCCGGACCGGATGTTTCCCGGCATGTGGCAGTGCGTCACCGGCAAGCTGGAACCGGGCGAACGGATCGTCGACGGGGCGCTCCGGGAGGTCCTCGAGGAAACGGGCCTGGCCCGGGCGGATCTCGAGACCTTCACCGACACCGACATCGTCAATTGGTTCCACGCCGGCGACCTGGATACGCTCCTCTGCGAGGCGGTCTTCTCGGCGCGCGTCAGGGCGGGTGCCATCGTGACACTCTCGGACGAGCACGACGACCTGCGCTGGCTCTCCGTGGATGAGGCGAAGGCCACCGTGATCTGGCCGGCCTACGAGCGAGCGATCGACTTCGTCGGCTGGCTCCTGGCGAATCCGTCGAAGGCGGGTCCGTTCGACCTCCCCTGACGGCGCCGGGCGGGTCAGCGAACGGTCGAGGACGTGACGGGCAGCTTCGCCTGGATTCGCGCGGCGATCTCGTCGGGGACCACGGAATTGCTGTCCTGGAGCGCTCCGAGGCTCGCCCGAACTCCAACGAGGGCGGCATACAGCGGGGGACACGTCGGGCACTCGAGGAGATGCTCCTCCACCGCACGACGCTCCGCCGCGGCCAGCTCGTCATCGAGGTACCCGGAGACATGCCGGCGCGCCTGCCAGCAGCGGATGGGCTGGGCCAGGCTCGCGGATCGCCGCGGATCGTCCTCCGCCAGCGCCGTCACGAGCATCATGCGAGCTCGCCGGAGGCGTTGCTTGGCCGCCGGCAGGCCGAGTCGCAGGCTGTCCGCGATCTCCGCGACGGTCCAACCGAGCGCATCGTGGAGGACGACGACCGCGCGGTAGCCGGCGGGAAGCCGGACGAGGGCATCCTCGAGCTCGTCGCGCAGCTCGGCGCGTGCCATGACCCGCTCCGGATCGACCGTGTAGTCATCGTCCTGCCAGCGCTCCTCGATGTCGGGGATCGTGAGTTCGTCCGCGCGCGCCCGGGAGCGGTCGATCACGAGGTTGACCAGGATCCGGTTCAGCCATGGACCGATCGGAGCGCCGGGCCGAAGCTGACCACGTCGCGCCCAGGCCCGCGTGGCAGCCTCCTGGGCCAGTTCCTCGGCGACGTGCGGTTGGTGGACGAGGTGGAGGGCGAGGCGGCTCAACCGCGGGAGCTCGGACGTCAGCTCGGCGCCGAACTCTCGCGGTGTGCCGACCATTGGCTCAGCGGTGCCCGAGGGTCCGGATCGCGGCACCCGCGAACGGGCCACCGAACAGCGCGCTGAAGACGCAGACATCGAAGGCGCCGGCGAGGAGCGGCACGAGGCCGATGGCGGCCACGATGTAGCCGGCCGTCCCGCCGATGGCGAGGAGGCCGCCCGCAATCAGGGCGACGCCCCCGAGGACGCGAATGCCGCGCCCGGCCGGCGAGGCGAGGAGCTGGCCGAACCAGCTGGCCGCGAACCAGTTGGGGTGTTGGTTGGTCTGCATGGTGCGATTCCCTTCGACCGTTGCCGGTCACCTGTCGGAGCCGATGGTAGGCATCCTTCGTACACCTTGATAGACGAGACCCGGCGCCGGAGGGATACATCGCCTGGATGGCACGTCGCCGCGATGACCGCTGCTAGACTTCCTCGAACCGGCCGAGCGACGTGGAGGTGCCCCTGATGATCGAACAGCGCGGCGCACCCACGATGTCGCCCCTGCCCGCGTTCCGCTCGAAGCTGGATGCCATCCGGCCGACCTACGGCTTCGAGGACGTGTCCCTGGCGCCCGGCACGAGCACGGTCGAGCCCTCGGACGTCGACCTCGCCCAGACCTTCTGCGGTCTCGACCTCGCGATCCCGGTCCTCGCCTCCGCGATGGATGCGGTCGTCGACCCGGCGTTCGCGGGGGTTCTCGCCGGCCTCGGCGGTCTGGCGGTCCTCAACCTCGAGGGCGTCCAGACCCGCTACGAGGATCCCGCCTCGATCCTCGCGAGCATCGCCGGCGCCGCCGACGACGAGGTCCACCGCGTCCTCGCCGAGGCCTACCTCGCCCCGATCCGCGAGGAGCTCGTGGGCCGTCGCATCGAGGAGATCCACGCGGCGGGCTCGAAGGCCGCCGTGGCCGCGACCCCGGCCGCGGCCCGCAGGTGGGGGCCCTTCTGCGCCGAGCACGGCGCCGACCTCTTCCTCGTCCAGAGCCAGGTCTCGTCGGCCCGCCACCTCGCCACGGGCTACGACCCGTTGTCGCTGGACGAGTTCACCAGGTACATGCCGATCCCCGTCGCCGTCGGGAACACGACCAACGCCGTGGCCGCCTTCCAGCTCATGGAGCAGGGAGCGGCGGCCGTCTTCGTCGGGGTCGGGCCAGGTGCCGCCTGCACGACGCGCGAGGTCCTCGGCATCGGCATCCCGCAGGTGACCGCTATCGCCGACGTCGCCGGGGCGCGGGACGCCTACCTCGAACGGACCGGGCGCTACGTGCCGGTGGTCGCCGACGGCGGCATGCGTCGCGGCGGCGAGCTCGCCAAGGCCATTGCCGCGGGCGCCGATGTCGTGATGCTCGGCTCGCCGCTGGCGCGGGCAGCGGAGGCGCCTGGACGCGGCGTGAACTGGGGAATGGCCGCGCCGTCACCCGTCCTGCCCCGCGGGACCCGGATCAGGGTGGGGACCGTGGGCGCGCTGGACGTGATCCTCAACGGACCGGCCTCGGTCACCGATGGTTCGCAGAACCTCATGGGCGCGCTCCGCCAGTCGATGGCCGCTCTCGGCGCCCGGACGATCCGCGAGATGCAGCAGGTCGAGATCGTGTACGCGCCGTCGGTCGCGACCGAGGGCAAGTCGTGGCAGCAGCGGGGCCGCTGAGCACGGACGACATCGCGACCGAGCTGACGGCCTGGGGCAAGGTCGTCACCATCGTGACGACGGGTCGGCGGACCGGCGAACTCATTCGCGCCGCTGTCGGCTATCTCGAGGAACCCGATGGTTCGCTGCTGGTCGCCGCGGGCGAGCCGGATGCGGACTGGACGCGAAACCTCGACGCGAATCCGGCCTGCCAGCTGACGCTCGGCGACCGGACGTGGCCCGCCGTTGCGGAACCGCTCGAGCCGTCGGCAATGGGGAGCGTCGTGGCCGGCCTCATCCTCCGCTACGGGACGCCGGCCGAACGCCTCGGCCGCGGGCCCGCGTATCGGCTGCGACCAGCCGATCGCTAGCGGGGCACGCCGGCAGGCCACGAAACCGTCCTACACTCGGGCCATGCGTGACCTGCCCGTTCGACCCTCCCGCCCGGACGAGACTGCCGACGTCGCCGGCTACCAGCCGACGCTCGACCGGACGCCGGCCCGCAAGTCGATCTTCGAGGAAGCCGGCGGCATGCCGTTCTTCGAGGGCCTGGTCGATCGGTTCTACGCGGCCGTCGAAATCGACCCCGAGCTCCTCGCGATCTATCCCGACCAGGGTGATCTTGTCGGGGCCCGGCAGCGACTGAGCCTGTTCCTTGCCCAGTACTGGGGTGGGCCGACCGGGTACAACGACCTGCGCGGACAGCCGCGTCTCTATCTGCGGCACATGTCCTTCGCGATCGATCCTGCGGCGCGGGACCGCTGGCTGACGCACATGCGGGCCGCGGTGGCACGCATGGACCCGCCTCCCCATGTCGCGGCGCGGCTCCTCCAGTACTTCGACATGGCCGCCGAGGCGATGCGGAACCGCGACTGAGCGGCGGTCCCGAGCGGCGTCGTGGCGCACGAACGGCCCGCGCACGCCCTGGATCAGTGGCGCCGCGCGTCCTCGCCATGGATACCGAGGCTCGCCAACGCCGCCGCGAACCCGTCCAGGTCGTCCGCGCCGACGTAGAAAGCCGGCACGCGCAACGGCCCGTAGCGAACGGGCACCCGGAAGTCGATCCGTACGCCGCCGTGGGGGCTGCCCGCGAAACTGAGGTCGCGGTGGCGAACGCTCATCCGGACGCCGATCGCCGTGATCCAGCGGAACGGCCCCTCGATGTGCCACGTGGCCAGGTTCTCGACGCCCGTCTCGAAGTGGAATTGCCCGAAGCGGGCCCGGAATCCGCTTGCACCGACCTCGGCCCAGGCCGATTCGGGGGTCGCGCCGAAGAGCAGGCGGACGAGGCCGGCGGATCGCGCGCCGATCCGGATGGGGAAGCGCTTGCTGGCGATCATCGGCGCAGCCTAGCGGGATCCTCCGGATGCGTCCGGCCCGGCCTCGACGGCGTGCTCAGTAGACCTCGGGCACGAAGGTCTGGTCGCCGATCGGAGGGCGGACGTAGCCCTGGTCATCGCCCCGTGGCGGAAGGTTGATCGGCGCCGGGGTGAGGTCCTGGTAGGGGATCAGGCTCAGGAGATGGTGGATGACGTTGAGTCGCGCCCGCTTCTTGTCGTCGGCGTTGACGACGTACCAGGGCGCCTGCTTGATGTCGGTGGCCGCGAACATCGCGTCCTTGGCTCGCGAGTACTCCACCCACCGGGCGCGGGACTCGAGGTCCATCGGGCTGAGCTTCCAGCGCTTCGTCGGGTCGTCGATCCGGCTCTGAAATCGGCGTTCCTGTTCCGCGTCGCTGACCGAGAACCAGTACTTGATGACGTGGATTCCGCTCCGGACGAGCATCCGCTCGAACTCCGGGCAGGAGCGCAGGAATTCCTGGTATTCGGCCTCCGTGCAGAACCCCATGACCCGCTCGACCCCGGCCCGGTTGTACCAGCTGCGATCGAACAGGACCATCTCGCCGGCCGCCGGGAGGTGGGCGGCATAGCGTTGGAAGTACCACTGCGTCTTCTCCCGCTCGGTGGGGGCGCTGAGGGCGACCACTCGACAGATCCGAGGGTTCATGCCCAGCGAGATCGTCTTGATCGCTCCGCCCTTGCCGGCCGCGTCCCGACCCTCGAAGAGCACGACGATCCGGAGTCCCTCGTGGCGGACCCACTCCTGGAGCTTCGCCAGCTCGACCTGGAGCGTGGCCAGGTCGCGCCGGTACGCCTTGTTGGAGAGTGACGGCGCAGACGTCCCGATCTCGGACACGGGGGGATCCGGCCACACGTTCGAAAGGTCCTCGAGCTGCGTCGCCTGCTCTTCCTTCGACCTGACCTTCTTCGTCGCCATCGCCGCTACCTCGTGATCCGAACGGACCTCGACCATACGCCGCGATCGCAAGGCCGCCGCGCCGTCCGGACCGGCGGGTCCGGCCGTATGCTGTCGCGAACGCAGGGCAGTGGAGGGCGGCACTCGATCGATGAGCGACGACACCGAGGCGCAACACCCGACGCAGGCCGCTGACCGCGGCAAGACCGTCCATGGGGAGGCGGCGAACGCGGGTCACCGGGTCCTGGCGCCGGACGATGCCGAGGTTGAGGCGTATCTCGAGACCGCGCTCAACGCACCTGGTCCTGCACGGGAGCCGGCCGATCGCCCGGCGACGAAGGATCACGGCACGGTCGTGGTCCTCGACTTCGGGAGCCAGTTCGCCCAGCTGATCGCGCGTCGCGTACGGGAGCTGAACGTCTACTCCGAGCTCCTCCCGCACGACACCCCGATGGCGGAGATCGAGCGTCGGGGGGCCACCGCGATCATCCTCTCGGGCGGTCCGAACTCGGTCTACGACGACGACGCCCCAAAGCCCGATTCCGCCGTCTGGAGCGGGCGCCTCCCGGTCCTCGGCATCTGCTATGGGGCCCAGCTGATGGCCCTCGAGTTCGGTGGCGATGTCCTCCCGGCCTCGAAACGCGAGTACGGCCCGGCGACCGTCACCATCACCGCCGAGGACCCGCTCTTCGCCGGGATCGACCGCGACCAGCCGGTCTGGATGAGCCATGGGGACTCGATCACGCGGCTTCCGGAGGGGTTCCAGGCGACCGCGCATTCTGGCTCGACGCCCTTCGCCGGCCTGGTCGATCATCGCCGCAATCTCTACGGGATCCAGTTCCACCCCGAGGTGGCGCACACGCCGCGGGGCCGCGACGTCCTGCGCAACTTCGTCGTGGGGATCGCCGGCTCGAGCCCGACCTGGACGGCGGCGAACTTCATCGAGTCGACCGTCGACGAGATACGGACCCGCGTCGACGACCACGCTCGCGCGGTCGGGTCCGATGGCAAGGTGATCTGCGCGCTGTCGGGAGGGGTGGATTCGGCCGTCGCCGCAGCCCTCGTTCATCGGGCAGTCGGGGACCGCCTTACCTGCATCTATGTCGACCACGGCCTGATGCGGAAGAAGGAGTCAGAGCTCCTCCGGGTCACCTTCGAGCGCGACCTCGGCATGAACCTCGTGATGGTCGACGCGCGGCAGCGATTCCTCGCTCGGCTGGCGGGCGTTGTCGATCCCGAGCAGAAGCGGAAGATCATCGGTGACGAGTTCATCCGGGTCTTCGAGGAGGAGGCCACGAAGCTCGGCCAGATCGACTTCCTGACCCAGGGAACGCTCTACCCGGACGTCATCGAGAGCGCCACGAGCGAGACCAAGACCGCCCAGAAGATCAAGACCCACCACAACGTCGGCGGCCTCCCGGCGGACCTTCGGTTCAAGCTGATCGAGCCCCTCCGCTACCTCTTCAAGGACGAGGTGCGAAAGGTCGGGGCGGAGCTTGGGCTCCCGGAGGCGATGGTCCAGCGCCAGCCGTTCCCGGGCCCGGGCCTGGCCATCCGGATCATCGGCGAGGTCACGGCCGAGCGGCTCGATACGCTCCGCGACGCCGACTGGATCGTGATCGACGAGATCAAGGGCGCCGGCCTCTACCACAGCGTCTGGCAGAGCTTTGCCATCCTGACCCCGGTCCGGAGCGTCGGCGTCATGGGCGACGGCCGCACGTACGCCAACGTCGTCGCGATCCGCGCGGTCACGTCGGAGGACGGCATGACCGCCGACTGGGCCAAGCTGCCATACGACGTCCTGGGCAAGATCTCGTCGCGGATCGTGAACGAGGTGCCGGGCGTCAACCGCGTCGTCTACGACATCTCGTCCAAGCCGCCAGCCACGATCGAGTGGGAGTAGCGATCACGCCACTGATTCACGCCGCGCGCCGACGCGCCCGGCGTTTCAGCGACGGGGCTCGCTCGTGAGCATCGCGACGAGGCGCTCCCGACCCGGCAGCTGACCGGCCGCCACGAAGCGCCGGAGGTGTTCGCCGGCCCGGGGTTCGGCCGCGAGGGCGGACCGATAGAGGGCCCGGCCACGATCCTCATCGCCCGACTCGAAGACGGCCACCGCCAGCCAGAGCCGGATCTGGTCATCGTCCGGGGCCAGGGCCGCGGCCCGCTCGATCAGGGCGAACGCTGCCGTCAGTTCCCCGACGGCGACCGCCTCGAGGCCCTCGTCGAGCGCTTCGTAGGCCCGGGCCAGGCCAAGCAGACGGTCGAGCTCGTCAAGCGGATCACGGGCATCGTCCACGCGCAGGTCGAACCGCGTTCGCCACGGTTTCGGGTTCGGTCCGCCGGGGACGACGAGGAGTGCGGACGCCTGCCGCCCGCGGATGTCGCCGCCCTCCGCCTCCGCGGCCCTGAGGGCCGCCATGAGTCGGTCGGCCAGGTCTCCGACCCCGAGCTCGAACGCCACGAGCATCGCGGGCCAGACGGTCGCGCGTTCCATCATGTTCGCCTGGACCGTGACCCCGTGGCGCACGAGGTGGCCCGCCTCGCGCACGCACTCCTCGCCCGTATGGGCGGCCGCCTCGCCCGTGGCGCTCACGATCCCGATCTGGCGGACTGCTGGGTCCGGATCCCCGGCCAGGAGTTCGCGCAGCGTCGCCTCCGGCTCCGCGCCGGCGGTCAGGAGGTCGAGGCCGGCCGCTCCGTAGCGAGCATCCGTGAACGCCTGCGTCGCGATGGCGCCGACACCGGGCCGGGCCCACGGAACAACGGCTCCCGAGGCGAGCCAGCGGCTCTGCACGGCGACACCCAGCTCGCCGGTCGACTCGTCGAGGGCGACGATGGAATACGTCATCGAGGCCGTAGCGTGGCGGTTCGTTGCTCCCATGACAAGCCGCGGCGGCGACGCATCACGGTGCGCGGCAGAACCAATCGCGCACCGATGCCATGACGTTGGGGCTATTCCGGGCACTGCCGGCTGCGCTAGAGTTCGCCACATGACCGAGCCCAATCAGTCCGGGGGCGAGCCCGATTCGGCGTCCGCCCTGATCTGTCCCTGGTGCTCCGCGCCGCTCAAGACCGCCCGTGAGGCATCCTGCCCGTCCTGTGGGGCCGCCCTGCACGAGGCCATGGAGTCCGAGGTTCCGGGGGTCACCCGGGTTGATCACGAGGCGATCCTCAGGGCTCGGACCCCGGGCCAGCGGAGCCGCAGCCTGGTGGGCTGGCTATCGGGCGAATATGCCGCGGACGCGACTCCCGCATCGCTCGAGGGGATCGCGCCTCCCGACGACGCCGTTCGACGCGAAATGATCCGCCTCGAGGTTGCGGCGCTGCAGGCAGAGGCTCAGGCTGCTCAGGCCGAGGCTGCCGCGGAGCTTGCCGAGGCACGTGGGCTCAACCTTGCCGCGAGCGAGGACAGCGATCCAGAAGCATCGATCGATGCCCCGGAGCCCCCGGCGGACCCCGCGGCAGACAATCCCGAAGGCGACCCGGCGACGCCAACGCCGGGCTGATCGTCGCGGCCGGATATGCTCCGGCCATGTCCGACCGCCTCCCGGCCCCCGGTCCCTCCTACCTGCGTGAGCAGGAGCTTCGCCTCGGTGACCGGGTGCTCCATGCCGGGATGAGCCGGCCCGGTGAGGGCCCGGATGGCTGGTGGCTCGTGATCCTGTGGGTCCACGACGACGGGGCCCTCGTCAGCTTCCGGGATGTCGCTCCGAGTGCCGGTCCACCGCCCGATCCGCCGCTCGCGCGTCTCGGACCCTCGTTCTCCGGGGCACTCTCGGGCCTGATCCTCGAGGATGCCGGGCGGCTGTCGATTCGGCTTGCGCCCCTGGTTCCACCGGAGCAGGCAGATCGCCCGTGGCTCTGTCCCCTGGCGGTCCGGGCCGGGTTCCGATGGGAGCCGGCCCGCGCGGCGACGATGCGGCCGAACGACCTCGCTCTCGAGGTGCTGACGGCCTTCCGACGAGCGGTCGAGGGCCTCGGCCGACGCTGAGTTCCGTTCCCGGCCGCCCGTCGCGCCTGTCTTGCGTGTGCCGGCGGGGCCTCCGGCCATTCAGGGGGTAGACTCCGCGGGCATGCAAGACCCCGACGATCAGGCCCACGAACCCCGCCGACCCGACGGACTTGGCGGAATGGGACGGCCACCTGTCCGGCCTCGACGCCCTCAACCAGCCGGCGGCAGCGGCGCATTCAACCGGCGCCTGACCATACTCGTCGCGATCTTCCTGGTCATCCTGCTCTTCGGGAGCGGGTTGATCGAGTTCTGGACCGACGCCATCTGGTTCAAGAGCGTCGGCTTCGACAGCGTCTTCTGGACCCGTGTCGCGGCGACCGTGGGCCTGTTCCTGGGCGGGGCCATCATCACCCTCGTCGTCCTGCTGGTGAACCTGTGGCTCGCAAATCGGTTTGCTCCGCCAGGTGAGGGGACGCCCGGGACCTTCCGGGATCTCTTCGAGCAACTCGGCCAGATTGGCGTCACGCCCGGTGACCCCCGGCAACGAGGCGGCTTCGGTCGGCCCGTGATCGTCAACGCGGAACCGATCCAGGTGCCCGACCTGACGCCCGCCGCGACGGCTGCACTGGCCGGTCTCTCGATTCTCGCGGCCCTGATCGTCGGTGGTATCGCGGCGTCGTCGTGGGAGACGGTGTTGCTGTGGATCCATCGCGTGCCCTTCCAGGCACCGGCGGGCAGCCCGAGCGTGGATCCGATCTTCGGCCGGAATGTCTCGTTCTACCTCTTCGAGCTGCCGTTTCTCCGGGCGATCCAGACGATCTTCAACGCCCTCGTCCTCGGCGGGCTGGTCGTGGCGGGCCTGCGCTACATCGCCGGCGCCGCCAGGTCCGGGCTTGCCGTGCCGTCGCGGGTGCGTGTTCACCTCGCGATCCTGGCCGCGCTCTTCCTGCTGTCGGTCGCGTTCGGCTACCAGCTGGACAAGTTCGACCTCGTCTACTCGGTCCGCGGCGTGGCCTCGGGCGTCTCGTACACCGACCAGCACGCCCAGTTCTTCGCCTACGACCTCCTGACCGTCCTCTCGGCCTTCGCCGCGGCGTTCCTCGTGGGCGGTGCGTTCACTCGCTGGACCTGGCCGCTTGGCGTGACCGTCGCGACCTGGTTCCTCGCCTCGATCTTCGTCGGGCGGCTCTACCCCGAGGTGATCCAGCGTCTCTCGGTGAACCCGAACCAGTACCTCGTCGAGCAGCCCTACATCGCCAACAACATCTCGATGACGCGCCTCGCCTACGGCATCGGCTCGTGGGACGAGCGGCAGTACGACGGTTCTGCGCCCCTGACGCAGGCGGCGATCGACTCGGAAGCGGCGACGTTCGCGAATGCCAGGCTGTGGGACTACCGGCCGCTCGGCGACACGCTGAGCCAGCTCCAGACGGTTCGTCGCTATTACACCTTCACCGATGTCGATACCGACCGCTACCAGCTCAACGACCAGGAGCGGCAGGTGATGCTGTCGGCGCGCGAGCTGAATCCGGCGGCCATCGACGCAGCCGGCAGCTGGGTGAACCAACGGATCATCTACACCCACGGCATCGGCATCGCCATGGTCCCCGTCAACGAGGTCACCTCAGAGGGCCAGCCACTGCTCCTCATCAAGAACCTCCCACCGGTCTCGAGCGGCGGCGCCCCCACGGTCAGCGAGCCGCGGATCTACTTCGGCGAGGCCGTCTCCGACTACGTGGTCGTCGGGGCAAAGCAGGACGAGCTCGACTACCCGCAGGGTGATGGGACCGCGGGGACCTCGGGCGGCGCCCAGACCCGCTGGACCGCAAAGACGGGCATTCCACTCGATACGACCCTTTCGCGCCTGCTCTACGCCCTCCGCTTCCGTGACCTGAACATTCTCATCAGCGACCAGGTCACGTCGGACAGTCAGCTCCTCATGCACCGTGCCCTCAACGAGCGGCTCCAGTTGATCGCCCCGTTCCTCCAGTACGACAAGGATCCCTACGTGGTCGTCACGTCGAGCGGCCACCTGGTCTACATCCAGGATGCCTTCACGACCTCGGATCGCTTCCCCAACGCCCAGCCGTTCAACCCGGGCGACCTCGCGAGCTCGGGCCTGGTCCCGCAGGACATCAACTACATCCGGAATAGCGTGAAGATCGTCATGGACGCGTACGACGGCACGATGTCCTTCTACATCGCCGACCCGACCGACCCCATCGTCGAGGCGTACGCCGGCGTCTTCCCGGACCTCTTCCACCCCCTGTCCGACCTGCCGGCCGATCTCACTCCCCACCTCCGCTACCCTGAAGACCTGTTCAACATCCAGACCGCCGTATACGGCCGCTACCACGTGACCAACACCGACACCTTCTTCCGGAACGAGGACCGCTGGACCGTGCCGGCCGGGCAGACCAACCAGCAGACGCTACCGTCCGAGGCCTATTACGTGGTCATGCGCATGCCTGGTGAGGCAAATCCCGAGTTCCTGCTCCTGCAGCCGATGGTGCCCGTCGGTCGGCCCAACATGATCGGCTGGGTTGCGGCCCGGAACGACCCGCCGAACTATGGCGGCGTCCGCGTCTACCGCTTCCCGAGTGACACGTCGATCTTCGGGCCTGCCCAGATCGAGGCGCGGATCGACCAGGATCCGACGATCTCCGCCCAGATCACCCTGTGGAACCAGTCCGGCAGCAATGTGGTGCGCGGCAACCTGATCGTCGTCCCGGTCGGCGACACCCTGATGTACCTCCAGCCGGTCTACCTGCAGTCGACCTCGTCGTCATTTCCTGAGTTCCAGCGCATCGTGGTGGCGTCGCCAACCTCGGTTGTCTGGGGGCCGACCTTGGCCGACGCGCTGAACCTCATCGTGAACGGATCGGGTGGAGGACCCGTTGTGACACCCACGCCGGGCCCGACCGCGACGCCCGGCCCGGGGGTCACACCGAGCCCCACGGTCGGCCCCGGACTGCCGAGCGACGTTCCGGGCCTGATCGCCTATGCGAACGCCCACTTCGAGGCTGCCCAGGCGGCGCTCCGCAACGGTGACTTTGCGACCTATGGGCGCGAGATCGACCTCGTCCGCGTCGCGCTCGGCCAGCTCGACATCCTCGCCGGCCCGACGCCCGTTCCGAGTCCCTGAAAGCCGCGATCAGCGAGAGCGGCGTGTCTGTGATCGGCGTCGTCTTCGGCTCGGCGCTCGCGGTGCTGGAACATCCACGCTGGCTCCTCCTGTCCCTCGCCGGATTCCTGGTTCGCGGCGGGGTGCTGCTCCTGATGGTCGCCATCGTCCAGGTCCCGACCACGGCCGCTGCTGCCAATCTCTTCGGTCCGACGCTCGTCGGCTTCGTCTTTGGTGGTGTGTCGCCGAGTTTCCTGGTCCTGGTCGGGTCCGCGGCCGGCGCCTTCGTCGCGTGGCTGATCATCGGCGGCCTGGCCGGTGCGGTCGTCGAGCTGGGGATGATCAGGGAAGCTGCGGGGACGGAGGACTTCGAGGAGATCGCGGATCCCGCGTCGACGGGACCCGGCGCGGCGACCTTGGCTCGCCTCCTGGCTCACGTGCCGACGGCGGCCGTGGTCGCGGTCGGCGCATCGCCGCTCGTGGATGCCGCATACCAGGAGCTCATCCATCCCGGGGACCCGACCGTGTCGGTGCCGATCCGGGTAATTCTTCGCGTCCCGGTGATTGCCGGCAGCCTCGTGGCCGCCTGGCTCCTCGGCGAGACGGTCGGCGGCCTGGCCGTGCGCCATCTGGCCTGGGGCGCCAGCCTTCCTCGCGCGCTGTTGCGCGCGATCTGGTCGCTCGTCCAGCCGGTCGGCCTCCTCGTCCTGGTGGTCACGACGGTCGCGGTCGCCGGCGCCGCATCGCTCGGGTGGGTCGCGCTGGCGCTCGCCTACGAGCTCATGCGGCTCGTCGTGCGCGAGAGCCAGCCAGCATCTGTCCTGCTGGTCGGGTTCGTCCTGCTCTCGATGGCCTGGCTCGGGGCGGCATGGATCCTCTCGCTCGCCACGGCCTGGCGATCGACGGCCTGGACGTTCGCGGTCGCGCGTCGCCTGGGGCCCAGGACGATCGAGCCCCGCGACCCCTGACCTGGCGGGACTTTCCCGTCGGCCCGATTTTCTGGCACCCTTGGTCCTGCCCGGTTCCCGGGCCGACCGAGAGGGAGCGTCCATGGCAGGATCGAGACCTTGTCCCGTCTGCGGGCAGCCCGTGCCTGCCGAGCAGCCCGCATGCCCGCACTGCGGCGCGCCGCTGGATGAGCCGACGGCTTCCGTCGGGGACGTGACGCCAGCCGACGCGGCACCCGCCGACGCGGCACCCGCCGACGTGGCACCAGCCGACGTGGCACCCGCCGACGTGGCACCCGCCGACGTGGCACCCGCCGACGTGGCACCAGCCGAAATGGCACTCGGTGCCCCAGTTCCCGGGGCGCTCGTCCCCGGGGCGTACCTTCCGCCTTCGTCGGTCCACCGGCCCGAGCCGTCCCCGGCGGCACCCGCGCCCGCAGCGCAGATGCCGCTCGCGGCCTCACCGGCCGTCGGTTCTCCGCCGCCCGGAGCCGTGTCGGGCTGGGTTCCGCCGCACGATGCGCCGGCCCCCGTCGAGCCGATCGCGGCTGGACGGGCGTCCTTGTTCGCCGACCTGCCCTTCGACGCGCCCGACTCGGCGACCGAGTGGCTCGTGGCCGTCGGCAGCACCGTTGCCGCGGTGAGCTTCCTTCTGCCCTGGATCTCCGGAACGGTGAGCTATGTGACGAGCTGGGGGCTGAGCTCGATCTCGCGACTCCCGATCCTCGTGATCCTCGTGATGACCGCGGTTCTCGGGATCCTGCCGAACCGGGTCGCGACGTGGCTTCGATCGGGTGTCCTGGGCCTCACGGCCGGGTCGCTGCTGCTCGGCAATATCTGGCCGATCGTGGCCGGCGACTTCGGTGCTGCCGCGTTCGGCGCGATCGTCGCCGCCGCGGCCGCCATCGTCCTCATGGTCGGGGGAATCCTCGGCGTGGCGCCGCGGCGTTCGACGTAGGAATATCCGGGACGTCACGACCGGCGGCCTCGCCGCGTCGCAACGCCAGTGACGGCCACATGGCCGTCGACTGATTCCAGGTCGGCCACGACCTCGGGATCGTCCGAAGCCTGCTGGTACACTGCCCCGGTCGTCGGCCCGGGCCGTGACGACCCGCCAATCGTACGGAGGCGCCCGCTCGGCGGATGCAACAGATCCTCGACACCATCGGCAGCGCGGTCGGCTCTGTCTTCGACAACCCGGTCATCAAGCTCGGTTTCCAGATCGTCGCGATCTATTGGGTGGTGCTCTGGCTGGCCGCGGCCTACTGGGCTTTCCGCGACATGCAGCTGCGGACCGAGAACCCGGTCGCGCCGTACTTCGCGGCGGCATTCATCATCGTCTTCACGCCTCTCCTCTTTCCGCTGGCGGTTTTCGCCTACCGGATCGTTCGGCCACAGGAGCGGATCGGCGAGATCTACGAGCGGAACCTGGCCGAAGAGGCGATGCTGGCCGAGATCGAGACGATCCGCCACTGCCCGTCATGCGACCGGCGCGTCCACGCGGACTGGATCATCTGTCCGACGTGTCGGACGCGACTCAACCGCGTCTGCCCGAACTGCGCGAAGCTCGTCGGCCTCGACTGGTCCCTGTGCGCCTGGTGCGGTCGCGACTTCGAAAGCCGGGAGGCAATTCCGACCGCAACGCCGATCGTGACGGTTCCGCCGCGCGAAGCGCTCCCGCCCGGTGACGGTACGCCGACCATTCGAACCGCGGTCCGGGCCCCGGGGGCGCGACGGGCTTCGAGTTCGCGCCAGGTCGACTCCCTGACCGAGTCTTGATCGAGTCGCCGTCGGCCCCCGACGGACCGGCTGGAGCCGCCTCCGCCGCGCCGGCCGCCCTCGGCCTCTTCAGGTTCACGGTCGACGGGCGCCGCGCGCCCGGCCTTTACGTGGCGGGCTGGATCGCGACCATCCTCGGCGCGTCGGCAGCCTTCGTGGGCCTCCTGAGCGGCGTGAACCTCGCCGGTGCTCTCCTCTTCGTCGGGGGACTTGCGATCGTCCTCCCCGGGCTCATCCTCCTGGGTGGGTCCCAGGCGATCGAGCGGCGCGCAGCCGGGCTTGCCTACGCCGGCCCCTCACCCATCCTGACGTTCGTTGCCGTGGTGGTCGGCTGGTACCTGGGGGCGGTGCTGGTCGGAACGCCTCTCCAGCTCGTTGGGGTGCGACTCGACGGTCCGGGACTGGCACTCCTCGCCGTCTCGATCCAGGGACTCGTGGTCGTGGGGATCCTGCGCCTCATGGTCGTGGGCTCCGAGGCGCTGACGTGGCACGACATGGGGTTGCGGCGGCCCGACGGCGCGACGCTCCGCGATCTCGCCTGGGGCGCGGTCTTCGCCGCGCCGGTCGTGGTCCTTACCGGAGTCGTGGTCATCGCGCTGGTCACCGTCATCGGCCAGCAGCCGGCGTCTCCGCTGCCTCCGGCGGGCTCGACGTCAGGGCTGGTGCTCAACCTCCTGGCCGGGGCGGTCATCGCGCCCGTCTACGAGGAGCTCTTCTTTCGCGGCTTCACCCTCACGGCGTGGCGGCGCATGGCGGGGCCGACGGCGGCGATCGTTCGATCCGCGATCCTGTTTGCGCTGATCCACGCGATCGACCAGACGGGCGACACGTTCTCGGCGGCGCTCGGCGTGGCGATCGTCGCGGCGGCCGCCCGCCTGCCCGTCGCCTTCGTCCTCGGCTGGGTCTTCGACCGCCGCGGGTCCCTGTGGGCGTCGATCGGGCTGCACGGAGCGTTCAACGCCATCCTCCTGGTGATCGCGGAGCGGAGCCTGACCGGCTGATCGCAGCAGGCCGGAGAGGGCACGATCGTCCGTCGCCGACCGCGACGACCGCGATAGAGGCCCGATGCAGGCCGCGATGACCAGCCGGTGAGCGAGCCCCGATAGGCTCCGCAGTGTCCCTGGGTTCGGATGGCGGAGGGAATCGGCGGGCTTCCGTCGTCCGGGCTCGGGGACGCCCTGCCCAGCGATCTCCCAGGGGAGGCGGATCTCATGGCCGACGAGCCAGCGGGGCTTCCGGGTCTGCGGACCATCGTCCAGTTCCCGCGCGGGCGTGCTCTTCGCGAGATGCCGGCGGCAGAACGGCCCCGCGAGCGCCTCGAGCTCCGTGGCGCCGCCGGCCTGTCCTCCTCCGAGTTGATCGGGCTGTTGTGGGGCTCGGGCGCCCGGGGTCGCTCGGCGGTGGACCTGGCCGAGGACGCAATCGCCCGCTTCGACGGGCTGACCGGCCTGGCCCGGGCATCGGGCCTCGAGCTCGAATCCATCCCCGGGATCGGCGCGGCGCGCGCGGCCCAGCTCCAGGCGGCGTTCGAGCTCGGTCGTCGCCTGCTCGCCGACTGGCCGACCGCCCGCTGGGCCGTACGTTCACCACGCGACGTCGCCGATCGCCTCGTCCTCCAGATGGGGCGGCTCGAGCGTGAGGAGCTGCGCGTGGTGATCCTCAACACCAAGAACGTCGTCCAGCGCGTGGTCACGACCTACCAGGGCAACCTCAGCGCCTCGGTCGTCCGCGTCGGAGAGCTGTTCCGGGACGCGGTCCGGTTGACGGCCGCGGGCGTGATCCTCGTCCACAATCATCCGAGCGGCGACCCGACCCCATCGCCCGACGACCTGCATCTCACCGCCGAGGCGCTGGCAGCCGGGCGCCTGCTCGACATCGCCGTCCTCGACCACCTCGTGATCGGCCACGACGCGTGGGTCTCCATGCGCGACCGGGGGATTGCCTTCGATCGACCCGGCATCCCGCCGGACGCGGCGGCCTAGAGGCGGGTTGGGGTCTGGCGCTCTGGCCCGTCGGGAGTCGACGGGTATACTGCGCAGGCTCATCCGGGCCCCGCAGACGCCCGATCGGCGCTCCGAATTCAGAGGACCCCTTGCCCGGCCTGCTCGACCGACTCCTCGGCATCTTCTCGCGCGACATCGGCATCGACCTCGGTACCGCGAACACGCTCGTTCACGTGCGAGATCGCGGGATCGTCATCAGCGAGCCCTCCGTCGTGGCCATCGAGGCCCGGACGAAGCGGGTCCTCGCCATCGGTGCCGAGGCGAAGCGGATGGTCGGCCGGACCCCGGCCAACATCATCGCGGTCCGGCCGCTGCGGGACGGTGTCATCAGCGACTTCGACGTCACCGAGCAGATGATCAAGTACTTCGTCGATCGTGTTCACGATCGTGTCGGGCTTATCGCCCGGCCGCGCATGCTCATCGGCATTCCGTCAGGCGTCACCGAGGTCGAGAAGCGCGCCGTGCGCGACGCGGCCCTCAATAGCGGCGCCCGCTGGGCCCGCCTGATCGAGGAGCCCATGGCGGCGGCGATCGGCGCGGGCCTGCCCGTGAGCGAACCGTCGGGCAGCCTCATCGTCGACATCGGCGGTGGCACGACCGAGGTCGCCGTGATCAGCCTCGGGGGAATCGTCGTCAGCCGGAGCATCCGGATCGGCGGCGACGAGATGGACCAGGACATCGTCAACTTCGCCCGCCGCGAGTACAACCTCTTCCTTGGCGAGCGGACGGCCGAGGACATCAAGATCGCGATCGGCTCGGCCTATCCGGGCGAGTGGGATCAGCAGCGGATCAACCTGCGCGGTCGCGACCTCCTGACGGGCCTGCCGCGCAGCGTCGAGGTCGGCGCGGACCAGATCCGCGAGGCGATCGAGCCGTCCGTGGCCCAGATCGTCGACACGATCCGCGACACCATCGAGGAGACCCCGCCGGAGCTCGTCGCCGACATCATGGACCAGGGCATCGTGCTTGCCGGAGGCGGCGCGCTCCTGGCCGGCCTGGACCGCCGTGTCGCGGAGGCGACCCAGATGCCGGTCCACGTCGCCGACGATCCCCTGACATGCGTGGCCCGCGGCACGGGCATCGTGCTCCAGGAGATGGACTCGATGGAGCGCGTCCTCGTCACGGATACCTACACGCGACCGCCGCGCTGACATGCCGGTGAGCGCCCGGGACGGGCGTGACGCACCTGCCGAGGACCGTGGATGAGTGCCGTCTTCGCCAACCGGACAGCCCGCCGCCGAACCATCGCCTATGTCGGTGTCCTGACCGCCACCGTGCTGATGATGGCGGTCTCGGCGAACCCCTTCGTCGTCGAGCTCCAGCACGGCCTTGCCTTTGCCTTCAAGCCCGTCCAGGAAACCATCAACGGCTTCGGGCTCGGGATCCGGTCGATCGGTGGCGCGATCGGCGAGATCGACCAGCTGCGGCTCGACAACGACGCCCTGCGGGCCGAGAACCAGCGGATCCAGGAGCTGGCGCAACAGGCCGACGAGATCAAGCGACAGAACGAGGTCCTGACCGGTCTCCTGCAGCTTCGCAACGGCTTCGACTACAAGACCGCCGCGGCGACGGTCATCGCGCGCGACTCGTCCGAGGTCCAGCAGCGGGTCACCCTCGATCGCGGAACGGGCGACGGCGTCGCAATCGGTGATGTCGTGATCGCGACCGGTGGCGCCCTCGTCGGTCGCGTCATCGACACGAGCTCGTCGACATCGACCGTCCAGCTCATCAGCGACTCGGGTTCCACCGTGGTCGGGCAACTGATCACGAGCGTCGCGACGGGTGAGGTCACCGGCCAGCTTCCCGGCAGCCTGCTGATGCAGAACATCGATGCCGCGGTCACGGTGGGGCTGGGCGAGGAGGTGATGACGGCCGGCATCGAGCTGGCCGGGGGAATCCGATCACCCTATCCGAAGGGTCTCGTCATCGGTACGGTCATCGACGTCCGGCGCGACGCGAACGAGGTCGTCCAGACGGCCTACCTCGAGCCGGCCGCGGACCTGGAGCATCTCGAGTTCGTCCTCGTGGTCCTCGACTACCAGGGCGGCCTCCCGCCGGCCGGCGACCAGCCGCAGAACTGCCAGCCCAACGCCGACGGCACGATCCCGGCCGGCGAGCAGCCGTGCATCGAGGCGAGTCCCAGCCCAAGCCCCTGACGACGCGGCTCCCGCCGGCTGACTGAACCGTTTCCACCCGGACCGCCCGTCACCGCACCTGACCGCACCGTTCGACAGACGATGGGGCCATGAGTCGCTGGTACCCCTTCGCGATGGGCAAGTCGGTCAAACAGCCTAGGCTTGAGGCACGCATCCCCCAGCGCACCTTCCGCGTCCCGATCGGAGCTCCCTATTGCGTCACCTCACGCGCCTCATGGCGCTCAGCATGCTCGCCGCCCTGCTCGCAGCAGCGCCCGTCGCCGCTTCGTCGGTTCCGGTGAGCGGGTCCGCAGGCGCCTCGTCGGCTGCCGCCACCTCGACCACTGATTCGGCGCTGTCGACTGCGAAGGTCGCCATCATCGTCGGGGCGACCGGATCCGAGACCTCGCACTACCGCGACATCGCGGATTCCGCCTACGCGACCGCGATCCAGTACTCGTCGAACGTCGTCAAGGTCTACAGCCCGAATGCGACGTGGAGCGCGGTCTCGGCGGCTGTGACCGGAGCCAGCCTTGTCATCTACCTCGGTCACGGCAACGGCTGGCCGAGTCCATACACCTACGACCCGAGCTACAAGACCAAGGATGGCTTCGGGTTGAACTCGTCCGCCGGCCACGGCGACGACGACCTTGCCTATTACGGCGAGCCCTCCATGGCGACCCTCAAGCTCGCACCGAACGCGGTCGTCATCCTAAATCATCTCTGCTATGCGTCGGGCAACTCGGAGCCCCAGAACGCGGCGCCCACGCTCAGCGTCGCGGAACAGCGGGTGGACAACTACGGCCAGGGCTTCTTCGATGCCGGCGCCGCGGCGGTCATCGCGGAGGGGCACGGCAGCATCAACGGCATGATCCGGGATCTCTTCACGACCCACCAGTCGATCATCGACATGTGGCGCAACCAGTCCGACTACAACGGCAACGAGTTCTCGTTCCGGTCGTTCCGCAGCCCGTCGTTCACGGCCTACATGGATCCCAATTCGACCTCCGGTGGCTACTATCGCTCGATCATCGGGAGCCCCGATGTGCGGACCGACGATGTCACCGGCAATCTCTCCGTCGACGCCTCGATCCTGCCGACCCGCCTCGCCGGCGCCGACCGGTACGCCACGGCCGTGGCGATCAGCAAGGCGATGTACGCGCCGGGCGTGCCGGTCGTCTACATCGCGACCGGCGCGACCTTCCCCGACGCCCTCGCCGGGGCCGCGGCCGCCGGCCTGACCGGAGGCCCGCTCCTGACCGTGCCCGCGACGTCCATCCCGGCCGCCACCGCAGCCGAGCTCACCCGCCTCAAGCCGGCCAAGATCATCGTCCTGGGTGGCACGGGCACCGTGTCGGACGGGGTCAAGGCGAAGCTCGCCAAGTACACGGCGGGGTCCGTCACCCGCCTCGCCGGCGCCGACCGGTACGCCACGGCCGTGGCGATCAGCAAGGCGATGTACGCGCCGGGCGTGCCGGTCGTCTACATCGCGACCGGCGCGACCTTCCCCGACGCCCTCGCCGGGGCCGCGGCCGCCGGCCTGACCGGAGGCCCGCTCCTGACCGTGCCCGCGACGTCCATCCCGGCCGCCACCGCAGCCGAGCTCACCCGCCTCAAGCCGGCCAAGATCATCGTCCTGGGTGGCACGGGCACCGTGTCGGACGGGGTCAAGGCGAAGCTCGCCAAGTACACGGCGGGGTCCGTCACCCGCCTCGCCGGCGCCGACCGGTACGCCACGGCCGTGGCGATCAGCAAGGCGATGTACGCGCCGGGCGTGCCGGTCGTCTACATCGCGACCGGCGCGACCTTCCCCGACGCCCTCGCCGGGGCCGCGGCCGCCGGCCTGACCGGAGGCCCGCTCCTGACCGTGCCCGCGACGTCCATCCCGGCCGCCACCGCAGCCGAGCTCACCCGCCTCAAGCCGGCCAAGATCATCGTCCTGGGTGGCACGGGCACCGTCTCCCAGGCGACGCTCCTCGCGATGGCCCACTACGTAGCTTCCTAGCCGGACGGCGGCCAGGCCATCCGCCGCTGGCCGACGCGAGCGACAACTCCACCTGACCGCACCGGACCACCCGGTACCACCCGGGACATGACCATCGTCAGGCTTGGACGCCCCGGGTTCCGAGCCTACGTTCTTCCTCCGCGATCCGATGTCGGGTCGCGGCCGCTCGACGCGAGGTCGCAGGGGTCGCCCAGCATGAGGAAGCTCGCTTGACACTGGTCCGTCGTCGGTCCACCCAATTCGCCAGTCGCCTGCTCGCGATCGCGCTGCTCGTGGCGCCCGTCGTCCTGCCGACCTCGGCGATCGCGGCCGCGGCGACCCGCTCGGCCGGCGCCGAAACCGCTGGCGCCGCCTCGTCCGCCACGAATGGCCCGTCGCCCGTGGGGCCCGCGGCAGCCCTGACGGCGACCGTCGGTGCCGTGGGCTCCGAAAGCGACCCGGCGGCACCGGTCGAGCAGCAGGAACCGTCGATCCAGTATCTCGACAGTCTTGCCCACGAGAACGACCACATTGTGTTCACCCCGGGCGATCGGGTCACGACCGGCTTTACGCCCCGCGCCGCAGATTCGTGGGCCGTCGATGGCGGCCCCGCCAGGGCCCTCCCGGCCGGGCGCGTCAGCGGGGCGGCGATGAGCGCCATGCCCGTCGGATCCGTCTGGGCGGGCTCACCGCCCGCGCGACGGGACGCCGGCGCCAACGGTGCAACGGGCTCCAGCGCCCCGGTCGACGGCGCGATGGGCGCGAGCCTGGCCGGTACGTCCGCGTCCTTCCGGGTCTCGCCGTCCATTCCCGCGGCGGCATCCGGGCTCGAGGCTCCAGTCAGCCAGGACGGGTTGCGCCGCGAGGTGTTCGGCTTCCTGCCGTACTGGGAAGTGTCGGACGCGTCGACCACGCTCGACTGGTCGGTCCTCTCGACGGTCGCGTACTTCAGCGTTGGCGCCGACAAGAACGGCAACCTGCTGAAGCAGAACGCCGACGGCAGCATCACGACCGGCTGGGGTGGCTGGACCAGCTCCCGGATGACCTCGATCATCAACGCTGCCCACCAGCACGGGACCCGGGTCGTCCTGACGATCTCGGTATTCGCATGGACCAGCGGGCAGGCGGCGACCCAGGCGGCGCTGCTGGGAAGTGCGACGGCGAGCTCCAACCTTGCCAAGCAGGTGGCCGCGGCGGTAGCCGAGCGGGGCGCCGACGGCGTCAACCTCGACTTCGAGCCGATCACCTCGGGTTACGCCGACCAATTCAACGCCTTCGTGCACACGATGCGGACCGAGCTTGACGCCATTGCACCCGGCTATCAGCTGACCTTCGATACGACGGGCTACATCGGCAATTACCCGATCGAAGCCGCGACGTCGAGCGGCGGGGCCGACGCGATCTTCATCATGGGCTACGACTACCGGACGTCCTCGACGCCGCACGTCGGCTCCATCAGCCCGCTGACCGGTCCTGCCTACGACCTCACCGACACGGTTGCCGCCTACGCCGCGCGGGTCTCCTCCTCGAAGCTGATCCTGGGTGTCCCGTACTACGGCCGGGCCTGGTCGACGAACACATCCGCGCTCCACGCCGCGAACATCTCGGGGAGCGAGTACGGGACGTCCGTGACGGCCGTCTACGGGACGGCCGCCGATCTCGCCGCGCAGTACGGGCGTCTCTACGACACCGGTGAACAGGCGCCATGGACCGAATACCAGAAGACGACCTGCACGACGACCTACGGCTGCCAGACCGCCTGGCGCCAGCTGTACTACGACGACGCCAGTTCCCTGAAGCTGCGCTACGACCTCGTGAACCGAGACGGGCTGCGAGGGGCCGGGATCTGGGCGCTCGGATACGACGGCACGCGACCGGAGTTGTACCAGGCCCTTGCCGACAAGTTCCTGCACGACACCACGCCACCACTGGTCGGCGTCGAGACGCTCTCGCCGACGCAGGCCGACGCGGGCTTCGACGTCAGCTGGACGGGAGTCGACGACAGCTCGATTCCGACCTATGACGTGCAGGTCGCCGCGGACGGTGGGCCGTGGACCGACTGGCTGACCGGCGTCGGCGGCACGCACGCCATCTACCTCGGCGCGAACGGTCACGCGTACGCGTTCCGGGCGCGGGGTCACGACAGCCACGGCAACGTCTCGGACTGGGGGGTGACCTCGGCATCGACGACGGCCTCCCTCGCCGTCGGTGGCTTCGGCACCGTCACGGTCGATGGGTTGAAGCTTCGATCCGGCGCCGGCACGGCCGCCGCGATCGTGGGCACCGTGAACACGGGCGATGTCCTGGCAATCACCGGTGGCCCGACAACGGCCGACGGCTACACGTGGTACACGGTCAGCGGGCCGATCCACGAGTGGGCGCCGGTGAGCGAAGGACAGAGCGGTGTCTGGGTGGCCGCCGGGTCGTCCTCCGTTACGTATGTCGTGGCGCGTCGACCCGTCAACGCCACGGCGGTTGCGGCGACGCTGGATGGCTATGCCGTGGGGTCCGCGGGCACCAGGGTCATCACGCCCAACGGCGACGGACTGAGCGACACGATCAAGGTCACCTGGACGGCCGGCAGCGCCATGGATTCGATGATCCTCAACGTCTGGCGCGCCGACGGGACGCTCGTCGGGGCCCAGACCGTCGGTGCGCTTGGCGCCGGTAGTCAGTCCTTCGAGTGGGACGGGAAGGTCGGCGGTGCGGTCGTGCCCGACGGCACGTACGTGCTCCAGCTCCAGGGTTCCAAGGGCGCCGTGACCTACCACGCACCCTCCGCGGCGCCGGTCTCGACCAGTCAGCTCGCTGCGTTCGGAGTGACGGTGGACCACCTGCCGGTCACCCGGCTCGCCGGTACGGACCGCTACGCGACCGCCGCGGCCATCAGCCGGGCCACCTATGCGGCCGGCGTGCCCGTCGTCTACATCGCCACCGGCGCGGGCTTCGCCGATGCGCTCGCCGGGGCGCCCGCTGCCGGCATGCAGAAGGGCCCGCTGCTCCTCGTCGCGCCGACCTCGATCCCGCCCGTCGTGGCCACCGAGCTGACCCGCCTCAAGCCGGCCCGGATCGTCGTCCTGGGCGGCACCGGCGTGATCTCGGACAAGGTGAAGGCCGCACTGGATACCTACACCAAGGGATCGGTCACCCGGCTCGCCGGTACGGACCGCTACGCGACCGCCGCGGCCATCAGCCGGGCCACCTATGCGGCCGGCGTGCCCGTCGTCTACATCGCCACCGGCGCGGGCTTCGCCGATGCGCTCGCCGGGGCGCCCGCTGCCGGCATGCAGAAGGGCCCGCTGCTCCTCGTCGCGCCGACCTCGATCCCGCCCGTCGTGGCCACCGAGCTGACCCGCCTCAAGCCGGTCCGGATCGTCGTCCTGGGCGGCACCGGCGTGATCTCGGACAAGGTGAAGGCCGCACTGGATACCTACACCAAGGGATCGGTCACCCGGCTCGCCGGTACGGACCGCTACGCGACCGCCGCGGCCATCAGCCGGGCCACCTATGCGGCCGGCGTGCCCGTCGTCTACATCGCCACCGGCGCGGGCTTCGCCGATGCGCTCGCCGGGGCGCCCGCTGCCGGCATGCAGAAGGGCCCGCTGCTCCTCGTCGCGCCGACCTCGATCCCGCCCGTCGTGGCCACCGAGCTGACCCGCCTCAAGCCGGCCCGGATCGTCGTCCTGGGCGGCACCGGCGTGATCTCGGACAAGGTGAAGGCCGCACTGGATACGTGGCCCGCCTCGTGAGACCGATCGGCTGGATGGAGCCGGTCACGAACGTGGGTGCGAGCGTTGCGGGTGTGCCGCGGCCTATGCTCCGCTCGATGAGCGACCCCACGACGGCGCCGGGCGCCCTTGCCGACGGCGCCCCGGCGCCCCACGCCGGCACCTGGGTGGTCCTGCCGACCTACGACGAGGCCGAGAACCTCGAGGCCATCGCGGCGGCCATCCTCGCGGCGGTCCCTCATGCGGTGCTGCTCGTGGTGGACGACAACTCGCCCGATGGCACCGGCGCCCTGGCCGATCGGCTCGCGGCCGGCGATCCACGGATCCGCGTTCGTCATCGCCCTGGCAAGCAGGGCCTCGGCCGGGCCTACCTCGACGGGTTCCGCGTGGCCCTCGGCGCCGGGGCGACGACCGTGGTCCAGATGGATGCCGACTGGTCGCACGACCCGTCCGTCCTGCCGACCCTCCTCGGCCCGATCGAGGATGGGAGCGCCGACCTCGTGATCGGCAGCCGCTACGTCCGAGGGGGCCGGGTCGAGGACTGGGGCCCGGGGCGTCGGCTCATCTCCCGCGGCGGCAGCCTGTTCGCCCGAGTCGTCCTCGACCTCCGCCCGCATGACCTGACCGGCGGGTTCAAGGCCTGGCGTGCGTCAACCCTCGCGGGCCTGCCATTCAGCGGGATTCACGCCGGCGGCTACGTGTTCCAGATCGAGATGACGCACCGTGCCTCGCGCTTGGGGGCACGTGTCACCGAGGTCCCGATCACGTTTCGCGATCGCCGGCTCGGGCACTCCAAGATGTCGCGCCGGATCATTGCCGAGGCCCTGATCGTGGTCGTGCGTCTGCGCCTCGACGAGCTCGGCGCGTCGCGCCAGCGCGACGCGCGCTGAAGTTGCCCGGCCCGGCGTCGAGGGGTCGGCTACCGCTCGTGGATGCCGAAGCCCGGCAACGTCCCCTGGGTCACCGAATACGTGTACGACAGGGCGAGCACCTGGACGAACGTCTGACCAGCGGTGAGCGAGAACGGCGCCCCGTCCGGCCCGAAGAGGAGCGTCGGCGCGTCGACCGCCGCCTTCTTCCAGGTGCCATGGACCGTCCTGCCGTTGGTCGAGATGATCGCCTCGCCGGTCCCGACATCGGCGGCCTCGAGGCGGTGCTTCTCGGGATGCCCGTCGTTCAGTGGCCCGAAGCGCATCCGGAGGATCACGACATTGGTCGGAGCAACCGGCTTCCCGTCCCCGGCGTCCACCTGCTGCGTCTTCGAGCGTCCGATGAACCGGAGGTACGTGTTGGAGACGGGGTCGTAGCGGTACTTGATCGTCTCGGTCGGGTAGTTGACCGTGATCGTGGTCCCGACCGGACGAGCTTCACCGGGCAGGGGCGGGGCGAACGTCCACACCGGCGAGACGGGCCCGTTCTTCACGCCAACCGCTCTCGCCATCGCCAGCAGGTGGCGGTCATCCGAATAGACGTTGTGTGGCGCGTTGCGGTCCTTCACCCGGTACATGTCGGATCCATCGAACCGCAGCCCGTCGGCGTTGTAGACGAGCTGTCCATGGCCCTTGGCGGCGAGGGTCGCCTGGGCCTGGCCCGAGCCGCCGAGATGGGCGTACATCGCTTGTAGCTCGGCGGCCCACTCGATGAAGTACTGGCGGGCGCTCCGGATCGGCCCGACGGAGGTCGGCAGACGCGACTGGAAGACCATCATGTAGCGCGGAATGCCGCCCTCGGCCGGCGCCTGCCAGACAACGTCGGCGGCATTGAAGCCGGCCTGTGGGCGGGCGTCCGGGTGGTCATCGATCATGATCGCGATGGGGTGCTGGAGGATCGCCGCTTCCGGGACGAGCATGCCCGTGAGCGGCGCGGGAACGGGGGCCGGTGTCGGCTCCGGCGTCGGGCTCGGCGAGGGTGTCGGCACCGGCGTCGGGCTCGGAGTTGGCGTCGGGCTCGTCGTGGGTGAGGGCGTCGGTCCCGCCGCGATGTCCGTCGGAGAAGGGCTCGGCCCCGGGCCGGCGGCACGGGCCAGGAGTGAGCCGCCACCGATTCCGACCACGACGGCGACGCCGACGATTCCGAGAATCAGCATCGGACGGGCGGCACGCCGGGACGCGGGTTCGGGCTGGGCGTCGGTCATCCGCCGCGCCGCCGACTGCTTGCTCTTCGCACGGGGCGCAGAATAGCGGAGCGCCCACGCATGTGACATTCGACGAGGTTTCCGCCATGGCCACCCGAAAGCCGGCAGGGGCACCGCCCACGCCTCCCAGCACCGATCAGGCTCCGGCCGCCGCTCCGCGAAAGCCGCGCCGTCGCGCACCTGCGACCGTCGCGGAGACACCCGCGATCCGATCCGTCGACGTCGTGATCGGGTCAGCGCCCGACGCGAGCGAGGTTGGGAGGACGGTGCTTCCGGCGACGCTCCCGGACATCCACGAGGATGGATCGTGGATCGAGGCCGACGCGGTCGAGGTGCACCAGGGGGCCGTCGGCCGCGTCGACGCGACGCACCTGACCGTCAAACAGGGTGCGATCGGCGGGGCGCGGGGTGAGCGCATCGACATCCAGATGGGCGCCGTCGGTGCGGCGCTCGGCGGGCATGTGGCCATCGAGCAGGGCTTCGCCGGGACCGTCCTCGCCCAGGAGGCCCGCATCGAGCAATCGGTGGTCCGGACGCTCGTGGCCCGGGACGTCACCTTCAGCCGCCCGTCGGCGGTCGTCTTCATGCTGGCCCAACGCGTGGAGGGTGAGGTCCGGGTGCTCCTCGACTGGCGCGGGGCCCTCGCGTTCGGGGCCGCCTTCGGCGTAATCGCCGGCCTCTTCGGGCGCGGCCGGAAGCGGGGCTGAGCGTTGCCCGGGCTATACTCCCAGCCCACGACCCGGCCGCACGGCCGGGCGATTCGAGGGCCGTCGCGCCGCCGGTGTGCGCGCCTCGGGCACCCACCTGGAGCTGGCTGAATCCCCCGTGATCGATCCCACTTCGCGCGTCCATCCCACGGCCGACCTCGAAGCCGACGTACGCGTCGGACCGAGGTCGAGCGTCTGGCACCGGGCGCAGGTTCGCGTGGGCGCCACGATCGGCGCTGACTGCGTCATCGGGCGGGATGCCTTCATCGATGAAGGGGTCGTCATCGGTGACAAGGTGAAGATCCAGAACGGCGCGCTCGTCTATCACGGCGTCACGGTCGAAGATGGCGTCTTCATCGGCCCTGGGGCGATCCTGACGAACGACCGGTATCCCCGCGCGATCACCTCGACGGGCGATCTTGCCCGGGCCGAGGACTGGTCGGTCAGCCCGATCCGGCTTCGACATGGCTCGTCCGTGGGCGCCGGCGCCGTGGTCGTGGCAGGGACCGAGATCGGGCGGTTCGCGACGGTCGGCGCGGGCGCGATCGTCACCCGGGACGTGCCGGCCCACGCGCTGGTCGTCGGCAGCCCGGCCCGCCGGATCGGCTGGGTCTGCGCGTGCGGCGCCCGCCTCCAGGATGACGACGGCGATCCCGCCCCGGCAAAGCCGGGCCACTACCGGACCCATCCGGAGCTCCACTGCCCGAGCTGTGGCCGGACCTACGTCTACGTACCAGATGCCGAGGCGCTCGAGGAGCAGCCCCGGACCCAGCACGGAGTGCCCGCATGATCCCAATCGCACGGCCGGACCTCGGCCAGGAAGAAATCGACGCCGTCACCGAGGTGATCCGTTCCGGGATCATCGCCGCGGGTCCGCGAGTCCGCGAGCTCGAAGCGGCCTGGGCCGAGTTCTGCGGCGTCCGGCACACGATCGCCGTCGCCAACGGCACGTTGGCGCTCATGGCCATCTTCGACCAGCTCGGCATCGGGCCGGGCGACGAGGTGATCACGGTTTCGCACACGTTCGCCGCCACCGCGAACGCCATCCTGTCGACGGGCGCGATCCCGGTGTTCGTCGACATCGAGCCGGACACCTACCTCATCGACGCCAAGCGGGTCGAGGCGGCGATCACGCCCCGAACCCGGGCGATCGTGCCGGTGCACCTCTTCGGCCTCGTGGCCGACATGGACATGATCCAGGCCATCGCGGACCGCCATGGCCTGGCCGTGGTCGAGGATGCCTGCCAGGCCCACGGCGCGACGTTCCGCGGGCGGAAGGCCGGCAGCTTCGGCCATGGGGCGTTCAGCCTGTATGCGACGAAGAACATGACCACGGGCGAGGGCGGCTTCATCACCACGAACGATGACGCGCTCGCCGACCGCCTTCGCCTGTATCGAAACCAGGGCATGCGGACGCGATACCAGTTCGAATCACTCGGCTACAACTACCGCATGACCGATATCAATGCGGCGATCGGGCTCGTCCAGCTCGGCAAGCTCGATCGCAACACGGCCCGCCGCCAGGCGATCGCGGCGGCCTATGACGCCGGCTTTGCCGATCTCCCGGTTCGCACGCCGGTCGTGCCCGACGGGCGCACCCACGTCTACCACCAGTACACCCTTGATGTCGGACCGGCTCGTGACGCGATCATCGCCGCGATCAAGGAAGGTGGCGTCGGGGCCGACATCTACTACCCGGTCCCGGTCCACCGCCAGGCCTACATCCAGGAGCGTGGACTTCACGCTGATCTTCCGGTCACCGACCACGCAGCCGAGCGGACGATCGCCCTGCCGATGTATCCCGGGATGACGTCAGAGGACCAGGCGACCGTCGTGGAAGTCGTTCGTGGTGCGGTGCTGGCACACGCCGGCGTTGGCGTTTCCGCGTGACGCCGCCATCAGCCTGGCGCACGCGCGAGTCCACATGACCGCGTCCTGGAGCCCGACCGGGGACCGCGAGGTCCGGGTCGGCCTGGCCGGCCTCGGGTCGATGGGCCGAAACCATCTCCGGGTCATCGGCGCGAATCCTGGCGCCCGCCTGGCCGCAGTCGCGGATCCGGTCCCCGAGGTCCTCGAGGCCGCGACCATCCAGTCCGGCGCCGACGGCTACGCCGACCCTCTCGAGATGGCCATGAAGGCAGATCTCGACGCGCTCGTCATTGCGGCCCCCACGACCGCTCACCTGCCCCTCGCCCTCGCGGCGATCGGGAGGGGGATCGCCGTCCTGGTCGAGAAGCCGCTCGCCCCGACCGTCGACGAGGGCCTCGAGATCGTGGCCGCTTCGCGCGCCGCCGGTGTCCCCGTGCAGGTCGGGCACGTCGAGCGCTTCAACCCGGCCGTACGCGAGCTGGGCCGCCTCCTCCACGAGGGCTGGCTGTCGACGGTCTTCGCCGTCACCTCCCGTCGCGCCGGCCCGTTCCCGGCCCGCATCCGCGATGTGGGCGTGACCGTGGACCTGGCGACCCATGACGTCGACATCTGTTCGTGGATCGCCCGCGAACGGCCGGCCAGGGTCCATGCCGAGACGGCCCAGCGGATCCATGCGGACCACGAGGACCTCCTCTTCGGGTTGCTCCACTTCCCGTCTGGTGTCGTGGCCCAGCTGGACGTCGACTGGCTGACACCGGCCAAGCGCCGCCAGCTCGTGGTCGTCGGCGAGGAGGGCATGTTCGAGCTCGACTACCTGACCCAGCGCCTGACGTTCACGCGCGCGACCGACACCACCAACCCGCGCCTGATCGGCGGCTACGCCCCGACGTTCGAGGGCGAGGTCGCGGAGCTTCCCGTCCCGACGGGTGAGCCGCTGGCCCTCGAGTTCGAGGCCTTTCTCCATGTCGTCCGAACCGGGAGTCGCCCCGAGATCGACGCGGAGGACGGTTGCTGGGCCGTGGCCATCGCACGGGCCCTCCTCGAATCCGCGTCGGAGCGGCGCATCGTGAATCTCGAGGGCTTCGCCGCCCGGCTGCGAGCGCCGGCCCCCGCGTGACGGATGACCGCGGGGGGTGACGCGGACGAGTTCGCCGGGGGTGGACCGCCGGCCGCTCCCGAGGTGGATCGCGAGCGGGTCGAAACTGCGCGTCGGGCGCACGCTCGCGGCCAGCCTGGCCTCGCGGTCATCGGCGAACGCGCGCGACGGGCGCTCCGCCGCCGGCGCAGCGGTCCGATCGCAGCCCTCCGCCGGATCGCCCACCTCCTCCGCGCCGCTGGCGGCGATGCCGCGGTCCGGCGAACCCTGCCCCGGGAGTTGATACGGGCGGTTCGCGGCCCGCAGACGGGTAGACGGAGCGGATCCAGCGCCTGGTGCCGGGGGAGGCGTCAGCAGGGACGCGTCGGCACGGGACGCGTCAGCCGACGCGCATCAGTGTCATGAGCGGGTCGCTCCGGATCGCCTCTACTCGCCGGCCGACCTCAACATCGTGAGTGGCGCGTCCATCTGGGTCCAGGCCGTTGCCGCGACGCTCGACGTCGGCGCCAGCACCCACGTCGTGTGCCCCTCCGCACGGTGGAGCGGCGCCGGCTGATCACCGACCCGCTGCGGCGCCTCTCGCGGGCGGAGATCGTCGATCCCCGCCGCCTCCGCCCGTACGTGCCCGCGGCGGGTCTCGACACCGAGGACGCCCTCGACCTGATCGAACTCCTCGATCGCGAGTCGCCCTTTGACGTCATCGTCCTGCGCTCGTACGAGACCTGCCTCGCCGCCGTGGCCCGGCCGGGCTTGCGAGGGCGCCTCTGGAGCACATACGGCCTCGAACCGGAGCGGGTCATGGCGTCACCGGCATATCTGGCGGCCCTCGCCCAGATCGCCCATGGCAGCCGCTACGTGGTCGCCCAGTCGCAGGAGATGCAGGCCCTCGTCGAGCTGTCGTTCCGGCGGCCCGCGGGAAGACCATCATCCTGCCGCCGGCCGTCCCGGATCCGGGCTCCGAAGGGCCGGGCCTGCCCGAGCCCCGCCAGCGCCTTTGGGACGCGGGAAGTTCCACCCCTTCGATCCCGTGCCGCTCATGCTGGACATGTTCGAGTCCCTTCGGCGTGACCATCCGTCGCTCGACTTCCACGCCATCGGCGACCAGTTCTTCCGGGCGTCGGGCGACGAGGGCTGGGCCGACGACCTCGAGCGCCGCCTCGTCACCACCCCGGGCGTCACCTGGCATGGCGCGGTCTCGAGGGACGAAGTCATCCGGCTCCTCGGCAGTGGCGGCATCGCCCTGAGCCTCTGGGACTACCGTCACGGCGATCGGATGAACGACCTTGTCGTCTCGACCAAGCTCCTCGACTACTGCCGCGCGGGCCTGCCCGTCGTCCTCAATCGAACCGCGGCGCAGGAGACCATCCTTGGCCGTGACTACCCGCTCTTCGTGGAGGGCCTCGGCGAGGCGGAGAGCCTCGTCCGGCGACTCCTCGACGAGCCGTCGTTCGCTGCCGCGGCGGGCGAGCGGTGTCGCGCGGCCGCGAGCCGGTTCACCTACCCGGTCGTGTATGCGGCGCTTGCGCCCTACCTCGAGGGACGTACGAAGCCATCGCCGGTGACGTCGCGCTTTGAGCACGGACTCGTGAGGTCGCGGAGACGACGTTCGATCTGGCGGGTCGTCGGAGATCCCATCGCCGACGAGGTGATCCGGCGCGACGGCTGGAGCGAGGGTCCCGCTCAGGCAGGTCCGCCGTGGCCGGTTCCGGCTCGATCGCCAAGCCAGCGGAGCCCGCCGGGCGAGAGGGTCGCCGCCCCCGACTCGATCAACGGCAGCGCGGCGAGGAGGTCCATCCCGTCGACCGGCACGAGCTCGCCGGCCCCGGCCGGCACATGGGCCGCCAGCGCCTGCCGTATGGCGGAGGTGCCGGTGGTAAGGATCGTCCGCTCCAGCCCGGGCAGCAGGCCACGACGCCGCGCGAACGCGATCGGGTGGCGCGCGACTCGAAGCCACCGTTGCAGCCCGCCGACACGAGGCCCGGTCGCGGCCGCATCGATGAGCGTCCGGACCCGGCCCTCGAGATCCGTCATCACGATGGCGCTCGTGCCCGAGACCGGCGGCGTCTCGACCGGGCCGGACGAGACGACGACGAGGTCCGCGCGCGCGGCCGCCGGGAGGCGGCCCAGGATGGCCGCCCGCTGCGGGTTGAACGCGACGACGACCCGGTGGCGCCCCGTCCGCCCTGCGTCGACGGGCTGAGGAGGAGCCACATCCGCGAGACCTCCTGCCGACGACGATCGCCTCGGCGTATACCGCGGTGATCCGTTCGGCGACGCTCGCCGCCCCATAACGTTCTATTGCGCTTGAGCGCAACGCGGCCGGGTCGAACGCGGCCCGGCGGTCGAGCGTCGTGATGATCGCGGCCGCGAGGAGCTCCGGGTCGTCGGCCCGGACCACCGCCCCGAACCGCTCCGGCTCAGGACCGAGGATCTCGGTAACACCGCCGGAGTCGGTCGCTACGACGGGCAGGCCCGAGGCGAGCGCCTCGACGGCTACCACCCCGAACGTTTCCCTGGGGCTCGGGTGCACGAACAACGCCGCGCGGGCCATGGCATCCGCGACCGCCGGCCGATCCGCTGCCGGCTCCAGTGACACGGCGCCGGCGAGGTCCAGGTCGGCGATTCGCCGGGTCCACGTGGCATCGTCCTCTGGCGAGGCGCCACCGAGGAGCCGGAGCGTCAGGCCCGGCCGCGTGCGGCGGGCAACCGCGACGGCATCGAGCAGCGTGGCGATGCCCTTGCTGGGTCGGCGATAGCCCACGAACAGGAGCTCCTCGGGACTTCGCCCGGCCCAGGGCGCCGCCCGAAATGCGAGCACGTCCACGGCGTTGGGCACGACCTGTATCCGCCCCTCGATCTCCGGCAGCGCAGCGGCCAGCTCGCGGGCAAGCATCTGCCCGACGACGAGCAGGCGGTGGGCCGCGAGGGCGGTCTCGACGTAGCGGCGCCGGATGGCGGGATCGCCAAGAAGCCGGGCCAGGAACGAGCTGTGCTCGGTCACGATGAGCGGGCGCCCTATCTGCCGCGCCAGCGATGCCGCCGCCGCGCCGTCGGGAAACGCGGTGTGGGCGTGGATGACGTCCGGATACGGGACGCCGACGTGCGCCCCGGCGATCCAGCGGTCGCCGATGGTCTTCAGTAGCCGCTCGCGCTGCTGCACCGCGGCGAGCGGCCCGCCGCCGGGATTGCGACCGCTCGGCATTCGTAGCCGGGCGGTTGGGACCATCGGTGCAGGCGGGGCTGGTGATGCCGTGAAGAGCTCGCCGCCTTGGCGAATCGACGCAGCAGCCGCGTCGACGATGGCCTCGGCCATCCTGGCCCGAGCCGATGCCGACCCGAGCAGCTCCATGGGATCGACCGAGACCACGGATGGTCGCACGAGCCCGCCGTCGCGGAGTGCCTCGACCTGGTCGGCCACGAACCGTCCGGCGACCGGATCCGCGATCGATGGGTACCAGGTCGCGAAGACGAGGGCGTCGATCGGTCTGGTGGGCATCGCGGGCTACGGTAGCATCGGCACCGACCGGGTATCCTCAGCCTCGTCGCCCGCCTGATGTCGCGAGGTTCCCGAACTCCATGACCATCGTCAGCCGTCCAAGCACGGGTGCGAGCCTGCTCGGCGGGTCGATCGTGCTGCCGGTCAACCCATGTCGCCACGTCCTTCCACCTCGTGCGGTGGCGCCCTGGACCGGCGAGCCGGGCACCGCCGGGACGGTCGCCGTCGTCGGCGCCGGGAAGATGGGACTGCCGCTCGCGGCGCAGTTTGCCGGGCACGGCTGGAATGTCATCGCCGTCGATGTCCTGGAGTCCGTGGTCGCGGCCATCAACGAGGGCCGGTCCCATCTCGGCGAGGAGCCGGGCGTCGCCGAGCTGGTCGCCGAGGGGCATGCTGCGGGCCGCCTCCGGGCCACCGTCGACGGGGCCGCGGCCGCCCGCGCGGCCGATGTGGTGGTCCTCATCGTGCCGGTCATGCTCGACGCCGCTCATCAGCCCGACTATCGGTACATGGACTCCGCGGTCGACGCCATCGGGCCGGGCATCCATCACGGGAGCCTCGTCGTGTTCGAGACCACGCTACCGGTCGGCGATACCCGCGGCCGCTACGGGCCTCGGCTCGAGGCCGCGTCGGGCCTTCGCGTTGACGAGGATTTCTTCCTCGCCTTCTCGCCGGAGCGGCTGTTCTCCGGAGCGGTCCTCCGGAACCTCGCCTCGTATCCCAAGCTGGTCGGCGGCATCGGGCCTGCCTCGACGGATCGAGCCGCGCGCTTCTACGACAGCGTGCTCGATGCCGAGGTCGTGGCCATGTCCTCGGCCGAGGCGGCAGAATTCTCGAAGCTCGCCGATACGACCTACCGGGACGTGAACATCGCACTCGCCAACGAGTTCGCGGCCTACGCCGACCGTGTCGGGGTGGACATCCGCGAGGTCATCGCCGCGGCGAACAGCCAGCCGTACTCCCACCTTCACCAGCCGGGGCTTGGGGTCGGGGGCCACTGCATCCCCGTCTACCCTCACTTCCTGCTGTCGCGCGCGCCCGAGCTGACGCTCGTGGCCCGGTCACGGGAGGTCAACGACGGCCAGATCGATGTCGCGATCGAGGCAATCCGGGATGCGTTGGGCGGGCTGGCCGGCGCCCCGGTTCTCGTGCTCGGCCTGACCTACCGCGAGGGAGTCAAGGAGCTCGCCTACTCGCGAGCCGTCCCGCTGATTGCTGCCCTGCGACGGGAGGGCGCACTCGTGGCCGCCGCGGACCCGCTGCTCGACGACGACGAGATCCGCGCGCTCGACGCCGAGCCCTACGCGTGGGGCACCGCGTCCCCGGCACGCGCGATCGTGACGCAGACCGGCGACGCGCAGTGGCGCACCCTGGATCCCGGCTGGTTCCGCGATCTCGCGATCCTGGTGGATGGCCGGAATACGCTGTCGGGGGTGGGTCTACCCACGAGCGTCACGTATCGCGGGATCGGCGTACCCGCGAGGCGCTGAACGGCCGTCTCCGCGCGGACGCTCGGCGCGGCTACCCTTGCGACGTGAAGATCGTCAGCGTCGTCGGGACGCGCCCCCAGCTCATCAAGGCGGCGGCTCTGCAGCCAGCCCTCCGGGCGCGTCATCACGAGATCTTCGTGGACACGGGGCAGCACTGGGATGCTGCCATGGCCGGTGACTTCTTCGCCGAGCTGGGGCTCGCGAAGCCCGATCACTCGCTCGGTGCGGGCGGCGGATCGCACGCTGAGCAGACGGCTGCCATGCTCCTCGGGCTCGAGCCGATCCTGATCGACGAGAAGCCCGACGCCGTCCTGGTGTACGGCGACACGAACTCGACCCTCGCCGGCGCGCTGGCCGCGGCCAAGCTCGGGATCCCGGTTGCGCACATCGAGGCCGGTCTCCGGAGCTTCGATCGGAGAATGCCGGAGGAGCTGAACCGGGTCGTGGTCGATCACCTTTCCCGCTGGCTGTTCGCGCCGACACTGTCCGCCGTTGACCACCTGGCCAACGAGGGCCTCACCAACGGGGTCGTGCTCGTGGGCGACCTGATGCAGGACCTTGCGGCCCGAGTCGCCGTGGAAGTCCGGGATGCAGGAGTCCTTGGCAGCATCGGGGATCGTCTCGGGTTGACGTTCGAGCCGGGTCGATACTTCTTCGCCACGGTCCATCGCCAGGAAAACCGGGGTCTGGCCGCGATGCGAGCGTGGGCCGGCATCCTCGAGGCGGCGGCTTCGCCCGACCGGCCGGTCGTGCTGGCCCTTCACCCGGGCACCCGTGCCGCGATGCAGGCCGCCGGCATCTCATGCGGTCCGGACGTCGTGGTCGTCGAACCGCAGGGTTACCGAACCTCTCTTGCCCTGCAGCTCCACGCGGCGGCCGTGCTGACGGATTCGGGCGGGGTCCAGCGCGAGGCGGCGTGGCTCGGGGTGCCGTGCGTGGTGCTCCGCGGCGTGACCGAGTGGACCGAAGCCGTCGCGGCGTCGGGGGGCGCGATGCGCCTGGTTGGAACCGACGCCGCGATGGCCGCGATGGCCCTCGACGAGCTCGCCCCGCGCGCTACCGCGGGCGAGCCAGCCCGCCGTCGGGTGGGCAGCCTGTCCGTGGCGCCGGCGGGGGCCGCCGCGGCGATCGTCTCGGGCCTGGAGGCAGGCTGAGCGTGCGGGTCGTGATGTACGTCCTGAACGACGTAACGCGCGACTCACGAGTCTTGCGCGAGGCCGCGACCCTCGCGGCCGCCGGCCACGACGTCACCATCATGGCGACGCCGCTGGCAGTCGCCGATGCGACCGCCCATGCGGATCCGGCGAAACCTGCGGCGCCCTCCGACGCAGCTGACCCGATCGGCCCGCCCGGCGTGCGCATCATCCGCGTCCCGATTCCCGCAGGCTCGCCCTGGTGGGTGACGGCCGCTCGCGCTCCATGGCGGCTGCCCTTGGTCGGAGCCCTTCTGCTGCTGCCCTGGACGGTCGCGCGTGGGGCGTGGGTGGTCGTAGTGAACCGAGCCCTGGGGCGGCCCGTCAGCGCGGGAGGGGTCGATTTCGTCCGGCGCTGGCGCGTTGAGTGGCTGGGCTGGGCCAACGCGGCCGTGGCGCTTGCGCCGCGGGCCGACGTCCACCACGCACACGACATGGAGGCCCTGCCTGCTGCCCGAGCCGCGGCCGTCCGCGACCACGGCCAATACGTCTACGACAGCCATGAGATCTACATGGCCTGGGGTGCCATCCTCCGCCAGCCGTGGTGGCTGCGCTCGACAATGGCGAGGTGGGAGCGACGCCTGGCCGGGGGAGCGGCTTCGGTCGTTACCGTTGGTGATGCCCTCGCGGCCGAGCTCGGCCGAAGGTTCGGCCGCGGCGACGTCATCCCCATCTACAACTGCCCTCCTCGCTGGTTCCCGCCCTTGATGGCCGAGGACCGGATCCGCGGGGCACTCGGGCTCCCTCGCGATGTCGTGATCGTCCTCTGTCACGGCGGGTTCATGGCGAACAGGGGCCTGGAGGAGACCGCCGAGGCCATGTGCCGGCCCGAGCTGGCAACGGCCCACCTGGTGTTCCTCGGCTATCGGGCCGGGTTCATCGAACCGATCCTGGCGGACACTCGGCTCGCGGGTCGCGTCCATCACCTGCCGGCGGTCCCGCCGGCCGACGTGACCGCGTGGGTCGCGGGCGCCGATGTCGACGTGATGGCCATCCAGCCGGCGGATCTGAACAGCCGTCTGTCGACCCCGAACAAACTGTTCGAGAGCCTCGCGGCGGGGGTCCCCGTCGTATCCAGTGACCTGCCCGCGAGGCGCGAGATCATCGTCGACCCTGAGCGTGGCGAGCTCGGCGCCCTCTGCGACCCGACCGATCCGGTTTCGATCGCGAGGGCCATCGAGTCGATCCTGGAGCGCACCGACGAGGAGCGGGGTCAGCTCCACGACAGGATCCTTCGGGCAGCTCACGAGCGCTGGAACTGGGAGATCGAGTCGCGTCGCCTGCTCGATCTCTACCGGGGACTCGGCTCCCGAGGCTGACCCGCCGTGACGCTCCGTCCGGCCGGGGCTAGCGGGCCCCGGCGCCCCGGCTCCCTGGCGATGCGGACGGCTCGAGGCCCGCGTCCGAGATCGGCGGCAGGGCATCGGGCTGGACGCCGCCCCGGCGCATCTCGGAGCGCTCCTCGTGGATCTGGACGACCTCGTCCGGATGACCTGCCGCTACGACGTTGCCCCGTTCCAGGAGCACGGCGTGGTTGCAGAACTCCTTGGCCCAGGACATGTCGTGGGTAACGAGGACGATGGCCCGGGCCGACTGCATCAGCTCCACGACGCGTGCCTGGCTCTTCGATCGGAACGTCGCGTCCCCGGTCCCGAGGACCTCGTCGAGCAGGAGGACATCCGGCTCCACCGCGGTGGCGATGCTGAATCCGAGCCGGGCGTTCATGCCCGAGCTGTACGTCTTGATCGGCGCGTCGATGAACTGCCCGAGCTCGGCGAATTCCACGATGCCCGGCATTCGAGCCACCATGTCGGCGTGGTCGATGCCCATGAACGCGCCGGCGAGCTGGATGTTGTCCCGGCCACTCAGCTCGGGATCGAAGCCCGCACCCAGCGTCAGCAGGCTCGAGATGCGGCCGTTCACCGCGATTGCCCCTTCGTCCGGCTGGAGGATGCCCGCGAGGACCTGAAGGAGCGTGCTCTTGCCGGCGCCGTTCGGGCCGATGACGGCCAGCGACTCGCCGGGCGAGACACGGAACGAGACGTCCCGCAGCGCCCAGAAGTGGCTTGGCCCGGTGCGGCGGCGGGCGAGGTTCTTGAACGACTCGCGGACGGTGTTCTTGCGGGTGAGGCGGAGGTTGTAGCGGACCCCGAGGACGCGGACGTCGATGGCCGGCGTCGGTCGCATCGGATCGAGTGGGTCGCGGAGAGCATCAGATGACCTTCGCGAACGCCGGTTCGACCCGCCGGAACAGGACCACCGAGGCGACGAGGAGGACGAGCGACTCGACGAGGACCAGCCCGAGCAGATCCCACACTGGCGCCTGCCCGTAGTAGATGACGTTCCGATAGGACTCGAACAGGGCCGCGAACGGGTTGAGGTTGTAGATCGTCGCGATCTCCGGGTGCTTCGTGGTCAGCGACGCGATCCGGTCGCTGCCATACAGGGCGGGCGAGAGGTAGAACCAGATCCGCAGAACGTGCGTGGCCACGTTGCCGACGTCGCGATAGAAGACCGTGACGGCAGAGGCCAGGAGCGTGACCCCGACGGTGAATACGAACTGGACGAACGCCACGACCGGGATCAGGAGGATCCAGCCGCTGAGGTGATTCGGGTACAGCAGGAAGAGCATCGCGAACAAGGGGATCAGCCCGAAGGCGAAGCTCGCCACGCCACCAACGGTGGCGGCCATCGGGAGCACGACCTTCGGGAAGTTGACCTGCTTGATGATCCGTTCGCGGGTCGTGATGCAGGTGACCGCGTCGGCGACGCTGCTCGAGAACCACTTCCACGGCAGGATCGCGCAGAACACGAAGAGTGGGTACGCCTCCTGTTTCGTCTGCAGGATGATCGAGATGAGGACGACGTAGACGAGCATCGTCAGGAGTGGATCGAGGATCCACCAGAGATTCCCGAGGACCGTGTCCGCACCGCGCTTCTTGAGATCGGCCCGGACCAGGTACACGATGAGCCGCCGGCGGGAGGCAACCTCCCGGGCGGTCTCGGTCAGGGTCTGGAGGATCCCGGGACGTTGGGGTCGGTAGGCCTCCCGGATGGCCTCGCTGGTCTGCGACATGCCGGCCGAACCTTACCATCGCGCGGCCTCCGGGCCGGGCAGCGGGTCTGACGAACCAGATGCCGCGGATATACTCGGTCCGTGGCTCTGCCCGATCGAGTTCCGTGGATCGTGCTGTGCGAAACGGACCGACGCCGGTGGGGCGGGGACCTGCGCCGCGCGGCGATCTTCCACGAGCTTGCTGTACGGACCGGCGCGCTCGAGACGCAGGGCTGGGGATACGATTCCGTGCGCAGCGCCGTGCGGGCCGTCGCCGGCCGGCCGGTTCCGTGGCGGCGCCGCCCGTTCGTTGCCAGCTCCGAGTTCCTCTCGGAGGGCGCGATCACCCAGGTCCGGCGCTCGGCCGGGGCCGCGGTGCTGGATGTCCACGACGAGCCGATCGCCCAGGCCGAGGCGCTCGGTCGAACGCTGGAGCCGGCCGTCCGGGCGAGCCTTCAGGCCCGACTCGACCGGAATATCGCGACGTTCCCGCTGCTGACGGTGCCGTCCGCATCCTTCGCGGCGCTGGCAGGCCTCGAATCGGATCGCGTGATCGTCGCGCCGAACGGTTCGGACACGGAGCTGGTCCTGCCGCAGCCGTTGCCCGAGGAGCCCACGATCGGGATGGTCTCGGGCGCGGCCGAGGGCCGCGGGATCGAGACGCTCCTGACGGCCGCCCGTCGGGTCCGGACCCGGGTGCCCGGCCTGCGGCTGCTGCTCTGGCTCGCAGCCGGCGATGATGCCGGAGCGGCATACCTCGCGGGGCTCCGCGCCAGCGCGGCGAGCGATCCATGGATCGAGATCGGCACCGTCGACCACGCCGATCTCGGGACGGCGCTCGGCCGGGCGACCGTGCTGGTCGTCCCGCACCCCGCGAACGCGTACATGGACGTGGCCGTGCCGGTGAAGCTCCTCGATTCGATGGCTGCCGGCCGGCCGGTCGTGGTCACGCCGAGAACGGAGACGTGCCGGATCGTCGAAGCCGCGGAGGCCGGGCTCATCACGGCTGGCGATGATGCGGATGGCCTCGCGGCCGCGATCGAGATCCTGCTCTCGAACCGGGAGCTTGCCACCCGCCTGGGGGCCAATGGACGCGCGGCCGCCGAGCGAGACTTCGACTGGACCGTGATCGGCGGCCGGCTCGCGTCCGACGTCCTCGCGAGGATCGGCGTCCGCGCTGACCGGGGTACGACAAGGTGAGCGGGATCGTTGCCTTCGTCCTCGATGACGTCGTCCACGACTCCCGGGTCCTGCGAGAGGCGGCATCGCTCCGGGCCGCGGGACATCGGATGGCCATCATCGGGCGGACCACGAGCCCGTACGCCGCCCGGGCCGATCGTCTCCAGACGGCGGCCGGAGTGACCGTGGTCCGCGTCCCGGTCGCGACGGGGCTCCTCCGCTGGGCCCTGATGGCACGCCGGCCGCGATCCTTGCCCGCCGCCTTTCGACAGGCCTGGCGCCACGACCCTCCCAGGGCCGCCGGAGCACTCCTGGCGGCCCTCGCCCTGGCGATCCCTGCTGCGGTGGTGGTGGCGCCGCTGACGGCGTTGGCGCTCGTCCTGGGGCGGTTCCCGCCCGTGATGGCCGCCTGGCGCGGCATCTCCTGGCGGCTCAGCTGGGCCTTCGCCGTGCGGCCCTGGGCGAAGGCAGCGGCGGCAGCGGCCCTGCGCGAGGTCCCGGGGGCCCGGACATTCTGGGCGCACGACCTTCGGGCGCTGCCCGCGGCGATCGCCGCCCGTGATCATGCCGGCGGGGGAACCATCGTCTACGACGCGCATGAGATCTTCTCCGAAGCCGGGGAGCATGCGCGGCGGCCGGCCTGGGCTCGCCGCCAGATCGCCGAGCTCGAGCGACGTCTCGCGGCCGAGGCAGGTGCCCTCGTGACGGTGAACCAGCTCCTGGCCGACCGCCTCGGACCCGGCCTCGGGCTGCCCCGCGTCGTCGTGGCACGCAATTGCCCAGCGCGCTCCCACCAGGCCGCGCCGGTCTCGCCACTCAGGGCAGCGGTCCGCGTTCCGGACGGGGTTCCGTTGCTGCTGTATCACGGGGGCCTGGCGCCGGGGCGCGGGATCCAGACGCTGGCGCGCGTGGTCGAGCAGCCGGGCCTCGAAGCGGTCCATCTCGTCTTCATGGGCTCGGGGCCGTCGCGTCCGTCCGTCGTGTCCCTGGCCGCGGCGAATCCCCGGATCCACCTCCTGGATCCGGTGGACCCGGCCGAACTGCTGGACTGGGTCGCCGGTGCCGACGTGGTCGTGGCGCCGATCCAGCCGACGACGCTCAACCATCGCCTGTCGTCCCCGAACAAGGTCTTCGAGGGGATTGCCGCCGGGGTGCCGGTGGTCGGGAGCGATCTGCCGGGGATCCGCGAGGTGATCCTGAACGATCCTGCCGCGCCGCTCGGGTCCCTCGCGGATCCGGATGACGCCGCCGCGTTCGCGCGAGCCGTCCGGTCCATCCTCGACCTTGCTCCCGCCGAGGCGGCCGCCCTTCGCGCTCGGTGCCTGGCCGCGGCGCAGTCACGCTGGAACTGGGAGGTCGAATCGACGGGGCTCGTGAAGCTTGCCGCCGACCTCGACCCGCCTGCCCCATCGGAGGCGGGCACCGATGTCGGCGCCCATCCCGCCGCCAACGAGCATCCGTCAATCGATCGCCAGCACATCTGCTTCGTCCTCGCCTCGACCGGCGAGTTCGATGCCAGGACCATGCGCCTCGCCGGTGGGCTCGCCGACCGGGGGCACGAGGTGACCATCGTGGCCCGGATGGGGCCCGGGCTGCCCACGGAAGCGGCCCCGCTCCCCGGCGTCCGCCTCGTGCGCGTCGATGCCGGGTTCGCCAGGGCGCGCCCATCGGCCCGATCGGGCGGCGGCTCAGGCTCGGGCAGGACCGGCATTCCGCGTCTCGTGGGCGAGGCGCTCCGAATAGCCGGCGTCATCCGGCGCGTTCGGCGCGAGGGGCGCGGGGTGGATCGCCTGCGCCTGCGGCCGGACATCGTTCACGCCATGGGGTTTCTCGCCCTGCCGGTCGGAGCGCGGCTCGCCCAGCGGTCCGGCGCCCGGCTCGTCTACGACGCCCGCGACCTCTACGTCGAGTCGAACAACATCGCCCGGCTGCCCGGGCCACTGCGGTCGCTCTTCGCCCGCCAGGAGGGCCAGCTTGCACGCGCTGCCGCGCGGGTGTTCACGGTGAACGAATCGTGTGCCAACTACCTCGAGCACCGCTATCGGATCCGACGCCCGGTCGTCGTCATGAACGGCCAGCTGCAGTGGTCGCCCCCGGAACCCCAGCCGGACCGGTTCCGCGAGCGCCTCGGCCTCGGCCCGGAGCGGAGGATCGTGCTCTACCACGGCGGGTTCATGCGGGATCGTGGCCTGCTCGAGCTCGTCGAGGCCGTCGCGTCGACGAACATGTCGGACGTCGACGTCGTGTTCATGGGCAGCGGACCTGAGGAGGCACGGTTGCGCGACACCATCGCGACGCTCGCCGCGAGCGCTCGCATGCATGTCCTGCCGCCGGTTCCGCCCGTGGAGCTCCTGGACTGGGTGGCGTCGGCGGATGTCGGGGCGATGGTCAACCAGCCTCGAACGCTCAACGAGCAGCTTTCGACACCCAACAAGCTCTTCGAGTGCCTGACCGCCGGTACGCCCGTCGTCTCATCCGACTTCCCCGAGCGCCGGCGCATCGTGCTCGGCGACGCCGAGGGGCCGCTCGGCCGCTTGTGCGACCCAACGGATCGCGCGGCGATCGCGGCGGCCATCCGGTCGATCCTCGACCTCTCGACGCCGGATGCGGCCGCGCTTCGGGCAAGGTGCCGGCGGGCCGGCCGTGAACGGTTCGGCTGGGACGCCCAGTTCGCCCAGGCCCTCGGCGCCTACACCGACGTGACGGGACGACCGTGGTGAGGAGGCGTCCGACGGAGCGCCCTGTCGTCCTGGTCACGCATTCGTACTACGAGGAGGATCCGCGCGTCCGTCGACAGGCCGAGGCCATCCTCGCCGCCGGCCACCCCGTGGACGTGATCTCACTGCGGAGGCCGGCGGATCTGCCGGACGATGTCATATCAGGCGTCACCGTCCACCGGCTCGACGTCCAGCGCCATCAGGGTGCCGGACTCGGGACCTACCTCGGCGAGTACGTGGCCTTCTTCGTCCGCGTGGCGCTTCGGCTGGTGCGAACGCAGCCGCGTCGCCGCTACGGCCTCGTCCAGGTTGCCACCCTCCCGGACTGGCTCGTCTTCGCCGCGCTGCCGCTCCGGATGACCGGCGTGCCCGTCGTCCTCGACCTGCACGAATCGATGCCGGGCTTCTTCCGCAGCCGCTTTCCCGGGGCAGCCAATCCCCTCGTCCACCGGGGGTTGCTGCTGGCCGAGCGGCTCTCGATCGCCGCTGCGACGCAAGCGATCACCGTGAACGACGCCCTCCGCGATCGGCTGGTGGGGTTGGGCGTCAAACCCGGACACATCGGCGTCGTCCGCAACACGCCATCGCTGGCCCGGTTCGATCCGGCGGGTCATGCGCCGCGCCCCTTCATGGCCGACGGGATACTGCGCCTCGTCTACGCCGGAGCGCTGACGCCGACCTACGAGCTCGACGTCGCCCTTCGGGCGGTCGCGAGGCTACGCCAGGTTCGCCCCGACCTGCGCGTCGCGTTCGACATCTTCGGACGCGGTGATTCGCGCCCGGCGCTCGAGGCACTCGCCGCGGAGCTCGGCGTCGTCGAAGACATCCACTTCCGGGGCCGGATCCCGCTCGAGGGCGTGCCGGCCGCGATCGCGGCCGCGGACATCGGCCTCGCTCCGACGCGTCGCGACGAGTTCACCGATTCGAGCCTGTCCACGAAGATCCTGGAGTACGCCGCAATGCGTCGTCCGGCGGTCGCGTCGCGGCTTCCGCTCGTCGAACGCACGTTTGGGCCGGGCACCGTCGCGACCTATGAGCCCGGTGACCCGGATTCCCTGGCCACCGCGATCCTGGGGTTCGTCGATGACGCGCAACACCGCACCGGGGCGATCGATCGGACGTCGGCCATCGTCGCCGGGATGAGCTGGGAGGGCGACGCCCCGGCCTACCTCGCCATGCTCAGGAGTCTCATGCGGGAGGGATAGGGTCTTGCGGTACGATACCGCCCCCGTCCGCGCGCCGGCCCTCGCCCGCGCCGTCAACCATCTGCAGGGACCTACCGCCGAATGACTCTCCGTGCCAAGCCCGTCGTCAAGAGGCCCGGCCGCTCCGGCTGGAACTCCGAGGAGCGGCGGACCTTCCTCACGAACCTCGGCTTCGTGCTCGCGATCGTCCTTTCGATCCTCATCCTCGTCGGTTATGCCGGATTCTCCTGGTACGACGCCCACTTCGGGGCCGCAGCCACGGTCGACGGCGCCACCATCACCAAGGATCAGTACAGCGAGCGCCTCGCGGTCGAGACCTTCCGGATCGACTACACCGAGGCCCGGATCCGAACCCTGAACCTCGCGGGCCACCTCACCAACGATTCGATGACGAACCAGCTCCAGTTCCTGGAGCAGCGTCGCCAGAGCCTGCCCTCGATCGCGCTCGAGCGACTCATCGACATCAACATCCAGTCCAAGCTCGCCGCCGAGGAGGGCATCTCCGCCAGCGATGCCGACGTCGACAAGCAGTTGACCGTCGAGAAGACGCTCGTCGAGGAGCGCCACAGCTGGGTCATCGAGGTGACGCCCGCCAACGACCCGGCGACCGGGGCCCCCGGCGATGCCGAGAAGGCGGCTGCCAAGACCAAGGCCGACGCGGCGCTTGCCGACCTGAAGTCGGGCAAGGCCTGGGAGGACGTCGCGAAGACGGAGTCGACGGCGAGCTCGGCGGCCCAGGGCGGCGACCTCGGCTGGCTGCCCCAGGAGAGCGGCTACGACCAGCCCTTCATGGACGCGCTCTTCGCGGCCAATCTCAACGAACCGACCGCGGTGATCGAGGGAGACGACGGGGTTTATCGGATCGGACGCGTCACCGAGGACACCCCGGCGACCATCGACGACACGTTCGAGGCCCAGCTCGAGGGCGCCGGCATCAAGCTGTCCGACTACCGGACCGCCATCAAGGCAGACGTCATCCGCAAGGACCTCGAGGACAAGGTCGTCGCGGACCTTTCCGCGCCCTCGAAGCAGCGACACGTCCTCCAGATCTACATCAATTCCGGCCAGACTGCCACGGGCGGCGTGAAGGTCCGGCACATCCTCATTTCGCCCAACCACGACCCGAACGCGGCCCAGAGCCTGCCCCTCTCTGATCCGGCCTGGCAGACCGCGAAGGACGAGGCAACGGCGATCTACAACCAGGTCGTCGCCGACCCGAGCACGTTCGACCAGCTTGCCCGGACGAAATCGGACGAAAGCTCCGCCGCCACGACCGGCGGGAAGCTGCCGTTCTACGACGCCACGAGCGGCATCGATGCTGCATTCGCGGCTGCGATCCTGGCGCCCGGGTTGCAGCCGGGCCAGATCCTGCCACCCGTCCAGAGTTCCTTCGGCTGGCACGTGATCCAGTTCATGCGTCCGCTCGGAACCGGCGACGAGGACTGGATGAAGCAGCTCCGTGCCCAGCTCGTCGGTGGGGCCGACTTCGCGTCACTGGCCCGCGACCAGGGTGAGGGCCCGGAGGCTGCGAAGGGCGGCGACATCGGCTGGGTCGCCAAGGGCCAGTTCTCCGCGGACAAGGAGACGCCGATCTTCGCGACGGCGGTCGGCGACTTGAGCGAGGTGACCTCGATCGCGAGCGATGGCGTCTACCTCTGGAAGGTCATCGGCGAAGAGACCCGGTCGCCGACCAAGGACCAGATCACGACCTTCAAGAACAACGGGTTCACGGACTGGTACACGGCCAAGAAGGCGCTCGTGAAGATCACCAGGAGCAGCGCCATCACCGGCGCCACGCAGTAGCCGCGTGCTCGATGGGCTGGTGGCCGAGGCGCGCGACCATTGGGGTCTCGACCTCGTCACCGGACTCCAGGTCGTCATCGCCGAGAACCTGATCGGGACGCCGATCGAGGCCTCCCGTCCCGTGATCGTGCTGCCCGCCGCCGCCTTCGGCGCCGTCATCGATGGCCCGATCGAGCCGCTCCCCGGAAGAGCCGGACCCGGCGGCGTCGATGCGTTGGCGCTCCTGCGCCGGCTGTACCCTCAGGACCACGCCGTGCATCGGCTCGGCGCCACCGACGGTGCCGATACTGCCTCTTGCTCGGTCGGTGAACTCGGGGCCGAGGATCTGCGGCGACCGCTCTATGTCCCGCCCATCGCGCCAGAGCTCGCTTCGGCCGGGCCATGGGCGATGCCCTACATCAGCGCCCGACTGCGCCGCCCCGATGGCTGCCCGTGGGACCTCGAGCAGACGCACGAGTCTCTGCGGAAGCACCTCCTCGAGGAGGCCTACGAGGTCTACGACGCGCTGGCCGACGGGGCGAGCCCCGATCTCGCGGAGGAGCTCGGGGACCTCCTGCTCCAGGTCATTCTCCACGCCCAGCTGGCCGCCGAAGCCGGCGTCTTCGACCTGGCCGATGTCCAGGCATCGATCGCCAGAAAGATCGTCCGGCGCCACCCTCACGTGTTCGGCGATGCCGTGGCCAGGACTGCGGCGGACGTCACGAGACAGTGGGAGCGGATCAAGGCGGCTGAACGCGCCGGCGACCTCGATGCCGAGACGGCGACCACCTCCGTCGCGGATGCCGCGCCACCTCCGCCGACCTCGACGGCGGGTGCCCTCGACGGGATCAGCCGGTCGCTGCCGGCACTGGCGGCGAGCCAGGAGATGCAGGAGCGGGCCGCCGCGATCGGCTACGACTGGCCCACGGTCGATGGAATCCTCGACAAGGTGGCCGAGGAACTGGCCGAGCTCGCCGAGGCTCCCGACGCGGCAAATCGGCGCGAGGAGTTCGGGGACTTGCTGTTCGTGATCGTCAACGTCGGGCGGCGGCTCGGAATCGAGACCGAGACCGCGCTTCGGGAAGCCAACGACAAGTTCCGGGGGCGCTTCCGCCGGGTCGAGCGCATGGTCGCCGAGCGAGGTGTCGCCATGCGCGACCTGGACTTCGCTACCCTCGATACCTACTGGGATGCCGCCAAGGCGGAGGAGCGAGCACGATGAGCATCGGCAATCCACCGCCGCGCACCCGTAGCGACGGGCGCGGTCCTGATGACATGCGGCCGGTCACCCTGACCCTCGGTGTCCTGAAGTGGGCCGAGGGTTCCTGCCGGATCCGGGTCGGCGATACCGAGGTCCTGTGCGCGGCCACGATCACGGATCGCGTCCCGCCGCATCTCCGGGGCAAGGGCACGGGCTGGGTCACCGCCGAGTACTCGATGCTCCCGAGGGCCACCGCCGAACGATCCGAGCGTGAGAGCGTCAAGGGCCGCCTCGGCGGCCGAACCCACGAGATCCAGCGCCTGATCGGCCGGTCGCTTCGCGGCGTCGTCGACCTGGGCCGGTTCGGTGAACGGACGGTCACCGTCGACTGCGACGTCCTCCAGGCCGACGGTGGAACGCGCTGCGCCTCCATTACCGGCGGCTACGTGGCCCTGGCGGCGGCGCTCATGACCTACGGGATGGAACGGCTGATCGTCGGCAAGGTCGCGGCGATCTCCGTCGGCGTGGTCGGTGGCCTGCCGATGCTTGACCTCGACTACGGCGAGGATTCCGGGGCGGAGGTCGACTTCAACGTCGTGGGAACCGATGCCGGCACGTACGTCGAGCTCCAGGGAACGGCGGAAGGTCGGCCCTTCGATCGGCCTCGTGTCGACGAGCTCCTCGACCTCGCCAACACCGGGCTTGCTCGATTGTTCGAGATCCAGGGTGGCGCCCTGGCCACCGTTCGGCGGTAGTGCCGCAGGGATCGGCCCCCGTGCCGCGGGCCGACCACATCGTGGCGGGGGGCGGCGCCGCGGGACGGTCCCGTCCGCGCCTCGTCATCGCGACCCGGTCCGAGCACAAGCTTCGCGAGCTCGGCGACCTGCTCCAGCTCGAGCGTGCCGAGCTCCTTACGCTCGACGATCTCGGCGTCGTGGGCGAGGCCGTCGAGAGCGGATCGACGTTCGAGACGAACGCCCGGATCAAGGCCCGATTCGCTGCCCGGGCGACGGGTCTTCCATCGCTGGCCGACGATTCCGGGATCGAGGTCGACGCCCTCGACGGCGGCCCGGGTGTCCTGACCCGCCGCTATTCCGGCCCGGACTCGACCGACGAACGCAACAACGTCAAGTTGCTCGAGGCGCTGGCCGGGCTGCCGTCCGAGCTCCGCGGCGCCCGTTATGTCTGCGTCCTGGCCCTCGCCCTGCCCGACGAACGTCCGGCGACCACCAGCGGTCGGCTCCCGCGCGAGCTCGCGATGGTCCTGCGCCGCGGGACGTGTCGAGGTCGGATCGCGACGGTCCCGCGCGGGACGGGCGGATTCGGGTATGACCCCATCTTCGAGCCGGCAGCAGAGCCGCCGGGTGGGCGAACGCTCGGTGAATACTCGATCGAGGAGAAGCATGCGATCTCGCATCGTGCGAGGGCAGCCCGACGGATGATCCCCGTCCTCCGGAGCCGCGGCTTCTAGCGGTTTTGAGCCTAGGGCGCGGCGGTAGCCGAGGGTGCGGGTGCCGTCTTCGGTTTCGCCGTCGGCTTCGGGGCCGCCATGACGACAGGAACCGTGCCCGGGGGCGGCGCGATCGAGGCCACCGCCGCGCGAATGAGGGCGAGGTCGGGAATCTGCACCGAGCCCAGGACGGGATCGTTGCCGGGCTTGACCCATGGATGGGCGAGCACCATACGGTATGTCGATGTCGGGTTCAGCTCGTCGGCGATCGCCGCCAGATCCGGCAGTCGATCCGCTGGCACGTCCGTCTGGATCAGAGCCGCGAAATCGTTCATCAGCTCAGGAAGTCGTGTGAGCAGGCTGCCGTCCGAGAGCAACTTCGTCTTGAGGGCCAGAAGGATCTCCTGCTGTCGAGCTGCGCGGGTGAAGTCACTCTCGCCGGGGGCGTATCTGGACCTGGCATAGGCCAGCGCCTCGTACCCGTTGAAGTGGTGGGGCCCCGCTGTGACCGACCAGCCCAGAACGCCCTTCGGATTGACGCCGAGGCCGTCGTACTTGGGATCGTTGAACCCCTTCTTGACGTTGACGTCGACGCCGCCGACGGTATCGACGAGCTTGACGAAGCCGAGGAGGTCGATCCGCGCGTAGTAGTGGATCGGAATTCCGAGCATGGCGCCGACCGCGTTCTCGAGCGTTCGCATGCCGCCCTGTGGAAATTGATCCGGGTGTCGATCGGCGTATGACATGAGCGAGTTGATCTTCGGTCCATAGGTATTGCCGTCGCCGAGGGGGACCCTGATGATGTCTCGAGGTAGCGAAATCAGCGAGACGGACTTCCCGACGGGATCGACGGACACGACCATGAGGGAGTCGGTCAGGGTCTCGGTGCGCCACGGTGTCTTGTCCAGGCCGACCACCAGGAAGTTGATCCGATCGTTGGCGCCGGGTCCGCCTCCGGTAGCCGCGACATCCGACCCGGGCCCGGTCGTGCCGCTCGTGAAGACCGTGCTGAATGCCGCCTGGGCCGACGATCCGACAGCGTTGGCGATCCCGTGAGGAACGACCACGAGGATCAACAACAACGCCAGGCCGGCCGCACCCGCCCTGCCGGATCGCGGTTCGTAGCGACCGTCGAAGAATGCGTGGAGAACCGAGGCGAGGCGCCAACCGAGGACGACGACGTTCAAGACGAGAAGGATCCCCATCGTCGTCGGTGAGATGATCGACGCGAAGAGGCGCGTGGGCGAGCTGGTCGCAACGCGAATGGCCGCGACGGCGATCAGGATGAGGAACGGCACGGCGAACCACTTCGCGAGTCGCCCACGCCCGTTGATCAGCTGCCCGAGGCCCGGGATGATCGCGGACGCGGCCGCTGCAACCGTGCGCCGGACATCGTCTGCCGCGACGAAGTCAGCGCGTACGGCAGCCCGCTCGCGTGAGCGACGACCCGAACTGGCCGTGGTCCTGGATGGGCGACGATCGGCGCGGGCATCATTGCCCGGCTGACGCACCCGACGCGCGTGCACGTGCGTTCGAGACTCCCCTGTGGGTCGTTCGTACGGCCGGTCGGGCACTACCGTCCGCGGCGAGTCTATCAGTACGGGCACATGTCGAGCACGGTCTGCTCAGGTGGGGTGGGGTCTGGTCGCCTCGTAACGCCTCCCGGGGCAGGCACGGGGACGCCGGGCGGACTGCTCTGCCTGCCATCCGTCCGGCGTCGAAAACGATGACGCCGGACGGATGGATTTGGTTGCAATGCCGTCCTGGCCCCGGGTCGGCCACAATGGTCGGGTATCGTCCACGGAGGACGACAACGGGGCGTGGCGCAGTTTGGCAGCGTGCGTGCTTTGGGAGCACGAGGTCGTGGGTTCGAATCCCACCGCCCCGACCAATCCGACGACGGCGGCCGGCGGCGGCAGCGGCGCGTACCGCGACAACGCCGGCAGCCCTTCTCCGTGGCTGGAGCGTCGGGATCCTAGGCCGGCGCTCGGGCCCTGCTACCGTTCAGCCGTGACCAGACCGGTGATGCACGTTCCCCCCACGAACGCCAACCGACCGTTGCGCGTCGGCGTCCAGCTTCCGGAGGTCGAGCGCGAAGTCCGCTGGCCCGAGTACGTTGCCATGGCCCGTCTCGCCGAGGAGCTCGGCTACGACACGATATGGGTCGGTGATCATCTCCTGTATCGCTTTGCGGACGGCTCGACGCGGGGCCCGTGGGAGGTCTGGACGCTGCTCTCGGCGATCGCCGCGTCCACCACGCGGATCCGACTTGGGCCGCTCGTCGCGTCCACGGCGTTCCACGCGCCAGCGATGCTGGCCAAGCTGGCGGCGACGGTCGACGAGATCAGCGGGGGACGCCTGATCGTGGGCCTCGGGGCCGGCTGGAACGAGATCGAGTTCCAGGCGTTCGGGTTCCCGTTCGACCATCGAATCGATCGGTTCGAGGAAGCCTTCACGATCGTGCGGACCCTGCTCCGGGACGGGGAGATCGACTTCGACGGGCGGTGGTACCAGGCCCGGGATTGCGAGCTGGTCCCCCGGCCGGCAAGGCCGGGCGGGCCACCGCTTCTCGTCGGCAGCCGGGGCGAGCGAATGCTTCGGATCACCCTTCCGCACGTCGACGCCTGGAACGTCTGGTTTGCCGACACCGGGAACTCGCCGGACGGCGTACCTCCCCTCCGCGATCTCGTCGACGGCATCAGCCGGGAGGTCGGCCGCGACCCGGCCGACATCGAGCGCACGGTCGCCGTCCAGGTCCGGCTCAGCGGTGGCAAGGGTCGCGTCCAGGGTGACTTTGCGCGACGCGCCTTCGAGCCGCTCTCGGGCACTCCAGACGCGCTCGCGGCGGAACTCCGGCGCTATGCCGGCGAGGGCATCGCGGAGGTGCAGCTGGTCCTCGATCCCATCTCGCTCGCATCGATCGAGGAGTTCGCCGGGGTCCTGGAGATCCTCGACCGCAATTGACCGGCGCGTCTCCGCACCGCTGCGCTGGCAATCCGGAATCCGGCGTGGTGCAATAGGGCGATACACGGCTCTCGCGCCCAGAGGAGAACATGCCCAACGCTCGAGGTGGACCCGGCCGAAAGGATGAGCTCACGCCGCTGGACAAGCGGATCATCGAGCACCTCCAGGCGGACGGCCGGCGCCCATTCACCCAGATCGCGACCGACCTCGGTGTCTCCGAGGCCGCCGTCCGGGCGCGGACGAACCGCTTGATCGAGCGCGGCATCGTCCAGATCGTCGGCGTGGCGGACCCGGGCAAGCTCGGCTTCCAGCAGGCCCTCATCGGGATCCGTTGCGAGCCCGGCAGGCTCGTCGCCGTCGCCGAGGCGCTGGCGGAGCTGCCGGAGGTCGATTACGTGGTCGTGACGACGGGCCGCTACGACATCCTCATCGAGATGGTGTCGGCCGATAACGAGGGTCTCCTGGAGTTCCTGACGCATCGACTGCAGGCGATCGAAGGCGTTCGGGATACGGAGACCTTCGCGTACCTGCGCTTGGTCAAGCAGACCTACCAGTTCGGGACACGCTGACCGTGAGCGGCACGGTCCTGATCGTGATCCTGGTCGCGCTGGTGATCAACCTGGCGGTCATGTCGCTGATCCTGATTCCACCGATGCTCGGGCGGCCGAGCCTGTTCGACGCGGGTCGCAGGCGCGATGCCGACGAGCCGGGTCTCGCCGGCTTCGACGCCGGCCGCCTCATCGGCGGGATCGTCGGCGAGTCGCTGAACGAGCCCGCGACGTACGACCGGATCGTTCGAATCGTGTCATGGGTGTTCCTCCTTTCGGCGGCGGTGGTCGTTGGGTCGAGCGGGCTCTGGCCGCAGACGACCTCGGCGATCTTCGTCCTGCTCGGGCTGGCGGGGATCTTCGTGCTCGTCATTCACGACCTGCTGCCGCTGACCGCGCTGGGTGCCGCTCGCTCGATCCTGGAGGGGACCGTCGCCCTGACCTTCGCGACGATCCTGGTGGTGCTGACCGGCGGATACGACAGTCCATTCTTCTTCACCTTTCCGCTCATCGTCGGCGCCGCGGCGCTCGTCGTTCGGCCGATGGCGACGTTCGTCCTCTCGTGCGGCGCGGCGATCGGCTACATCGTCGCCGCCTCGCTCGGCAACGGGTCCCCGTCTCCGAACCAGCTGGCCACGATCGCGGCTGACCTGATCGCACTGCTCCTCCTCGCCTACATCGGATCGGTCATCGGCCGCGAGCAGCGCCGGGCACGCGACGCGGCAATCCGGCTCTCGGCCGTCGACTCGCTGACCGGCCTCTTCAACCGCGCCTTCTTCTTCGCGGCGATCGACCGCGAGATGGCCCGGAGCTCGCGATCCGGCAGGGGCTTCTGCCTCCTGATGCTCGACCTGGACGAACTCAAGCTGATCAATGACCGCGCAGGTCACCACGCCGGCGATGTCGTCCTCCGGATCGTGGCCGAGACCATCAAGCGCGGCGTTCGTCGCATCGACGTCGCGGCCCGCTACGGCGGCGACGAGTTCGTGGCGCTCCTCCCGGAGACCGACCCGACCGGCGGCTGGGTCGTGGCCGAAAAGATCCGGATGACGGTCGCGGCGGCGGTCGTGCCCGGGGTGGACTGGCGGCCGACGGTGTCGATCGGTGTCGTTTCCTATCCCCGCGACGGCCGGGCCGTCGACGACCTGATGATCAGTGCCGACCAGGCGATGTACACCTCGAAGCGATCCGGCCGGAACCGCGTGGCCGGGCCGGCCACGGTCGTGGATGACGTGCGGGCGGTGCCGGTCGGAGTGGTGGGCCACTCGGTGTAGCATCCGGCCGTGAGCAGCGGCATGGATCCAGGGGCGAAGGGAGCCGAGGACGGCGCCGGCAACGGGCGGTCCGGGGACGACGGTTCGGCGGGGAGCGCCGTCGCGGCCAACGGGCTCGGGTTCTCGACGCGCGCCATCCGCGCAGCCTCACGGGCGCCGCACCTCCAGCAGATCCCGACGTCGGTCCCGATCTACCAGACGGCGACGTTCTCGGCACTCGATGCGGATGAGCTGGCGGCGGCGGCCGCCGGGCCGGCCGGCGGCTTTGCCTACAGCCGGATTGCCAACCCGACGACCGCGGCCCTTGGCGCGGCCTACGCGGAGATCGCCGGCGGCGAGGCGGGCGTCGCCCTTGCGTCGGGGATGGGCGCGATCCACGCGGCCTGTGCCTCGATCCTCCGGGGCGGGGATCGCGTCGTGGCACCGCTGACCGCCTACGGCTCCACGCGCACCCAGCTGCTGGGATACTTCGGCCGCTTCGGCGTCGAAGTCGTCCTGGTCGACATGACCGACGCCGACCAGGTGAGCGCCGCCCTCGCCGGAAAGCCGACTCGCCTCCTGTATGCGGAGACCTCCGCCAACCCGACGACCTTCGTCACCGATCACGCGGCCATGGCCGAGCTGGCCCACGGGGCCGGCGCCACCTACATCGTCGACAACACGTTCGCGTCCTCGTATGTCTGCCGGCCCCTGGACTTCGGCGCCGATCTCGTCGTCGAGTCCGCCACGAAGTACATCGGCGGTCACAGCGACCTCATGGCCGGGGTCGTGGCCGGACGGCGCGACCTCGTCGACGCCGTCCAGAGCGTCCAGACGAGCACCGGCGCCACCCTGGCGCCGATCGAGGCCTTCCTCGCACTCCGCGGCCTCCTGACCCTGGCCGTCCGGATGGATCGCCACGCCTCGAACGCCCTGGCGCTGGCGCGCTGGCTCGAGGCCCGCGACGACGTTGTCAGCGTGCTGTATCCGGGCCTGCCCAGCCATCCCCAGCATGACGTGGTGCGCCGGCAATTCCGGGCCGGCGTGGGCGGCGGGATGCTGGCCTTCGAGGTTCCCGGCGGCCGCCCGGCGGGCCAGGCGATCGTCGATGCACTCGAGGTCACCGAGCGGACGGCGTCGCTGGGCAGCGTCCACACCATGGTCGTCCACCCCCCGTCGACCTCCCAGCGCCAGCTGTCCGAGGCGGAGCTCCTCCAAAGCGGGATCCAGCCCGGCCTGCTCCGGGTCAGCGTCGGCCTCGAGGACGTCGAGGACCTGACCGCGGATCTTGATCGCGCCCTTCGCGCGGCCGCCAACGTCGCCCGGGTTGGCGACCGTTCGGGCGGGTCCGCCGCGCCGGGCATCCGCTGATCGGCGGCGAAGCATGTCTACGCTGACCGCCGACCGGTCGGCGGGATCGAACCCCGGCCGCATGAGCCTCGGGGCTCGCGCCGACGCGGTGTGGCTCGCGATCTGGCGGCTCTTCACGTCGGTCAACTTCGCGGTCCTCCAGATCATCGTCCTGGCGTTGCTGGCGGTCATCGGCATGACGATCCGGCAGTTGCCGTCCTTCGCCTTCCGTTCGGTCGGCGATTACAACGGCGCCATGGCAGACATCCACGCCCGGTACGACAACGTCCTCGGCCTCGGCGTCGTCAACGCGATGGAGCGGCTGCAGCTCTTCCACGTCTTCACCTCGACGTGGTTCTCGATCGGGCTGATCGTGCTGATCCTGTCCATCGTCATCTGCACGATCGATCGCACGCCCCGGCTGTGGCGGGCGTCCGCGGAAATCCGCGTCGTCCAGCCGGAGGCGTATTTCGATCCGCAGTTGCCGGACAGGGTCCGGATTGCCCCGGGCCTCGCCGCCGAGACGGTCACGGCGACGCTCCGCAAGCGCCATTTCCGGGTCCGGCAGGTGGTCGCGGACGGGGCGACGTACCTGTACGGGGATCGCCATCGCTGGGTCAAGATGGCGACCCTCCTCACCCATCTCGGGCTCATCCTCTTCCTGATCGCGGCCGCGATCACGTCCCGGTTCGGCGATGAGCAGGGCCTTGTGGTCGCCGAGGGCAACACCCTGACGGTCCAGCCGATCGGGACGCCGGGGCTGTTGCTGGTCCGGAACAACGGGTTCCAGGCTCCGGGGTTGCTGGAGAACGGCGTCGCCTCCGACTTCATCACGGACCTGTCCGTCTACCAGGACGGCAAGCTGCTGGCGCGGAAGCAGATCCGCGTCAACGACCCGCTCACTGCCGGCGGCTACACCTTCCATCAGAACGGTTTCGGGCCTGCCCCGGACCTCGAGGTCCGCTCCACGACGGGCGACATCCTGTGGTCGGGACCCGTGCCCCTTACCGACCAGGCCGGCGGCCTGCCGTTCGGGACGTTGGCGGTTCCCGGGGAGGATGTCGGGCTTCAGCTGCTCCTCGATCGCACGTCCGCCGGGACGGGCACGCTCCTGATGCTGCCGTATGTCGTGACCGGCGTGAACCCCGATGGCACGAACCAGATCCAGACCGGGTTCCCGCTGACCGTCACGAACGGGGCGACGGCGGCGTTCGAGGCGCTCGACTTCAGCGTGACCCTGAAGGGGTTCGACGACTACACCCTGCTGATCGCCAAGCGCGATCCCGGCCAGGGGATCGTGTGGACGGCCTTCGCGAGCCTGATCCTCGGCCTGACCATCACGTTCTACCTGCCACGCCGCCGGGTCTGGGCTCGCCTCGGCCCGGATGGCTCCCTGGCACTGGTCGGCCGATCCGATCGATACGTGGATTTCGACCGGGAGTTCGGTCGCCTCGTCGACGACCTCGTGGCCGCCCGCGGTGTGGCCCTCGCCCGCGCCGCTCCACGTGGCTCCACGACGTGACGACCCTCGCCGAGCTTGGTCCGGCGATCCTCCCGGGCGCACGCCCGGTCGGCGCGCGGGCCGGTGCGCCGCGCGCGATCACCTGGGTTCGCGTGATGCGAGCCCGCGTTCCGGCCTTCGACGCGCTCGAGCCGGGCGATCTCGCCATCGTCCCCGAGTCGGCGCTCGCGGTCGTGGCGCCGGGTGGAGCCGAGCTGCGCGATCTCGCCGCTGCCTTCGCGACGGCCCGGGTATCCGGCGTCGTCCTCATCGAGTCGGACCCGGAGGGAGGACCGCCATCGGAGCTCCTGGACCTGCTCGCAACTGACCTGGAGGCGGTCGACCTCCCCGGTTTGCGCGTGTCCCGCAGCGACCCGGCTGCCCTCGAGCGGACACTGATCGGGTTCCTCGTGACGCAGGGTGCCGAGCTCGATCGGCAGGCTGCGCTGCTCGAGGCACGCCTCGAGCAGCTCGCGCTCGAAGGCGGCGGGCCTGAGGCACTCGTCGCCGCGGTGGCGACGTTCCTCGGGCGGGCGGTCGCGCTCGAAGGACGTCGCGGAAACGTCCTGGCCGTCCACGCCCCTACCCAGCTGCCGGATGCCGTGGCGGCGGTGGCGCGCTATCACGCCCACCCCCGCAAGGCAGCGGCCCTTCGGGTCACGTTGCCGGCCGCAGGCGGGGTAGCGGGCAGCCTGGCGCTGCTCGGTGAACGATCGGTCGGCGACCTCGAGCGCGTCAGCCTCGGGCGCATCGCCGGGTTCCTGGCCCTGGAGCTCTCCCGGGACGAGGCCGTTCGCCTGGCTCGTGACCAGGCGCGACGGGCGGAGGCGATGCCACCGGCCGGTCCGCCCTGGGTGGTCCTCATCGCGAGGCAGCGGATGCCCGGAACCGACGCGGACCTGCCGGAGGGGCGCGATCGGCGTGATGCGATCCGGCGCGACCTCCGAGCCCTGGCGCCGGGCCGTCGCCTTGCCCTGCGCGGCGATGCCGATTCGATCGAGATCCGGGCGGTGCTCGCCGTGGATGCGCCGGGCGGCGCGGACCCGGAAGGTCAACTGGTCGCGGCCGGCATGGCCTCGTTCCTGGATCGAGTCGTCGCCGTTTCCCGTCCGTTCACGACGGTCGCGGATCGCCCCGCCGCCGAGGCGGAGGCACGGGCGACCCTCGAGGCTGCCGAGCAGCTCGCGGAGCCGCCCCGGATCGCCCGGGCGGCGCTCATTGCCGTGTATCGCCTCCTCGTCGTTCTGCACAACCTGCCCGACCGGGAACGGCTGGCCAGGGCGATCCTGGAACCGCTGCTCGCCGGTCGCCCCGACGTTCGTCGCGAGCGACTCGAGACGGTCCGCGCCCTGTTGGATCACGGCAGCGTGAACGAAGCCGCCGCCGCACTGGGCGTTCATCGCAATACGGTTGCCTACCGGGTTCGGCGAATCGAGGAGGTGACGGGGTGGCGGCTCTCCGACCCCGACCTCCGGTTGGCGCTCGCTGTCGCCCTTCGCCTTGTGCACGATGCCTAACTAGCAACCACACGAACGGCCCCAGACAGGCCCCGAACGATCGGCGCGGCGGATACCATGTGGATCGGCGCGGGTGTCCCTGTGTCCGTCATGCCTTGGGCACAAAACCGTCCTGAACATCCGGTCGGACCGCGCGACGCCGAACCATCAGCCAAGACGCCTCATGCGCAGGAGAACCATGACCGCTCGCAGCAGGGCCATCGAGACGATCGCCAGCCACCGGGTCGATTCGACCGAGCAGTACCTCGAGTTCGCCGGGGCCGACATCTACGGCGAGTACGTCTTCCACGAGGCGGCCCAGCGGCAGTACCTGGCCAAGCCGATCTTCGAGAAGCTGCGGGCGACGATCGACGGCCACGAGCCGTTCGACCCGGCCATCGTCGATGCCGTTGCCCACGGTGTGAAGGAATGGGCGATGGCCCGCGGCGCCACCCACTTCACGCACTGGTTCGTGCCGATGACGGGCTCGACGGCCGAGAAGCACGATTCCTTCCTCACGCCGACCGGCGACGGCCGGTCGATCGCCGAGTTCTCGGGCCGGAACCTCGTCCAGGGCGAGCCGGACGCCAGCTCGTTCCCGTCGGGCGGCATCCGCGCCACCTTCGAGGCCCGCGGCTACACCGCCTGGGACGTCACCAGCCCGATCTTCCTCCAGGTCGAGCCCAACGGCGTGACGATGACCATCCCGACCGCCTATGTCTCCTTCACCGGCGAGGCCCTCGACCACAAGATCCCGCTGCTGCGCTCCCAGGAGGCGCTGGGCAAGCAGGCCCTTCGAATCCTCCGCTGGTTCGGGAACACCTCGGCTCGGCGGGTGTACACGACGATCGGCCCCGAGCAGGAGTACTTCCTCGTCGACCGCCGCCTGGCGGAGCAGCGCCCGGACCTCATCCTCACCGGGCGGACGCTCTTCGGGGCGCCGTCACCGAAGGGCCAGGAGCTCGAGGACCAGTACTTCGGCTCGATCCGGGAACGGATCCTGGCGTTCATGATGGATCTCGACCGCGAGCTGTGGCGCCTCGGGATCCCGGCACGCACCCGGCACAACGAGGTCGCTCCCGCCCAGTTCGAGATGGCCCCGGTCTTCGAGCCGACGTCCGTCGGATCGGACCACAACATGATCGTGATGAGCACGATGCGGCGGCTGGCCCTCCAGCACGACCTCATGTTCCTCATCCACGAGAAGCCCTTCGCCGGGATCAACGGCTCGGGCAAGCACAACAACTGGTCCATGGCGACCGATGACGGGGAAAACCTCCTCGACCCCGGCAACGACCCCCACGCCAACGCCCAGTTCCTGGCGTTCCTCATGGCGGTCGTTCGCGCGGTGAACGTCCACGCCGAGATCCTCCGGGCGAGCATCGCGGACGCCGGCCAGGACCATCGTCTCGGGGCCAACGAGGCACCGCCGGCGATCATGTCGGTGTTCCTCGGTTCCCAGCTCGTCGACGTCATCGAGCAGCTGGAGAAGGGGCCCGCATCGGCATCGAAGAAGGGCGGCAACGTCGAGCTCGGCGTGACGTCCCTGCCGGTCCTGCCGAAGGACGCCACGGACCGCAACCGGACCTCGCCGTTCGCCTTCACCGGCAACAAGTTCGAGTTCCGCGCCGTGGGGTCGTCGGCCCCGATCTACTGGCCGCAGACGGTCCTCAACACTGCGGTGGCCGACTCCCTGTCCGACCTCGCCGATCGCCTCGAGAAGTTGAAGCCGGGCGACTTCGAGGGCCTGACCAAGATCCTCTCGAAGATCGCCACGGAGGACAAGCCGGTCCTCTTCGAGGGCAACGGCTACTCCGTCGAATGGCACGAGGAGGCCGCGCGCCGCGGCCTGCCCAACAACCGCACGACGGTCGACGCGCTGCCCGCCCTGACCTCGGCCAAGGCCAAGGCCGTCTTCAAGAAGTTCGCCGTGCTGTCCGAGCGCGAGCTCGCCTCGCGCGTCGACATCTTCTGGGAGCGCTACGTCAAGGTCGGGAGCATCGAGGCGAGCTGTGCCCTCGACATCGCGAGGACCATGATCCTGCCGGCGGCCGTCCGCTACCTCGGGGAGCTGGCCGGGGCCTCGGCCTCGAAGGGGGCCGTGACCGTCGCCGGTCGGGTTGCGGGGCTCACGGATGAGCTCGTCGACGCGATCGAGGTCCTCGAGCACGCCCAGCACGCGGCACATGCCGCCGCATCGGTCCAGGCCGAGGCCAAGGCGGTGGTCGAGAAGGTGATCCCGGCCCAGGCTGCTCTCCGCGAGGTCGCCGACTCGCTCGAGAGCGTTGTCGCCGACGGGCTCTGGCCGCTGCCGAAGTACCGCGAACTGTTGTTCCAGTACTGAGCAGGATCGATCGCCCGATGACCGCCGACGATGTCGACGCAACGATCCGGGATGCCGCGGCCCGGGGGATCCGGTTCGTCCAGCTCCAGTTCACGGACATCATCGGGCACGTCAAGGCCGTTACCATCCCGATCCACCAGCTCGCCGGCTCCGTGGAGCACGGGACGTGGTTCGACGGATCGTCGATCGAGGGCTTCACGCGGATCGCCGAGAGCGACCAGTACCTCATGCCCGACATGGGGACCTTCTCGGAGATCCCCTGGCAGCGGAGCGACGGGCCACGCGGCACGGCCCGCGTGATCTGTGACGTCTTCACGCCGCGCGGGGAGCCGTTCGTCGGCGACCCGCGCCACGTCCTGCGCCGCCAGGTGGACCGGGCCCGCAACCTCGGCTATGTCGTGAACATGGGTCCTGAGCTCGAGTTCTTCCTCTTCCGGCGGGACGACGCAGGCCGGGTGGCACCGCTGCCCCACGACCTGGCGGGCTACTTCGACTTCTCGACCGACCTCGCCCAGGAGGTCCGGCAGGACATGGTCGACGCGCTCGAGGCCTTCGGCATTCGCGTCGAGGCGGCCCATCACGAGGTCGCCGCAGGGCAGCACGAGATCGACTTCGAGTATGCCGACGCGTTGCAGACCGCCGATAACGCGATCACCTTCAAGTTCGCGCTCAAGGCGATCGCCCAGCAGCACGGCCTCTACGCGACCTTCATGCCAAAGCCGATCCAGGGGATCAACGGGTCCGGCATGCACACCCACCAGAGCCTCTGGTCGATCGAGGACGAGCGAAACGCGTTTGCGGATCCGGGCGCTCCGTACGGGCTCTCGGACCTGGCCAAGTCGTACATGGCCGGCATCCTCAGTCACGCCCGGGGGATGAGCGCCGTCCTCGCCCCGCTGGTGAACTCGTACAAACGCCTCGTCCCGGGCTACGAGGCACCGACGTACATCACCTGGGGCCGGACCAACCGATCGGCGCTGATCCGCGTCCCGATGATCTCGCCGGGCAAGTCCATCGAAGGCACCCGGGCCGAGGTCCGTTGTCCGGATCCATCGTCGAACACGTATCTCGCCTTCGCCGCCATGATCGCGGCCGGTCTCGACGGCGTGGAACAGGGGCTGCCTCTCTCCGAGCCGGTCGAGGAGTCGCTGTTCGAGATGGACCGGGCGACGATCGCCGCAAAGTCGATCCGGGAGCTGCCCGGAACGCTGGGCGAGGCGCTCGAGGAGCTCGAACGGGACGAGGTCATCCGGGAGGCCCTCGGGGATCACGTCTACGGCCATTTCGTCGAGGCCAAGCGGGCCGAGTGGGACGGCTACCGGACGCAGGTTTCCGCCTGGGAGGTCGACCGCTACCTCGACCAGTTCTAGGTCGCGAGCCGGACCAGGCTTGACCAGCGGCGGCCGCGGCCCGATCGTGTCGCGCGTGGCCGAGCTGAACGACGTCGATGTCCGCGAGACCCTGCTGGCGCTCGAGGTTGCGCTCGCCCGGAGGGACGTAACCGCGCTACCGGGCGGCCTCGAGGGTGTCCTCGACGACCGTTTCCTCGAGATCGGCACGAGCGGGCGAACATGGACGCGCGAGGCGACGATCGCGGCGCTCCTCGCCGAGAGGCTGACGTCCGACGTCACGATCGCGGACTTCGAGGTCGACGAGGTTGGCCCGGGCGTCGTGATCGCCCGATTCGTCTCGGTGGGGCCCGATGACCGCCGCGCGCTCCGATCATCGGTCTGGGTGCGCGCCGACGCCGGCTGGCGACTCCGATTTCACCAGGGGACGGGGGCCGCGGAGCGCAGGCCCACCTGAGGCCGGGTCGCCTTGCGCCGCCCTGCGCCGTGCCGATGCGTGCCCCCGCGCCTCCCGGCCCGGGCTACGCCCGGCCGACATGCGGCTGGTTCATGAGAGTCGCTGTCAGCGAGCGTGACCCGGCCCGTCATCAACCTGACCCGTGCCCAAGGTCCAGCGTGGCCGTCGGCTGTTTGATGAACCACTTGCATAACGCGCCGAAAACGGCCGGGGACGGGAGCCCTGGCCGCCGCCGCTTCGAGTCAGGCCGTCCGGCCGAGGCGAGTCAGCCGCCGCAGTGCGGTCGTCGTGCCAGCGCGGAATCGACCCTGGCGCGAATGGTCAGGCAGGTATGGGCCTCGATGGTCTGGTGCACGTCCTGCCGAGGATAGATTCCGACGCCTGAACTGTTCGACAAGGGCGGCGCGATGTCGGTCCACGGCGAGCCGCGCCGGCCCGTATTCTCCGTCGGTGCGATCGAGTCCCGGTTCCGCATCCGAGCCCGTGATCCGCCCGGAGCGGACCCTCTGGCTGCTGTCGATCGCGCATGCCGTGAACCACGCCCAGGCCGTGATCATGCCGCTCATCTTCCTGGGCGTCATCGACGAGTTCCACGTCGGCGTGGAAACGGTGACGTTCGTGGCTGCGGCCGGCATGATCTCTTCCGGACTGGTGCAGGCGACATTCGGGTACGTCACCCGGCACGTCGCGCGGCGGTACCTCATGGGCATCGGCGGGATCCTGTTCGGGCTCGGCTTCGCGGCCCAGGCTGCCGCGCCGACGTTCGGGGCATTCGCGGCCACGAACATCGTGTCGCGGATCGGCGGAGCGCCGCAGCATCCGGTCGGCAACGGGCTCCTCGCGGAGCAATTCCCGCCGGAGCGCCGCGGTTTCGCGATCAGCGCCCACATCTCCGGCGGAAACGTCGGGACGGTCATCGTGGCGCTCTTCGGGCCGTTCCTGCTCGCCACCGTCGGTTGGCGCGGCGTCTCGGTCATCTTCGGCGTGCCGGCAGCGCTGATCGCGCTGGCGATCGTGCGCTGGGTGACGGAGCGCGGCACGGATCGCGCGGCGGCACGGGCGGAGGGGTCGGTCCGGCAGGCACTCGTGCAGGTTCGCCGGAACGCGGTCCTCCGCCGCGTGTACCTCGCGTCCGTCCTTGGTGGGGGCGGTCGCGGCCTGGGCGTGGCGAACCTCTTCGCGCTGCTGTACCTGACCCAGGTCCTGCACCTGCCCTCGTCGACGACCGATGTCATGTACGGCGCGCTCATCGTCCTGTCGGTCCCGATGCCGCTCATCGCGGGATGGTTGTCGGACCGAGTCGGACGGCGGCCGGTCATCATCGGGGCCTACCTCGGCGGCGCGATCGGGTTCGCGATCTTCATCTCCGTCGGGTCCTCGCTCGTCGGGCTTTGGGCCGGCCTCGCCGTGATGGGGCTCTTCGCCTTCGCGGAGAGCCCGCAGCTGCAGGCGCTTCTGGCGGACGCGGCGCCGGCCGGGATCCGAGACGTGACGTTTGCGCTCTACTTCACCATGGCGTTCGGCGTCGGGTCGCTCTGGACCGCGCTCTACGGCGTCATCATCGACCGTGTCGGGGATGCCGCCGGCCTGCCGATCGTGTTCTGGCTGATGACGATCTCGTTCGTCGCCGCGGCGGTGGTCATGGCGCCGGTTCGGGACGTCGCCCACCTCCGGCCTTCGCCGGAGCCGGTCGAGACGGTCTGAGTCGTCCCGGTCGCTCGCTCGCCTCGGCGCTCGACACATCGTGGGCGATCCACCCCGTCAAGACCTGAGCCCGCTGCTGATCTCTTGTCGTCATCGTGATCGTCTGCCTCTCCATCTGGGAAGACTGACAAGATCACTGATCAGTTGGCACTGACAGAATCACGGACCATCGACAGGCGGGAGGGGCTCCTCGCGACCCTCTGCTATCATCCCCGAGCCCTGTCAAACGGGCTCCCTCGGTCGGGGCGTGGCGCAGCTTGGTAGCGCGTGTCGTTCGGGACGACAAGGTCGGAGGTTCAAATCCTCTCGCCCCGACCAAACTCCCACATCGTCGAGCCACCGCTCCGATGGGCGATCCGACGGCCCGGCCCCGGGGAACGCGACCATCCCACCACGCCCCAGCGATTCGCTCGGGGTTGATCGCCTTTCCCTCGACCGAGTGCTGGCCTGCAGAGGGCGGTCATCTAAGTCGATCGCGCTGCCCAACGTCCGGCCCGCCCACGCGATAATGTTCCTGCTCCTCGTATTGGTACTTGACGGACCTGCTGTGGCCTTTGATCGCGTTCCGCAACCCGGTCACCATGCCGTTCGCTTACTGTGGGATCGATGGTGAGGGCCAGGACGACGATCCGGATCGGCGAACCCATCGGCGAGGTGCATCGCCGCCTCTTCGGCTCCTTTGTCGAGCATATGGGCCGGTCCGTCTACACCGGCATCTATGAGCCCGGCCACCCACGCGCCGACGCCGACGGGTTCCGCGAGGACGTCCTTGACCTCGTCCGCGAGCTGGGCGTAACGATCGTGCGCTATCCAGGCGGCAACTTCGTGTCCGGCTATCGCTGGGAGGATGGGGTGGGACCTCCTGCGGCGCGACCACGCCGGCTGAACCTCGCCTGGCACTCGACGGAGACCAACGAGTTCGGTCTGCACGAGTTCGTGCGCTGGGCCGCGCGGGCAGGTGTCGAGCCGATGCTGGCGGTCAACCTTGGGACGCGCGGCGTGGACGAGGCGGTCGCGCTCCTCGAGTACACGAACGTACCCGGCGGCACGACGCGGTCGGACGAGCGCCTCGCCAACGGGAGCGCCGCTCCGTACGACATCCGGATGTGGTGCCTGGGCAACGAGATGGATGGGCCGTGGCAGCTTGGGCACAAGACCGCGGGCGAGTACGGACGGGTCGCCGCCGAGACCGCGCGCGCGATGCGCATGCTCGACCCGGGCCTCGAGCTGGTCGCGTGCGGCAGCTCGGGGGGCTGGATGCCCACCTTCGTCCAGTGGGAGCGGACGGTCCTCGAGCACGCCTACGACCTCGTCGACTACGTGTCCCTGCACGCCTACTTCGAGGAGGGCGAGGCCGCTGATCTCGCCAGCTTCCTGGCCTCCGGCGTCGTGCTGGACCGGTTCATCGACGCGGTTGTCGAGGCGGCCGATAGCGTCGGTGACGCCCTGGGCAGCGCCAAGCGGATCCAGGTCTCGGTCGACGAATGGAACGTCTGGTACCTGCGCCGCTTCCAGGGCCAACCGCCTCGGAGCGACTGGCCGGAGGCGCCGACGCTGTGCGAGGACGACTACTCGGTCGCCGACGCCGTCGTCGTGGGTGCCCTGCTGATCTCGCTGCTCCGCCACGCGGACCGCGTGACGTGCGCCTGCCTCGCCCAGCTCGTCAACGTGATCTCCCCGATCCGCGCGGAGGCGGGCGGGCCGGCCTGGCGTCAGACCACGTTCTATCCCTTCTCGCTGACCGCCCGCCATGCTAGCGGGATCGTGGTGCCGTTGGCTCTCGAGGTGCCGATGGTCGACACCGCCGAGCACGGACCCGTGCCCGCCGTGGACGGGATAGCGACGTACGACGCGGCCTCGGATGCCGTGTCGGTGTTCCTCGTGAACCGCGATGCCGCGGCGCCGGTCACGCTCGACCTCGCCCTGGATGGCCTTGGCCCCATGCAGATCGTCGAGCACGTCGTCCTGGCCGATGACGACCCGTACGCGCGGAACACGACCGGCGCCCCCACCCGCGTCGAGCCTCGGCGCTTGTCGCCGGCCGCCGGCGATCGACGGCCTGCACCCGGTGACGCTGCCCCCGGTCTCGTGGTCGATGCTGCGGCTCGAGCCCGCGGCCGCGGACTGACGCAGCGGGTTGATGAGGTAGGTTCCGCGCGGCCGAATCCTCTCGCCCCGACCAAACTCACCTCAAACTCCCGCTCACCGTTCTGTGGCGTCGTCTTGTTGCACGCCACCGCCGTGTCGGCGCGGCAAGACGCGAGTGGACGCTTAGCGCGACAAGGTCAGGTGCGTGACCCCGCTCGAGGCGACTTCCGACGTCACGCTATAGCCGTCCTCGAACCCGCGGAGGTCGTCCCAGAGCCGGATGCCGCGGCCGAGCAGGATCGGGACGATGGCGACGTGGAGCCGGTCGACGAGCCCGGCCTTGAGGAACTCGCGCACCACGGTCGGGCCGCCGCCGATCCGCACATCCTTGCCGCCCGCGGCCTCCGACGCGAGGTCGAGCGCCTCGCGCGGCGTCGCGCTGAGGAAGTGGAACGTCGTGCCGCCCGCCATCTTCAGCGCCGGGCGCGGCGTGTGGGTGAGCACGAACACCGGTACGTGGAACGGAGGCTCGTCGCCCCACCAGCCGCGCCAGTCCGGATCACTGGCGGCGGCGTGGAGCCCGAACATGCCGGCGCCCATGATCTCGGCGCCGACCTCGGCGAAGTACGCCTGCGCGTACTCGTCGTCGACGCCGGTCGTTCCCTCGTTGGACGTGTCGTGCAGCACCCGGGCCCGGAACGTGCGGGTCGCGACGTAGGCCTCGACCAGGCGCGACCAGTCGGACCCGAACGGATCCTCGGGCGTCTGGTCTGTCGTCGTGGCGAATCCGTCCAGGGAGATGTTCAGGTCAACGCGCACGACCATGGACGACCTCCGAGGTGACGGCTTCGCTCGCCTTCAGTATGCCGACCGCCCGCGCCGATCGTCGTTGTCACGCGAGCCGGCAGCCGTTTGTGGCAGGCCCGTGGGGGCGTGGACAGCGTGGCGGGCGATCGATTTCTACGGAGCCAGTACGACGAGGACAGGAGTTCCCTGCTGCAGGTCCAGCACGGCCCGGTCGCAGAGAGGGGCGGCCAGCGTGGCGGTCGCCGTACGTCGCGCCCCGACGGCCGAGGACGCCTCGCCGAGGAGCGCGACGTGGCGAAGCCGGGTGACGATGACCACGACCGCCAGACCGGACTCTACGGCCTCCGTCGAGTAGTCCTCGCCGCAGGGCTTTGCCGCCCGGCGCCTAGGCCGGAGGTGCGCCCTGTTGTCGTTCGCCGCCGAGGCCCATCCGGAGTCGGGCGTCAATCGCGATTTCGAGCGGAAGGTTCAGGCCCATCCGGGCCGCGAGGTGCGGCGTGTCGATGGCCGGTCCGAACAGCGTGGCCGACGCCTGGCTGTGCTGCCACAGCAACCCGATGAAGTACAGGCCGGGGATCTCGCTCACCCCGCGATGCTGGCGCGGAATGCCCTGGGCATCGGCGATCGGCGCGGCGATCCAGGAATGATCCATTCGATACCCGGTGGCCCACAGGACCGACTTGATGCCCTCTGCCCGGAAGTCGAGCGCTCCGCGCTCGGGCGGCTCGAACGCGTCGTGTTCCACGACGCCCGGCGGAGTGTCGATACCCGCCCGCTCGATGTAGGTGTCGATCTGGGGCCGCAGGATCTCGTCGAAGAAGGATTCCGAGCGGCGGAGCCGCTCGCCGAGGTCCGGAGCCACGGTGAGCTGATGGGCGTCCACGGACTCGAGGTGGCCCAGGAGCGTGAGCCCGTCGTGCGCGGCCATCCGCCGAAGGTCGACGTCCTGCCCACCGTGGTGACCGGTGAGTTGCGGCGTACCCGCCAGGCGTCGTCGCGGATCGGGCAGGGTGTCCGCCTTCGGCGTTCGCACGCCGTAGGTCTCGCCGTCGACCTCCATGGCGGCGAGCCATCCGAAGATGTCCCGGCCCCGGTAGCGCCGCGGTGCCCAGCCGTTGCTGCCTACCGCCAGGTAGACGCGCCGGCCGCCGGCGAGGAGCTCGTCGGCCAGCTGGATGCCGGTCTGGCCCGACCCGACGACGAGGACGCCGCCGGGCGGGAGCGATCCCTCGTTCCGATAGGCACCCGAATGGAGCTGGTGGATCTCGGCAGGTATGCCACTCGCCATGGCGGGAACGCGGGGGGCGTGGTAGCTGCCGGTGGCCACCACCACCTGGTCGGCCTCCATCGGGCCCACGCTGGTTTCGAGCCGGAAGCCACCGTCCACCGGCGTCAGCCGCTCCACGGTCGTTCCGGTCATGACCGGTGCGTGGAGACGCTCCGCGTACGCTGCCACCCGGCCGACGATCTCGTCCCGCGGCATGAAGCCGTCCGGATCGGTTCCGTCGTACGGCTGGCCGGGCAGCGACGCCAGCCAGTTGGGCGTCACGACGCGGAACCTGTCCCAGCGGTCCTGCCAACCGCCGCCGAGGCTCGTGCGTCGCTCGAGGACGAGGTGGTCTCGTCCGGCGAGGGTCAGGAGCCGGCTCATCGCCAGGCCGGCCTGGCCGGCGCCAATGACGATCGCCGGAAGTCGGCGTGTGTCGTTCACGACGGCACCCTAAACCAGCAGCCGTCGTGTGGGAAGTCTCGATCTCGTACTCGTCCCGGCTCGCCTCCGGAGGCCGAATTCTTCCGTAGGCGACTACTGTGCGTTCTCCAAGGCTGTCGAGCAGCTGGGTGATCGGTGGAGCCTCGTCATCATCCGTGAGCTGCTCATGCATGGTTCACGGAGCTGCAGCGACCTGCTCGAGGGCGCGGCGGGTACGGAGCTTGCGCAGGCGGGACGCGAGCACTGAGCGGCGGACTTGGCTTCACCTCCTTCGGGTCGTTGGTCATTTGTTCGATCAGCCGCCTGTCCGGTGAACACGGTCGCTGCGCCGATCGGATTGAGCCTTCAGGCGGCAGCCGCCGCGGCGCGACGCCCGTTCACGCGAGTCTTGCCGGGGCCGCCCGTCTCGCGCCACGCCTCGTCGATGCGGTCGATGAACTCGAGGAGCTTCTGTCCGTCCGCCGGGTCCGACGACGCCTTGACGGTCGACGCCTGCTTCGCGGCCTGCCAGAAGAGCTCATGCAGGTCGGGCACCTTGGCTTCGTGCTCCGGCTTGAAATAGTCGTGCCACAGGGTGTCGAGGTGGTGCTTGACCAGCTCGGCCTGCCGCTCCTTGATGTCGATCGCGCGGATGCGGAACGACGGGTCGGCATTGTCCTGCATCTTCTGCATGATCTTCAGGCAGCTCTCGGCCTCGATCCGGGCCTGCTCCGGGTCGTAGATGCCACATGGAAGGTCGCAGTGCGCGCGTGCCACGACGCGGGCCGCGACGATTGAACGGAGCATCGCGATCGGCCGTCGGCTTCGGGCGGCACCGGTCCCGGTGTTGGCGTTGGTTCGGGTTTGCGTCATCGGTGGTTCTCCCAGTCAGCCGGGGTGATCCCCGGCGCACGGATTCGACCATCGCAGGATCTCCGTTGCGGCCGCGACGGCCGGCGTCCTACCCCGGCTACAGGCGCGTTGCGGCAGCGGCTTGATCGCCCGGGCGAGGCGCACGTCGAACGGCGGGATTCCTCGGGAGGTGTCCGCGACGTGACGGGTCAGCAGGCAGGACCGAGGCCCAGTCCGATTACCGATGAGATGGTGGCGCCGGTACGTCGACTCGAGGCGACGTGCAACGAATCCGCAAGAGCCGTGCCCGGGACTGTGGTCGAGGTGACCGGGCGGGCCCGGTAGCGTGACTGGCTGACGGCCACGCCGGCGGAGTCTCGACGGGTCCTCGAGCATGGAGGCGCCGGTGAACGAATTGGGTATGGACCGGCGAGTCCTGGCTGCGGACCGGCAACTCGGGAGCGACCGGCGAGTCTCGAGCCACGAGCCACGGATCGACACGCTCGACGTCAGCGTGTATACGGTTCCCACCGATGCCCCGGAGTCGGACGGAACGCTGGCCTGGGACAGCACCACGGTCGTCATCGTCGAACCTCGCGCCGGCGGGATACGCGGCCTGGGCTACACCTACGCGGACGCGACCGCTGGACGTCTCGTGCGAGATGTGCTGGGGCCGATCGTGATCGGCGCCAGTCCCTGGGATGTCGCCGCCATCTGGTCCGCTCTCGTGGAGAGGGTTCGCAACCTCGGTCGTCCCGGTATCGCGGCCACCGCGATCTCGGCCGTCGACAACGCACTCTGGGACCTCAAGGCTCGCCTCCTCGGCCTCTCGCTCGCCGATCTCCTCGGCAGGGCGCGCCCGGCGATTCCCGCCTATGGCAGCGGCGGCTTCTGCTCGTACGACGATGCGCGCCTCCATGACCAACTCGGCGGCTGGGCCACGGACGGCTTCCGGTTCGTGAAGATGAAGGTCGGCCGCGACCAGGCCGATGATCCCCGTCGGGCGGACGTGGCGCGTGCCGCGATCGGCCCATCGGTGGAGCTGTTCGTCGACGGCAACGGCGCCTACGATCGCCATCGAGCCCGCGCGGCGGCGGCGGCGTTCGCCGAGCGTGGCGTGACGTGGTTCGAGGAGCCCGTCAGCTCCGACGACGTCGATGGCCTGCGGCTCCTGCGCGATACGGCCCCGGCCGGAATGGCGATCGCCGCCGGTGAGTATGGCTGGGATGCCTTCGGCCTCCGGCGGCTGCTCGAGGCCGGAGCCGTCGACGTCCTCCAGGCCGATGCCACGCGTTGTCTCGGCACGACCGGCTTCGGGATCGCCGCCGCTCTCTGCGAGGCACATGCCACGCCCCTCTCGACCCACTGTGCCCCTGCGCTGCACATGCACCTGGCCTGCGCGGCTCGTTCGACCGTCCACATCGAGTGGTTCCACGACCACGTCCGCATCGAACGGCTGCTGTTCGACGGGGTCGTGAAGCCGCATGGCGGGCTCCTCGAGCCCGATTGCGGGCGGCCAGGGGTCGGTCTCGAGCTCAAGCGATCCGACGCGCAACCGTACCTGGAGTGGACCACGACATGACCCTCACCCGCCAGCGCCCCATCGCCCTGAGCCGGCACACCGCGACGGGCACCGGCAAACTTCCGTCCGCCGCCGAGCGCCTCGCGGTCGACCTGCTCAACGCCGTGCGCGGGGAAGTCCGTTTCGACGCCGGAAGCCGGGCCCTGTATGCGACCGACGCCTCGAACTACCGACAGGTCCCCATCGGCGTCGTCATCCCGCGCGACGCGGATGACGTGATCGCGGCGGTCGAGGTCTGCCGCTCGCACGACGCCCCGATCGTGTCGCGGGGCGGTGGCACCAGCCTGGCCGGCCAGGGCTGCAACGTCGCGGTGCTCATCGACCACAGCAAGTACAACAACCAGCTGCTCGAGCTCGATCCGGAGGAGCGCTGGGCGCGCGTTCGGCCGGGGATCGTGCTCGACGACCTGCGGGCTGCAGCGGAGGCGCACCACCTGACGTTCGGCCCCGACCCGGCCACCCACGACCACTGCACCCTCGGGGGCATGATCGGCAACAACTCCTGCGGCGTCCATTCGGTCATGGCCGGCAAGACCGTCGACAATGTCCTCGAGCTCGACGTCCTCGCCTACGACGGCACGCGCCTCCGCGTGGGACCGACGGACGACGCGACGTTCGAGGAGATCGTGGCGGCCGGGGGCCGGCCCGCCGAGATCTACCGCCGCATGCGCGACCTCCGCGATCGGTACGCAGGGCAGATCCGAGCTCGCTATCCAGACATCCCGCGCTGCGTCTCGGGATACAACCTGCCCGACCTGCTCCCAGAGCAGGACTTCGACGTCGCCAAGGCGCTCGTCGGATCGGAGTCGACGCTCGTCACCGTCCTCGAAGCCAAGCTCCGCCTGGTCCCGAGCCCGGTGGGACGAACGCTCGTCGTGGTCGGCTATCCGGATGTCTACGCGGCCGCGGACGACGTGCCGCCGGTGATCGAGTCCGGTTGCATCGCCTGCGAGGGGATGGACCAGAACCTCGTTCGCGACGTTCGGTCCCGCGGAATCCACCCGGACGCCCTCGGCCTCCTCCCCGACGGCCAGGCGTACCTGCTCGTGGAGTTCGGTGGCGCAGACCGGGAGGAGTCCGACGAGCGTGGCCGCCGGTTCGTGCGCGAGCTGAAGTCCCGACGCCGGGACGCCACCGCCCGGCTCTACGACGACCCGGCCGACGAGCAGAAGCTGTGGCGCGTGCGCGAGGCCGGGCTCGGCGTGACGGCGATGGTCCCGGGCAAGCCGACCACCGGACCGGGCTGGGAGGATTCGGCGGTCCCGCCCGAGCGGCTCGGCGAGTACCTCCGCAAGCTGCGGGCCCTCTGGGACCGCCATGGCTATTCAGCCGACATGTATGGCCATTTCGGCCAGGGCGTGCTCCATTGCCGGCTCGATTTCGACCTCGTGACCGCGGCCGGCCTGGAGCGCTTCCGGCGGTACCTGTCCGAGGCGGCCGAGCTCGTCGTGGGCATGGGCGGTTCGCTGTCGGGCGAGCACGGGGACGGTCAGGCGCGTGGCGAGCTCCTGCCGATCATGTTCGGTGACGAGCTCGTCGGCGCGTTCGAGGAGTTCAAGGACATCTGGGATCCACGGGGTCGGATGAACCCCGGAAAGGTCGTGCGCCCGAACCCGATCCTCTCGGACCTGCGCCTGGGCGTGGACTACGAACCACCGCGCCCGCGGACATGGTTCCGCTACCCGGAGGACGGCGGATCCTTCGGCCACGCTGCCTTCCGCTGCGTCGGGGTCGGGGAGTGCCGTCGCCACGAGGGCGGCGTCATGTGTCCGAGTTACATGGTCACCCGTGAGGAGCGTCACTCCACGCGGGGTCGTTCGCGCCTCCTGTTCGAACTGCTCAACGGGACGGAGCTCGAGGGGGGCTGGCGGAACGCCAACGTCGAGGAGGCGCTCGACCTCTGCCTCGCCTGCAAGGGCTGCAAGGGGGACTGCCCGGTCAACGTCGACATGGCCACGTACAAGGCTGAATTTCGCGCTCACCATTACGCCGGCAGGCTTCGCCCTCGCACCGCCTATTCGATGGGACTCATCCACTGGTGGTCGGGCCTCGCCTCGCGGATGCCGCGCCTGGTCAATGCCGTGGCACACGCGCCGGGGCTCGAGTCCCTGGCGAAGCTCGTCGGCGGGATCGCCCCTGAACGCGAGATTCCGCGCTTTGCGGATGAGACGTTCCGGGCATGGTGGCGCCGGCGCGGCGGCTCCACGACCGGGACCCGCGCCTCGGCGTCGGCCTCCCCGGCCTCGCCGGACGCCCCGGTCGGCGCCGAAGCATCCGCGCCACCGCGCCGCGTCATCCTCTGGGCCGACACGTTCAACGACGCGTTCCACCCGCAGGTACTTCAGGCTGCCGTCCGCATCCTCGAGGACGCCGGCTGCGAGGTCGTCGTGCCGGAAAAGCGCCTGTGCTGCGGTCGGCCGCTGTATGACTGGGGCTTCCTGGGGCAGGCGAAGGGCCTTCTGACCACGGTACTCACCGAGCTCCGGGACGACATCCGGGCGGGCGTCCCGATCGTCGGCCTGGAACCCTCGTGCGTGTCCGTCTTCCGCGACGAGGCGCCGAACCTGCTGCACGGCCACGTCGACGCCCGGCGGCTCGCGGACCAGACACGGACGCTCACGGAGTTCCTCGCGTCGCTCGACGGCTATCGTCCGCCGCGGCTCGAGGGTCACGCCCTGGTCCACGGACATTGTCACCACCGATCCGTGCTCGACTTCGACGCCGAGCTGGCCGTCCTTCGCGAGGCCGGCCTGGATCTCGAGGTGCCCGACAGCGGCTGCTGCGGGATGGCGGGGGCCTTTGGTTTCGAGCGCGGGGAGCACTACGACGTCTCGATCGCAGCCGGCGAGCGCGTGCTCCTGCCGGCCGTTCGCGAGGCTTCCTCCGCCACGTACGTCGTGAGCGGTGGCTTCAGCTGCCGCGAGCAGATCGAGCAGACGACCGATCGCCGGGTGGTCCACCCGGCTGAGCTCCTCGCCGCCGCCCTGGAGCCCCGCGAGATCGTCGGTTCCACCAGCCGCCCGGGCACGGCCGTTGGCGTGCGGCACGCGCCCCCGGCCACGACCGCGGCCGCCATCGGCGCCGGGGAGGTGGCCAGCTGATGCGCGACCTGACGTTGTCGGCAGGCTCGGTTCGTTCAACCGCCATTGTCTTCGACCCCGGCGACGAGCCGATCGAGGGTCTCACCGAGTTCGCCCGGAACCGCGGGCTGGACGCCGCCCACTTCACGGCGATCGGCGCGTTCCAGCACGCCACCATCGGCTGGTTCGACCTCGAGGCCCGCGATTACCGGCGGATCGTGGTGAACGAGCAGGTCGAGGTCCTATCCCTCGTCGGTGACATCACCCGGGCGGGGCCCGATTCGGCGGACAATCCGAAGGTTCACGCCCACGTGGTCCTGGGCCGCTCGGATGGCTCCGTCGTGGGCGGACATCTCCTCGCCGGGCGCGTTCGCCCGACCCTCGAGGTCATGCTGACCGAAACCCCGGCCCAGCTGCGTCGCTCGTACGACCCAGCGACCGGACTCGCCCTGATCGACCTGGCTCGATCGAGCGGTCCAACCAGTCGCAGCGACGGCGTGTCCCCGACAGCCGCAATCCCGGCCCGCGCACCCTCCACCGGAGGCGTGGCCACCCAAGGAGGTTTCCATGACTAGAACTGCCGCAGACGTGCTCGTCGAAACGCTCGTCGAGTGGGGCGTCGATACGATCTTCGGTCTCCCAGGCGATGGCATCAACGGACTCATGGAATCCCTCCGCACCCATCAGGAACAGATCCGGTTCGTGCAGGTCCGGCACGAGGAATCCGCGGCCCTCGCGGCGGCCTCGTACGCCAAGTTCACGGGGCGGCTGGGCGTGTGTCTCGCGACATCCGGGCCGGGCGGCATCCACCTGCTCAACGGTCTCTACGACGCAAAGCTCGATGGCGCCCCGGTCCTCGCGATCACCGGGCACCACTTCAGCGACCTCATCGACACTGCCCAGCAGCAGGACGTCGACCTCTCCAGGGTGTTCGAGGACGTTGCCGTCTACAACACTCGAGTCATGAATTCGGCGCACGTGGCGACCGTGGCGCCCCTCGCCTGTCGCACGGCGCTGGCCCGACGCGGCGTGGCGCACATCTGCTTCCCGACCGACCTCCAGAGCCTTCCGGCCGACGACGGTCCGCGCTCGAAGGACAACGTGCCCGGCCACACCGGGAACGTCTACGCGATCGGCGCCTCGGTGCCACCCGAGGCCGATCTGCGTCGCGCTGCGGCCATCCTCAACCAGGGCTCCCGGATCGCGATCCTCGCTGGCCGGGGCGCCCTCGACGCCGGTGATGCCCTCGAGCTCGTCGCGGACAAGCTCGCCGCCCCCGTCATCTCCGCCCTCCTGGGCAAGGGGGTCGTGCCCGACGACAGCCCGTTCTCCACGGGGGGGATCGGCCTGCTCGGGACCAAGCCGTCCGAGGACGCCCTCCGGGACTGCGACACCCTGCTGATCGTCGGGAGCTCCTTCCCGTATATCGAGTTCTACCCAGAACCCGGGTCCGTGCAGGCGGTCCAGATCGACATCGACCCGGCCCGCATCGGGCTCCGACACCCGGTCGACGTCGGGCTCGTGGGTGATGCGCGACAATCGGTGGAGGCCCTCCTTCCGCTTCTCCGGCGCAACTCCGAAAACCGCGCATTCCTGGAGCACGCCCAGGCCGGCATGATCGACTGGTGGGCGCTCATGGACGAGCGTGCGGCCCGCCTGGACACGCCGCTCAAGCCGCAACGCGTGGCGGCCGAGATCAGTCGAAGGCTGGCCGACGATGCCATCGTCGTCTCCGACTCAGGGACGATCACGACGTGGTTCGCCCGCCACATCCGGGCCCGCCGGGGCCAGCGGTTCTCGGTCTCCGGCAACCTGGCGACGATGGCGTGTGGACTGCCATACGCCATCGGTGCCCAGGTCGCCCACCCCGATCGACAGGTGGTCGCCCTCGTCGGCGATGGCGGCTTCAGCATGCTCATGGCCGACTTCGCGACGGCGGCGAAGCACGAGCTCCCGATCAAGGTCGTGGTGTTCAGGAACGACTACCTCGGCCAGATCAAGTGGGAACAGATCGCCTTCCTCGGCAATCCCGAGTTCGGCGTGGAGCTCCAGCCGATCGACTTCGCCTTGGTGGCGCGGGCCTGCGGCGGAACGGGCGTGACGATCACGGATCCCGAGACCTGTGCCGATCAGGTCGAGACGGCACTCGCGACGCCGGGGCCCGTCCTCATCGAGGCCGTCGTGGACCCGTTGGAGATGCCGATGCCGCCGCATATCAGCCGCGAGCAGGCAACCAACTTCGCCGAGGCCCTCCTGCGCGGCCAGCCGGACCGGGTCAAGATCGCCGCCGGCGCCCTCGGACAGACCATCCGGGAGATGGTGTAGCCCATGGTGGCGGCACGGACCCGACAACGCACCGGAGACCCCGGGAGCAAGCACGAACGGGCGGAGCGCAAGCGCAACGTCCTGACGCAATCACAAGCGTCCAAGGTGGAGAGCATTGGCGACGCGGTGGTGATCAAGGACGGGGATCCGTTCTTCATCTGCCCGCGGAACGGCCAGATTCCCCTGTCGGGTGCCCACGGCTTCGGTCTCTACCACCACGACATGCGCTACCTCGAGGGCCTCACGGTGAAGGTCCAGGGGTACGAGCTCGAATCGCTCGGGACGATGGCGGCGGCGGGGACGACCGCGATGCTCGAGCTCACCAACCCGGAGCTTCCCCTGCCGGGGGGTCGCACCGTCGGCAGGAACGTCCTGACCGCACGATGGACGCGGACCCTCGACGGCACCCGGACCCAGCTCCACGACCGGTTCGAGGTCGAGAACCACGGGTCGGATGACGCGCCGCTCGAGGTCCGCGTCGACGTCGCCGCCGGGTTCCGGGACGTCTATGAGATCCGAGGCCTCGCGGGACCACCCCGCGGGCGACGACACCGCCCCGCGTGGGACGAGAACCGCCTCGTCGCCGCCTATGACGGTGGCGACGGCGTGCATCGCACTCTGAGCGTGGCCGTCGATGGCGCCCCATCGTCCCGCGACCGCAAAGGGGCGACGATCGCGCTCCACGTCCCCGGCCGTGGCTCGGCCGCGTTCGAGCTCACCTTCGAGATCGACGAGACGCTCAAGTCCGGCGCGCCACCGATGGAACCCTCGTCGCCAGGCTCGCTTCCGCGAGGTGGCGCCGCCGAACGGGAACACGGCGCGACCGATGGCCGTGGCGTCCATGCCGGTGGGCTGACGGACAGGGACCCCTGGCTGACGGCCGTCCAGACTGACTCGCGGCTCTTCGACGGCGTCATCGACCGATCGCTCGCCGACCTCTCGATCCTGCGCTCGACGCTTGACGGGCAGCGCTACTACGGCGCCGGCCTGCCGTGGTTCTCGACCCTGTTCGGTCGAGACGCGCTCATCACCGCGTACCAGACGCTCGCCTATGAACCGGCGATCGCGGCGTCGACGCTCCGGCTCCTCGCCGGACGCCAGGGCACCGAGGACGACAGCTGGCGCGACGAGCAGCCTGGCAAGATCCTCCACGAGCTCCGCATCGGCGAGCTGGCACGACTCGGCCAGATTCCCCAGACGCCGTATTACGGGTCGGTCGACGCGACGTCACTCTTCCTGATCCTCATGGGCGAGCACGCAACATGGACCGGTTCGCTCGAGGTGTTCCGTGAGCTGCGGGGCAACGTCGACCGGGCCCTCGACTGGCTGGACCGCTTCGGCGAAAACGATGGAGATGGGTTCATCGAGTACGCCAGCCCCACGGATGGCGGCCTGGCGAACCAGGGCTGGAAGGATTCGGGCAATGCGATCGTCGACGCCGCGGGCCACATCGCCCGGCCGCCGATCCGCCTTGCCGAGGTCCAGGGCTATGCCTTTGCGGCTCGGCGCGCGATGGCCGATCTCCTCGAGCGTGACGGCCAGCCCGTACGGGCGGCCGATCTCCGGGCCCGGGCCGAGCAGCTTCGAGCGCGTTTCGAGCGCACCTTCTGGTCGGAGGACCTCGGCTGCTACCTGATGGCTCTGCAGGATCGACTCGCTCCCTGCGCCGTGGTCAGCTCGAATGCCGGTCAGGTCCTCTTCTCCGGAATCGCCTCGCCGGCCCGCGCGGCGAGGGTCGAGCGCCGACTGATGGCCGACGACATGTGGAGCGGCTGGGGCATCCGGACGTTGTCCACGGAAGCGGTGGCGTACAACCCGGTCGCGTATCACCTCGGCACGGTCTGGCCACACGACAACAGCCTCATCGCCGCCGGGTTCCGACGCTACGGACTGGACGACTCGGCCGAGTCGATCCTCGAGGCCCTCGTCGAGGCCGCGGGTGCCTTCGACCACCGGCGGCTGCCCGAATGCTTCGCCGGGATCGAACGAAGCCTCTTCGAGGCCCCCGTCAAGTACCCGGTGGCCTGCCATCCCCAGGCCTGGGCTGCGGGCAGTGTCCCGTACCTCCTCGGCGTGACCCTCGGCCTCCAGCCCGACGGCTTTGCCCGCCGTCTGCGGATCGTCCGCCCACGCCTGCCGCGCTTCGTCAATCGCCTCGAGATCCGCGGGCTCCCGGTGGCCGGCGCTCGCGTCGACCTCGACTTCCGGCGCGAACGCGACGTGACCGAATTCACGGTGGTTGCCGTGGATGGCGACCTCGAGGTCGTGGTCGGCGAGGGTCACCAGGAGGTGGAGCAGCGTGGCTGACCGCGGCACGACGCGGGGGCTCGCCCTCGTCGTCCTCGCCCTGCTCGGCCTCGCCATCTCCCTGTATCTCGCCGCGTTCCAGGTCGGCCTCATCGCCGCCCCATGGGAGCCGTTTTTCGGCAACGGCAGCCGGGAGGTTCTGACATCGAGCCTCTCGCGAGCGCTGCCGGTGCCCGACGCGGTGTTGGGCGCGGGCCTCTACCTCGCGGACGCGATCCTCAGCACGTGGCTCGTGCTGCGGCCTCGAGCGCTCCCGGGCTTCGCCACGACGCTCGCAGTCATTACCTCAGTTGGCGCCGCGGTCGGCGCCTTCCTCGTCGCATACCAGGTCCTCGTGGTGCAAGCGCTCTGCACGCTCTGCATCGGCTCGGCGCTCGTTTCCTGGCTGCTCGCTTTGGGCGCCATTGCCGGGGCGCGCGCACACCGCGGTGACGGCGACGGTGACGGCGACATTGACCGCGACCTGACGCCGGCCGACGCCGGAGCCCGACATCAACCAGCCAACGAATGAATGGAGGTAGCAACACCATGATCGTCGTCATCACCGGCGCGTCCGCAGGGGTCGGGCGCGCGACCGTCCGAGCCTTCGCCGACGACGGCTGGGACGTGGCGCTCATCGCGCGGGGCACCGCGGGGCTCGAGGCGGCAGCCGCGGAGGTGCGGACAGCCGGCCAGCGAGCCCTCGTGCTCAAGCTCGACGTGGCCGACGCGGCGGCCGTCGAGGAGGCTGCCGGGCGCGTCGAGGCCGAACTCGGCCCGATCGATGCCTGGATCAACATCGCGATGGAGTCTGTCTTCGCGCCTGTTTCCGAGACCTCCGCCGACGAGTACCGCCGGGTGACCGAGGTGAACTATCTCGGGTACGTCCATGGCACCCTCGCGGCGCTTCGCCGGATGAAGGCACGCGACTCGGGCGTCATCGTCCAGGTCGGGTCCGCGCTAGCATATCGATCGATCCCGCTCCAGTCCGCCTATTGCGGGACGAAGCATGCCGTCGTGGGCTTCACCGACTCGCTTCGCTGCGAGCTCATCCACGATCAGAGTCACGTACAGGTGACCGCGGTCCACCTTCCGGCCGTGAACACGCCCCAGTTCGGCTGGGTGCGCAGCCGGTTGCCACGGCGGGCACAGCCGGTCCCGCCCATCTTCGCCCCCGAGGTCGCGGCAAAGGCGATCCTCGCCGCGACGCACCACCCACGGCGCGAGCTGTTCGTCGGCTGGCCGACCCTGCTGTCGGTCTGGGCCCAGAAGGTGGTGCCCGGACTTCTCGACCGATACCTCGGCCGGACCGGCTACGCCGCGCAGCAGACGGAGCAGGAGCGACCGGACCGCCCGGACAATCTGGACCGGCCGCTTGACGAAACGACGGATCGGGGTGCCCACGGACCGTTCGACAAGGGTGAAATGACCTGGTCGCCGGCGCTCGAGCTGTCGCTCCACCGTCGACTCGTGACGGGGTTGGTGGCCCTCGGGGCAGCGGCGATCCTCGGAGCGCGTCGGCGGGACACGGATCGCGCCCGCGCCTGATCCGCTGGGGGAATCGCCCGGTCGTAGCCGGGGCAATGTCAAAGGAGCTTGACATGACCGGGATGTCAAGCTACCTTTCCATGCATGCGCAACGACGTGCGGGAGCAACGAGCCGGGCGAGGACTCCGCCAGGAGGACCTCGCACGCGACCTCAAGGTTTCGCGCCAGACGATCAACGCGATCGAAACCGGCCGCTACCTGCCCTCGCTGCCCTTGGCGATCGCGCTCGCACGGTACTTTGGCAAGCCGGTGGAGGAGCTCTTCCATGGAGATCAAGGTGAACGCTAGGTGGGGGACACCAGCCTTCGGAATCCTGCTGGGCGTCCTGTTCTTCGTCGCCTCGTCGCTGGGCGGTCAGCCCGGTGTCGGGCTGGGCATGCTCGCCGTGATGGTGGTCTGGAGCGGATTCCTCGTCATCTTCGCCGGCCGGAGCGAGACCGTCGGCGCGCTCGCCGGCCGGCCGGTCGACGAGCGCCTGGCCGCCTTCAACGTCATCGCGACGGCGGTGGCAGGCACTGTGGCCCTGCTCGTCGCCATCGCCGGTTTCCTGTGGGAGACGGCCCACGGCCAGAGCGGCAGCGAGTTCGCGATCGTGGCCGCCGCTGGGGGCCTCGCCTACCTCGGGGGCTTGCTCTGGCTCCGCTGGCGCGGCTGACCCAGGTCGGCGGCGCCACCCGCTTCCGCGCCGCCCATTGTCGGTCCTGATCGTCGTACTGCGGCCAACCACGGGAGGGCCGATTCCTGCCTCCTGATGGACCATGACGGACATTCATCGCGTACGCTGCGCCAATCTCGCCCCGGCCCTGCCGAGCCATCCGCCAGCAGGGCTCCCAACCAGGGAGACAAGTCGATGCGTCGAATTGCCCGACAGGCGTTAGGCCTCGGCCTTTTGGCCGTCGTCCTCGCTGCCTGCAGCGGGACCGGCTCGTCGGCCCCGATCTCCACCGTTTCGGGGCCAACCCAGCCGGCCACATCGGCGCCGGCGCCATCAACGAGCCAGACGCTGTCGGCCTCGCCGGTCGCCACGTCGACGAAGGGCCCGGCATCCTCGCAGTTCGCCCTGACCGGCACGGCCGACCTGACCGGCCCCGTCAGCGCCCAGACGATCGTTTGTGATCGGCCCTCGCTTGACGGTCCCGAGATCTTCTTCCTCGGTCAGGCGGGCACGACGGGACCCCAGGTCGTGATCTTCCTGCGGGCCGGGCACGTGGAAGTCCGCGTTGCCACCGGCTCGGGCGCGACCCTGCGGGAGCGCGACTTCACGGGTACCGGTGTGACGACCTTTGACGCCGCCACCGGAGCGCAGCTCGACACGCCACTCACCGAGACGACGGCCGCGGGCGCAGCGATCGGTGACCTCGGCGCGCTCTCGCACATCTCCGGGACGATCGACTGCGGAAGCCAGCAACCCGGGCTCGGCCAACATCGTGATCACCGGCATGTCGCCATATGGGCAGCTCGACGGTGCCCTCTCCGGCGTCGATGTCCAGTGCACCGTTTCCGGCGGGGCGTCGTACGTCACCGTGATCGGCCTGGGCACGGCTGGAACGACGCCGGTGCTCGTCTTCGTGACCGTCAGCGCCGGGACGCTCCGGAGCACGATCGAGACCCGGAATGCCGTAACCACGTACGCAGGCACGGGCGCGGGTTTGACCACCCTCGTGACGGGCGGCGCATCGATGGCTGGGGATGTGATCCAACAGGTCGCCGCTTCGGCCACGCCATCGCCCAATCGGCTCCACGTGGCGGGTGACGCGACCTGCGGGACACCGTAGGGACTGATCCGGGCCCGCCCTACCGGATCTCCCATCCGGACGGACGGCGCCAACCGCAGACTGCGTCAGTTGAACGTGAGCGAAGCCAGGATCGATTGGAAGACGGTGCGGGCCTCGTCGCCGCCGGTCGGATTCAAGCTGTCGATCAGGATGATCGGCCCATCCGCGGTCGTGATGTAGACGACCTGGTTCTCGGACAGAGGTCCCCCGACGGCGTTCGTCGTCGTGCCGCTCGCGTTCACGAGATCGAAGGCATCCGTCGCCTCCGAGCGTGCAATCGAGAACGATCGGGCCGGCATTCCGCCGACCGTGAGATCCGACGCCACGAAGCCGGCACTGGCGCTGTCCAGCCCATGTGAAGCGAGTTCGGCCTCGAACGCCGCGATCGTCGGGGATGCGGGTCGCACCAGCCCGATGATCGCCTGGGCATGGATCAGGTTCGGCGTCACGAGGACGAAGCCAAATTGATCGGGCATCGTTGCGGAGATCCAGACATCCGAGTCCATGCTGAACGCGAACGAGGGCTTGAAGCCGTCCGGGGTGGCGTACGTCGCGCGGCTGAGCTTCCCCGTACCGGAGAGCGGACCCGAGGCAAGGGCGGCCGGAGTGGCGGTCGGGCTGATCGTGGGTTGCTCAGTCGGCGTCGGAGCGGGGATCGGCTGGTCCGCACCGCAGCCCATCGCCGCCACGGCGATCGCGACCAGCAGGAATATGCGCGAGATCAACCCTGCCATCCGATTCTCCCAGCTTGCCACTCACGAGATGGATCGCGGTTCGTCGCCTGGTTTCACCGTGATGCGATCGGGTGGGGACCATAGCAGGGAGGCGCACGTCGCGACCGCTTCTGAGCGGCTCGGTCGACGTCCGCCGTCTCGAGCGGCACGTCGGCCCGGATCGGCTGACGAGCCTGCAGGCCCCCCGATGCGGGAGAGTCGGCCCTCCGCCGGCGGGCGGGATTCGTGGCAGGCTTGCGTGGCGGTCCTGTTCATCCACCACCGATACGCAGCCGCTCTTGCCCATCGGAGTCCGATCCTCGTGCCAGACCTCGTCGACCCTGCGTCACCTCCCGAGTCTGCCCTGACCACCGAGACCGACGTCCCGCGACAGCCGCGCGACGAACGCATCCGCGACCGCGCGAGCGACGTGCTGGCGGTCGGGAGCAACCCGCTGGACCCGTTCTTCGCGCCGTCCACCGTGGCGGTGGTCGGGGCCACGGAGAAGGCCGGGAGCGTCGGGCGGACCGTCTTCTGGAACCTGATCAGCAGCCCGTTCGGCGGCACGGTCTACCCGGTCAACCAGAAGCGGGCCAGCATCCTCGGCGTCCGCGCCTACCCCAACCTCGCCGCACTGCCGGAGCCACCCGAGCTCGTGGTGATCGCGACGCCGGCGCCGACCATCCCGGCGACGGTCGAGGAATGCGCGGCCGCCGGCGTCAAGGCCGTCGTGATCATCTCCGCCGGCTTCAAGGAAGTAGGCCCGGAGGGTGCCGAGCTGGAGCGCCAGATCCTCGCGACGGCGCGCGCCAACGGCATGCGCATCATCGGCCCGAACTGCCTTGGCGTCATGCGCCCCACCACGGGCCTCAACGCGACGTTCGCGGCCGGGATCTCCGCGCCGGGCACGGTCGGCTTCGTCAGCCAGAGTGGCGCACTGCTGACCGCCGTGCTCGATTGGAGCATCCGCGAGAAGGTCGGCTTCAGCGCCGTCGTCTCCTTGGGCTCGATGCTCGACGTCGGCTGGGGCGACCTCATCACCTACCTCGGCAACGACCCGGCGACGGAGTCCATCGTCGTCTACATGGAGACGATCGGCGACGCGCGGGCCTTCCTCTCGGCAGCTCGCGAAGTGGCCCTGGCCAAGCCGATCATCGTCATCAAGCCCGGGCGGACGGCCCAGGCGGCCAAGGCCGCGGCCTCGCACACCGGCTCGCTCACCGGCTCCGACGAGGTCCTCGCGGCCGCGTTCCGGCGCGTCGGCGTGCTCCGTGTCGACGCGATCGCCGACCTCTTCAGCGCCGCCGAAGTCCTGGCGAAGCAGCCCCGCCCGAAGGGCAGGCGGCTGACGATCGTGACGAACGCCGGCGGCCCGGGCGTCCTGGCCACGGATGCCCTGATCACCGGAGGTGGCGAGCTCGCCGAGATCTCCCCGGCCACGATGGGGGAGTTGAATGGCTTCCTGCCGGGGCCGTGGAGCCACAACAACCCGATCGACATCATCGGCGACGCCACGCCCGAGCGGTACGCCCGGGCACTCGAGGTTGCCGCGCATGACGACGGCAGCGACGGACTGCTCGTGATCCTGACCCCGCAGGCGATGACCGACCCCACCGCGACCGCCCGCGAGGTGACCCGGTTCGCAAAGATCGAGGGCAAGCCGGTCGTCGCGAGCTGGATGGGCGGGGCGGATGTCGCCGACGGTGCGGCGATCCTGCGCGAGGCGGGGATTCCGACGTTCGACTATCCGGACGACGCGGTCAGGATCTTCAACGATACCTGGAGACTCGAGGCCAACCTGCGCCAGATCTACGAGACCCCGACGCTCCCCTCCGACGAGGAGCGCCCGGTCGATCGGGCCCGGGCGGATGCCCTCATCGCCACCGCCCGCACAGAGGGACGGACCCTCCTCACCGAGGCCGAGTCCAAGGAACTCCTCGCCGCGTACGGGATTCCCATCACCGAGACGCTCGTCGCCCCGTCCGTGGCAGAGGCCGTGAGCGCGGCCGACCGGATCGGGTACCCGGTGGTCGTCAAGCTCTACTCGCACACGATCAGCCACAAGACCGACGTCGGTGGCGTGCAGCTCAACCTCAAGGACGCGGCCGCCGTGCGGCAGGCCTACGAAACCATTCAAGCCTCCGTCACGCAGCTCAGGGGTGCCGAGCACTTCGAGGGCGTCACCGTCCAGCCGATGGTGAACTGGACCGGCTATGAGCTGATCCTGGGAAGCTCGATCGATCCGCAGTTCGGGCCGGTGCTCCTGTTCGGGATGGGCGGCCAGCTCGTGGAGCTGTTCAAGGACCGGTCACTCGGCCTCCCGCCGCTCACCACGACGCTTGCCCGGCGGATGATGGAGAGCACGAAGATCTACGGCGCGCTCAAGGGGATCCGGGGGCGCCGCGGCGTGGACCTCGACCAGCTCGAGCAGCTCCTCGTCCGGTTCAGCCAGCTCGTCGCCGAGCAGCACTGGATCAGCGAGCTCGACATCAACCCGTTGCTCGCCTCACCGGAGCGCCTCGTTGCGCTCGACGCGCGCGTGGTCCTCCACGATCCCGCGACGGATCCCGCGGACCTGCCTCGCCTGGCGATCCGCCCGTATCCCCGCCAGTACGCGGGGACGTGGACGTGCCCCGACGGCCGGGTCCTCCAGATCCGTCCGATCCGGCCCGAGGACGAGCCGCTCGTCGTCGAGTTCCATCGGTCGCTCTCGGCCGAGACCGTCTTCCAGCGCTATCTCCGGCACCTCGGCTTCGACGAGCGGACGGCTCATCGCCGGCTGATCAGGATCTGCTTCGTCGACTACGACCGGGAGATGGCCCTCGTCGCCGAGTGCCCGCACCCGGAGACGGGCGCGCCCCAGATCATCGCCATCGGCCGCCTCTCGCGTGTCTTTGGTACCGACGACGCCGAATTCGCGGTGCTCGTCAGCGATGCCTACCAGCGCGAGGGCGTCGGGACGGAGCTGCTCCGGCGCCTCGTGGAGATCGCCCGGGCCGAGGGAATCGCGACGATCGGTGCCGACATGCGCCTCGAGAATGCTCGGCATGCGACAGGCTGCCGGGAAAGGCCGGCTTCACGTTTGCATCAGGCGCCACCGACGAGGTCGTTCGAGCAGAGATGCGGCTCGGGTAGCTCCGCGTCGGGGCGGCAACGGCGAGGATCAGGGGAGGATCCAGACGGCCTGGTCGCTGGGCACCAGGCTGCTGAAGATCTCCGCGCCCCCGACCTTGACGCCGACCTGCGTGAGGGTCTGGCCGTCCAGGACGGCGAACGCCTCGCAGTGGGTGAAGGGCTGGATGTCCTGTTCGCCGCCGCCGGTCTGCGTGCAGCCCTCGAACGCATCGATGGGACGCGAGAACCCCTGGTAGACGTCGTCGGTGGTCAGGGTGCTGCCGTCGGATGCGATCGCGTCAACCACGGACGACTCACTGCCGAAATCGGGGGAGTGGTTGTCGATCGTGAGCTCGACCCCGACCCAGTGAGCCCCGGAAGGCATGGGCGAGGTCGAGCTGTTGGCAGGGATGGCCGGATCGAAGACCTTGACCAGCGTCGCCTCGACCTGGCTGAAGCCGCCAAAGCTGGTGAACGTCAGCTTGTCGCCGACGTGCCCGGTCACGGGGCCGCTCGGCGAGGCGCCGGGCGTGGAGCTCACGTCGCCCGAATCGGGCAGCGCCGTCTCGGCGCCCACCCCGTCGGTGCCCGCTCCGGCGGTCTCGTTCCCACCTCCCGGCGATCCTGCAGCTCCGCCACTGCAGGCCGCTGCCATCAGGGCCAGGAGCACGATCCCGGCCCAGGTTCGGGCGGCAGGACTCTTCAAAATTCGCATCCCGATCGGCCTCCGTGATGCGGGCTCACTGGCCCGCGAAGATCTTGTTGCACAGCGCGCCGAGCTTCTCGGCGAAGGCGGTGGCGGCGTCGTCCGGCAGGTTGTCGCTCGCGTCGGGTGTTGCCAGGTCGGCGTAGATCTCCGTGTTGCCCGATCCGGCCTCGACCTCGCAGAACACCGTGCCCTTGATCGAGACGAGGTCCGGTGACCCGGCCGCGCGCATGGCCTGGTCGCCGATGCCCGTGAGCGGGATGTCGTCGTCACCCTGGGGCGGGATGTTGCCCGCCCAGAAGAACGAGGCCTGGTCGCCGGAGACCACCTGGATGCTTACGCTTTCGTCATCCGGGAACTGGGTGGCGATGTAGTCGCACCCGGAGGTCTCACCGGCCAGTCCGGGTTCAACCTTCGCGGTCGCGGGGCCCGTATACAGCGCGGCAACGTCGGCCGCCGTCACGATGCCGCAGACGTCGACGACCCCCGCGGTGAGTCCGCCACCTCCGTCCGTCGCCCCCGCGATCGACTGGCCGCCCGTGGGGCTTGCGGCCGGCGGAACCGGGGTCGCCGAGCCAGAGCAGGCGGCCAGGACGAGGGTCGCCACGGCGGCAAGCCCGACCGCAAGTCGCCTTGGAGCTGCGGTCGAGTTCGTTGCAGTCCGTGCGTTCATGCGCCCAGCTTCCCGAAGATCTCGGTGCACAGCGCGCCGAGCTGCTGCATCAGACCCGGCAGTGCCGCGTCGTCGATCTTGGCGAACACGCCCTTGCCGGTTGTCGGGACGCTGAGTTGTCCGTTGCCGCCGCCGACGGTCAGTTCGCAGGTGTCCTGGCCCTTCACCGCGCCAAGGTGCGGGAAGTAGCCGGCCAGGAGGCCCCAGCTCGCGTGGTCGCCGATGCCGCTGATCGGGGTCAGGTCGGAGAGCCCCATGTCCTGGTCCAGCGGCCCTTCGCCCTGGCCGACATTGACAAAGACGTCGAGCCCGTCGCCAACGCTGGAGTCGCTCAGGGGCCAGGTGCAATCCCCGGTGTGGTCCGTCGTGTAGGTGCCGAGGGGCACGGAGAAGAGCGCCTGGACTTCGGCCTGCGTGACCATCGAGCAGGGGTCGATGTCGGGCATCCCGCACAGGACCTGGCCCATCATCGAGGCGAGGGGGACACCGGTCGCGCCGAGGTCGGCGCCGGCCGGGTTGCTGCAGTCGGAGGCGCCGCTCGCGGGAGTGCCGCTCGCGGGCGCGCTGCTGGCGACGGCGCCCGTCAGCGGATCGGATGCTGTCCGCGCGGAAGGGCTGCCGCCGCCCGAACAGGCGGCGACCGCGAGCGCGACCAACACCGCGCCGGCGAATCTCGACGATCGGATCAGGTTTCGGCGTCGCATCGTTCACTCCCGTCGCGCCGCGATCCCTGCGATCCCGGCGAATTGAACGTAGCCGAGCCTTGATGGGAGAACATCCGGGATTCCCCGGATGGACCGACTCTCGAAGTTGCGCCGAGTCGCTTCGCGGAGCCGGGCCGCTTCGCCCGAGCGGCAGCGCGCCGGCCTCCGTGGGGAGGCTCATCGTCGGCACCGGTGGTTTGTCAGGGCGTCTGGAGGACCAACGTGATGGTGGACTGCACCTCCGCCGAAAGGCCACCGAACCCCGCGTCGAAGCTGCTCTCCGACGATATCGACCATGTGATCGCCCCCCCGGCGACGGACGTCGGGACGCCCAGGGGCAGTGCCGGAACGAGCCCCGCCAGCGAGTAGGTGGCGCCGACCTGCCCACAGGTGCCGTAGCCGGTGGCATGGCAGTCGGTGATGGTCTCGCTGGCGAAGGTCAGGGTCAGGCTGCAGAGCGTGCCGCTGACACCGGCGCCCTCTTCCTGGATCGTCGTGTCTGTGGTGCCCTCGGCGAGGCCCGTGAAGACTTGGTGTTGCTGAAGAGTCTGCTGGAAGTTTCCTCCCAGCGTCCCGTCCGCCGCGACGGTCACCGTCACGGGCCCGCTGCCGTGGGAGTTGTCGCCGCCCGACTCGCCCAGGTCGATCTGCCCCGGCGGGACGATGGTCGTCGTGTCTGCCTTGAGTGTTCCGTTGTACGAACCTGCGGGCAGCGTTACTGAGCACGCGGACGATGGCGCAAGAGTCGTCGATGGCACGGGCGTTGGCGGCACCTTGGCGTGGTACCGGAGGGCGATCGAGTCCCAGCCCCGCGCGTCGAGTAGCGTGTTCAGTCGGCCCTGCAACCCATCGAGGTAGGGCGCGAAGAGCGATGTCACGAATGGGCGTACGAGCGCCGGGATGTAGCCGAGCAACGCCGCCGTGAGCTTGGCGCGGGCCTGCTCGATTTCGGGCCGGTGCACGGCGACCGGCACATGGTCGAACTTGCTGAGTGGCTCGCCGCCCGGATCTCCTGGATCACGGCTCGTGAGGAAGCCCCAAGTTGCGGTGCCCGCGTCATCGGTCCGGCCGTTGAAGGTCGTCGAGTCGGTGGGTGCCAGGAGCGGATCCACGGCGGGCTCGATCGGACCCCAGGTCACCGGGACCTGCTTGGCGTGAAAGTCCGGCAGGGCGATGTCGGTGGTCTTCGCGCAGTCCACGAGGACGGCAGGCATGCTCGGCAGGTCGCCGGCCGTGACCACCGCAACCAGGGTTCCCGGCATCGGGGCCGGGCCCAGGTCGAAGGTGCCCTTGCCGGATCCCCCCGTCACCCTGACCTTGACGGCGTACGGCAGGAGTGAAGCCACTTGCTCGGCGACCGCGGCGATGGTCGCAGCGATGTTGCGGATGGTCCCGAGGACGAGATCCGTGACACTCGTGATGAGGTCGTTGACCAGGGTGTGAGCCACATCGACGAGCCAGTTCCAGATCGAGGCGACGATCGCCCCCGGGACGTTGTCCGGAACGGCGACCTTCAAGGCGCCAAAGAGGCGTGTGAGCATGTTCTGGGTCCAACTCGCTGTGTCCGAGCAGATGCTGTTGACGGCGATCGCCTCGCGGGCCATCGGCGGCGAGCCCGGGTTGGACTCCGCCAAGGCGACCAGGTTCACGCTTCCTAGCGCACCGGTGGCCGGGTCCGTGCTCGGAACAGCGACGCGGCCGCCGTCGGTCGCGAGATCCGACGCGAAGAGAACAAGCACCACGCCGGGGAATCGCAGCGTGGACGGGCTCAGCAGGTCCTGGCCGGCCATCAGGGCGCGCGCCAACGCGGCGCCGGGTGAGTCGACGGCGGCGACGTACCCGGCCAGCACGGCCGAGGTCGGGGCGAGACCCTTGCTGCCGTCCGGCAGCGGGATGACGCCATCGAGCTCGGCGCCCGACCAGGTGGCGCCGGCCCAAACGCCCACGGCGAGGGCATGGGCCTGGAAGTCGAGCAGCTCGAACGGGCTGGCGACCCCGGCAACCGGCGCGTCGGGCGATGTCGTGGTGGTGTCCGTGTACGTGGCGATGCCGGCGCGCCCCAGGGCGGCAACCATCGCGGCCGTCGTGTCGGTCGTGTATGTCGGCGCGGTGAGGCGATCGACCAGGGCCCAGGTGGCGTCGTCGACCGGCGCGGTGGCCCCGTTCGGCACGGCGTGGGCGGCGGTGGCCCCGGCGGGGACGTCCGCCGAGGGCGCGCTCGAGACGACCGGGCTCGGCGTCGCGCTGCCGCAGGCGTTCGCGAACAATGCCGCGGTCAGGAGGAGGACCAGCAAGCCGCGTTGCACGCGGGCCGAGGCAGGGGTAGGGCGTGGGTACGGCGTTCGCCATGCGGGCGACGGCATCGGATCGATCTCCTTCGGCCAGGCCCTCGGCGTGCGAGGTCCTCTCCGACCGTATCGGTCCCGCCGATGCGCGCCATCCGGTGAATCCCGGAGGTCTCAGGCCTCGCGGTGAGGAGCCATGGCGCGTCCGAGCTCGGCGCGGGAGTTCACGCCGAGCTTGCCGTAGATGCTGGCGAGGTGCGTCTCCACGGTGCGCGGGCTGATGCCCAGCTCCACGGCCACGTCACGCGTGGAGAGTCCATCGCCGGCGAGGCGTGCCACCCGCGATTCCGTTGGGGTCAGGGCGAGCGCCGTGGACCGCGAAAGACCGAGGCGCCCCCGCTCCGCGGCCGCGCGGTCCGCCCAGATGACCGCCCCGAGATCACGGAAGGCCGCCTCGGCACGGTTCAGGACATCCGCTGCGTCGCGCCGTGACCGGCTGCGGCGCAGGGCTTCACCCCGCACGAGCATCGTTCGTGCCACGTCGAACCGGCTCCATCCGGCCGGGCCGGTTGAGGCCACGATCGCAGTCGCCGCCACGGCGGCCTCGGCGTCGTCGCGGCCCAGCGCCAGGCGCGCATGGCCGCGCACGATGGCGGCCGCGGCCCACGGCTTGGCCACCCGACGATGGCGGGCTTCGAGGCCCGCCAGCTCCAGCGCGGCGTCGTCGACACGTCCCACCTGCGCCAGCGCCTCCACGCGCTCGGGCGAGGGGTCGAGCCGGAGTGGCTCGCGGTACCCGACGGCGCGCAGATGGAACCAGGCTCTCTCGGTGACCTCCACGACGCGACCGCTGTCGCCCTGGCTGGCGGCGGCGAGGGCCGGGACCATCAGCCAGGCCGCGGTCAGGCCACCCATCCCGGCTCGCTCGGTGCGCTCGATGCCCGCGGCGGCGGCGTCGGCGGCAACCTCCAGGCGGCCTTCACAGGCATCGATGAGCGCCAGGGCGCGGAGCGCCATCTCGGACGCCTCGCCCCCGGTTTCGAGGTCCGCCTCGATAGCCGCAAGGGCGAGGCGTCGCGCTGCCTTCCAGTCGTCCGCCCACAGCTCGACCTCGGCGAGGCGGGTGAGCAGGTTGGCGGCGTTGGCGTATTCGCCGTGGAGGAGATCGAAGTCCAGGAGCTGCTGGAAACGATCGCGGGCGAGGTCCAGCCGACCGATGCCGGCCCACCATATGCCCGGGCTCGTCAGTCGATCGGTCAGCTTGCCCTCGGCCTCGACCTCCAGACCGCGGGCAAGCAGCTCCATGGGTGGCCGCCGGCCGAGCACGACCGTGCAGTGAAACGCCTCGAGCAGGGCCGCCGCGAAGTGGCCGCGGTCGGGGGTGCCTTCGAGCAACCCGGCCGCCGCGAGGGCGTGGCGGCGCGCGGCTGCGATATCGAAGTCGCGGAAGATCGCAAGGTAGTACTCCAGCAGGCCCTGGAGCGCAGGGTCGGCGCTCGAATCGGCCAGCGCCGAGAGGAGAACGTCGACGGCCTGTTGGGCCGTACCCGTGTACCAGGTCACGAGCCCGAGCAGCAACAGAGCCCTGGCGCGCATCACGCCGTCGACGGCCGGCACGAGCGCCGCAGCTCGATTGCGGGCGGCAGCGAGGTCGCCGGCCACGAACCATGCCTCCGCCGCGGCCAGTGCGCGTTCTGGCAGATCGGCGCTCTGCGGCGGCGTGCGCTCGACGGCGATATCGCCGAGGGCTCCAGCGGCGCCTGGTGCCCCGCGCCGGCGGGCCCGCGTCGCGGCCTGGGCCAGGGTCCGTGCGACGCTCTCGTCGGGGCCGTCCGAGGCCAGCGCGAGGTGGCGCGCCCGGGCCTCTGGGTCCTCGGACGCCGCGCCGGCGAGCCACGCGTGTGCCTGGCGCCGTTCAGCGGGTGAGGACTCGGCCACGAGCGTCGAGGCGTAGAGCGGATGACCGAAGGCGATCGATCGCCCGTCGACGCGGACGAGGCCGGCGTCCACGGCGGGACGCAGGACGGGCTCGGGATCCTCCCCGACCGACGCCTCGAGCAGACCCAGCGTCGGCCTGGCGCTGAGCGCTGCGATCAGCAGCAACCGACGCGTTGGCACCGGAAGACGGCCGAGGCGGGCGCCGAACAGCTCGCGCAGGGACGCCGGTAGCGGCACCTCTCGGCCGGGACGCAACTGCGCCCCATCGGCCGCGACCGCCCGTGCGAGCTCCAGCGCGTAGAACGGATTCCCGCCGGACAGCTCGCGAATCCGGGACAGCGTCGACCGGCTGAAGCTGCCGCCGGTGGCGGTGCGGAGGAGCTCGTGAAGGGCGCCCATCGAGAGGGGCTCCAGCCACAGGCGTTCGACGGGGATGGGTCGGGCAGCTTCGGCCAGCCCGAACGGCAAGGCGCCGCCGGGGTCGTCGCCGCGTTCTGCGATCAGGATTCGGATCGGAAGGTCGGCAAGGCGCCGAAACGCGAACACGAGCGCCTCGCGGCTGGCCTGATCGGCCCACGACGCATCGTCGATGGCGATCAGCAACGGCCCCTGGCCGGCCATGGCCCGACAGGCGGCCAGCACGGCCATCGCCACCCGCTGGGGGTCGGGAGCCTGCGCGTCGCCGTCGTCGGCACCGAGCGCCTCTCCGCCACCAAGCGCTCGCCGGAGTGCATCACGATGGGCAGCCGGGAGCCTCGCCTGGATCGACTCCAGCCGGCCAGCCAGCAGATCGGTCAGCGTCGCGTAGGCGAAGGTCGCCTCGGCCTCGACTGGTCGTGCGTACATGACGGTCGCGCCGGCAGCTTCCGCGACCGCCACGCCTGCGAGCAGCAGGCTCGTCTTGCCGATCCCGGCCGGACCTTCGAGCAGGACGGCCAGCGGTTCGGCGTACGGCGGAACAAGGGCCGCGTGCAGTCGGGCCAGGTGGCCGTCACGGCCGATGAGCGGCGCGCGGTCGAACTGCTCGTTGGGCATGTTCCTCCAACAGAACGATAGCCGGGTCCGTGAAACGCCGGATACGCCGGTGCCTCGGCGGAGCGACATTTTCCCCGTGGAAACGCGCTTGAGGGTGATCGAGGCGTACCTGCCCGACGCCGGAAGGCGAGACGACGACTGGTACCAGAAGCTCCTCGATCGGACCAGCCAGTCGCTCGCGCCCTACGGTCTCGTGGTCGACCTGCTTGTTCTTCCGGAGGACGAGACCGCTCTCTGGTTGATCGGGGCGTCAGGCTCCGAGACCGTGTGGGCCTGGCGTCCGGTCGAGCTGGACCTGCCCGGGGTCATCGCCGCCGCGATGGCGGTCGCGGGAGGGCGCGTCATGGAGCGCCAGATGGATGCGCGCCTCGTACGCCCCGACGTGCCTGGTCGATAGGTCGAGGGGCAGCCTCCTGCTGGTCATGCTTGCCCACGCCATCATCCACGGGACGTCGCCGGCGGCGGCTACGGGACAGCGGGAGACCCGACCCGGACCGGTCGGCCGGTGAAGGCGCCATAGGCCTCGGCGGCCGTCTCAAGATCTCCGGCGATCGTTTCCGGCAGGCGGCCGAACAGGATGGCGTCGATGACGATTACGCGGGCACGGACAGTCCGTCTCCACGTGCCCACTACCTCGCCATCGACCACGATGGTCGGCTTGAACATGCCGTTGCCGCCCGGGACGATTGCCTCGCTGTGCTCGCGGGCGAGGGCGGCCGACCGATCGCCGTAGCCCAGGAGGTACTCGTCGAAGCCTGGCAGGAGGTGGACGCGAGCCTGGCTCACCGTCATGTCCAGCGTCTCGGGAGCGAGGTGGTACGTCACCCCGTCGACGTCGATCGTCGTGAGCTGGTCGCCGGAAATCGCCAACCCGCGCCGAACGTCGCTCATCGTCAGGCCGGACCACCGGGCAAGATCGGCCGGGATCGCCGGTCCGTGACTGCGGAAGTAGCGGAGGGCCAGCTCGCCCAGCGCTTCCTCGCGCTCCAGCCGCCGCGGCATCGGCACCCACTCATCGAGCAGCGCGAACGTCTGCTGTCGCCCATCGGTCGGCCCGAGCACGAGCGTCCCGGTCAGGGCGAGGTACCACAGCAGGTGATAGCCACGTTGCCCGTTCGTGCTGACGCCGGCCTGATCGAAGGTCGCGAGCAAGGCGCTACGTGAAAGGACCCGACGACCTTCCAGCGCGGCCACCGCAACCTCGCGGGCGCGCTCCACTTCGACGTCCTCGATCCCCAGATTCGCCCGTCGGGCGGCCGCCGAGGCGACCATCCGCGGTGCGGTGAGGGCCAGCAGCCAACCGAGGTCCTCACCGGCGACGAGATGCAGGGTGCCCCGCAGTGGCCACGAGCGAACAAGTTCCCCTGCATCGAGGGCCGCCTCGACATCGGTCTCGGTTGCCCCGGGCTGGCGGAGCCCGACCGACCACTTCGCGCCCGGGAAGTCCTGGCCCTGGAGGGCGAGCATCCATCGAACGACGTCGCCCGGCGTAGCGGGCTCCCTTCCACCAACGCGCTGGGATGCCAATCGGAGCCCGGTCAGGCGCCGGCGGCTCGGGGTGAACACGGACGCGGGCATGCGTCAAGTATCGGCGCGGGCGTCGGAGCAGGCATAATCGCGAATATGCTGGGTGAAGCTGGGTCGGCCGCGCAGGGATCGGCACTCCGTATGACCGACGGCGGCGCGCTGGACCCTCTCGTCGGGCCGCAGTGCTCCCTCGCCGTCCAGCTGCGACGAGCCTCGGGTGCCGTCATCGGCCGGAGCGCCGAGCTCGAGGCCATCGCCCGTGAGGTCCGCGACGCGACAAGTCGCCTGGCTGCGGTGACCCTCGAGGGCGAGCCGGGGATCGGCAAGACGCGGCTCCTGCTGGCCGCCGCAGATCTCGCCTCGGCAAGCGGGTTCACCTGCGTCGCGATCACCGCCGACGAGGAGATCCGCGGGCCGTTCCTCGTGGCGCGCAGCCTGTTCGCCTCGAGCGCGATCCATGACACGGTCGCGGGCACGCCCGGGGAGGTGGCGCTGACCAGGGTCATCGAGGCCATCTCGGGCCGCGACGAACGCGGCTTCGAGACGCTTTCGCCGGACGCCAAGCTGCTCCGGGCCTTCGATCTCGCCGGGGTGGCCGTCTCGACGCTCGCCGCGATCCGGCCGCTCGCGCTCTTCATCGACGACGTCCAGTGGGCCGACGACGACACGCTCCGGCTCCTTCGCTACGTCGTCCGGAGCGACGCCGATCGCCCCATCTTCCTGTTCCTGACGATCCGCCCCGACGAGTTCGCTGCCGTCACCGAGGCCGTGAACTTCGTGGCCGACATGGAGCGGATGGGCCTCGTCCGTCGGATGCGGCTGGGTCGGTTCAGCTCCATCGAGACAGGCGAGCTCCTGAAGCGGGTCCTCGGCGGTCCGGTCGAGCCTACGTCGGCGGCCGCCATGCACGTCCAGTCCGAGGGCGTGCCGTTCATCGTCGAGGAGCTGGCCCGGACGCACCGAGAGGCCGGCACGCTCCAGCAGATCGATGGTGAGTGGCGGCTGGGCCGAAACGCCGCCCGGCTCGTGCCGTCCGCGGTCCGCACGCTCATCGACCGTCGCGCTGCCCGGCTTCCCGGCCGAACGCGCGCAGTGCTCGGTGACGCCTCGATCCTTGGGCGGAGCTTCAGCCTGCGTGACCTGCGCGCCATCCGGGCGCGAATTGGCGAGGGTGACGTCCCGAAGGACGCCGGCACGGCCCCGCGAGGCGAGACGGCCGGACCCAACGATTCCATGAGCGAGGGCGGCGACCCGCTCGCCGACGATCTCGCCCCGGCGGTCCACGCCGGGCTGCTGCTTCCGCAGGCCCAGGGCCAGCCGGCCGACTACACGTTCACCCACGAGCAGGTCCGGCAATTCGCTTCGAGCCAGCTGTCCACGGCCCGCCGCCGGCAGGTGCACGCGGCGGTCGTCGACCTGCTGCTCGACGGCGGCGATCCGGCCCCGGCCGGCCTGCCGATGCTCGCCCAGCACGCACTTGCCGCCGGGGATACGGCCCGGGCGGCGCGCTTCTCGATCGACGCCGCATCCGCGGCCCTCGCCTCGAACGCCCCCGAAGAAGCACTCCGGCTCGTGGAGCAGGCACTTCCGGTCGTCTCGACGCCGGCCGATCGGCGGGTCCTCCTCACGACGCGCGACGACGCGTTCGCGGCACTTCGAAGGACCGAAGAGCGGCTCGACGGATTGACCGAGCTTGCATCCCTCGCCGAGGCGATGCGCGATCCGGCAGTCGAGCTGGACGTGCAGCTCCGGCGCGCGTCGGCGCTTGCGGATGAGCCATGACGAGGACGCGGCTGCTGAGCTCGCCCGTCGCGTCCGGGCCCGCGCCGCCGAACAGGGAAACACGGTCCTGGAGCTTCGGGCCACGCTCGAGCTGGGCCAGGCGCTGCTCCGAACGCCGCTCGGGGAGTCATTCGGCGGCGCTGCCCTCGAGATCGACCTGGAGGCCGCCGACGAGGCCTACCGGCGAGCCATCGAGCTCGCCGAGCAGCTGCACGACGACCATGCGCTCGCGGCCTCCCTCCGTGAGGTCGCGACGATCAACTTCGCGAAGGGCCGCGGATGGTTCTCGGCCGAGGTCCGTGCCGGCCGCGCCAACGAGATGATGGCGATGATCGCCTCGGGCGCCGAATCCGGAGGACGTCATCCTGGCGACGCCCGTCGGCCCCCTGTTCGTCGAGATGTCGCAGCTCCTGGAGCGGGCGCTCGGGATCTTCGAGCGCCTCGGTGACCGAACCGGCGTGATGTCCACCGTCATCGCGATGGCGTACGCGCAGTACGGGATCGTCATGCACTTCTCGTCCTCGGCCCGTCATCTCGAGGAGATCCGGCGCGTGACGAGCCGCCTCTCGGAGCTCGTCACCGAGAGCGAGCGGGCTCGCCTCGACCTCCAGATGCTGTACGGCGTCCACGTCTACTCGCGGGCCAAGGTGGTGCCCGACCTGGCCCTGTCGCGCGGGCAGGACGCCTACCGGGCGGCGAAGATCCAGGGAGACCGGAGCATCGAGTTCCTCGCCGCCGGCGGCGTGGCGATGAGCCTGCTCGAGCTGGGCGACGCCGAGGAAGCGGATAGATGGCTCGGGCTGGCGGCCTCGGCGGTATCAGCCGCGCCGTCCCGACCGCGGGCGCGCCAGCTCGAAACGTGGCGTGGCATCGCCCGGGTGAGCGCGGGCGACGTCGACGGCATGCGTCGACATCTCGAGCGTGCGGTCGAAATCGCGACCGAAAGTGGGCGGGCGTCCGCGCGGTGCCAGACCCTGGCCCGCCTTGCGCTCGAGGGCGCGCGCCTGGTCGCCGCCGGCGCCAGTCAGGCCGGCGAAGGCACCGATCGCGGGACCACGGTCGCTCCAGATCCGTCATTGCTGGAGCTCGTCGAGCGTTCGGCCGCGCAGGTCAAGGCGCTGCTTCCGCTCCTGCCCGGACACGCACCTTGGGGGGCGGAAGCGGACGCCGCGCTGGCGACCGTTGCCCTCGCGCGGGGCGACGTCGAAACCGCGGCCATGGCAGGCGGGGCCGCGCTGCAGAGCCTTCAGGCGGGTCTCCACGAAGATGTCAGCCTGGAGATCATGATTCCCGCCGCCCGGGCCCTCTTCGCGGGTGCCCCAGCCGAGGTCCAGGGGTTCATCCGGAGCTACCTGCAGTCGACGTTGTCGAGGATCGCCCAAGGGACGGCCGACGAGTCGATCCGTGTCCGGTGGCTTACCGGACCCGTGGGGCGCCAGCTCGTCGAGCTTGTCGGCCCGGTCGACTCGACCGCCGCTATTGCCGAGGCCGGGTCATCGACGCCCGCCGCCGGGCCTGCCCTCGACGATGCCGAGCGTCACCTCCTCCAGCTCCTCACCGAAGGCCGGACGAACGCGGAGATCGCCGCCGACCTCGAGACCGGTGAGGACGAGGTGGCCCACCGTCTGGCGCGGTTGCAGGCGAAGCTGGGCACGTCGAGCCGGGCCGAGGCGACGTCCCTTGCCTTCCGTGGCCTGGCTGCCGTGGGTTCGCACTGATGGCGATCCGGGCGAGGGTCGACCGCCACAAGTGCATCGGTGCGGGCAACTGCATCACCCTCGCTCCGACCGCCTTCGACTGGCTGGCCGGCGACTACGGCAAGACCGACGTCGTCGGGGCGGACAGCGTCGACGAGGAGATCCTCCGCGCGGCGGCATTCTCGTGCCCGACGGCGGCGATCATCCTCGAAGATGTCGCGGAGCTCCTGCCCTGGCAGCTGCGGGGCAAGGAGGGGCCTGCGCGACGCGTCCTCAAGACGTTCATGTTCACCGACATCGTCGGCTCCACGAACCTTGTCGAGGCGCTCGGCGACGAGGCCTGGGAGACGATGCTGCGCTGGCACAACACCGCCCTCCGCGAGGTCTTCACGGCCCAGGGCGGCGAGGAGATCTCGACCACCGGCGATGGGTTCTTCGTCAGCTTCGACTCGCCGGATGCTGCCATCACGGCGGCGATCGCAATCCAGCGCCGGCTCGCGGAGCATCGCGCTTCACAGGGTTTCGCGCCTGGGGTCCGGATCGGGCTCCACGCCTCGGACGCGACGCAGGTCGGCGGCGATTTCCACGGCAAGGGTGTCCACGAGGCAGCGCGCATCGCCGCGCTCGGCGGCGCCGGCGAGATCGTCGCGAGTGCGACGACGGCCGGCGAGACGCAACGGACGTCCGCCTCCCGATCCGCGACGCTGAAGGGCATATCCGAGCCGATCGAGGTCGTGAACATCGACTGGCGCTGACGACGACCCCCGCCGGCGATTCCCGGTGCCGTACCGCACCGGGAATGATCCCCGCCCAGTTCCCAGGACGGGTCCTGGGCCGCATGCTGGAGACCACTCTCGGGGGCCACGGGCGGCCGGCACGGAAGACGACGGTTTTCGGGCCGGCTCGCGCTCTGCTGACGCGACGGAGGAGGGTCGCACCAGATGCCCTATGAGACGACGTCCCGCGCGCACTTCGCGATGGCGCTGGTAGAGATGGACAGCGTCCCCGCCGGCGTGGACGGCGACGACGTCCGGGACCGGGTCCGTCTGGAGCGCTCAAAGTTGCTTCGGGACGGCGTGGCCCTGCGAATCGTGCGCCACATCGCGACCGAAACCGACCTCGATCCCGACGAGGAATGGGAGCGGTATCGTGTCTATCGGGCGCTCTCGGCCGCGATCTCGATCCACTCGGACGCCGAGCTTCGTGAGGAACAGGTCGACGAGGCGATCTTCTCGGAGATGTTCGACTGGCTCGCCGACGAGGCGCCCTGAGCGCCTCGTCGGGCCGATCGCCGGCGTCGCCGCCCGCGATTACCTGGCGGCATCTCCCGGCGACGCCTCGCATCGCCTGCCAGCCGCGCCCTTGAACTAGGCGCGACCAAACGCGGCGAGGCGTTCAGCCGCAGGGACGACGTAGTAGGCGCCCGTGATCGCCCGCGTGTACCGGGTCAGCTCGTCGCGTGGGTTCTTGCCGATCCCGACCATGCTGTCGAGCATCGCGGCCAGGGTGGCCTGGCTTGCGCTGAAGCCCACGAAGATGGTCCCGTGATTCGTGAGCGACCCATAGCCGATGTTCCTTCGGAAGATCTTGCCGAAGACGTCCTGATCGGTTCGGGCCACGTGCGACGACGCCGGGCGCGGATCCAGCTCGAGGCCGTCGGACTTTCCGCGTCCGATCGCAGCCTCCTGCGTTGCGACCGGCAGGCCCTCCCAGGCGGGGCCATCGTGCTCCCACTGCTGGAGGAGGAGGATCGAGCCGCCTTCGCCGGGCGCCCCCGCCGGGATCACCACCTGGGATGTCGCCTCGATGAGCGACGGGTTCTCGGTGCCGTCCAGGAAGCCGGTCAGGTCGAGGTCCTTGTGGTACGGCCAGCCGACCATCTCGTGGACGAGCACCAGATGCCCGGCAAGATCCGACACGATGGCCCGGGACAGGTCGAAGACGACGTCGTATGACGCACCGGTCAGCCAGATCACGACGTCGTGCTGGGTGGCGGCCATGCTGTAGCCGTCGACGCCGCCGACCGGGGCATTGAAGCCCCGCGTGCCGGCGGGCGCCGCATCCGGGGCGACGGACGCCCACAGCTCCGGGCGGAATCCCGCGACGAGATTGACGCCGCCGATCGTCGTCCGCGGCTCACGAAGCGCGGCGACGCGGGCGACCGTGGGCTTGGCCCCGGCGGCGCGCGCAAGGTCGAACTCCAGGTAGGCATGCGACGCTGTGCCGAGGGCGAAGATGCCGGTCTGTGGTGACGCCATCGAACCTGCGACCTCTCTTGAAGACGACGCGGCCAGTCTAGGTCGATCGTCGGACTCGAGCCCGTTCCGCGCCGAGAAGGCCGCGCCACGTCGGTCCGGCAACCTCCGGCTGGGTGATAATCCAAGAGCGATGGATCAGCCTCTTCCAGCTGCCGCCCTCGGAACCGAGCCGCTTCGCACCATCAGTCGCGAGGAGCTCAGGTCGAAGCTCGAGCGCGGCGACGACATCCGCCTGATCATGGCCCTGAACCGTTGGGCCTTCGAGGCGAAGCACATCCCGGGCTCGCTGCACTTCGACACGCCCGAGGAGCTCTACGCGGCCGTCCGCCCTGATGACGAGGTCGTCGTCTACTGCTCCCACGTGGATTGCCTTTCCAGCGTCGCGATGTATCGCGACCTCGTCCGACGCGGCTATCGAAACGTGCGCCGATATTCGGGTGGCCTGCTCGACTGGGAGGACGCGGGGTTACCGCTCGAAGGGCAGATGGCCGGGTGACCGCGACCGACCGACCGGAGCCGGGATCCGCGCCTCGCGGTCCCTATGCCGCGGACGTCGATGCCGAACGTGAGGGTTGGTACGAGCTCGCCGATCTCGTCCGTTCGCTGACGCCCGAGGAGTGCCTGGAACCGGGCTACTACGCCGATCCGGGCTGGACGGTCCGCGACGTGGTCGCCCATCTGGGAACCTGGTTCGCCGAAGCGGAGGTCCAGATGCAGCGGATCACCGCCGGGACATACGAGGGCCACGAGGTCGACATCGACGCGCTCAATGCGACGTTCCTCGCCGCGATGGCGGACCAGCCGTGGGACGTCGCCTGGATCCAGGCGACGTCCGGGCGAACGAGGATGGTCGACGAGTGGTCTCATCTCCGGGCGCCGACCGACGAGGCCGCATGGTGGATCCGCAAGTCGGGCGCGGATCACTACCTCGAGCATCTCGAGCGGCTGCGCGAGTGGGCGGCCGAACTCATCGAGCGTCGTCCAGGGCCTGCCTGAGATTCGATCCTGCGACCGCACGGCGCGGCGCGTTCGCTCGCTGCGGGATCAGATGCTCGCGCCCGCCTCGGAGTCCTCGATGACGAGCTCCGCGGCAAGTTCCTCGCCGCCGATCGCCGTCGCGTCCGGGGCACCCGTCCAGGAGCGATGGCCGCCGCGTGCCAGCGAGATTCCAGCGCCGATCAGACTAACCACCACTCCGGCCCCGAAGGCGAGGTGGAGGGCGTCGATGAACGGCCCCATGTCGATGCCGGTGCCTCCGATCTGGGTACCGGCGAAGATCGCCACGAGGACGTCGGGATCCATCGAGGTGGTCACGAGGCCAATGGCGAGCGCGATGCTGATCACGAACCCCGTGCTCGTCAGCATCGCCCGCATGCCGGCGCCGATGCCGCGCTTCTCGGCGGGGACCACGCCCATGACGGCGCTCGTGTTCGGCGAGTTGAACAAGCCCGAACCGGCGCCGATCACGAGCTGCCAGATCGCCAGCTGCCAGTAGGGCGTGCCGACCTGGATCGTCGTCAGGCCCGCCAGTCCGACCGCCGTGACCAGCATGCCGCCCGTTGCGAGGAGGCGCGAGCCATGTCGGTCGGCGAGCGCGCCACTGATCGGGGAAAGCACGAGCAGGCCGATGGCCAGTGGCGCCAGCTCGATGCCGGCCTCCACCGGGTCCTTTCCCTCGGCCCCCTGCAGGTAGAACACCAGCAGGAAGAGCACGCCGTTCCGGGCAACCCCGTTGAGGAGCCCGGTGAGGTTTCCCATGAGGAACAGCCGGTCCCGGAACAGCGACAGGTCGAGGAGCGGGGTTCGGACCCGCGACTCGACCCAGAGCAGGATCGGCATCGCGACCACGAAGACGATCACCCCACCGACGATCCACCACGTCGTCCAACCGTAGATGCCGCCGAACGCCATCGAGGTCGTCAGGGCCAGGAGCGCCACGAGGTAGAGTCCCGAGCCGAGCCAGTCGTTCGAGACGGTCCGCTGCGGCCGGGCCTGCTCGACGAGAACCAGGTACGCAAGTACCACGCCGATGATCCCGACCGGGACGTTGATCCAGAACACGGCGCGCCAGCCGAAGGTCGTGAGCCAGCCGCCGAGGATCGGTCCGAGGATGAGACCCGCACCGACGACCATGGCATTGATCCCGAGTGCTCGGCCGAGCTCGCGACGCGGGAACGCGTCCGTCACCAGGGCCGACGAAGTGGCGAACATGAACGCGCCGCCGACGCCCTGGACGACCCGGCCGAGGATCAGGGTCGTCGCGTCCGGAGCGACCCCGCAACCGATGGAGGCGAGGGTGAATATGGCCATCCCGACCATGTAGGCCCGCGCCCGCCCAAACTTGTCCGCCAACCGGCCGGCGTTCAGCACCAGGACGGTGGTCACGATCGTGTATCCGACGACGATCCACAGCAGCGAGAACAGGTCCGTGTGAAGGTCGCGGAGGATATCGGGCAGGGCGATGACCAGCGTTCCGGATGTCAGCGACGCGAGCAGTGCACCGAGGCTCGTGACCGCCAGCAGCCACCACCGGTAGTCGGGGGAGGCGGGGTCAACGAGGCGACGCCCGGGGAACGCACGCGCGAACATGACATCCCGAATCTACAAGTGATCGGCGACTTCGGTGGTCGCTCGGACCCGCATCCGCCCGTCGCCCTCCGTCGAAGGCCGGCGGACCTGACTTACGCCTCGGCGATGACCCCGATCGAGACGCGGAAGCCCGCGCGCCGGTGAGAGGCGGACATCAGCGTGCCCTGGCCCACCGGGGGGTCCCCCGGGAACCCGCGAATCCACTCTTCGTTGAAGATGTCGAACTCACTGGACTCCTTGAGTGACCAGTTTGCCCAGACAACCTTCTCGAGCGTGCTGCCGGCTTCCTCGAGCTTGGTCTTCAGGTTGGTCAGGCACTGCCGGGCCTGGTCCCGGATGTCCCCACCGATGAGCTGGCCCGTGGCAGGATTGATCGGGCCGACGGACGTCACGTAGACCATGCCGCCGGCCTTGACCGCCCGTCCGAGCCCGACGTTCGTCCGCGACTCGTCGACCTTCTCGATCGGAGCACCGATGGCCCAGCGAGACTTGCCCGGGCGGATCGGCTTCTTGGGGTCGGCCGGGGGGATCCCGAATTCGCCTTTCGGAAGCTCCAGGCCGGAAGACTTGAAGACGCCCATGAACGTTGGCCGGATACCCGTCGGCTTCAGCTCTCCGATGACCTTGCCGTCGACGAAGTCGGTCTGGTCGAAGGCGAAGATGTCCTGGGTCAGGATCTCGTCCTCCTCGATCCCGAAGACCTCGGTGATGTTGACGATCTTGCGAGTGCCGTCCTTGAGTCGTGCCGTGTGGACGATCACGTCGACCGCCGACGCGATCTGCTCGCGGATGGCTCGCAGGGGGAGCTCGTAGCCGGACATCAGGATCATCGTCTCAAGGCGTCGAAGCATGTCCTGGGTCGTGTTCGCGTGGCCAGTCGACAGCGATCCGTCCTGGCCCGTCATCATGGCCTGGATCATGTCGAGGGCCTCGGCAGATCGGCACTCGCCGACGATGATCCGGTCGGGTCGCATGTGGAGGGCGTTCCGCAGGAGGTCGCGGATCGTGACCTCGCCGGATCCCTCGGCGTTGGCCGGCCGCGCCTCGAGCGTGACGACGTGCTCCTGGCGCAGCTGGAGCTCGGCGGCATCCTCGATCGTGACAATCCGCTCGTCCTCGGGGATGAACGACGACAGGACGTTCAGGAAGGTCGTCTTGCCGGAACCGGTCCCGCCGGAAACGAAGACGTTCAGGCGCGCCAGGATGCACATTCGCAGGAAGTTGAAGATCGCGGGCGTGCCGGTCCCGAAGCGGACGAGGTCCCGCACCGTGTACGGCCGGGCCGAGAACTTCCGGATCGTGATTACGGGTCCGATGAGGGACAGTGGTGCGATGACGGCGTTCACGCGCGACCCGTCGGGCAATCGGGCGTCGACTCGCGGGCTCGACTCGTCGATGCGACGGCCCAGCGGGGCGATGATCCGATCGATGATGCGCCGGACGTGATCGTCGTTGATGAAGGTGACATCAACCCGCTGGATCTTGCCCGATCGCTCGATGAAGATGTTGTCGGGCCCGTTGACCATCACTTCGGTGATCGTCTCGTCGGCGAGGAGTGGCTCGAGCGGCCCGAGGCCCGTAACCTCGTGGACGACCTCGTCGATCAGGCTCATCCGCTCTTCGCGGGTGATCGCGTAGGTGTTCTTCGCCACGATCCGATCGATCATTCCGGCGATCATGGCCCGGACGTCCTTGGCATCCGTCGCCTCGAGCAGCGAATGGAAGGAACCGATGACCTCGACCTGGACGAGGCGCCGGATCTCGACGAGGAGTGCCTCGCGGGCTGGGGTTCGGGGGGTCCTGGGTGCCGCCGCCGGTGCGGTTGTCGGCGACGCGGTCGCCCCGGGCTCGCCCGCGGACGTCGCGGCCTTGGCCGACGGGACGGTATCGAGCGCGGATGTCTCGTCCCGAGCCTCACTCGGCGCGTCGATGCCCTCGGCGGCGCGTTGAGCCTTCTCAACTCGCTGGAGCAACGACATTCTCGGAACCTCCCCCGCACGATGGACGGTGGTCGTCGGCCGTCATGCCGACGTGACGAACTGGTCGGCTCGGGGTCGGCACAGGCGCCCCATCGACCGTGAATCAGAGGATACCCCGGCCTCGCCCGTTGGCCAGTAGTCCGGCGTACTTTTGGGGCGCCGAGGCAACGGCCGTCGGCGCTTGGCCCAAGGCAGACGGTAGCCTCGCGCAACCGAGGTCCCCCGGCCGCGCCCGATCAGACGAATGGCGGTATCGTGCCGCCGTCCGGGTCAATAGGAGACGTCTGAATGAGCGCGATTCGAGCCGCTGGCCACAGGCATGTCGTAAACCGCGTGATGATCGACGAGGCGCCGCTCTCGGCGCGGATCGCGGACCGGGTCACCGGGTTCATGGGCAGCTGGTGGTTCATCGCGATCCAGACGGTCATCGTCACGATCTGGATCCTCGGGAACATCTATCTCGTCTTCCACTTCGACAAGTACCCGTTCGTCTTCCTGAACCTGGCCTTCTCGACCCAGGCGGCCTATGCCGCGCCCCTCATCCTCCTGGCGAGCAACCGGGCGGCGATCCGGGACCGCCTGACCCTCGAGCACGCGGCCCACGAAGCGGACGTCGAGGAAGCCCAGAACGAGCGCCTCCTCCACGGAAACACCGAGATCCTGCATCGGGTGGAGGCGCTGGAGCAACGCATCCTCCAGCTCGAGACGAACATCCTGGCGCGCCTCGATGCCGGCGGGTCACCGGGCGGCATCGGCCATTGACGGGCAAGGACCGGACGAGAGCGGTCTATCCGCTCCCGGGCAGTGCCGCGACCGCCTGCGTGGCAATGGTCGCGTCGGAGGTCTCGACCACGAACACGATGTCGCCGTCGATCACGACGTAGGACGGCGCGCCGCCGTCGCCGTAGTCGACTTCGGTGGCGGTTCGCCCTTCGACCGTCGTCGTGCTCGTGGTCACGCCGGTACCGCCAGCCGAGAGCCACGAACTCAGGACGATGCCCTTCAGCACGTCCGAGGTCATGCCCTCGACGCGGAATGCAGTGATCGAAAGATCGAGGGTGCCGCTGGGGTCGTACGCCTGTGCAGCCCGAAACGCATCGATGGAGACGCCCGCGGTGCGCAGTGCGGCGGCGATCGCGCGGCTGCCCGGATCCGGACCGAGGACCGTGGTACCAGTCGCGCTGCTGACGCTGAGCGTCGTGCCGCCGACTGATGTCGGCAAGGCTGCCTCGAGCTCCGGCGCGGCGAGGCTCACTTCAGGTGTCGGCTGGTCGGACGCCCCGGGCGTGCCGGTGTCGCCGGAAGGCGTCGTCCCGGCGTCGGATGGCGCAGGCGTACCGAGCGCCGCCGTCAGCCCCTTGCCCCCGAGCGCCACGTCGAAGGCGCTGGCGATTGAGGTGACATCGGCGGCTGTCGCGTCGCCGGACGCGGCGACGTAGCTCACGACGTTGCCGATGCGGAACTGGATGAACGTGGCGCCGGAGGCCGAATTGGTCGCCGAGTATCCCTGGTCGCCGTAGTCGGTCTGACTGGCCACGATCATGCCCGCCGCGGCCGCCGCGGCCTGCGAGTGGGTCACGGCGCTTGCGGCGTCAACCGCGTAGCAGGAGACGGTCGCGTACACGACCGGAGACGCGCTTGTCTGGTCGGCAGGCGCCGGTCCGGACAGCGTTACCGAGAGAACATCCGGCTGGTACTGGGTTGCCCCGATCGTCCAGCCGGCCGGGAGGTCCGCTGCGGCCGGGGCTGCCCCCCAGGCAGTGGATTGGCAGCTCGTCGAGCCGGGCCCGAACTGATGCCAGGCAGCGAGGCCGACACCGAGGACCGACAGGACGATCGCGCCGATTGCGATTCGCCGCGTGGTTCCGTCGACCGATGGCCTGACGGGCTGAGCGCCACGGGCTCGCCGGCCACGAGGGCGACGTGGTTCCTCGAAGTCATCCTCCATGATCCCATCATCGGCGCAAATTCTGATACTTGCCTGAGAGATGCGGGCGTCACGCTGGCGTCACGGTTGTCGCGCAGCCTTCGGGCGGCGATGATCCCATTCATGCCCCGTACCGAGGCCGCCCCGATCCTCGTGGTCGACGACGATCCCAAGATCGTCGCGCTGGTCCGGGCATACCTGGAGCGGGAGCGGTTCCGGGTCATCACGGCCGGCGACGGCCGGGCCGCCATCGCGGCCATCGACCAGCATGGGCCGCGCCTCGTCGTCCTCGACCTGATGCTGCCCGAGGTCGATGGGCTTGCGGTCATTCGCCGGACCCGCGCCATGGGCGATATCCCGATTCTCGTGCTCTCGGCGAGGGGCTCAACGGGTGACCGGATCCAGGGCCTGACAGAGGGCGCCGACGACTACCTCCCCAAGCCCTTCTCGCCGGCGGAGCTCGTCGCCCGGGTCCGGACGATCCTCCGCCGGACCGAGCGCGACGCCCTTGACTCGACCGCGGCGGACGTCCGCTACCGGATCGGCGAACTGACCGTCGACGTGGCGCGGCACGCGGTCACTGTTGCCGGGCGAGACGTCCCGCTGAGCGTCCTCGAGTTGCGGCTCCTGATCGCGCTGCTCGACGCCGACGGGCGAATCCTGACCCGGGACCAGCTCCTGGATGCCATCCACGGGACCGCCGAGGCCGACGTCACTGATCGGGCCATCGACGTCTACGTCAAGCGCCTCAGGGAGAAGCTCGGTGACGACCCGGCGTCGCCGCGGTACGTCGCGACCGTGCGCGGGGCCGGGTATCGGGCGGCCGGGATCGTCGACCGGCAGGTCGCGCAGCCGTGAATGCCCGGGGGATCGCCGCGCGCATCGCGGTCGCCGCCCTGGCGGTCGCCGGCCTCGCGGTGGCGATCGTGGCGATCGGGGTGATCCGTGTCGGGGGCGAGTCGTTCGCAGCCCTGATGGTCGCGGCCGGAGACTCCGCCGACCACGCCCACGAGATGTTCGACGCCAGCGTCACGGTCGTCTTCGGCGTGGCCCTGGCCGTCGCCGCCATCGTCTCGCTCGTGCTGGCGGCCGTGTTCGGGCGGATGCTTGCCCGTCCGATCGAGCACGTCGCCGAGGCCGCGGAGCGCATCGCCGCCGGGGACCTCACCGCGCGCGTTCCAGAGCAGGGCCCGGCGGAGGTCCGCTCGCTCGCGGCCGCCTATAACACCATGGCGGATCGACTCGAGGAGCAGGAGATGATGCGCCGCGAGTTCGTGGTGAACGCGTCCCACGAGTTGCGGACGCCCCTCACCAACCTGCAGGGCTATCTCGAGGCGTTGCGGGACGGCGTCCTGCCGCCCGATCCGGCGACATTCGACTCCCTCCGCGAGGAGGTCGATCGCCTCGGCCGGCTCGCCTCCTCGCTCGATGTCCTCGCCGGGGCCGAGGGCGAGCGGCCGCGGCCGTCCGAGTTCGACCTGGGGACACTGGTGCGTAGCGCGGCCGACCTCGCGGCGCCGGCGCTCGCGAGGCGGTCGGTCGCGCTCGTCGTCGATGTCGCCGAGGGCCTCGTCGTCCATGCCCGGCCCGACGAGCTGGCCCAGGTGATGGCCAACCTGCTCCAGAACGCGGTGCGCTACGCGGCGACCGGGGGAACCGTCCGCGTCGAGGCTTCGCGCAGTCCGGACGGGGTCCAGGTGCGGGTCGCCAACACCGGTTCGCCCATCCCGCCCGACGACCTGCCGCGGGTGTGGGAGCGCTTCTATCGCGTCGAGAAGTCGCGGGATCCAGCTCGGGGCGGGGCGGGGATCGGGCTCGCGATCGTGAAGCGGCTCGTCGAGGATGCCGGGGGCCGGGTCGGGGCCGCGTCCGATCCGTCCTGGACCACGTTCTGGTTCCGATTGCCCGTCGGCGGCTGAGGTCCGGCTGTCCGGGGCGGACGAGCTCTATGCGGCGAGCCGTCGCGCTCCGCGCACCGGTCGGCGCGCGATAGCATCCACGGGTGGCAACGCGAGGATTCGACTACGTCATCGTGGGCGGTGGTTCGGCGGGCAGCGCCCTTGCAAATCGCCTGAGCGCCGACCCCGGCACGAGCGTGCTGGTGCTCGAGGCTGGCCGGCCGGATTGGCGGTTCGATGTCTTCGTCCACATGCCCGCGGCGCTGGCGTTTCCCATCGGGAGCCGCTTCTACGACTGGAAATACGAGTCGGAACCCGAGCCGCACATGCACGGCCGCCGGATATACCACGCCCGCGGCAAGCTGCTGGGCGGATCGTCGTCGATCAACGGGATGATCTTCCAGCGCGGCAATCCGCTCGACTTCGAGCGCTGGGCCGCAGACCCCGGCATGTCAACGTGGGACTTCGCCCACTGCCTGCCCTACTTCCGTCGGATGGAGGACACGCTCGCTGCCGCCGCGGACGATCCCTGGCGTGGCCACGGCGGACCACTGCCGCTCGAACGTGGCCCCGCGACGAACACCCTGTTCGCCGCGTTCTTCGAGGCGGTCCAGGAGGCGGGCTATCCGCTGACGTCGGACGTCAACGGCTATCGCCAGGAGGGGTTCGCCCCGTTCGACCGGAACATCCGCCGCGGGCGGCGGATCTCGGCGGCTCGCGCCTATCTCCACCCGGTTCTCCGGCGGCCGAACCTGAAGGTCCGGACGAACACCTTCGTTACGGTGATCCACTTCGACGGGCAGCGGGCCACCGGCGTCGAGATCGAGCGGCAGGGCGGCGGGACCGAGACGATCCGGGCGGGCGAGGTCATCCTCTGCGGTGGCTCGATCAACACGCCGCAACTGCTGCAGCTGTCCGGGGTCGGAAACGCCCACGATCTCCGTACGTTGGGGGTCCCGGTTGTCGCCGATCTGCCCGGCGTGGGGCAGAACCTCCAGGACCATCTGGAGGTATATGTCCAGTACCGGGCCAAGCTGCCGGTCTCGATGCAGCCTTCGCTCCAGCAGTGGCGTCGTCCCTGGATTGGCTTCCAGTGGCTCTTCCTGCGTCGCGGACCCGGCGCGACCAATCACTTCGAGGGCGGCGGGTTCGTGCGGAGCAACGACGAGGTTGCCTATCCGAACCTCATGTTTCACTTCCTGCCCCTCGCGATCCGCTACGACGGCAGCTCCCCGACCGGCGGCCATGGCTATCAGGTCCACGTCGGCCCGATGTACTCGGATGCCCGGGGCTCGGTGAAGATCACGAGCCGGGATCCGGGTACGCATCCCGCGCTGCGGTTCAACTACCTCTCGACGGAACAGGACCGGCGGGAATGGGTCGAGGCGATCCACGTCGCGCGCTCGATCCTCGGCCAGGCAGGCATGGAGCCCTTCAACGGAGGTGAGACGTCACCGGGTCCCGGCGTCGAAACCGACGAGCAGATCCTGGATTGGGTCGGCCGCGACGGCGAGACCGCGCTCCATCCGTCGTGCACCGCGAAGATGGGCACCGACGCGATGAGCGTCGTCGACCCGACGACGATGCGCGTCCACGGCCTGGAAGGGCTGCGCGTCGTCGATGCATCCGTCTTTCCCTATGTCACGAACGCCAACATCTACGCCCCGGTGATGATGGTTGCCGAGAAGGCGGCCGACCTCATCGCGGGAAATGCGCCGCTGGCGCCGGATCCGCGACCCTTCTATCGCCACCGAGCCGGGATGCCGCTGTTCGAGGCGGATGCCGCCGGTTCCCCGAACCCTGCGTAGGTGCGACCCGCGAGCGAGTTGAGTCAGGGATTCTTTCGCGGTCGGCCGCCGCGGGCGCCCGGGATCTTCGTCCGGCTGAGATAGATCGAGCCGCTGCGCACGCCCATATGGATCGCCGCCGGGTGTTCCTTCAGCTGACGGGTGACCGCGGCTCGAATCGTGACGAGCTTCTCGCCCGCCTCGAGCTCGATCTTCTTGATTCCCGACATCGGTCCGACCGCGATCTCGTTGAGCAGTTTCAGGATCGCCTGATCACGTTTCTGGATCGCGAGCTGACGTGGCGACAACGGCTTCTTCTCGCGCGGCTTCGGGGCAAGTTCTTCCGGTTTCGCGTCACGGATCTTCACGGCTGGTGGCCTCCCGGGCACATCAGGTACAACCTGGCGGATCGCGGAGCTGTCATCGAAATAAGAGGGTGATGACAAATTCACGGCCCGAAGTATAGAGCCCAGGCTTGTACCCGGAGCGCCAAGTCCTTGTATCCCGGATGCCCTCGGCGCGTAATCCGAGGACCAGCTTGACGCCGCAGCTCCTACGGGTTGGTTGACGGCGCGAGCGAACCGTCAGGCCCTCCGAAGCCACCACGCCCGAAGATGTTCGCGTCCCCGATGATGACGCTCGTGGCCGTGACGCTGCCGTCAGGATTGCTCGTTCCAACGATGGTGACGGTCGAGCCACTCGCGATATCCGTGATGGCCTTCGTCGCCGACGTCACCTCGGTCACCGTGGTCGTCGGCGTGAGCAGCACGATCCGCTGGGCTCCCGTGGCGGTGGTGATCGTCATCTGGTCGGCCGAGACCGAACCGACCGTGCCGGAGGCGCCGCCGCCGAAGGCGGCCCCGCCACCACCGCGCGGCCGGCCCGAAGCTCCTGGGCCGAACCCCTGGCCATTGAAGCCCTGGCCGTTGAATCCGGTGACGGCAGGCGTCTTCGGCGCGATGGCGTTCGCGACGCCGAACCCCGCGCCGAACGCGACCACTGCCAGGGCCAGGCCCGCGACGATCGGCAGATACCGATTGCCGGACTTCCGCCGAGTCGGTGCCGGCATCGCGGCGGGATCGAACGGTTCGGGTTGGCCGTATGGTGCTGTCATCGCGAGATCTCCAAGAGGGTGACCCGGGCCTCGGGTCGGGACGATGGTGCCGGTCTACTCGCTGCGGAGGGCAACGATCGGCTGGAGGACTGCGGCCCGGCGAGCCGGGTATAGGCCAAAGACGAGGCCGACGGCGGCACTGACGCCCACGGCGAGCACAAGCGAAGCCGGGGTAACGGTCGCTTGCACGGTCGAGAACTTGGCGATAGCCACGGAGACGAGAATTCCGACGACCGCTCCGGCCAGGCCGCCAAGCGTGGTCAGGAAGACCGCCTCGACGAGGAATTGGCCGAGGATGTCCGACCGACGCGCACCGAGCGCCTTTCGAAGGCCGATCTCACGCGTTCGCTCGGTGACCGACACGAGCATGATGTTCATGATCCCGATCCCTCCGACCAGCAGGCTGATGCTGCCGATGGCGGCGAGCAGGACCGTGAACGTTGACGCCGACGACGTCGCTGCCGAGAGCAGGTCCTGCTGCGTCTGGACGGTGAAGTCGGCCTGCGTCGGGTCGCTGACGTGATGGGTGCCAAGAAGGACCTGCGTCACCTCCACCTGCACGTTGGTCATCGAGTCCTGGCTCGCGGCGCTGATCGCGATCGTGTTGACATTGGTGCGCCCGAAGATCCGCTGTGCCGCGGTCGTCACCGGGACGACGACCTGGTCATCCTGGTTGAAGAACCCCCCGGCGGTTCCCTTGGCCTGCAGGACACCGACCACGAGCAGCCGAACCGTGCGGACGGGTGAGTTGCGGCCGCCCGAGGTGAAATTGAGGTTGATGTACTGGCCGACGGGATCCCCGCCGTTGAACAGCGTCTCGGATGTCGTGGCGCCGATGACGGCCACTTGGGCATTCGAGTCGACGTCGTTCTGGGTGAAGAACGCGCCGCTGGCGATGGTCCAGTTCCGCACCGTGAGGAAGTCGGGCGTGGTGCCCGTGATCGAGCTGTTCGTGTTGGTCCCACCCACGATTACCTGGGCCCGTCCGGTGAGCTCCGGTTCGATGGCGGCGGCGTCTGGCACGGCACCACTGGCCGTGAGCGCGGTCACGTCATCGAGGGTGAGCGTCGTCGCACCACCGCCCGCCCCTCGGACGAGCCCCGAGGAGACGCCACCGGGGGAGACGAGGACGAGGTTCGTGCCCAGGCCCTGAAGGGTGTTCGCGATCGACGCCTGCGCTCCCTCGCCCACCGAGACCATGCCGATCACGGCCGCGACGCCGACGAGGATGCCGAGAATGGTCAGGGCGGCGCGAAGCTTGTTTGCAGCGGTGGCGATGAACGCGGTTCGGAGGGTCTCACTGATGGGCATGTCAGTTCGTCGCCTTCATCGGTGGAGCGCCGCGAGCCTCGGCCGGCGGAGCCCAGACCGTCGACGCCTGGACGGTTGACCCGCCTCGGATCTGTTCGGTCGAGGCGTCAAGGACGATCCGCCCGTCGAGCAGGTGGATCTGGCGCTGGGCCAGGTCTGCCACGCGTGGGTCGTGGGTCACGACGATCACCGTCCGGCCGCTCTGGTGGAGGCGCCCGAAGAGACCCATGATCGCGGCGCCGGTCGCGGAGTCGAGGCTGCCCGTCGGCTCGTCCGCGAGCAGGATGGCCGGCTCGGTAACGAGGGCGCGCGCGATGGCGACCCGCTGCTGCTCCCCTCCGGAGAGCTGGTTCGGCCGATGGCCGGCGCGTTCCGACAGCCCGACCGCCTTCAGCGCGGCCAGGGCCTTGCGGCGTCGGTCGTGGTCGCCCCGGTAGGCGAGCGGCAGGGCAACGTTGTCCACGGCGGCGGTGCGGGCAAGCAGATTCCACTGCTGGAAGATGAAGCCGACGAAGCGGTTCCGGACCCTGGCCAGGGCGTCGTCGCCAAGCTTCGACACGTCGACGCCGGCGAGCACGTAGCGCCCGAGGTCGGCGACATCCAGGCAGCCGAGGATGTTCATGAGCGTGCTCTTGCCCGACCCGGACGGTCCGATGATGGCCACGAACTCGCCTCGATTGATCTGGAGGTTCACGCCCCGCAGCGCATAGACACCGGTCGCTCCGGCCGCGCCGAGGGAGCCGTCCGTCGAGCCGTAGCGCTTGACCATCCCCTGCATCCACACGAGCGGTGGCCTGGGTGCGGCGGCGGCACCTGGCGCCGGGAGTCCGTCGCCGGTCGAAGGCACGGGAACGGATGAGGTGGCGACCGGGTCCGGCGACATCACGCGGCCCTGTTCAGCCGCCACCGAAGCCACCACTGATGATCCCTGGCCCGCCGCCACCGAAGCCACCGCGTGTAGGGGTCGTCGACTGGACGGTCTCGACGACGGTCTCGGTCCCGGTCAGGCCGGAGAGGATCTGCGTCTCCGAGCCGTTGCTGATCCCGACCGTGACCGGGACGGCTGTCTGTGTCTTGCCATCGGCGCCGAGGACGTCGACGACCCGCTGGCCTCCAACCGTCTTGACGGCGAGGCTCGGCACGAGCACCGCGTTGTCGGCCCGGTCCGTGACGACGGCGGCCGTCGCGCTCATGCCGACGAACAGGGCGGGGTTCGAGCCGTCGAGGCAAACGGTCACCCCGAAGCTCGTGACCCCCGAGATCTGGGTCCCGACGATGCTGAGCTGGCAGACCTTGCCGACGACCGTGTCACTGCCCAGCGAGGACGCGGTGATGGTCGCCGCCTGGTCCATCTTGAGCTTGCTGATGTCCGTCTCCGACGCCTCTCCGGCGATCTGGAGATTGGCCAGGTCCATGACCTCGATCTGGCCGGTGGTGCTCGAGGCGCTCGAGCTGCCATTCGAGCTGGATCCAGCGGCAACCGTCTGGCCGACCTTGATGCCGACGACGGTCACGGTCCCGGCGATCGGCGACGTGATCGACGATCCCGTGTCCTTGAGGGTCGTGAGGGCCTGCTGTGCCTGGGCCACCGAGGCCTGGTCGGAAGCGATCTGGGCGTCCGTCGCGGGCACGATCTTGGCGTCGTAATTGTGCTGGGCGGTCGTGACGCCGAGTGTTGCCGAGCTGACCTGAGATTGCGCCTGGTGCAGCGACAGCGTCGCCTTCAGCTGGACCGAACTCAGGTTGGTCGTGGCGGCGTCCACGGCCGCCTGGTCCTTGGCCAGCTGGGGATCATCGGCGGACAGCGTCGCCTTGTCGCTCGCGAGCTGGTCCTGGGCGGAGGTCAGGGCAGCCTTCGCCTGGGCGACGTTCTGGTTGTTCTGGGCAATCGTGTCGCTCAGGGATGTCTTCGCGGTCGAGAGCTGCAGCTGCGCCTGGCTGATCGAGTCCTTCGCCGACGCGATCGTCGCCGCCGTGGGGCCTGCCTGGTCGAGGGTGAGGCGAGCCTGGGCCGCGTCCAGGTTCGCCTGAGCCACCTGGAGCTGCACCTGGAGCGACGAGTCATCGATGGTCGCGAGAACCTGGCCGGCAGTCACCTTGTCCCCGACGGCGACGTTCACGGCTGTGATCGTCCCGGCGGACCCGAAGTTGAGCTCGTTGACGGATGACGACGCCACCGATCCGGAGATGCTCACGCTCGCGACGATGGTCCCGGTCGATGCCCGCGCGGTCACGAGCGATGCGGCCGCCGCCTTCCCGAACGGATTGATGATCCAGACTGCCCCGGCGGCGATCGCAGCGAGGACGACGAGGAGAATCAGCCATCTTCGCCAGCGTCTCCGCGGTGGCTGAAGCACGGGCGACTCCTGGTCGAAACCGAAGTCGTCCACCCAACTTGGCGTGGAGTCGGATGGTTCGAGGGATACGGTCATATCGCGAGCTCTCCTCTGCGCTCGACAACGATCTGCAGCGCTGGTGAGAGGACTCTGAGAACGGCCCAGAAACACCTGGACCGGGCATCGGTTCGACCCGCTAGCCGATCATCTGGCGGAGGGCGAACAGCACGTTCGCGGGGCGCTCCGCGAGGCGCCGCATGTACCACGGGTACCAGGCTTCGCCATAGGCGATGAGCGTCCGCACGATGAACCCCTCGCGATTGAGCCGGCGCTGCTGGTCCGTCCGGATCCCGTAGAGCATCTGGATCTCGAAGGCGGTCTGCGGCAGCCCGAGAGCGGTCGCGTGCTCGGCGACCTGGGCGATGAGCCTGACGTCGTGCGTTCCGAGGCCGACCCGGACGCGGCCGCCGGCTCGAACTGCCTCGAGCATCGCCACGGACAGGGCGAGGTAGTTGGCGTCGACATCGTGGCGGGTCTGATAGGCGACGTCGGCGGTCTCGGCATAGGCGCCTTTGACGAGGCGGATCTCCGGCTTCAGGGGCAGGATGCGCTGCAGGTCGGCTGCCGTGCGCTTCAGGTACGCCTGGAGGCAGATCCCAATGTTCGGATGGTGGGCCTTGAGCCGCTCGTAGAAGGCGATCGTCGCCTCCGTGTAGGTGCTGCCCTCCATGTCGAGCCATAGCGTCCGGCCCGCGAGGGCGGCCCTCGTCGCGAGCGTCGAGGCATGCTCGAAGGTCCGTTCGACGTCGAGGTCGAGCCCGAGCTGGGTCAGCTTGACGCTGACCTCGCCATCGAGGTGGCGTTCGCGCAGCTCGTCCATCACGCCGAGATAGTGATCGGCGACCGCGTCGGCCTCGTCGACCCGCGCCAGGTTCTCGCCCAGGCGCGTGTAGAGCGTCTCGATGCCCTCGATCTGGAATTGCGCGCCGGCCCGGAGAGCACTTGCCGCATCGTCACCGGGCATGAATCGCCGGACCGCTCGCTTGGCGAACCACAGCCGCGGGATGCGGTTCTTGAGCCAGCCGTTGCCGGCCATCCAGAGGAGGATGCGTCGCATGGCGACAGGCTATTCGGTTCCCGAGGGGTCCGCTGCCGGCATGGCCCGGGCCGGCTGACCGAGCCCGGTGAGCGCGTCCAGAAACGTCCGTGACACCGGGCCTGGACGCGTGACGGGCTGACGGCGGTCCTGGAAGCGAGCGAGAGCCCCGCTACGCTGGTGGTGTCAAGACATCAGCAGCAGGAGGCTCTCGATGGCCAAGTCTACGGGCTGGCGACAGACCGTCCACCACGCGGGTGGGACGCACCGGGTCCGACACGGCGGCGCCCGCCGCATCGCGGCCGCGCCGGACCTCAGCCGCGATGCCCGGCGGCGCCTGGCGATGCTCGACTGGCACCGGGCCCACGGCGGGGTCGTGGCCCGGACGGCCCGCCACTTCGGCTACTCCCGGCCGACCGTCTACCGCTGGCTGGCCCGCTTCGAGCGGACCCGCCTCGAGACCCTCGAGGATCGGAGCTCCGCGCCTCGCCGCCGCCGCCGGCCGACCTGGACGGCCGACGAGCTCGCCGCGGTCCGGGCGGTTCGCGAGCGCTATCCGCGCTGGGGCAAGGACAAGCTCGCCGTCCTCCTCCGGCGGGACGGCCGGCAGGTGTCGACGTCCATGGTCGGCCGGATCCTCGTCCGCCTCCGCCACTCGGGCGAGCTCCGCGAGCCGCGCCGCCGGCGCCGGATGAGCGTTCGCCAGCGGCGCTGGGCCCGGCCGTACGCGATCCGCAGGCCGGCCGACTGGGTGGTCGAGCGACCGGGCGATCTGGTCGAGCTCGACACCCTCGACATTCGGCCCCTCTCGACGCTCGTCTGGAAGCAGTTCACCGCCCGGGACGTCGTCTCCCGCTGGGACGTCATCGAGCTCGGCCGACGGGCGACCGCCGCCGCCGCGGCCGCGGTCCTCGATCGCCTGGCCGAGCGGATGCCCTTCCCGGTCCGGGCCATCAGCATCGACAACGGGCAGCGAGTTCATGGCCGAGTTCGAGGCCGCCTGCGAGGCCCGGGGCATCCGCCTCTTCGTCCTGCCACCCCGCTCGCCCAAGCTCCACGGCGCGGTCGAGCGGGCCAACCGGACCCACACCGAGGAGTTCTACGAGGTCACCGACGCCGAGCCCGAGCTCGCGGCCTTCCAGGCCGAGCTGCGCGCCTGGGAGACCGTGTACAACACGATCCGTCCCCACCAGTCGCTCGGCCAACGCACGCCGGCCGAATACCTGGCCTCCCTGGGTATCGATGTGTAACGGACGTACTGGACGAGTACACCCGATTGACGACCGCACCGTGCTCCGGCTACCATCCGCCGACAACTGAATAGCCTATCGAGAGTGGTGGAGGGACCGGCCCTGGGAAGCCACGACAACCTGGCGACGGCGACGTCGGCAAGGTGCCAATTCCGGGCAGGACAACCACCTGCGAGATAGGGATCTGACCCGAACCCTTCCTCTTGCGGGAAGGGTTTTCCGTTTCCGGCGGTCTCGATCGGCTGCGTCCCGAGGCGCGATGGCGCGCCAGCTGTCCCGAGGAGTTCCGCGATGACCACCGAAGCGACCGACCCGACCACCGAGACCCGCCGCGCGGGCTCGATGATGGCCGTGCCGGTCGAGGCCGGCGGTGGAGCGGACGCGGCGCTCCGGCCGCGGGTCATCGGCCTGCGGTGTCGGAACTGCGAGCGTCCGGAGGCCACGGGTCCGAGCTTCGTCTGCCCGGCCTGCTTCGGACCGCTCGAGATCGTCTACGACCGGGATGCCATCCGGGCCCAGGTCAGCCGCGAACGCATCGCCGCGCGCGAGCCGGGCATCTGGCGGTATCTCGAGCTCCTGCCCCTCGAGGCCGTCCCTGCCCGAAGCCTGGCCGTGGGTTCCACGCCGCTCCTCCGGGCGGACCGGCTCGGCGCCGAGCTGGGCCTGGCCCCGGGTCGCCTGCGCCTCAAGGACGACACGCGGAATCCAACGTTGTCATTCAAGGACCGGGTGGTCGCGATTGCCACGGCCCGCGCCGTCGAGTTCGGCTTTGACACGCTCGCCTGCGCCTCGACCGGCAACCTTGCCGGAGCCACGGCCGCGGCCGCGGCCGCGGCCGGGATGCGCGCCGTCGTCTTCGTGCCGGCCGACCTCGAACCGGCCAAGATCGACCACGCCCTGAGCTACGGCGCAACCGTCGTGCCGGTCAACGGAACGTACGACGAGATCAACCGGCTGAGCCTCGAGATCGCCGACGAGGAGGGCTGGGCCTTCGTCAACGTCAACCTTCGGCCGTACTACTCGGAGGGGAGCAAGACGATGGCCTTCGAGGTCGCCGAGCAGCTCGGCTGGCGTCTTCCGGATGTCATCGTGGCGTCCTATCGCCTCCGGGTCGCTCTTCACCAAAGTCGCGCGCGGGTTCGAGGACCTCGTCGCGGCCGGACTCGTCGAGAGCAAGCCGGTGCGGTTCATCGGCGCCCAGGCGGCGGGCTGCTCGCCGGTCGCTGCGGCCTTCGCCGAGGGCGTGGACGACATCACCCCGGTTCGGAATCCGGACACCATCGTTCGGTCGCTCGCCATCGGCTCGCCGGCCGACGGCCGGTACGCGCTGGCACTTGCCCGCCGGACGGGTGGCTCTGTCGAGGCGATCCCCGATGCCGCGACCGCCGCCGCGATCCGCCGGCTCGGCCGATCCGAGGGCCTCTTCGCGGAAACCGCCGGCGGCGTCACGATCGCCGGGCTGGAGCAGGCCGTCGCCCGGGGGTTGATCCGCGGCGGCGACGAGGTCGTCGCCCTGATCACCGGCAACGGCGTGAAGACGCCCGACGCGAAGTGGTTCGGGCTCGCTGGCGGAGATGACGTGGGGGCGGTCCGCGGACCGCGTGCAGGCTCGGGCGGCCTGGCACGCCAAATCGACCCTTCGTACTCGGCTTTCGTGGGCGCTGGACTCGCGCACTGACCTCGTCCCGCGCTTGATGCCGGTCGGCTGTCTCGCCGGCCCGCTGCCTCTGTAGCCGGCGGTTCGAGTCCGGACATCCCGCGGCGGGACGGCCCCGGGGTCCGCTGAAGCCAGGCGGCACCCCGCCAGACTCGTCGATCACCGATACGGGTAACCAGGGCTGGGTCAGAGCGCCTTGACCATGATCTGGATCGTCAGGTCGGAGTCCTCCCGGAGGGGGTGCCGGTCACCGATGTCGGCGTATCCAGCGCGCGTGTACAGGTGGATTGCCGGCTCGTTGGTCGTCGTCACGCCCAGTCCGATCACCTCGTAGAGAGTCATGCGCGCCCAACCTTCGACCGCGGCGAGAAGAAGGACACCCAGACCCTGCCCGCGGGCTTCCGGCGCGACCCACATCCCATACACGGCGGCACTGTCGGAGCGGTTCGGAGCCGGACCACCACCCGCCATCCCGAGGAAGTTGCCGCCAGAGGCGACGGCGACGAATGTCGCGCCGTCCAGCCGATCCGCTCGTGCCCGCCAGGTCGCGTCATCGTCCGTGACGGCTCGCTCGTGGGTATCGCCGAACGCGTCCGGGTCGGTCTCCAGCGCGCGCAGGCGTAGGTCGCGCAGGGAAACCCACTCGTCCGGGCGAACGCGCCGGACCTCGATCCGCTCCACCGGACGAGTCTACGTGTCGCTCAGCCCATGACATCGGCCGACATCGCGGCACCGAATTGACCGGCCGATGCGCCGGATGCTTCCGGTCCACTTCCAGCTCGCCCCGATAGTCGGCAGGATCCCGACACGTCGCGGTCGGCGCGCCGGCGCGCCATACTCCACGATGTGAGCCATCACGAGGTCGCCGCCGCCGGCAGCACCCGGAGCGAATCGGACTCGATGGGCGCCATCGAGGTCCCCGCCGAACATCACTGGGGCGCCCAGACCCAGCGCAGCCTTCACCACTTCGCGATCAGCGACGACACGATGCCGGTCGGGATCATCCGGGCGTTCGGGATCCTCAAGCGGGCCGCCTCCGAGGTGAACGGCGAGCTGGGAATCCTCGCGCCCGAGAAACGCGAGCTGATCGTCCGCGCCGCCGACGAGGTCGCCAGCGGGGCACTCGGCGACGAGTTTCCCCTGCGCGTCTGGCAGACGGGCTCCGGCACCCAGTCGAACATGAACGTCAACGAGGTCATCGCGAGCCGGGCCAACGAGATCGCGACGGGCACGCGCGGCGGCAAGAAGCCGATCCATCCCAACGACGATGTCAATCGCAGCCAGTCGTCGAACGACACGTTCCCGACGGCGCTCCACATGGCCGTCGCCATGGCAGTGGTCGAAGACCTGATCCCGAGCGTCCGCGCGCTGCGCGATGCCCTCGACGGCAAGCGTCGCGAGTTCGACGCGATCGTCAAGATCGGCCGGACCCACCTCCAGGACGCGGTCCCGCTGACCCTCGGCCAGGAGTTCAGCGGCTACGTCGCCCAGCTCGACGGCGGCATCGCGCGGCTCGAGGCCGCCCTGCCCGGGCTCTACGAGATCGCCCTCGGCGGTACGGCGGTCGGCACGGGCCTCAATGCCCACCCCGAGTTCGCGGTTCGCGTCGCGGCGCGGATCTCGGAGCTGACGGGACTGCCCTTCGTGACGGCCCCGAACAAGTTCCAGGCGCTGGCCGGCCAGGAGGCGACGGTCTTCGCGTCCGCGGCCCTCAAGACGCTCGCGACGAGCTTGATGAAGATCGCCAATGACATCCGCTGGCTCGGCTCCGGCCCGCGGGCGGGCCTTGGCGAGCTGCGCCTGCCGGAGAACGAGCCCGGCTCGTCGATCATGCCCGGCAAGGTGAACCCGACGCAGTCCGAGATGCTGACGATGGTCTGCGTCCAGGTCATCGGCTACGACACCGCCATCACGATTGCCGGCTCGCAGGGCAACTTCGAGCTGAACGTGTTCAAGCCGGTCATCGCCCGGGACCTGCTGCACGGGATCGAGCTCGTCAGCGACGGCTGCCGCTCCTTCCGCGAGTTCTGCGTCGAGGGCCTGACCGCCGATCTCGTGCGGATCGGCGCCAACGTCAGCAGCTCGCTGATGCTCGTGACGGCACTGGCGCCGTCTCTCGGCTACGACCGGGCGGCCGAGATCGCGAAGAAGGCCCACCACGAGGGCACGACGCTCCGGGAGGCGGCGCTTGCCCTCGGCTACCTGACGCCGGCCGAGTTCGACGCGGCGATCGATCCAGCCGCCATGACCCGTCCCAACCAGGGCTGACGGACGACCGGCCGTCCCTACTTCTTCTTCGGCGGCATCGAGCGCGTGAATTCGACGGCCTTCTCGAGCCACCGGTCGACGCCGGCGTCGCTCGCGGCGACATCAGGCGGCAGGACCACGTAGCGACCCATCGACCGGCCGGGCATCGGCTCGAAGGGATGGGCCCCGGGCAGGGCAAGCAGCTGCTCCCGGTCCGGCTCGGAGAGCCGCACCCACCAGTCCTCGGCAAAGAGTCCCGACAGCATGTTCCCGCCGATCCAGGCGCAGGGATAGCCGAACATCGGCCGGCGCGTGATATCCGGCGCAGGGATCCTGTCCATCACGGCGTGGAAGCGCGCCACGAGCTCGGGCGACGACTTCGTGAACTTCGGCATGTCGGGCATCGGAACGTCTCCCGGCGGCTGGTCGGTGGCCGTCAGACTACCGCCTCGACCGACCCGCCGAATGCCGGGGCGTTTGACGGAATCCGCGCGCGGCCCGATGGTGGTGCGGCAGTCGCGGCGCCGGGCCTTCATTTGCCGGTCCGAAGCGCGCGACGGAATGGACCTTCCCCATGTCTCGCACCTCCTTCACCTCGCCGACCGCGACGATCGTGGTCAGCACCGACGGTTTCTTCGACGTCTACCCGCCGATCGGCCGGTCGAACAACGACAAGCCCGCCTATCGCGGAAACGTCGCCGAGCTCGGAACCGGCCTTCGCGGCCTGAACGATCGGCTCGCCGTCCGGCCCGACTCGGCAGCGCTCGCGAACGCCGTTCGTGCCTGGGCGGACGCGCGCGGCGCGGCGGCGGTCAACGGCGACGATGGTCGCGGCAGGGATGGCACGGAGGAGAACGCCGCGTAGCGTCTCTGGATCGTGGGCGCATGCGGCCGTCTACCGGGCCAGCCGCCAGCGAACCCCGCAGGCATCGATGTCGCGTCGCGCGGTGGCGGCCGGTTCTTCAACCGCGAGCTCCACGACCGCAGGGTCCTTGAGCGGCCGCCCCGGCACGAGCCTGATCCACTGCTCGCCGACATGGCCAGTGGCCGACGTCGGGTCGAACCGGATGCCAACGGTTTCGGCGTACCTGGCCGACGCGGCCGACACGTCGCGCGCCGGCAGCTCCAGACCGGCCAGCCGCACGGACGCGCCGACCGGATGTCCAAAGCCGGCCCTGGCTGCCCGAGCGTCGACTCCCCACTCGGAGCCCACGAGCTCGTGCTCGATCAGGAACGGCGGGAGTTCCGGGCCGAGCTCTCCGTCTGCGGCATGCCAGGTCACGATCTCCCCGTCCGGCCGGGTCCGCGACCGCGTCTCGACATCGCCGATCGACGATCCAGCCGCGCGGAGCCGCTCCGTTTCCGCTCGTACGTCGTCGGTCGCGAGTGCGTATGAGACCAGGCCCGAGCGCCGCTCCCCAAGAACCTCCGCCACGAGTCGTGAGACCGTCCCGGTTGCCGCGAGGCCGGCGTCGAAGAGCCCGATCAGCTCCACGTATGTATCGCCCAGCCATGCCAGGCGGTTGTAGGTGCCCCACATCTCGTGGCGCCCACCGCTGGTCGCGGCAAGGCCGACGGTCCGTTCCAGCTCCGCGGCGGCTGCGTCAGGGTCCGGGACCGCGATGACAAGGTGATCGATCCCCAGCAGCATCGACCGATCCTCCTCCTGGCATTCCGGGTTCGCGACCCCGATGCGAGGCGCGATCCGGTGGTTGACACTACGCTCTCCGCACCGATGCCGGCGCGAGCCGGACGGGACCCTGTTCGCCGGGAGAGCGACCGATGACCGATTTCGGAAACGAGGAGCTTCGGGCTCCTGGCCCCGTGCCCGCCGCCGAGGCCCGAGCCCGATGGGCGGCGGCGATGGCCGATGGCCCGGTGACGCTCGCCGATGGCGCCATGGGCACCATGCTTTTCGCCGCCGGACTCCAGTTCGGCGACCCGCCTGAGATGTGGAACCTGGCCCTCCCCCAGGGCTCGATCGTCCGCCAGATCCATCGAGGCTATCTCGAGGCCGGATCCCGGATCATCCTCACCAACACCTTCGGCGGGAACAGGCTCCGCTTGAGCCTCCACGGCAACGAGCGCCACGTCGGCGAGGTCAACCGGATGGCGGCGGTCCTCGCGCGAGCGGAGGTCGATGCGGCCGGTGGACAAGCCCTCGTGGCCGGCGACATCGGGCCGTCCGGCTCGATCATGACGCCGATCGGCACCCTCGATTTCGCCGAGGCGGTCGACGTCTTCGCCGAGCAGGCCGCGGCCCTCGTCGCGGGCGGTGTCGACCTCATCTGGATCGAGACGATGTCCGACCTGGAGGAGATCCACGCGGCGGTCACCGGGGTCCGCCAGGTTGCCCCGGCCATTCCCCTCATCACGACGATGACCTTCGATACACGCGGCCACACCATGATGGGCGTCAAGCCCGAGACGGCCGTCCATGCGCTCGCGGAATGGGGCGCCGACGCCATCGGTGGCAACTGTGGCAACGGCCCGGATGAGCTCATTCCCGTCATCGCCAAGATGCGGGCCGCCGAACCCGATGTCGTGCTGGTCGGCAAGTCCAACGCGGGTATGCCGGAGCTCGTCGACATGCAGGCGGTCTACCGCGCCGCTCCGGAGTCGATGGCCGCCTACGCGATCGAGATCCGCGACGCCGGCGCCTCGATCATCGGCGCCTGCTGCGGATCGACCCCGGCGCATCTCGCGGCAATGGCCGAGGCGCTGGGCACGAGGCGCTGAGGGTTCCTCGCGGGTCGGCGCCGCCGGCGCGGCCGACGCGGGTCAGGGCGCGGCGCGGAGCGACAGGCCGTGGCCGCCACTGGTGATCGTCAGCGAATCGGCCACGATCCCGTAGCTCGCGGTTCCCTGCAGCGCCGACAGCACGGCCATCTCGAGACTCGCGATGGCGGGCACGCAGGCGCGCTTGGTGAGGGTGATCGGCCCGAAGGCGATCGAACCGTCGCTGATCGTAGCGTCCGCGCCGCCGCTGTTGCAGCCCGTGTCGATGTCGACGCCGCCATCGTGGAACGTCAGGGCCGCCGTCGCGCCGGCCGGTACGCTCTGCGCTGTCCCTCCCGAGAGAAGGCCGTCGACGACCCAGCGTGTGCCGAGCAGCGGGCGGTCTGGATCGGCCACGACGCGATCCAGCAGGGTCACCTTGACGCCGTTCCGGGCGAGCGTGAGCGAGTTGCCGTCGAGCGCGATCGAGGCTCCGTCGAACAGCGCCCCGACCCATTGATCCTGCGCCATCAGCCGCTGGTCGCAACCCATCTCCGTCGTGGCGAGCTGCGGCGCCCGCAGGGTGCCGATCTCGATCCGGTAGGCGCCGCTCATCGTGTTGCAGCCGGCGGTCGCCGACAGCTGGCCGTTCTCGAAGGCGAGCCGGATACGCGACCCAGGCACGAGGGTCTGGCCTTCGACGGCGGTCGAGAGGAACGTCCGGCCTGCCACGCCGCCCGATGTTCCTGGCGACGAACTGGCCCCGGGCGAGCTGCCGGCCCCGCAGGCGACAAGGAGCAGCGATGCCAGGATGGCGAGAGCGATCACCGATTGCCGCATGTCCCAGAGACGGTTGGGGGCGCTCATGGTTCCCTCCATCGGCTCACATCCCGCGCCGATCGATCGGTGAGAACCGCGGTCCGAACCTCGGCGGCCCCATGCCGCTGAGCTCTAGCAGCCGGACAACCCGCGCTCGGTGACCCCGCCACGGTTCGAGCAGCTCCAGCATCCGCACATCGCTGCCGCGCGACTTGCCGTCGAGGGCGAACGAGACGAGGTTCTTGAGGTGGAAGTCGCCGACGCTGACCGCGTCGGGGTCACCAAGCGCCCGGAAGGTGACCTCGGCCGCGGTCCAGGCACCGATGCCCGGAATGGTCCGGAGCTCGACGGCCGCGGCGCCACCAATTGACGCCCGCAGCCCTTCCAGCTCCGTCAGCTTCTCGAGGCCCTTCGCCGCGACCGCTACGCGACGCAGCGTCTCGGCTCGGCGCTGCTCCACACCGAACGGGTGGAACGCGTAGTAGGACAGCGTCGCGAGCAGCTCCGGCGACGGCTGGAGCCGCAGGCGCTGCGAGGCCGCGATCGGGCCGGGAGCCGGCTCACCGTATTTCGCGATGATCCCGTGGAATGCGCCGGAGGCTTCCATGCCGGTGACCTTCTGCTCCAGGACGGCCGGCAGGACGGACTCGAACACTGCGTTGGTCCAGCCGATACGGAGATTGGGCCGGCGCCTCGCGAGGTCGGCGACCCCCGCGTGCGTCGATGGGTCGAAGCCCGTCGGGTCGTCGAGGAGGCCGAGCAGTGCCGGAAGCCCGGCGAGCACTCGGTCGGCGCCTGGTCCCCACGCCTCCGCCTCGGCTCGATCGCCCCGAATCTCGACGAGCAGCGTCGCCGGGCCGTCGGGCGTTCGCGTCGCGCGCGCTGCTGATCGTGTCGAGAGCCGGCCGGTCGGGTCACCTGGCCCCCGGACGTGCGGTCCGAGGACGACCCGAAGGTCGATCGGTCGGGGGAGTTCGAGGGTTCGGCGCGCCATGCGGTGGATTGTCGCCGGAGCGGAGCGGACCGGGCGGATCCATCCGGCCGCGTCAGGAGAGGGGCTCGAACCTCGCTGTGAAGTGCCGGAGCGCGGACGGCGCGTGGCTGATCCGCATGCCGCGCAGCGACTCGGATCGCTCGGCCACGTAGCGGACGACCTCGATGACGTAGTCGATGTGGCTCTGCGTGTACGTTCGACGGGGGATCGCCAGGCGGACGAGGTCCATCGCGGCCGGCGTCTCCGTGCCATCCGGATGCTGGCCGAACATCACGGTTCCGATCTCGCAGCCGCGGATCCCGCCCTCGCGATAGAGGGCCACGGCGAGCGCCTGCCCGGGATACTGGAGTGGCGGAATGTGCGGCAGGAGCGCCCGGGCGTCGAGATAGATCGCGTGGCCGCCGAACGGCCTGACCAGCGGCACGCCGGATTCATCGAGGGCCGAACCGAGGTAGGCGGTCGACTGGATCCGATAGCGGAGATAGTCCTCGTCGACCACCTCGCGGAGGCCCTGGGCGATCGCCTCGAGGTCGCGGCCCGCCAGCCCGCCATACGTGACGAAGCCCTCGGTCAGGATCAGCACGTTCCGGCACTGCTCGGCCAGTTCGTCGTCGTCCATCGCCAGCCAGCCGCCGATGTTCGCCAGCCCGTCCTTCTTGGCGGACATCGTCATGCCGTCGGCGAGCGACGCGATCTCGTTGACGATCGCCGGGATCGATCGGTCGGCCTGGCCTGGCTCACGGAGCTTGATGAACCACGCGTTCTCGGCGAACCGACAGCCGTCGAGGAAGAGGGGCACCCCGTGTCGGTCGCAGACCGCTCGGACCGCCCGGAGATTCTCGAGCGAAACGGGCTGCCCGCCGCCCGAGTTGTTGGTGATCGTGACGAAGACGACCGGCACGTGGCCGACGTGCTCCGCGAGGAACGTGTCGAGCGCCGCGACGTCCATGTTGCCCTTGAACGGGTGGATCGCCGCGGGATCGTGGCCCTCCGCGATGACGAGGTCGATGGCCTCGGCACCCGTGAATTCGACGTTGGCCCGCGTCGTATCGAAGTGGGTGTTGTTGGGAATCCACTTGCCCGGACCGCCGATGACCGAGAAGAGGATCTTCTCGGCAGCCCGGCCCTGGTGCGTCGGGATGACGTGCTTGAACGGGAACAGCGCCTGGACGCTCTCGAGGAACGCGAACCATGACGGAGAGCCGGCGTACGACTCGTCGCCGTGCTGGATGGCCGCCCACTGGTCGCGCGACATCGCGCCGGTGCCGGAGTCGGTGAGGAGGTCCACGAGGACGTCGTCGGCGTGGAGGTTGAACAGGTTGTAGCCGGCGACCTCGAGCGCCCGCTGGCGCTCCTCGACCGTCGTCATGCGGATCGGCTCGACGGAGTGGATCCGGAACGGCTCGACGATGGTCTTCCAACGGTCCATGGCGGCCAGCATAGCCAGGTCGCAGCCGATCCATCGAGCCGACAGTCGGCACCTCTCCCGGTACTCTATGGCCCGAAACCCGAGATCGACTCCGTGCCCCGTCGCCCGGGCTCGCCCGGTCGGCTCATTCCCCGAGGACCCCACGACGATGACAAACGCCCAGCCCGCGCGGGGCTCCATGGACACCGCAGGCCGCGGTCGGTGGCTCGGCCTCGCGATGCTGAGCGTCGGCGTCGCGATGATCATCGTCGACGCGACGATCGTGAACGTCGCGGTGCCGGCGATCGTCAAGGAGCTTTCGCTCGACGGCACGACCGCCGAGTGGATCAACACGACCTACGCCCTGGTCTTCGCCGCGCTCCTCATCACCCTCGGCCGGATCGGGGACCTGGTCGGCCGCCGCCTCCTGTACCTCCTGGGGCTCCTCGTGTTCATCGCCTCGTCGGTCCTGGCCGGGATCGCCCCGAACGGGGAGCTGCTCATCCTGGCGCGCCTCCTCCAGGGAGTCGGCGGGGCAATGATCCTGCCCGCGACCCAATCGATCCTGAATACCAACTTCCAGGGGCGCGACCGCGCGATCGCCTTCGGGATCTGGGGCTCGGTGATTGGCGGGATGGCCGCAGTCGGCCCGCTCCTCGGCGGCTGGCTCACGACGTCGTTCAGCTGGCGATGGGCCTTCCTCATCAACGTCCCCATCGGGATCCTGGCGATCTACGGGACGCTGCGGTACATCCGTGAATCACGCGACCCGGAAGCAACGCGCGGCTTCGACCTTGCCGGCTTCCTGCTCGTGACGGTGGGGCTCGGCGGCGTGGTCTTCGCCCTGATCGAGGGGCGGACGTATGGCTGGCTCACACCACTCAAGGCCTTCTCGCTCTTCGGGATCACCTGGGGTGCCGATGCCCCCCTATCGGTGATCGCCGTGACCGCGGTCGTCGCGGTTGTGGCGCTGGCCCTGTTCGTGGTCGTCGAGACGCGGCGCAAGAGCGCCGGCCGCTTCTACCTTTTCGACTTCGACCTCTGGCGGGTGCCAACCTTCCGCTACGGCAACCTTGCCGGCACGATCGTCTCGCTCGGTGAGTTCGGCCTGCTCTTCGTGCTGCCGCTCTTCCTGCAGGGCGTCCTGGGCCTGACCGCATTCGACACCGGTCTCGTCTTCCTCGCGCTCGCTGTCGGTGCATTCTTCGCCGCGCCGGCTGCGGCAGGGCTCGCCCGGCGGTATGGACCTCGCCGCGTGGTCACGCTCGGTATGGCCCTGGAGGCGGTCGGGATCATCTGGACGACCCTGCTGATCGCCGTTGATCTCAACGCCGTGCTGCTCGGCCCGCCATTGTTCATCTACGGGATCGGCGTCGGGTTCTCCACCGCCCAGCTCACGAGCGTGGTCCTGGCGGACGTCCCGCCTCGCGAATCCGGGCTGGCGTCGGGGACCAACTCGACGATGCGCCAGATGGGGTCAGCGCTGGGCATCGCCATCCTCGGCACCATCCTCTTCGCGTCGTTGCTCTCGGGGACGAGGGAGAATCTCGCTTCGGTGCCGGGCCTCCCTCCGCAGGCCCAGGAGGCGATTGCCAAAGCGATCGACCAGTCCGCCGGGCAGGCACTAACGGGTTTCCGGGCCGATCCGGCGAACGAGGCGATCATCCAACCCATCGAGGAGGCGTTCGTCAGGGCCGCCCGCCTCGCAGGTTACGGCGCGTTTGCCTTCGTGATCCTCGGGCTCCTTTTTTCGCTCCTTCTGCCACGCACGCAATTGGAGCAGGCAGGGCCACTGCGCGACGCCGAGATCGAGGGTGCTCGCGAGGGTGCAGCCCCGAATCCACGGAGGGCCCATGCATCGGGCCGGACCAAGCGGTGACGGCGGCGATGCTTTCTTCCGTCAGCCGGCGTCGCCGGGCGTCGGTCCGAACCGCCCGAACGCGGCCCGGTCCTCGGCCGTGTTCCAGTGCGCTTCAGGCGCCAGGACGAGTCGTGAGATCGCAAGCAGCGGACGGTCGTAGTTCACTCGCCAACCGTTGAAGTCGGCAAAGGCGGCATCGCGGTCGGCACGGAGCGGGATTCCCGCCACCTCCAGGCGCGCCGCGGCGAGGTCGAACTTCTCGCGGGTGACACTCGTCGGGTCGGTGCTGGCCGGCGCCGACTCGTACTTGATCCCGAAGAACTCGGCGATCCGCCGAAGGCAGAGGTAGCCGGCCCGGATCGTGAGGTCGGCCTGGACGTCCTTCGGAATGTCGAGGAGCGACCGGGACAGCGACGCCGCGTCGAGGACCGCTCCGGCTGCCACGATCCACGAGTGCTCCGGCTGCTGCGACCGGTAGAACGGAAGCGCGGAGAGCGTGGTGTGCGATTCCTCGACGTCGGCGAACCACGACTCCCACCGGAGCCACTCTTCGTGGAGCGTGTCCCAGCGACCGAGCCTCTGCGCGCGTTCGAGCCAGGCGACCGCCGAGGCCGGGCGATCCGCCTGGACTTCGAGCAGGTTCACGTGCAGCTCGCGACGCTGGAACGCTGCGTACATCGTCGGCAGGTAGCCGACGAGCAGCGCCGCGAGCCCAAGGCCTGTCATCGCCTCGGCGAACGCAAGAACCGTCTCCAGCCCGCCGGCCGGCGCGGCGAACCCGAGTGTCAGCAGCGACGAGCCCGACAGCCGCAACGCCTCGCCGACGCCGTGATTGCCGAGCCCCCAGTACATCGCGCCGAACCCGAGCAGGACGAGCACAAGCCACGTCAGGGTCAGGACTGCAAGGGTGATCGGGGCGTAGTACGCGAAGATCCGATCACGCTCAGGGTATGGCCGACTCTTTGGTGCAAGCATGTTGAAGACGCGACGAAGCTCGCGGAACACGAACCCCACGATGACGTCGCGAGCACCGCGGGGCAGGATGAAGCTCTTGAGTGCCGACATGAGCGTGCGTGCCACGACCGCAAACCCCGCGACGAAGGCGGCGACGTGAACGACGGATTCGACGGGCACCTGAGCTCCCTGGTGGGTGGCGCACGAGCGTACCGCGAACGGTTACCCTCGCGCCATGTGCAGAAGCATCAAGACCCTCCGTCGGTCCGAGACGGCGACGACAACCGGTGAGATCGAGGCGGCCGCCCGCCAATACGTTCGAAAGTTGAGCGGCTATCGCGCTCCGTCGGTTCGGAATGCCGGCGCGTTCGACGCGGCCATCGAGGAGGTGGCCGCCGCGTCGCGGCGGCTGCTCGAGGCGATGGCCGTGGAGGTCGAGATCGGCCCCGATCGATGGACGCCCGGCAGCGGGCGAGCCCGCTCTTCGACCGAGGGCCGGCCGGCGACGCCGCCCGCGGCCGCTCGTGCCTGAGGTCAAGCCCGGAAACCTGGAGTCGACGACTCCGTGGGTGCGCCGATGGCTGCGTGCCGAGGGTTTCGCGGCGTTCGTCGGCGGAGCCGCGGCCTGGGTCTGGCTCGGAGCGCCGTGGCCGTGGTTCGTGGTCCTCCTGCTCGCGCCCGACATCTCCATGGCCGGCTATCTCGGCGGGACGCACACCGGCGCCGTCACCTACAACATCGCCCACAACTGGGCGACGGGCGCCGCCGTCCTTGGGCTCGGGCTCCTCCTGAACGTCCCCGGCCTCGTGCTGGCCGGCGTGATCCTCGTCGCGCACACGGGGATGGATCGATTGCTCGGCTACGGGCTCAAGTACCCCACGTCCTTCCAGGACACCCATCTCGGCCACATCGGCAAGCGCTGACGGCTGCCGCGGCAAGAGGATCCGGTGCGCGATCTTCGCCAGACAGTCGTCGGGGGAGTATTTGGCAGCCGATGCGCTCGCCCGCGACGCACTGGCGACGCTCTGGATGCCGTGCTGAGCACGCCGCAAGGTGCCGCCGGGTCGTCGATGCCCGGTGACGCGGCCACTTCTTGTCCCAGCAGTCCGTGGGTGCCTGTCTGACACAAGACTCGACAGGCGAGGCAGGCGAGACGTGGAGCTACGTGCCTTGCGTGTCGCCACGTGGCGGCGGCCCCCATCCGGCCCCGGCGTCGGACGAGGCTCATGGACCCCGCCAACGTTCAGTCGCGGCGCGGCGCGGCGCGACCCGCCCTATTCGTCGGGCGTGAGGTTCCCCCAGCGCTGGACCCGATCGACGGCGATGCGGATGATCGGCCGGCTGCTCAGGTCATGGCTCGCGTATTGCGGGTACTTCGCCCGAAGCATCGAGACGGCCTGGTCGTGCTCGGATGCTTCTCGTGCCGTGGGCTCGAGCAGTCGCGCCCGGCCGGACAGCCGCACCCATCCCAGCCGCTCCCAATCCTCGGACCAGCGGTCCACGAGGAAGGTGACCGACGGGAGGACGAGCAGGTCCCGGACCCGCCCCAGGTCCCGGGGGTCGGTCGAGGCCTTCGGCTTCTCGTCCACCGGGGAGTAGATGATCGCCCGTCCGAGCTCGTCGGCAGCATCGGCAAGAACGAAGCAGACGGGTACGAGGCGCGGTTCGCCGTCGGGTCGGATGGTGGCCAGGACGGCCCGCCTCGCCGCGGTGACGAACGCCTGCTCTCGACCGGTCAGGATCGTGTCCTGCATGGTCCCAGACTACACTCCGACGGTGACCGCACCAATCGATCCGACGCTCCCCGCGCGCCACTTGACGAGCACCAAGATCGTGGCCGTCCGGGGCGCCGAGCTCGAGGTTCGTGACGATGTCGTCGTCGGCGAGGAGCCGCTCGAGATCCGGGCAGCGGGGCCCCGCCAGGAGCCGGTCAAGATCGCGGTGACGATGCGAACCCCCGGCTTCGAGGCCGAGCTGGCCATCGGCTTCATGACGAGCGAAGGGCTGCTCGAGAACAACGAGATTCTCGGTGTCGATGTCGGCGACCCCGGCTTCATGGCCGAGCCAGATGATGCGGTGCTTGTCCGGACGGCTCGACGAATCGATCCCTCGATCGCCGAGCGGCGGCACTTCATCGCGACGGCCTCGTGCGGGATCTGCGGCAAGGCCTCCATCGACGAGATCGCCGTCCGGGCTGAGCCCCTGCCGAGGGGCCTTCCCGTCGTGGCGCGTTCGGTGATCCTCGCCCTGCCCGACCGGCTCCTGGCTGCCCAGGCCGCGTTCGAGCGGACCGGCGGCCTCCACGCCGCGGGGTTGTTCGAGACCGACGGCCGGCTGGTGGCCATTCGCGAGGACGTCGGCCGGCACAACGCGCTGGACAAGGTCATCGGTTCGCGCGTGACCGCTCGCGAGCTGCCGCTCTGGGATCGGATCCTGATGGTCTCCGGGCGGGTCAGCTTCGAGATCGTCCAGAAAGCCGCGGTCGCGGGAGTCCCGATCATCTGCGCGGTGTCGGCCCCGTCGGACCTGGCGGTGCGCCTCGCCGATCGCCTCGGCGTGACGCTCGTCGGCTTCCTTCGTGGTGACGGCTTCAACGTCTACAGCCACGACGTGCGGATCGACCTCCGCGATCTCATCGCGGGCTGAACGCGCGGTGTCTGCGCTCGATGACGCCCCCTGGGTCGAGGCCGACGATCGGACTACCTGGCGATCCTGGCTCGAGGCGAATCACGCCTCCAGCGGTGGCGTGTGGCTCGTGACCTGGCGGCCGAGATCCGGCAAGGCGGGCCTGGACTACGAGGCCGCCATCGAGGAGGCGCTCTGTTTCGGCTGGGTCGACAGCACGGCGGGTCGCGTCGACGACGAGCGCGGTCGCCTCTACTTCGCGCCGCGCAAGCCGGGCAGCGGTTGGGCAGCCACGAACAAGGCACGTATCGAGCGGCTGGTCGCGGCCGGGCAGATGGCGCCCGCTGGCCTCGCGGCGATCGAGCGGGCCAAGGCCAATGGGTCGTGGGAGGTCCTCGACAGCGTCGAACGGCTCGAGGTGCCGGACGACCTGACCGCGGCGCTCGCGGCCCGGCCTCCGGCGGCGGCGAACTTCGCCGGGTTCCCGCCCGGCGCCCGAAAGCAGATGCTGGCCTGGCTCGCGTTCGCGCAACGTCCGGTCACGCGCGCATCTCGTGTCGCCCAGATCGTGGAATCGGCGGCGCGCAACGTTCGTGCCCGGGGCTGAAGAGGTCCCTACGCCCGCCGCTTCTCGTTCGTGAATTCGAAGCCAAAGCGGCCCTTGATGCAGAGGTGGCCTTCGGTCACGGACGAGTCCATCGGCGAGGTGACCTTCACGATCGTGTTGTCCTGAACGTGGAGATCGACGGCGCAGCCGACCCCGCAGTAGGGGCAGATCGTCGAAGTCGTCGTCTGGGCCGATTCGTCCCAGGTCCCGGCCTCGCGCATGTCGTGCTCCGACTTGAACATCAGCGCCCCGGTCGGGCAGACCCCGATGCAGTTGCCGCAATAGACGCACGCGGAATCCGGCAGGGGAGCGGCCCACTCGGTGGAGATCCGGGCATCGAAGCCGCGCCCGGCGACCGCGATCGCAAACGTGTTCTGGGCATCTTCGCCGCAGGCCTCGACGCACTTGTAGCAGAGGATGCACTTCGAGTAGTCCCGGACATAGAGGTTGTTGTCGACCTTGACCGGCTGGGCGACCGTGGCGGCCGCGGTGGCGTCCGCGCCTGCCGGCGCGTGATGGTGACCCGCTTCGTACGCGTCGCGGGCGCCGGTCGGTGCCGGGGAGGACGCCGGTCCGAAGCGCGTCGCGTCGGCGCCGTAGCGCTCGGCCCAGCGGGCCAGGTCGCCGTCCGGTTCGCGCTGGCCGGCCAGCGACAGATCGACGGACGAGCCGAGGAATTCCAGCACCAGCTTGCGGGAGTGGCGTACGCGCTCCGATTCGGTCTGGATCTCCATGCCCGGCTCGACCGTTCGGGAGCAGGCAGGAACCAGGACGCGCGAACCCGTCACCTCCACGACGCAGACGCGACAGACATTGACCGGGGTGAGGTTCTCGAGGTAGCAGAGCGTGGGCAGGTCGAGGCCCTGGGCGCGCGCTGCCTCGAGGATCGTCGAACCCGCGGGGACGCTGACCTCGATGCCGTCGATCGAGACCGTGACGGGCGCCGGGGTTTCGACGGGCGGGGCCGTGGGCGTCACCGACGCGCGTGCCGGCGGCGTGGTGAAGATCACCTCCATCACGTCTGACGGAGGCGGCGTCACGGCCTCGTGCCGGTCCGGTCCCGGCTCGTGCTCGAGGCTCACAGGCCCACCAGCTCGGGCTGGCGGAAGGCTGACTCGATCGCCGAGCTCGCGGTTTGACCGAGACCGCAGATGCTCGCGTCGCGCATCGCCTGGCCAATCTCGGCGAGCAGCGTCAGCTCGTCGGCCCGGGAGCGTCCGCCGGAGCGGTCGGCGAGTCGCGCGAGCAGCTCCTCCTGTCGGACCGTCCCGACGCGGCACGGCACACACTGCCCGCACGACTCGTCGCGGAAGAAGGCGGCGATGCGGCGCAGCGTCCCGACCATGTCGGCGGTCTCGTCGAAGACCATCACCACGCCCGAGCCAAGCGTCGCGCCGATGGCGCGGGTGCCCTCGAATGTCAGCGGCACGTCGAGCGTCTCAGGCCCGACGAAGGCTCCGGCCGCGCCGCCCAGCAGGATCGCCCGGATGGAGCGTCCGCCCGGCACTCCGCCGCCGAGGTCAAGGAGCTCGCGCAGCGTCGTCCCGAACGGGACCTCGTACACGCCCGGCCGAGCCACGTTCCCGGACAGGCAGAAGAGCTTCGGCCCCGTCGAGCCCTCGGTGCCGAGGGTCGCGTACCGCGACCCGCCGCCGCGCCCATCGCCGTCGCCGAGGATCAGCAACACGTTGACCAGGGTCTCGACGTTGTTGATCGCCGTCGGCTTGCCGAAGAGCCCGACCTCGACAGGGAAGGGTGGCTTGTTGCGCGGTTCGCCGCGCCGGCCCTCGATCGACTCGAAGAGGGCCGTCTCCTCGCCGCAGATGTAGGCGCCGGCACCGCGCCGGAGCTCGATGTCGAAGGCCCAGCCCGACCCGGCGACGTTCTCGCCCAGGAAGCCGGCCGTGCGTGCCGAGGCGATCGCGGCCTCCAGCCGGGCCTCTGCCAGCGGGTATTCACCCCGGATGTAGAGGTAACCGCGGGAGGCGCCGGTGGCGAAGCCCTCGATCGTCATCGCCTCGACGAGTCCGAACGGGTCGGCCTCCATCAGGATGCGGTCCTTGAAGGTTCCGGGCTCCGATTCGTCGGCGTTGCAAACGACATAGTGCGGCTGGGCCTTCTGAACCGCGACGGCAGCCCACTTCCTGCCCGTCGGGAACGCCGCGCCGCCGCGGCCGACGAGACGGGCCTCCGAAACCTCGCGAACCGTTGCCTCCGCGCCCATCGCGATCGCGTTGGCCAGCGCGCGGTAGCCGCCGTGGGCGCGATAGTCGTCGAGCGAGGCGGGGTCGACGACGCCCACGCGGCCCAGGAGTCGGAGGTCGCCCGAGCCCGCCTGCGGCACGGACTGCGTGATCGCGGGGGACGCAACGGCCGCGACGCTCACGCGCCCGAGCGCTGCCTCGAGCCGGTTCACGATCCCCACGGCGTCGACCGGCGCGAGCTCCTCGCGAACCGGGGCCGCGCCGGCTCCGGTGATCAGGGCCGCGGGAGCAAACTCGCACCGTCCGAGGCAGGGGCTGCGGAGCCAGGTCATGGTGGCGTCGCGCGCCGGCGCGCCGGCCGGACCGAGGGTCCGTTCGAGGTCATCGCACAGGGACTCGGCCCCGGCGAGGCGGCAGGCGATGTCGTCGCAGACGTGGGCGACGGCCGGGGGCCGCGGCACCGTCGCGAGGAGCGAGTAGAACGTCGCCACCCCATACGCCTCGGCGGGCGGCACGGACAGCCGTTTGCAGACGTAGTTCAGGCCGGGCTGGCTGATCCGCCCAACGCGATCCTGCAGGGCGTGGAAGGCCGGCAGCAGGAGGTCTCGTCGGCTGCGGGCGTCGTGCCCGCCGTGGGCGACATGCCCGTCAGCCTGGCTATCGCGTGACCCGCCGGCCCAGCCCGAGGCCGGGGCGCCGAGGACGGCGTCCACGGCGGCACGCTCTGCCGGGGACGCCAGGGGACCGACGACGTGCAGATCCATGAGCCCCGAGTGTAGCCCTCGCCCGACCCGTAGTGCTCCGCCGCCGGCTCGTGGGACCCGACCCCAAGTCTTCTTCGGCTGCGGGAATCGAACGGCCCCCGGACGAGCCGGGGGCCGTTCGAGCAACTGATCGGGCAGTTATGCCTGGTCGGCGGCCTGGACGTTCGTGGCGCGCGGGCCCTTGGGGCTCGCCTGGACGTCGAACTTGACAGTCTCGCCGCCGTTGAGGCGATCGAAGCTGAGCGGTGCGAGAAGTGAGTCGCGATGGAAGAAGTATTCCTTCCCGTCCTCGGCGGCGATGAAGCCAAACCCGCGGTCGGCGACGACCTTCTTGATGTTTCCTGTGGTCACGTGGACCCCTTCTGTCTTCTCGAACGATTCAGCAGGCGCACGGCCTGTCGAGAAGCAGGACGACCACGCGAAGCGCCGTCGCACATCGCGGCGGCCCGTGAAGGGTACGCGCAATCCCTATTTCGTGGGCTGGCCGAGGCCTGGGTCGAAGCCGGCTGGGCGACCGCCCTCGGGCCGACGCCGGCCGCGGATCAGGCTCCGAGCGCGTCGCCCAGGTAACGCTGGATGAGGAAGAGCACGATCGGGAGCACGAGCGCGGTGACGAATCCGGTCAGCGATCCCGTGCTCCATGGCCAGGTTGGAACGTGGTTCACCACGTCGCGAGCTGACACGAGCGTGGACAGGGCACGGTTCTGCGCCTCGGTCCGGGCATCGTCGCCTGCATCGACCGCGCCCTGGATACCGCCGAGCGCGATCGAGATCCGGCGACCAAGGTCCGCCTGGACACGCCGCTTCTCTGCCGCGACGAGGTCATGGATCCCGCGCAGCGGCAGGATGAACGCTGCCACGGCAACGGCCGCCGCCAGGGCGTACCACGCCAGGCTGATGATCAGGAACCCGGCGCCGGCCCCCGCCGGGATGAGGAAGATACCGGGGACCACGAGGACGATGAGGCCGATCGCCGTCTGCGAGGTCACACGCGAAAACCCGTACAGGGGTCCTTGATCGAACAGGTCGATCGTTCCGAGTCGTGCATGCAGCTGGTCAACGAGCCGAAGCTGGCGATACGTGTGGTAGATGAGGATCAGGAACGCCGCCGAGATGAACGATTCCCACACGAACCGGAGCAGCAGGCTCCCCGCCGAGAGGCCGACGATGCCGCTGCCCACGGGATCGGTGACGTACCCGATGGGGCCGAGCACGATCCCGATCACGGTCAGGATCAGTGCCACGCGCGCCGGCACCACCGTGAGGCGTCGAGCCATGTCGGTTGCTGCGCTGTCGTCGACCGCAAGGAGGGGCCGAAGTACCGCGAACGCCTGGCCTGCGGTCCGATCCAGGCGATCGATGAGGAACAGGACCGCCGCGGGTAGCGCGCCGTAGTAGAGGACGTTCCCGAGTTCGAGGCCCGTCATCTCGCGTCCAGTGGGCTGCTGGGGGAGATACGACAGCCCGACCCCGAGGCCCGCGCCGACGAGATATGCGAGGAAGGCCGGGCCCGACAGGCCCTTGATCCAGTCGTTGAGCACGTTGACCCAGCTCCGCGCGTACGGCTCGCGGGCACCTGCCTGGAGTATCGCCCCGGTCGAGGCGGCCGCCGGGCGGCTCACGTCAGCCACCGAGCGCCGTCCCGAGGTAGCGCTGGATCAGGAACAGGGCGATCGGCAGGAGCAGGGCCGACCCGAACCCGCGGATGGTGCCTGTTGACCATGGCCAGGTGGGCAGCTTGGCGATGATCTCACGCTTGCGGCGGAGCGCCGAGACGGTTCGGTCCAGCGCATCGATGCGGTCGGTCGCCCGGGCGTCGATCGCCTCGTCCAGCTCTCCGAGCAGGGCACGCATCCGCCCGTCCGCCGCCGTCTCGAGCCGATCCTTCTCGGCATCGAGCCGGCCGTGCATGCCGAGAAGGGGCAGGACGAACACGACGATGGCCACCACCGGCGTGAGGACGAGCCAGGGCAGCCACAGCGCGGCGACGCCGTCAACATCGAGCGCCCCGGGATTCGCCAGCACGCCGCCGCTCATCCAGAGGACCAGGACGATACCGACCTGGGATGTAAGGCGCGAGAACGCGTACAGGGGGACCGGCCGGAACGGATCGACCCCGTTCGCGTCCCGATGGAGGCGCGTCACGGCCCGTAGCTGTCGAACCGCCTGAAGCGCCACCGAAAGGAAGATCACCGTGGCTCCCCCCTCGGAGATCGCCCTGGCCACGAGGCCGGCCGGCGTCAGCCCGACCACCTGCGAGGCCACCGGATCGACAAGGTAATAGGCGGGCGTCACGGCGAACGAGAACAGGGTGATCACGGCGACGGGTACAGCGGGGATCACGGTGAGTTCGTAGCGGACCCGCCCTGGCTCTGGCTCGCCCGTTCCGAGTGCGGGCCGGAAGCGGTCGAACGACGCCCCGGCGAGGTTGCGGAGGTAGTGGGCCGCAGCCGCGATAGCGGTCGTTGAAGCCCCCCAGTAGACCTGGGTCGGGTCCAGCTCACCCCAGGGCCGGAGGCCCGACAGCCACAACGCCGAATTGCTCAGGGCGATGCTCGCGATGAGCAACACCGAGTAAGCGATCCAGGTCGGTCCGGGCAGGGACGTCATCGTGTCGAAGAACACGTCGAGCCAGCTGCGAGCGTATGGTCGGGCGGGGTCGCGGGTCGCTCCGGTCACGAACGTTTCGGTGGTCAAGATGGCCTCCTCACTGAACGCGGCGACCATCGTACCGACCGAAGGCAAGGCCCCGAGGTGCTCGAGTTGCCCGGCGCGCCTGCCCGCGTTGCCGATGTCGCGGGCGTCATTGGACCATCGACGCTTCGAACGCCCGACGCGATCCACATCGCGACGGCGCTGCAACTGGTGCCGGACCTCGACGCCTTCGTGACCTGCGACGACCGCCTTGCCGGCGCAGCCCGTGCGCTGGGGCTCCCGATGCTGCGCCCGCCTGAGTCGTGGCCGCCCAGCACCGCGCGTCCCTCGGATCAGGTGTCCGTGACGACCGCGCTCGAGATCCGGAGCGACGCCGTCAACCGGCGGAAACGGCGGCCTCCAGCTTCTCGATCCGGACTGCGGTGGCCTTGAACTCGGCGGTGCCCGACTTGGGGTCGGTCGCGTCGATCGTCAGGAGGTTGACCGCGACGTCGTCCTGGAAGTGGAACGTCATGAAGACGAGGCCCGGCCGAAGCGCCTCCTCGCGCCGGACCGGGACCTCGACCTGGCCACGCCGCGAGACGACCCGGACGCGCTCACCCTCGACGAGATCGAAACGAGCGAGGTCCTCGGGCGACATGTCGAGGCTCTCGCCGCGGCGAAGGGGCGAGGTGAACTCGCCCGACTGGACGCCGGTGTTGTAGGAGTCGAGGCGGCGCCCGGTCGTGAGCCGGATCGGGAAGTCGTCGTCGAGGCGATCCACCGGCGGGTCGTGCTCGACCGCGACGAACGGCGCGCGGTGGCCGGGGACCGGGTCCTCCCAGAGACGGGAGTGCAGGAAGAGCTCGCCCGGGTGGGTCTCGTCCCAGCACGGCCACTGGATCCCGCCCAGTTCCTCGAGGCGGCGGTAGCTCATCCCGGCGAAGGCGGGGGCCAGCATGCGAACTTCGTTCCAGGTGTGCTCGGCGGTCGGCTCGCCCCAGTCGTGGCCCATCCGCCGGGCAAGCTCGAAGATGATCCAGAGATCGTCGCGGGCTTCGCCCGGTGGCTCGAGCGCCTTTCGGACGCGCTGCACGCGTCGCTCCGAGTTCGTCACGGTGCCCTCGGTCTCGGCCCAGGCCGCGGCAGCGGGCAGCACGACGTCGGCGATCTGCGCGGTCGCGGTCAGGAAGATGTCCTGGACGACCAGCATCTCGAGGCCGCGCAGGCGCCGCTCGGTCAGCTCGCGGTCAGCCTCCGACTGCAAGGGGTTCTCGCCGATCACGTACAGCGCCTTCAGTTCGTCCCGGTCCATCGCCTCGAACATCCCTGAGAGGTGCCAGCCGCGCTTCGGCGGGACTCGCACACCCCACAGGGCATCGCAGCGATCGCGCGGCTCGTCGTTCTCGACATGCTGGAAGCCGACCAGGCGGTCCGGCAGGGCGCCCATGTCGCCGCCGCCCTGGACGTTGTTCTGGCCACGCAGCGGGTTGAGGCCACTGCCGTAGCGGCCGACGTGACCGGTCAGGAGGGAGAGGTTGATCAGGGCCAGGACGTTGTCGGTGGCGTTGTGGTGCTCGGTGATGCCGAGGGTCCAGCACAGGATCGCCCGCTTCGCCGTGGCGTAGGCGTGGGCCAGCTCGCGGATCGCCGCCGCGGGCACGCCGGTTTCGCGCTCGGCGTACTCGAGCGTGTAGGGCTCGACCGCCCGGCGGTAGGTCTCGAAGTGGTCGGTGGCTCGCTCGATGAACTCGCGGTTCGCGAGCCCGGCGTGGATGATCTCGCGCCCGACCGCGTTCGCCAGGGCGATGTCGCTGCCGACATCGAGGCCGAGCCACAGGTCGGCCCATTGGGCCGAGCTCGTCCGGCGGGGGTCGACCGTGATGAGCCGGGCGCCGTTGTGGACGCCGCGCAGCAGGTGATGGAAGAAGATCGGATGCGTCTCTCGGGCATTGCTGCCCCAGAGCAGGATCAGATCGGTCTCCTCGACCTCACGATATGAGCTGGTTCCGCCACCAGCGCCGAAAACGGTCGCCAGACCGGCGACAGATGGGGCGTGTCAGGTGCGGTTGCAGCTGTCGATGTTGTTGCTGCCCAGGACTGCCCGGGAGAACTTCTGGGCCGCGAAGTTGACCTCGTTGGTCGACTTGCTGCAGCTGAAGATCCCGAATGGCGACGGCGCGCCAGGAGCCCGCCTGGCTCCGATGGCGCGGAACGCCGCGACGGTCCGATCGAGCGCCTCGTCCCAGGATGCGGGACGGAGCTCGCCGCCCTTCGTCTCGCGGACGAGGGGCTGGGTCAGGCGAACGTACGACTTCGGCAAGGTGTTCCGTGCCTCCGCGCGGGCCCTCCGGGGACGGTGGGCCGGTTCGTCGCCGGCCGAACGACCGGTCCCCGGAGTGTAGCGCGGGACCGAGACGCCGCGGCCGGGTGCCTACGGCGTTGCGGTGCCGAACCAGGCGCCCTGGTCGCCGCTCCACAGGATCCCGTCGCGGAGGAGGAACGGCGTGACCTGGCCGGTGTCGACGGTCGTCGTTTCCCCGGTCAACGTCAGCCGTCCCCAGTTGGTCCCGTCGAGCGAGGTCCAGTACTCGTACTGCGCGCTGCTCGAGCGAACGCCGTGCGCCAGGAGCCGGGTCCCGTCACCGGTGAACAGGCCGTTGGCGCTGCCGGCGCCTTCGCCATCTGTCACCACCCCCAACGGATCCGCTGTGCTCAATGCGAACTGCTGCCCATCTGTCGACGTCCAGAAGGAGGTCCGCCCAGGGACGTAACCCGGCTGCGTGCTCAGGGCGACCAGCCCGTTCGCGCCCGCGACGACCTTGTTGAAGCCGTCACCGGCGAGGGTCTCGACCTGGGACCGCGTCCAACGAATTCCATCCGTGGACAGCCACGCCTCCGGGGAATCTGCCGGACTCGGCGGATCGACGACCGCGACGAACCCCGGCCCGAACGAGGCGATGTCCGTGAAGCTGCCGCCGACCCCCACGGGCAGCTCGATTGTCTGCCAGGTCACGCCGTCTCTGCTGTAGGCCAGGACGCCTCGTCCCGATCCGGCAATTGCGAGAACGCCTCCCGAGTTGCCTGCCAGTGCATGAATCTGGGCACCGACATGGGACGACCATTTGAGGCCGTCGGTCGACGTGAACGAGGTTGGCGCGCCACTTGCGTCCAGTGCCACCACGACGACCAGAGTGTCGCTCGCCGCAGCGAACACCTCGCTCGGACGGCCGAAGGTGCCGGCCGGCAGGGCAATCCATTGGCGTCCATCACGGGATACCCAGGCGGGCAATTCGGCGATGCCATCGGAGACACCCAGCGCGAAGTAGCCGCGGGACCATGCAACGACTTGGGCAACGCCGAGCGGACCCTCGGGGAGCGCCTGGACGTCGACGCCGGACCAGGGCGCGGTCGAGACTGGCGGGTACGTGCCGGACGGCTCCATGGCCCCGGTGGTCGCGGACGGCGCGGCGGCTGTCGGCGTCGGGCTCGACGCCGGGGAGCTGGGACTTGACGATTCCCCGACCGGCGCGCTGAGCCCGCCGAACCGGATCGCCAGCGCGATTGCGACCACGGCCGCAGCCGCAAGAACCGTGATGACCGCCCGACGGAGGCCCAATGAACGAGGGCTGGATGCGGTTTCCTGATCGAGTGCCCGGTCGATGCGGGACGCGAGGCCGGGCGGCGCCGTAACCGGATCGATCGCACCGAAGTGCTGGCGAAGCTGCTGTTCGAGGTCCTGGTCGGTCATCGTGATGCCTCGGATCTGCGCTCGGCCTCGAGCGCGGCTCGCAGGTGCTGGGTTGCGGCATGCAGGCGGGACTTCACGGTCCCCTCGGGAACGTCCAGGGCGCGCGCAATCTGGGGAACTGTCAGGTCGCGCCCGAATCGGAGCGCGAGGAGCGCCTGCTCGTCGGCCGTCAGCCGCTGGATCGCGGCTGGCAGGTCGTCGCCCGGAGGCGAGGTGTCGGGTGCCGCCAGCGTCTCGCCCATCGGATCGATTGAAATGAGTCGGACGCGCGCTGGACGCCGCCGCAGCTCATCGCGGCAGACATTGACGAGGATCCGGGTGAACCAGCCGTCGGCGGCCGCCGGGTCCCGCAGGGAACGGCGCCGCCGCCACGCCAGCAGGGCCGCCTCCTGGACTGCGTCCTCGGCAGCGATGCGGTCGTGGAGGATGAACGTCGCGAGGCGGAAGGCGTCGTCGATCCTCGTCGCGAGCATCTGTCGAACGGCGTCGTCCGGAGTGGCGGTAGCCATGGCCTGATCCAACATTAGGCGCCTCGACCTGGTCAGGAGGTCCCTGTCGGACGGATGGACGCGCGCAGTCCTCGATTCGTTCGATCTTCGGGCTCTGGCCAGTCAGGCCGGGCGGTTTCGACGCGGCGTTCCCGGAGGCCGCCGGTCAGGCCTCAGCCGGCTCCTCGGGCACGGCCTCCCCCGCGAGGAGCGCTTCGAGGGCCACCCTCGCTCCCGTTGCCGTGAAGACCGTGAGTCTGTCGCCGGCCTGCAGCTGGACGTCGCCGCGGGGCACGATCACCCGATCTCCGCGGGCGATCGAGACGAGGACGCTGTCACGCGGCCACGCGGTCGCCGACACCTTGCTCCCTGCAAGTGAGGAGGCCGGCCCGATCTCCGCTTCGAGCATCGCCCCGCTGGACCCCACTGATCGAACCTGGCGCACATTCGCAGCCAGTGCCTGCCGGTAGGCGGCGATGACGTCGCGCGCCGAAAGGATGCCGGCCAGGCGATCGTCGCCCACGACCGGCGCCCACGACCGATGCGCGTCGGAGAGGACGGCCAGGACGTCGTCGAGGGAATCGTCGGCCGAGATCACGGGCCCGTTCGGCTTGAGATCGGCGACCGTCAGGGATGGATCGGCGGCGACCAAGGCGTCCAGGTCGATGCTGCCCTGGACGGTTCCATCGCTCGCGAGAACGGGGGCGCCTGGAACGTCCGCAGCCTCGAGGCGCAATCTTGCGGACGCGACGTTCTCGCCGGCATGCAGGACCGCTCGGGGTGCCCGGGCGGCGTCCCCAGCCGGAATCGCCGCCATGAGCGGCAGGGCAAACCGGAACCGGTGAGCCGGCGAGTCGGCTCGGCTCCGAAGCTGGGAGGCGAACATCGTCCGGTCACCGACCACCAGTGTGGCGATCCCGATCGCCAGCATCGCCGGGGCCAGCATGGCCAGGCTGTCGGTCATCTCGGCGACCATCAGCATCACCGCCAATGGTGCGTGGGCGATGCTCCCGAACAGGGCCATCATGCCGACGATGACGAAGGGCGAAGGGTCGAGCGGGACGCCGGGCGCGATCGGCTCGAGCAGCCGCCAGATACCCGCGCCGAGCAGTGCCCCGACGACCATCCCGGGACCGAACACGCCGCCCGACCCGCCGGACCCGATCGAGAGCGATGTCGCCAGGATCTTGGCCACGGGAAGGGCAAGGACGACCCACAACGGCAGGCCGAGGAGGGTCGTGCGATCCAGGCCGGCCTGGACCCATCCGTAGCCGGCCCCCAGCACCCCCGGCAGCACCAGGGCCAGGAGGCCGACACCGACGCCGGCGATCGCGGGTCGGAGTGGGCGCGGGATGGTGAGCGCACGGAACCAGCGCGTCAGCCCGTAGAAGCTGCCGATGTACAAACGGCCGACGAGACCGGCCACGACGCCGATCAGCGAGTAGTAGATGAGCTGTCGCGGGTCGGTGAAGCCGGCACCCGACACTCGCCCGAAGATGGGATCGAAGCCGACGATCGTGCCGAAGATCGAGAACGCGACGATCGAGCCGACGAAGGCCGGTACCAGGGCGTCGGCCTCGACATCCTCGCGATACGGCACCTCGACCGCCAGGACGGCGCCGCCGAGGGGCGCTCGGAAGATGGCCCCGATGCCGGCGCCCATGCCGGTCGACACGGCAATTCGCGCGTCGCGCGCGTCGAGGTCGAGAATTCGGGCGAGGAACGAGCCGAACCCGGCGCCGATCTGCGCCGTCGGGCCCTCGCGACCACCCGACCCGCCCGACCCGATCGTGAGCGCGGAGGCAACGAGCTTGACGAGCGGAATCCTGGCCCGGATGCGCCGGGCACCATGGTGGAATGCGGCGATTGCCGCATCGGTGCCATGGCCCTCGGCTTCCGGGGCCCACCGGAATACGATGATCCCGGAGAGAAGGCCGCCGAGGCCCACGACGAGCGGGATGGCCCACGGCCGGGCGGCGTCCGTGATCGGACGGGCGCCCTCGCCCAGGGGCGATGCCGGAACGAAGCCGGCAAGCGTGCCGAGGAAGAACTTCGTCCCCAGCTCGAGCGAGATGAAGAAGAGGGCGGCACCGAGCCCGCTGATGACCCCGATGAGCGCACCCAGGATCACCCACTTGCGCAGGTAGGCGGTGGCGCGCACGCGTTTCCGCAGTGTCCGAAGGAGCTCCTGGGCGTTCAGGCGAAGCATTCGAGAACCCGCGCAACCGCACCGATCGCCGTCACTTCGCCGGGTGTCAACTCCAGCTTCGGTGCCACCGTCGCCAGATCCTGCCGGCGGTGTTCGAGGACGCGGCCGCGGAGGGTCCGGCCGACGTTGGTCAACCGGACGCGCGTTGCCCGTCCGTCGAGCTCGTCCTTCTCGGTCATCACGACGCCCCGGCTCTTGAGACGTGAGATGAGGCGGCTGGTAGGTGACGCATGCGCTCCTATTCGCTCGGCGATCTCGCCGACCCTGACGCCGCCTTCCTGCTCACCGACGATCAGGAGGACGCGCCACTGGACAAATGTCAGGTCCGTGCCCGCCGACGCGATCGCCCGTTCGGTGATCGCGACTGAACCGACGGCCAGCCGCTCGAGGGCGCGAATCAGCGGGTCGGTTGTCCGGGGCATGTGCGGCAATCGTACCCCAGATATGTTCCATGCGGAAGGCAACGCATCCGAGCATGGGTTGGCGGGGCAGGCGTGGCCGTCCGCGGCGACCGCATCGGTCTTACACGGGGCTCACAAATCCGGGGGACGCCATGGTGGTCGGCGGCGCGCGCAGCCCGGATGCTGCGAGGGAAGCGCCCACCGTGGGCGCCCAGCAACGGGAGACCACAGCTGATGCGAACAACCAGCGGCCGCAGGATCCTCGCCATCGGCGGGGCCGTTCTGCTGCTGGCGGTCATGACTGCGGGTTGCGCAAGGCGATCCCTGCCGGGGAGCTCGGCGGCCAATGCGCCCGTCGCCTCCCTGGCCGCGGTCGCGGCCAGCCCGGAATCGCCGATCGATTCCACCTCGTCCAAGGCGGTCGCGACGCCGGCATCGACCCAGGCACCCACGCCGGCCGCGATGCCGGTGGCAACGCCGGACCTGTCGGCCATCGACGGGCTCATCAAGGACATCGACAACGAGATCGGCGCGGACGCCAGCGCCGGCGCAGATGAAGGGACCATGCCATGACACGCTCCATGCCACGCCTTGCCGGGATCCTCGCGGGCGCCGCAATCGCCGCAACCGTCGCGATGCCGGTCCTGGCCGCACCGCCGGTGGGCGGGGCGAACGGCAATGGGCCGGCGACAATCGCCTCGACAGGTACCGGGGTCGCCCGGTGCGCCGCCGACTGGATCACGGCCAAGGCCGATGCCACCGTCGCGAATCTGCAGACCGCGGGGTACTGCGAGATCGATCGCCGGCTCACGACGCTCGATCGCCTGCGCGCCCTCGTCGGCGAGGCGAACGTGGTGACCGACGCCCACAAGGCGACCCTCAACGGGATCCTGGACGGTGCCACCACCGGACTAACCGGCCTGCGTCGGCAGATTGCCGCCGACACGACGGTCAGCGTGGTCCGAACGGATATCCGGAAGATCTACACGGACTACCGCGTCTACGTCCTCGACGCGCGCCAGGTCCGCCTCGTCCGCGGCGATGATCTTGTCGGGACGGCAGCCGGTCGCCTCGATGAGGCGACTGCGCGCCTCACCGACGCCATCGCAACGGCGCAGTCGAATGGCAAGGATGTCACCGCGGCCCAGGAACATCTCGATGCCATGACCGCCGCCGTCAGCAAGGCCCGGACCGACGTGGCCGGCGACGCCGCCGACGTCCTCGCCCAGACCCCGGCGGCATGGAACGGCAACACCGCCAAGCCGGTCCTCGACGCCGCCCGGACATCGATCTCGGCGGCGCGATCCGACCTGCGAACCGCCGTCACCGAGGCGCGTGCCGTGCTCGCCGCGCTCCGCTGACCAACGAGCCCGGGGACCCGTGCTCTCCGACGAGGCCCGTCGACTCCGGTCGACGGGCCTCGGTGCGCGGCTAGACTCGCCAACGATGAAGACGATCCTCGTCGTCGACGACGCGCCGAACATCGTCGAGCTGCTGCGCCTCTACCTGGAGGGTGCGGGCTACGCGACGCTCGTGGCCACCGACGGGCCGTCCGCCGTCGAGGCCCACCGCAAGCATCGGCCGGACCTCGTGGTCCTGGACGTGATGCTGCCCGGGCTGGACGGCTTCGAGGTCTGCCGCGCGATCCGCCGCGAGGCGGACACCCCGGTGATCATGCTCACGGCCCGGACCGACGACATCGACGCGATCGTCGGCCTGGAGCTCGGCGCCGACGACTACGTGACGAAGCCCTTCAATCCCCGGGCGCTCGTCGCCCGCGTCAAGGCCATCCTCCGGCGGACCGATGGGACGGTCCGCCTCGGCCGGCCGATCGAGGTCGGAACGCTCCGGATCGAGCCGCGCCGGCGTGAGGCGTCGGTGGGGGATCGGGTCGTGGAGCTCCGGGCCCGAGAGTTCGATCTGCTGGCGGCGCTGGCCCGCGACCCCGGTGTCGTCCTCAGCCGCGAGGCGCTCCTGGAGGATGTCTGGGGCACCGACTTCCCCGGTGAGACGCGGACCGTGGATGTCCACGTCTCGGAGCTTCGCAAGAAGCTCGGTCCGGACGGGCCGACGATCGAGTCCGTGCGTGGCATCGGATACCGCCTCATCGCCGATGCCTGACCGCGTCTCGGCCCGTATCGCCGCCGCGTTCGCGATCGTGGGGATCGTGGCCGTGCTGGCGGTCGGCGCCGGCATGTTCGTCAGCCTCCGGACCCTGCACCAGGAGGCGACGATCTCGGGTCTCCAGGACCTCGCCCAGCCCGTCCTGGCCCGCGTGCGAAACGTCGGTGCCGTGGCCGAGCTCCGGGCGGCCGCGACCGCGCTCAAACCGGATCTGCCCTCGGATGTCGGCCTGTATGCCCTCGCCGGCGGGCGCGTGGTCAGCGCTGAAACGGGCGCCGTCGATGCCGACGTCGCCTCGATCGACCTTACCGGGGTCGCACTCGGCGAGTCGACTGGCGGGGACCTTCGAGCCTCCGACGGAAGTCGGGTCCTCTACTCCGCGACCGTGGTCCGGGCGGCGGCGGGCGTGATCGGCAAGATCGCGATCGTCCTCACGGCTCCCGACAAGTCGGGCGCCCTCGCGCTCCGCGACCTGCTGCGCGTCCTCCCGTTCGTGGCGATCGTCATCCTCCTCGTGGTCGGTCCGATTGCCTGGCTGCTGGCGCGATCCATTACGCGGCCGCTGCGCCGTCTCGCGGAGGCGACCGCCACCGTCCCGGTCACGGGCGTCCCGACGCCGCCGATCGAGCCTGAAGGCCCGCGAGAAGTGCGCAACCTGACCGGCCGCTTCAACGCCATGACCGCGGAGCTCGAGCGGATCCGGGCGGAGGAGCGAGAGCTGCTGGCGAACATCCGACATGACCTCAAGACGCCGCTCACCGTTGTCGGCGGCTTCGCGGAAGCCCTTCGCGACGGCACCGCATCGGGCGAAGGGATTGCGCGCGCGGGTGACGCGATTGCCCAGGAGGCCGCCCGGATGAGCGGGCTCGTCGAGGATCTCAGATCGATCGACGAGGTCGGGACGGCCGGCGTCGCGCTGCGCCCCGAGCAGCTCGACGCGGCGTCACTGGTGGCCGACGCTGTCGCGAGGTTCGAACCTCGGGCAGCCGCAGCCGGCGTGGACCTCCGGTCCGTGGCCGAACCGGGTCTCGCCCTCGCCGCCGATCGCGCTGCCGTCGAGCGAATCCTCGGCAACCTGGTCGACAACGCCCTCAAGCTCGTGCCCCAGGGCGGGCACGTCCTGGTCGAGAGTCTCGCCGCGCCCGGCGGCGGGGTCACCTTCCGGGTCAGCGACGACGGACCGGGTTTCCCCACCGGTTCGCTCGAGCGGGTCTTCGATCGGTTCTATCGGGCGGATCCGTCGCGAACCGGGCCGGGAACCGGCCTTGGTCTGTCGATCGTCCGGGCTCTCGCCCGCGCCCATGGCGGCGATGCCGTGGCCGAGAACCTGGCGCCGAGCGGCGCCCGCGTGACGGTCACGCTGCCGCGGGGTTCCGGCGCGCTGACCGTGGCCAAGACGCCCGCCGGCGACCCTACGCCAGGGTAACCCCGGGTTCCGCGGCGTCCTCGATGTGGCCGACGCGCCAGTGCGGGACGGCCCGCTCGTCGAGACCGGCCTCGACCGCCTCGAGTGCGTCCGGCGGCACGGCGGCAAGCAGGCCGCCCGACGTCTGCGGGTCGTGGGCCAGGGCGACGAGCTCGGGTGGGACCGTATCGCCGACCACGAGGGCGGGGAGCACGAAACGCCGGTTGTGCGCCGCGCCGCCGGTCTCGATGCCGGCCCGGGCGAGATCGAGCGCACCGCGCAGCGCCGGCAGGGCGGCCGCCTCGAAGACGAAGCGGGTTCCCGAGGCCCGCGCCATTTCGAGGCCGTGGCCGAGGAGCCCGAAGCCGGTGACGTCTGTCGCGCCCCGGACCCCGTGGTCCACGAGGATCTCGGCTGCGCCCTGATTCAGCGTGACCATCTGCGCCACGGCTGCGTCGAGGTCCGAATCGGACGTGCGGCCCTGGCGCCGGCCCGACACGAGGAACCCCGTCCCGAGGCGCTTGGTGAGGACCAGGATGTCGCCGGGCCGACCGCCGCCCTTGCGGAGGAGGCGATCGGGATGCCCGGCGCCGATCACCGCCAGCCCGTACTTGGGCTCAGGATCGCGGATCGTGTGCCCGCCCGCCAGCGTCCCGCCGGCCTCGCGGACCTTGGCTGCGGCTCCCTCGAAGATGGCGGCGAGCGTGTCCCTCGGCAGGTCCTCCGGGAAGGCCGCGATCGAGAGCGCGAACAGCACGCGCCCGCCCATCGCGAAGACGTCGGAGAGGGCGTTGGCCGCGGCGATCTCGCCGTATGTGCGGGCATCGTCGACGAGCGGCGGAAAGAAGTCCAGGGTGCCGATGATCGCCAGATCGGGTGACACGAGGTACGCGGCCGCGTCGTCGGGCGGGTCGAGCCCGGCGATGAGCTCACCGACGGTCGGCTGGGCCCCGAGGCCGCTCAACGCGTCGGCGAGGAGGTCCGCGCCGAGCTTGGCCGCGCAGCCGCCGCAATCGGTCAGGTCGGTCAGGCGAATCGGGTCGGTCGGGACCGAGGGACGCGAATTGGTCGGCATGGCCAGATCATAGGTCGCACCCCGGCGGTGGGCACTCGGCGGGCCCCCGCCGGGCCCGTTCGACCCGTGGATTCGATCGATGGGCCATCATTCCCCGATGAGAGAGGTCGCGACACGTGGCGTCTGAACGACTGATCGTCGTCGCGAACCGGCTCCCGCTGACGATCCGGCGATCGGGCGGGGAGTGGCACGCGGAGCGGAGCAGCGGCGGGCTCGTTTCGGCCCTCGCGCCCGTCATGGAGCGTGACCAGGGACTCTGGATCGGCTGGCCGGGCGACGCCCCGACGGGCGATTTATCGGGCCGGACCCGGCTCCTCGAGGCGTGGGAACGGGACCACCGACTCGTCTCGGTCGATCTGCCGCCGCAGATCACGCGGTCGTTCTACGAGGGCTACAGCAACAACACGCTGTGGCCCCTGCTGCACGGTTTCCCCACCCTCGTCGAATTCGATCACGAGACGTGGATCGCCTACCAGGACGCCAACCAGCGCTTCGCGGATGCCGTTCTCAAGCGCCACCGGGGCGACGACATCGTGTGGGTCCACGACTACCAGCTCATGCTGGTTCCCGCCCTCCTGCGAGCCGCGAAGCCGGGCATTCGGGTCGGGTTCTTCCTTCATATCCCGTTCCCGGCTCCCGAGGTCTTCCGGATCCTGCCCCAACGGGAGGCGATCCTCGCCGGCCTGCTCGGGGCCGACCTGATCGGGTTCCAGACCCACGAGCATCTCGGGGCGTTCCGGCGCAACTTGCTCCAGGTGCTCGGATTCGACAGTCGCATGGATCGCGTCGACGTTGACGGGCGCGTCGTCGCCCTCGAAGCGCACCCGATCGGGATCGAGCCCGATGGCTGGGAGCGCCTCGTCGGACGGGACGCGGGGGTCGCCAAGCGCATCAAGGACCTCCACGTTCGACACGCGGGCCGTCGGCTGGTCCTGGCGGTCGACCGGCTCGACTACACGAAGGGCATCCCGGAGCGCCTCCGAGCGTTCCGCCGATTCCTGGTCACTCGCCCGGCCTGGCGTGGCAAGGTCACCCTGATCCAGCTGGCGATCCCGTCCAGGGAGCGCATCCCCCGCTACGTGCAGCTCCGCCGCGAGGTCAGCGAGCTGGTCGGCGAGATCAACGGCGAGCTCGCGACGCCCGACTGGAGCCCCATCATCTACCTCCGTCGCTCGATCTCGCGGACCGAGCTCGCGGCCCTCTACGGCGCGGCCGACGTGGCCTGGATCGCTTCCCTGCGCGACGGGATGAACCTCGTTGCCAAGGAGTACGTCGCCTGCCAGGGCGAGCGCGGCGGCGTACTCCTCCTGAGCGAGTTCGCCGGGGCCGCGGGCGAGATGGGCGAGGCGATCCGGGTCAATCCCTACGACGAATCTGGCTCCGCCGACGCGCTCGAGCGCGCCCTGACCATGCCCGAGGACGAGCGGCTCGAGCGCCAGGCAGCGCTGCTGGGGCGCATTCGCAAGAACAACGCCCTGGTCTGGGCCGAACGATTCGTCGCGGACCTGAAGGAGGCCGGCACGACCCCCGAGGGAGACGTCGAGCCGTGGGTGACCACCCAGCCGAACATTCCGGCTCTCCGACGAGCGTTCCGCTCAGCGACGCATCGGATCTGCTTCCTCGACTACGACGGCACGTTGGTGCCGATTGCCGCGCGGCCCGCGGATGCCGTTCCCGGAGCGGCCGTCGCCGAGATCGTCGGTGCCCTGGCGCGGCGTCGCAACACGACCGTCGCCATCGTCTCCGGTCGGTCTGTCGCCGACCTCGAGCGCTGGTTCGGGCATCTCCACGGAATCTGGCTCGCGGCCGAGCACGGGGCGTTGATCCGGCTGCCTCGCGCCAGCGAGTGGAGCCCGCTTCGAGCCGGGACCGAGGCCGAGTGGAAGGATCGCGTGCGGCCACTCCTCGAGCACTTCGCCGCCCGCGCACCCGGCAGCACCGTCGAGGAGAAGACCTTCGCGCTGGCCTGGCACTACCGCCTCGTCGAGCCGGAGTTCGGGGTCTGGCTCGCCGCCGACCTGGCGGCCGCGCTCGATCAGCAGCTGGCTGGCACCGACCTGGCCGTCCTCCGCGGCAACAAGGTCATCGAGGTCCGGTTCAGCTGGGCCAACAAGGGCGAAGTCGCGTCCTACATCGCCGCCAACGGACCCCCGGCTGACTTCGAGCTGGCGATCGGCGACGATCGAACGGACGAGGACCTGTTTGCCCGGCTGTCACCCGAGGCGTGGACCATCCGGGTCGGATCGGGCCCGACGCGGGCGCGCTACGGCGTCCCGTCACCGAAGGCCGCCCTGGCGCTGCTCAGTGCGTTGACCGATTCCTCGCATCGAGGCTGACGCTGTCCTGGACCTCTCGCCGGTGCATTCTCACTCGATCCCCCGGCCGGCAGCATCGGATCCCCGAGCCGGTAGCATCACCGTGGGAGTGGGTTCGGGCCGGTGCCCGGGCCGGTCTTCAAAACCGGTGGCGCGGCGCTTGGCGTCGCGCGGTGGGTTCGACTCCCATGCGCTCCCGCCACGAAAGGCCGCAACTCCAAGGAGGCAGACCCGCGTGACGGCAGAGGCCAGCCGGGATCCCGGTCACCAGGCTCCCGATTGGGCCGCCTACTACCAGGCCACCCGGGGACGCGAGCTGCGGCCCCTCTTCCTGAAGGGGATGTCTGCCGTTTCCGCGGCCGCGATGGGTCCGGGCCACGCGATCGAGATCGGGTTCGGCGATGGAACCGAGACCCTGGCGCTCCTGGCTCGCGGCTGGAGCGTGACAGCGGTCGACCAGACGCCGGTTGCGGCTGAAGATCTGCAAAGGAACGTGCCGGCCGAGCTGACCGCGCGCCTCGAGACGGTCACGGCGCCGGCGCAGGACGCCGAGCTCCCGTCGTTCGATCTCCTCTATGCCGGCTACGCGCTTTCGTACGTCGACCCCTCGGCCTTTCCACGGCTCTGGTCGCGGGTCCGGGCGCAGCTTCGACCTGGCGGCTTCCTCGTCGTCAATGTCTTCGGGGTCCGTGATGGGTGGGCCGACGCGACCGACATGACGTTCGTGGACCAGGCCGGGGTTGACCGCATGCTCGAGGGGCTGGAGGTCGTGACCGTCGATGAGGAGGACGCCGACGGCAGCTCCTTCGTCGGTCCAAAGCACTGGCACGTCTTCGACATCGTCGCCCGTCGCCCGGTCGGGGAGCCGGCATGACGCGACCCCCGAGCGTCGAGCGGGTGCTCGTCGCGGCCCGCTCCGGGGCCGGTGATCGCGACGCCGACGCCATCCTCGCGGCCGCCCGTGGCGTCGTCGAGGCGGAGCGCGTTCGCCTGGCGGCGGGTGGGATGCCCCGGGGGATCGGGGAGCTCGGGGCCGAGGTGGTCTCGGCGCTGGAAGCGTTCGACGGGCCGGGCTCACAGTCTGGACCTGGGCCGATCGCCGTGATCAACGCCACCGGCGTCGCCGTTCATACCAACCTGGGGCGGGCGGCCTGGCCGCGATCGGCGATCGAGGCGGCGCGCCTCGCGGCGGAAGGGCCGATCCTCCTCGAGATGGACCGCGCGACGGGTCGCCGCGGGGCTCGCTTTCGAGCGGCGGAGGAGCATCTCGTGGCGCTGACCGGTGCCGAAGCGGGCCTCGTGGTCACGAACAACGCGGCGGCCGTCGCCCTCGCGGTCGGGCTGGCCGGACGCGGCCGCGGCGTCGCGGTTTCGCGCGGTGAGCTCGTCGAGATCGGCGGCGGCGTCCGGATCCCGGAGATCCTTGGCCGGGCCGGGGTTCGGCTCGTCGAGGTCGGGACGACCAACCGGACCCGGGTCGCCGACTTCGAGCCCGCGCTCACGAATCCCGCGGCGAAGGTGGCGATGGTCCTCCGCGTCCATCCATCCAACTTCGTCCAGTCCGGGTTCGTCGAGTCGCCGGATCCAGCCGCGCTGGCCGACCTGGCCCACCGCCACGGCGCGATCGTCGTCGACGACCTCGGCAGCGGCGCGCTCCTCCCGACGGAACGCGTGGGCCTCGCCCACGAGCCGATGCCGGGCGAGCGGCTTGCCGCGGGGGCCGACCTCGTGACGTTCTCCGGCGACAAGCTCGTCGGTGGTCCCCAGGCCGGGCTCATCGTCGGGCGGGCCGACCTCCTGGCCAGGCTCCGCAAGGATCCCCTCGCCCGCGCGATGCGACCCGACAAGACGATCCTCGCGGCGGTCGCGGCCACGCTCGCGCTCTACCGCGCCGGCCGGGCGATGGGGGAGATCCCCGTTTGGCGGATGCTCGCGGCGCCGCTCGACGAGCTCCGGGACCGAGCCGGCCGGATCGTGGCCGCACTTCCAGCAGGGGCGGCTTCGGTCATCGGGCTGTCGAGCACCGTCGGCGGCGGTGCCGTTCCCGGTCAAACCTTGCCGTCGGCGGGCATCGCCACGGCCGCGTCGAGCGGCCGCGCCGCGAGTGCGTTCGTGGATCGGTTGCGGCTGGCCGATCCGGCGGTGGTCGGCCGGATCGAGGCCGATCGTGTCGTCCTCGACCTCCGCACGGTGCGCCCCGAGGACGATCAACGCCTGACGCGAGCGATCGCCGCCGCCCTCGCGGGTTGACGCGGGCATGACCGTCGTCGTCGGCACCGCCGGCCACATCGACCACGGCAAGACGACCCTCCTGCGGGCGCTGACCGGCATCGACGCGGACCGCCTGCCGGAGGAGCGCCGGCGGGGCATGACGATCGACGTCGGCTACGCCCATCTCGACCTCGACGACGGGACATCCATCGACTTCGTGGACGTGCCCGGCCACGACGCGCTCATCGGGAACATGCTGGTCGGGGCCGGCGAGGTCGACGCCGCGATGCTCGTCGTGGCCGCCGACGATGGTCCGAACGCCCAGACGTTCGAGCACCTGGAGCTCCTCGACGCGCTCGGGATTCGGGATGGCATCGTCGTGATCACCAAGCTCGACCTGGCCGGGGCGGGGCGAGCCACGGAAGTCGCGGAGTCGGTGGGCGAGCTCGTCACGAGGACGTCGCTGGCCGGTGCTCCCGTCCTGATCGCGTCCTCCACGACCGGCGAGGGCGTCGACGCGGTGCGAGGGGCTCTCCTGCGCCTTCGCGATACGTGCCTCCTCCGTTCGGACATTGGCCCGCCTGGTCCGACTCGCCTGGCAATTGACCGGGCCTTCGTGATCAAGGGCCGCGGGACGGTCGTCACCGGTTCTCTTCGCGGGGGACCCGTTCGGTCGGGAGCCGCGCTTCGCCTGGAGCCGAGCGGGCTGGAGGTCCGCGTCCGCGGCCTGCACGTGCATGACAAGCCGGTCGACCATGCCGGATCCGGCCGGACGGCGCTGCACCTTGCCGGGGCAGAGCTCGCCGACCTCTCGCGCGGCGGAGTCCTCACCACGGGGCGGAACCTCGAGGTCACCGATCGGATGCTCGTGGCGCTGGCGCGTCCGGCGATCCTCGGGCCGTCCAGGGTCACGAGGCGACCGGCCTGGCCGCCGTCGGACGGCACCGTTGGACGCCTGCACCTCGGAACCGCCCAGGTCGATGCCGTGATCGGTCGCCGCGGTCGCGAGATCGTGGCATTGCCGGATGGCTCCGTCACCGCCGTGCTTCGGCTTTCCCGACCCGTGGCCGCGGCCGTCGGCGATCGGGCCGTGTTGCGGCGGCCGTCACCCGGTGACCTCATGGCGGCCGTGCGAGTCCTGGATGCCGATCCGGCGCGCGGAGTCTCTCGACGTCGGGCAGGCCCGGAGCGCATCGCCGAGCTCGCCAGGGCCGTCGCGGAGGCGGACGTCGACGCTGCGGCGGACGCCCTCGTCGATCTTCACGGCGTGGTGCCGGTCCGGCGGATCGCGGCGCTCGCGGGCGCCCTTGGTCGCGGTGGCGAGGAGGTACCGGCGCGGCCGACCGGCCTGGTCCTGTCGCCGGACGTCCGCGAGACGCTCGAGCGGGAGGGCCAGGACCTTGTCGCGGCACACCGTCGCGCCCAGCCCCTCGCCCCAGGTGCCCCGCTGGCCGCGATCCGGCGTGGATTGGAGGGACGCCTGCGCCACGTCGCCACGATTCGACGCACGGACGCCGCGGAAGGGGAGGCGGCCATCGACGCCGTCATCGCGGATCTGGTGGCCCGGGGCCGGCTGACGCGTGACGCGGACCAGCTCCGTGACCCCGCGTTCGAGGCTGGTCCGGGATCGCCACTGGCCGCGGCGATGGACCGCCTGGTGGACCTCCTGGACGTCCCTTCGCCACCCGACCTGGCCGCCGCCGCACAGGCCGCGGGTTGTCCGCCTGAGGCGGTCAGGGCCCTCGAGGCAGCGGGCCGGATCGTGCGCGTGGAGGCGAACCTGGCCTGGGCCGCGAGCGCATTCCAGCGACTGGCGGCGCAGGCTCTTGCGCTTGCCCGCCGGGGCGGCGTCAGCCCCGCCGCGCTGCGCGACGCCAGCGGCACGAGCCGGCGGTACGTGATGCCGCTCCTGGAGGACCTCGACCGGCGGGGGATCCTCGTCCGGACGCCGGCCGGCCACGTACCTGGACCGCGGGCCCCGCGGGACGCGGAAGGTTCGGCATGACCGAGTGGGTCGGCGACGACCCCACGCTCCGGAATCGGACCGCCGTCGTCCTCGCCGGTGGTCGATCGTCGCGTTTCGGCTCGGACAAGCTGGCGGCCGACCTGGACGGACGGCCGCTCCTCCACCATGCGCTGAGTGCCGTCGCCGCCGTGGCGGCGCGGATCGTGATCGTGGTCGCCCCAGGAGTCACGCCGTCGATCCCGCCGGAGCTTGCCGATCGCGTCCGCGTGACCCACGATCCAGAACCATTCGGCGGACCCCTGGCCGGGCTCGCGGCAGGCCTCGAGGCCTGCGAGACGGCCACCGTCGTCGTCGTGGGGGGCGACATGCCGCGGCTCGTGCCGGCCGTCCTGCGCGACCTGCTGATGACCGTCGGGCCGCGGGCACTCGCCGTCACCCTCGAGGTCGCGGGTTCGATCCAACCACTGCCGATGGCCCTCGACGTCCTCGCGGCGCGTCGATCGGTCGGGTCGGTCCTCGCGCGGGGCGGTCGGTCGCTTCGCGAGCTGCTGCTCGACCTCGACGCGGTCGCCCTCCCGGCCTCCGTCTGGCGTGGCCTGGATCCGAACGGCAGCACCCTCGCCGACATCGACCGGCCGGCCGACCTCGACCGGTAGACTGCCGCGATGGAATCGACGATCCGCGCCATGTTTGCGCCCGCGTCGGGCACCACCTACCTCGATACGGCCACGTATGGACTCCCGCCGGAGCCCACCCGGCGGGTGCTCGCCGACGCGCTCGACGCGTGGTCGGCGGGCACCGCGAGCTGGCAGGACGACTGGGACAAGGTCGGCGAAGGCGCGCGAGGCGCCTTTGCCCGGATCGTGGGCGTCGATGCCGCGCGGGTGGCACTCATCTCGTCCACGTCGACCGGGGTCGGGGTCATCGCGGCCGACCTCTCGACCGACGACTCGGTCGTGGTCCCGGCCGATGACTTCACCTCGATCCTGTTTCCGCTGCTCGTCGCCAGGGATCGCGGCGTGGCCGTGCGCGAGGTCGCGTTCGAGCGGCTTGTCGACGCCATCACGCCCGGGACGACGCTCGTCGCGACGTCACTGGTCCAGATGCAGACCGGGCGGACGGCACCCATCGCGGCCATCGTCGAGCGTGCCCGGGAGGTCGGCGCCCGCGTGCTCCTCGATGGCAGCCAGGGCCTGCCGCTCGTTCCACTCGGCGATCTCGTCGACGAGATCGACTACATCGTCGCCTGCGGATACAAGCACTTCCTGAGCCCCAGAGGCGTTGCCTTCATGGTCCTGAGGCCCGATCGAATTGGGTTGATCCCGCCCATCCTCGCCAACTGGCGCTCCGCCGATCGACCGTACGACCGCTTCTTCGGTGGGCCGCTGACCCTCGCCCCGGATGCGGCAATGTACGACGTCTCCCTTGCCTGGTTTCCGTGGCTCGGTGCCGTCACATCACTCGGCCTCCTTGCCGAGTGGCAGCAATCCGGCGCCATGGCCGAGCCCCTCGATCTCGCAAGGGAGCTCGCAGCCGGACTGGGGGTGCCATGGGGCGGCAGCAGCCTCGTGGTCATGCCGATCGACGACGCCGACGCGGCAAGGGCGGCCCTGACGAACGCAGGCATCAAGGCTTCGTTCCGGGGAACCGGCATCCGCCTCTCGACGCACGTCTACAACGACCCGACCGATGTCGACCGAGCCGTGACCGCGCTCCGGCCGGTCGTCGCACGCTAGCATTCACGGATGTCGACCTCGGTCCACCTGCTCCATGCCGGCTACGTGCGTGAGGATGGGCACGTCGGCGGGTCGGTGTCCCTCGTCCGCGACGGCGACGCCCTGATCGTGGCCGACCCCGGCATGGTCGCCAATCGCCGGGCCATCCTGGACCCGCTGGCCGCCCTGGGCGTTGGCGCGGAGGCCGTGACCCACGTCTTCCTCAGCCATCACCATCCGGACCACACGGTGAACATCGCGCTCTTCCCAAACGCCGAGGTCGTCGACTTCTGGGCTCGCTACAAGGACGACCTGTGGCTCGATCATGACGGCGACGGCTACGAGCTATCGCCGCATGCCCACCTGTGGCTCACGCCCGGTCATACCGAGGAGGACGCCTCCCTCATCGTCGAGGCGGACGACGCCAGGTACGCCCTGACGCACCTCTGGTGGAAGGGCGATCGCACGCCGATCGTCGATCCGCTGGCCTGGGACCAGTCGGCCATCGAGCGGTCTCGAGAACGGGTGCTGGCGGCCGTGGACATCGTCATACCGGGCCACGGCGAGGCCTTCCGCGTCCGGGGTTGACGCCGGCGCCGCCCGGGAATCGAAACGGCCCCGCCGGAGTCCGACGGGGCCGCGATCAACGAAGGGCCGGCGGGTGTCAGACGCCGCGGGCGGCCTTCACGACGACGGAGTTGGCGAAGACATCGTGGAAGCCCTGCTTCGTCGGGCTCTTGGCCGTGCTGTAGAGCAGGTAGAGCAGGTAGATGAGGACGATCAGCGAGATGAGCGACCCGATGCCCGAGATCGAGTTGAGGGCACCCGACAAGGTTGACGGTCCCCAGAGCGCGATGAAGCGGCGCAGCGCCTGGTCCATGGTCAGGGTCTTGCCATCGAAGGCATTGCCGACCTGCATGCCGAGGAGCTTCATGCCGATCGTCGCTCGCATGGTCGTCCACGAGTAGACGAAGTACGCCCCGCCGAGGACGAGGCTGATCACGGCGTAGACGAGGCTTCCCACGATCCCCGGGTTCTGGCTCGTGGGTCCGGCCTTGATCCCCACGATGGCCACGACGATCCCAATGACGACGAGGATCAGGAAGAGCACGATGCCGTCGATGATCAGGGCAATGAAACGATTCGGAACGTCCGCGTAGACGAAGCCGGGGACGCCAGGTATCGGGCTTTGCGGCGGCGCTGCCTGCCAGCCGGTCGCGGGTGCTGGCGGCGCGGGCTGCCCGGCTTCCTCCGGTCGGGGCGCTGGCTGATCAGCCATATTCTTGGATCCCTCCCTCAAGCCCGGCAGCCCTCTGTTCGGCAGTGCCGTGGTCCCAGCATAGTGATCGGCCCGCTTCCGTGGAAGGTGGTTGTGTACCGCTCTCCGCCCGCAACCTTGGCATTCCTCCACCAGGGTCGGACGCTCAGCGGCGAATCGCCCGGATGTTGAGGCGCACGTAGTCGAGGACGGGTTCGCCCATTCGACGGGCCACCTCATGCACGAAGGGCGCGCGATCGTGCTCGTCGAGCCGCGCGACATGATCCCGAAGGCAGACCGTGGCGAGGTACGTTTCCAGCGGCGCACCGGGCTCGAGCGAGGTCGGCTCGTCGGTCAGCCAGACTTCGGGATCCCGGAACCCCGCCGTATCGAGGCGCGCCGCCGTTTCGAGCGGCTTCGCGAAGTTGAGCCCGGCTCCATCATCGATCCCCATGTCCCGGAGGATCCGCTCGATCGTGGCGATGTTGCCGGTCCCCCCGCACTGGGCGACGAGCTGCCCATTCGGGCGAAGGACCGCCGCGAGGTTCGCGAACAGCGCGTCGTGATCGGGGACCCAGTGGAACGTCGCCGTGGAGAGGATGGCGTCGACGGGTTCAGTGATCGGCAATGGCTGCCCGAGATCGGCCTGGACGTACGTCACGCGATCCCCGAACCGGGCGAGGCGTCGGCGGGCCTCGTCGAGCATGGCCGCGGACGCATCGAGGGCAATGACCGCTCCACGCGGCAGGCGTTCGAGCAGCGCCTCGGTGACGCGGCCGCTGCCGCAGCCGGCATCGAGGACCCGCTCGGGGCCGGTCAGCGGCAGCCGTTCGAGGACGCCGAGACCCCAGCGGTGCATCGGGTCGGCGATCCTGTCATACGTCGCCGCGTCCCACTCTCGCATCGTCACCGGGGATGCCCACCTCCAGCGGGGTCGTCTACCGGCATTGGCGCGGGACCCGGGCCGGGTGCCGGCGCCGCGGACCGGAGGCCGAGCCAGTTGACGACGGCGCCGCCCAGGAGCAATGCGGCGACGACGAGGGCCACGGTATGGAATGCGTCGGTCGAAGCGATCCGGGCCGCGTCGGCGAGGGTCGCGTCGACGCCCGGTCCGGGCGCGTTCAACGGCTCGATCTGCGACCGCACGGCCGCGGACCTGGGGTCGAGGCCCGGTACGCGCGAAGCCAGTGACGCATAGAAGCCGTCCGTGATGAGGATGAAGATGCCGGCCGAGACGAGCGGCTGACCGACTCGCGAGAGGGCGTTGTTGATCGCCGACGCAAGGCCCGCCCGGTCGACGGGCACGGAGCTCATGAGCGTCGAGGTGAGCGGTGCCACGACCATGGCGATCCCGACGCCGAAGAGGAAAATCGCCGGAAGCGGATCGATGAGCACCGAGCTCGGCGGGACGAGCGTCTCGGCCGAACCGAGGCGGGCCAGCCACGGCGTGGAGGTGGCGGGGACCCGGAGCCACCAAAGCGAGCCCAGCATCATGAGCAGCGGGCCACCGACGAGGAACGGCCGGGCGCCGTGGCGTCCTGCGAGCGTCCCGGCGTACGCCGACAGGAAGGCCAGCAGGAGGCCTGTCGGGAGCGACGTCAGCGCGGCCGCGAGCGGCGAGTAGCCGAGGACGCCCTGGAGGAAGAGGCTCTGCATGTAGATCAGGACGTAGAGCGCCGCGTAGATCAGGAGCGTCGAAACGTTGATCGCGCTGAACGTGCGGTTTCGGAAAAGGGCCGGCGGCACGAGCGGGTCGCGTCGCCGGACCATCAGGATCGGGAACGCGAGGAGTGCGACGGCCCCGATCCCCAGGATCACGATCGGCGCGGGCTCGCTCCACGAGACCTGTTGACCGCGGATCGCCCCGAAGGCCAGCCCACCGACGGCGACCACGCCCACGATGGAGCCGACCCAGTCGAACCGCGTGTGGACAGCCGGCCCTCGCAGCTCGGGCACGTACCGGATCGCCAGGACGAGACCGATCGCAATGAGCGGCGCATTGAGCAGGAAGATGCTCCGCCACCCGAACGCCTCGACAAGGGCGCCGCCGATCGGTGGTCCCACCACCGCGACCGCAGACGTCGCGGAGGCCCAGATCCCGAAGGCACGGCCCCGTTCCGGGCCTTCGAAGAGGGCCGTGATGATGGCCAGCGAGCCCGGCACCAGGAGCGCCCCCGCGACGCCCTGGAGCAGGCGCGAGATCGCGAGGACGTCGAGCGTCGGTGCGAGACCGCACAGCAATGACGTGAGCCCGAATCCGGCCAGGCCAACGATGAAGACCTGGCGCCGTCCGTAGCGGTCCCCAAGTGCCCCGGCGACCAAGAGGAACGCTGCCAGCGTGGCCATGTACCCGGCCACCACGTAGACCTGGCCCTCGAGAACGCCGAGGGCGACGGCGGGCAGGGTCTTGCCGATCTGCGGCAGGGCGAGGTTGACGACGGTTCCGTCGAGGAAGACGGTCGCCGAGCCGAGGATTGCGGCTCCGAGGGCACCGCGCTGGGTGGACGTCATCGCGGGAGTGTAGAGGGCGTGTCACGAGGACTACCTGGCTCGACCGTTGATCTCGCCGGCTCGACGGGTCGCGTTGTTACCGCACTCCTCCTCGGGCATGACAGATCGGCCCATCGGGGCCAATCCGTCCGGCAGCGCTAGACTCCTCGCCGTGCCCGGACCCGTGGCGCTGGTCGGCGCTGGTGAGTTCCTGCCGCAGATGGCCGCCCTGGATCGCGATCTCCTGGCGGCGATCGACCGCGCACGTCCCCGGGTCGCGATAGTCCCGACCGCGAGCGCCCCCGACGGCGAGACCGTGTTCCGTCGCTGGGCGGACATGGGCGCGGCCCACTTCGCGGCCCTCGGCGCGGAGGTCGAGCGGGTCCTGATCCGGTCGATCGAGGAGGCGGCCGACCCCGCCGCCCTTCAGGCGATCGGGGAAGCCGACCTCGTCTATCTGTCGGGTGGGCATCCGGGATACCTGCGGCGCGTCCTGGCATCGAGCCCGCTCGGAGCCGCCATCCGCTCGGTGAATGCCCGCGGTGGAATTGTCGCCGGCTGTTCAGCGGGCGCGATGGTCCTTGCCGCGCACCAGCCCGAATTTCGGCGGAGCTGGTTCCGCGGGCCGCTCCCGTGGCCCCTTCGCTGGGGGGAGGGTCTCGGCCTCGTCGCCGGCGTCGCGGTCGTGCCCCACTACGACGCCTGGCCCGAGCCGGTCACCGCGCTCATGGCCCTGCAGGCCCCGAGGGGGACCGTCGTGCTCGGCATCGACGAGGATACGGCCGTCGTCGGCCGGGATGGGGCGTGGCAGGTCCACGGGCTGGCCCGGGTCACGGTGTGGCGAGGCCGGCATCGAGAGCGGTTTCGCGCCGGGGAAGCCTTCCGGATCTAGCGTCCGGTCGGGGCGCTCCGCGGCCGGGTTCGTCGAACCGGAACGGCGCCGATCAGGACCTGGTGAATTGGTACGCCCGGACGCCGCGGCACCGAGCCCAGGTCCCGGGCCGAGCAGGTCAGTCGGGCCGGACCTTGCGGAAGCAGTCCGAGCAGTACACCGGCCGATCCATCCGCGGTCGGAACGGAACCTGCGCCTGATTCCCGCACTCGGAGCAGAGCACCGCGAAGTACTCGCGGGTTGTCCCACCGGACTCGTACCCGCGTGGTCCACCGAGGTCGCGCGCGTCATATCCGCCGTCGCGAGCGGCGCGACGGCTGGCGCGGCACGAAACGCACCGCTTGGGCTCGGAGGAGAACCCCTTTTCGGCGTAGTACTGCTGATCGTCGGCCGAATGGATGAACTCCTGGCCGCAGTCGACACAGGTGAGCGTCCGATCCGTGTAAGTCACTTGGGAGCCTCCAGAGCGCGATGTTCGGCGAGGTGCGCTCCGCGGGAATCGGCAACAGAGACGGCGAAAACGGCATGAAGCCGGGGCCGCGCGACCCTTGGTGCCGATGTGGAGTCCCTTGGGCGGGGCGCACCGGATTTCGTTGGTCCCGAGAATACAACGGATGGCGCTTTCGTCCCACGCCGGGCGTTTGGGATCGGCCGGTGCCAAGGCCGACCCTGCTCCGACAGCGACCCGCACAGCCGTGGGCCCGGAAGTCGTGACAGGCAAGGTGTCACAATGCGCTGAGACGGTTCCGGGCGACGGGCGAGGAGCAATGGGGGCGCCTCGGTCGTTGGGACCCGTGGGGCCGCGGGGGCTGCCGGTGAGGCGCTTCCGTGGCCCGGACGGGTTGGGGCATCCCGGGACCGCCCGCTCAGCAACGGCGCGAGGGAGGCCACGAGACTCGATGCTCCGACTGCTCCAGACGGCCGACGTCCACCTCGGCGCCCGACACGCGGATCTCGGCGAGCAGGCGGCGGCGCAGCGAGACCGCCAGTTCGCCGCCTTTCGGGCGACGATCGACCTCGCGATCGAGGAGAAGATTGACCTCGTCCTCATCGCCGGCGACCTGTTCGACTCGAACACGCAACCCCGCCGGTCCGTGGAGCGGGTCGCCGCTGAGCTTCACCGACTCGTCGAGGCGCGGATCCGGACGGTCATGATCCCCGGCACGCACGACGTCTACGACCACGCCTCGATCTACCGGGCGCACGACCTGCCAGCCCTTGCGGGTGCGGTCGGCACAGACCTGGTCACGCTCCTGACGCCCGAGGTGCCGATGGTTCGCCTCGAGAGGCTCGGCGTGTCCGTCCATGCCCACGTCTTCGCGACGAAGCGTGCGCCGCACTCGCCGCTGGATGGCTTCGACATCTCCGGGGACCCATCCACGTGGCAGATCGGCATGATCCATGGCTCGATCTCGATCCCGAACCAGACCGACCACGACGAAGTGGTCATCACGATCGGCGAGATCGCCGCGAGCGGGCTTGACTACCTCGCCCTCGGCCACTGGCACTCGTTCAGCAAGGGGCGTGCCGGCAAGACCGTGTACGCCTATTCGGGGGCGCCCGAACCGGTCGCGCTGGACCAGGATCGGGCAGGCCATGTCCTCGTCGTCAGCCTCGACCTGAAGGACGGGATCCGGACCGTCACCGTCCAGGAACGGCGGGTCGGCAGGACGAGGTTCGAGAAGGTCGAGCTGGATGCGGCCACGATCGCGACGCAGCCGGCCCTCGTAGAGCAGCTGGCGACCCGCGCCGATCGGGATCTCGTCCTCGACGTCCGCCTCGTCGGCGTTCGGCCGGACCTCCTCGACGTCCACGTCGATGAAGTCGAGACGGCGCTTGCGGGCAGCTTCCTCAAGGTGCGCGTCCGGGACCGCTCGATGCCCGCCCTCTCGGACGGGCCACTGCCGCCCGAGGACACGATCCTCGGCGCATTCGTTCGGGACGTGCAGGCCGGAGTCGCCGAGCTCGAGGCGGCCGACAACTCGGACGAGGCCGCGGAGCTGCGGGACGTCCTTCGCCTTGGACGCCTGCTACTGACCGGCGAGACGGTGACGCTATGAGGATCACCCGGCTCAGGATCGAGAACCTTCGGCGCCACCGGGATCTCGACATCGAGCTGGCCCGTGGGTTGACGGTCGTCCGCGGACCCAACGAATCGGGCAAGACCACGCTCCAGCGGTCCATCGAGCTGGCGCTGACGCGGCGCGTGACGTCGGCAAGCACGGAGATGGACAGCCTGCGACCGTGGGGCGCCGGCGACGATGTCCGACCCTCGGTCCGGCTCGATTTCGAGCAGGACGAGGAGGATGGCACCCATCCGGGTTCCGTCGAGAAGGACTTCCGCGGTGCGAAGGGGACCGTCCGTCTCGAATACGACGGTCAGGTCGTCACGGACCCGGCCCAGGCCGACCAGATACTGGCCGAGCTGACCGGGGTTCCGACCGAGGCGTTCTTCCGCTCGACGGCGTCGGTTCGCCACCACGAGACGGACGACCTCGCCCGTGACGAGGGGGCCCTGCGGGACCGCCTCCAGGCCTCGATCTCCGGTGCCGATCGCGGCACGAGCCTGGCGCGGCGAAAGCTCGAGAAGGCCCTCTTCGAGCTGAACACGAAGGGCGAGAAGAATCCCGGCCGGCTGAAGGTTGCGGAGGCCGCCGTCGGGCAGGCGGCCGCGGCGGTCGAGCAGGGTGAAGCGGCTCTCGACCAGCTGGAGCAGGAGCGGGATCGCCTCGTCCAGGCGAGCGAGCGCAGGACCGACGCCGAGGCGGCGCTGGCGGAGCGTCGATCCCTGCTCGAGAAGGCGATGCAGGCCGAGCGGCTGATCGGCGATCGGGCGGCGGCCCAGGAGCGGTTCGAGCGCTACCGGACCGCCGTGAGCGTGGCCGCGGACATTGCCGCGCTGGAGGAATCGCATCCCTCGAAGGAGTCCCTGCCCATCCTCCGCACGACGGTCGGGCGACTTCGCGAGCTCGACGGCCGCATTCGCGAGCTGCGCGCCATCCTGTCCGGCGAAGTCTCCGTCAACTTCGATCTGAAGACACCGGAATCCAGGGACTGGCGACTGTTCCTGATCCTCGCCCTCGTCCTCATCGTCGGCGGGATCGCGCTCACCGCAGCGTCCGTCGCGAACGTGCTTCCGCTGCCCGGCGGTGTCGCGATTCCGCTCGCGACCGTCGCGATCGGGCTCGTGCTGGCGCTCGTCGGCAGGCGTCAACGCCTGATGGCCATGGACCTGGGTCGCGAGCGCCAACTCCGGGATGACGAGATCGATCGCCGCCTCCGCGGGCGCTCGCAGCTCGAGCAGGAGCTGCAGGAGAAGGATCTCCAGATGGCCAACGAGCTCTCGGGCCTCGAGCTGCCGGATCTCGCCGGGGCCGAGGCCCTCCTGGCGGCCGAGGAAGCGCATTCCGCCTCGATCGATCGGCTGTCTGCGCAGCTCGAGGGCCTCGTGGGCCGGGAGCCCCTGGCGGTCCTGCCGGGCGTCCGCGACACCGCCGCCCTCGAGATCGAGCAGAAGACTCGAGCGCTCGAGCAGCTCGGACCGATCGCCAAGGAACCGCGAGCCCGCGAGCGCCTCGAGGTCGAGGTCAAGGATGCGGAGCGTGCGATCGACCGCGCCCGGGACGACGAGGCCAATGCGCGGGCGAGGGTCGAGACCAACCGCGTCGACGCCGAGCAGGTGGCTGCCCAGGCCGAGCGCCTGGAGGCATGGCGCGAGCAGCTCGCCGGGCTCCAACGCCGCGCGCGCGTCTACGACCGGACCCTCAAGGCGATCGACGTCGCCGAGCGGGCGACCATGCGGCTCGCCACGCGCTACCTCGAAAAGCATATGGACGGGGAGGTCGAGCGAGTTACAGCCGGACGGTATCGCCGCGTCCGGGTCGACGACACGAACCTCGCGATCGAGGTCTTCGCGCCAGAGCGGGACGATTGGGTGAGCGTCGAGAGCCTGAGCCAGGGGACGCTCGATCTCGTCTACCTCGCGGCGCGGATCGGGCTTGTCCGGCTGGTTACGGGTGACCGCCGCCCGCCGCTCGTCTTCGATGACCCGTTCGTCACCCTCGACGACGTACGCGCCGGGCGGGCGCTCGAACTGCTGAAGCGCATCAGCACCGACTTCCAGGTCATCTACCTCACGACATCGGATCGGTACGACGCGGCCGCCGACGTGGTCCGCGTGCTCGAAGGGCCCACCGAGACGGACTCCGGCGCGTCGACCGCAGCCTGACCCCGGCAAGCCAATGCCCGATTTCGGTCTGTCTACGGCGCTCGTCGCGGTCGTGCTCGCGCTCGCAGCGGCCGCCATGTGGGGCGTGTCCGACTTCGCCGGAGGCCTCCTCGGGCGCCGGGCGCCGATCCTCGGCGTGCTCATCGCCACCCAGGGCGTCGGCTTCGTGATCGCTGCGACCATCACGGGGTTGCGCGGGGAACCGATGATGGTCGGGCAGGACTTGTGGCTCGCGGCGGGCAGCGTGCTGCTGGGCGCGATCGGGGTCAGCAGCCTGTACCAGGGCCTGTCGGTCGGCCGCATGGGGATCGTCGCGCCGGTGGCGGCCGTCCTGACCGCGGTGACACCGGCACTCATCGGCGTCGTGCTGCAGGGCATCCCACCACTCGTGGTGATCGTCGGCCTTGCCGTCGCGATCGTCGCCGTGGTAACCGTCTCGGCCTCCCCCGACGACGGCAGCGGGCGCCCGAGCGGCCTGCCCTACGCCCTGGTCGCCGGGGTGTCTCTTGGTCTCCTCAGCGTCGTCTTCAGCCGGATTTCGCTTGCGTACGTGTTCGCGCCCCTGGCCGTGCTGCGCGGCGGCGTGGTCCTGCTCTTCGTTGCCTTCGTCCTCGCTCGGCGCCTGGCCTGGCGTGTGCCGCGTTCGGCATGGCCGCTGGTCCTGGCGGCAGGCGTCATCGACCTGACCGGCAATGCCGCCTTCATCACCGCGGTCAGGACCGGCGACCTCGCCATCACGGCCGTGCTGTCATCCATGTACCCGGTCGTGACGGTGCTCCTGGCGGCGCTCGTCCTGCGCGAGAAGATCACCCTCTCGCATGCCGCGGGTGTCGCGCTTGCCCTGGTTGCCATCGTGCTCATCGCAGGAGGAACCGCGTGACGAACGACGATCGAGCCGTCTCACCCATCGAACCGACCTGGTTCGTCGAGGCCACCTACGCCCCTGATGGGGCGGAGGCTCGCGTCCCGTTCCGGGCGGAGCACATCGCCCGGTTCCAGGAGCTGAAGCGTTCGGGGGTGGTCGTCGAGATCGGCGCCTTCACGGACGCATCCGCGAGCGTCGCCGTCGTGCGGGCCGCCTCCGAGGAAGAGGTCCTGGAGCTGTTCCGGGCCGATGTCTACATGCGCAACGGCGTCTGGGTCGAGATCCGGGTCCGGCCGTTCGGTCGCGTCCGCGACCAGGAGCGGGCCGGCTCCTAGCGGTCCCAGGCGGTGGCCGGATCGGACAGGACGACCTCCGACGCGTCCACGCCCCCGGGATCGCGGAGGACCACGATCCGCTCGTACCCCTCCTGCTCGAGCGAACGCCGCTCGAGCAGGGTGTCGACCGCCGCCAGGTGCCGTTCGACGGCGCCCCGGGGCACCTGCCGGCCGCTCCGGTCCGCATTTCGACGCTGGACGAGGTCGGCAGGGAGCGCGAAGACGATCGCGTAGGCCGGCAACGCCCAGCGACTCGCACGATCCAGGATCGCCCGGCGGCCGGCTGCGGTCAGGTTCGTTGCATCGATCACCGACCCGAGGCCAGACGCCAGCCGACGATCGAGCGCCCGGTGGAGCGCGGCGAAGACCTGCGCGTTGGACGTCTGGTCCTCGACGTTCCCGGTGATTGCCGCGCGGAGGCCATCGGACGAGATGATCGCCGGCGCCGGGAACCAGCGGCCCGCGAACGTGGACTTGCCCGACCCGGCGGCGCCGATCAACAGGACGACGGCCGGACCGGGAATCTCGAGGATGCGGCCTCGGCTCATACCCGACGGCGGCCCTCCCAGGCACCGGCGTCGGTTCGCCGGATTTCGTATGACGGCTGGTCGTAGACCGTGGGCCCGCGGGTTGCCCGGCCGTCGACGAGCCTGAACCGCGACGCATGAAACGGGCAGACGACGCAGCCGTCCTCGAGCGTGCCGCTCGACAGTGGTCCGCCCGCATGCGCGCACTGGTCGTGCAGGGCGAGGACCGTCGACCCATCGCGGACGAGGACGAGGGTATTGATCCCGAGCTTGGCCTTCACGAGCCGGCCTTCGGGAATGTTCCCGTCGGGCTCGGTCTCGGAGGGCTCGAGCGCGATCCACTTCGTGCCGCCGCCCCGGAACGCGTGCCGGCTGACCATGTTGCCGAACACGTAGACGACATCGCCGCCCACGTACGCACCAGCGGAGAGCACGCCAAATCCGAGGAGGGAGAAGACGATGGCCGCCTGCCAGGGCGGCGTTGTCCCTGCCGGAGCACGAACGACACGACGTACAGGGCCAGCGTCACCACCATCAACGTTCCGTGGAGCGTCGCCCGCTCCCGCGCCGTTCCGTCCGTGTCCGAGTAGTCGGCGAGGCCGGCCACCGCGGCCGCGAGCATTGCCAGGATGCCGACGAGGAGCATCCACTTCGTCGCGACGGCCAACGACTGGCCGGCAACGTCGAACAGCAGCACCAGGAAGAGAATCCCGATCGGGACGTCGGTCAGCAGGGCATGCAGCGGGTGACCGATCCAGCGGCCGTTCAGGAAGTCGCGGATGGCCGGCATGGGCCGGAACAGCGCATGAACCCACCGGTGGTTGAACTCCGCAAACGGCCTGACCCAGCGATCCTGCATGGCGACGAGTCGCGCCAAGAAGCGGTCCATGAGCACCTCCCACCGTGGACTGTACTGCGCCCGGCCGGCCGGTTGTTTCGGGTAGGCTCCGCCGGATGTCAAATTCCGCGCGGCGCGGCTGGATCGGGCTCGTCGCCGTCTTCTGGGTCACCTCCATGGTCGAGGGCCTGGGCGTCAGCCAGGTCTTTGCCCTGATGCCCTCCCAGCTCAGCGGGATGGGCGTTCCCGACGCAGATCGCCTCCAGTTCATCGGCCTATTCAGCGCCCTCCTGTTCGTCCTGGGCATGCCCCTCGTACCCCTCTGGGGCGTCTGGGCGGACAAGTACAGCCGCAAGGCCGTGATCGCGAGAAGCGCGCTCGTCGAGGCAGTGGTGTTTACCGGCATGGCCCTCGCGCGGGAGCCGTGGCACGTTGCCGTGAGCGTCCTGCTCATCGGATTCCAGCTCGGCAACACGGGGATCATGCTCGCCGCGATCCGCGACGCGACGCCACGGGCGCGTCTCGGCACGGTCATCGCCCTCTTCGGCGCCTCGGGTCCGGTGGGCTTCGCGGTCGGCCCGACGCTCGCGGGCGTCCTCATCGACGGTCTGGGCTGGTCGATCGGCGCGGTCTTCGCCGTATCCGCGGTCCTGTCGGTCGGGATGGCGCTCCTCGTGACGTTCGGGACCCACGAAGTCCGGCCCGAGGTGATCCCCGAGGGCCGCGCGCTGACGCTCGCCTTCGGGGCGGTCCGGGGCGTGCTCGACGACCGGGCAGTCCGGGCGATCTTCGTCATCTTCGGCACGGCCTTCCTGGCCAACCAGATGACCCGGCCGTACATCCCGGTGCTCGTCGAGACCATCGTTCATCGCGGGCCTGGGCTCGCGAGCTCAATCGCGCTCGTGGCTGGCACCGGGGCCCTGACGGGCGCGTTGCTGTCGCCGCTCGCGGGCACGATCGGCGACCGGATCGGCTTCCAGCCGGTCCTCGTGGCGGCGCTCCTCGGCGGCGCGATCGCTCTGCCGCTGATGCCGCTGGTCGCTTCCGGCGTGGGCATCCCGGGACTGACGTTGGTCGCGGTCGCGTTCGCCGCCTGTACCTCGGCGGTCAGCGCGATGATCTTCGGGCTCCTCGCGACCGAGGTCCCGGCAGCGCGCCGATCGCAGACCCTGAACCTCGTCTACCTGCCGCTCTATGCAGCCGGGATCCTCGGCCCGGCGATCGGCTCGCAGGTGGTCACGCTGGGGCTCCCGGCCCCCTTCGTGCTCGGCGGAGCCGTATTCCTTGTCGGAGCGGTCGGCGTCTGGCGGCGGCGTCCAACGCCAATCCCGACGGAACCTCCCGCCAATCGCGACGTGCCTGCGACGATGCAGTGACGGCCATCCACCGACGTTCGCCGGTCAGCCCGGAAGATCCCGCTCCGCCGGGCCGGTGTAGATGGCGTCGGGCCGGATGAGCCGGTTGTCCGACGCCTGTTCGATCACGTGTGCTGTCCAGCCGGCGTGCCTCGCCAGGGCGAACGTCGCCGGGAAGAGATCCGGCGTCAGGCCGACCCCCTGGAGGACGGCCGCCGCGTAGTACTCGACGTTCGTCTTGAGGGACCGCTCGGGATGCTTCTCGGCCAGCACCCGCAGGGCGACGTCCTCGATCTTGATCGCCAGCTCCAGCCACTCCGGCTTGCGGTCCATCGACTCGACGACCTTGCGCAGCGCGCGGGCCCGCGGGTCGTAGGCGCGGTAGACGCGGTGGCCGAATCCCATGAGCCGTTCGCCGCGATCCACCGCGTCCCGGACCCACTGCTCGGCACGCTCGGGCGAACCGACCTTATGGATCTGCTCGACGACCTCCGACGGCGCTCCGCCGTGGAGCGGGCCCTTCAGGGCTCCGATCGCCCCGCAGACCGCGGACGCGAGATCGCTGCGCGTGGAGGTGATGACCCGGGCCGTGAACGTCGAGGCATTGAGGCCGTGCTCCGCGCCAACGACGAAGTACGCATCGAGCGCCCGGGCGGTGCCCGGATCCGGCGCCGCTCCCGTCAGCTGATAGAGGAACCCCGGCACGAGGTCGAGCTCCGGGTCCGGCTCGATCGGCTCGAGGCCCTGGCGGAGCCGGGCGAAGGCCGCGAGCGCCGACGGCGAAAAGGACGTCAGCGCGCGCGCATGCTCCGGCGTCGGTGGCCAATCGAGCGTCTGGGTCGCGCCCCATACCGAGACCGCGGTTCGGAGGGCATCCATGGGCTTGGCAGTGGTCGGGAGCGCGCGAAGGGCCGTCATCACCGCTGCCGGCACGGGTGCCGTTGGCAAACGGTGCGTCGAGGTCCAGTCGCCCGTCCACAGGAGGTTGGCGACCGCCGGGTACGTGCCGTGCTCGACGAGATCGCCGATCCGATAACCGCGATAGAGGAGCCGGCCCGCCTCGCCGTCCACGTAGCCCAGGGAGGACGTGGCCGCGACGATGCCTGCCAGGCCGGGCGAGTAGGGGCGGGGAGCCGGCGCCGCGGCCGAGGGCGAAGCGCTGTCAGTCATGGCAACGATGGTAGACGGGCGCCCGGAATCGCGGGGTTGGCGCCCCGCGAGCCCTCGCGCTGCGGCGCCTAGCGCTCGGCGATCGGGAGGTACGGGCGGCGGGTTTCGCCGATGTAGAGCTGGCGTGGCCGCCCGATCCTGGATTGCGGATCGGTCATCATCTCGCGCCAGTTGGCGATCCAGCCCGGCAGCCGGCCGATCGCGAAGAGGACCGTGAACATCCCGACCGGGAAGCCGAGCGCCCGATAGATCAGGCCGCTGTAGAAGTCGACGTTCGGATACAGCTTCCGCTCGACGAAGTACGGGTCGTGGAGGGCGACGTCCTCGAGTTCGCGGGCGATCCTGAGCAGCTCGTCATCTGCGCCAACCTTGGCGAGAATCGTGTCGGCCGCGGACTTGATGATCGTGGCCCGGGGGTCATAGTTCTTGTAGACGCGATGCCCGAAGCCCATCAGCCGGTACGGATCGTCCTTGTCCTTCGCTCGATCGACCGCCCTCGACACGTCGCCGCCGGCGGTGCGGATCCCCTCGAGCATCTCGAGGACTTCCTGGTTCGCCCCGCCGTGGAGGGGGCCCCACAGGGCGGCGATTCCGGCCGAGATGGAGGCGTACAGGTTGGCGTGGCTCGAGCCCACGAGTCGCACCGTCGATGTCGAACAGTTCTGCTCGTGGTCTGCATGCAGGATGAGGAGAACCCGCAGCGCCTTGGCGATGTCGGGATCGCCGACGTACGGCTCGGCCGGTACGGCGAACATCATGCGCAGGAAGTTCGATTCGTAATCGAGGCTGTTGTCCGGGTAGACGAACGGCTGCCCGACCGACTTCTTGTAGGCGAAGGACGCGATCGTCGGCATCTTCGCGATGAGCCGGATGGTCGTGATCTCGACGTCTTCGGGATCGCTCGGATCCTCTGAGCCCTGGTAGAAGGTCGAGAGGGCTGCGACCGCCGAGGCCAGGATGCCCATCGGGTGGGCGTCCATCGGGAAGCCGTCGAAGAAGCGACGGAACTCTTCGTGGAGGAGGGTGTGGCGCTTGATCGACGTTTCCCAGGTGGTCAACTGCTCCGCGGACGGCAACTCTCCGTAGATCAGCAGGTATGCCGTCTCGAGGAAGGTCGAGCGCTCGGCCAGCTCCTCGATGGGATAGCCGCGATAGCGGAGGATGCCGGCGCCGCCGTCGAGGAACGTGATCGCGCTCCGGGTCGCGGCCGTGTTGGCGAATCCGTAGTCGAGGGTCGTGACCTGCGCGTCCTTGAGGAGCGTGCTCACGTCGAGGGCAGACTGGCCCTCCGTCGCGCGTTCGAGCGGCATCTGGAGGACCTGCTCGCCGACGCGAAGTTCCGCGGTTGGATTGGCATTGCCGGGGGCCGCGGGCCGTGCCACGCCCTCGGCCGGCATGGTGTCACTCATCTCCGGATGGTAGCCCCGGACCGGGTCGCACGGAGTGCCGAAGGTCCCGTTCCGGCCCGTCCCAACGGCGCGTCACGGGCGGCCAGAGGCTCAGGCCTCGCGCCGCCGGTAGCTGATCGACCAGCGGGTCGACCACGTCGCCCAGCCATCCGTCGAACGCTGCCACTCCCAGCGAAGCGAATGCGCCTCCACGTCGAGCCAGACCATTCGATAATCCACCGCCTCGCCCGCTTCGGTCGTCGATTGCTGGAACGAGAGTCGGCCGTCGACCTCGACACCGACCAGGTCCAGGTAGCTGCCGGAGCTGTCGACCCACGTCTGCCGCCAGGGCCCGTCCACGCCTTCCCGGATCGAGACGCTCATGCCGTGGAGCGCGCCTCGGGGGCCGCCACCGGAAAAGGTCTCGAGGATGACGCGGCCCCCGACCGCCCGTTCGATGCGGTTGATGCCGTGCCCATCCTCGCCCCAGGTGAGGTCCCAGGTCCCAAGCCAGAAGTCGAGCCCGTCCGGCCCGAGTGCGTCAGTCGTCATCCAGGAATGCCTCCACGGCGGCCACGAATGCGGCCGGATGCGTGTGGTGGGCAGCATGCGCCGCGCCGTCGAGGATGGCCAACTCGCCGCGCGGCAACCGCGCCGCGAACGCCCGCGTGTTGATCCCGAAGGCTGCCGGGCTCGCCGAGCCGAGGATCTGCAGGACTGGCCGCTCGACGCCGCAAAGGGCGTCGAGGCCCGCCGCCGGGTCGTTGGACGCGGCGATCTCGCGGAGGATGGTCGGGGCTGCCGCGACCCGCAGCGGCCACACGGGGTCGGCCCGGAAGCGGGCGATGCCCTCGTCGTTCATGTGGACGATGGTGCGCATGAAGCGCTCGAGCAGGCCTTCGAGGTCGTCCCGTTCGAGGTCGCCCTGGAGTCGCCTGATGAGGCCCTCGGGTTCGTAGGCGGCGTCGGCACGGCCCGGCACCGGTGGTGCCCCCTCATAGCTGACGACCCGTCGAATGGCGGGCGTGAGGAGCGACGCCCCGAGGGCGCAGCGCCCGCCAAAGGAGTGGCCGGCGACATCCACGGCCTGCACGCCGCCCGCTCGCGCCGCGGCCTCCGCCACTGCCGCCACGTCCTCGAACTCGCGCGCGATCGCGTAGGCGCCAGGTCTATCGCCGGAGTCGCCGCGTCCCCGTCGATCGATCGCGTACAGGCGACGGCGGGTTCCCAGCACGGGCCCCACGACCCGGAAGGTCCGGTGATCCGAGGTCGTCCCGTGGACGAGGACCAGCGGCAACGTGCCGGGCGCGGGGGCCCCGGATTCGAAGACCGCGATGCCCGTGCCGTCCGCTGACGCGACCCATCGACTCGGACCGTCCACTGCCGTCACCGGTCGGGCATCGGCCCGGGGTGCTGGACGGGGATCGTCGCCGGGAGGTCGACCGCGGCGACGTCATCGAGGATCCACAGGCCTCCCGGCCGCCGCGCGAGCTGGGCCGGCAGATGCCGCTCGTCGATCTGGTCGCCGAAGATGCGGCCCAGGATTTCCGCCTTGCCCGTCCCGAACGTCACGGCCAGGGCCATCCGGGCCGCGGTCACGAATTGCGGATGGAGGGTGATCCGGGCCACGCGAGGCGCGATGTGGACAGGCGCTGGCACCGCCTGGACCCAGTGCGGGTCGTCCCAGGTGGCCGAGCCGGGGAAGACCGAGAACAGGTGGCCGTCCGAGCCGATTCCGACCAGGACGATGTCGAGGCGCGGGAACCCCTCGGCGTCGAGTTCGAAGTTTGCGGCCCGGAGCTCGGCTTCATATCGGGCGGCCACGAGCTCGGGTGGCTCGCCGGCCGCCAGTGCATCGCCGACCGGCATCACGTGGACCTGGTCGATCGGAACCGGGACGTCGGCCACGAGGAGGTTCCAGCAGGCGAGTGCGTTCGAGAGGATGTCCTCCGGTGGCACCCAGCGCTCATCGCCCCACCAGAGGTGGACCTTGTCCCACGGCACGGATTCCCGGTAGGGCATGTCGGCAAGGTGCCGGTAGATCGGCCCGGGGGTCGAGCCGCCGGTCGTCACCCAGTGCGCCACGCCGCGCGCCGAGACGCCGTCGATGAGCGCCTGCGCGATTCGGTCCGCCGCGACGTGCGAACCTTCGGCCGGCGTCGGCAGGACCAGGATCTCGGGCCCGGGGTCGTCCGGATGCACGCCGCCGTCAGGCCTCGCCGACGAGCTCGGCCGCCGTGACCAGGGCCGCCACGGCGACCGGGTCGGGCCCGACGGACTCAACGGACTCGAGCAGCAGGTCGACCTCCGCTCGCCGCGGCGCCATGAATCGGCGCTCGGGTAACGGCCGACCATCCAGGGCCGCCCGGACGATGACGGCCTCCGCCTCCGCCGAGACGACCACCTCGAGTGGCGTGCCGCGCCGGCGGGCGCTGAGCCGGACCGTGACGGTGGTCCCGGGGTACATCGTCGAGGCTGTCGGTCGGATCGCGATGCTGACGGGCCTCCTGCCGGCTCGAAGCTGTCCGGCCCGGGCCGGCTCGAGGACTTCACCCGGCGGTTCCGCCGTGCCGGTCGTGAGCGGCACGGGTTCGAGGGGCCGGGCGACCGTCATCCCGAGACGTGAGGCGAGCCAGGCGATGTGATAGAGCGGCTTGATCACGTTGGCCTCCTGGCCTGCCGCCCCCGGATGGACTGCGTAGGTCACGACGATGTCGGTCAGGCTGCCGAGGAAGGGCCGCAGCTCGGGCCGGTCGAAGCTCGAGGCGATCGCCTCCCGCCACCTCGACTGCCGGAGCATCGCGAAGTCCGAGATTGCCAGCCCGGCGCCGGCGAGGTCGTGACGGGTGACGAGCCGGGCCATCACCCGGAGCCGGTCGATCCCGTTTCCCGACCAGTGGGAGCCGTCGACGACGAGGCGGTCCGACATCTCCAGGAGGTCCAGCGCCTGGCGCGAGGCCAGCGGCGGATCACCGGGCCACCACAGGGTGACCGGCAGGTCGTGGATCAGCAGCGGCGCGACGATCGCCGCAACGTGCCGGCCGGTCTCGCCACCGGCGACGAGGTCGATGAACTCCGCACAGGTCTCAGCGGCATCGGACCGCGGCAGGACGCAGTGGGCCTGGACATTGGCGTCGATCCAGGACGGTCCGTCGGGATCCGCGCTCGAGACGATGAGGGTCCGCGACGGGTGCCGGCCGGTCAGCATCCGGATGATTGCCGCGGCATGCTCGCCGAGCTCCGGCTGGCGGGCGATGACGACGAGGTTCAGAACGCTCGTCCGGGCCGCAACGCGTCGTTCGGGTTCGCCGTCGGCGCCCGGCGTGGTGAGCTCCGTCGAGGCCCAGATTCGTGCCAGCTCCGCCTCGATTCCGGCGAGGGAGTGCGTCCGCGCCGACGCTCGCAGGATCGATCGGCCGACTTCGGGGCTCGGCGTCAGCGTCTCCACGGCCTCAGATCCGCCGCCAGCGGCGCCCGTCGCGCGCGATCAGCGACTCCGCCGTTTCCGGGCCCCACGTCCCGGCCGCGTAGTTGGGAAAGTCGGGGGCAGGTGCGTCGAGCCAGGACTCGACGATCGGGGTCGCGATGGTCCAGGCCGCCTCGACTTCATCGGCCCGCGTGAACAACGACGCGTCGCCCAGCATCGCGTCGAGGAGGAGCGTCTCGTAGGCGTCGGGCGAGTCGACCGAGAACGCGGATCCGTACGTGAAGTCCATCGTTACCGTCCGGATGTCGAGCCCCAGGCCCGGCACCTTCGAGCCGAACCGCAGCAGGATGCCCTCGTCGGGCTGAATCCTGATCGCGAGGAGGTTCGGTTCCGGATCGGCCGCCGCTTCCCGGAAGAGCCGATGCGGAACCTCCTTGAACTGGATCGCGATCTCGGTCGCACGCTTCGGGAGCCGCTTCCCGGCCCGGAGGTAGAAGGGGACGCCCGACCAGCGCCAGTCGTCGATCTGGAAGCGGCCCGCCAGGAACGTCTCCGTCTCGGACTGGGGATCGACCGCGACCTCGTCGCGATAGCCGCGCACGGCCTCCGCGCCGACCCAGCCGGGGCCGTACTGGCCGCGAACGACGTTGCGAGCGGCGTCGGCGCGGGTCGGCTCCGGAATGGCCCGCAGGACCTTGAGCTTCTCGTCGCGGAGGGCATCCGCCTCGAAGGTCGCCGGCGGCTCCATGGCCACGAGGGAGAGGAGCTGGAGGAGGTGGTTCTGGATCACGTCTCGCGTTGCGCCCGTCTCCTCGTAGAAGGAGCCCCGCTCCTCGACGCCGATCGACTCCGCCATCGTGATCTGGACGTGATCGACGTAGCGGCGATTCCAGAGCGGCTCGAAGATGCCGTTCCCGAATCGGAAGACCATGAGGTTCCGGACCGTCTCCTTGCCGAGGTAGTGGTCGATGCGGTAGACCTGCGACTCGCGGAAGACCCGCCCGATCTCGCGGTTCAGGCGCTTGGCCGAGTCGAGATCGCGCCCGAAGGGCTTCTCGATGACCATTCGCCGCCAGCCCCCGCCGTGGACCTCGTGGTCGAGGCCGCACCGCCCGAGCTGTCCGACGATGAGCGGGAACGCCGACGGCTGTGTCGCCAGGTAGTAGAGCCGGTTGCCGCTCGTCCCTTGCTCGCGGTCCAGCTCGTCGAGCCGGACGACGAGACGATCGAACGCGGCGTCGTCGGCGAAGTCGCCCTGGTGGTAGACGATCCGGTCGAGGAACTGGCGCTCGACCTCGGGATCGAGCGCCACCCGGTCCCACAACTCGAGCGACCGGCGGATCTCGGCCCGGAAGGTCTCATCGTCATAGGGCCGTCGCCCTACCGCGACGAGCATCCAGTCCTGGGGCAGGAGGTTGGTCCGCCACAGCTGGGCGAGCGCCGGAAAGACCTTCCGATGCGAGAGGTCACCCGTGGCACCGAAGAGGACCATGGCATGCGGGTCCGGAACGCGCTCGAGGCGGAGGCCCTCGCGCAGTGGGTTCGCATCGGCCCGCGTCGCGTGGCGGCGCTTGTGGGTCCGATCCATCCGGAGCTGCCGAATGGTCCGGGGCGGAACGACCGTGGGGACGGAAGTGCGGGCCATCTCAGGCGGTGTGGACCGGGGACCGGTGCGCCTTGTTGCCGTTCATGCAGGCACCTCCGATGGGACGTTTCAGGGCCGCTCCGAGGCGCGGCCGTCGGGGCCTCGGTTCCAGTCTACGCGCGACGGCCGTTGCTGCTTTCGCCGCGGCCGATGGTCAGGCGCGCAGCGCCGCAGCGAATGCCCGCTCGAGCGTCGCGAGGTCCGCGTCGTGGTCTTCTCCGAGCCGCAATCGAAGGATCGGCAGGTCGTGGCTGGCGAGCGCCTCCGCATCGCCCTGGGCCTGGGCGTCGATGAGCCGTCCGAACGTGTACGGCCAGCCCGGGATCTCGCGATCCGCCGGGTGCCGCGACGTCAGTTGGAGGAACCAGCCCGTCGGTGCGCCGCCCTTGTGGAGCTGCCCCGTCGAGTGCAGGAACCGGGGCCCGTAGCCGGCGGTCGTCGCCCAGCCCGTGCGGTCGCGGACGAGCGCCCGGATCCGGTCGAACGACGCGTCCGCGGGGGCGCTCGGGGCAATGAAGGCCTGGATCGCGACGTAGCGACCCGCGCTCGGCGTAGCGCCGAGGCTTTCCCGGATGGCCGCGGCCAGGCTGGCTTCACCGAGGTCGGCGATGTCCCGGACGCCAGGTGCCGCAGCTCCGCCGTCGGGATGCGGCGACGACCCATCGAGCAGGCGGCGCGTGCGCTGCTTGGCCTCCTCGACGTTCGGCTGGTCGAACGCGTCGATGCCCAGGACGGCGCCCGCGAACGCCGTGGCGACCTCCCAGCGAACGAACTCACCACCGAGGTCGATGGGGTCGTCGATGGTGATCCGGATGACCGGATGGCCGGCCGCCGCGAGGTCGTCGAGAAGGCCGCCCGATGGATCCGCCGAATCCGCGAGCGAGATCCCGACGAAGACCCGGTCGGTCCCGTAGGCGCTCGCGGCTCCGAGCGGCTCGCGATCGACCGGCACGATGCCCACCCCATGCTTGCCGGTGGACTCCGCGATGAGCTGCTCAGCCCAGGCCCCGAAGCCGGCTATGGCAGGATCCATGAGGAAGGTGAGCTTGTCCCGGCCCGCGCGGGCGAGCTCCCCGAGGGCAAGGCCGAGCAGGAGGCCCGGATTCCGGTCCGGATCCGGCTCGTGGCAGGCGCCGAGCATCGTTGACGCGGCAGCGAGCAGCGCGTCGAGGTCGAGGCCGATCAGGGATGCCGGAACGAGGCCGACGTACGACAGCGCCGAGTACCGCCCCCCGATATCGGGCGGGTTGAGAAAGACCTCACGGAGCTGATCGTGGTGGGGGATCGCGGCGACGCTCCGGTCCGGGTCCGTGATCGCAACCACGAATTCGCTCGGGTGCTGGTCGGAGTTCGCCGCCTCGAGCGCCGCGGAGACCCGGGCCCAGGTGTCCGCCAGGAACGCCAGCGGCTCGGTCGTCGTCCCCGACTTCGAGGCGACGATCCAGAGGGTCGCAAGGGGATCGAGATCGTCGACCGTTGCGGCGACCGCGGCCGGGTCGGTCGAATCGAGAACGCGGAGGTCGAGGTAGCCGTCGGCCGTGCCGAAGGTTCGGCGCAGGACCTCGGGCGCCAGGCTGGACCCACCCATGCCCATGACCACCGCCGTCGTGAAACCGGCAACCCGGACTCCGTCGCCGAAGCCCTCGAGTGCACCGACCTGGTCGGTGAAGTGCGCCGGCGAATCGAGCCACCCGAGGCGGTCCGCGATGCCGGCCTGGACTTCGGCATCCGACGACCAGAGGGTCGTGTCGCGGTCCATGAGCCGCTGCGCCCATTGATCGGTTCGCGCGTGCGCCACGACCGCGGCCAACCGTGCCTCATCGCCCGTCGCCAGCCTCAGGTCGAACTCCGCGCTCATGGCCTCAACCCCTGTCCGCCTCGATCGCGAGGACCTTGTCGAGGCGCCGCACGTGGCGGGCCTCACCGGAGAAGGCGGCGCCCAGGAAGGCCACCGCGCATTCGTACGCCGGCTCGGTGCCGATGACCCGCGAGCCGAGCGTCAGGACGTTCATGTCATCGTGCTCCACGCCCTGGTGGGCCGAGTACGTGTCGTGGCAGACGGCGGCCCGGACCCCGAAGATCTTGTTGGCCGCCACGGACGCACCCACGCCCGAGCCGCAGATCAGGATGCCTCGCTCGGCGCGGCCGTCGCGGACGGCGTGGCCTATGCGCTGGGCGAAGTCCGGGTAGTCGTCCGCCGGATCGGAGCCGTTGCCGCCCAGGTCGACGAACTCGTGCTCGGGCATGGCCGTCGCGAGGCGGTCGAGGAGCTGGCTTTTCAAGGCGGCGCCGGCATGGTCGGCGGCCAGGGCCACGCGCATCAGCCGTGCGCCTGATGAAGGGTCGGCACCGGTCCGCGGAGCTCGCCCTCGAGAACCTTGCGTGCCACGTCGGTCACGCGTTCGACCGTGAAGCCGAACTCGCGGAAGATCGTCGGCGCCGGTGCCGACGCCCCGAAGTGGTCAATCCCGATGATCGCGCCGTCGTCACCGGCGTAGCGCTCCCAGCCGAGCGAGACGCCTGCCTCGATCGTCACCCGCGCCTTCACGGCGCGCGGCAGCACGGCCTCGCGATAGGCCGCGTCCTGGGCATCGAAGCGCTCCCAGCAGGGGAGCGAAACGACCCGCGCCGGCGTCCCCTCCGCCTCGAGGGCCTCGGCCGCGCCCATCGCCAGCTGCAGCTCCGATCCCGTCGCGACGAGGATGATCGACGGCGCCCCGCCGCCCGCCTCGGTCGACGCCCGCCGGAGGACGTAGCCGCCCCGGCGCAGGCCTTCGCGGGCCAGCTCGGCCGTGCCCGGCAACGTCGGCAGCTTCTGGCGCGTCAGCGACAGGGCCACCGGTCCGGGCGGATCTTCATGACGCCGTTCGACCGCGAGAGCCCAGGCCGCCGCCGTCTCGTTGGCGTCGCCCGGCCGCACGAACCACAGATGGGGGATCGCGCGGAGGGCCGCGTAGTGCTCGACCGGCTGGTGCGTGGGGCCGTCCTCGCCCAGGCCGACCGAATCATGTGTCCAGACGTAGACGACGTGAACGCGGCCGAGCGCCGCGAGTCGTACGGACCCGCGCATGTAGTCGCTGAAGGTCAGGAAGGTGCCCGCGTAGGGGATGAACCCGTCGTGGTAGGCGATGCCGTTGGCGACACCGCCCATGGCATGCTCGCGGACCCCGAACCGGAGGTTGCGGCCGGGCTGCCAGGCCTCGAAGCTATCGGCGCCCTTGACGTCCGTCAGGTTCGACTCGGAGAGGTCTGCGGCGCCGCCGAAGAGGCCCGGGAGGGTCACGCTGAGCGCCTGGATGGCGTCCTGGCTGGCGTTCCGGGTCGCGACTTCCCCGCCGAGCGGGTAGGCCGGCAGGGTCGAGTCCCAGCCGTCCGGCAGGCGCCGCTCCACGACCCGTCGCCGGAATTGCGTCGCGAGTGATGGCTCGGCAGCGGCGTACGCCTCGAACGCGGCGTCCCACTCGGCCACGAACGTCCGCCCCGCCGGCACGGCCCCCCGGAAGACGGCGAGGGCCTCGTCCGGGACGAGGAAGTGGGCGTCCGGGTCCCATCCGTACGCCTCCTTGGTGAGCCGCACCTCGTCCTCGCCGAGCGGCGAGCCGTGGGCCTTCTGCGTGTCCTGCTTGTGCGGGCTCCCGTACCCGATGTGTGTCCGTACGGCCACGATGGAGGGCCGCTCGTCGGAGTTCGCCGCGGCGATGGCAGACGAGATCGCGGCAACGTCGTTGCCGTCCTCGACCCGCTGGGTATGCCAACCGTAGGCCTCGAACCGGGCAAGCACGTCCTCCGACCAGGCCATGGACGTCGGGCCGTCGAGCTGGACGTGGTTGTCGTCGTAGAGGACCGTCAGCTTGCCGAGGCGCAGATGCCCGGCAAGGCTCGCGGCCTCGGACGCGATCCCCTCCTGGAGGTCGCCGTCGCTGGCGAGGGCGTACGTCCGGTGGTCGACGATCTCGTGGCCGGGCCGATTGAACTCCGCGGCCAGGCGACGCTCGGCGATGGCCATGCCCACCGCGTTCGTGAAGCCCTGCCCCAGCGGCCCGGTCGTGGCCTCGACGCCGGGCGTCAGGCGGTACTCGGGGTGACCCGGCGTGCGCGAGCCCCATTGGCGGAAGGACATCAGGTCGTCGAGCGTCACGTCGTAGCCGGTGAGGTGGAGGAGCGAGTAGAGGAGCATCGAGGCGTGGCCGGCGGAGAGGACGAATCGGTCCCGGTTCGGCCATGCCGGATCGGATGGCGCGTGGCGCAGGAATCGGGTCCAGAGCGCGAACGCCATCGGAGCCGCTCCCATCGGCGCCCCGGGGTGTCCCGAGTTCGCCTTCTGGACGCCGTCGATGGCGAGGGTCCTGATGGTGTTGATCGCGAGCCGCTCGAGCTCGGGGGTCGTGTCGTTCATCCCGCTGATCCTATCAACCAAAGCCCCGACACCGATACCATCCACAGGTGGCTGGGATCAAGAAGCCTCGCGTGCTCGTTCTCGGCGATCTCGTCCTCGATGTCGTCCTCGCCCCCGAACGGGCGATCGAGGCGGGCACCGACGTGCCCGGCACGGTCGGCATCCGTCAGGGTGGCTCGGCCGCGAACACCGCCCGCTGGCTGGCCCGCCTCGGCGTCGAAACCCAGCTCGTGTGTTCGGTGGGTCGGGACGGGGCCGGTCGGAGCCTCGTCGTCCAGGTCGAGCGAGACGGCGTCCGTGTCCGGGCGAACCATGTCGCCGGCCAGCGGACCGGGCGCATCGGCGTGATCATCGGCGCGAACGGGGAGCGCTCGTTCGTGGCCGACCGCCGAGCCGCGCTTGCGCTGCGACCCGAGGACCTCCGCGACAAGTGGTTCGTCGGCCTTGACCTCATCCACATCCCTGCCTATTCGCTGATGGGCGAGCCGCTCGCGAGCGCGGCACGGGCAGCCGTCGTGAAGGCCCGCGCCGCGGGCGACGTGGAGGTCTCGCTCGACCTGTCGTCGATCGGACCGCTCCTGGCCCAGGGTCGCCGGGCGGCCCGCGATCTCGTCGCGTCGGTTGCACCGGACATCCTGTTTGCCACCGAGGCGGAGGCCCAGGCATTCCTCGGACGGTATGCAGCGGAAGGGATCCTCGAGCACGCGGCGATCGCCGTGATCAAGCGTGGTTCGCTCGGGGCGCGTGTCCTCGCCCGGGACTCCGGCGGCTCTCCGGACGGTATGCGCGATCCGCTCCGCTTCGATGTCGCGACGCCACAGGTCGCCGCCGCCGACACGACCGGCGCCGGCGACGCCTTCAGTGCCGGGTTCATCGCCGGCTGGCTGGCCGCGCGTTCGGCCGGGCGACGAACACCCGATGCGCTCCATCGGGCCACGATCGCCGGGCACCGCGCGAGCGCCCGCCAGCTCACGTCGTTGAAGCAGGAGCTCCCGCCCGGATGACCCGCTCGCTCGCAGACCGTCTCGTGGTGGCGCCGGAGGTCGCTGCGGCCCTCGCCGCCGGCCGGCCCGTGGTCGCCCTCGAATCGACGCTGATCAGCCACGGCCTGCCGTACCCGCAGAACGTCGAGGTGGCGAGGGCTTCCGAGGCGGCGGTCCGCGAGTCCGGGGCCGTGCCCGCGACCGTGGCCATCCACGACGGGTCGATCCTGGTGGGCCTCGACGACGCGGCCCTCGAGGCCCTCGGCGCCGCGCCGGCCGGTACGGTGATGAAGGCCTCGCGGCCGAGCCTGTCGGCGGCGCTGACCCGCGACGGCTGGTCCGCGACGACGGTCTCCGCAACGATGATCGCGGCGCATGCCGCAGGGATCGTCGTCTTTGCCACGGGCGGCATCGGCGGCGTGCATCGTGGCGCGCTCGGCGGTGCCGGTGCCACCCGCGACGCGACGTTCGACATCTCGTCCGACCTCGAAGAGCTGGCGAAGACGCCGATGATCGTCGTCTGCGCCGGCCCGAAGTCGATCCTTGATGTCCCGGCTACGCTCGAGGTACTCGAGACCCGCGGCGTGCCCGTCGTGGCGGTCGGCCAGGAGGATCTGCCCGGATTCACGGCGAGGTCGTCCGGAATCCGCGCCCCATGGTCGGTCACGACCGTCGAAGCCGCCGCCGAACTCGCGGTCGCGCACCTCGCGCTCGGGCTCGGCAGCGGCATCGTGGTCTGCGTACCCGTCCCGGCCGACGTGGCCCTGCCCCATGATCTGGCCCGCGAGGTGGCCACCCGGGCGGTCTCGGAGGCTGATGCCGCGAACGTCCACGGCCCGGCCCTGACGCCCTGGCTCCTGGCCCGGATTGCCGAGCTCACCGGCGGCGCCTCCGTCCGCGCAAATACCGCCCTCATCGTCAACGACGCCGGCGTTGCCGGCCGGATCGCAGTTCGCCTGGCCCCGGCCGGCTGACGCCTCGCGGGCCTGCACGCGCGCCCGGGCGTGTTCGATATCCGTCTTCCGGGCATTCGATTGCCCTCTTCCCTCCGGGCGGCCTGGATGGTACGATCCGCGTCCCGCAACCGCCCTCTCCCGTGGGGTTCGCCGTGCCCGCTGAACCATCGCTCCAGGTACCCTCGGCCGGGGCCGGGTCCGCCGCCGCGGCCACGGCTCGCGGTAGTGGCGTGCTGCCGTCCCTGGCGATCGAGGTCAGGGGCGTTCGCCGCGTGTACTCATCCAAGGACGGGCCGATCCTCGCTCTCGATGGGGTGGACCTCGAGGTCCCGCCGGGCGAGTTCTTCGGGCTCCTCGGGCCGAACGGCGCGGGCAAGACGACCCTCATCAAGATCCTCACGACGCTCCTGTCACCGTCATCGGGAACGGCCAGCGTCTTCGGCTTCGATGTCGAGAAGGACACGACCAAGATTCGCCGGATCATGAACATGGTTGCCGGCGGCGAGCAATCGGGCTACGGAATCCTGACCGTCCGCGAGCAGCTCTGGATGTTCACCCAGTTCTACGGGCTGGCCGGGGCGGAGGGCTGGCGCAGGGTCGACGAGCTCATCGAGGCCGTTGGCCTGGCGGAGCAGCGGTTGCAGCGGGTCAGCACCTTGTCGACCGGCCAGCGACAGAAGATGAACCTCGCGCGCGGGCTCCTCAACGATCCGTGGATCCTGTTCCTCGACGAGCCGACCCTCGGGCTGGATGTCGCGGCCGCGCGCTCCCTTCGCGAGCTCATCGTGGATTGGCGAGCGGCCGTGCCCGGTCGGACGGTCCTCCTGACCACCCACTACATGGCCGAGGCCGACGAGCTCTGCGAGCGCATCGCGATCGTCGACCATGGCCGGATCCTCGCGATCGGCTCGCCCGACGAGCTCAAGCGGCGCGTTCAGCGCGAATCGATCTTCCGGCTCGAGCTCGACCAGCTCGACGGGGGAGCACAGGCGCTCGCGAGGCTGCCCGGCGTGCTCAGCGCGACGGCCGCCGCCGGCAACGAGGCAGACACGGATCGCCGGTCGATCGTCATGAACCTCGTCCTCGCCGACGATGCGGCGCTCGGCCACGTCGTCGGCGAGCTTTCCGCCACGGGCTCCCACATCCTCGGCCTGCGCAAGTCCGAACCGACGCTCGAAGATGTGTTCGTGGAGCTCGTCGGGCGTGGGTTCGACGAAGCCGGCACAGACGAGCCGGGCCCCTCGGCCGAGGCGATCAGCTGATGGCCGCGACACTTGACCTGGTCGGCCGCGCCGGCGTGGGGCCCCGGGAGGCGGCGGCCTGGAGCCGCCGGCAGATCGTCCTCACGAACCTTCGCTCGATCCGTGGCCGCGCCTACCCGCGGGTCATCGGGCTCGTTCGGGAGCCGTCCTGGGTGCTCTTCGAGATCCTGCTGCCCTTCCTCGGTACCTCGGCATTCGTCTTCGTCTACCGGGCCCTCGACGCACCCCAGCAGTACGTGGGCTTCGTCGTCCTCGGCGGGGCGCTGACCGCGTTCTGGCTGAACGTGATCTGGATGATGGCGAACCAGCTCTACTGGGAGAAGAGCCAGGGCAACCTGGAGCTCTATTTCGCGGCGCCGATGCACTTCATGTCGATCCTGTTCGGGATGGCCGTCGGCGGCATGGTCATGAGCTCCACCCGCGCCGCGACGGTCCTGGTGATCGCCGGCACGCTGTACGGGGTCACCTTCTCGGTGGATCAGTGGGCGCTGCTGCTGGGGGTTTTCGTGCTCACACTCGGTGCCCTGTACGGGCTCGGGATGGTCCTGGCCAGCCTATTCCTCGTCTGGGGTCGCGAGGCCTGGCACATGGGCCAGCTCTTCACCGAGCCGGTCTACTTCGTCTCGGGCCTCAACTTCCCGGTCGCCCGCCTCGGGTTCCTCGGTGCCCTGTCGGTCGCCTTCATCCCGCTCGCCACCGGCCTCGACGCGATGCGCCAGCTGGCCTTCGCGGATGCGACTTTCCCGATCGGGACACCGCCACCCGGCGTCGAGGTGGCGATCCTCGCGGCCATGACGCTCATCTCCATCTTCGGGGCACGCTGGATGCTGGCCTCGATGGAGCGACGTGCCCGCCGCGATGGGCGGCTCTCGGTGCGCTGGCAATGAGCGGTCTGGCCGGCACGGCAAGGAGCGGGCCAGCGGCGGCGACCGGGGACCGGTTCGATCCACGGCGAACCGAGGGTCGCGGCCTCGCCGATGTCGTCCGGACGTTCAAGGTCGCCGTCAGGCTCGGCTGGCAGCTCGAGGCGAACTGGACCGATCCGTTCCTGTTCTTCATCTACTCCGTTGCCAAGCCACTCAGCTCGGCCCTCATCCTCGTCGTCATGCTCGAGGTGATCGGCGGGCCGGCCGGCCAGGCGTTCCTGCCATTCGTGGTCGTCGGTAGCGCCCTCTGGGCCTTCGTCCTGAACGGCATCGCCGGGCTTGCCTGGTCGGTCCTCGAAGACCGCGAGCGATACCGGGTCCTCAAGTACGTGTACGTCAGCCCGGCCGACTTCCTGACCGTCCTGGTCGGGCGGGGCGTCGCGCGGATCGGCGTGGGCCTCGCCGGGGTCGTGATCACGCTCATCGTCGGCGTCGTGGCCCTCGGCGTGCCGTTCGACGTGACCCGGGTCGACTGGCCCTTGCTGGCCGTCGTATCGGTCGCCGGCCTCGCCTCGATCATCGCGCTCGGCCTGTTCATGGCCGGGGTCTGCATCCAGACGCGCCAGGAGTCGTGGAGCTACCCGGAGGCCTTTGCCGGGGCGATGTTCCTGGTAACCGGCGCCGTCTTCCCGCTCGCCGTGCTCCCGGCGCCGGTCCAGGTGGTCGGCCTGCTCATGCCGCTGACGTGGTGGATCGCCGGTACCCGGGAGGCGCTCTTCCCGGGGGTCCCGGATTCGATCGGCGGGCCGGGATCGACGTTCGCGGCCGTCTTCGGGCGTGTCAATCCGACACCCCTGGAGATCGTGCTCGCCTTGCTGGCCACCGGTGCCGTGGTTACACTCGCCGCAGTTGCGGTCTTCCGTCTGAGCGACCGGCGCGCCAAGCGAGCCGGCCTCTACGACCGAACGACCGGATCCTGATGGCCCGCCGCGAGCCTCGCTCGCGCCCACGGAGACGCGATGCGGATCTATGACGGCAGCCCACGCCAGGATTTCGAAGAAGTCCTTCGTTCCATCGGCGCCTATCTCGACGGGCGCGGGATCAGAGACGTCCTCCTCATGGAGGCCCCCGACGGCTTCATCGTCCAGGGCCTGTCGCTCCTTGGCGGGTCGTCGGGAGCCTGGACCGATTCCATGGGGCAGATCGAGAAGGAGACGATGAGCTTCCTCGACGAGGACATCGCGAAGTTCATGGACGAGTCCATCGCCCGGCGAGGGGCTGGACCCCAGGAGTCGCCCGTTGGCGTGGGGCGGTACGAGCACGCCTTCCGGGTCATCGGCCGGTACATCGACGAACAGCATCCCAAGGACATCTTCTTCTTCGAGCAGCACGGCGCGTTCCTGCTCCGGCTGCACCATGAGCGCCAGACCGGATCCAGCCACGAGCTCGTCGAGTTCACTCGCGAGGATGTCGATGCGCTCATCGCCAAGGGTCCGACGCTACGCATTCCGTCACAGCCCACCGGTTCGCACGGCGCGGGCCGGTCCTGATCGATCACCAGGAGGTATCACCATGCGCGCACTCAAGACCGTCGCCGTTGCCCTCGGCGTCACCCTCGGCGCCCTGATCGTCATTCCGCTCGTGGTCCTGGCCGGACTCTTCGTCTGGCTGAAGCTCACCGAGGAGGGCGACGAGGAGTCGCTCGAGCTGGATCAAGAAGGCATCTGACCGCCCGTCGTGATGCGGCCCGGGGCGGCGTTGGCCGCTGCGCTCGCTCGCTCACGCACCCCGCGGTGCGCTCGCTCGCGTACTCGCGAACGCCTCGCCGCGCGCTCGCCTGACGACGGGCGGGGCTGACACGGGCAACGCCGGCAGTCAGCCCGCCGATCAGACGCCCGCCGGATCTCCGGCGGGCGTTCCCGTTGCCAGTTCACCCAGCTTCCGCGACCGGCGACCGTCGGCCGCGAGCCAGCGTGCAGCCGAGATCGGCGTCCTCCTGGTCATGGTCGCCTGGGCGGCCAACTTCATCGTGGTCAAGGCCGCCAACCGCGAGATCCCGCCGATCACCTTCGCGTTCCTGCGCTTCTCCAGCGCGGCCCTCCTGCTGCTACTGGTCCTTCGCTGGCGGGAGGGGACGATCCGCCTGCCAGCGCGTGATGCCCTGCGGATCGCCGGCCTCGGGGCCGTGGGCTTCGGGCTCTACCAGATCCTGTGGGCGACGGCCCTGCAGTCGATCCCGGCCGGTGACTCGGCGTTCCTGATCGCGGCCACGCCGGTCATGACGGCGCTGCTCGCGGCAGTGGCCGGCTCGGACACGCTGACCCGTCGAAAGCTCACGGGTGCCGTGGTCTCGTTCATCGGCGTCGGGATCGTGATCGTCGCCGGCCCGGGGCTCCGCCTCGGTGCGTCATTCGTCGGTGACGCCCTGACGCTGAGCGCCGCGATCTGCTGGGCGGTCTTCACGAGCTGGGGCGCGCCCCTCCTCGCGTCCTACTCGCCGCTCCGGACCACGGCCTGGGCCATGGTCGGCGGCGGCCTGGTAATGGCCCCGCTCGGCATGCTGCAGGCGACCGGGGCCCACTGGGGATCGGTATCCGGCGGCGCCTGGCTCGGCTTCGTCTACTCCACGCTGATCCCGGCCGGCGTCGCGAACGTGATCGTCTTCCACGGCATCCGGCTCCTCGGTCCGACCCGGATCACGGCCTTCCAGTTCCTCGTCCCGTTCATCGCGGTCCTCCTCGGGGCGATCTTCCTGGCCGAGGGCATCGAGCCGGCCCAGATCGTCGGCGGCGCCGTGATCGTGCTGGGCGTGGCGATCACGCGTGCCTTCAGCGCAGCGCGCCTCGCCGGTCGATTGCGGGCGCTGGCATCGTGACGTTGGGTCCGTCCGCCCCGGCGCCGCCGCCTCCTCCGTTGCGAGCCGGCCAGCCGCCCCTCGCGATCCTCGTCGACTACGACGGAACCGTGGCCCAGACGGATGTCTCCGATGCCCTCATGGCCGAATTCGTGACCGATGAGTGGGAGGCCCGCGCCGCGGAGTACGACGCAGGCCTGGCCGGATCGCGACGCTTGATGGAGTGGGAGGTGGGGCTCATCACGACGCCCGCCGGCGAGCTCCGGGCTCTCGCTGCCTCCCAGCCCCACGACGCCGGGTTTGCCCTCGTCGCGCACCGCGCGCGAGATCTCGGCATCCCCGTCGAGGTGGTGAGCGACGGCTTCGGGTTCTTCATCCCGGCTGCCCTCGAGGCGCTCGGCGTCGGTGACCTGCCGGTGGTCTCCGCCGACACGACCTTCCCGGACGGCGAGCGGCCGCGCATCGCGTTCCCGAACGGCCATCCGCGGTGCTTCGTTTGCGGGACCTGCAAGCGTGCCCGGGTCCTCGCGCACCAGCGGGCCGGGCGTGCGGTGATCTTCGTCGGGGACGGCGAATCAGATCGGTACGCGGCGGGATACGCCGACCGCATCTTCGCGAAGCACGCCCTGCTCCAGCTGTGCGTCGAGAACGGCTGGCCATTCCGGCGATGGACGGAGTTCGCGGAGATCGACAGCTGGCTGGCCGGCGTCGTGGATGCCTGGCGCGCGGACCCGGATACGGCGCTCATGCCTCGCCCCGCCGCAAAGGAGCTGTTCTGCGGGCCGGAGGTCTGGGGCGAAGGGCGATGGGACCCACCGGCCCCGGCCGGGCGACCTCGCGAGGAATAGTTCTCCGCCGGATCCCGCGCGCCACGGCCGGTTGCCGCGCGCCCCGCCGGCTCCCGCGTGGCGCGGCCTACCAGCGCTCCCAGTGGGCGAAGTCCTCGAACGGTACCCAGCCTCGCTTGAGCGATGGTGACCGGACGTCCGGGAGCGGCCGCCCCACGGGGATGACCCCGATCGGATGGAACTCCTGGGGCAGCCCGAGGATCGCCTTGAGCGCAGGCACGTCCTGCGGGCCGGCAAAGCCGGCGGCCAGGCCCGCGTCGTGGGCGGCCAGCATCAGCACCATCGAGGTCTTGCCGATGTCGATCCACCAGTAGGGGGTCGGCCACTCGCCCTCTTCGCCGTCGTCGCCGGTCTTGTCCGGCTCCTGGTAGCGGCGGTGGTAGATCTCCTCCGATACGCACGGGATGTACTGGGCCGCGCATTCGCTGATCCAGTTGCCCATCCCGGCGTCGGCGTAATAGGTCTCGCCGCAGGTCTCGGCGACCCGGCGACGCATCTCAGGGTCCGTGACGATCACCACCCGCTGGCCTTGGGAGAAGCCCGCCGAGGGCACGTGCTGGGCCAGGCGGGCGATCTTCTCCAGCGCCTCGCGTTCGACGGGTGCATCCTCGAACCGGCGCACCGTCCGGCGTTTCATGACCAGCTCCGCGAATTCCACGTGCCACCTCCGTGCCTGGTTCCCGGCCTATCCTGTCATCCATGAGCCATGACCGGGGAGGCCGGAGCACCGCGATCGCCTGGCTGAGCCTCGCCGTCGCCGCGGTCGCCGCTGGCTGCTCGACGATTGCCGAGCCAACGGAGTCGGTCCGCCCCACCCCGACGCCCGGACCGCCGTCCGTGCGGTTCTCCTCGAGCACTGGGGGGACCTTCGACGGCCGGATATGGACGATCTCCGTGATCGTTGATCCGAAGGGCGTCCGGACCGATATCGTGCTCGAGTATCACCCCGGCCTGGACGATGGTCCGTTCGACTCCGCGCTTCCCGTCGCTGGAGACGTCCTCGACGCCGGCCGGGTCTCGATCCAGACGGCCGGCCTCCCGGTTGACCAGGCTTTCTGCTACCGGTTCACCGCAACCAACGAGCTCGGTACCGCTTCCACCGATGCGCACTGCGTCCCCGGCCCCCCGTCCTTCGCGCCTTCGCCCTCGGGCCCGATCGTGACCCCATCTCCGGCGGCCTCCTAGGTCCGGACCGGTTGCCCCAGAGCCGGTCTTCCGGTAGCATTTGAAAAACCCCCGGAGGACCCGACCCATGGCGAAGTATGTCTTTGTGACCGGAGGCGTGACCTCCTCCCTCGGCAAAGGCATCACCGCCGCCAGCATCGGCCGCCTGCTCAAGGCGCGGGGTCTCAAGGTCTCCATCCTCAAGCTCGATCCCTACATCAACGTGGATCCGGGCACGATGTCGCCGTACCAGCACGGTGAGGTCTTCGTCACCGACGACGGGGCGGAGACGGACCTCGATCTCGGCCACTACGAGCGGTTCATCGACGAGAACCTGAGCCAGCTCTCCAACATCACCACCGGCCGCATCTACCAGGCCGTGATCGGCAAGGAGCGCCGGGGCGACTACCTGGGCGGCACCGTCCAGGTCATCCCGCACATCACCAACGAGATCAAGGAGCGGATCGGGCGAGTCGGCAAGGACGGCGATCCCGACGTGGTCATCGTCGAGGTCGGCGGGACCGTCGGCGACATCGAGTCGCTGCCGTTCCTCGAGGCCATCCGCCAGATGCGCAAGGACGTCGGCCGCTCGAACGTCCTGTACGTCCACGTCACGCTGCTGCCGGCGCTCGCCGCGACCGGCGAGCTCAAGACGAAGCCCACGCAGCACTCCGTCAAGGAGCTCCGCGGGATCGGCATCCAGCCCGACGTCATCGTCCTCCGCTCGGACCACGAGGTCCCCGACGAGATCCGCGAGAAGATCGCGCTCTTCACCGACGTCGACATCGACGCCGTCATCCCGGCCGCGACGGCCGAGACGATCTACGAGGTGCCGCTCCAGTTCGAGGCCTTCGGCCTTGGGCGACTGGTCGTCCGGGAGCTCGGGCTCGGTGATCCGGATGTGGCCCCGAACCTCGATGGCTGGCGGGCGCTCGTGGAGCGGATCAAGCGGCCCAAGCCGGTCCTCGAGATCGCGCTGGTCGGCAAGTACATCGAGCTGCCGGATGCCTATCTCTCGGTCACCGAGGCGCTCCGCCACGCGGCCTGGGCCCACGACGTCGACGCGAAGGTCCGCTGGGTCGACTCGGAGGCCCTGACCCCGGAGAACCTCCACGAGCGGTTGGAGGGAGCCGCCGGGATTCTCGTCCCGGGCGGCTTCGGCCATCGCGGCATCGAGGGCAAGGTCCTCGCGGCGCACTTCGCCCGCGATCACAAGGTCCCGTACCTCGGCCTGTGCCTCGGCCTCCAGTGTGCGGTGATCGAGTTCGCCCGAGAGGTCATGAACACGAAGGACGTCAACTCGACCGAGTTCGACATGTTCACCGACAACCCCGTGATCGATTTCATGCCCGACCAGCGCGACATGGAGGAAAAGGGCGGGACGATGCGCCTGGGCCTCTATCCGGCCAAGCTCACCGCCGGGTCGAAGGCTGCCGCCGTCTACGGCCAGGAGGTCATCTACGAGCGACATCGCCACCGCTTCGAGGTGAACAATCGCTACCGCCAGACCCTCGAGGCGGCGGGCATGCTCCTGTCCGGCCAGTCGCCGGATGGGCGGCTCGTCGAGATCGTGGAGCTGAAGGACCACCCGTACTTCCTGGCAAGCCAGTTCCATCCCGAGTTCAAGAGCCGGCCCGAGCGCCCGCACCCGCTGTTCGATGGCTTCGTGGCCGCCGCGCTGGCTGTTCGCGACGGTCGCGAGCCGATCCTCGAGGCACGGTCCGAGGCACCTGCCGGCGAATCGCCGACCCTGGAGACCGCGAGCCCGTCCTGACGGCCTCGCCACGGGGCCCGATCGTACGGGTTACGCCGCGAGCGAGGCGTCCGATGATCTGACTCGACGGAGCGCGCCAACACGCTCCCGCACCGAGGGCGGTCGTGGCCGAACGTCGAACCGGGCAATCTCGAACGCGAATTCGACCGGGTCACGTCCTGGTGGGCGTGCTCGCGGGCGTCCTCTTCATGGGCGGTCCCCTGGCGCTCGCCAGGGACGCCTCGCAGCCACATCGAGTCACTCCGGTCTACGACCCGCCCGTGCTCGCCGGCCAGCAGCTCTGGGGCTACTGCTCGGGCGGCTTTTACGCCCGCCACGGCGAGACCGTCGTCCTCACCTCGACCGGGCACTGCACGACCGAGGGCACGGTCGCCTTCGAGCCTGACGGCCACACGGTTCGCGGCGTCTTCGGGCCGAAGGCGCAGGACGCGACCTGCCCCTACGCGGGGCACGTGTGCGCATCGTCGGACCTCAACTACATGATCGTCGCCGTCGACCGCATCCCGTGGGGGCACCTGAACGAGGTCGACATGGGCATCGGCGGCTACCGGATCATTCCGTCCGGAACGCAACCGCTCGCCTGCTCCGACATTGCGCTCGGGGACGAGGTCGAGATCGACGGTCGGGGCATCTACCGGAGCGGCGCGGTCGTCGAGAAGGGCCAGAACCTCAACTCGGGTGACGGGTCGTACTTCCCCTGCATGGTTGCGGCGAGCGTCCAGGCGGCGCCGGGCGACTCCGGGGGCGCGGTGCTGGTCCGGGGCATTCCGGCTGGCGTGACGAGCCGCCAATTCGGGGGCTGGCTCGGATTCACGCCGCTCGCCGAGGGCATGGCGCAGCTCGGCCTGGAGCTGTGCACGACCCCCGACTGCGGGCTGACCCCTCCGCGGCAGTAGAATCGGCGCTCGGTCCGTCCTCTCCCATTCCCGCGAGCGCGGTCCCCGCCACGGAGTCCTGTCGCACCATGAAGCTCTTCCTCGACACCGCCGAAATCGACGAGATCCGCACCGTCGCCAGCTGGGGCGTCCTCGACGGCGTCACCACGAACCCGACGCTGTTCGCGAGGACCTCGGGCAAGACGTACGACGAGGTCCTCAAGGAGATCTGTTCGATCACCGACGGGCCGGTCTCCGCCGAGGTCGTGGCCGAGGACGTCGACGGCATGCTCAAGGAGGGCCGGCACTTTGCCAAGCTGGCCGACAACATCTACGTCAAGGTTCCCATGTCGGAAACCGGTCTCCAGGCGATCAGCCGCTTCGCGGCCGAGGGAATCCGGACCAACTGCACGCTGATCTTCACCGCCAACCAGGGACTCCTCGCGGCAAAGGCGGGGGCTTCGCTGCTCTCGCCGTTCGTCGGCCGGCTGGACGACATCAACGAGGAAGGGATGATCGTCATCCGCGAGCTGTCGGACATCATCCGCTTCCACGAGATCGATTCGGAGGTCCTGTCGGCCTCGATCCGTCACCCGCGGCACGTCACGGAGTCGGCCCTCGCCGGGGCCCACATCGCGACGCTCCCCTTCAAGATCTTCCAGCAGATGGTCCATCACCCGCTCACCGACAAGGGCATCGTCCAGTTCCGCGCTGACTGGGACGCCGCCCGGAAGGCCCTCGCCGCGAAGAAGGGCTGAGGCCGCGGATCCACCGCCGAGCCCTTGGGTCCGTCGCGTGCGCGCCGGCGAGGTTCCGTTGCGGACGACGACGTAGCTGCGGACGCCGACTCAGCCCCGCCGCCCCACATGGATCGTGACCATCCCGAAGGTCAGCGGGGACCAGGCGACGTCGAGCAGGCCCACGCCGCGCATGATCGCGGCGATCTCGCCCGGGGGAGGGTAGGCCTGGACGCTCGTCACCAGGTAGCGATACGCGTCGCCATGGCCGGCGAGCTGCCCGAGTCGCGGGACGATCCGCTCGAACCACATCCGGCCGAGCCGGCCAACGAGCGTCGCCGGCCTCGCGATCTCCAGGCAGGCGACCACCCCACCCGGCCCGACCGCTCGCGACATCTCCGCGAAGCCGGCCGCATAGTCCGGCAGGTTCCGCATCCCGAAAGCGATTGTCGCTGCATCGAAGGCACCGTCCGCGACGGGCAGGGCGAGGGCGTCACCCTGTTCGAACCGCAGCTGGGCCGGATTTCCGGGCCGGGCGACGGCTCGGGCGATCATGCCCGCCGACAGATCGACGCCGAGCACCCGGCCGGTCGGACCGACGCGGCGGGCAAGGTCGCGAGCGACGGCGCCGGTGCCCGTTGCGACATCCAGCACGGACATGCCCGGGGAGATCTTCACGGCGGCGACGAGGCGGCGGCGCCAGCGCGGCTCCTGGAAGCCCGAGATGACCGCGTTGAGCGGGTCGTAGACCCGCGCGATGCGGTCGAACATGGCGCCGACTTCGGCCGGGGACGCCACGTTGCCGCGATGTGCGGGATCTGGCGGCAGACGCGGGGCGGATGGGTCGGTGGACATGGCGCTCGCCGATGCTACATCCCGATTGACGACCGCCCGGACGAAGTCCATACTCCTTGCATTCCCCCTTCGTCCGCGCCGCGGACTCCTTCCCGCGCGGTCGAATTCCTCAACCTTGCACGTGCAGGTGCCCGTTTTCATGCCCGGTCCCGATCAGCGTCCACGTAATCGACGTCCTCGACGTCGCAATCCCGTCGGCCGCGCCCCCGTGAGCGAATTCGAGGAGATGCAGGAGCTCGAGGCCGCCCGCGAGCGAAACGACCTCGACGTCGCCGACCTCCTCGAGATGAGCGTCGTCGAGCTCCGCCAGGTCGGTCGCGACCTGGAGATGGAGACCGCGACCGACGATCGCAAGGAAGACCTCGTCGATCGGATCCTCCAGGCCCAGACCGAGCGCGCCGGCCATGCCTACGCCACGGGCATCCTCGACATCGTGGACGAGGGCTACGGGTTCATGCGTCGCCACGGCCTCCTGCCCGGTCCCGATGACGTCTACGTCTCCTCGAGCCAGGTGCGCCGGTTCGCGCTCCGGGTCGGTGATCGCGTCTCGGGCGCGGTGCGCGCGCCGCGGGAGCAGGAGAAGTACTGGGGCCTCCTGCGGGTCGACTCGGTCAACGGCGTCGATATCGAGACTGCGCGCGCGCGACCCCACTTCGGTGACCTGACGCCGGTTCACCCGAACGAGCTCATCAACCTCGAGAGCGACCCCAAGAACCTCAGCCAGCGCCTGGTCAACCTCGTCAACCCGATCGGCAAGGGCCAGCGGGCGCTCATCGTCAGCCCGCCGAAGGCCGGCAAGACGATGCTCCTGAAGAACATCGCGAACGGGATCACGGCGAACTACCCCGACATCCTCCTCATGGTCGCCCTCATCGGCGAACGGCCGGAGGAGGTCACGGACATGCGCCGCAGCGTCAAGGGCGAGGTCATCAGCTCGACCTTCGACGAGCCGACCGAAAATCACACCCACGTCGCCGAGATGGCCCTCGAGATCGCCAAGCGCCAGGTCGAGACCGGCCGAGACGTCGTGATCCTGATGGATTCGATCACGAGGCTCGCGCGCGCCTACAACCTGGCCCTGCCGCCATCGGGTCGAACCCTTTCCGGCGGCATCGATCCCATCGCCCTCTACCCGCCCAAGCGATTCTTCGGCGCCGCCCGGAAGATCGAGGAGGGTGGATCGCTCACGATCATCGCCACCTGCCTGGTCGACACCGGGTCCCGGATGGACGACGTGATCTACGAGGAGTTCAAGGGCACCGGCAACTCCGAGCTCATCCTCGATCGGAAGCTGGGGGAGAAGCGCATCTTCCCGGCCATTGACGTGATGCGCTCCGGCACCCGTCGCGAGGAGCTCCTCCTCGAGGACGGTACGCTCAAGATGGTCTGGACGATGCGCCGGATGCTGTCGGCGGTCGGAACGAACGAGGGCATCGAGCTCCTCCTGAACCGGCTGTCGAAGACCGACAACAATGTCCAGTTCCTCGCTGGTCTGACCAAGAGCCTCGACTCCTAGCGTCGCCTGGCCCCAAGCCCGGGGCCCCGGACGTTTGCGCCGCCGAAGAGGGCCGTGGTAAGGTCCGCCCAAGTCGATGCTCGCGGAGGAGCAGGCATCGCCCGCGAAACACGAGACCCCAGCTCATAGATCGCAGACAACCGGACGGTCCTTGATCCCCCGAACCCGCGTTCCTCCCGCACGCGTGGGCCGTCCTTGCAGGAGACGATATTGCTGAACGCCCCGGCCGGCGTCGCGCGCGCTGTTGCCCGCCTCCGCCCAGCCAAGAGCGAGACCACCCCGCGTAGGTACGGAGCCCATCGCCGATCGATCGGCCTGGCCCGTAGTTTCGGCGTGCGGTTCGCCGCCCTTGCCCACCTCGCCCATCTGGGCCCCAGGCCGTCGGTTCGTCCGCGACCGGTCACGCTCCGTCGCGCGATCGCGGTCCGCCTTGCGTCCGAGCGAATGCTCCCGATCATCGCGGCGGTCCTCGTCCTGACGGCCAGCCTGATCAGCTTCCAGCCCGCCGCGGCAGCCCACTCGACCGGCGCCGTCGACGGTCCCGGATCGGCACCCCGGCTCGCGATCGGGGGCGGCGCCGAAGACCAGCTCGATCCGGCGGAGCTCGCGCTCATCAGTGGCGCCGGATCCGGCGGTGCGTACTCGGCCGAGGCGCCGACGCAGAGCTACGCCGACGACGGCACCGTCTACAAGGGCGTAGCCGTCGACACGGCAGTCCAGGACGGCAGTTCCCTGCTGACGACCTACACGGTCCGATCGGGCGACACCCTGACCGGCATCGCGAGCCACTACGGCATCTCGATGATGACGATCTGGTGGGCCAATCACCTGACCTCGAAAGACGCCCTGCACGTCGGACAGAAGCTCGTGATACCGCCCGTGAATGGCCTGGTGGTCACGGTCCAGACGGGCGATACCCTCGACAGCCTGTCGGCCAAGTACTCGGTCGACTCGACCGACATCCTCGCGATCAACCAGCTCGAGGACCCGACCCTCATCATCGGTCAGGTGCTGATCATGCCGGACGCGGCCGGTGCGCCGATCCCCACGACCACACCGACCAAGCACACCACCACGACCAAGGGCAGCACGAGCTGCACGAGCTGCGGCCCCACGAAATACGCGGGCGGCAAGTTCACCTGGCCGGTCATCGGCGGCGGCAATTACATCAGCCAGTACTTCCACTACGGCCACTGGGCCATCGACATCGCGGCGTCGTACGGCTCCAAGGTCGTGGCGGCGGCCAAGGGCACCGTGACCTTCGCGGGCTGGAAGAACAACGGTGGCGGCTACCAGGTCTGGATCTCGCATGGCTCCAACATCTACACGACCTACAACCACATGTCGGCGATCACCGTCTCCGCCGGCCAGTCCGTCGGGCGGGGCCAGCAGGTCGGCCGGATCGGCATGACGGGGGACGCGACCGGGCCGCACCTCCACTTCGAGGTCTGGGTCGGACAGATCTGGAACGGCGGCACGCGCGTCAACCCGCTGCGCTACTTCTGATCCGGCCGTCCCCCACGCGCGCCCCCGCTGGCGCCCTCCCCTCGTGGGAAGATAGGTCTCCATGTTTCTCGACCGTGTGAAGGTCCACGTCAGCGCCGGCAACGGTGGTGACGGAGCGGCAACCTTCCGTCAGGAGGCGCACGTCCCGCGCGGCGGTCCAGACGGCGGTGATGGGGGCCGGGGTGCCTCCATCCACCTCACGGTCGATGCGGGCCAGACGACCCTTCGCGACTTCCAGTACCGCCACCACTTCAAGGCGCCCGGCGGTGGCCGTGGCGAGGGGTCGCGGCGACACGGCAAGGCCGGCACGGACCTGGTCCTCGCCGTCCCTCCCGGAACGGCCGTCTACGACGATGCGACCGGAGCCCTGATCGCCGATCTCGTCGCTGTCGGCCAGTCGGCGATGGTCGCCCGAGGTGGCCGCGGCGGTCTTGGCAACAAGCACTTTGCGACGGCCACGCACCAGGCCCCGAAGCACGCCCAGAAGGGTCAGCCCGGCGAGGAGCACTGGATCCGCCTCGAGCTCAGGCTCATCGCCGACATCGGCCTCGTGGGTCTCCCCAACGCCGGCAAGTCGACGCTGCTCGCGGCGTTGACCGCCGCGCACCCGAAGATCGCCGACTACCCGTTCACGACCCTCGAGCCGAACCTCGGCGTCATGGACCTCGGCATGGAGGACGGCCGGCTGCCGACGATCGCCGACGTCCCCGGCCTCATCGAGGGGGCAAGTGAGGGTGCCGGGCTGGGGCACGCCTTCCTGCGCCACATCGAACGAACCCGGATTCTCATCCAGATCGTCGACGGCTCCAGCCGCGATCCGGAGTGGGACTTCGGGGTCATTCGTGACGAGCTTGCTGCCCACGATCCGGTCCTGCTCGAGAAGCCGCGCCTCGTCGTCTTCAACAAGCTCGATCTTCCGGGCGCCGCCGACGCGTGGCCGGCGTTCCGCGCAACGCGAATCCGGGAAGGCCTGCCGGTTCTGGCGATCGCGGCCTCGACCGGCCAGGGCATCCCCGAGCTTCGTTCGCAGGTCGGGACCCTGCTGCCCGGCGTCGAGGAACTGGCGGAGCCACCGGAGCCGTCCGGCGTCGTCGTCCATCGGATCGAGTCGATGGGCGAGTCCTTTGCCGTCGAGCGCGAGGCCGATGGAGCCTGGGTGGTCCGCGGCCGGCGCATCGAGCGGATCGCAGCCCAGACGAACTTCGAGGTCGAGGAGTCGGCCGAGCGCTTCCAGCGCGACCTCGAGCGCCTCGGGGTCGATGCCGAGCTGCGCCGGGCTGGTGTCCGGGCCGGTGATACCGTCCGCTTCGGATCCGTGGAGCTCGAATGGGCCGGCGACGCGTGGTCGGCGGAGCGGTGGGCGTGACTGCCGTCGAGCCACCGACCATCACGCGGCCGGGCTCGATCGGAATCATGGGCGGGACGTTCGATCCCGTCCACCTCGGTCACCTCGCCGTGGCCGAGGAGTCGCGCGAGGTCCTGGGCCTGGAGCGGGTCCTCTTCGTGCCGGCCCGCGTGCCGCCCCACAAGCCCGACGGGGCCGTCGCCGGCGGCGAGGACCGGCTGGCCATGGTCCGGCTGGCGATCGCGGGCAACCCGGCGTTCGAGGCAAGTCGCATCGACCTCGATCGCCCCGGGCCGTCGTTCACGGCCGACACCGTCGCCCTCCTCTCGGCCGAGGTTCGCGATCGCGGCGGGACGCCCGACCTGACCTTGATCATGTCGACCGAGACCCTCGCCGGCCTGCGGACCTGGCGGGACCCCGACCGACTGCTGCGGGCCTGTCGCGTCGCAGTCGTGCCCCGCGAAGACCAGCCGCTCCCGGACGCGGCCTGGCTCGCGAGCCAATTCCCGGGCCTCGAGGACCGGTTCGACCTCCTCGATGGGCCGCGCCTCGCGATCTCCTCGACCGAGATCCGCGCTCGTGTCGCGGCCGGGCGCTCAATCCGCTATCTCGTCCCCGACGCGGTCGAGCGCCATATCCACGATCATGGGCTGTACGCCGGCCACCCGCCGGTGAGCCCCACCTGAGGTTCAATTGCCAGTGACCGATCCCGCGCCCGAGACGACCATCGAAACCTCCCCCGTCGATGAGGTGCTGGAAGCCAGCACGCGCCCTGGGGCGGCCCGCGCGGCGGGCAAACCCGGCCGCGCCCGGGTCGTCGCCCGCGCCCGCAAGGCCGCTGCGGCCGTCGAGCGTTCGCCGCTCGATATCGCCCGGCGGATCGTGGAGCTCGCGGAGGACAAGAAGGCCGTCGACATCGTGCTCCTCGAGCTCGCCGGGCTGACGACCATGGCCGACTATTTCGTGATCTGCTCTGGAGGCTCGGAGCGCCAGCTGGACGCCATCGCGGGCGGCGTCATCGACGGCATGCGCGCGGAGGGCACCCGGCCGATCGGCCGCGAGGGCGTCCCCGCGTCGCACTGGGTCCTCGTCGACTTCGGGATCGTGATCGTCCACGTCTTCACGCCCCCGGAACGGGACTTCTATCAGCTCGAGAAGCACTGGTCCGAGGCGAAGACGATTCTGCGGGTGCAGTAGCCGCCCGTCAGGTGTACCGGGGGGCCCCGTACCCTCGGGTCATGTCGGTGCCAGTGGGGTCGTTCCACCATCGAGCCATGACAACGATCCGCGAGCGCTGCCCGGCCTGCAGCCGACGGCTCATCAGCACCAGGTTCGACACCACGTTCCGGCTGCCTGACCAGACGGAGCGGCTCTGCTTCGGGATCCCCGGGGGCCTCTGCGAGGACTGCCACCAGCTGTACATCGATCCGGATCTCATCGAGCTCCTCGACCTGGCCGACGGCCGCTGCACGTTCGCGATCGAAAGCGATCTCGTGATCCAGGAGCAGGCCTGGTCGGCGTGAACCCGCAGGTTCCGTTCGGGCGCCGCTCGGTGCAGTTCTACCGTGGTCGTCCGACTCCGATCCCGAGCTGGCTCCGTCGCCAGCCGCTCGACCGGGTCAGCCAGCCGGCGAAACCCGATCAGCCAGCCACAGGTCAAACGCCAGCCTGACCTGTCCCTCGCTCGCCGCGCCGCCGCCGACACCCTTCACCAGCGCATCCAGCTCGAGCAGGCCCTCGAGGGCGGCAGCCAGCTCGCCGACCGACCAGGCCCGCGCCTGGCGGGCGAGCGTTTCGGCCCGGAACGGCTGGAGGCGCATCGAGCGGACGAGCGAGCCCGGTGCTTCGCCGGATCGCAGGCGGTCCGCGACCTCGAGCAGCTCCCGGAGCCGCCGATGCAGGACCGCGAGGAGCACCGGCTCCGGCGTGACATCAAAGAGACGCTCGAGGAGCTCCAGCGACCTCGTCCGTTGGCGCATCCCCACGGCATCGACGAACCCCCAGATGGAACCCGGTACCGCTTCCGGGACGAGGTCGCGGACGTCGTCGACCGTAACGGGATCACCCGGGACGCCGTGCCCGGCGGCAGCAGGCCCCGCGATGCGCCGGAGCGCGAGCTTCTCGAGCTCCATCACCGCCAGGCGACCCTGGTTGCGCCGGTCGACATCGCCCTCGCGGACGAAGCCGCCGACGCGGGTGGCCAGCTCGCGGGCCGCCCCGGGGCCCAGGGCAATCCCGCGTTCGCGGGCCCGCGCCTCGACCCACGCCGCGAGCCCGCCCTCCCGCGGCGCCTGGAGACGTCGGACCTCGCCGCCCATCGCCCGGATTCCGTCGGCGAGCGCCTTCGCGGGCGGGTCCTTCTTCCCCGAGTCGGTCTCCTCGGCGACCACCAGGCCGTTGCCCGGCGCGATCGTTCCGAGCAGCGCCAGGAGCGCGTCCCGATCCGAGTTCTTCCGGACGAGCTGCGCCGCGCCATCGATGACAGCCAGCGTTCCCGCGCCGAACATCGTGCCGGTTGCCAGCCGGGTCCCGAGCTCACCGAGGAGGCGGCCACCATCGCCGGACTCGGCGCGAACTCGCCATCGCTCGGGAGCTCCGGCAGGAAACCGCGCCTCGTCTTCCCGGAACGCCTCGACCGCGGCGTCCAGCCCGTAGCCGTCGTCGCCCCAGAAGTAGGCGACCGGCGCGTTGGTCGCGCTCGAGCGTGGCCGGGACGGCAAGCCAGTGGTCGAGAGGGTCGTCACGTGGCACAGCGTAGCCGAGGTCGTTCGCCGCGGCGGTGTCGGTCGGGAGCGTTGGCCCGAACGGTCGGACGGGCGCGAGTCGAGCAGCCCCGACGATGCTTGCCGCGGTCGGGTCCGCCACGCTGGCGACACGCTCGAAGACGCCCCCCGGCGGAGGTGGCAGGCCGCACAGGAAGGCACTGGCCGTCCTCGGCGCCAAGGCCGCAGCCTTTCGACCCCCGGTGGCGCGCGCCTCGACCGGCCCCGGTCCGAGATCCACCGTGACCGAACCGTCGTCGTCGGTGCGGAAGACGTGCGCCCCGGCCGCCGTGAGCCGGTCGACCGTGGCGGGGGCGGGGTGGCCGTACGGGTTGCCGCGCCCGGCGGAGATCACGGCAATGCCGGGTCGCGTCGTCGCCAGGAACGCCGCGGTGGACGACGTCCTCGACCCGTGATGAGCCACCTTCAGGAAGTCGATCCGTGGCAGCCCGCGGGCGAGCAGGACCGGGTCGATGCCTTCCTCGATGTCGCCGGCGAGCAGGAAGCGATGCCCATCGACGTCGCCGAGCAGGACGATCGAGACGTTGTTGATCGCCGTCCCGCTGTCCGCTGGTCGCTCCGGGACCGAGCCGCGATCGGGCCACAACACATCGAAGTGGATGTCGTCGACGGCCAGCCGGTCGCCGGTCGCCAGCGTCCCGCGGCCGATGCCGCGGGCGATCAGCTCCGCGTTGAGGGCCGCGTAGCCCGGCCCCGGCCCGAGCATCCCGGGCTCGAGCACGCGACGGACGGCGTATCGCGCGAGGAGGGCGGCCAGGCCGGCGGCGTGGTCCTCGTGGGGATGCGACAGGATGACGAGGTCGATCCGCCGGTCCCACGGCGGAAGGTGCTCTTCGAGCGCGACGAGGAGCCGGGCCGGATCCGGTCCGCCGTCGATCAGCAACCGGCCACCTCGGTCGCCCTCCACGAGGATGGCGTCGCCCTGGCCGACGTCGAGCACCGTCACGCGTGGCACGCCGTCCGGCCGGTGGATGACGACGACGGCGAGTCCCAGGACGCTGGTCGCGAGCGCGGCGGCCAGAACGCGACCTGCCCTGCCTCGCCACCAGGCCGTCACGGTAGCCCTGGTGGCGCTCGGGCGGGCGGGAGCCGGCCTGGCCGCGACGGAGCCTGGTGAGGCACGTCGCCTGCGCCGTGCCGAGCGCCGCAGCCAGCGCGCTGTCCCGACAATCGCCAGCCCCGCGGCTGCCGCGACGACGGCGTCCCACGGCGCCTCGAGCTGGACGCTCGCAAACGGGATCGACGCCCCGGCGCGGACAAGGCCGACGATCGCAGCGAAGAGGACCCATGCCGGGAGACCGGCCAGGGTCGCCACGAGACCCGGCAGGCCGGCCTGGGCCAGGAGCCCGCCGCCGAGCGCGATCGCACCGGCGCCCATCGCCGGTGCGATCAGGGGAACGACGCCGAGGTTCACGACCGGAGAGACGATCGACAGGCGCCCGAACGAGAGCACGACGATCGGCAGCGTCGCCAGCTGGGCCGCGAGCGAGACGCCGAGGCTCTCGGCCAGCCAGGCTCGGACGCGGCCGGGCGCGGGCCCGGCAAGTCGCTCGGTGAGCGGCGTTCCCCAGCTGATGAGGCCGACCGTGGCAAGGGCCGAGAGCTGGAACCCCGGATCGCTGACCATCGGCGGGCTGACGACCAGGAGGCCCGTCACGGCCCAGCCGATCGCGGCGGCGGCCCGGCTCGGCCGGCCCAGCTCCCGGGCGGCCATGACGACGGCGGCCATGCCCGCCGCCCGGAGCACCGATGGCGACGGCCCGACAAAGGCCACGTAGGCGACGATGGCGATCGCGGTGAGCAGCACGCGGCGCCGGCGGGCCACGCGGCCGGCCAGAGCGGCAAGCGTGCTCGCCACGATCGCGATGTTCCAGCCGGAGATTGCGACCACGTGTGTTGCGCCGACGGCCGTGAACGCCGCCGTGAGGTCCCGGTCGACGCGGTCCCGCAGGCCGATGAGAATGCCGCTTGCCAAACCCGCCTCCGGCTCGGGCAGCGCGGTCCGGAGCGCGCCGTCCGCCGTGCGGCGCAAACCCTCGAGCTTCCGACCGAGATCGTCCGACGGCGCTTCGAGCGTGACCGAGTCCGCACGCAGCGTGCCCGCGGCGCCGATTCGGAGAAGGTAGTCACCATATGGATCGTCGACCGGCGGCGCCTGCAGCGAACCGGTCATCGTCACCCGGTCGCCGGGCACGACGACCGGGAACACGGGCAAAGTCGCTGCGACGCTGAATCCGAGCGGTGGCTCCAACGCAACCACCGCCGGCTGCGCGCCGTTCTTCGGGGCGCTGATCGACGTCACGACCCCCGCCCACGGCCCGCTGCCAGCCGGCAGGGACCCGTCCGGGATCCACGGCCCCGCCGGCGGCACGAGGATCAAGCGCAACGCGATGACCGTGACCCCGGCCCCGGTCAGCGCCGCCGAGCGCGCCCCATCGGCCGCGCGGGGTCGCGCCCGGCGGATGGCGAGCGCCACGGTGCCGGCGGCCAGGAGGCCTCCCCCGCCGAGGAGTGCGAGTGCGACCTGGTGATGGACACTCGAGAGCGAGGCATCGGCGAGTGCCGCCGCGACGGCGCCCAGCGCGAGCCAGCCGCTGCGGGGCACTCAGCGAACCGAGACGAGGTCTTTGAGCCCGTCGAACGTCTTCTGGCCGACCAGCTTTCGATCGCGGAGGTCCTGGACGGCGGTGAAGGGTGTCGTCTCGCGCGACGCGATGATCTTTCCCGCCGTCACGGGCCCGATGCCGGGCAGCGCCTCCAGCTCGGCCTGCGAGGCACGGTTCAGGTCGACCAGGCCGCCCGCCGAGGTGCCCTGGCCGCCGGTCGACGGCGACCTGCCAGGTGCCCCGACCCCCTCGCCGGAGGGGTCGTCTCGAGACGGAACCTGGACTTGCTGGCCATCCTCGAGCGGCGACGCGAGGTTCAGGGCGGCCGCCGTCCGTTCCGCGTCGACCCGCGGACCGTACCCGCCGGCCGCGGCGATCGCATCGCTGATCCGCGACCCGGGCGGCAGGTGGTAGACGCCGGGCTTGACCACGGCCCCACCGACATCGACGACGAGGGTGATCGCCGAGCTCGAGGGCTCGCTGTCGCCACTCGCACCGGGTCCGACGACGATCTCCGGGTCCGTGCCACCGGAGGCCATCGCGACGGCGCCGGCGCCGAGCAGCACGATCGCCGCGAGTGCGCCGAGGAGCACGGTGCGCGGAACCGGTTGCGTTCCGGCCGCAGGGCCGTCCCGGCCGGTCCCGCGACCGGAGCGGTGGGGGTCGTCCGGTGCGCCGGGATCACCCGTTTCGAAGGCGCGCCAGGGCGCGGAGGAAGGATCCACGGAATCCTCGCCCGGCGGGGATGCGGGCGGGTACGGACAGACGTCCCGTCCGCCGGGGCACTTCGTCGGACGGGACGTGGCCGAACCCTAGGCGTCGTCGCTTATCTGCGACTTACCTGCGGCAAGAGGCGGCGGCGATCGGTGCCGGAGAGTGAGAAGTCCGAGCTGCGAGCGGCATCGAAACACGTCAACATTGGCCATTCATTCGAGCAGGAACGCGCCCGGTCGCCTCCGGGGCCCGCATTGAACCCGGACAAGGAGCCCTGCGCCCGGCCTCGCTGATCTGGACGTCTGACCTCCACAAGGACAACACGATCCTGTGGCGAACGCACGTTGCCGCCGGGTGACTCCGGAGCAGCCCCGGGTCCTGCCTTCCCGGGTCCCGGACGAGCGTGGCGCCGGTCGCACATCGGATGCGCGGATGCCGTGGGACGCGCCTAGAGCTGCTCGAGGAGCGGCCTGACCTCGGTGGCGAAGCGGGTCATCGACTCCTCGTCATAGTCGGCGGGGATGCCGGCGATGAGGTGGCGGTAGCCAAGGCGCACTTTCGGAGCAAGGTGCTCGACCACCTGCTCCACCGTGCCAACCGGCTGCTCGGTCCAGAGTCGCGCTACGCGGTTCCGGGCAAACGCCGCCTCGAAGAGTCGTTGCGCCTCTCTGGGATCGTCGCGGATGAATACCGTCCCGATCCCGGTGGTGCGTTCGATCGTGTCGGGGTCGCGCCCGAGCGCCTCGCAGTGGCCCAGGAGGACCTCCTCCTTGTGGCGCATCACGTCCGGTGTCCCCCCGATGTTGTTCATGTCGCCGTACTGGGCGACGAGCTTGAGCGTCACCCGCTCGCCGCCGCCGCCGATGCAGATCGGCAGGTGGTCCTGGACGGGCAAGGGGAGATTGCGGACGTTCCTGGCCCGGTAGTGGTCGCCTTTCGCGGACGGCTCCTTGCCGTCGAGCATGCCGCGCATGACGGGCAGCGCCTCGCCCAACCAACGCAGCCGCTCGGGAAACCCGGAGCCGAACTCGAGGCCGAACGCCTCGTGCTCCTCCTCGAACCATGCCCCGCCGATGCCGAGAATCGCGCGGCCGTGGCTGACGTGGTCGAGCGTCGTTGCCATCTTCGCCGTCAGCGTCGGCGTCCGAAAGGTATTCGCGCCGACCATCAGGCCCACGCGGATTCGCGTGGTCGCCTGCGCCCAGGCGGTGATCGTCAGCCAGCCCTCGTAGTTGGGGCCGTTCGAGTTGCCGACGATGGGGTAGAGGTGATCCCACGTCCAGAGCGTGTCGTAGCCGAGCTGGTCGGCGCGAACGCCCGCCTCGAGGAGCGAATCCCAATCGGAGTACTGGTTCCAGCAGAGCGCGCCGAGCTTGATGTCTGTCATGGAGCCAGTCTAGGGCGGATCAAGATCGCCTCGGCTTCAGCGGCGCCCCGACGCCCCGGCCGCGGTGCGCGTGCGCCGGGACGCACTCAAGCGACCGCGAACGTTCGCGCCGGTCAGTTGGCTGGTCGCCACGTTGCCCACGCGACCGGGCACGCTGGGCGCGCTTCGTCGATCAGGCGCCGGCGGGTCGCGGCCTGATCGACCGGGACACCTGGCCCCGAACGCGGCTGATGATCGACTCGATCCGTCGCCCGAGACCGAACAGTCGCCTGCTTGGCTTCGGATTGGCCGCGCGGAGCAGGCGGGCGCGCCGCTCCGCTTCGGCCTCACGCATGAGGTCCTCGAGGTGATGAGCGACGACAAGGGCAGCTAGGGCGTTCATGATTTCTCCATGTCAGGGGGCGAAATGAAGTGGCGGTCCGGTCTCAGCGGGCGTGGTCGTCGCCAAGGCCCGGCCGCGAGTCGGTTCCAAACGTGAGGCTGGCTGCTCCCAGGAGGCCAGCGCCACCAAGGATCGCGAGGGCAATGAGCATGGCGGTCGTGATCATTTCCATGGGACGCTCCGGTGTTTGCTAACCTTTTCAGGCCGTGTTATTGGTTACTGGTGAACTTTACCCAGTTGCGCGTAACCTGTCAACAGGTATAAGGTGGTTACCGTGAACGCGCTGCCCCATCATCCTGACCACGAGCACGGCCTCTCCGTGGAGGACGCACTCGAGTTTCTGAACACGCACGAGCTCGAGTCCGGCGAACTCGTCGATCGCCTGGCCCAGCCCTCGGACGCATCGGCGTGGTTTGTCGACCAGGGCGTCCTCCACTCGACCGAGGATCGGCCATGGAATGCCATGGACCTCGAGCGCGTCCGTCGCGTCAGGGACGCCCTGCGCGAGGTGGTCGATGCCGTTGTCGAGGACCGCCGTCCGGCGCCTGTTGCGGTAACCCTCGTCAACGAGGTCCTGGCCGCCGGGGCCGCACCGCGCGTGGAGCTCGACGGCGCCACGATCCGCGTCGGGCATCACCATCCGGCATCCTCGGTCGACGACGCGCTCTCGGTCCTGGCGGCCCCGATCGTGGGCGAGCTCGCCAGCGGGCGACCCGATCGCTTCCGGACCTGCGCCAGCGACACCTGCCGCTGGACCTTCTACGACGCGTCGCCCACCGGGCGCCGACGCTGGTGCGACATGAGGACCTGTGGCAACCGGGCCAAGGCGGCCCGCCACCGCGAGCGCGCGAAGGCGGCCGATCCGCCGATGAAACGGGCGGAAACCCAGGCGTGACTCGTATGCGGTAGGGGCGCGTAGCCTCCGCTCGACCGCCGCGCTTCGAGACGTTGCGTCGAGGTGAGCGAGCCCGAAGGACAGTTCCGCCCTCCGGGCTCTACCCGCGTCGCCTCTGGCTGGAGACGGCGAAGGTATCGCCTACGGTAGCAGCCGTCGCCGATCAGCCCCGTGCGGCGAGCTCGAGTCGGGCCTCGACCTCGGCCTCATGCATGACGCCAGTCGGCACGAACCCGAGGCCGCGATAGAACGGCTCGGGGCCGCCCTCCGCCGGCACCCAGCTGACCAGCAGCTCGGTGGCATTTGGCAGGGTCCGGACATGCTCGACGATCGCCGCCATCGCGGCGCGTCCGAAGCCTCGACGCTGCTGCCCCTCGGCGATCATGAATCGCCACAGGTAGTACTCGGGCGTCGCGATATCGATCGAGAGCATCGCGAAGCCAACGGGCTCGTCGCCGGCGTAGATCGCCCGGTACCAGGCCTTCGGCTCGAACAGGGCCTCGGCCAGCGATACGGCGTTCGGCGCGACGAAGGACATCTGGGACGGGGCCACGGCCAGGCGGCAGATGGCGCGCACCGTCTCGGACTGGTGATCTCCCGCAGCTCGATGGCCGGATCAGCGCCGTCGCTCGGCGTCGCGGTCACGTCCTCGCGGGCCGTCATCGCCGCCCACGCCTCGAGCGCGAGGTCGGAGGCACGCCACGGGTCGATGGCGACGGGCTCACCCGACGACAAGGTTGACCAGGCGACCGCCGCCCGCGACGACCACCCGCTTCGGGACCCGCCCCGCGAGCGCGGCCTGGACCTTCGGCGAGGCCAGCGCCAACGCCTCGAGCTCGGCGTCCGTCGTGGCGGTCGGCACCACGACCAGGTCGCGCAGCTTGCCGTTCACCTGGACCGGGACCTCCCGGGTCGTCTCGACCACCGCAGCCGCATCGACCGCGGGCCAGGACTGGACGTGGATCGACGCCCACGGCGCACCCCGGGCCGCCAGCGTCCGCGCCCACAGCTCCTCCGTCACATGGGGTGCGGCCGGGGCCAGCATGAGCAGCAGCAGGCGGACCGCCTCGTTCCATGCCTCGCTTCCGGCGACCTCGGTCCCGCGGTATCGCTGGAGCGTGTTCGAGAGCTCCATCAGCTTCGCGACCATCGTGTTGAAGTGGAAGCTTCTCGTAGTCCGCAGTCACGTCCCGGAGCGTCCGATGGGCGGCGCTCCGGATCGTCGCCGACGCGTCGGCGGCGGTTTCGTCTTCTGGAAGGCGCCCGGCGTCCTTGTCGCCGGGATCAGTCCCGTGCGGGTCCAGCGTCAGCGTCCAGACCCGGTTCAGGAACCGGTGCACGCCGCCGATGCCGGTCGGGCTCCATGGGCCGCCCTGGTCCCAGGGGCCCATGAACATCAGGAACAGCCGGATCGTGTCCGCGCCGTAGCGCGCGACGAGGTCGTCCGGATCGACGACGTTGCCGCGCGACTTCGACATCCGCTCGCCGTCGAGGCCCAGGATCTGGCCCTGGTTGAAGAGGCGCCGGAACGGCTCGCTCTGGTCCACGAGGCCGATGTCACGCATCATCTTCGTCCACTCGCGAGCGTAGAGGAGGTGCATGACCGCGTGCTCCGAGCCGCCGGTGTACTGGTCGACCGGGGTCCACTGGTCGACGAGCGTCCGCTCGATCGGCGCGCCGGCCTTCTCCGGTGACAGGTAGCGGAACCAGTACCACGACGAGTCCACGAAGGTGTCCATCGTGTCGGTCTCGCGCCGCGCCGGGCCGCCGCACTTCGGGCACGTCACGTTGAGGAATGCTTCGTCGCGAGCGAGTGGGTTCTCGCCGCTGCCCCGGTAGTCGACCGTATCGGGCAGCCGTACCGGCAGGTCTTCGTCGGGTACCGGCACGATCCCGTCGCGGTCGCAGTAGATGACCGGGATCGGGGCGCCCCAGTAGCGCTGGCGGCTGACCAGCCAGTCCCGGAGCCGGTACGTGACGGCGGCCTTGCCCGCGCCACGTGATTCGAGCTCGGCAACGATCGCCCGCCCGGCCTCGTCGGCGGCCACGCCGGAGTACGGGCCGCTGTTCACCAGCCGCTCGTCCGCGGAATGGGCGACGTACGCGCCCTCGAGCTCGCGATCCTCGTCCCCGGCCGCCGCGACGACGCGCCGGATCGGCAGCCCGAACTTCTCCGCGAAGGCATAGTCGCGTTCGTCGTGCGCGGGGACGGCCATGATGGCGCCCGTGCCGTAGCCGCCGAGGACGTAGTCCGCGACGAAGATCGGGATCCGCTCCCCGTTGACCGGGTTGATCGCGTCGGCGCCGAGCGCGACGCCGGTCTTCTCGCGATCGGTCGAGAGGCGGTCGATCTCCGTGCGCAGCGCAGCCTGCGCCACGTAGGCCTCGACATCGGCGCGTCGCTCGGTCGCGGTGAGCGCGGCGACGAGCGGGTGCTCGGGTGCGAGGACCATGAACGTCGCCCCGAAGAGCGTGTCGGGCCGCGTCGTGAAGACGCGGAGCGGCTCGCCGCCGGCATGGTGTGCCGAGGGCGCGGTCTCGAACACGACCTCGGCCCCCTCGCTCCGGCCGATCCAGTTCGTCTGCTGGGTCTTGATCGGGTCCGGCCACTGGAGCCCCGTGAAGTCGAGGAGCTCATCGGCGTAGTTCGTGACCTTGAGATACCACTGGGCGAGATCGCGCTTCTCGACCTTCGCGCCGCATCGCCAGCAGTGCCGATCGACGCCCTCGACCTGCTCCCGGGCCAGCGTCCCGTCGTTGGGGCACCAGTCGACCGGCGACGTTGCCCGATAGGCCAGCCCGGCCTTCAGGAACTGCAGGAAGAACCACTGGTTCCAGCGGTAGTAGTCCGGGTCGGCGGTGACGACCTCCGACTCCCAGTCGAACGTCGCGCCCATCGATCGCAGCTGGCGCCGCATGTTGTCGATGTTGCGCATCGTCCAGTCGCGGGGGTTGATGTTGTTCTTGATCGCGGCGTTCTCGGCCGGCAGCCCGAACGCGTCGAAGCCGATCGGCAGGAAGACGTTCTCGCCGTGCATCCGGTGGAACCGGGCGATGGCGTCGGTCGGCGTGATGATGTACCAGTGCCCGATGTGGATGTCGCCCGACGGGTAGGGGTACATCGTCAGCAGGTAGAAGCGCGGCCGTTCCTTGTCGTGGAGGTCGGTCCGGTAGAGCCCGAGCTCGGCCCACTTCGCCTGCCAGCGCGGTTCGATCGAGACGGGGTCATACCGCTCGATCCTGGTTCGGTCTGTTCGCTCGCTGGTCTGGGTCATCGTCGGAGCCACTCCTGCCGGCCGGGCCGCGGCCGGGTACGAAAGACCCCTCGCCGCCGGCGAGGGGTCATCAGGATAGCCGTCGCACCGGTCGGTGGACGGCTATCCGAGGTCGAGGTCGAGATCGAACGGGTGATGCATGGTTCCCTGTTGAAGTGGTGGAGGTAAGGGGATTCGAACCCCTGACCTTCTGAATGCCATTCAGACGCTCTTCCAGCTGAGCTATACCCCCACGCCGGAGCCGGGAGTATAGCGTAGCCGCGAGGCCCGTTTGATCACGGAGTCGGTAGGACCGCGACGTACACCGAGCCGGTGACCTGCTGATACGTGTCGCCGTCCAGGTAGAGCGTCAGGTCGAGACGCACGACCGGCGCGCCCGCTCGCGACACGAACGCGACCGTGGCCGGACCGACGCCGGATCCACCGAGGTTGCAGCCATCGATCTCGATGAATGGGTGCGACGGACTGGCCGACGGATCGAGCTTGCCGCACGCGCCTGCCCACGAGCCCACCGTCCAGCCGGGCGCGTCGACCCGGATCACGGATCCCGGGGCCGCCAGCAGCTGTTCGACGTCGCCGCGGACCGCGGCGCCCGTGCACGACACCTCCACGCCCGTGGCGTCAGGGTAGGACCACTGCGCGCCGCAGGCCGGCGTGCCCTGGGCCAACGTGCCGTCGGGGGCCCGGAATTCGACGTCGGGGAAACCCGGATCCTGCACGATCAGGTTCCAGCGCCTCGAGACCGACGAGTCCGCGGAATAGTGCATCGTCGCCGTCACCTGGAGCAGGCCCGTCGGCAGCGAGCCCAGCCGCCAGCGGTTCTGGGTAACGAGGAACGGGTCATATGCCGGGTTCGCCTGCGTCTCGATGGAGACACTCCGGTTCGTGTCCACGTTGAAGGCGGTGATCTCCCAGGCGAGTGCGCAGGCATCGCCGGTGGTCCTGATCTCGAGCGCCGATCCAATCATCCCGTACGTCGGGGGTGGCGGCCCTGTGCCCGGCGGGACGCCTGGGCTGGGCCGGTCCTGGGTCCCGGTCATGAACAGGTCCGGTGGCTGGGCCGCGTCGTTCCACGGGACACAGGGAACCGCGGGTGTCACCTCCGGCGCCGGCTCCGAGGGCCTCGCGCCTGACCCGACGACCACGCGGAAGAACCGCTCGGTGCTGTCGATCGAGGTCGGCGTCGTCAGGAAGTCGAGGAACGTGGCCGAGACGTGGACGATCCAGTCGCCCTCCGGCAGCGGCCCGAGCGGCACGACCGCACGCGGCGCGCTGATCTCCATCGTGTGCCACGTGATCGGGAACGGCCCCTGTACCGATGGATCGGCGGGCTCGTATTCCGCCGTTACGAACTGCACGCATGCGTCGAGATCGGCCAGGAGGTTGACCCCCTCCGCGACGCCGACCCGCGCCGCCAATTCGATCGACGGGACGGGCCAGGCAGCTTCGTCGACCGGTTCCCCTGATGGAGCGGGGGTTGGCGCCACGCCCTGCTGGGGAGGGCCGCCGGATCCGATCCGGATATCGGGCGGGTGACCTGGCCGCACCAGGGCGCAGGAGGACGCTGCGGGTGTCGGGCCGCTGGCCGTGGGCGGGACCGAGTTGGCGGCTACGGGCTCGGACGCGGTTGCCATCGAGCTAGTCGACGACGTAGACGCCGTGCTCCCCGACTGGCCGATCGGGCCGTTGCCCAGGACGCCGATGCCGGTCGCCAGGACCATGACGGCGATCAACAGCGACGGCAACGATTCGCGCTCGATCGCGGCTCCGCCGCGGCGCGCCCAGGACGGGCCCGATCGGCGCCTCGAGCCCCGGGTCGGTCATTTCGCGATCACGTGGATGTAGTACGGGACGCTGAAGAAGTCGCGGTTGGGCGACATGGCACCTGCCTGAACCACCACCACCGTGTCGGTCGGCGGGAGGACGAAGGTCGCCGGATCGGTCAGTGGCCCGCCCGCATCGGTCAGGCCGCCACCGAGGTCACAACCGTCGGTCGGGGTGAAGATGTCTCCGGCGTCGCCGGAGAGACCACCGCAGGCGGCACTCCACTGACGGAGCTGCCAGCCCGGGATCTCGAAGGTGATCGGCGTCCACGCCGGGACGTGGAAGGCGGCCGGCCCGAGCGAGACCCCGGCACTGCCGCACTGGTCGGCGGTGTTGTAGCCGTTCGCGAGGCTGATCGCCAGGCCGCAGCCTGGCAGCGCCTCGCCGCGGGTGCCGTCCTCCGCGACAACGAAGGCCGCCGGGACCTGGAACGGCTGCGCGACCACGAGCCAGGTTCGGTCGATCGTCGGGCCGCCCGGGAAATGGAGGTGCGCCTGGAGGAGCGCCGTGCCCTCGACGACGACGTCCCAGGCGTTCTGCGAGGCGAACAACGGGTCGTCGTTGTCGTTGCGCTGGAACTCGACCGTGGTGCCGCCGAGTGACGACGGGTCGAGCAGGCGAATCGTCCAGCTCACGGCGCAGCCGCCAAAAACGGCGATCTGCACGTGGTCACCCGGCTCGATGGCCAGGGTCGGGGCCTCGGAAGGGCTGGCATCGCTAAGCGGGGCGGTCCCGCCCGTGACCGGCTCGCCACCGCCAACGGATGCGATCACCGGGATATCGGCGCTCACCGGCTCGCTCGTGCAGGTCCCGAAGAGCGGGGTTACGGCTGGCGTGGGTGGAGCCGGCGTGCCGGGCGTCGGCGTCCCGCGGAAGCCCTTGGCGACGACGACCCGGAAGAACGATCTGGTCACGATCTCCGCGCCTTGACTCTGATCCTGCGCCGCGAAGTTGGCCTCGACCCGCAGGACCCAGTCTCCGATCGGGGCGCCGTTCAACGGGATGGTGGCCAGGGTTCCCCCGACGGTCATGTCTGCCAGCGCGACACCGTCGCCGCCGCTCGACAGCGTGTCCGTCGGGTGGGCCCAGACCCGGACGTCGGTCATGCAGGCCAGTGGCCTCGATGCCAGCTCCAGCGACGTGTCCGGTCCGACCGCAATGGCGTCCGCCTGAGGTGGCCCGAGCCAGGCGGGAACCGGGGCCGCTGATTCGAGCGAGCCGTACGAGACGCCGAACAGCCCAACCGCCGACTCGTCGAACTCAGGCGCCGAGAGCGTGAGCGGTGGGGGATCGGCAGATCGCTGCGGCTGGCAGGCGACGTTCGGCGCCGGGGTCGTCGAGGGCGTCGTCGGGGTCGAACTGGGACGCGGCTCGTTGATGACGCTGCCGATCGCGATCCCGGCCACCAGGACGACCAGGATCCCCGCGGCGATCCCGGCGCCGCGCCCGGGGCCGAAGCCCCGGCGGCTCGCTCGCCCGACCACGGTCGCGTCGTCGATCTCGACCTCGATCGGCTCGGGAGCATCGTAGACCGGCAGGACGTCCTCGTCACGCTGCGACCCGCCGCTCACCCGCCAGCCTCCATGCTCGCCATCATGACCCGGGTGACGCCATGGCGCCGGGGTTCGTTACGGCGTGGCACCATCGGCCTCGATGTCCACGGCCCCGACCCTCGAATCGCGGCGCGTGATGCTGCCCGGCGGCCCCCTCGGGTACGTCTTGCGACGCTCCCAGCGGTCCCGCCACCTGCGGGTGACGATCGACCCGCGCCACGGCGTCGTCGTGGCCCTGCCGCCCGCCAGCCGTCGCGGCTGGGCCCGGCCCGAGCCCGAGATCGAGCGATTCCTCGCCGAGCGCGAACCATGGCTGCGCCGACACCTCGGTCGCCTGGCCGCCCAACGGGAGGCGATGGCGTCGCGCGGCGGGATCAGCGACGGCGCGGAGTTCCGCTACCTGGGGGAGCTCCACGTCCTGCGGATCGTTCCCGGTCCGGTGCGGTCCCGGCGGTCGAGCGTTGCGCGCCACGGAGCGGAATCCGGTGACGAGCTGCACATCACGATGGCCGCAGGCGACCGACGATCTGCCCGCGACGTGCTCGAGGCCTGGCTCCGAGCGCGGGCGCGTGTCGCGATCGAGGGAGTCATCGAGCGCCACGCGGGATTGCTGGCCGTGTCCCCGTCCCGAATCTCCCTGCGCGATACGAGGTCCCGATGGGGGAGTGCCTCACGCAAGGGCACGCTGTCGTTCTCGTGGCGCCTTATCCTCGCGCCGCCTCCTGCCCTGGAGACGGTCGTGATCCACGAGCTGGCGCATCTGCGGGTCTTCGGCCACGGGCCCCGGTTCTGGGACCTCGTGGCGGGTCGACGGCCCGATCACGCGACCTGGCGCCGTTGGCTTCGCGCTCACTCGCACGAGCTGCACGCGGCCCTGGGGCCGGAGGATGGTTCCGCCCCCGGCTGATCGCCGGTGGCCCGTCATCGGATGTTGGTGGGCCGGGGCAGAATCGAACTGCCACAGCCGAAGGCGAGGGTTTTACAGACCCTTGGGCTCACCACCTGCCCAACCGACCCACAGTGACTCGTGCGTGAAACCGTGCTCGAGTGCTGGTCCTGAACGGACCCGACTACCCCTGAGTGGACCCCAATATGGGATCAACTATTGGGATCGACGCCGAGCAGGCCCACCGTGGTGGCGCGGGCCGTCGTTGGAGTCGGTCGAGCGGTTCACGGCCGGGATGGTAGCAGAGGACGGACGGCGGGCAGCGTCGCGACGGCGGGCAGCGTCGCGCCTGCCCTGCTCGCCCGGTCCTTCGGGGGAATCGCCACGAACGACCCACTCGATGCCGAGGCTGGGCTCGAGCACGCCCTTAGGGAGAGTTGACGGAAGTGTGCCCGGTCGGTCAGGTGCACCCAATCGGAACGGGCTGAGACGCCAGGCCGACGGCGGGTGGATACCCGGCCCGCATGCGGGGCGGCGATCCATTGATGCGTAGGCGATGAGACCCAATGGCCGCCGTAACGAGGCCGTCTCGATCACTTCCTTGTCGACAAGACGAACAGGGCGCCTGCGACCACGAGCACCGCGATCCCGGCGGCAAAGGCCCAGTTGCCCCACCAGAGCTCCCTGTTGATCCGCCCGACAAGCAAGAGGATCGCGGATACCACCGCCATAAGGGTCAAGAATGGATGGGCCTTCACGCGAGGTGGCATATGGTTCCTCCTTCGATCGCTGCGGCCGGACAGGCCCGGAACGTGCTGTATCTGCCCACGAGCGTCACCCTCGGAACGCAGCCATGAAGCGCACCCGTGACCCGAGGTGGAGCGCAGCGTTGCTGTACATGCGGCCGGCCAGCCAGGTCAGGCCGCCGATGGATGCCACGATGAGCGCGACCGCCAGGCCGACCTGCCAGAACGGCACGTCGCTGCTGGCCATCCGCACCGCCATGACGATCGGGGCGAACGGCGGGAGCAGCGAGACCACCGTGGCCAGGGGGCCACTCGGATTCGGCAGCGCGGCGTACATGAGCAGGTAGCCCGCGACCTGGAGGATCGAGATCGGGGCGACGGCGCTCTGGATCTCTTCCTGGCGCGAGACGAGGGACGCGACCGCGGAGTACGCGGTGGCGTAGAAGAGGAAGCCGAGCAGGAACCACATGATGTCGCCCAGGATCGAGGCCAGGCCGAGCGCCGGGATCGCGGCAACACCGGTCACCTGGACCGCGACGAGCGCGGCCGCGCCCACGATGGTCAGTTGCAGTAGGCCGACGAGGCCGATCCCGATGACCTTGCCCGTGAGGAGGCGGCTCGGGCGGATCGTGGCGAGCAGGATCTCCATGATCCGCGTCGCCTTCTCCTCGACCACGCCCTGGGCCACCATGTTCCCGTACTGGCCGAGCGCGATCCAGAGCAGGATGCCGAGGGCCAGGCTGGCGAACACGTCCTCGGTGTTCCTGGGATTGGGAGGTTGCAACAGCTGGACCGGGACGAGGGCCATGGCCGAGGTAACGGCCGTCGGTGAGAGGCCGGCCGCGGAGAGACGTGCGGCCTCCGCGGCCAGGGACAGCGCGGACTCCACGTTCGATGGCATCGCAGACTTTGCCACGGCTGTGGGCGCGGTCGACGACCCGGTCACGAGCACGTCGAGCGTGCCCGCCGTCACCTGCGCCTCCCCGACGGTCACGTCCGCGATGTCGCTGACGGTGACGCTGGCTCCCAGGGACCCAGCAAGTGCCGTGAAGGACGGCTCGAGCGCCTGCGATCCGCCGCTGAAGCCGACCCGCACGGGCGTGGTCTTGCCGGCGAGCAGCGACGCCGCCACGATGCCGACCACGACGAGGAGCGTCATCACGATCGTGCCACCGACGAACGCCCGCGAGCGCAGACGCATGCGGATCTCGCGGCGGGCGACCAGGACGATGGTCGGCAGGCGACGCGTTCCGCCGGGGCCAGGAGAGCGGGCGGTCAAGCTGCTGCCTCCTCGAGGACCGTCCGGAAGATCTCACCGAGGCTGGGCTCGACGCGCTCGAACGCACGCACGGGGCCGGTAGCCAGGGCCGCCTGGAGCAGCGCCTGGTCGTCCACACCCGGATCCAGTTCGAACAGCCGCCTCGAGCCGTCGTTCTTGAGCAAGTGCACGCCCGTCACGCGGGCGTCCCAGTCGTCGGGCGCCCCGGGCACGTCGACCCAGCGGCGTTCGCGACCCCCGGCCCGGAGCTCGTCCACGGTGCCGCAGGCCAGCAGTCTGCCGTGGTCGACGATCCCCACCCGATCGCACAGCCGCTCGACGAGCTCGAGCTCGTGGCTCGAGAAGATGACCGGGACACCCGCGTCCGCCCGTTCGCGGAGCACGCTCGCCATGACGTCGACGGCGACCGGGTCGAGCCCCGAAAAGGGCTCGTCAAGGACGAGCACGTCCGGCCCGAAGACGAGGGCCGCGGCCAGCTGGACGCGCTGCTGGTTGCCCAGGCTGAGCGCCTGCAGCTCGGCGTCGCGGCGGTCGGCGAGCCCGAACCGGTCCAGCCAGCCGAGCGCGGCCTCCCGGGCGTCCGCATCCGCCAGGCCATGCAGCTCGCCGAGGTAGGCGAGCTGCTCCGCTACGTGCATCTTGGGATAGAGGCCGCGCTCCTCGGGCATGTAGCCGATGCGGCGCCGGGCCTCGAAGGTCAGGGGTACGCCCAGCCAGCGCACCACGCCCTGATCAGGAGCAAGCACACCCAGGGCAATTCGCATCGTCGTCGTCTTGCCCGCGCCGTTGCGCCCGACGAAGCCGAACACCTCGCCGCCGCGAACGTCGAAGGTCAGGTTGTCGAGGGCGACGAGGTCGCCGTAACGCTTCGATATGCCGTGGATCTCGAGGACTCGAGCGTCACCGTTCATCGCCTCACCTCTGGCGAAGAGGCAGGTCTGTCGAAGATGCATGCTCTCGGTCTGCCGCTGCCCGCGAGAGTGGCCCACGCGGCGTTCGCCGGGGAATGGACCCGTCGGGGTCCCCGTCGGCATCCCCGTCGGCATCTGCTCGATCCCGGCGTGCCTGGGTCGGCAGGCGGCTCGCGTCGCGGAGGGCGCGGCGCAGCAGGTACTCGATCTGCCCGTTCAGGCTCCGCAGATCATCGGCGGCCCAAGCCTTCAGGGCGTTCATCGTCGCCGGCTCGAGCCGCAGGACGAACGGCTTCCGATCGCTCGCGCCGGCCATCGCTAGTACAGCGTCCCGGCGTTGACGACGGGCTGGCTCTCGCGCTCGCTGCAGAGCACGACCAGCAGGTTGCTGACCATGGCCGCCTTGCGCTCCTCGTCGAGCTCGACGATCTTCTGGCTCGACAGCTGCTCCAGCGCCATCTGGACCATGCTCACCGCGCCGCCGACGATGCGCGTCCGGGCGTCGATGATCGCCGCTGCCTGCTGACGCCGGAGCATCGCGCCGGCGATCTCGGGCGCGTAGGCGAGGTGGCTGATCCGGGTGTCGAGGACCTCCATCCCGGCCGTCTCCAGGCGGCTCTGGACCTCGCGCTTCAGCTCCTCGCCGACCTCGTGGGGATTGCCGCGGAGCGAGTGCTCCTCGCCATGGCCGTCGTAGGGGTAGGCGGTCGCGAGCGTGCGGATCGCGGCCTCCGTCTGGATACGCAGGAACTGCTCGTAGTCGTCGACCTCGAACAGTGCCTCCGCGGTGTCGACAACGCGCCAGACGACGACAGCGGCGATCTCGATCGGATTGCCGTCGTGGTCGTTGACCTTGAGCCGCTGGCTCTCGAAGTTACGGACCTTCAGGGAGATGCGTGGACGCCGCGTGACAGGGTTGACCCACCACAGGCCCTGCTCCTTGAGGCTGCCCGCGTAGCGTCCGAGTTGCACGAGCACCCGGGCTTCGTTCGGGTTCACCACCGTGAGACCAGCCGAGCCGAGCACGACTGCCAGCGCGACCAGCACGATCCCGACGCGGAACGCGCCCGCTCCGATCAGCGCCGGCGGCCCCCCATTTGCCAGGTCATACGCAATCGACCCAATCAGCACCAACATCCCGACGACCACGCCGAACAAGACTGGGTAGCCCGGTGCCGCCCAACCTCGTCGCTCCTGGATCATCGCGTCCTCATGATGTTTTGATGATATCACCGCGACGTTGGAACGCAATGGTGTCGGAGGCGACTCGCGGGCCCTGATCTCGGCCATGCGGGCTCGTTCGAGGCCGATGGCAGACAGGCGCCCGACGACCACCGCCACGAACAGGAACAGGAGCAGGTCCAGGAGCTCGTTCGGATCCGCGACGAAGAGGCTGAAGCGCGGGGAAGTGAACAGGAAATCGTAGGTGAGCGACGACGCGAGCGACATCAGGATGCCGGCCCGGCTCCCGTAGCGGGTCGCCACGATGGCGACGGGAACGAGGTAGATCGGCGAGGCGTCGACGATGCCGAGCGGCCCGGATTCGAGGAATGCCGCAACGAGCGTTGCAACGGCAAGGCCGACCGCGGCCGCGGTCGCCGCGAGCACGTCACGGCGTTTCGGGTTGACCAGGATGGGCTGCATCGCGGCGATCCTGGTACGTCGGGAAAGAGCGGCGATCGAGGAGGCGGGGGAATTGGTGGAGATGAGGGGACTCGAACCCCTGACCCCCGCGATGCGAACGCGGTGCTCTTCCAGCTGAGCTACATCCCCACCGGGGCGTCGCAGCACGCAGGGCGGCTGGACGGGCCGAGAGTGTAGCACGGGGTCCTCGAGGGTCCGGGAGGGCCGACACGCTCCCGTCCCAGTCCCGAACAGTGGTTGATTCATTCGAACAGATGTTCGATACTTGCCTTGATGACGGACCTTTCCCCGGACGTTACGGCGGCACTCGCGACCCTTCGATCGCGCTGGGGTGCGGCCGCGCCGCGGGCCGTGGGCGAGGTGGTCGGGGCCCTGGCGCTGGCGCCGCTGCCGCAGGTCGCCCCGGACCTGGGCCAGGTGCCGGATGGCGCGCCGGACACGCCCGGCCCCGGCATCGCCACGGATCCCGCCCGTGTCTATTCGACCGGCTTCGCGGCGCTCGACGCCATCCTCGGGCCCGGCGGCCTGCCGCGCGGCATGGGCCTCTCCCTGCGCGGCGACCTCTCCAGCGGCCGGACGACCATCGCCCTGCGGCTCGCCGCGGAGGCCCAGGCGAGCGGCGCCATCGTCGCCTGGCTGGACCTCGCCGATGCCTTCGACCCGGTCGAGGCCGTGACGCGTGGAATCCGGCCGGAATGGCTCGTCGTCCTCACGCCTGGCGGCCCGGATGACGGGCTGGCGATGGCCGGATCGCTCCTGTCGGGCAGGACCGTGGACCTCCTCGTCATCGACCTGCCGCCCCGGCCCGAGGGCGCCTCGCGGTTCGCCGATCGGCTCGGCCGGCTTGCCGCCCTGGCCCGACGGGCCGGGATCTCCCTCCTCGTCCTCGAACCACCGGGGCTCACCGGCTCGGTGGCCGCCGCGGTGGGGGAGGGAACGGGGATTCGCCTCGAGCTCGCTCGGCAGTCGTGGATCCGGCTGGGTCGCGATGTCGTCGGGCAGGCAACCCAGGTCGTGATCGCACGGAGCCGTGCCGGCCCGCCCGGGCGGCGGGCCACGCTCCGGATCCTCTACGCCGACGGCGGGGATCGGGATGCGTGCCTCCGTCTCGGGGCGCTCCTCACCGAGAGCCCGCTCCCGCTCCCCGTCCATGCCCCCGTTCCAGTGCCCGGGACGTCACGTCATGCGCCTGCTCCATCTCTATCGGCCGCACCTCCTCCTCGATCTCGTTCGGCAGCGCCGGCTCTCCGGCTCGTGGCCGGAGGGGCCGATCATCCTGGGCGGCCAGCCCTGGATCGCGGGGACCGTCCTGGACGCGAACCAGGCGGCGCGCGCGCTCGGGGTCCGGCGAGGGTTGCCGCTGGGCTCGGCCCACCGGCTCGCGCCGGAGGCGACGTTCCTCGATCCGGATCCGGAAGCTGACCGAGCGGCCGCCGAGGCAGCCTTCGAGGCGCTCGCGGCCTTCAGCCCGGCGATCGCGGGGTCGGTCGATCCCGGGGATCAGGCCTTCGGCCTCCTCGAGGCGCAGGTGGACGGCCTCGAGGGCCTCTGGGGATCGGAAGCGCAGATCGCTGCCCGGGTTTCTGCCGCGCTGAAGGGTCCCCTTGCCGGCGAGCCCCGGGCGGGGATCGCGGGGACGCGGTTTGCTGCCACGATCGCGGCCGCGAGCTGCAAGGCCGGGTGACCTCATCGCCATCCCGTCCGGCGGCGAGGCCGCCTTCCTGGCGACGCTGCCCGCCTCCCTGCTGACCCCCGACGCCGAGATCCGGGCCCGGCTGGGTCGCTTCGGACTTCGTCGGGTCGGGCAGGTCGCGGGGCTTGCCACGTCGGCCCTCGTGGCCCGTTTCGGCGAGGAGGGGGCCCGCATCGGCGCCCGGGCCCGGGGCGAGGAGACGGACCCGTTCCGGCCGCGCCGGGCGCCGGAGCGGCTGGCCCTGGCACTCCCCATCGAGCCGCCCGTGGCGGAGCTCGAGGCGGTCCGCTTCGTCCTGCGCCGGCTGGCCACGGCCCTCGCCGCGAACCTGGCGGCGCGCGGACTGGCAGCGGCGCGTGGGCGGGTTCGGCTCGAGCTGGACCTGGCCTTCGCCCGCGCGGGCACACCCGGCGAGATGATCGCGGAGACGCGCTTTCCCGAACCCACCGCGGATGCCGAGGCCATCGAGCGCCTCCTCCTCGCCCGGCTGGAGCGGACACCGCCCCCGGCCCCGGTGGCGCGCCTGGAGCTGGAGCTGGCCGGAGCCGAGGCGGCGTCAGGCCAGCAGCTACCCCTGTTCGTGCCGCAGGCCCTTCGCGGAGCCCGGCTCCAGTGGCAGCTCGCCCGCCTCGCCCTGACCTATGGCGAGGATCGAGTCCGGCGGGTCGCGATCACGGACCCCGAAGCGCCGCTGCCCGAGCATCGCTGGGCGTGGCGATCGGTCGGCAGCGGGGCCGCCGACGAGACGACGGGCGGCGCGAGGTCGCTCGGGTGACCCGGCTCCTCCACGCGCATCCCGTGATCGAGCCCGAGCTCGATGCCGAAGGGTCCCTCGTGGCCATCCGCTGGGCCGGGCGCCGCGAACCGGTCGAGGTCTGCAACCGCTGGCGTGTCGACGAGGCGTGGTGGCGCGAGCCGATCGCGAGGGACTATTTCAAGGTCGTCGGGACGCGCTGGCTCGCCCTGGTCTACTTCGACCGCGTTGCTTGCACCTGGCACCTGGAGCGGCTCTACGACTGACTGTTCCGATTGGGTGTTCCGACGTCCTCGCCGGCACCCGGGCGCTCAGTGTGTCGGCACGAACGCCGTGATCAGGAACAACACCACGAAGAGCCCCACAACGAATACGAGCGCCCCCACATCACGTGGTCGAGCCGTCTGCACCCAGCATCCCCCCAACGGCGGACCGGTCCCGGTCGATCCGCTCGGGGGGAGTGTAGCTGCAACTTCGCACCCGTGCGCACCGATTTTCGGCGGGATCGATCGCCCGTTCCATTGCTCGACCGGTCAGGCGGCCGCCTGCCAGGCGAGGAAGAAGAGCAGTGCGACGAGGCCGATCAGGACGGCCACAAGCAGGCCGGCACCGATGACATCCTTGGCTCGCGGTTCCATGCAGATGATCCTTTCCGGCCTAGGGGAAGGGGCAGCCGGCCGCATACATTATGGTCACGATGGTCGACGTGCCCTGCGGCGCCGCGGTGACCTCGACCGCGCACGAAGCACCATCTCCGGCGAGCAGGTCGTAGCTCGCGTCTTCCCTCGGCCCGTCCTTGGAGACGATGCTGAGCCCGGCACCGGTCATGGCCGTCTGGTAGAAGGTCGCGACCTCCGCGGGCTTCGCGGCGGCGGCGTCGAGGATCGCGCTCGCGGGGCCGGCCCCGGTGTCCGTCGGATGGGCGCCGGGGTAGACGGGGAAAGTCGCGGGGACCGAGTCCCAGATTCGGCCCCAGTCCGTGGCGGTCTGGCCGGGGGGCGTCGGTGCGGGTGAGCCGCCGGGTTCGGTCGGGATCGGGGTCAGGCCAGGAGACGGCGAGGCCGCGGCCGTCGACTCGGTTGGCACCACGCTCGGACTCGGCGTCGCCGTCGAGGAGCAGGCGACCAGCACGATGGCCGCGACGACTGCTGCCCCGATCGCTGACCCGGACAGCCGGTTCGGCCGGGCCGGTCCGGGGCTTCGTCGATGCATGCCGGCAATGCTACCGCCGAACGTGACAGGACCCCGTCGCCCCCAGAGCGACGGGGTCCTGTGCTGGTGTCGAACGCCCGCTCACCAGGCGTTCGACCCGGTCGCCTTCGGTCCCCGGACCTGCCGGCGCCAGTGGTCCGGGACAGGGCCCGGACCGTTCGTTGCGTGGAGCTCAGCCACCCTTCGCCTGGACCGCAAGGGCTGCCGGGAGGAGGACGAGGATCATCACGGCCGCGATGGCGATCATCGTGAGGATCCGCGTCATGACGACAGCGAGGGTGCGGACCATGCGGAGTTTGGGTTCCACGGCTGTTCAGACGAAACGACCGGCCTCGATGTGGCGTTCGATGGGACTTTTCTCAGTAGAACATTTGTTCTATCATGTCGGTCCCCCGGATCGCCTCCGCACCCCTGGTTGCTGCCCATGGCCTCAGCCGCGTACGCCGAACTCCACTGCCATTCCAACTTCTCGTTCCTTGACGGCGCATCGCCCGTCGAAGACCTGGTGGAGCGGGCCGTCGAACTCGGGCTCACGGCGCTCGGGATCACCGATCACCTCGGGCTGTACGGCGTGGTCCGATTTGCCGCCGCGGCGCAGGAGGCCGGCCTCCGGCCCGTGATCGGCCTGGAGATCGAGCTCCTCGATGCCGCGGCCCCCGATCCCGGCGGGATCGTGATCCCGCGGCGACGGCTCGCTCGCGGCGGCCGTGGAGCCGCGGCCGCCGAGCCGATGGCCGTGGCCCGCGAGGGCGATCCTGCCCGGCCTCGTCCGGAACGACGGCGGTTGCCCGGCCATCGGGTCATCGTGAAGGAGGACCTCCGGGGCGTCGCCGAGCGCCAGCGAGGGCCGCACCTGGTCCTGCTCGCCCGGGACGCCGCGGGCTACCGGAGCCTCTGCCGCCTCGTCTCGCGGGCCAACCTGGCCGGGACCAAGCGCGTTCCGCGGTTCAGCCAGGCGCTCCTGACGGAGCACGCCGAGGGTATCGTGGCCCTCTCGGGCTGCCGCGAGGGCGAGATCGCCCGTCGCCTCCGGGTCGGGGATCGTGCGGGTGCGGGCGCGGTCGCTCGCCGGTACGCGACGGCCTTCGGCCCGGGTTCGGGTGACGGCGTCGCCGGAGCGGGGTTCTTCCTGGAGCTCTCGCATCACCTGCTTGCCGACGATGACTGGCTCGTGGCGGAGACGGCGGCGCTCGCCGCGGAGATCGGCCTACCGGTGGTCGTCACCAACGACGTTCATCACGCCCGACCGGAGGATCGGGAGCTCGGCGACATCGTCACGGCGATTGCCAACGGCCGGACTCTCGACGCCCTCGGAGATCTCCGGCGGCAGGGCGTCGAGTGGCACCTGAAGTCGGGCGACGAGATGCTCGCGCTGCCGCCGGGGGAAACGGCTCTTGCCCGCGCCGATCCGCGGACCTCGAGGGCCTGGGCCGAGGGGATCGCGACCTCGGTCGAGATCGCCGCATCGTGCTCCGTGGACCTGGGCTTCGAGCGGTATCGCTTCCCGGGCTTCCCGGTCCCGCCCGGCGAGACGGCCTTCAGCCATCTCGTGGAGCTCTGCCAGGCCGGGGTTCGGCGTCGGTACCACCCGGTTTCGCCGGCGGTCGTGCGCCAGCTTGCGCACGAGCTCGACGTCGTGGAGCGGACGGGCCTCGCCGAGTTCTTCCTGATCTGCTGGGATCTCATGCGCTTCGCCAAGACCCAGGGGATCCCGGCACAGGGCCGCGGCAGCGCGGCCAATTCGATCGTGGCCTATGCCCTGGGGATCACCCGCGTGGACCCGATCCGCCACAACCTCCTCTTCGAGCGGTTCATCAACGAGGGTCGGACGACCTACCCGGACGTCGACATCGACTTCAGCTCGGCACGACGTGAGGAGGTCATCCAGTACGTCTACGAGCGCTACGGCCCGGAGCACACCGGGATGGTCTGCAACCTCGTCACGTACCGGGCGAGGTCCGCCGTCCGCGAAGTGGGATATGCGCTCGGGTTTCCCCGGCCGCTCGTGGATCGCGTGGCCAAGGCCCTCGAAACGTACGACTCCGTGATGGTCCGCCGGGACCTCGAGGCGGACGGCGGGTTCGCGGAGTTCTTCCGCCGCCCGGGCGAGGATCCCGTCCGGGCAGTGGCGGCACGAACCGGGGAACGCGGGCTCACGGATCGGATGGGCCAGCTCAACGTGCGCCGCGGGTCGTCGGACGACGAAGGCGGCCCGGGCGATTCGCCGGCGAGCGTGGCCTGGTTGCGGGCCGGCCGCGGCACGGGCTACGAGGCAGCGCCTGGGCTGGTCGACGGCCGGCCGATCGACCCGGAGAGCGGGGCCGTCGCGCCACCGGCTCGGCGAACCGATCGGCTGGGCCGGCCGAATCACTGGGATCCGCCGGGCCCGCGGACGGTACCGATGGGTCGTGACGGGGCCACCGGGGCCGCGCGGGGAATGTCGCCGAGCGCGGCTCGGAGCTCCGTGGCCCGCGTCGAGCCCGAGTCGCGGCCCCAGCCCCGCGGCGGCAGCACGATCGGGATGAGCGACTGGGAGCGCTGGCTCGAGTTCTGCGCCCGCATCGACGGCTTCCCGCGCCACCTCTCCATCCACTCGGGCGGGATGCTGGTGACGGCGGCGCCGCTCATCGACATCGCCCCGCTGGAGCGGGCCACGATGAAGGATCGCGTCGTGGTCCAGTTCGACAAGCGCGACGTCGAGACCCTCAAGCTCATCAAGCTGGACCTGCTGGGTCTCGGCATGCTCGCCGCGATCGACGAGACGCTCGGGCTCATCGAATCGGACTGCGCCACCTGCATCGACCTCGACGCGATCCCCGAGGACATCCCCGAGGTCTTCGCCATGCTCCAGGCCGCGGACACGGTCGGCGTCTTCCAGGTCGAGAGCCGGGCCCAGATGCAGACGCTCCCGAAGTCGCGACCACAGAACCTCGACGACCTCGTGGTCGAGGTCGCGATCATCCGGCCCGGCCCGATCCAGGGGAACGCCGTTCACCCGTACCTGCGACGCAAGCAGGGCCTGGAGCCGGTGACCTACCTCCACCCGAGCCTCGAGCCGATCCTGGCCGAGACGATGGGCGTGATCCTCTACCAGGAGCAGGTCATGAAGGTCGCCATCGAGGTCGCCGGGTTCACCCCGGCCGATTCGGACGGCTTCCGGCGGGCCATGGGCACGTGGCGCTCGACGCGGGAGATGGAGAAGCTCCATCGTCAGTTCATCGACGGCTGCCTGCGCCAGCCGGGCATGGCCGAGGACACCGCCGAGGAGCTCTTCCGGCAGGTCTCGGCGTTCGCGAGCTTCGGATTTGCCAAGAGCCACGCGGCCGCGTTCGCGCGGACGGCCTACGAATCCGCGTTCCTGAAGCTGTTCTATCCGGCCCAGTTCCTGGTCGGGCTGATCAACGCTCAGCCCATGGGTTTCTACCCGGTGGAGGTCCTGGTCAACGACGCCAAGCGCCACGGGGTCGCCGTGCTCCCGGTCGACATCAACGCCTCGAGCTACAGGACCGTCACCGAGTGGGCCGGGCGACCCGGCTGGGCGCTCGCCGGCCCGGCCGGCGACGACGGCTCGCACGACGCCGATGCCGGCGAGCCGATCCCCGAGGGCGCCGGGATCGCGGCCCGGCCCCGGCCGGTCCGGACCTCGGCCTGCTTCAACCCGGGCGCCGTGGCCCGCGATCGCTGGGTCGCCGAGAGTGCCGTCGGCTGGGGTGTCCGGCTCGGGCTGCACCTCGTGAAGGGGATCGGCGAGCAGCACGAGGAGCTCCTCGATCGCGAGCTCGGGCGAGGGCCGTACACGTCGCTGGCCGATGTCGTCGAACGGACCGGCCTGCCCGAGGAGACGATCGAGCGGCTGATCCGGACGGGCGCGCTCGACTCCCTCGGCCGGCCACGGCGAGAGCTCCTGTGGCAGCTCCGCGAGGTGGCCGGCGCATCCCGTGGGCGGGTGGACGGCCGCGCGGTGCGCGCCGCGGGGAGGTCAGGCGGCCGCCGCTCCACTGCTGCCGGGCGGCCGATGGATCTCCGGCTCCCGGCCACGGAGGCTCCGGACCTGCCGCCGATCAGCGAGCCGGAGCGGGTCGGGGATGCCTATGCAGTCGTCGGTCTCGATGCCGGACGCCAGGTCGTCTCGCTTTTCCGGCCGGCCCTCGATCGCCTGGGCGCGGTCCCGAACGCGGCCCTCGCGGATCGTCGCCCGGGCCCGGTCCGGATCGGCGGGCTCGTCGTCACGCGCCAGCACCCGATGACGGCGAAGGGCACGGTCTTCCTGGCCCTCGAGGACGAGACGGGCATGGTCAACGTCACGCTCTGGCCCGATACGTGGGCCAGGCTGCGCGGAGTCGTGCGGCGCCATGCGCTGCTGCTCGTGGACGGCGACCTGCAGCGGGAGTCGTCGGTCGTGAACGTGGTCGCCCGCGAGGTGCGGCCACTGCCCGAGGTCGCGGACGGTGCCGGCGGGCCGGCTAGGCCCGAAGGCGTCCGGCAGCTCGGGCATGCCGGGATGCGCCGGCTCGGCTGACCGGGCCATCACTCGCGCTACCCGCGCCACTCGCAAGCCCCGCCCGACGGCGTCCGACCGGGGCCTCGCCGCGATACGATCCGGCCGATGAGGTCTCCACGGACGCAGGAGCTGGCCAGGTCCCTCGGCGTTGCCGTCGGCTCGCTCGTCCTCGCCACCCTGACGATCGCCCTCATCCAGAACTCCGCGGAGGTCCCCAATGCCTCCGCGATCTACCTCGCCGCCGTCGTGGCGACCGCACTCGTGGGTGGCACTGCCGGGGCGATCGGCTCGGCGATCGCATCGTTCCTCCTCTACGACCTCTTCTTCACCGAACCGCGCTACACCTTCACGATCCGCGAACCTGCCGAGTGGCTCAGCGTCGTCCTGCTCCTGTTCGTCGGCGTCGTCGTCGGGCAGTTGGCCGCGCTCCAACGGGCCCGGACCGCAGACGCGCAGGCCCGGGAGCGGGAGGCCCGCGCCCTGTTCAACGTCAGCCGCGCCCTGGCGACCCGAACGACAACCGCTGCTGTCCTGCCGGCGATCGCCGCCATCCTGCGTGCCGAGGCGCGGATGGACAGGGTCTGGGTCGCCCTCGGCCCGGAGGGCAGCGAGCGGGTCGTGGCAGACACCAGCGCGGACGTTCGCCTCGATGTCCCATCGGTCCACCTCGTCCTGCGGCGAATGCCCGGGGATGAACCGGCACAGTGGGTCCGGGTCCACTCGCCCAGCAGGTCGCCGGGGTCGAAAGGCGGCCGTGACCGGGAGGCATATCGCGTCCGGATCGAGGCCGGGGCCGAAGCGCTCGGCTCGATCTGGACCCTTCGGGCCCGCGGTTCCGCCGGCCCCGATCCCGCAGAGACCAGGCTCCTCGCCGCGGCCGCCGACCAGACCGGCCAGGCAATTTCGCTCGACCGCCTCGCCGCGGAGGCCCAGGCGGCGGAGATCGCGCGACAGAGCGACGAGCTGAAGTCGGCGCTCCTCCAGTCGGTTTCGCACGATCTGCGGACGCCGCTGGCGACGATCCGCGCGGCAGCCGGGACCCTGCGCCCCGGCAGCGGGCTGTCCCCCGAGGACCAGGCCGAGGGCGCCGACGCCATCGACCGCGAGGTCGAGTACCTCAACCGCCTCGTGACCAACCTGCTCGACCTGAGCCGGATCGAGTCGGGCACCCTCCTGGCCGACCGCGATGTCTTCGAGCTCGATGACCTCGTGCGTCGGACCCTCGACCGCCTCCGCACGCGCATCCGGGATCGGACCGTGGTCCTGGAGCTCCAGGCGCCGCCGATCGAGGTCGATCCCGTCTTCCTGGACGAGGCCGTCACGAACGCCGTCGAGAATGCGCTCAAGTACACCCCGTCGGACGCCGAGATCCGGATTCGAGCCGCGGCAATTCCGGGCGAGCCGTTCGTCCGGCTGACGATCGAGGACGCCGGGCCCGGCGTCGCTCCGGAACACCTGTCTCGCCTCTTCGAGAAGTTCTTCCGGGTGCCTGGGACCGCGCGCAGCTCCCGCTCCGGCACGGGCGTCGGGCTGGCCGTGGTCCGGGGGCTCACCGAGGCCATGGGTGGCAGGGTGACGGCCCGCCGTAGCGAGCTCGGCGGCCTGGCCATCGACCTCGACCTTCCCATGGCCGCAGCCCCGTCGGACCCGTCGTCCAGCCATCGATGAAGGCTCGACCGACGCCACCGACCGGGCCAATCATGCTCATCGTCGAGGACGACGAGGAGACCCGGCATGCCCTCGTCCGTGACCTGGCCGCCCGTGGCTACCGCGTCGAGGAGGCCGCCGATGGGCGGGCGGCGCTTCAGCACTGGGAGATCCGTCGGCCGGACGTGGTCCTCCTCGACCTCGGGCTGCCGGACATGGACGGCCTCGAGATCGTTCGGGCGATCCGACGGGAGGCAGCCACGCCGATCGTCATCCTGTCGGGTCGCTACGAGGAGCGCGAGAAGGTCGAGGCCCTCGAGCGAGGCGCGGACGACTACGTCACGAAGCCGTTCGGCGTGGACGAGCTCCACGCCCGCCTGCGGGTCGCGCTCCGCCGCGCGCTCGGACCGGCCGCCGATCCCACGGGTCGGGTTCGAGTCGGGCCGCTCACCTTTGACCCGGTCCGGCACGTCGTCGAGGTCCGCGGGGCGCCCGTCGACCTGACGCCCCGCGAGTTCGAGATCCTGCGGGTCCTGCTCGCCCACCAGGGCCGGCTCGTGACCAAGGGCCGGCTGCTCCGGGCCGTCTGGGGCGAGGCGTACCAGGGTGCCTCGAGCTACGTCTACGTCCACGTGAGCCAGCTTCGACGCAAGCTCGCCGCTGCTGATCCGGAAGGTCAGCTGCGCGACCTCATCGTGACGGAGCCAGGCGTGGGCTACCGGGTCCGGGAGCAGGAGCCGCAGCAACGATAGACGTTCTTTAGGCGCGGGAGCTCTGCCTGGCGCCGCTGCTCTTGGATGCCGGGCCGACAGTAATGGCGTGAGACACGTCGACCGGGAACCCGAGGAAGCAACGCTGGCCACGCTTGAGCAGGAGCTCGGCCTCGTCGGCGATGCCATCGCCCTTGTAGCAGCCGGGGGAGCTCCGCGAGTCCTCCTCGGCGGGCTCAACTTCGGCGAGCAGCTCCTGGAGCCCGCCCGGCGGATGGCGGAGGGCACGGGAGCTCGAATCGTCCCGTCGTTCACGGCGGACGAATCCGGCGTGACCCTGACCGTGGAGCGAGACGTCGATGACTGATCCGCGGTCGCCGATCCTGTTCATCGAGGACGACGAGAGCCTGCGCCAGATCCTCGCCCGCCACCTGCGGGCGAGGGGCTACGTGGTTCATGAAGCCACGTCGGCCGAGATGGCGACGGCATCCTTGTCCGCGGGCCTCCGCCCGGCTCTGGTGCTCCTCGACCTGAACCTTCCGGGCGATACGGGCTGGGACTTCCTCAGGAGCTCGGTGTTGGGTGCGGCCGGCTCGCCGCCGGTGGTGGTCACCACGGCCACGACGGTCAGCCCGAGGCGGCTGGTCGAGTTCAACGTCGCCGGGTACCTCCCGAAGCCGTTCCCGCTGGAGACCCTCGTGGCGACCGTGGAGCGGTTGATCACCGCGGAGAGGGCTGTTTCGTGACAGATCTGCAGATCTTCCTCATTGGGTTGGCCTGCGTGCTCGTGCTGGCCGGCTACGTGGTCCTCGTGGACCGGGTCCGCCAGTGAGCGTCACGGACCTCCTGGCCGGCATCCTCGCCGCGGTCGGATTCGTCTACCTGCTGTGGGCGCTCCTGCGTCCCGAGGACTTCTAGATCATGTCCATGTCCGACTTCCTGACGCTGGCGACCATCGCCGTCGCGATCGTGCTCGCGACGCCCTTCCTCGGCCGCTATATCCACCGGGTCATGGAGGGCGAGCGCGTCTTCCTCAGCCCCGTCGTTCGACCGATCGAACGCCTCGTCTACCGCGCCTGCGGCATCGACGAGACCGTCGAGCAGGACTGGAAGGGCTACACCGTGTCCGTCCTGTCGATGGCGGTCATCGCGATCGTGGCCGGGTACGTCGTGCTCCGGCTGCAGGACGTGCTGCCGTTCAACCAGGGCGGCATCCCGCCGATGTCTCCCGACCTCGCCTTCAACACCTCGGTCAGCTTCGAGACCAACACGAACTGGCAGAACTACTCCGGCGAGACCGGCGCAACGTACTTCACCCAGGCTGCGATGCTGGCCGTCCGCAACTTCACGTCCGCAGCGACCGGCCTGGCCGTGGCCATCGCCCTCATCCGGGGCCTGACGCGCAAGACCACCAGGACCCTCGGCAACTACTGGACCGACCTGACCCGCGGCATCCTCTACATCCTCCTCCCGATCTCGGTGGTCGGGGCCCTCGTCCTCGTCTGGCAGGGCGTTCCGCAGACCTGGAGTCCGTCGCAGGCGGTGACGACGCTCCAGGGCGCGCAGCAGACGATCGCCCTGGGCCCTGTGGCCTCGCAGGAGTTCATCAAGGAGCTCGGCAACAACGGCGGGGGCTTCTTCAACGCCAACTCCTCGCATCCGTTCGAGAACCCGACGGGCCTCACGAATTGGATCGAGATCTTCGCCCTGCTCATCACGTCGTTCGCCCTGACCTACACGTTCGGCCGCTACGCCGGCAACCAGCGCCAGGGCTGGACGGTCTTCGGGGCGATGGCCGTGATCCTCCTCGTCGGAGCGGTCGTGGCCATGCACGTGGAGTACGCGGGCAACCCGCTCTTCCCGGCCGGCGTCGATCAGGCCGCCGCGGGCAACATGGAGGGCAAGGAGACCCGCTTCGGGGCCGCCGTCGGCGGGTTGTTCATGGCCGCCACCACGGGCACGAGCACCGGGGCCATCAACGCCTGGCACGACAGCACGCAGCCCCTCGCTGGACTCGTCCCACTCTTCAACATGGAGCTCGGCGAGGTCACCCCGGGCGGGATCGGCGCCGGCATCTACGGGATGCTGGTCATCGGCGCCATCCTGGCCGTCTTCATCGCCGGGCTCATGGTCGGCCGGACGCCCGAGTTCCTCGGCAAGAAGGTCGAGGCCTTCGAGATCAAGATGGCGATGCTCACGGCCCTCGTCCTTGGGGCGAGCATCCTCGGCTTCACCGCTCTCGCCTCCGTCACCGGGGAGGGAACCGCGGGGCCGCTTAACTCCGGCCCGCACGGCTTCAGCGAGATCCTGTACGCGTTCTCCAGTCAGACCGGCAACAACGGATCGGCATTCGCGGGGCTGACAGGCAACACTCCCTTCTATAACGTTGCCGGGGCGCTCGCGATGCTCATCGGGCGGTACGGGATGATCGTCCCGATCCTGGCCCTCGCCGGCTCGATGGCGGGCAAGCGCCGGGTCGCGGCGTCGCTCGGGACGTTCCCGACCACGGGCGTCCTCTGGAGCGTGCTCCTCATCGGCGTCGTGATCATCGTGGGGGCCCTGACGTTCTTCCCGGCCCTCGCCCTGGGCCCGATCGCCGAGCAGCTCCTCCAGAACGCCGGAAAGGCCTTCTGATGTCGCTCCTGTCCGTCGACCTCGGGCGCGGCACGCGCCGCTTCCAGCGCTTCGTGACCCTGGGTGGGGCGAAGCCGTCGGGCGAACCGCCCCGCCCCAAGGGCATCCTGGATCCCGACCTCCTCCGGGCCGCCCTGCCCCACGCGGTTCGCAAGCTGGACCCGCGGCTCCTGATCAGGAACCCGGTCATGTTCGTCGTCGAGATGACGGCGCTCCTCGTGACCGTCATCGTCGCGGCGAGTGCGACGGGCCTGGCTCCGGCAGGCGCCAGCGGGGCGGGCTTTGCGATCCAGATCGCGGTCTGGCTGTGGTTCACGGTCCTCTTCGCGACGTATGCCGAAGCCGTTGCCGAGGCCCGCGGGCGGGCCCAGGCGGCGACGCTCCGGAAGACACGCTCGGAGACGACCACTCACCGCCGAGCGGCCGACGGCAGCCTCGAGCAGGTCGGATCGTCCGAGCTGCACAAGGGCGACATCATCGTGGTCGAGGCGGGCGAGACGATCGCCGGTGACGGCGACGTCATCGAGGGCATCGGCTTCGTCAACGAGGCGGCGATCACGGGCGAGTCCGCCCCCGTCCTCAAGGAGCCTGGCACCGACATCCGCAGCTCGGTCACGGGCGGCACGACCCTGACGAGCGACCGCCTGGTCATCCGGGTGACGACGAATCCCGGCGAGACCTTCCTCGATCGGATGATCGCCCTGGTCGAAGGCGCGAAGCGGCAGCGAACCCCGAACGAGATCGCCCTCGCGATCCTCCTCGGCGGCCTGTCCTTCATCTTCCTGATGGCGACCGTCACGCTGCGTCCGTTCGGCGAGTTCGCCGGCGCGACCGTCGAGACGGTGGCCCTGGTGGCTCTGCTCGTGTGCCTCATCCCGACGACCATCGGCGGGCTCCTGTCGGCGATCGGGATCGCCGGCATGGACCGCGTCGCGCGGTTCAACGTGCTGGCGATGAGCGGGCGTGCCGTCGAGGCGTCCGGGGATATCGACGTCATCCTCCTCGACAAGACCGGCACGATCACCTACGGCAATCGCCTGGCCGCGGCGATCACCCCGGCGCCCGGTGTCTCCGAGGTCGAGGCGCTCACGGCGGCGCTCGTTGCCTCGATCCGCGACGAGACCCCCGAGGGCCGATCCGTCGTCGATCTCGCCCGGAAGCGACTGTTCGAGCTCGGCGAGCCGGGGGGCCTGGGCGACGACGCGACCTTTGCCCGCCTCGACGAGAGCATCGTCGAAGACATCCCGTTTCGGGCCGAAACCCGCACCAGCGGCGTCCGGACCTCGACCGGCGTCACGCTCAAGGGAGCCGTGGATGCGATCGCCGCAGCGATCGGCGGAAGCCTGCCGCTCGAGGTCCTGGCCCTCACCGATGCGATCGCCGACCGGGGCGCCACGCCCCTGGCGATCGCGGCGGACCGTCGCCTCATGGGCTCCATCGAGCTCAAGGACACCGTAAAGGAGGGCCTCGTCGAGCGCTTCGCCGAGTTCCGCAAGATGGGTATCCGGACGGTCATGATCACCGGCGACAACCCGCGCACCGCGGCAACGATCGCCCGGGAGGCCGGCGTCGACGACTTCATCGCCCAGGCGACGCCCGAGGCCAAGATCGCGTTCATCCGCAAGGAGCAGGCCGACGGCCACCTCGTGGCCATGACCGGCGACGGCACCAACGACGCCCCGGCGCTTGCCCAGTCCGATGTCGGGCTGGCGATGAACAGCGGCACGTCGGCGGCCAAGGAGGCGGCCAACATGGTCGACCTCGACTCGGACCCGACCAAGCTGCTCGAGGTCATCGCGATCGGCAAGCAGCTCCTCATCACCCGGGGTTCGATCACGACGTTCTCGATCGCGAATGATCTCGCCAAGTACTTCGCGATTGTCCCGGCCATGTTCGTGCCGGTCTACCCGGAGCTCAACGCGCTCAACGTGATGGGCCTCTCGACGCCCCACAGCGCGATCCTCTCGGCCGTGATCTTCAACGCCCTGATCATCGTCGCACTCATTCCGCTCGCGCTACGGGGTGTCGCGTTCAGGCCTGCCCCGGCCAGCGAGCTCCTCCGACGCAATCTCCTCATCTACGGCCTCGGTGGGATCCTCGCCCCGTTCATCGGGATCAAGGCGATCGATCTCGTCGTGTCGGCCCTCCATCTCGCATAGGACGAACCGGATGCGCACCTTCCTTCGGCATCGACTCTGGCCGGCGTTCGCCCTCCTGGTCGCGTTCACCGTCATCACCGGCGCGGTCTACCCGGCGGTGGTCACGGCGATCGCGCAGATCGCCTTCCCGCACCAGGCGAACGGCTCGCTGATCGTCGTGGACGGCAAGGCGGTCGGGTCGAGCCTCATCGGGCAGGCGTTCTCCGACGACAAGTACTTCTGGGGGCGGCCTTCCGCGGCCGGAAAGGACGGCTACGACGCGGGTGGCTCCGGCGGGACGAATTTCGGGCCGACGAGCAGGGACCTCATCGACCGGATCGCGGCCGAGGTGGACCGGGAACGGGCGGCCAACGGCGGCGGGCCCGTTCCGGTGGACCTCGTGACGGCGTCGGCGTCGGGCCTTGACCCGGATATCAGCCCGGCCGCCGCCGAGTACCAGGTCGCCCGCGTAGCGGCGGCGCGTGGCATGACAGCGGACGCGGTCCGGGTCCTCGTGGCTCGCCACATGGATGGGCCGATCCTCGGCTTCCTCGGGGAGTCGCGGGTCAACGTCCTGGAGCTCAACCTAGACCTGGACGGGCTGCTGCGGTGAAGGACCCGGAGCGCGACCTGCTCGATGTCCGGCCGACGGCCGACGAGATGTTGGCGCGCGTCCGGGACGAGGGGGGTGGTGGTCGGGGGCGGCTCCGCGTCTACCTGGGCATGGCGCCCGGCGTCGGCAAGACCTACCGGATGCTCGAGGAGGGACATCGCCGTCTCGATCGCGGCACGGACCTGATCGTCGGATACGTGGAGGCGCATGGCCGGGTGCACACGGCGGCGCTCCTCGACGGGCTCGAGATCGTTCCCCGGCGGCGGGTCGAGTACCGCGGCGTCGTCGTCGAGGAGATGGACACGGACGCGATCCTCGCTCGCGCCCCGACCGTCGCCCTCGTCGACGAGCTCGCCCACACGAACGTCCCGGGATCTGCCCGGGCCAAGCGCTGGGAGGACGTCGAGGTCATCCGCGACGCCGGGATCCACGTCGTCAGCACGATGAACGTCCAGCATCTGGAGAGCGTGGCCGACGCGGTCGCCACGATCACGGGCGCACCCGTGAACGAGCGCCTGCCCGACGAGGCGCTGCTCGGGGCCGACGAGATCGAGCTCGTGGACATGAGCCCCTACGCGCTCCGGCAGCGCATGAAGCACGGCAATGTCTACTCGCCCGAGCGCGCCCAGATCGCTCTCGACCGGTTCTTCACGGAGGGCAACCTCACCGCCCTCCGCGAGCTCGCCCTGCGCCTGACCGCCCAGACGGTCGAGGGACAGCTCGAGGCCACGACGTCGGGGCCTTCGCTGTCCCTCGTCACGGAACGTGTCCTGGTCCTCGTCGATGGCAGTCCGGCTTCGCACCGGGCAATCCGTCGCGCCGCCCGCCTGGCGAGCGCGCTCCGTGCCGCGCTCGTCGCGGTCGTCGTCGAGACGCCCGAGGCGGCCCAATGGCCGTTCGACCGCCAGCGGGACCTCCAGGAGGCCCTCGACGACGCGACGGACCTCGGAGCGGAGATCGCGCGGTTCGAAGCGAAGGACCTCCCGACCGGGTTGCAGGACGCCGTGAGGGCGCGGCGGGCGACCCACCTCGTCCTGCCCCACGCCGAGGTGGAGGGACTTCGACGCTTGTTCGAGCGCTCGCTCGCGGACCAGGTCATCGCCCTGTTCCCGGAGCTCGAGGTCCATCTCGTCGCACCCGGCTGAGGGCGTTCGCGACGGGCGACGGGGTCGGCCCGCCGCCGACGACCTCCCGCGCGTCTCGTCTCGTTGTCTGGAACCTCGCTGATCGCCCGGGATCGCCCGGCGGTCAGCCGCGGGCGGGTCGGTTGGCCTTCGAGCGCTGCTGCCCGGCGCGCTGGTTCGGGCGCTGCCCGCCGCGCTGCCGGCTGGACAGCGCGAGGAACCGTCGATACCAGGCGGCCCCGGCCGCGAAGAAGATGCCGGACAGCGGCCCGATCGCGACGGCTGAGAAGACGAGCGACTCGGCGCTCTGCGTCTGCGGTGTCCCGGCTGCCAGGACCGGCAGGGCCGTGTACACGAACGCGACATAGCCGATGACATCGATCACCGCGATGATGAACCCGAGCAGGTAGCTGGCCCGCTTGGCGAAGAACCCGACGATGAAGACCGGGGCCATGGCCGGCGGCAGCACCATCAGCTGGAAGAAGAGCCCGCTGATGTAGTTGGTCGGGAGCACGAGCACGCCCAGGATGCCGACGAGGACGAGGGCCAGCGGGATCAGGAACCAGCGGGTGCGCACGAGTGACGGCAGGGCAGCGATGTCCTCCCGGATGTGGGGCTGGTGCCACGCCAGGCGCATCGCGTCGGTGAAGCCGACCGGTCGGCCGCCGGCCGCGGGGTTCGGCTTGCGGCTCGCGGTCCCGCCGGTCGGCGTCGCCGCGGTCGTCGCCAGATCGTCCGCCTCGAGCGCCTCGGGGTCGCTTGCGATCGTCTGGCGATAGCGACGGCGAGCATCGGCACGGGCGGTGCGCTTGGCGCGGGCCACGGGCACTCCTTGGGTCTCGGGATCGCGGCGGGCGCCGCGGCTGGGTGGGCATCGTACTTGGATCGAGGGCTGGCTGTCGATGCGGGCCGCGTCCCGAAGCCGTGGCCCCCGGTAACGGGCCGATGAGCCGGCGATGAGGGAGGGCTGGTAGAACGGTCCAGCCGTCCCGCCCGGCGCCGATGCTCCTGCCCGCCCCGGAGGTCGCTCGGTGGAACGAGCTCGTGCCGCGGCCGCGGCTGCCCTGTTCGCGATTCTCGCCATGAGTACCGTCGCCCTCGCAGCCGTCGCACCGAGATCCGATGCCGGAACCCTCCTCGCGGAGGTCACGTGGCCGCCGGCCTCGCTCCTGCTCTCGGAGCTGCAGACCGGTGGCGCGTCTGCCTCGGACGAGTTCGTGGAGCTCACGAACGCCGGCCCGGTCGACATCGACCTCGCGGGCTTCGAGGTCGTCTACGTCACGTCGACGGGCGGGACGGTGACCCGGAAGGCCACCTGGGCCGCCTCCACGATCCTTGGTCCCGGGCGCCACCTGCTGATCGCCAACAGCAGCGGCGTGTATGCCTCGGTCGCCGATGCCGTCTACAGCGGCGGGTTCGCGGCGACCGGCGGGTCGATCGTCGTGCGCCCGGTGGGCGGCGCCCCGACCGATGCGGTCGGTTGGGGCGACGCGACCAGCGCCTTCGTCGAGGGGGTCGCCGCCGCCGCTCCGGCGGCGGGCCGAAGCATCGAACGGGCCCCGGGTGGGTCTCTGGGCAACAGCACGGACACGAATGACAACCAGGCGGACTGGTTCGAGCAGGTCAGTCCCGATCCGCAGAACCTTGCGGCGCCGGCGGTTCCCGTCCAGGCGGCCTCGCCCAGCCCGACGTTCTTCGCGACGCCGTCGGTCGTGCCGGCGTCGACGACCCCGGAACCGACCACCAGTTCGGATGCGTCGGCCACGCCGGCTCCGACGGTCGGGCCCTCGAACGTGCCGAGCATGGGGCCGACCGCGGCACCGACTGCCTTGCCATCGGCGGCGCCGACGGCGACGCCGAGCCCGACGCCCGTATCCAGCCCGAGCCCGAGCCCGAGCCCGAGCCCGAGCCCGACCCCGACCGCCACCGCCACCGCCACCCCGACCGCGTCGCCGATCGCCTCTCCCTTCGCCACGCCGACACCGACGCCGACGTTGACCTCGAGCCCGAGCCCGACGGTTGATCCGACAGCCGGGCCGTCTTCCGACCCGATCCCGACGTCCACGCCCGGACCCGTCATCACGGCCATCGCCGAGGCGCGCCAGCTGGCGACCGGAACCTCGGCGACGATCGAGGGCGTCCTGACGATGGACCTGCCGGCGCTCGAATCCGGGCGATCCGGCGTCGTCCAGGATCCCACCGGTGGTATCGCCGTCTACCTCGACGCCGCGGTCGGCACGGTCTGGCCAGCTGGTAACGCCGTGCGCCTTCCCGGGACGATCGACGAGCGCTACGGCGCGCGGACGCTGCGTGTCCACGTCGGCGACGTCATCGACCTCGGCCCGTCCGATCTTCCTGATCCCGTGGCGGCCTCGACCGGGTCCGTGGGCGAGGCCCTGGAAGGCGCTCGCGTCCGGGTCAGCGGACTCACCTCGGGGAGCCCGACCACCTACGCCGACGGACTGGGGATCCTCGTCGACGACGGCTCCGGCGCGGTGCGCGTCATCATCGGGTCGAACGCGCTGGGCTCGGACTCGGTCCCGGCGGGAACGGCCGTCGCCGTCGAAGGGCCTGTCGGACAGCGGGACAGCACGGGGACCGGCGCCGGTGGCTACCGGATCAACGCCACGATCGCCGGGGAGCTCGAGGTCCTCCCCGCACCGTCTCCGACGCCGACGCTGGTGCCCACGCCAGGACCGACGCCGGGACCGACGCCGGGACCGACGACATCATCGTCACCGGTCCAGTCACCCGGCGCATCGGCCACGCCCAGTCCCTCGCCGACCCCGGACCCGACGTCCTCGCCCGCCACGAGCGTTGTCGACGCGCGGTCGCGACCGGTTGGTTCCGTCGTCACCGTGGTTGGCATCGTGACCGCCGAGGCGGGACGCGTGGGTTCGCCAGCCGTCATCGCGATTGCCGACGCGACCGCCGGCATCGGGGTGCGCCTCCCTACCGGGACACCACTTCCGCGCCGGGGGACCTTGCTCCGCGTGACGGGGCCGACCTCCGATCCGTACGGGCAGCTCGAGATCCGGCCGGGCTCCGGCGGGGTCGTGGTCCTCGGCAGCAGTCCCGTCCCCGCGCCCGCCGCGATCGTGGGCCGGGACCTTGGCGAGAGCACCGAGGGTACGCTCGTCGTCCTGTCCGGCAAACAGGTCGGTGCGGCACGCAAGAGCACCACGAACGACGTCACGATCGACGTCGTCGATGCGGCAGGCACGACGGTCCGGATCGAAGCCGACGCGTCAAGCGGCATTACGTCCGCCGATCTTCGCTCAGGCGTGACCCACCGCTTCGTAGGGATCGTCGGCCAGCACGCGTCGAAGAAGGGCGCCCTCGACGGCTACCGGATCTGGCTCCGAGACCGCGCGGACATCCTTGCCGGCCCCGCGACCGATCCGGGCTCGAGCCCCGTTCCCACGCCGGTCGGATCCGGACCGGGCGCGTCCGGCGGCCCGGACATGCCGATCGCGACGGCGTCGCGGCTCGACGGCGCCACGGTCGGGGTCGTCGGCGTTGTCACAGGTGGCGCAGGCCTCCTCGACACCGACGGCCGGCTGATCGTGATCCAGGATTCGAGCGGTGGCATCGAGGTCCTGCTCCCGGCGGACGTGACGGCGCCGCCGATGGGGACCAGGATCCGCGTTGCCGGCACCGTGGGGCGCGCGTACGGGGCCCCGAGAATCCACGCCACGGAGGTCGCGGTCATCGCCACCCAGGCTGACGTGACCCCGTCGTCGCTGTCGACGTTGCCCGGCGCCTTCCAGGAGTGGCGACTCGTGCGGATCGTCGGCACCGTCGCGAAGGTGACGCGGCTCGGCGATCGGTGGTGGGCCGACGTTCGGGTCGGTGCGGCGAGCGTTCTCGTCAGCGGCCTCTCGGGGAGCGGCATTCCCTCGACGTCCCTCGTCCAGGGTCGGGCGGCAACGATCGTCGGGATCGTTCGCCGGCCCTATCCGACGGCGACGGACCAGCGCTGGGCCGTGACGCCGCGGGGAACGTACGACGTCGCGATCGGCCCGCCCGGAGGCGCCTCGGCCGCGACGGGCCGGACTTCGAGCGGTGCTACGGCCTCGACGAGCGTCGGTTCGCCGACGGCCTACGGCAGCGCCGGGGCGTCGGTCAGCGTGCCGGAGGTCGACCTCGCCGCCCTCGAGGAACGCGGCGGCGACCTCGTCCGCGTTGGTGGACTGGTCGCCGCCGTTACGCCCGACGGTTTCCGCCTCGATGACGGCACGGCGATCGGGACCGTACGACTCGAGGGCGGGGCGGCCGCATTCCACGATCTCCTCGAGGTCGGGGACGCGGTCGGAATTGTCGGGCGCGTGCAGGCGGAGGGTGGCGCCTTCGTGGTCACGGTCGCGGATCCCGCGGGGCTCGTCCGGCTCGGCGACCTGGGCCAGGTTGTGCCGATCGAGGCCTTCGTGTCCCCGGCTCCGACCGCGTCGGTCGCACCCTTGGCGTCGACCGCGGCAGGCCCGATCGGACCGCTCGTCGGGTTCGACGGCGCGGCCGGGCCGATGAGCCTCGCGATGATCTCGGTCCTGTCGGTCGGCCTGATCCTGGCGCGACGTCGTCAGGCGCACCGTCGCCTCGTGACGGCCGTCCTTGTCAGGATCGCGAGGCTTCGTCATAGCCCGGCCTCGCCCGACGTGGCGCCGTGAGGGCGATTCGCGGGCCGCGCGGGTCGCTTGATCGGCTTGACGCACGTTTGAACGGGCGTCTACGCTTCATCGGGCCCCGCGTCGCGGAGCACACAGCGCACACAGGGGGAGCCGAGCTTGCCGAACGCGGACCACCGCGTCGCACTCCCCGTTGGGGAGCGGCAGTACCACATCGACCTCGGTCCAGGCGAGCTGGCCGAGTACGTGCTCCTCCCCGGTGACCCGGATCGGACGGCCCGGATCGCCACCAAGCTCAGTTCGATCGAACTGGAACGGCGCAATCGCGAGTTCGCGTCCGTGACCGGGATGTACAAGGGCCTTCGGGTTTCGGTCGTGTCGACGGGCATCGGATCGGACAACGTCGAAATCGTGATCGCCGAGATTCTCGCGATCACGAATCGGCCGACGTTCATTCGCGTGGGGTCCAGCGGCGCGCTTCAGCCGGAGATCCAGGCCGGGGACCTTTGCATCACGTCCGGAGCCGTCCGGCTCGAGACGACGACATCGTGGTTCGTTTCGGACGGATACCCCGCCGTCGCGCACCACGAGGCCGTCCTGGCCCTCATCGAGGCCGCGAGTCGTCTTGGCCGACGACATCACGTGGGGATCACGGCCACCGCGCCCGGCTTCTACGGTGCGCAGGGACGCCCGATCCCGCAGCTTCCCATCCGATACCCTGACCTCGCAGAAGACATGGCGCGCCAGCGCGTCATGAATTTCGAGATGGAGGCGTCGGCGCTCCTCGTGCTCGCGGGGCTTGCTCGGTGTCGAGCCGGCGTCGTGTGCGCGGTATACGCTCAGCGGACCACCGGGGAATTCCCCAGCGGGAACGCAAAGCACGCGGCGGAAGATGCCTGCGTGGAGACGGGCCTCGAAGCGCTCGGGATCCTCGCCGACATGGACCGTCGGACGGTCGAGGCCGGGACGGATCGCTGGCGACCGTCGCTCGGCATGTAGTCAGATCGCGACTCCGGGTGTGTGCCCGGGGAGCATGGAACCCGAGGAGGAACTAGACCCATGGCCATGGCCTATTGCGTCAAGGACAAGATGAAAGTCGAAGTCCAGAACCCGGTTCAGATCACCATGAAGAACGGCAAGCCTGCGCTGTCGGGCACCTGCCCGAAGTGCGGCACGAAGGTGTTCAAGATCGGGGGCTGACGCCACCGCGTCCTGAGACTTGAACCCCTCGCCGGTTCGCTGGCGGGGGGTTCGCCGTTTATCGGGGCCGTCCGGCCCGAGACAGCCGGCAGCCGCGCCCGTGGCGGGAAGCCGGGTCGCGGCTCGCGGGCGCTATCCTCATGGCCATGGCATCGGCTCCCTCGACGGTCCTCGCGCTCGATCTCGGCGGGACGCACACGCGGGCCGCGGTCGTGTCCGGTGATGGTCGGATCCTCTCGCGGGCCGAGCGCCGCACGCCCGGTGGCGACGGCCCCGACGCGGTCATCGGCGCGTGCATCGAGCAGCTGCGCAAGGCCCGCGACGCCGTTGGTGCCGATGTTCGCGCCACGATCCGCGGCCTTGGGCTCGCTGCTCCCGGCCCGCTCGATCCGCGGAGCGGATACCTCGTCGAACCGCCCAACTTCGGCCCGGGCTTCGTCAACGTCGCGTTCCGCGATCCGATCGCGGCCGCCCTCGGCCTGCCCGCGGTGCTCGAGCGCGACACCAACATGGCCGCGCTGGCGGAGATGACGTTCGGCGCGGCCCATGGAGCGCGGGACTTCCTGTACCTCACCATATCGACCGGCGTGGGTGGTTCCATCGTGATCGACGGTCGCGTCTATGGCGGTCCTGACGGAGTCGCCGGGGAGCTCGGCCACGTGCCGATCGGAATCGATGGGCCGATCTGCACCTGCGGTGGGGTCGCCCACGTGGAGGCCTATGCGTCCGGTGCCGCGATGGCTCACCGCGCAGCGGCCGCCGCCGCGGCCGGAACGGCGCCGGCGCTCGCCGCCCGGGCCGCCGCCATCGCGCCGCGGCTCCTCGAGGCACGTGATATCGCGGAGCTCGCCGATGCCGGTGATGACGTCTCGGCAGAGATCATCGAAACGGCCCGACGCGCCGTCTGCCAGTTCCTCATCGGCCTCGTCAACACCTTCAACCCGGAGGTGATCGTGATCGGCGGGGCGATCGCCCAGGCCCAGGGCGAGCGGCTGCTCGGCCCCGCCCGAGAGGCCGTCGCGACGTCGGCCTTCCGGATCCCCCGGAACCGCGTGCGCATCGTATCGGCCGATCTCGGCGATGACGTCGGCCTCCTCGGCGCCGTGCCCGCCGTCGCCCTCCAGGTCTGACGCGCGACCGGGCCATCCGGCACGTCATTCCGGGCCGCTGCCCCGGAGGCCCCATGGGTGGCCTCTGCTAGACTCGATGTGTACGAAACACGCATGACAACAGGGCGTGACCGGCCGCTCCATGCGGCGCATTGGTCCCCCTATGGAGGTTCCACCATGACCGTTCGTGTCGGTATCAACGGGTTCGGTCGGATCGGCCGGCAATCCCTCAAGGCGATCATCGAGCGAGCCCCCGGTGTCGAGGTCGTGGCGGTGAACGATCTCGTCGACACGAGCATGAACGCGCTCCTCTTCAAGCACGACTCGACGTACGGGGCATATCCGGGCACGGTCGACCACACGGATGATTCGCTGATCATCGATGGCCGCGAGATCAAGGTGCTCAAGGAGAAGGACCCCGCGGCCCTGCCGTGGGGTGACCTTGGCGTCGACATCGTCCTGGAGTCGACGGGCCTGTTCACCTCGGCCGACAAGGCGCGGGCGCACCTCGATGCCGGGGCCCGGAAGGTCGTGATCAGTGCGCCGGCGAAGGGCGAGGACATCACGATCGTCCTCGGGGTCAATGACGCCATGTACGACCCCGCCGCCCACAACGTCATCAGCAACGCCAGCTGCACAACCAACTGCCTCGCACCGGCGGCCAAGGTGGTTCATGACCTCGTGGGCATCGAGCGGGGCCTGATGAACACGATCCACAGCTACACGAACGACCAGCGGATCCTCGATGTCGCCCACAAGGACCCGCGCCGCGCGCGGGCTGCCGGGCTGAACATCATCCCGACCACGACGGGCGCGGCAAAGGCCCTGGCCCTCGTGATCCCCGACCTCAAGGGCAAGTTCGACGGGTTCAGCCTGCGCGTGCCGACCCCCACGGTCAGCGTCGTCGACTTCACTGCGGTGGTCGGTCGCGAGACCTCCGTCGAGGAGCTCAACGAGGCGTTCCGCGTCGCGGCCGCCGGCCCAATGAAGGGGATCCTCGGGGTCTCCGATGAGCCCCTCGTGTCCACGGACTTCCGTGGCGACGCACGCTCCTCGATCGTGGACTCCGCCAGCACCATGGTTCTCGGCGGCAACTTCGTGAAGGTCATCGCCTGGTACGACAACGAATGGGGCTACAGCTGCCGCTGTGCCGACCTGATCGAGATGATCGCCTCCAGGCTCCCGGCGGCCACCGCCGCCTGAGGGCGCCGAGCGCCCGCCGACCATCGCCGAATCAGCTTGACAGGACTCAGATGGACAAGATGACGATCCGGGACGTCGACGTCTCCGGCAAACGCGTCTTCGTGCGCGTCGATTTCAACGTTCCGCTCGAGGATGGGAAGGTCACCGACGACTCCCGGATCCGGGCGGCTATTCCCACGATCAAGCACCTCCTGAGCCACGGGGCCAAGGTGATCCTGGCGAGCCACCTCGGTCGGCCCGACGGCAAGGTCCAGGACGGCCTCCGTCTGCGACCCGTCGCGGATCGCCTCTCGTCGCTCATCGGCAAGAACGTGCCCGTGACCGGCGATGCGCTGGGCGTCGGGACCGTCGATGCCGTCAAGCGCCTCCGGCCCGGGGAGCTCCTCCTTCTCGAGAACCTCCGGTTCCACGCCGCCGAGGAGAAGAACGACCCCAAGTTCGCCGAGCAGCTCGCCGCCTACGCGGACATCTACGTCAACGATGCCTTCGGGACCGCCCATCGGGCGCATGCCTCGACGGTCGGGATCACGAAGTTCCTGCCGGCCTACGCCGGGTTCCTCATGGAGCAGGAGATCGCCCAGCTGTCGCACCTGCTCGAATCGCCGGCTCATCCGTTTGCCGCGATCGTCGGCGGGGCGAAGGTGTCGGGCAAGCTCAAGGTCCTCGACAACCTCCTCTCGAAGGTGGACATCCTCGTTCTCGGCGGCGGGATGGCCAACACGTTCCTGCTGGCGCAGGGCAAGGCGATCGGCAAGAGCCTCGCCGAGCACGACATGGTCGACGAGGCCAAGCGAGTCCTCGCTTCGGCCGAGGCAAAGGGCGTCCGGGTGATCCTCCCCGTCGACGTCATCGTGGCCAAGGAGGTCACCCGCGGCACCGAGTACAAGACGCTGTCCGCCGAGAAGATCCCGGCCTCGTGGCACATCGTGGATGTCGGTGCCGCGACGATCGAGCTCATGGAAGCTGCACTCGCGGACGCCAAGACGGTTTTCTGGAACGGCCCGCTCGGGGTGTTCGAGATCCCGTCGTTCGCCCACGGGACCAACCACCTGGCGCGCTTCCTGGCGGCTCGCTGCGATGCGGGCGCGACGGTTGTGGTCGGCGGCGGTGATTCCGTGGCCGCGATCCAGCAGCAGGGTCTCGCCGCCCGGTTCACCCATATCTCCACCGGTGGCGGGGCGAGCCTCGAATTCCTCGAGGGCCGCGAGCTTCCGGGCGTCGCCGTCCTGATGGATCGGGCGACGGTGGGGGCGCGATCATGAGCATCGATACGTCCATTGCCCTCGTCGAGGCTCGCGAGATCCTCGATTCGCGCGGCAACCCGACCATCGAGGTCGATGTCGTCCTTGGTGACGGCTCGGTCGGCCGTGCGGCGGTTCCGTCGGGCGCCTCGACCGGCGTCCACGAGGCGGTCGAGCTCCGCGACGGCGACAAGACGCGCTTCGGTGGCAAGGGCGTGCGGAAGGCCGTCGGTCACGTCATCGAGGAGATCGGCCCGGCGATCGTCGGGTTCGATGCGGCGGACCAGGCCGGCGTGGATGCCGCCCTGATCGAGCTCGATGGGACCCCGAACAAGGGCCGCCTCGGCGCCAATGCGATCCTCGGCGTCTCGCTCGCCTGTGCCCACGCGAGCGCCTCGGCGCTCGACCTGCCGCTGTACCGCTACATCGGCGGCGTCGGGGCACGGACCCTGCCCGTACCGCAATTCAACATCCTGAACGGTGGCAAGCACGCCCAGAACTCGACCGACTTCCAGGAGTTCATGGTGATGCCCGTGGGCCTCGCCACGTTCTCCGATGCATTGCGCGCCGGGGCGGAGATCTTCGCCGCGCTGCGAAAGATCCTCCATGACGAGGGTCAGGCCACCGGCCAGGGAGACGAGGGTGGCTTCGCCCCGTCGCTTCCCTCCAATCAGGCGGCCATCGAGGTGATCCTGCGGGCGATCGAGGCCGCAGGCTACAAGCCCGGCGACGAGGTCGGGATCGCCCTCGATCCGGCCACGAGCTCGATCCTCGTCGAGGGCACGGGCGCCGACGGCGTGCCGGGTCAGTACCGGCTCGAGAAGGAGAACCGGACGCTCGATTCCGGCCAGATGATCGACCTCTGGGCCGATTGGATCGCGAGGTATCCGATCGTCTCGCTCGAGGACGGACTCGGAGAGGAGGACTGGCCCGGGTGGGTGGAGCTGACCGCCCGGATCGGCCAGCCAGGTCCAGCTCGTCGGTGACGACATCGTCGTCACGAATCCCGCCTTCATCGCCCGCGCGATCGAGGAGCGGGCGATGAACTCCGTCCTCATCAAGCTGAACCAGATCGGGACGCTGACCGAGACGATCGAAGCCGTCGAGATCGCGCGGCGGGCAGGCTGGACGGCCGTCGTGTCGCACCGGTCGGGCGAGACCGAGGACACGACCATCGCCGACTTCGTGGTCGGGATGGGGACGGGTCAGATCAAGACCGGCGCGCCGTCGCGTTCGGAGCGGGTTGCCAAGTACAACCGCCTCCTCCGGATCGAGGAAGAGCTCGGTGACGCGGCGCGGTACCTGGGCCGCTCGGCCCTTGCGGCGAGCGGCCGGGAGGGGTGAGTCGGTTCGTTGACCGGGGGGCCATCACGGCCGCCTTCGTTGGCATTGGTATGGCCGTCACGATCGGGGTCAGCTTCCTGCTGGTCATCCCGATCGAGCCGATCTACTGGGCGCTGTCCGTGCCCGCCGGTCTGCTCATCGGCTACTACGCGGACGCCCGTTCTGGCCGTGGCCGCGGTGAGTGGGGCCGGATACTCGCGAACTCCCTCTTCGCGGGCCTCGTCACGGGCCTGACGCTTGCCGCGTTGTTGATCGGCGTCAAGGCGCTCTTCTTCGCCGCCGACGACGGCTATCGCGACCCCGGGCTCGGTGGCCGGATCACCTGTCAGACCGGCGGCGACTGCGTCTATCAGCGGTACCGGCAAAGCCAACCCGATGCCCTCGCCGCGGCCGGCGTCACGGACGCCGCCAGCTTCTCGACCTTCTTCTGGGCCCAGCAGTGGACGACCGCGACGTTGCTCTTCGGGCTCTCGACGGGCTTCGGCCTTGCGGGCGGCCTGATGTACGGCGCGACGCGACCCAAGGCTGCTCCCACGACGTAGGGCTGCCCCGGAATCGGCAACGCCCCGGCGCTGCCGGGGCGTTCGAGAGGACGCTGCGCCGGCGATCCCCGCCGAACGACGCCGATCAGGCCTCCTTCGCGGGAGCCTTTCGGGCGACCGGCTTCTTTGCCGGCTTCTTGGCAGCGGTCGCCTTGGCAGCGGTCGCCTTGGCAGCGGTCGCCTTGGCAGCGGTCGCCTTGGCAGCGGGTTTCGTCGCAGCCGCCTTCGCGGGAGCCTTCGTTGCGGCCGTGGCGGCGCGCTTGGTCGCGGCCTTCGCGACCGGCTTGGCCGGCGTCTGCGTCGGCAGCAGCGGCAGCGGCCCTGGCGGCCCCGGCGGCCGCCTCGGCGCGACTCGTCTTGGACAGTGCGGCACGAGCCTTGCCGGCCGCCGTCTGGGCGCCCTTCGCCTTGTCGGCCTTGGAGGCCGCGATCCGGGCCTTCGCTGCCTTCTGCGCGGCCGCCTTCCCGATGGTCTTTGCGGCCCGGGACGAGGTCGTCCCCGCACCGGCGACCGCGGCATTCACGGTTCGGGTGAGGCGGGACTTGCGACGCGCGGCCGCGTTCGGGTGGATCGCCCCGACCTTTGCCGCGCGGTCGAGTGCGCTGATCGCCTGGATGAGCGCCGCCTGGGCGTCAACGCCCTCGGTCGGCGCGGTCGCGGCGATCAGGGCGTTCTTCACGAGCGTCTTCGCGGCGGAGCGTCGAGGACCGAGGACTTCGTGCCGGCGCTCGGCGGTGCGGACGCGCTTCAGGCCCGACGGCGATCGTGCGCCCGTCCATTTCCGGGGAGTCCTGGCCAAGGTCGAACCTCTCGATGCGGAACTTCATGTAGGACATGCGCGGGCGCAGGGCACCGGGCGCGGACGCGGATGGTACCAGAGCGCGCGGATCTCGACTACGGGAGGTCGGCCTGGAGCGCAGCGGGTACTGGTCTCCCGCCCACGACGAAGGACTTGGTGGCAGAGGCGGGACCCCTGTCAGACTTCGCCGGATGATCGCAATCCTCGGGGGTCTGGGCGCGGCCGTCTCGTGGGCCGTCGCCACCCTGTCGTCGTCGCGCTCGAGCCGGCTCATCGGGCCATCGTCCGTGCTGGCGTGGGTGATGATCGTCGGGTTCCTCGTCAGCATCCCGCCCTCGATCGTCTCGCTCGCCGACGGCAGCAGCGTCTCCCTGCCGCAGGTCGCCGGCATGGTCGTCACGGGCTTTTCGGCCAGCACGGGCCTGCTGCTCGCCTATCGCGCCCTCGTGATCGGGCGCGTCTCGATCGTCACGCCCATCGTCTCGACCGAGGGCGGGATGGCCGCCCTGGCCTCGGTCGTCCTCGGCGAGGCGCTCGGCGTCCCGACCGCGATCCTGCTCGCCCTGATCGCCCTCGGCGTCGTGCTCGCCTCGATCGATCGACGAGCCGAGGTCGGCCCCCCGAAGGGTGGCCCGAGCGGCACGATCGATCCCGACGACCTGGCGATCGTGCTGCCCCTCCCGATCGCGCCTGAGCCCGCGGCCGTGCCGCTCCACGCCCGCGAAGACGCGGCTGCGACGCGACGCAGCGTCCTCCTTGCGGTCGCGGCCGCCGTGGCCTTCGCGGTCGGCCTCATCACGAGCGCCCGCCTGGGCAGCACGCCGCTCCCGTGGATCCTGCTCGTCTCTCGGTTCGTCGGGATGCTGCTCATCGCCGTTCCGCTGATCGCACGCGGGCGTTTGCGCCTCTCACGCCAGGCGCTCCCGCTGGTGGTCCTGTCCGGGGTCCTCGAGGTCGTCGGGAACGGGGCCTACGTCATTGGAGCCCACGCGAGTCCCGCGACCGCCGCGGTCCTCGGATCGCAATTCGCGGCGATCGCGGCGGTGTCCGCGTATTTCCTGTTCAAGGAGCGGCTCGCCCGGATCCAGGTCGTCGGGGTCTCCGTGGTCGTGCTCGGCGTCACCGCGCTCGCGATCGTTCGGGCCTGAGCACGCGTCTCAGACTTCGACGCGAGCCCAGATCCCGTCGTCCATTGCCCAGAGCTCGCCGAGCGAGATGTCGAACCACGCCCCCACGAGCGCGAGCGCCCCCGTCTCGTCCCGCGATCGGATCCACGGGAATGTCCGGAGGTTCCCGATCGATCGCTCCACCGATGCCCGTTCGAGCGCGAGGCGCGCCGCGGCAGGGTCGAGCGCATCGCGGACCGCGTTCCCGGCAGGCAGGAGCTCGCGGATGCCTGCCACCCAGGTGCCGATGAAGTCGGTCTCGGAGAGCGGCGAACCGGCGGCCTGCGCCGCGGCGATGCCGCCACACCGGCCATGGCCCATGACCACGATCGACGAGACCTCGAGGGCGAGGACCGCGAACTCGAGTGCGGCGGATGCGGCGTGCGCCGCGCCGTCCGGCGCGTACGGCGGGACGAGGGCCGCCACGTTCCTCAGCACGAACACCTCGCCCGGCCCCGCGTCGAAGACCGTCTCCGGTGCGGACCGCGAATCCGAGCAGGCGATCACCATCGTCGACGGCCGCTGGCCCTCCTCGCCGAGCCGGCGGAATCGCTCGCGCTCGGCGGCGTAGCCGACGGTCCGGAAGCGGCGATAGCCGGCCTCGAGCGTCGGCGGCAGGGCAGGGGATCGATGCGCCACCCGGGGATGCTAGCAACGACACGGCACCAGATGCCCGCCTGGACTGCGACCGCCGGGCCGAAGTGCCCGACCCGCTACACTCCGGCCCCGTGACGATCCCTCAGGAGCGCCTTCGCAACTTCTCGATCATCGCCCACATCGATCACGGCAAGTCCACGCTCGCGGACCGTCTCCTCGAGGTGACCCACACGGTCGAGGGGCGGCAGATGATGAGCCAGGTCCTCGACTCGATGGACCTCGAGCGCGAGAAGGGCATCACGATCAAGGCCCGGGCCGTGCGCCTGGAGTACACCGCGAACGACGGCCTGGTCTACGGCCTGAACCTCATCGACACGCCCGGGCACGTCGACTTCAGCTACGAGGTCAGCCGCAGCCTGCAGGCCTGCGAAGGGGCGATCCTCGTCGTGGACGCGGCCCAGGGGATCGAGGCCCAGACCCTGGCCAACGTCCACCTCGCGATGCGCGAAGGCCTGACGATCATCCCGGTCCTCAACAAGATCGACCTGCCATCGGCCCAGCCCGAGGTCGTCATGGAGGAGCTCGAGAGCGTCCTGGCGATCCCCCACGAGGAGGTGATCCTCGCCTCGGCCAAGGACGGCACCGGCATCGCCGAGATCCTCGAGGCGATCGTGGCCCGCGTCCCGCCGCCAAAGGGCGATCCATCGAAGCCGCTCCAGGCCCTCGTCTTCGACTCCCACTACGACCCCTACAAGGGCGTCATCGTCTACGTCCGGCTGGCCGCCGGGACCATCCACGATCACGACCGGATCCGGCTCATGGCCTCGGGGGCCGAGGCCGACCTGCTGGAGCTTGGCTACTTCCGGCCGGCACTGGTGCCAGTCGGGACGATGCATGCCGGTGACGTCGGCTACGTCGCCACAGGGCTCAAGAACGTCCGCGAGGCGCAGGTCGGCGACACGATCACCACCGTCGCGAGTCCCGCGAGTCGAGCCACTGCCCGGCTACCAGGAGGCCAAGAGCCTGGTGTTCGCGGGGATCTATCCGGTCAGCGGTGAGGACTACCCGCTCTTGCGCGATGCCATCGAGAAGCTCCACCTCAATGACGCCTCGTTCACCTACGAACCAGAGAGCTCGGTGGCGCTCGGGTTCGGATTCCGGTGCGGGTTCCTGGGCCTGCTCCACATGGAGATCGTCCAGGAGCGACTCGAGCGGGAGTTCAGCCTCGACCTCATCGCCTCCGCCCCGTCCGTCGAGTACCAGGTGCTCCTGACCCACGAACGGGGGACCGTCGAAGTCGACAACCCGGCGCACCTGCCGGCGATCTCCGAGATCGAAGAGATCCGGGAACCCTGGGTCCGCCTCAGCGTGGTGACGCCGTCGACCTATATCGGGCCGCTGATGGAGCTGTCCACGAACCGCCGGGGATCTTTCATCGACCTCGAGTACATCGACCCGGTGCGAGTCCTGATGCGCTTCGAGCTCCCTTTGGCCGAGCTCATCGTCGACTACTACGATCAGCTCAAGACCAGGACCGCGGGCTACGCCTCGATGGACTACGAGGAGATCGGCTACCGGGCCGCCCAGCTCGTGAAGCTCGACGTGCTCGTCGCCGGGGAGCCCGTCGACGCGCTGTCGATGATCGTGCACCGCGACAAGTCGGTCTCCATCGGCCGGACCCTCGCGGAGCGGCTCAAGCAGCTGATCCCTCGCCAGATGTTCGAGGTACCGATCCAGGCGTCGATCGGCGCGAACGTCGTGGCCCGCGAAACCGTCCGGGCGATGCGAAAGAACGTCCTCGCCAAGTGCTACGGTGGCGACATCACGCGCAAACGGAAGCTCCTCGAGAAGCAGAAGGAAGGGAAGCGCCGCATGAAGCGCGTGGGATCCGTGGAGATCCCGCAGGAGGCGTTCCTGGCCATGCTCCGGACGGACGGGTCCTAGGTGGAGGACCAGCTCCGCTCGCTCGTCGCGCTGGGCCTGACCCTGATCCTCGTGATGCTCCGCGCCGAGGCGCAACGGTTCGGCACGGCCGAGTACGACGAACCCATCGACGGGCATCCGCCATCGATCCTCCGCCGGCTCGCCTGGTATGGCGTCGCCCTCGTCGGCGTGGTCGCGATCGTCTCGATCCACCCCACGCCGGGCCGGGACCTCAACTTCGCCGGCGGCGATGGCGGCGTGCCGCTCGGCTTCCTGCTGGGCGCGGTCGGGGTCGCCTATGCGATCGCGATGGCCTGGCTCCGCTACCGCTACGTCCGCCTGCCGGATCTCTCCCAGTACCCCGGGGCTCTCGTCAACGAGGTCGGCACGGCCGTCTTCGACGAGATCGTGTTCCGTGGGGCCGTGCTCGGATTCATGATCGTCGGTGGGGTCGACCCGACGCTCGCGGTCATCGCCGAGACGGCGATCTACGCGCTCGCCACGCGCCTGGGCGCGCCCGGCAGGAGCCGATCGATGTTCATCCTGGCGATCGTCGTCGGCGCGGTCGGCGGCTGGGCCACGCTGACGACCGGCGGCATCGCGGCGGCGATCCTCGGGCACGGGATCACCCGTGTCGCGATCTTCCTCACGACCGGGCACGCCGGCCAGCCGTTGCCGAAGGGGACCGAGATCGAGGAGGTCGAGCGGCGGCGCCGGGCGCCCGATGGCTGGCGCGTCGTAACCGGCCGTGACGCGCGTGGGGAGCGGTAGGGCCGCGATCGGGTCAGTGCCGGCGGCGTCCGAGCCCGCGATGTCGTCGCCGCGGTCGCTCTACGTCCACATCCCGTTCTGCGTATCGGTCTGCCCCTACTGCGACTTCGTGGTCGTTGCCGGGGCCGCCGCCCGGGGGCCGCGGAGTCGTGTTCCGGCCTTCCTGGCGCGCGTTGCGCCGTGAGATCGAGCTGCGCGCGGACGCGCTCGACGCGACGTGGGGTCGCCCCCGTATCGACGGATCTCCGGGCGATCGGGCGCAGGCCTCCCCTCGACACGCTGTATCTCGGCGGCGGGACGCCGTCGCTGCTGCCGCCCGGCGACATCGCTGCGCTCGTCGAGCTGGTTCGGGCACGGTTCGGACTCGCGGCGAACGCCGAAGTCACCATCGAGGCGAATCCCGGACCCGACGAGCGCGGCGACGCGCGGGCACTCGCGGCCGCAGGCGTCAACCGGATCTCGTACGGCGCTCAAGCCCTTGATCCGGAGCTCCTGCGGATCCTGGGGCGGCGGCACGGCGCCCAGGACGTCATCGCGGCCGTGGCGGAGGCGCGCGCGGCCGGGATCGCATCCATCAGTCTCGACCTCCTCGACGACGTTCCGGGACAGACCGTCGTCGGGTTCGCCCGTGGGCTCGAGCAGGCTCTGGGTCTCGGCCTGGATCACCTCTCGATCTACGCCCTGACCCTCGACGACCCCGATGCCGAGGGATTGACGGGGCTCGCCGGGGATCACCTCCCGACGTCGGCCGGGGCACGCCGCTGGCGCGCCTCGGCGCGGCCAAGGCAGGATGAGGATCGGGCCGCGGCGATGTACGAGCTCGCCATCGATCGACTCGCGGCGGCAGGCTACATCGGCTACGAGATCAGCAACTGGGCGCGCCCAGGGCATGAGAGCCGGCACAACCTCGCCTACTGGATGCGGTCTCCGCACGAAGCCGTGGGTCCGGGCGCGCACGCCTTCGACGGCCGCCAGCGACGCTGGAACGCCGCCCGCCTGGATCGCTATATCGACGCCCTCGTGCCCGCGAACGGCCGTCCCGGGGGCCTGCCGCCCGGCGGCCACGAAGCATTGGATGCCGCGGCGCGCGCGGCCGAGGCGGTGATCCTCGGATTACGTCTCGGGCAGGGGATTCCCGGCTCGTGGGGCGAGCTGGCTCCGCTGGCATCGCACGTCGAGTGGGCTCGCGACGCCGGTCTGCTCGCCGATGCCCCCGAGGATCGCCTGGCGCTCACCACCCGGGGCCGGCTCCTGTCGAACGAACTCTTCGCGCGCCTGGTCTGACGAGGGATTCGAGGGCAGCTGGTCGTTGACGCTCGCCGATGTCGCTGCTACCATCCATTCGAGCGTTAGCACTCTGGCATGGAGAGTGCTAACCACCTGACAGGATCTGGAGCCCGGCCTTGGCGCGACGAATTCGCCGCTCATCGGGCCCGCTGGACCTTCGCACGCAGGCGATCCTCCGGGCCGTCATCGAGGAATACGTCACTTCCGCGATTCCCGTGGGAAGCCATGCCCTCGTGGAGCGGTACACGCTCGGCGTGTCGAGCGCGACCGTTCGCAACATCCTCGCCGAGCTGGAGCTGTCGGGTCTGCTGACGCACCCACACACCTCTGCCGGCCGCATCCCGACCGACGAAGGCTACCGCTGGTACGTGGAATTGATCATCGATTCCGCGCTCATGCCGGAGGTCGAGCAACTCATGATCCGGCACCAGTTCGGCCAGGTGGAGTTCGCCAGCGAGCACTGGTTCCGCCTTGCGGCATCGACGATCGCCTCGCTGACCAGCAATGCCGGCCTTGCCACGCCGGCCAAGCCAGCCGCGGCCCACGTCCGCCGGATCGACCTCGTGGCGATCAACGATCGCCTTGCCAGCCTCGTCCTCGTGATGCGCGAGGGTGCCCTGAAGCAGGTCCTGATGAACGTCGACGAGGGGACGACCCAGGAAACGCTGACTACTGTCGCGGCGATCCTCAACGAGATCGTCGACGGGCATACCGCGCGAGAGATCGCTCGCGCGATCGGCCGTCTCCCGGACGACCGCCCGGAGATCGACCTCGTCCGTCGGGTCGGGGACCGCATCGTCCGGAGCCTGAGCGAGTACGACACGGCAGCGGTCGAGGAAGTCTTCAGCGACGGCCTGCTCAACGTCATGGGCGCTCCCGAGTTCGCCCACAGCGACAAGCTCCGCCGGGTGTTCTCGGCCCTCGAGAACCGGACCTACCTCGGGGCCCTCGTCGGGGACGTCGCGGCCTCCGGCGACGTCCGCGTCTACATCGGCCACGAGAACGCGCCCGCCGACATGCGCGAGGTGGCCCTCGTCCTGGCCCCATACGGTCGGGCCGGGAGCGCCGTCGGCGTCGTCGGCGTGCTCGGCCCCACGCGTCTTGCCTACCCGCTCGCCATCGGCACGGTCCGCTTCGTCTCCGGGCTGATGAACGAGCTCGTCGACCATCTTTACGCCTGACACAGAAAGAGCAGCAGGGATGTCCCCTCCCATGGACCGCCGAACGCGCGCCCAGCAGCGCGCCGATGAGATCGACATCAGCCCCAAGAAGCTCCTCGCGGACATCGAGCTCCTCACCGGCGAGCGCGACGCCGCGCTCCTGGAGAAGGACGAATTCCTCGCCGCGCTGCAGCGCGAGCGGGCCGAATTCGTCAACTACAAGCGCCGGACCGCGGAGGAGCGGCAGGCCATGATCGGCCTCGCCGGCGAAGGGCTGATCAGCAAGGTCCTCGCCATCGCGGATGACTTCGACCGGGCGATCGAGGCCCGGCCCGACGCCATCGCCGAGGACCCCTGGGTCGAGGGCATCGCGGCCATCGACCGGAAGCTCCGCCAGCTCCTCGAGAGCGAGGGCGTGTCGCCGATCGCCGCGCTGCCAGGGACTCCGTTCGATCCCCGCGAGCACGAAGCGGTCGCCAGCGTTCCCGGCAGCGGCCAGCCCGACGGCGCGATCGTCGGCGAGCTGCGACGCGGCTACCGCCTCCGGGATCGAGTCCTTCGGCCGGCACTCGTGGCCGTCGCGGCCGGCGACGGCGCATCCACCCCAAGCACGCCCGGCGCTGACGCCGGTTCCACCGACCAACCCCTTCACTGAACCCGACACCAAACAGGAGCCATCACGTGGGAAAGATCATCGGCATCGACCTCGGCACGACGAACTCGGTCGTGGCCGTCATGGAGGGCGGCGAGCCCACCGTCATCGCTTCGGCCGAGGGCGGTCGCACCGTCCCGTCGGTCGTCGCCTTCACCAAGACCGGCGAGCGGCTCGTCGGCCAGCTGGCCAAGCGCCAGTCGGTCACGAACCCCGAGAACACGGTCTACTCGATCAAGCGCTTCATGGGCCGCCGCTGGGACGACCCCGAGACGAAGCACAGCAAGGAGCTCGTCCCGTACACGGTCGAGAAGGACCCGAAGTCGGACGGGATCAGGGTCAAGGTCGCCGACGGCAAGACGTACTCGCCGCCCGAGATCTCGGCGATGATCCTGCAGAAGCTCAAGACCGATGCCGAGGCATACCTCAACGAGAAGGTCACCGAGGCCGTCATCACCGTGCCGGCGTACTTCGACGACACGCAGCGGCAGGCGACCAAGGACGCGGGCCGGATCGCCGGCCTGGACGTCAAGCGGATCATCAACGAGCCGACCGCGTCCGCCCTCGCCTACGGGCTCGACAAGAAGCACGACGAGAAGGTCGCGGTCTACGACCTCGGCGGCGGCACGTTCGACATCTCGATCCTCGAGCTCGGCGACGGCGTCTTCGAGGTCAAGGCCACCAACGGTGACACCCACCTCGGCGGCGACGACTTCGACCAGCGGGTGATCGAGTGGTTGCTCCAGGAGTTCAAGAAGGACCAGGGCATCGACCTTTCGAAGGATCCGCAGGCCCTGCAGCGCCTCAAGGAGGCGGCCGAGAAGGCGAAGATCGAGCTCAGTTCGACGATGTCGACCGAGATCAACCTCCCGTACGTCACGGCCGACGCGTCCGGGCCGAAGCATCTCGTGATGACCCTGACCCGGGCGAAGCTCCAGGACCTCGTCGGCGACCTCGTCGACAAGACCAAGGGGCCCGTGCTCGCGGCCCTCAAGGACGCCGGGCTCAAGCCGGCCGATATCGACGAGGTCATCCTCGTCGGCGGCATGACCCGCATGCCGGCGGTCCAGGACCTCGTCAAGTCGCTCTTCGGCAAGGAGCCGCATCGCGGCGTCAACCCGGACGAGGTCGTGGCCGTCGGGGCAGCGATCCAGGCCGGCGTGCTCGGTGGCGAGGTCAAGGACGTCCTGCTCCTCGACGTCACGCCGCTGTCCCTCGGGATCGAGACCCTCGGCGGGGTCATGACCCGGCTGATCGACCGCAACACGACGATCCCGACTTCCAAGTCGCAGACGTTCTCGACGGCCTCTGACAACCAGAGCCAGGTCGAGATCCACGTGCTCCAGGGCGAGCGCGATTTCGCCCAGGACAACAAGACGCTCGGCCGGTTCATCCTCGACGGGATCCCGTCAGCGCCGCGGGGCATTCCGCAGATCGAGGTCGGCTTCGACATCGACGCCAACGGAATCCTCGACGTGAAGGCCAAGGACCGGGCGACCGGCAAGGAGCAGCAGGTCCGGATCACGGCCTCGTCCATGCTCGACAAGGCGGCCGTGGACCAGATGGTCCGCGACGCGCAGGAGCACGCCGAGGAGGACCGCAAGCGCCGCGAGGAGGTCGAGACCCGCAACCAGGCGGAACAGCTCACCTACCAGGCCGAGAAGACACTGAAGGATCTCGGCGACAAGGTCGCGTCCGAGGACCGCGCCGAGGTCGAGACGAAGGTCACGACGGTGCGCGAGGCCCTCAAGGGCGACGACTTGGAGGCCGTGAAGACGGCGTCCGAGGCGCTCGTCGAGGTCCTGTCCCGGGTCGGAGCTGCCGCCTACCAGGCGGCGGCCGCCGCGGGAGAGGCGGGTCCCGAGGGCGCCGATGCCGGCGGGTTCAACCCGAACGGCGGCGAAGCGTTCGGCGGCGACGCCGGCGCCAAGGACGGCGCGGGTGCCGGCTCCGAGGCCGCTGACGAAACGGTCGAGGGCGAATTCAAGGAGGTCTGACCTCCGCTCCTTCGCAACGAGTGGGGCCCGCCGGCGCCAAGTGCGCCGGCGGGCCCCGTGATTCCCGTTTGTCTCCTGGGGCAGGTCCCTCGTCGGCTCGTGACCGCGCCGATCGCGCCGCTGCCCGGCAGATCGCGCCGCTGCCCGGCAGATCGCGCCGCTGCCCCGCCGAACCCGCCGCTGCCCCGCAGATCGCGCGGTTTGTGACATTTGATCGTCTCGCTGGGAGCTATTCCCAGATCTGGTGACAGGCGCTCACCCTTTGTGCGGGTGTCACGGTTCCGCGTCGCTCGCGCGCTCCACGTGGCCGGCTCCGCCGCGAACTCGGTGACGAGCTCTCTCCCGGCCGGCAATTGGCACGAACATGACACCGGCGATCGGCCCGGACGGATCGCGCAGCCAGCGGCGGATCTCGATCGTGCGGGCAGGGAACGCGTGCTCGAACGTGACCTGGAAGTCGGCCAGACGACGCCGCGCCGTTCGATCGTGAGGCAGGATGAGAAGTCGTGACACGGACCGTGGTGTCCATCCTCGCTCGCGCCCGATCATCGGGCCGAGCCGGGCCTTTCGATCGACTCCGGCCAGCGTGGCCTGGATGTCCGGCACGACCGACTTGACTTCGACGACCAGAAGATTGCCCGTGGACGGGTGCCAGGCAAGGATGTCGATCGCGCCTCGCTCGCCTCCGATCTGGAACGTCACCTCGGGTTCTGCCAGCCACCCGGCATCGCGTAATCGAGCGAGCATGACCTCGACCAGGCGGGCGTGGTCGCGATCGAGCAGTCGATCGAGCTCCTCGCCCTGCCACTGGAGCCTGATCGAGAGCCGCGCGCCCAGGCTTCGCTCACGGTCTCGAGCGCCCGCACCGGGAGCCGATCGGCATCGCCGCGCTCGATCCGGGACACGGTGGACCGCGAGACCCGGGCCCGCTCGCCGAGCTCGGCCTGGGTCCAGCCCCGGCGTCGCCGGAGGGCTCGAAGCTGGACGCCGAGGCGCGCGCTTTCCACCGCGGAAGCATGGCCGCCCCTGATCTCTCGGGGATCACCCGTGGATGCGTGACCGTGCCGTGGGGTCGGTGCCCCGGGCGGCTGTCGGTGGCAGGGCGCCGCCCCCCATGGAGGAGTCAACGGGCGGTGGCCGTGGCGGGCTGTCAGGCGCTGCGTTGGAAAACGTCGGCGAAGATGGCCGCTTGCCCGTGGCGGTAGGCTGCGTGATCCATGCCCAATCCCGTGACTCGAATTCGCGCAGACCGTCGCGCCGGAGCGACTCGGACGGAACTTCCGCCGGGTTCTTGCCGCGGTCACCGTCATGAACCTCGGCGACGGCGTCGTGATCGCGGCCGGTCCGTTGCTCGTGGCGTCGCAGACGCGCGACCCGTTCCTCGTCTCGCTCGCCGTGTTCGCCGAGTACCTGCCGACGCTCGTTGTCGGGACCCTCGCCGGTGTCATTGCCGACCGTGTGGATCGGAAGCGGTTGACCGTGGTCATGAACCTCGGTCGGTCCGTCGCCCTCGTGATCCTGGCATGGACCATCCTGAGCGGCGAGGTGAGCATCGGCCTGATCCTGGTCATGCTCCTCATCCTCGGCACGGCCGAGACGTTCGCGGACCTCGGCTCCACGAGCCTCCTGCCGAGCCTCGTACCACGATCCGGCCTGGGCCTCGCCAACGCCCGGATCCAGGGCTCGACCCTCCTGACGAACCAGCTCATCGGACCGCCGATCGGCGCCTTCCTTTTCGCCGCGGGAATGGCCATCCCGTTCATCGCCGACGCTGCCGGCTTCGCGCTCGGTGCCGTGTTGCTGTCGCGGATCGTCATGCCAGGCACGCGGGGGATGAGCGTCGACGGTGCCGTGACGCTCCCGACTGGCTCCCCGACGGCACGCGGACGGGCGACGCTCCGCGGACTCTGGGCGGATCTCGTCGAGGGCTTCCGCTGGCTGCGCGGCCACCCGCCGATGCGAACCCTGGCCCTCACGATCTTCGCGTTCAACGTGACGTATGGCGCCGCCTGGTCCGTGCTCGTGCTCTACTCGCGAGACCGACTTGGCATGGACAGCGTCGGCTTCGGCCTCCTGACGACGGCCATCGCGGTCGGCGGGATCATCGGGACGACGTCATACGGCCGCCTCGAACGACGGTTCAGCCTCGCCGACATCATGCGGGTCGGCCTGCTCATCGAGACCCTCACCCACCTCGGGCTGGCCCTGACCCGCTCTTCGAGCGTGGCCCTCGCGATCATGGTCGTCTTCGGTGCCCACGCCTTTGTCTGGGGGACGACCTCGACGACCGTCCGCCAGCGTGCCGTGCCGGATGCCCTGATGGGTCGCGTCTCGGGGATCTATCGCGTCGGACTGAACGCCGGGATCGTCGTCGGCACGCCGATCGGCGGCCTGCTCGCCCGTGGCTTCGGGATCACGGCGCCGTTCTGGTTCGGGTTCGTCGGGTCGGCGATCCTCCTGGCGATCCTGTGGCGGCAGTTCGACCACATCGTCCATGCCGGCGACCACGGAGACGACGCCGACGAGCGCATCGAGGGCCGGGCCGATCGAGACGGCCCCCGGAGCGACCAACCGGGGTAGGATTCCGGGCTCATGCCCGACCAATCCGCGTCCCCACCGCTCATCCACGCCCGCGGCCTGACCAAGAAGTTCGGCTCGTTCACGGCGGTCGACGCCGTCGACTTCGACGTCGCGCCGGGCGAAGCATTCGGCTTCCTCGGCCCCAATGGCGCCGGCAAGACCTCGACGATGCGGATGATCGGCTGCACCTCGCCGTCGAGTGGCGGCACATTGACCGTCCTGGGCATGGATCCGACGACCCACGGTCCGGACATCCGGGCGCGGCTCGGCGTCGTCCCCCAGGCGGACACGCTCGACGAGGAGCTGACGGTTCGGGAGAACCTGCTGATCTACGGTCGCTACTTCGGGCTGAGCCGCTCCGAATGCGCGCGCCGGGCCGACGAGCTCCTCGACTTCGCCCAGCTGACGGAACGGCGCGACAGCCTCGTCGAGCCGCTCAGCGGCGGCATGAAACGGCGCCTGACCATCGCCCGCTCGCTCATCAACGAGCCGGACATGATGCTGCTCGACGAGCCGACGACCGGCCTCGACCCCCAGGCGCGCCACCTGCTCTGGGACCGCCTGTACCGCCTCAAGCAGCGCGGCGTGACCCTCGTCCTCACCACCCACTACATGGACGAGGCGGAGCAGCTCTGCGACCGGCTGGTCGTCATGGACAAGGCACGGATCGTGGCCGAGGGCTCGCCGCGCTCCCTCATCGAGCAGTACAGCACTCGCGAGGTCGCTGAGCTGCGCTTCCCGGTCGGCGTCCAGGAGACGCTCGACGGCCAGCTCGAGGGTCTCGCGGATCGAGTCGAGCACCTGCCCGATCGCGTCCTGCTGTACGCCGCGGATGGCGAGGCGGTGGCCGTCGCAGCCCATGATCGGGGACTCCGCCCCGAGACGGTCCTCGTCCGCCGCTCGACGCTCGAGGATGTCTTCCTGCGCCTGACCGGCCGGTCGCTGATCGAGTGAGGCAGGTCTCATGAAGGCGCCCGCGATCGAGTCGCGACCCGCCACGCCATCGTCGTTGTCCGGTGCGTTCCATGTCTTCGAGCACCGGGCGTACGCCTACCGACGCGCGTTCCGCGGGTCGCTGTTCGGGTCCTTCGTGAACCCGGCCCTGTTCCTGACGGCGATGGGTCTGGGTCTCGGCGGGATCGTCAACGCCCGAAGCCCCGATGCGTTCGGCGGCGTGACCTATATCCAGTTCCTGGCGCCGGGCCTGCTCGCCGGCGCGGCCATGCAGCAGGGGATCTTCGAGGCGTCGTTCCCGGTCATGCGTGGCCTCGTCTGGAACCGGACCTTCCACGCCATGCACGCGACGCCGATCGGGGCGCAGGCGGTCGCCGCCGGCACGCTCGGCTGGATCGCCTTCCGCCTGTTGCTCGTCTCCTCGGTGTTCACCCTCGTCGCCTGGCTCTTCGGGGCGGTGGTCTCGCCGCTCGCCCTGCTGGGGATCGTGGCTGCCACGCTTACCGGGCTGGCGTTCGCGGGGGCGATGGGTGCCTATATGGCCACGCAGCGCACGCCGGACAAGTTCAGCGCGATCTTCCGCTGGGTCATCACGCCCCTGTTCCTCTTCAGCGGCACGTTCTTCCCGATCTCCAGCCTGCCGGCGATGCTCCAGCCGATCGCCTGGCTCTCGCCGCTCTGGCACGGGGTCGAGCTGACCCGGGACGCGTCGCTGGGCCGGCTCCCGGACGGACCGCTCATGGCGTTCGTGCATCTCGCCGTGCTGGTGGCCCTCGTGGCGGTCGGCGGGTACGTGTTCATCCGCAATATCGGCCGGCGGCTCGACGCATGACGGCGATCCCGGCGCAGCGCATGGGACGCCAGGTACCCCGGGCCTGGCACCTGATCGAGCGGAACCTGTTCGTCTACCGTCGAACGTGGACGATCATCGTGTCCGGGTTCTTCGAGCCGCTCTTCTATCTCGGTGGCATCGGCTACGGCCTCGGCCGCCTGGTCGGCGATGTCGCCGGTCCGGACGGCCAGCCGATCCCGTACGCGGTGTTCGTCGCGCCCGCGCTGCTTGCCACCGGGGCCATGAACGGTGCCGTCGCGGAGGCGACCTTCAACTTCTTCTTCAAGCTGCGCTACAACCGCACCTTCCAGTCGATCCTCGCCACGCCGCTGGGGGTTCGCGACGTCGCGGTCGGCGAGATTACCTGGGCGCTGATCCGCGGCGGCCTCTACGCGCTCGGGTTCATCGGCGTGATGTGGGCGCTCGGGCTCGTCACCTCACCGTGGGCGATCCTCGCCCTGCCGGCCGCACTGTTGCTCGGGTTCGCCGCGGGCGCCGTCGGGATGGCCGCCACGAGCTTCATGCGGACGCCCCAGGACTTCGACCTTATCAACCTCGTGACGATGCCGCTCTTCCTGTTCTCGGCAACGTTCTATCCGCTCTCCACCTATCCGCCGGCCATCCAGACGATCGTGGCCTGGACGCCGCTGTACCAGGGCGTTGCGCTGATCCGTGGCCTGACCGTCGGCGTGGTCGGGCCGGGGATGATCGTCAACGTGGCATATCTCCTCGTCATGGGCGCGATCGGGCTGTGGATCACGTCGCGGCGGCTCGGCCGCGTCCTCCTGAGCTGAGCGCGTGACGCGGTCGGGGTCTTCCGAGACGCGGGCCGCCGATCGGGCGGCCGGGCGGGCGGCCGCGGCCGAGGGAGCCGCCGCGGCTGAGCGGGCCGCAGAGCGCGCCGCGGCCATCGAGGCGCTCCGGGAGGAGATCGTCGAGTGCCGGCGATGCCCGCGGCTCGTGGAGTGGCGCGAGCGAGTCGCCCGCGAGAAGGTGCTGCGTTACCGGGACGAGCCCTACTGGGGCCGGCCTGCGCCCGGCTTCGGCGATCCCGACGCGCGGCTCCTGATCGTGGGCCTGGCCCCGGCCGCCCACGGTGCGAACCGGACCGGGCGCGTCTTCACCGGTGACGCCTCGGGCGACTTCCTGTGGGCGGCCCTCCACCGGCTGGGCCTGGGGAACCGGGCCTCGAGCCGCCGGGCCGACGACGACCTCACCCTCACCGGCGTCCGCATCGCCGCCGCGGTCCGCTGCGCGCCGCCGGCCAACAAGCCGACCGTCGAGGAGCGCGACACTTGTGCGCCCTTCCTCGCCCGCGAGATCGAGATCCTCGACGAGCTGCGGGTCATCGTCGCCCTCGGGCAGTTCGGCTGGAACGCGATCCTGCGGGTGCTCGCGGTCGGCGGCGCGCCGGTTCCGCGTCCACGCCCGCGGTTCGGGCACGGGGCGGAGGCACGGATCGGCAACCTCACGCTCATCGGGTCGTATCACCCCAGCCAGCAGAACACGTTCACCGGCAAGCTCACGGTGCCGATGTTCGACGCCGTGCTCGCACGGGCGCGCGATCTCGGCGGGATCGGCCCGGCGGATGCGATCAGCCCGGATCGTCGGGCGGCCGGCTAGCTTCCGTCGGCTGGTTGCGGCCGGGTAGCCTCGAGCGCCGACCACCCGGCGACGTAGGCGTCGAGCCGGCTGAAGGCGATGCCGGGCAACGCTCGCGCCTCGTCGATGAAGGCCTCGAGCATCGCCATCCGATGACCCCGGCCGATGCACTCCGGGTGCATCGTCAGCGTGAGCAGGCCTCCGGGGGCGTGCTCGTACGCGTAGTGGAGCTCGCCGGTCCAGATCTCGAGGACGCGGGACGGCGCCGACAGGCCGTCGCGGCCAGGCGCCGGCTCGAAGTACGGCCAGTCGTCGAGTCCCCAGTAGATCGGCACCTGGACGAGGTTGCCCTCGGTCCCGAACGTCGTGCCATCGGCGACCGAGTGCACGTCACCGTGACGGGTGCGGTGAAGCTCGTAGTCGTCGTCCATGAGGGAGGAGTCGTACTGGAACCCGGCTTCCTCGACGATCTCGAGCGTCCGGGCCCCGAACGCCCAGTACGGCGCGCGATGCCCGCGGGGCGGGGCGCCGGCCACGCTCGTGATGGCCTCGATGCTCCGATCGAGGATCGCCCGCTGCTCGTCCGTGCCCAGCTCGGAGAAGTCCTCGTGGTACCAGCCGTGCGTCGCGAGCTCGTGGCCCCCGGCCAGGATCGCCTCGATGGACGCAGGGAACGTCACGAGCGTGTGACCCGGCACGAACCACGTCGACGGAATGGCCTCGCGCTCGAGGAGCTCGAGGATCCTGGGGGCACCGACCCGAGGCCCGAATTCGCCGTGCGAGAACTTCACCGGCGGATCGTCGCGCCGGACGCTGTCGGAGAACGCGTCGTGATCGAAGGTCAGGGCAACGGTCAGGCGAGGCGTCTCCATCGGCCGATGGTAGCCGACGTCCGGTCCCGCGCGATTCGACCACGTGCGGCCATGTCGGTGTGGTTACGATGACCCGCACCGCCGTCCGGCTGGGATTCTGGGAGGGATCGAACGATGGGCGAGAAGGGCAACGTGTCCCTGGACAACCCCGTTTCCGCGCTCGATGCGCTGCCGCTCGATGCCCTGAAGGGCTCCCCGGAGACGCTCAACGCGTGGCTCGACACGTACCTGAAATACCGCGAGGTTCGCGAGGTCAAGCGCGGAGCCGACGCCGCGGAATCGATGTCTGAGCCAGGCGAGACCGAAGCGTGATGATCACGCGCTGAGCAGCCGAGGGCCCGGACCCGACGTGACCGATGCATCGCCGCGCCAGGCCACCGCCTCGGCGCGCCTTCGCACGGCGATCGAGCCCATCCGGTCGGTCCCGAGGAGCCCGAGGGTAGGTTCGATTGTCGGCATCGAACACGAGTTCGTCGTTCGCCTCGATGGCCGAATCGTCGACTTCCGACACGTCATCCATCGACTCCCCATCCCAGGCCGGCGGATCGACGTCGCCGATCCCGACGCCTATCGCGGGCCGTGGGGCGGGTCGATCACCGCCGATGGCCCCGAGGCCGAGATCGCAACCCCACCGGTCCAGGTGGGTCCCGGCGTCGCCGCACGGCTGGCCGCCATCGCCGCGGCCGGAGCCGCGGAGCTCGGACGCGCGATGCCGTCGGGCGCGACGCTGGAGGGCTACAGCACCCATATCTCGGTCGACGTGCCACGCGGCACGGAAGGACGCATCGCACGCGAAATCGCCGCTGGCTGGGTCCCGGCCCTGACGTGGTTCCTCGACGGCCCGGATTCTCCAGGGCTGCTGATCCGTCCCAGGCCCGGCCGGGTCGAGATCGGGGGTGACTTCGTCGAGGGCGATCGACTCGCACTGGCGGCAGTCTTCGCCGTTGGCGCAGTCCGGGCGGCCGCGGCTGCCATGACACCATGGGCGCGCGCCGTGCGCGCCACGGGCATCGATCGCGTCCTGGGCCGCCGCGAAGATCGACTGCCGGCGCTCGGCGGATATCCGTCCGACGCGGTCGCCCGCTACGGCTGGTTCGTCGGCGACGTCGAGCTGGGGGCATCCCTTCACGCGCTTGGGGCCAGCGCGTCGATCCCGCGCCGCAAGGGCGGCTCGGTGACAATGCGGGAGCACCTTTGTGCTGCCTGGTCTCTCGCTCGCGCGCACCTCGGAGACCTGGACCGGCCGACGCTGGCGCGCACGGACGCGCTGATCTCGAAGGCCCAGGCCTGGCCGTCCCTGGCTGACCACGTGGCGGAGCCAGCCGGACCCGTATTCGACCCCTCGGTACGTGCCTGGGTCGCCGCCGCGAGGCCCCATCTCCGCCCAGGCTTCGTCGCGACGGCGGCGATCATGTCCTGGGACTTTGTCGTCCTTCGTCTCCAGGACACGGAGCAATTCCTGCGGGACGCCTGGATCTGCCTTCCCCGGGATGTGCTCGGGGGCGCCCTCGAGGCCCTCGATGCGGGCCGGCTCGATGGTCTCCTCACGGGCTTCATGGCGGCTGATCAGGGTGCCGATGTCGGACGGCGGCTACTGGCGAAGCCCAGGCAGACGACGGTCGCGGGTATCTACCGGGCCGTCTCGACAGCCGGCGATCTGCTTTCTCCCGAGCGTGGTCCGGCCGACGGCCGGGGAAAGCGCCGGCAAGACTCGCACGACAACCGTCCTGATCAGTCTTCCAACTCCGGGGTGTCGACCCCGGTCGCGGCGGCCGGGGCCGCGACAGTCGCATCCGGCTTCGCCCTGTTCGGCCTGCCCGCGATAGCACTCGGCGGCATCGGTGCGGTCGCCGTAGCCGCGGTCATCGGCGGCTTTGTTCTCCTCGGCGGCGGCGGGCCCGGAACCACCGCGGCGCCGAGCACCGCGGTGGGCTCTGCCCTCGACGCCTGCACGCTGCTCTCGTCGGCAGACGTCACCGCGGTGCTCGGCACTCCCGCCGGAACCGGTGTGAGCGCGTCCGCCGATGTTTCGAGTCGATGCACCTTCGCCCTCCCCGCCGGCCCAGGACCCGCGTTCTCCATTCCCCCCGACTCGAATGCCCCGCGTACGTCGGCCGTCGTCCTCACGGTCCTGGCCGAGCCCATGACCGCAGCGGAGGTCGAAGCGGGCCTCCCGCCGGTGCGGGACATGACGTACGTCCAGGTCGCCGGCCTTGGCGACGGAGCGTGGTGGTCAGACTTCGGTCCGACGAACCAGGCCTGGGGCAGAACCATGCGGGTCGCGTTCGGCGGCCGTGTGTTCCTCGTGATCCTGTATGGTCCGCCGACCGATCCCTCGACATGGCAGGCTGCCGCCGTCGAGCTGGCCCGTCGCGTGATCAATGCCGTTCCGAACGGGTGGCCGGCGACGTCGGGCGGTTCACCCCTGGCAACGCTGACCGCGAGCGCCGGAGCCGGCCTCTCGGATCCGCTCTGCGACCCGCTCGTGACGGCCTCGGGGATCGAGGCGGCGCTCGGTGCGAGTCCAACGTCCGTGGTCGGCAACCCGATTGGGTCGCCGGGCGGGCAGTACGGGCAGGGTGTCGGTTGCATCTGGCGATTTGCGGACGGCTCGACCGTCGACCTTACCTTCGAGTACGAGTTCGACCAGTCCTACGTCACCTTCAAGCTCGCCAGCCTCGGGACCACGATCAGCGGCCTCGGCGAGTCCGCCGCGTTCCTCGCAGGCTCGCCGAACACCCTCGGCTGGGGCGTGGGGAGCGGGCCGGCGCGGATGTTGTACCTGACTTCGTCGCTTGACGAGACTGCCCTCGAGGCGATCGCTCACGCCGTGACGATCCCCGTCGGGCCGACGCCCACGGCGGCCAACCTCGCCGACGCACACTGTGACCCGTGGCTCACGGCGGCCCAGATCAGTGCCGCCGCCGGCCTGACGCCGATCTCCGTCGAGGGCGACAACTATCTCAACGAGGGTCAGCCGGTCGACTGTACGTGGACCTTCGCCGATGGCAGCTCGCTGAACCTCACGGCGCTCGAGGATTCCCTGTACGGCGGGAGCGACAGCTACTTCTACCAGGGCGTGCTCCAGCCTGGGGCGGGCATGTCGCAGGTCTTCGGCCTGCCGGGGCTCGCGTTCGCCGAGGCCAGCGGCGACGCGAACTTCCCGCCATTGCTTCACTGGTTCCCGGACGATGTCCTCTCGCTGAACCTGGGAACCACGGGAGTCGATCTCGATAGGCAGAAGGCGATTGCCATGCTGGTTACGGTGCCAGCCAACTGGCAGACCGCGGGCCAATCGCCCTGAGCGCCGTGCCTCCGCCCCGGGTGCTGACACCCGCCTCCGCGCGACGCCCCGTATCCTTCCGCGTGCATGGCTACGACGACCGACTACTACGCAACCCTGGGTATCGACAAGGGCGCGACCGATGCCGAGGTCAAGAAGGCGTTCCGGAAGCTCGCCCAGCAATGGCACCCGGACGTCAACACCGACCCAGCGGCACAAGCGCGCTTCAAGCAGATCAACGAGGCGTACCAGGTCCTGTCTGACCCGGAGCGCCGGCAACGCTACGACCTGTTCGGGACCGCCGGCGTGGATGGCGACCCGGGTATGGCGGGCTTTGGTGGCTTCGCCGACATCTTCGACGCGTTCTTTGGCGGCGCTGCGGGCGCGGCAGGTGGGCGACGTGGCCGGCCATCGGGCGGCTCCGACCTCCGCTACGACCTCCGGATCAGCTTCACCGAGGCGGTCCTCGGGACCGAGAAGGAGATCGAGTTCCCGGTCCTCGGTCGCTGCGAGACGTGCGAGGGCAGCGGCGCGAAGCCGGGCACCCAGGCCGTCGCCTGCCCGCAGTGCAAGGGTCGCGGCGAGATCCGCTCGGTCCGCCAGACGATGCTCGGCCAGATGGTCAACGTCACGGCCTGCCCACGCTGCAACGGCGACGGCAAGATCGTGGAGACGCCCTGCGAGACCTGCCGCGGCGACGGCCGCACCGAGCGGCGGCGGACGCTTCGCGTGGCCATCCCGCCGGGTATCGACGAAGGGCACCAGATCCGGCTGACGAACGAGGGCGAGGCCGGCCCGCGCGGCGGTCCCGCGGGCAGCCTGTATGTCGCGGTCCACGTCACGCCGCATCCGAAGCTGAAGCGAGACGGCACCGAGCTCTACTACGAGGCGTCGGTCGGGATCGCCCAGGCCGCCCTCGGGGCACGGATCTTCGTGCCGACGGTCGAGGGCGAGGAGGACGTGGAGGTCAAGGCCGGCACGCAGCCCGGCACCGAGATCCGGCTTCGCGGCCGAGGCGTGCCACACCTTCGGCGCGGCGGCTCACGCGGTGACCTCCACGTGATCGTCGACATCGCCGTGCCGACGCACCTCTCGAAGGCGGAGCGCGAGGCGCTCAAGATCTACGCGGACGCCGCCGGCGAGATCGTCGCCGAGGGCAGCGGGATCCTCGATCGGGTTCGTGACGCGCTCGGATAAGGGAGTCGCGGTGAACAACGCCGCGCACGCCACCGGGTCGGATGCCGCACCACCCGCGAGCTGGCTGGAGCTCGCCGTCGACGTCGACATCGAGGCCGTCGAGGCCGTCAGCGAGATCCTTGGTCGGTTCGCGCCGGGTGGATCCAGCGTCGAGCCCGCATTCGAGCTGGTCGACGAGGGGCTCGGCGCCAGGGTCGATCCGACTCGGCCGGCGATCATCCGCGCGTACCTTCCCGCGGCAGATGCCCGGGCCGCGCGGCACGCGGTCCGCGAGGTCGAGACCGCGCTCGGGCACCTCCAGGCGTTCGGGCTGCGCCCGATCGGGGAGCTCCGGACTCGACCCGTGGCCGAGGCCGACTGGGCGGATGCCTGGAAGGCGTACTTCCCGGTGATGCGAGTCGGTCGGCGCCTCGTGATCCGGCCGACGTGGCGCCGTCATCGGGCCGCACCCGACGACGTCGTCCTCGCGCTGGACCCGGGGATGGCGTTCGGGACGGGCCTCCATCCCACGACCCGGCTCTGCCTCGCGGCGATCGAGCACGCCGCCGACGACGGGGCGCTGGCGGGAGCCCGGGTCCTCGATGTCGGCTGCGGGTCGGGGATCCTGTCGATCGCCGCGGTCCGACTCGGGGCCGCATCGGCGTTCGGCGTCGACACGGACCCGATCGCGGTCGACGCCACGCTCGCGAATGCCAGGCGCAACCGCCTGACGCGGTCCATCACGGCACGGGCGGGTTCGCTGCCGAGCGGCGACCCGCCGTTCGACGTCGTCCTGGCCAACCTCATCGCCTCGGTCCTTGTCGCGCTCGCGACGCCGCTCGCCGACGAGGTGTACCCCGGCGGGCTGCTGCTGGCGTCGGGGATCTTCCTCGACCGCGAGGCGGCCGTGCTGGCCGCGCTCGAGGGCGCCGGCCTCGCGCTCACGGATCGAAGGGCGGAGGGCGACTGGGTGGCGCTGGTCATGCGCCGGCCGATCTGAGGGTCCGCCCGTACAATCCGGGCGATGCCGGCGATCCTGCTCCCCCTGCTCCTGATCGCGCACGTGATCCTGGCGATCACGCTCTTCCTGCCGTCCCTGCTGCTGCCGTTCGCGCTGCGGACGCGGCGGGCGCCGGCGGATTCCGAGAGCAGCGTGGTCCATGCCCTGCTCGGCATGCAGTCGAGCGGGACCCTCCTCGTCGGGATCGGGCTGGCGATCACCGGCGTGGCCCTCATCGCGGTGCTCGGTTCTTCGATTCCTCGCGAAGCCCTGGCTGCTCGTGGCGCTCGCGATCTACGCGGCGAACCTCCTGGTCGCGTTCTTCGTCCAGCGGCCGAACCTTCGCCCGTTGCTCGGGATCAGTGGCGGCTCGGACGACCGGGTCTGGGCGGCGCGGGCCCGGCGGCAGCGATACGTTTCGTACGTGATGGCGGCGATGGTCGGGACGATCGGCTTCCTCATGAGCACGAAGCCGGTGCTGTGGTGATCGGCGGCTGATCGAATGACCGCGGACCGCGTGCCGAACTGCCTCTTCTGCCGGATCGTCGCGGGCGAGATCCCGTCGACACCGGTCGACGCGGACGATGACGTCCTGGCGATCCGCGACATCGCGCCACGCGCTCCCACCCATATCCTCGTGATGCCGAAGCGCCACATCGGCTCGGCGGCCGATCTCGGCGAGGCCGATGGGGAACTCCTCGGGCACATCTTCGCGTCGGCGGCGCGCATTGCCCGCTCGCAGGGGATCGCGGATGCCGGCTACCGGATCGTCACGAACGTCGGCGCGTGGGGCGGCCAGACCGTCGATCACCTGCACTTCCACCTCATGGGCGGCCGGCCGTTCGAGTGGCCGCCGGGATGACCAACGCGCAGGGTCCCTCGGCAAATCGACGGGCGCTGGCGATCGCGGTCGGGGCCGTCGTCCTGGTCCTGCTGATCGCGGCCGCGGTCGTCGGCGGCGGTGGCACCCCGGGCAGCCCCACGTTCCCGCCGGTCGGGGCCACGACGCGGCCCGCAGGCGCCGCCGCCGCATCGACGCAGGCCGCCGTTGCCGAGGCCCTCGCCGGGGTGACCCTCCAGCTCGAGGTCTTCGGATCTCCCTACCGTCCGGCCGAGTCAGCCCGCCTGTCGACGGCACCGCGGCTCGTGGTCCGGGCGATCATCCCGGACGACCCGACCCACGGCCTGATCGTGATCTACGAGTTCCTGAGCACGTCCGACGCGACCGCGGCGGCACAGGAGCAGGCGGCCTATGTCGCGAGCGGGGTCGGTCGCGTCCAGTTCACGCCGGACACCCAGTTCACCATTCGCGTCGTCGGCTCAACCGTCGTCTTCTACGACTGGGCCGCCGCGAACTCCCCGGACCAGGCGGCGGCGAAGTCGATCTCGACGGCCCTCGAGACGCTCGGGTTCGGCGTGCCGGTCCCGGGCTGACACGGCAGGAGCGCCATCGGCCTCGGGCTCGGACCGATCAGGAATCGAGAAGCACTGGTCAGGGGCTCGCGGGCATAGTGAGGCCCTCGAGGCCACAATGACCAACCCGGAAGTGAAGCGCGAGCACCGGGGCTCGATGTGATCGAGCCTCGCGACGAAGGGATATCCGCCATGCCAGCAACGAAGACCACCACCGGAAAGGCCAAGGCCGCCGCCAACGTCTGGTCCGACGAAGAACGGGCCGCGATGCAGGCAAGCGTCCGCGAGCGAAAGGCCGCCACACGCCCCGGCTCCCCCGAGGAGCGAGTCGAGGGCGAGCGCGAGCTCCGCGAGAAGATCGCCGGCATGCCGGCCGACGATCGCGCGATGGCCGAGCGGATCCACGAGCTCGTCCTGGCGACCGCGCCGTCGCTCGTAGCGAAGACCTACTACGGCATGCCGGCCTGGGCCAGCAACGGCAAGGTGATCTGCTTCTTCAAGCCGAAATCGAAGTTCAAGGTTCGATACTCGACGTTCGAGTTCCAGGCGGACGCCCACCTCGACGACGGCGAGATGTGGCCGGTCAGCTTCGCCGTCACCGAGCTGAACCCTCGCTCGGAGGCGCGAATCGCCGAGCTCGTGAAGCAGGCGATCCGCTGAGCGGCCGGCGAGAATCCCGACGCCGCCTTCGGCGCGACGGAGCGTTACCCCGATGAACGCGACCTCATCCCGGCGCGACGCTGATCCCCGGCCGTTCGGCGCGGACAGTCACGACATGATCCGCGTCCAGGGCGCGCGCGAGAACAACCTCAAGGACGTCAGCATCGCGATTCCGAAGCGCCGGCTGACGGTGTTCACCGGCGTCTCCGGGTCGGGCAAGAGCTCGCTCGTCTTCGACACGATCGCCGCGGAGTCGCGACGGCTGATCGACGAGACCTACTCGACATTCGTCCAGGTCTTCATGCCGACGCTGGCGCGGCCCGACGTCGACCTGCTCGACGGGCTGACGACCGCGATCATCGTCGACCAGGAGCGGCTCGGGGCGAATCCGCGCTCGACGCTCGGGACCGTCACCGACGCCCACGCCATGCTTCGGAGCCTGTTCAGCCGCCTCGGCAAGCCCCACATCGGCGGGCCGACGGCGTTCTCGTTCAACATCCCCACGACCAGGGCGAGCGGCGTCATGACCGGACCGAATGGCGAGCGGCGGATCGTCCGGGATGCCGTCTACCTCGGCGGGATGTGTGCCGAGTGCGAGGGCCGTGGCACGGTCTCCGACCTCGACCTGGCCGTGATCATCGACGAGTCGAAGTCGCTCGCCGAGGGTGCCATCCTCGTGCCCGGATACACGGCGGACGGCTGGATGGTCGCGACCTTCATCGAGTCCGGCTTCTTCGATCCGAGAAAGCCGATCAGGGACTACTCGGAGAAGGAGCGCCACGACCTGCTGTACAAGCCGACGGTCAGGATCAAGGCCAAGGGGATCAACGTCGCCTACGACGGCTTGATCCCGAAGATCCGCAAGTCGATCTTCAGCAAGGACGTCGACTCGCTCCAGCCCCACCTCAAGGCGTTCGTCGAGCGGGCCGCGGTCTTCAAGACCTGTCCGGCCTGTGATGGCAGCCGGATCAACGAGGCGGCGCGCTCCTCGAAGATCAACGGCCTCAGCATCGCCGACGTGTGCGTCCTGCAGGTCACCGACGCGGCCGAGTGGCTGCGCGGAATCGACGACAAGGGCGTGGCGCCGCTCGTCGCCAACCTGCTCCACCTCCTCGACGCGTTCGTCGAGATCGGCCTTGGCTACCTCTCGCTCGACCGGCCCTCGGGCACGTTGTCCGGCGGAGAGGCGCAGCGCACCAAGATGGTCCGCCACATCGGGTCCGCGCTGACCGACGTCACCTACGTCTTCGACGAACCCACCATCGGCCTGCACCCGCACGACATCCAGCGGATGAACAACCTGCTCCTCGAGCTGCGCGACAAGGGCAACACCGTGCTCGTCGTGGAGCACAAGCCCGAGACCATCGCGATCGCCGACCACGTCGTCGACCTCGGCCCCGGGGCGGGCGCGGGTGGCGGCACCGTCTGCTTCGAGGGGACCGTCGAGGGCCTGAAGGCGTCCGACACGATGACCGGCCGTCACCTCGACCGGCGTGTCGGCGCTCAAGGACGTCGTCCGGACGCCGGCCGGCAGGCTCGAGATCCGCGGCGCGGACTCGCACAACCTCCAGGACGTCGACGTCGACATCCCGCTCGGCGTCCTCTGCGTCGTGACCGGCGTGGCCGGGTCCGGCAAGTCGTCGCTCGTGCACGGGTCGATCCCCGCCGGCGCCGACGTGGTGTCGATCGACCAGGGCCCGATCCACGGCTCGCGCCGGAGCAGCCCCGCCACGTACACCGGTCTGCTCGATCCGATCCGGACCGCGTTCGCGAAGGCCAACGGCGTCAAGCCGGCCCTGTTCTCCTCGAACTCCGAGGGCGCCTGCCCCACCTGCAACGGCAACGGGATGATCTACACCGAGCTCAGCTTCATGGAGACCGTGGCAACGACCTGCGAGGACTGCGGGGGCAAGCGGTTCCAGGCCTCGGTCCTGGAGCTGCGGTTCGGCGGTCTCAACATCGCCGAGGTGCTCGACCTGCTCGGTCGCCGAGGCGCACGCCTTCTTCGCCGCGGACGACACGAAGACACCCGCGGCCGCGTCGATCCTGGCCCGCCTCGAGGACGTCGGCCTCGGCTACCTCAAGCTGGGCCAGCAGCTCCCGACGCTGTCCGGCGGCGAGCGGCAGCGGCTCAAGCTGGCCACCCGGATGGCGCGAGCAGGGCGGCATCTACGTCCTTGACGAGCCGACCTCCGGGCTCCACCTCGCCGACATCGAGCAGCTGCTCGGCCTGCTCGACCGGCTGGTCGACGCCGGCAAGTCGGTCATCGTCATCTCGCATCACCAGGCGGTCATGGCCCACGCCGACTGGATCATCGACCTCGGCCCGGGCGCCGGCCATGACGGTGGCCGGATCGTGTTCGAGGGCACGCCCGCCGAGCTCGTCGCCGCCCGCTCCACGCTGACCGGCGAGCACCTCGCGGCGTACGTCGGCGCCTGACCCGGGAGCGCGGCCATGTGCCACCTGTGGCACGATCTGGCGGTGAGCAGTTCAGCCGCCGAGGACCAGCACCTGCTCGACCTCGCCTGGCTCCGACGCGTCCGTGACCGGATCGACCGGGAGTACGCGGAGCCCCTGGACGTGGAGGCCCTCGCGCGCGGCGCGCACATGTCGGCCGGGCACCTCAGCCGCGAGTTCAAGCGCGCCTACGGCGAGTCGCCGTACGGCTACCTGATGACCCGGCGGATCGAGCGGGCGATGGCCTTGCTCCGGCGCGGCGATCTCAGCGTGACCGAGGTCTGCTTCGCCGTCGGCTGCTCGTCGCTTGGGACATTCAGCACCCGCTTCACGGAGCTCGTCGGCATGCCGCCGAGCGCCTACCGGCGCGACGCGGCCGACGTTGGAGCCCTGGCCGCCGCGACCGCGGGGATGCCGGCCTGCATCGAGAAGCAGGTGACCAGACCGGTCAGGAATCGAGAAGCGTCGGTGACGCCGCGCTCCTAGAGTGAGCCGCATGGACATCACGATTCACGGGAGCTTCCTCCCACACACGGACCCGGAGGCCTCCCTGGCCTTCTACCGCGACGCGCTCGGGTTCGAGGTTCGCCTCGATGTCGGGAAGGGCGCGATGCGCTGGATCACCGTCGGCCCGGTCGGCCAGCCCGACACCTCCATCGTCCTTTCGCCGCCGGCCGTCGGCCCGGGATTCACCGACGACGAACGCCGGACCATCGCGGAGATGATGGCGAAGGGCACCTACGGCGCCCTCCTCCTGGCCACGCACGACCTCGACGGCGCTTTCGCCAAGCTCGCGGCCACCGGCGCCGAGGTCGTCCAGGAGCCGACGGACCAGCCGTACGGCATCCGCGATTGTGCCTTCCGCGATCCGGCCGGCAACCTCGTCCGCCTCCAGCAGCTGCGCTGAGTCGTCCCGCGCTCGCCGCGGGACCGCCGGGGTCCGAGCTACGGATTCGGCGGGTCCGCGGCGACCGGCATGTGTGATTCGACCGCTGCCCAGGCGCGCACGCGGTCGCGCCGCACCTTGAGCGTGTGCGTCCGCGGGAAGTCCTCGTCGGGCCACAGTCGCCAGCCGGCGATCCGCTGGTTCGGGCCGAGGGTCCCGTTGGCCGCCCGGACCGCCGCATTGATCCCGGCCCCAACGGCAGCGGCATCGTCGATGAGGCCGCCGGCGCGGCCGCCCGGCAGGTCCCCGCCCTGCGGCAGGCCGTGCGTGCCCGGCGCCAGGACGATGGCCTCGATGCGGCCGGGTCGCGTCTCGAGGATCACCGAATCGCGGACACCGGCGACGCGGAGCGCGTTCTCGATGTCCTCCGGATACACGTTGAACCCGTTCGGCAGGACGATGATGTCCCGGCTTCGGCCCGAGAGGATGAGTCGCCCGCCCGCGTCAAGATGGCCGATGTCCCCGGTCCGATACCAGCCGTCGGCCGTGTACGCCTCGGCGGTCTTTCCGGGCGCCTGCCAGTAGCCGTGGAAGAGCGTCGGGCCGCGGAACTGGACCTCGCCGTCGTCGGCGATGCGGAGCTGGATCCCGGGCGGCGGCCGGCCCACCGTTCCCGGTTCGTGGTCCTCGAGGGTCGTGCACGTGCCGGTTCCCGTCTCGGTCGAGCCGTAGCCCTGCAGGACGATGACGCCGAGGTCCTCCCAGGCGACCTGGAGCGCGGGCGGCAGGAACGCGCCCGCGGAGACGAACAGGCGGAACTCGCCCCCGAGCTGGGCATGAACGCTGGCGAAGGCGCGGCGCCTGATGAAGCTCGGCAGGTGGCGCACGAGTGCCCGCAGCCGGGCGAATGCGGCGCCGCGACCCTGCTTCTCGACCTCGCGCTCGATGGCGCTCCAGAACAGGTCGAGGACCTGCGGAACCACGATGAGCGAGGTCACGCGGTGCTCCCGGAGCGCTTCGAAGATCACTCGCGGGTTGCGACTCCGGACATACAGGATGTCGGCACCGACATCGAGCGCGTAGAAGAGACCGACCGCCTGTTCGAGGAGGTGGCTGAGCGGCAGGAGCGACACGATGCGGTGCTCCATCCGCGGCACGATGTCGTGGAACGTGGCGATCGAGGCGGCCACGTTGTCGTGGCCGAGCATCACGCCCTTCGGGGTCCCGGTCGTGCCCGAGGTGAAGACCAGCTCCCAGATCTCCTCCGGCTTCGGCCGGGGCAGTGCGGCGACCTCCGTCTCCCAGTCGGCCGGCATGCCCTCGTCCGGATCGGCCGTCAGGGCCTCGACGGTCGTGGTCGGGAACGCCGCGAGAGCCACCTCGCGTGGGTCGGGCGCGTCGCGCCCGGTGCCGAGGATCAGCCGGGCCGCGGCCGAGGCCGCCACGATCCCCTCGATGGCGTCCGTCGACATCCGAAGGTCCAGCGGGACCAGGATCAATCGGGCCCGGATCGCCCCGAAGTAGGTTGCCGCGAGATCGGGGGTCGAGGGCGACCAGGTCAGGATCCTGTCGCCCGGCTTGAGACCGAGCGCGGTGAGCCGCCACGCCGCGATCCTCGACCGGCGGTCGAGCTCTCGATACGTCCAGGCCAGCAGCGACCCGTCGTCCCGTCGCATCGACAGGGCGGGCCGATCGGCAAAGCGGCCGACGGCATCGTCGAGGAGGTCGAGCAGCGTAGGCATCGGGCGATCGGATCCTCCGGGCCAAGGCTACGCCGACGCGTCGAGGTCGCGGACCTGGCCTCGAGCCATCACGACGCCGACGGGGACCCGGTGAGCGCCAGGATGCTCCAGCCGCCGTCCACCTCGATGACCTGGCCGGTGACGGCGCCGCTGCCCGCGGACGCGAGCCAGGCGACGGCGGCGGCCACGTCGCGACTGGTCAGGCCGCGCCGCATCGGCGCGAGCGTCGCGCCCTGCCGGTAGAGCGCCCGGAACCCGGGCACGCCCATCGCCGCGACCGTCCGCACCGCGCCGGCGCTCACGGCGTTGACGCGGATGCCGGACGGCCCGAGATCGACGGCGAGTTGCCGCACCGAGGCCTCGAGGGCCGCCTTCGCGACGCCCATGACGTTGTAGCCCGGGATCACCCGACGCGAGCCGATGGCGCTGAGCGTGATCACGGACGAGCCGGGCCGCATCAGGGGTTCTGCAGCGCGCGTGAGCGACACGAGGGAGTACGCACTCACGTCGAGCGCCGCCTGGAAGTCGTCACGGGACGTATCGACGTAGCGGCCCTCGAGGGCGGCGCGCGGCGCGTTCGCGAGGGCGTGGACGAGGACGTCGATGTGCCCGAAGGTCGCGCCGGCGCGTTCGAAGACCGGGGCGACGGCATCGTCATCGCGGACGTCGCAGGGGAGCGCCAGTTCCGCACCGATGGACTTGATCAGGGCCGCAACGCGACGGCCCGTCTCGGGTCGCCGATAGACGATGCCGATGCGGGCGCCCTCGGCCGCCAACTTCTCGGCGATCGCCCACGCGATCGAGTGTCGCGTCGCCACGCCGAACACGAGCGCGGTCCGTCCGTCGAGCTGGCCCATCACCGTGGAGCGTAGCGGACGGAGCCGCAGAGATTGCCCGGTAATCGCCGACCGCCATGCTCGGAACGTGGAGCCTCTCCGGATCGGTCGATCGCTCCGAGCGCTGCGCCTGCATCGCCGCCTGCGCCAGGCCGACATCGCGACGCGGGCCGGGATGTCCCGGTCGCAATACGGGCGCATCGAGCGCGGGGAGCTTCGAGGCGTCCCGATCGAGGCGCTTGTCGCGGCAGCTGCGGCTCTGGGCGCCGACATCGACCTCCGCGTTCGATGGCATGGCGAGGCGCTGGATCGCCTGCTCGATGCGGCCCACGCAGCCCTTGTCGACCAGGTGCTCCGCGCCCTCGACCGGCGCGGCTGGCAGGCGGCGGTCGAAGTCTCCTTCAGCTACTTCGGCGAGCGTGGCTCCATCGACATCCTCGGCTGGAAGGAGTCCGCTCGTGCCCTGCTCGTGATCGAGGTCAAGTCCGTGATTCCCGATGCGCAGGCGATGATCTCGACGCTCGATCGGAAGTTCCGGCTGGCGCCCCGGATTGGCAGTGACCGTGGCTGGGACGCCCGTGTCGTGGGACGTCTCCTCGTGGTCGCCGAGTCTTCGACGGCGCGACGGCGCGTGGCCAGCCTCGATGCGTTGTTCCGAACCGCGTTTCCCGATCGTGCGCTTGCGGTGCGGGAATGGCTCCGTTCCCCACGAGGCGTCATGTCCGGGCTCGTCTTTCTGCTCGATTGCCCGCCGGGATGGCACGAGGACCTCGGCCCGTGGTGGAACCGGTCGATCTGCGCGCTCGGCCACGTCAGGTGTTGCCAAATGACCGTCCCGTGGGCAGACGGTGGGTCTGTGCACCGTCGGACGGCCGCGTGAGTTGCTCGTGCCAACCGGGTGGGCAGATGACGAAGGTCGGGCATGCGCCGCGCCGCGGCGGTCCCCGTCGCCGATCCGAACGGTTTCGATCGTTTGACCCGTCGTGGTGCCTGTGCCACACTCCGGCGGCCTTGGCGGCAGGTGCGCTGAACACGAGCGCGCCACCCAGGACTCGCTCCCGTTCGCTGGGTTTCGAACCGGATCGCGAGCACGAGATGATCGGCCCGAGGAGGTGAATCCGGATTGGCAGAAGTCCGAGTGGGCGAGAACGAGACGTTCGAGAGCGCCCTGCGCCGCTTCAACAAGAAGATCCAGCAGTCGGGCATCCTCGCTGAGGCTCGCCGTCGCGAGCACTACGAGAAGCCCAGCGTGAAGCGGAAGCGCAAGGAAGCGAAGCGCAAGAAGAACGCCCGAACGCCGCAGGGTTGACGGCCGGGCGGCGGGGACCGTCCGATCGAACCGACGACCCAACCGCCCCATCGCCGACGCCCTCGGCCACGAGCCCGAGGTGCCAGTTCCGGTGACACTCAAGGACCGACTCCGCGAGGAAGTGACCGCCGCAATGCGGTCGGGTGACGCGCTGCGTCGCGATACCCTCCGGATGGCCCAGAACGCGATCTACAACGCGGAGAAGCGCGACCGGCGCGAGTACGCGGACGACGAGGTCGCAGTCATCCTCGGCAAGGAGGTCAAGACGCGCCGCGAGAGCGTCGACGCGTTCGAGAAGGGCGGCCGCCCGGACCTCGTCGCGAAGGAGCAGGCCGAGATCGAGATCCTCTCGGCATTCCTTCCCCAGGCCTTGACGGAGGACGAGCTCAGGGCCCTCGTGACGGAAGCGATCTCCACGACCGGCGCCTCGTCGCCCCGTGACATGGGGAAGGTCATGGGCTGGCTGTCATCCCGGACCCGGGGTCGAGCCGACGGTCGCGTCCTGAGCGGCCTCGTGACGTCGGCCCTGGCCGCCGCCGGGGCCCCGCAGGCCTGACATGCTCGCCCATCGAGGCGCGGATGCCGTTCGGCTGACCTGGCGCGAGGCAGGCCGCCTGGCGGTCGCGGCGATCTTCCTGATCGTTGCCATGACCGCGATCCTGGGGGCCAATTTCTCGCCCCAATCGATCGACCTCAAGACCGGCGACCTCGTCGCGTCGGACATCGTGGCGCCGCGAACGCTGACGTTCGAGAACCCGGTGTTGACGGCCCAGGCGAAGGACGCGGCCATCAGCGGCGTCCCGCCGCAGTACGACTTCACGACGGAACGCGCGATCACGATCGCATCGGCGCAGGTCGCCGCGTTCAACACGGCCGTCGCGGATCTCGATACCGCCTTCGATCCCACGACGACCGAGGTTCAACGCCTCGCCATCCTCGATCGCGCAGGCGGCGAGCTTTCGGCCTCCGCCGCCGCGACCCTGACGTCCGTCATGCCGTCGCGCTGGCCGACGATCCGGGCGGAGGCGGCACGGGTCCTCGACACCACCGAGCGATCCGAGCTCCGTGACACCGAGGTTGCCCTGACCCGCGCCCGGCTATCGGAGCAGATGGCCGGCGGCCTGTCCGAAGCGGAGCGCATGCTCGCCGCTGAGCTGATATCACCGCTGATCGTCCCCAACAGCTCCTTCAGCCAGACGCTGACGCAGCAGGAGCAGGATCGCCGCGCGGCCGCCGTCACGCCGGTGATGGAAACGGTGCTCCAGGGCCAGGTCCTCGTCCGCGGCGGGACCCAGCTCGGCGAGGTCGACGCCGCTCGGCTGGCCGCCTTCGGGCTGGACAAGTCCACGCCTGATGTGGCCAGCCTGACAGGGTGGTTCCTGCTCAGCGCCCTCCTCGTCGCCCTTCTGCTCGGCTGGATCTGGCGATTCCGGCGCGATTTCTGGCACCGCAACAACGTGCTCGTGCTGATCAGCCTGCTGATGCTCTTTGCGACGGTGGGCTTGAAGCTCACGGCCGGTCGCGCCGCGCTCCCGTTCGTGCTGCCCCTCGCCGCGATCCCGATCCTCATCGCGGTCCTCCTCGATGCCGAGGTGGCGATCCTCGTCGCCGCCCTGGTCGCCGTCGTCGGCGGTGCCGTCAACGGGCAGTCGCTCGAGTTCTCCTCGTACGTCTTCCTCGGTGGCCTGGCCGGTGTCCTCGGCGTTCGGCGGGGAGATCGGCTGCAGTCGTTCCTCCAGGCCGGCGGCGTTGCGTTCGTGGTCCAGGCGCTCGTCGTGGCGACGTTCTCGCTGCTCGGCGAGCGCGACCTGACCGGGATCCTGCAGCTCTGGGCCGCGTCCGCGCTATCGGCGGGTGGTGCCGCGATCGCCGGCGTCGGGACCTTTGCCGTCCTCGGCAACGTCTTCGGGATCCTGACGGTGTTCCAGCTCCTCGAGCTGGCGAATCCTTCCCAGCCCCTGCTGCGCCGGTTGCTGATCGAGACGCCCGGCACGTACCACCACTCGCTGATGGTCGGCAACCTGGCAGAGCGGGCCGCGGAGGCCATCGGCGCGGACCCGCTGCTGACACGCGTCGCCGCCTATTACCACGACATCGGCAAGCTCAGGAACCCCCTTGGGTTCATCGAGAACCAAGCCGGCGGGGAGAACATCCACGACCAGATGACGCCCGAGGAATCGGCCCAGATGCTGAAACAGCACGTTGCCGACGGGATCGACATCGCCTACCAGGCGAAGCTCCCCAAGGCCCTGATCGCCTTCATCCCGCAGCATCACGGGGTCGCCCAGATGGGCTACTTCCTGGGCAAGGCGCGCGAGGAGGCGGCAGCGCCCTACGGCGGCCTCGAGACGGAGGCTGGTCGCAAGGCCGCCGACGCCGTGGACACTCGACGGTTCCGCCACGCCGGGCCGAAGCCGCAGAGCCGCGAGGCTGCCCTGATCATGCTCGCCGACGGGGTCGAGGCCTCGGTCCGGTCCCTGAACTCGCGCGACGAGCCGGCGATCCGGGCGATGGTGGCGCGGATCATCGCCGAGCGAATGGATGATCACCAGTTCGACGAGTGCGACCTGACGCTCCGCGACCTCGACGCGATCAAGGAGGCGTTCGTCCAGCAGCTCCTCGGGATGTACCACCAGCGGATCGCGTACCCGGAGAGCAAGATCGTGGAGCTGGAGGCGCGTCGCGCCGCCGCCGGCGGGGGTGGGTCCGGACGGCGCGGCGAGGATGGGGAGCCGCCGAGCGAACGTCGGTGACCCGAGTCCACCGTGTCGGGGAATGGCGGATCGATGTCACCGTCCGCCCGGGCGTCCGGCGCGTCATCCCGGGGGCCGAGGCCGCCCGGGTCGTCGGAGCGGCGCTGACCGCCGCCGGCGCCCCGGCCGCTTCCTCGCTGTCGGTGATCCTGACCGACGATACGGAGATCGAGTCGCTCAACGTGGCCCACCTCGGCCACGAGGGGCCGACCGACGTGCTGTCGTTTCCGCTGCTGCCGCCGTCGGCGTTCCCGGCCCATCCGGGGGCGGCGAACCAGGCGGCCGCGAACGCGGGGGCGGCGAACGCAGGGGCGTCGACGTCGACGGCCGGGGGCGCCCACCCGTTCGTGCTGCCTCCTGGCGCACGGGTCCACCTCGGCGACATCGTGATCTCCGTCGAACGCGCCGTTTCCCAGGCGGCCGAGGGGCGAGGCGGCCAGACAGGCGACGTTCGCTGGGGAGCCACGAACGAGCTCCGGCTGCTGGTGACGCACGGCGCTCTGCACATCTGCGGCTGGGACCACGCCGAGCCCATGGAGGAGCGCGCGATGCGGGCCCTCGAGCGGCGCCTCCTCGAGGTCGGGCCCGGCTGAGGCGAGACGGAGGGTCACCGGCCTCCATATTCGGCTCAGTCATGAAATCTCGAGCGAGCGTGTTCGACGCTCAGCCCATGCGGTCGATCCGGGCGACGCCTCGAACGTGCTGGCGCCGTGATTCATGACCCAGGCGAATGAAGGCCCACGCCCCGCCACGCCCCGGCGCGGCCCGAGCCCTCCGGCTGCCACGTGAGTGATTGACCTGCGCCGCCCAGATCGTTGCGCGGCCCCGGCCGGTGCGCGGCCACGCCTCGGCGCGGCTCGGCCCGAGCTTCCCGGGCCGCCCCGGCCCGAGCCTCCCGGGCTCCCCGGCCGTTGCGCGGCCCGGCCATCGTGCGGCCCGGCCCCTGCGCGGCCCGGCCATCGCGCGGCCCGGCCATCGTGCGGCCCGGCCGTCGCGACCCCGTTGCGCGTCCGCGGGCGGTACCATGCGCAAACCCCGCGGGACGAGTCCCCGGGGCGATTGCCGTGTTCGGCCGCGGCCGCAACGGGAGCCCAACGGGCAGTGCCTTCGAAGATCGTGATCGGGCTGGGGAACCCCGGCCAGCAGTACGCGCAGACCCGCCACAACATCGGCTGGATGGTCCTCGACCGCCTGGCCGACCGTGCCGGGTGGACCGGCCGTGCCCGGAACAAGGATGCGGCGGCGACCGTCGGCGGCCGCTACAAGGGCCTCGACCTGATCCTGGTCAAGCCGATGACGTTCATGAACGACTCGGGCATCGCGGTCCGGAAGATCCTTGCCCGTGAGCGTGCGCCGCTCCCCGAGATGCTCGTGGTCGTCGACGACTTCTCCCTGCCGTTCGGGAAGCTGCGGTTCCGCGAGGGTGGGGGACCGGGTGGCCACAACGGCCTCCGCTCGATCATCGATGAGCTCGGGACCGAGGGCTTCAGCCGCCTGCGGGTGGGGATCGGCGAGCCGAGCCGCGGCTTCATCGACCATGTCCTCTCGACCTTCGGCCCGGAGGAGCGCCTTCGCCTGGACGAGCTCCTCGATGCGGCAGCGGACGCGGTCGAATCGTGGGCGCGCGATGGCGTGAACAAGGCCGCCAACCGGCACAACCCCTTCGAGCTCCGCCCGGCCGACGCTGACCTCGTCGCCCCGGCGGGCGAGGTCGACGGGCCTCCAGGCAGCGACGGCATCCGACGGACGAAGACGGGCTGGCGGAAGGTCCGAACCGAGGAGCCCGAGTGACCATGGTGCCCCTCCGCGGACGTCGCGGCTGGGAGCGGAAGGTCGATGAAGAGGTCGCCCGCCAGACGGCCGGGCGCGTGGGCGGGCCTGGCGCGGGCGCCGGCGGAGCGCACGCGGGAGCCACCGGCTCGGCCGCAGATCGCCATGGGCCCGGCCGGCGCGTCCCGGATCTGTCCGGCCTGCCGGCACTCCTCGCGGGCTCCGGTGCCTTCGCCGACCTGCGGGCCCGTCTCGGCGATCCGGGCACCGCACCGGCGACTGCACGCGGCCGCCACGCCGGCCTGACCCAGGTTCCGCACGGCGCCAAGAGCTATCTCGCGGCCGCGCTGTCGATCGCGGCGGACGAGCGGATCGTCTGGGTCGCGCGCGACGCCGAGATCGGCGATCGCGTCGCGGAGGAGCTCGCCGCCTGGGTCGGCGACCAGGATGCCGTGGCCGTCCTCGAGCCACGGACCGCACTGGCCTACGAGCGCAGCGAGCTCGTGGCCGACGAGACCGCGGCCCGCGTCGCGGCGCTTTCCGCCTGGCGGAGTGGGCGCGCCCGGATCCTGGTGGCCAGCGTCCAGGCCCTGATCCAGCACACGATCGCGCCGGACGACCTGCCCGCCGAGCCGCGCCGGTTGCGCGTCGGGGGTCGTGTCACCCAGACCGCTCTGCTCCACGATCTCCTCGCCCTCGGCTACAGCCCCGTGCTCGAGGTCGCCGGCAAGGGCGAGTTCGCGAGGCGGGGCGGGATCGTCGACGTGTTCCCGCCCTCGGCGTCGCTGCCGATCCGGATCGAGCTCTTCGGGGATGAGATCGACTCGCTGCGGGCGTTCGACCCAACCGATCAGCGCGCGGTCGGTGCCGTCGAGGACGTCACGCTGTTGCCCGCCTCGGAATTCCTGCTCCCGACGGACGGCGCGGCCGCCCTGCGGACCCGTCTCGGGACGGCGGCCGCGCGGCTCCCCGAACGGCTCGCCGCCGACCTCGAGCGGCTCACGGGCGACGTCGATCGCGAGGTCGCGGCCGCCGCCCCCACGACTCGCGCGGCGGCCGTCGGCGACGCGGCCGAGATCTGGGCCGCGGTCCTTGCCCCGAGCGCGGCTCTCGATCACCTGGACGGTGGCGCGCTCCTCGTCCTCGACGAGCCGGCCGACCTTGCCGAATCGGCCGAGTTCCTGTGGCGCCAGGCCGACGAGCGCCGGGCCGAGCTCGTGGCCGCCGGCGACCTGCCGAAGGGCTGGCCCGAGACGCTCCTGGGGCGCCGAGCATGGAAGTCGCGGCTGCTGGGTGCCCGGACCCTGGAGCTGACCTGGGAATCCGAGGCGGCCGCCGATGCCGCGATCGCCGGCGGGGGACTGAGTGCCGGCGACGCCTTCGGTTGGCGCGAGCCGTCGCTGCCCCCGGGCCGCGGGGCACAGCTCGGGGAGGCCGTCGAGCGCTGGCTCACCACGGACACCGGCACGGATTCCCTGCCCCGGATCGTGATCGCCTCGGACCAGGCGCCGCGGCTCGCCGAGCTGCTCGCCGAGGCCGGCCACCCGGCCGGCGTGACGGCGAACGTGGCAGAGGCACCGCCGCCGGGCGCCGTGGCCCTCGTCGAGCGCAGCCTGAACGGGGGCTTCGTCGGCGGGCCCGATGGCCTCGTCTTCGTCACGGACCGCGAGCTGTTCGGCAACGTCCGGGTGCGCCGTCCCAAGGCGATGCGGCGGGTCGTGCCCCGGGACATCCTCGAGCGGCTGACGCCCGGCGACCTCGTCGTCCACATCGACCACGGCGTGGCCCGCTACGAGCAGATGCTCCGCCGCAGCGCCGGCGAGGGCGACGAGCGCGATTACCTCGAGATCAGCTTCGCGTCAGGCGACCGCATCTATGTCCCGGTCGAGCAGATCGCCCGCGTCACCCGCTACTCGGGCGGGGAGCGGCCGCAGCTCAGCAAGCTCGGCGGCACCGAATGGTTGCGGACCAAGCAGCGCGTCAGGAAGGCCGTCGCCGACCTGGCGGAGGAGCTCCTCGCGCTGTACGCCGCGCGAGCCGACGCGCGGGGCTTCCCGTTCGCCTCGGACTCGCCGTGGCAGTCCGAGATGGAGGCCTCCTTCCCGTACGAGGAGACCGTCGACCAGCTCCGCGCCGTGCTCGAGGTAAAGCACGACATGGAGGCGGGTCGGCCGATGGACCGGCTCGTCGTGGGCGACGTGGGATACGGCAAGACCGAGGTCGCCTTGCGGGCCGCCTTCAAGGCGACTCAGGACGGCAAGCAGGTCGCCGTCCTCGTCCCGACCACGGTCCTCGCGGCGCAGCATCACGAGACCTTCCGGTCCCGCTTCGCGGCGTTCCCGGTCAAGGTCGGGATCCTGAGCCGGTTCATCGCGCCGAAGGAGCAGGAGCGGACGCTCGCCGGGCTCTCGGACGGCTCGGTCGACATCGTCATCGGCACCCATCGCCTGCTCTCGAAGGATGTCCGCTTCCGCGACATGGGCCTCCTCGTGGTCGACGAGGAGCAGCGCTTCGGAGTGGCGGCCAAGGAGCGGCTCAAGCAGATGCGGCGCGAGGTCGACGTCCTGACGTTGTCGGCCACCCCGATCCCGCGCACGCTGAACCTGGCCCTCGCCGGGATCCGGGACATGAGCGTGATCGAGACGCCGCCCGAGGACCGCCTGCCGATCCAGACGCGCGTCGCCGAGGCCTCCGCAGGGCTCGTCCGCGACGCGATCCTCCGCGAGCTCGATCGAGGTGGCCAGGTCTTCTACGTCCACAACCGCGTCGAGACGATCGAAGCCCAGGCCGAGCAGCTCCGGACGATGCTGCCGGATGTCCGCATCGTCGTCGGCCACGGGCAGATGCCGGAAGGCCATCTCGAGAGCGTCATGCTCAAGTTCGCCTCCGGGGCCGCCGAGATCCTCGTCTGCACGACCATCATCGAGTCCGGCCTGGACATCCCGAACGCCAACACGATCATCATCGATCGCGCCGACACGCTCGGGCTTGCGCAGCTCTACCAGCTCCGCGGGCGGGTGGGGCGCTCGTCGCGCCGCGCCTACGCCTACCTCCTCTACCGACGTCGGGAGCGGATGAGCGAGGACGCCCGGAAGCGCCTGCAGGCGATCTTCAACGCCTCGGAGCTCGGGGCCGGCTTCCAGATCGCGCTGTCGGACCTCGAAATCCGGGGCGCCGGCAACATCCTGGGTGGGGAGCAGTCGGGGCACATGGCCGCCGTGGGGTTCGACCTCTACTCGCGGATGCTGGCCGAGGCCGTCGAAACCCAGAAGGCCGGGCGGGAGGGACGGGTACCGATCATCGAAACCCCGTCGGCGGTCGTCGACCTGCCGCTGGAGGCGAACCTGCCCAACGACTACGTCCCCGACGAGGCCCAGAAGCTCGAGCTGTACCGGCGCCTCTCGCGCGCCCGCACGGCCGGCGACATCGCCGCATTCCGGCAGGAGGTCGCCGACCGCTTCGGGCCGCCGCCCGAGCCCGTCCTGCGGCTCATGGAGGTGGCCGAGCTGCGCCTGGCCGCCGAAGCCGCCGGAGTCTCCTCGATCTCCCGCGAGGACGGCCAGCTCGTGGTCCGGTTCGGCGCGGGCCTCTCGCGCGCCACGGCGATGCGACTCCTGGGACCGGGGGCGCTCCCGGGGTTGCGACCGTCCGAGGTCACCTTTGCCTCGAACCAGGTCCGGATCCGGATATCGAAGGATCCGCGCAAGGGTTGGCAACTCACCCAGGCGGTCGTGGCCCGACTCTCCACCGAGCTCGCCACGGCGGAGTGACAGCACGCCGAGCGAGGTCGGCGCTGTGGGTCACGTAGTTCCCTGGGGCATGATTCTCGCGACGACTGAGCACGTCACCTGGGTCACACTGACGATTCGGGCAGTGCGACGAGCATGCTCGAGTTGCATTCGAGTCCCCGGAGGCATAAGGGTCCAGCCGGGCGCCGCCACCTCGGATCGGGTGACATTGACGCACGCCGAGCGATGCCGCCGGATGGCACTTGCTTCGGTTGCGCGGATGACGAACATTCGGTGCGATGGGTCGATTCCGTGCCATGTCTACGGCGCTGGCATTCCTGCTGCTGTCTGTCGTCGCGGGATGCGCGACCGGCAGCGCTAATCCAACCCAAGTCCCGCGGGTGACGATCGAGAACGACTCGGGCAAGCCTGTGGACATCGTCGGTTTCAGCCATCGATACGGCACGTCCACCAAGGTGACGACGCTTGGGGACGGCGGCACGTTCGGTTCGGAACCGGCTGGCGCCCAATGTGACGACGATTACTCCTACTTGGTAGAAGTTGCGGGCCGCCGAGTGGCTACGCTCGATCGTCCAGGCTGCATCGGGGGCATTCTCGTCATTACGCCCGAAATGCTCCTCACGCCACAGCTAGACACGACTGCCGACCCGTCCTAAGCCGTCAATTCGGTTGGCCGTTCTCAGCCGGTTGTCGGGTGACACATTCCGCTACGCGAATCGACACGTGAGATCCGTTCCTCGATCGACGTTGCAGGTCTGGCTGGGGCGCTGACGTCACCGAGGGGCACCCGAACCCGTGCCGGGACTGCACAGGCGACCAGATCCGATTTCCCGCAGCGTCCCTTCGGTCCCGCTCCGGCCGGGGTACCGTAGTCGCCCGCGAGGAATCAGGAGGGATCCACTTGGCCGAACTGTCCCACGAGGAAGTCGTCCGCGCCTACTTCGACGCGATGGCGGCAAGGAACGACGCCCGCATCACGGAGCTCCGCCACCCGCAGTGGACCGCAGAGTGGCCACAGTCGGGGGAGCGTGTCCGCGGCGACGCGGCGATGCGCGCGATCGACGCCAACTTCCCCGGTGGACGACCCCAGGCGCATCCCGAGCACGTCGTCGGCAGCGAGGATCGCTGGGTCATGACCCCCGTGTACACCGTCCAGCGCCTGGTCGGGAGTGGGGACTCGTGGTGGGGCGATGGAACCGTCACCTACGCGGACGGGCAGACGTGGCACCTGGCCATCCTCGTCGAGCTGCGCGACGGCCGGATCTGGCGCGAGCGGACGTACTTCGCGGAGCCGTTCGAGGCGCCGGCGTGGCGGGCTCCATACGTCGAGCGCATGGACGCGGATCGTTGAACCCGGCCGGGGTCCGCGGCCCCGCTATCCACGTCGAGGACCTTCGCAAGACCTTCTTCGTACCGGTTCGCGAGGGCGGGCTGCGCGCCGCGGTCCGGAGCCTCGTCAGGCGCGAGACGAAGGCGGTCCCCGCGGTCGACGGCATCAGCTTCGACATCGAGCCTGGCGAGGTTGTCGGCTTCCTGGGCCCGAACGGCGCCGGCAAGACCACGACGCTCAAGATGCTCGCCGGCCTGCTCTTCCCGACTTCGGGCGTCGTCGACGTCCTCGGCTACGAGCCGTCCCGGCGGCAGGCCGCGTATCTCCGCCAGATGACGATGGTCATGGGCAACCGCAACCAGCTCCAGTGGGACCTGCCGGCCCTCGATTCCTACGAGCTGCTCCGGGCGATCTACCGGCTCCACCCGGACGACTTCCGGCAGACCCGTGACGAGTTCATCGAGCTGCTCGACCTCGGCGACCTCGTCACGAAGCCCGTCCGGAACCTCTCGCTCGGGGAGCGGATGAAGGTCGAGACGGCCGCGGCACTGCTGCATCGGCCGCAGGTCCTCTTCCTCGACGAGCCGACGATCGGCCTGGACGTCACGATGCAGAAGCGCATTCGCTCGTTCGTCGCCGAGTACAACCAGCGCTACGGCGCCACGGTCCTCCTGACCAGCCACTACATGGCCGACGTCCAGGCGCTCTGCAAGCGGGTCATCGTCATCCACCACGGCCGGATCCTGTTCGATGGCGAGCTGTCCGCGCTGGCGACGCGGTTCGGTGCCCAGAAGACCATCGGCGTGACCCTCAAGGAAGGCACGCCGGATCTCTCGGCGTATGGCGAGGTCATCGGGGTCGAGGACGGGAAGATCAGCATCAAGGTCGCCCGCGCCGACGCGGCCGACGTAGCGGCCCGGCTGCTCCACGACCTGGCCGTGGCCGACCTGACGATCGAGGATCCGCCGATCGAGGACGTCATCGAGAGCGTCTTCGCCGATGCGACGGCCGCCGTCGCGGCCCGCGCGGCCGAGGAGCGCGAGGAGGCGGCCGAGGCCGCCCGTCGAGCCCGGTGAGCGCCGCCGAGGCGCCACGCGCACCGCTGGCCCCGGCGGCCCGGCGCGGCCCGCCGCGCCTCGTCGGTCCGATCCGGGGGCTGGTCGACGTGTACCTCGTCGAAGCCCGGATCGCCATCGCCGAGCAGATCCAGTACCGCGCCTCGAACTACTTCTACATGATCGGGATGGTCACCGAGCCGATCATCTACCTCGTCGTCTGGACGACCGTCGCGCAACAGCAGGGCGGCTCGGTGGGCGGCTACACGCCGGGGGCGCTTGCGGCCTACTACATCGTCTGGACGCTGGTCCGGAACATCAACATCGTGTTCACGCCGTACGGCTGGGAGTGGCGCATCCGCGAGGGCCGGCTCTCGGCCCAGCTGCTGCACCCGCTCTTCCCGATCGTCGAGGACCTCGCCTTCTTCCTCGGCTGGAAACCGGTCGTGATCCTCCTCTGGCTCCCGATCGCGGCCTTCCTGGCCCTCGTCTTCCAGCCGGTGCTGAATCCGTCGCCGTTCGCCGTCGTCGTCTTCTTCGTCTCGCTGCTCGGCGCGTATCTCATCCGCTCGCTGAACCAGAGCTCGCTCGGCCTGATCACCTTCTGGACGACGCGGGTCGGGCCGATCTTCCAGCTCTACATCGCCGCCGAGCTGCTCCTGTCCGGCCGGCTCGTGCCGATGAGCCTCATGCCCCAGTGGGTTCAGCAGCTCGCGGCTGTCCTACCCTTCCAGTCGACGTTCGGCTTTCCGATCGAGGCTCTCGTCGGGAACCTCACCAACGCGCAGCTCATCGCGGGCCTGGGGACCCAGCTCTTCTGGATCGTCGTCGGGTCGCTGGTCGTTCGCGTGGTCTGGCACTTCGCGATCCGTCGATACAGCGCCGTGGCCGGGTAGGGCGCCGTGCGACCGCTCCGCCTGCTGGGCCTGTTCCTGCGCATCGGCGCGCTGAACGAGCTCCAGTACCGGGCCAACTTCTGGCTGCAGATCCTGCAGGCGCTCATCGCCCTGGGGACGGGCCTCGCGGTCCTGGCCCTCGTGTTCAGCCAGACGCCGGCTCTCAACGGCTGGTCGCAGCCCGAGCTGCTGACGGTCATGGGCGTGCACATGATGATGGGCGGGCTCATCGGGACGGTCATCCAGCCGAACATGGAGCGGCTTCGAACGGACATCCGCGAAGGCACGTTCGACTTCATCCTGACCAAGCCGGAGGATGTCCAGGTCCTCGCGAGCGTCCGGGAGGTGCGGATCTGGCAGGTGGTGGACGTGCTCGTGGGCGTCGTCGTGATCGGCTACGCGGTGACACGCCTTAGCACCGCCATCGGCCCCCTCGAGGCACTGGCGTTCGCGGTCGCGCTGGTCCTGGGTGGCCTGATGATCTACTGCTTCTGGCTGGTGCTGACCACCATCGCCTTCTGGATCGTGCGGATCGACGAGATCCACGAGCTGTTCGAGGGCATCTACCAGTCCGGTCGCTGGCCGGTCACGCTCTACCCTGGCTGGCTCCGGATCTCGCTGACGTACCTCGTCCCGATCGCATTCGCCGTCACGGTTCCGGCCCAGGCGCTGACGGGCCGTCTCACGCCGGACTCGCTGGCCCTCGCGGCGGTGTTCGCGGCGCTCCTCTTCATCGCGACCCGGTGGTTCTGGCGCGCCGGGCTTCGGCACTACTCGGGCGCCTCCGCGTAGCGAAGCATGAGCGCGGCTAGCGAATCCGCCGACCGTCGCCGGCCCCGTGGCGTAGGCTCGGGGCCATCCGCGGCACAGTTACGTGAGCGAGGTGTTCATGGATATTGGCCTCTTCGTCGTCCAGCTCGTGCACGTGGCGGGCGGGGCTGCGTGGTTCGGTGGATCGCTCTTCGCGAACGTAGTGCTCATCCCCTACATCGGCCGGCAGTCAACTGATCGGCGCGGTGCGCTGGTTGCCGGGATGATCCTTGGCCCCGAGCGGATCATGATCGCCGCCGCTCTCACCGCGGCGCTCAGTGGCCTCGTCCGGGGCGTCGGCTTCGGGCGGGTCACCTCGCTTGAGGTTCTCGGAACGGCGTACGGCGTCGTCTGGCTGGCTTCGATCCTCGTCGCGGTTGCCGTCTTCGCTGTCGGTGGGCGGGTGACGAGCCCGGCCGCCCGATCCCTCGCGGCGGCGGCGGAGCCGGGCGCCAGCTCCGGCGATGAGGCCTCCCTTGCTCGTCTCCGTCTCGGGTTCCGCCTCGAGCTGGCCGGGATCACGACGATCCTTGTCCTGATGGTCGCCCTGTCGAGGCTCTGAGCGCGTCGGCTCGAACACCCAGGGACGCCACCTGCATCGCCGGTTCCGTGTCCTCGGCCATACTCAGCACCATGTCGTCGCCGAGCCCAACGGACGCCGCCCGAACTCCTGATTCGCTGTGGTCCCCGTCACGCCGCCCGTTGACCGTCGGGCTCGTCCTGACGATCACCCTGGTCGCGGCCGAGGCGCTGGCGGTATCGACCGCCATGCCCATCGTCGCCCGCGAACTCGGCGGTCTCGAGCTGTACGGCTGGGTCTTCTCGGCGTTCTTCCTCGGTTCGCTGATCGGGATCACGATCGTCGGCGGGCTCATCGATGAGCGGGGCGTGCTCTTCCCGTTCGTCCTGGGCCTGGGGCTGTTCGCGATCGGCCTGCTCACCTGCGGCCTGGCCCAATCGATGCCGATGGTGGTGGCCGGACGATTCGTCCAGGGGATCGGCGGCGGCGCGATCCCGCCGGTCGCGTACGTGGCGATCGGCCGTAGCCTGCCGCATCACCTGCGACCGGCGATGTTCGCGACCCTGTCCGGGGCGTGGATCGTTCCCGGGCTCGCGGGCCCGGCCATTGCCGGTTTCGTGGCCGAGACCTGGCATTGGCGGTTCGTCTTCCTGGGCCTGCTGCCACTCATCGCGATCGCCGGCGGGATCGCCTTCGGGGCGATGCGAGACATCCCGGCCGCACACGGCGACGCCGAGGCCAATCGGGCGGCCGCCGCGAGCGCCCGGAGCGCCCGAACTCGGCGCTATGCGCTCGCCGTCGCCACGGCCGCCGGTGCGGGCGTCCTCATGACCGGACTGCTGCAGACCGATGTACCCGTTCTCCTGGCGATGGTCGCTCTCGGCGCGGCGATCGCGGGCATCGCATTCCATGCGCTGACACCGCGCGGGACCCTGCGGCTGGCGCGCGGCTACCCCGCCGCCGTGCTCCTTCGCGGCGTGATCGTGTTTGCCTTCATACCCGTCGATGCCAACGTCACGCTCCTGCTGCAGGAGGTTCGCGGCTGGTCGGCGTTCGCGGCCGGGATTGCCCTCTCGGCGGCCACGATCTCGTGGAGCCTCGGCTCCTGGTACCAGTCGCGGCACTCGGTCCGCATCGGACCGGAGCAATTCGTGCGCGCCGGCTTCCCGATCATCGCGGTCGGCATGGCCGGCGTGCTGCTCGCCCTGCTGCCCTCGGTCCCGGCCTGGGTCGGTATTCCGTTCTTCGCCGTCTCCGGCTTCGGCATGGGCCTCGCGTACTCGCAGTTCGCGATCATCGTCCTGCGGGACGCCCCGCTCGAGAACCAGGGGGCGGTGACGGCCTCGATGTCCCTCTCGGATGCGCTTGGGACGGCGCTCGGGACGGGGATTGCCGCGGCCCTCATCGCGGCCAGCGTCCGCGGTGGATCGGGCGTCGGGCCCGGTATCGGCGCGACGATCGCGATGAGCGTCGGCGTGGCGCTGCTCGGATTCATCGCCTCGGGCCGGCTGCACGGGACCATTCGGGCCCAGGGCGAGAAACGGTCTGCGGCCGCCGGCGTGGCGTGAGGACGGGTGTCGTGCGCTAGACTCGTTGACACCGACAGGTCGGCAGCGTCAGGCGTCGACCGCCCCGCGCGCGGGCGACGTGACCTGCCAGCACGAAACAGGAGGCCCCGCACCGATGTCCGTCGAGGAACTTCGCGCGAAGATCCGCGAGATCCCGGACTTCCCGAAGCCGGGGATCCTCTTCTACGACATCACGACGCTGCTCAAGGACGCCGCTGCGTACCGCGAGGCGATCGGCGCGATGCTCGCGCCGTACCTGGGCGAAAAGATCGATATCGTCGTGGGCATGGAGTCCCGGGGCTTCATCTTCAGCGCGCCGATGGCCTACGAGCTGGGAGCCGGCTTCGTCCCGGTCCGGAAGCTGGGCAAGCTGCCGGCGGAGACGTTGAGCATCGAGTACGCCCTGGAATACGGCTCCAACACGCTCGAGATCCATCGCGATGCGATCCAGCCGGGTCAGAAGGTGCTGATCGTTGACGACCTCCTCGCCACCGGCGGAACCGTGCACGGCACGATCGAGCTCGTCGAGCGGCTGAAGGGCGAGATCATCGGGCTGGGCTTCCTCGTCGAGCTGGACTTCCTCAACGGTCGTGACCGGCTCGAGGGCCGGCGCGTCACGAGCGTCATCCGGTACTGACCGGATCGACCGCCCGCGACCTCGTGACGTGAGCGGCTCGCCGCCAGATCCGTCCCGACGCCGGTTCTTCCGGCAGTTCGCCGGCGACGTCGTGTCGAGTGCCGCCCAGGTCGTCGGGGCCATGAACGCGGTCCGAGACCAATCGGTAGCGGAGGCGCAGGCACTCCTCGCGGGAACGGATCCCGAGGCCGCACAGATCGTCACCGCGCCGGACGGTCCGGCGGGCGCCGCGCCGGGGATCGTCGTCGCGTCGGACAACTCCGCCGCGTCGACGGCGCCGACCGGTTTCCGGACCCCGTTCCGCTTCGCCTCCGAGAACCTGCTGCTCGTGATCGACCAGCGGGCCCTGCCCGACGCCATGGTCGAGATGCCGGTTCGGAGCGCGCAGGATGCGGCCCGCGCCATCCGGAGCATGGCCGTCCGGGGGGCACCGGCGATCGGGCAGGTGGCGGCCATCGGCCTCGCCCTCAGCGGCTGGCTCGCCCGCAACGCGCCCCCGCATTCGTTCCGAACCCTCATGCAGACGGCCGCGGTCGCGCTGACCCAGGCCCGCCCGACCGCGATCAACCTGTCGTGGGCCGTCCAGCGGGTGATGCAGCGATACGAAACCCTTGCGGCGACGGGCGCCTCCGGGCTCGACCTCGCGGCCGCGATGCGCGACGAGGCCGATCGGATCGTGGCCGAGGCGACGGAGGATCACGGGCGTCTCGCGGATGCGGGCCTGGCGACGCTCCCCGATGTCGGTGAGCGGGAGCTGCGCGTCCTCACCCACTGCAACACGGGTCCGCTGGCGTGCGGGCAGTTCGGGACGGCCCTCGGGATCATCCAGGTCGCACACCATGCCGAACGGCCGATCCACGTCTGGGTGGACGAGACCCGGCCGAACCTCCAGGGCGCGCGCCTCACGGCCTGGGAGCTCGAGCAGGCCGGCGTGCCACACACGCTGATCCCGGATGTCGCCGCGGGCTCGCTCATGGCGGGCGGTGAGGTCGACGTGGTCCTCGTGGGGGCCGACCGGGTGGCGGCCAACGGCGACACCGCCAACAAGGTCGGGACGTACGCGCTCGCGGTGCTGGCGGCGCACCACGGGATCCCGTTCTACGTCTGCGCACCGCTTTCCTCGGTGGATCTCGCCACGGCCGACGGGCCGGCGATCCCGATCGAGGAGCGACCGGCGGAGGAGGTCACGTCGATCCGCGGGCAGCGGATCGCGCCGGCCGGTACGCGGGTCCGCAACCCGTCGTTCGACGTCACGCCGGCGGCGCTCATCACGGGCATCGTGACCGACGAGGGAGTGCTCGGGCCTCCCTTCGGCCCGGCGCTCGCGGAGGCGATGGAGCGCCGGGCCACGCGGCGCGCGACGGCATCGGCCGGACCGGCCTCGAGCGAGCACGGATGACGACCGCGGCGATCTCCCGCGGTGAGGCATCGATCATGGCCTCGGTCACGACGGATCGCGCGCTGCTCCGCACGTTCCTGGAGCGCGACCGGCTCTACGCCGCCTACGCCCTGTGCGACCTCGACGATCGCGAGTTCCCGCGAACCCGATGGGGCGCGGCCTGGGCGGGGGGATCGATCATCGCGATCGTCCTCGAGTACACCGGGGCCTCGCCACAGCCGCTCTTCGCCATGGGCCGCGAGGACGGTGTCGCTGCGATCTTCCGCGACGTGGTTCGTCCTCGAGTGGCGTACATCGCCGCGTTGCCGACGCTCGTGCCGACGATCCAGGCGCGCTACCGGCTCGATGCCGGCCCCCAGATGGTTCGGATGGCCGTGGACCGGGCAAGCTTCCGGCCCGCGGACGATCCGGGAGTCGAGCGGCTGGGCCCCGCCGACTCGATGGAGCTGAACCGGCTCTACCAGCTCGGGTTCGGTGCCTGGCTTCCGCCGCAAGCGATCAACGAAGGCGTGTACTACGGAATCCGGGTGCGGGGCCGGCTCGTCGCCGCGGCCGGGACCCACGTCCTGAGCGGCGCGGCGCGCCTCGCGGTTGTCGGCAACGTCCTGACCCATGCCGAGTTCCGCGGCCGGGGATACGCGACGGCGGTGACCGGCGCCGTCACCGCCGAGCTGCTGCAGTCGTGCGACCATGCAGTCCTCAACGTCCGGGCCGATAATCCGCCGGCCATCTCCGCCTATCGACATCTCGGATTCACCGAGCACAACCGCTTCGAGGAGCGGCTCGCCCATCGGATCGGATCGCCGTGGTCCGACCTGACGAGCTGGATCCTCCGGAAACTCGACTTCAGGAAGGAGCCCTCCTCCCGATGACGACCGCCCAACGTTCGGGCGCCCTGCCCGCTCATGACGTCACCGATCTCGGCCTGGCCGCCGAGGGCGTCCGGCGTATCGAGTGGGCCGAGCGCGAGATGCCCGTCCTCCGGCTGATCCGGGAGCGTTTCTCGGTCGAACGGCCGCTCGATGGCCTGCGCATCGGGGCCTGTCTCCATGTCACGTCCGAGACGGCCAATCTCATGCGGACCCTCGAGGCCGGCGGCGCCGACGTGGTCCTCGCGGCTTCGAACCCGCTCTCGACGCAGGACGATGTCGCGGCCGCCCTCGTGGCCGAGTACGGCATCTCGACCTACGCTCGCCGGGGCGAGGATCGCGACAGCTATTACGCGCACCTCAACGCGGTCGCCGACACGATCCCCCAGCTCACGATGGATGACGGCTGTGATCTCGTGTCGCTGCTCCACCAGGAGCGGCCCGAGCAGGTCAAGGATGTCCTCGCCGGCACCGAGGAGACCACGACGGGCGTGATCCGCCTCCGGGCGATGGCAGCCGATGAGGCCCTCGGCTACCCGGTCATCGCGGTCAACGAGGCGCTGACCAAGCATCTCTTCGACAACCGCTACGGGACGGGCCAGTCGACGGTGGACGGGATCATCCGGGCGACCAACCTGCTGATCGCGGGTCGCAACGTGGTCATCGCCGGGTACGGCTGGGTCGGGCGCGGGATCGCCTCCCGCATGGACGGCCACGGCGCCCATGTCGCGGTTATCGAGGTCGATCCGGTCCGCGCCCTCGAGGCCCTGATGGACGGCTTCCAGGTGATGACCGCCGGCCAGGCCGCGTCCTGGGGCGACCTCTTCGTCACGGCAACCGGCAACATCAACGTCTTCCGCCGCGAGCACTTCGAGGCCATGAAGGACGGCGCGGTGATGGCCAATTCCGGCCATTTCGACGCCGAGCTCGATTTGGCCGCGCTGCGGGCCATGGCCGAGGGTCACGTCCGCGAGGTCCGGACGAACGTCCAGGAGTTCGACGTCGGCGGCAAGCGGCTCCACCTGATCGCCGAGGGTCGGCTCGTCAATCTCGGGGCCGCCGAGGGCCATCCCGCCGCCGTCATGGACATGAGCTTCGCGAACCAGGCCCTCTCCGCGGAGTACGCCGCGAAGCACCACGCCGAGCTCGGCCGGCAGGTCTACGTAGTGCCCGAGGCGATCGATGCCGAGGTCGCTCGCCTGAAGCTGGCGGCGATCGGCATCACCCTCGACGCGATGACACCGGAGCAGGCCGCCTACGTTGCCGAATGGCGCCAGGGCACCTAGGCGGACGGAGGACACGAGCATGGTTGAGCGCACCGTCGCCCCATACGGCAGCTGGGCTTCTCCCTTCGCCATCGAACGCCTGACCGAAGGCGTCGTCTTCATCTCCGAGGTTCGCGGCGCGGGTGGCGTCCGCTGGTGGCTGGAGGGACGGCCCGACGAGAGCGGCCGGCAGATCCTCTTCCGTCGGGACCCCGATGGATCGGTGATCCGCCTGACTCCGGAAGGCTTCAACGCCCGCTGCCGGGTCCACGAATACGGCGGCGCCGCGACCCTCGTCTCTGGCGACCTCGTGGTCGTCTCGGACTTCACGACCGGGCGGCTCCACCGGGTGACGGCGCCCGAAGAGCTCGTGCCGCTCACGCCGGATCGAGCCTGGCGCTTCGCCGACTTCGTCCATGACCCGCTCCACGAACGCCTCTTTGCCGTCCGGGAGGACCACGAGCCAGACGTCGTGGCGGCGCACGGGGAGTGGGTCAACGAGCTCGTGACGATCGACCTGTCGACCGGCGAGGTCGAGGTCGTGGCATCGGGGGCCGACTTCTACGCCGCGCCGCGGCTCTCGCCCGACGGGCGACGGCTGTGCTGGCTCGAGTGGAACCACCCGAACCTGCCATGGGACGGCACGGAGCTCAAGCTCGCCGCGATCGGCGAGGGCGGTGCGGTCGGCCCGGCGACGACGATCGCCGGCAGCGTTGATGACTGGATCTCCCAGCCGCGCTGGTCGCCGGACGGTGTCCTCCACTTCGTCGCCGAGCCCGACGGCTGGATGAACCTGTTCCGCTATCACGGCGGAGTCACGACGCCGGTCGCACCCATGGCCGTGGAGTTCGCCTCGCCGGACTGGGTCTTCGGCAACGCCGAATACGCCTTCCTGGACGATGGCGTGATCCTGGCGGTCGGCCGGAGCGACGGCCGCGACCGCCTGTACCGGATCGGCCCGGATGGCGCGTCGACCGTCCTGGATCTGCCCTACACGGAGATCGGCTCCGTCTCGATCGACGGCGGCACCGCTGTCCTGCGAGCGATCTCGCCATTCGAGCCGGCCGAGGTGGTCGACCTCGATCTCGAGACGGGCGGTGTCGAGGTGCTGCGGCGTGCGACGCCCTTCATCGCGGATCGGGCGGATGTCTCGGCGCCGCGACACGTGACGTTTCCCAGCACGGGCGGTCGCGTGGCCCACGCGAACTATTACGCGCCCCACAACGCCGCATTCCGGGCGCCGGACGGCGAGCTGCCGCCGCTCATCGTCACGTCGCACGGCGGGCCGACCGCGGCCGCCTTCAGTGGCTGGGCCACCGGGACACAGCTCTTCACGAGCCGCGGCTACGCCGTCCTCGACGTCGACTACGGCGGCTCCACCGGGTACGGCCGCGAGTACCGCAAGGCGCTGAACGGTGAGTGGGGCATCGTCGATGTCGACGATTGCGTGGCCGGCGCGGAGTGGCTCGTGGCCCAGGGTCTCGCCGATCCCGCGCGCCTTGCGATCCGGGGCGGCTCGGCCAGTGGCTTCACGACGCTCGCCGCGCTGGCATTCCGGCGGGTCTTCGAGGCGGGCACGACGTACTTCGGCATCGGCGACCTCCGGGCGTTCGTCAAGGACACCCACAAGTTCGAGTCACGCTACCTCGAGACGATGGTCGGGCCGTGGCCGGCGATGCAGCAACGCTATCTGGACCGCTCGCCGTCGCTGCACGCCGACCAGATCGTGGCGCCGGTACTCGTCCAGCAGGGCGCTGAGGATCGTGTTGTCCCGCCGGCCGAAGCGGAGCGGATCGTCGACGCGCTCTGGGAGCGGCACGTACCCCACGCCTACCTGCTCTTCCCCGGCGAGGATCACGGGTTCCGCGGCCACGACGCGATCATCCGGTCCTTCGGCGCGGAGCTCTCCTTCTACGGGCAGGTTTTCGGGTTCACCCCGGCGGACGACGTCGAACCGGTCGAGATCAAGTTCCTCGACCAGGCGAGGGGACGCGATGGCGAGTTCTCCCCCTCCGAATAGACCCCGAGGCGACGGTCCGCCCTGGGGCTACATCCTGACGCTCGGCGCCGTGATCGCCGTCGGAGCGGGGCTGCTGTTGCTGCCGGGCCTGCTCGCGCCGAAGCCGGCGCCGACGCCGGCGGCAACGGCGGACCCGCACCAGCTCAAGACCTCGCAGGGCACGTTCGCCACGTCCTACGAGGATGGGGCGATCGTCATCCGGCGGTTGGACCCGTCGGCCATGACGCTCGGTCGAGCGATCGTGCCAGACGAGATGCATCCGGCGGCGAGCGGGGCCCCGCTCGCTGGCGGCGGCGTCTGGATACTCAGCTGTCCGGACGATGGAACCACGGGACCCGTTCGCATCATGTTCGGGTCGACCTACCCGATCCTCGATGCCCGCTACACCGGGCCGCCCGCCGCGTTCGTGTTCGCACCCGACGGGCTCTGGCTCGTGGCCCTCGAGCCCGGCCAGGTCAACCCGACCGCCACGCTCAACATCGTCGCGCGGGGCGGCGGCGGCGGGATCGATGCCAGCGAGTTCGATGTTGCCCTGTCGAGCGGGACGAAGCAGCCCTCCGGATGCTCGGTGGAGGGCTGATCGCGCCGATGCCGGTCCGTGTGGCAAGGCGGGTTACGGATCCACTCAACGGCGCAGGCCACCCCAGCGGTCCTGTCAACTACCCGCCCACGGAATGCTCGGACATGTCTTCTGTGGTTCAGCGGTGGCTCGCGTCGCCTCAGCCTGCTGACCATGCACGAATCTCGTCGGCCGTTGCAGCTGATCGCTGTCCAGAGCGCCGGTTCAGGACCCAAGAGTCTCACCGCGCCTGTCTGACGCAAACCGCCCCCTCTGTCGAGCAGCCAGTTGGCCGGTCGGGTCAGTCGGCAGGGGCCTCTAGCAGGTTGAGCCCGATGGCCGCGCGCCCTGCCTCGGCGCCTGGGCCGACGACTCGACTGGGTCGTCGGCCGGCGGCGGCCGACCGCTCGGGCGCGACCCTGCCCGCGACCGACAAGGCGATCCGGTACGTCAGGAGGAAGACGACGGCCGTCGTCGAGCCGACGTAGAGCCACCAGGCTCCGGGTGTCGAGCTGTCCGTTCCGGCCGCAATCCCGTGGACCGTGGCCCCGACGAAGGCAAGGAACGTCAGGTAGTGGAGCGTGCGCCAGGTCCGCTGCCCGATGCGGCGCCGCAGGTAGAAGCTTCCGACGACGACCGCCATGAGGTAGAAGCCGACCTGCCCGGCCGCAACCGCGAGCGGGGCGTACGGCGCGAGTCCGGGGACGGCGATCTGGGCGAGTGAGAACGGCACGCTCTTGTCGAGGGCCAGCAGCATGCCGTGGATGCCGGCGAGGCCCAGCCCGATCGAGGCAAGGTCCTGGTGGAGGGCGAACGTGATCGGGCGGTGAGCGATGACATCGAGGATCTTGGTCGAGAGCAGGAGCCCGTAGACCACGGAGCCAGCCATCGCGGCGTAGGCAAGGAAGGCGAAGAGCCGCTCGAAGACCCACGGCAGGATCGCCCGATTGTCCGTCCAGGCGGTGCCCAGCTGACGGAGCATCGCCGGCGCCGTTGCCCCGACGACGATTCCGACCGCGATCGCAAGCAGGCCCCAGCGGATCGGGCGGAGTCCCGCCGAGAGTCCCTTGAACTTCATGCCATGTACCTCAGGGTTCGGGGTGTCGCGAGGACGCGGCGGTCCTCGGTCAGCAGCAGGAGCCCATCGATGGGCGGCCGGTCGAGCGACCTGAGGGCCTCCGCCGACCCGAGGATCACGGCGGCCTTGGCGAACGCCTCGGCGACGCGGGCCGACCGTGCCACCACGGTGGCCTGCACGATGTCGGTGATCGCAGGAAGACCCGTTCGGGGATCGATGAGGTGATGGGTCGGGCGACCGCTGTCCGTCGGATCGAGGTCGGTGTGGCTCGCCCAGCGGTGGACGCTGGTCCCGGATGTCGCCACCCCGAACTCGGCACCCTCGAATCTCGACGCGCTATCGAGCCGAAGCACCGCAATCGTTTGGTCGAGATCGATCGTGTCGGCGATTCCGATGTCCCAGGTCGCCCCCGGCGACAGGCGTACCGCGAGGTCGCCATCGGCGTCGACAACCGCGGTGCGGCCGTACCGAAGCCGCCCGATCGCGCGATCCGCGAGCCAGCCCTTGGCGATGCCGTCGAGATCGAAGCGGAGGCCGGTTGGCCTCCGAACCAGGGCGCCTCGGTCCGATCGCTCGAGCGACCACGAGCCGGCCGTGGGTACGGGTTGCGATACGGGTGAAGCGAGGTACCCGACGCCGTCCTCCGAGGCGAGGCGCCGATCGAGCATGGCGATATTCACGATCCCGTCCGTCTCGACCTCCGCCGCACGCCCCCAGTCGAGGACCGCGGCCAGCGTCGGACCGATCGGGACGGCAACCCTCGGATCGGCGTTGAGGCGCGACAGCTCCGAGTCCGGATCGAACCGGGTGAGGCGAGCCGCCCAGGCGCCCATCGTGCGCAGGATGCGCCGGGCATCGGACTCGATTGTGGTGTCAGGTACCGATTCGGAGCGGGACGCTCCCCGGGCGGCTCGCTGATGGATGCCGACGCGCCCGCCCATCAGCGATACCTCGCTCGAGACGAGGCCGGCAGCATCGATCGGCCGTGTCTCCGTGGCCAGCGTCATGGCTTCACCCCGGACTGGCGGGTCGTGACCGTGACGATCCGCGGTGCCGGCGCCGCCGGCTGCTGGACGACTGCCTGCGGCGGGGCCGTCTGGCCCGGCTGCAGCTGGACGTACTTCTTGACATGGATGACCTGTTGGGTCGGACCCGGAGCCATGAGGACAGCCACGGACGTCGCGGAGGTCGTGGGTGCCGGCGCCAGCATCGCGCTGACAATGGCACTTGCGGTGGCGAGGCCGACGAGACCACCCGCGAGTCGCATGGCGGTCGGGTCGGGTCGGGAGCGACCCGGGACGGCACGAGCCGCGGCCGGAGCGACGGCGCCCGCACGACCGACGGCGCCCGCCCGACCGACGGCGCCCGCCCGGCCGACGGGATCCGGCCGGCGGGATCTGGTTTCCGAGCCGGGATCTTCTTCGAGGGCGCCCATCAGTCGTCCGACCCTTCCGATTCGCCCGACTCGTTCTCGCCGCCCGGGGCAACCTTGTGGACCGTGATGGTCTGCTGGGTCGGGGTCGGGGCGACGTAGACGGTGTCGACCTGGACGGCCGCCGTCGGTGTGGTGGTCGGGTCGGCGACGACCGCGGCGGCCGGCGTCGCAGGCCCGAAGCCGGCCGCCGCGAGGGCGAACGTGAGGGTTGCGGTGGCCGCGACCGAAGCGATCGTGAGGGCGATCTTCTGGCGCATCGTGAAACTCCCGTGAGGATTGACTGGGCCCACCATCGCGGGCCACGATGGGCTGGCCCTTGGCGCCAGATGTGAAAGCTCAAAGACAGGCCGGTTGAACCTCGACGGCATCGTCCGCGTGCCACAGACTCGACGGATGCGAATCCTCCTGATCGAAGACGAGGCGCGACTCGCGAACCTGATCCGGCGCGTCCTGGTCGGGGAGCGACACGTCGTCGACATCGCCCCGGATGGCGTCGCGGGCATTGCGCTGGCCGAGCGCTCCCCTCACGACGTCATCGTCCTGGACCGCGGGCTGCCCGATATCGACGGCCTGAGTGTCCTTCGCCTGCTGCGCGGCAAGAAGATCGATACGCCGGTCCTGATGCTGACTGCCCTGGGATCGGTGGAGGAGCGGGTGATCGGTCTCGAGGCGGGCGCGGACGACTACCTGCCCAAGCCCTTCGCCTTTGCGGAGCTCATCGCCCGGATCAAGGCGCTTGCGCGTCGGCCGGCCGAGTCCACCGAGGCCCGGGTCGCCGTCGGGCTGCTCGAGCTGGACGAGCTCCGCCACGTCGCCCGTGCGGGAGATCGAAGCGTCGAGCTCTCGGCGCGCGAATTCGCCTTCCTCAGCTACCTGATCCGTCACGCCGGCCAGGTGGTGACGCGCCAGCAGATCCTCGACGCGGTGTGGGGCGCCGAGCCCGACCTGTACTCCAACGTCGTGGACCTCTATGTCCACTACCTGCGACGGAAGCTGCGAGACCTCGGCGAAGCGTCCCGCCTGCGTACGGTCCGCGGCGTCGGCTATTCCCTCCGGGCCGACGGCTGAAGCGGTAGATCCGACCTGCGATCGTGACCGACCCGACCACCCGACTCATCGCATCGACCCGGCGGCGCCTGGTGGTCGTCACGTTCGCCCTCATCGCGACGCTCGTGGTCGGCGTCGGGGCCGCCACCGCGGTCGCAGGCCTCGGGGCGCTCGACGCGGACGTCGATCGGGCACTCACCTCGACCGTCGAAGCGGCCGTCGCGCACCTCGACGGTGAGCTGCCGCAGGAGGTCAGCGAGGGCGACGAGGGGGCCCCGGCATCCTCGGACACCGTCATCTTCTATCTCGACGCGACCGGGGCCCTGTTCGCGAACCCGTCCGGCGTGCACCTCGCCGGCCTGCCGGACCCGGCCGGGCTGCCGGCGATCAGCAGCGGAGGGGGCCGGGACCTCCGGACCGTGACCGCCGGCGGAATCTCGATCCGGCTCCTGACCATGCCGATCCTGCACGCGGGCACGATCATCGGCTACGTTCAGGGCGGTTTCGTCCTGACCCTCCACGACGCCCAGTCACGAAGCCTGGTGCTGACGATCGTGGCCGTCGGGCTCGCCGGCCTCCTGGCCGCCGTCCTCGTCACGTTGCTGGTCACGGGCCGGGCGCTGGTCCCGGTTCGACGCTCGTTCGATGCGCAACGGCGTTTCGTGGCGGACGCGTCGCACGAGCTCCGGACGCCTGCGGCGATCATCCGGGCGAATGCCGAGGTCCTGCAGCGCGAAGGACGGGTCGACGAGGAGGGGAGCCTGCTCGCGGACGACATCATCGGCGAGGCCGATCGACTCGGCCGGCTCGTTGAGGACCTCCTGACGCTGGCGTCGTCTGATGCCGGGAGTCTCGCCCTCGCCAGCGAATCCATCGACCTTGCCCAGGTGGCTCGCGACACGACCCGTGCCGTCGCCGCCCTGGCTGCCGAGCGCCACGTGGAGCTGGTCGTGGACGCGCCAGCGGCAGTTCCCGTCACGGGTGACGCGGACCGGCTGAAGCAGCTCGCGATCATCCTTCTCGACAACGCCATTGCCCACTCGCCCGAGGGCGGCGTGGTCCGGCTCGACGTGTCCGCGCGCGCCCGCCAGGCGATCCTCGGGGTCACTGATCAGGGACCCGGCGTCCCACCGGCCGACCGGGAACGGATCTTCGAGGCCTTCACGCGCCTCCGGCGCGACGGGCGAACCAGGACGCGCGGTACCGGACTCGGGCTCGCCATCGGCCGGCGGATCGCCGAGGCCCACCAGGGCTCGATCGCGGTCGGCGGGGTGCCCGACGGCGGGGCGCGCTTCGAGGTGACCCTGCCGCTGCGCGTCCACGCGGCCTGAGGCCCTCGCGCGGACACGAGGCCGGCGCGCCGTTCCCGGATTGGCATTTCCTCATCGCCGGCACAGGTTCCTCTCATCGGGCCTGGCGAACGTAGGAACCGAGGCCGCGCGAGTCGAGCTCTCCCACCGGGCAACCCGGATCCCTCGTGCGGCCTCGACAGACCTTGATCCGAGCCGCACCCGAGGAACCACCATGGCCTACGTCATCGCCGCTCCCTGTATCGACCACGCGGACCAGACCTGCGTGAGTGTCTGTCCCGTCGACTGCATCACCGCCGATCCCGACGTGGACCGGAAGTTCTACATCGACCGCGACGCCTGCATCGACTGCGGATCGTGCGAATCGGCCTGTCCGAACGACGCGATCTTTCGCGAGGACCACCTGCCGCCGGCCTGGGCAGCCTTCGCCGATGTGGACGCCCAGTGGTACGTCGACGCCGACGCGGCGCGCGACATCGTCGATCGGCTCGCGGCCGCATGAACGCGGGAGCGGTCCGATCGGCGACCCTGCCGGTCCCGGGGACGGTCCGCGCGCGGGGAATCATGGGCCGGATCGACGGGCCCGTCGAACCGAATGCGACGCTGCTGCTCCGCGAGGACCTGACGAGCACGATTGTCAGGTTCGTCGTGCGGCCTCATTCGCCGATCGGGCCCTTCGTCGCCGGCCAGTACTTCGCCCTCGGCCTCCTGGTCGACGGCCGGTGGCTCATGCGCCCCTACTCGACCGCGTCCCCCGAGGTCGTGGACGACGGGCTCGAATTCCTCGTCCGGCTCGTCCCGGGCGGTTCGCTCACGCCGCTGCTCTGGCGTCTCCGTCCGGGCGACACCCTGCGGATCGGACCCGCGAAGGGCATCTTCCGGCTCATCGAGGGCGACGCGCGTGATCACCTGCTGATCTCGACTGGCACGGGGCTGGCGCCGTTCATCGCCATGGCGGGAGTCCTGCGCCAACGTGCAGATCGGCCGGCCAGCGTCATCGTCCACGGCGTCGCGCGGGAGGCGGAGCTCGCCTATCGCCAGACGCTCCAGGGCTGGGCGGCCGAAGGCACGGGCACGTACGTCCCGGCGGTCTCTCGTCCGTCCGACCCGGCCAATGCCGGTTGGCGCGGGCGTACCGGGCGGCTCGACGCCGTGGTCCACGACCTGGCGCGCGACGGTGTCATCCGTCCTGACAGGACCGTCGCATATCTCTGCGGCAATCCCGCGATGATCGAGTCGGTCGACCAGGCTCTCCGGGCCGAGGGCGTACCCGCGACCGCGATCCTGCGCGAGCACTACTGGACATCGTCCCCGCCACGCTGACCCTCCCGGAACGGGCCCAAGTGCTACGCTCGCGGTCAAGCACATGAGGACCGGATGACCAGCATCGTCGACGCCCCGCAGTACCTGTTCACATCGGAGTCGGTGACCGAGGGCCACCCCGACAAGATGTGCGACCAGGTCAGTGATGCGATCCTGGACGCGATCATCGCCCGCGATCCCGACGCTCGCGTCGCCTGCGAGACGGCCACCACGACGGGCCTCGTCATCGTCCTCGGGGAGATCTCGACCGAGACGTATATCGACTTCCAGCAGGTCGTCCGCGAGACCGTCCGCGACATCGGCTATATCAAGTCCGACTACGGCTTCGACTACGAGACCTGCGGGACGATGGTCTCGATCAAGGAGCAGTCGCCCGACATTGCGCTCGGCGTCGACACGGCGCTCGAGGTCCGCGGCATCACGCTGCCGACGTTCGAGCTCGGGGCCGGTGACCAGGGGATGATGTTCGGGTTCGCCTGTCGCGAGACGCCGGAGTTCATGCCGCTGCCGATCGCCCTCGCCCACCGGATGGCTCGCCAGCTCGCGGAGGTCCGCAAGAGCGGCCGGCTGCCCTATCTCCGACCGGACGGCAAGACCCAGGTGACGGTCGAGTACGGGATGGGCAGGCCCGTACGAATCCCGACCGTCGTGGTCGCCGCGCAGCACGACCCGGACGTCGAGATGTCGCGGCTTCGCGAGGAGATCATCGAGACGGTCATCCTCCCCACGATCCCGCGCGAGCTCCGAGCCACGGACCCGGTAATGCATGTCAATCCGACGGGCCGATTCGTCACCGGCGGGCCCATGGGCGACGCCGGGCTGACCGGGCGGAAGATCATCGTCGACACCTACGGCGGGATGGCCCGCCACGGCGGCGGAGCATTCTCCGGCAAGGATCCGACCAAGGTCGACCGCTCAGGTGCGTACGCCGCACGCTGGGTCGCGAAGAACGTCGTTGCCGCTGGCCTCGCCGACCGCTTCGAGATCGAGCTCGCCTACGGCATCGGGATCGCCCGGCCGGTCTCCGTCTCGATGGAGTCGTTCGGCACGAACCACGTTCCCGACGAGGTAATTGAGAAGCTCGTCGAACGCCACTTCGATCTCCGGCCCGCGGCGATCATCGCGGCGCTCGACCTGCGCCGTCCGATCTATCGCCAGACCGCGGCCTACGGGCACTTCGGGCGGACCGATGTCGACCTGCCCTGGGAGCGAACGGACAGGGCCGCGATCCTGGCATCCGAGGCGGGCCTGCGGGACCCGTCCGAAGTTGAGCGCGTGACGACCGGGGCCTGAACCTCGCCCCGCCCACGGGTTTCGGGCCGACCCTTCCGATCGGCGGCCCGGTGAAGCTGCAACGCGGCCCAGCCCGGGTCCGCGTCGTCCGAACGCCACTGCGCCGGCCGGATACGATCCCATCATGTACGTGGTGATCCTCGCCGGGGGTGGCGGCACGCGGCTCTGGCCGCTGAGTCGTCCCGAGACACCAAAGCCGTTCCTGCCGCTTCTCGGCAGCCGGTCGCTCCTGCAGCTCACAGTGGACCGCATTCGCGATCACGCGGAGCTGCCTGTCTTCACGCCGGACATCACCGTGGTCACCGATCGGCGGTACTGGAACCTCGTGCGGGCGCAATGCCCCGGCATCCGTGTCATCGCCGAGCCGGCCGGGCGGAACACCGCGGCGGCCATCGCCCTCGCCGCGATCCTCGTCGACAGACCGGACGACGAGGTCATGCTCGTCCTGCCGGCCGACCATACGATCGAGCGCGAGGACGTCTTCAGGTCGGTCCTCGCGCGGGCCGCGAACCTGGCCGAGGGGGCGTTCGACATCGAGGCGCCCCTCGTCACGCTCGGCATCCACGTCGATCGGCCCGCCACCGAGTACGGCTACCTCGTGCCCCGGCTCGACGACGGCCAGGTGGTCGACGGGCTCCAGTCCTATCCGCTGCGGGCCTTCGAGGAGAAGCCGACGCACGATCGAGCCGAGGTCCTCCTGCGGGAACCGGGCGTGGCGTGGAATGCGGGCATGTTCCTCTGGCGCCGTCGGACGATACGGGAGGCCCTCGAGCGGTATACCGGGCTCATCACGCTCCTCGATCCGGTCGTCCACAGTGAGTCCGGCCTGACCTCTGCATACGACCAGCTTCGACCCGTCTCCATCGACCACGCGGTCATGGAGGGTGCCACCGCCGACCACCGGGTGATCACCGCGTCGATGGATGTCGGCTGGAGCGACCTCGGCAGCTGGACGGCGCTCCTCGGGGCCATCGGGGCGAACGGGACCGGCGGGGTGACGCCCCCCGATCAGCCGGCCGAGGCGGGCCCGGGCGACCTCATCGTGGAACGCCTGAATGGGCGGCTCGTGGTGACTCCCGGCCCGCGGGGTATCCTCGCGACCACGCCGACCGCGATCCTCCGGGATGCGGCCCCGAGTCGCGCGGCGATCGATGCGCTCGCCGAACGCGTGCGCCGCTGGGAGGAGACATCGTGACCGACGCGCCGCCCGTGACCAGGATCGTCTTCGGGACGGACGGCTGGCGCGCCCGGATCGCCGACGAGTTCACGTTCGAGTCCGTTCGTCGGTGCGCGGACGGCGTGGCGCAATACGTGATCGCGAAGGGCGAGCAGGCCAAGGGCGTCGTCATCGCCTACGACCGCCGGTTCGCCTCGGAGCACTTCGCCGTTGCGACCGCCGAGATCCTCCTCGCCCACGACATCCCGGTCGCGTACGGGATCCACGCCGTCCCGACGCAGATGTGCTCGTACGAGGTCATGGAGCGCGGGGCGTCGGCCGGCATCGTGATCACGGCCAGTCACAACCCGTGGACGGACAACGGCTTCAAGGTGAAGTCGCCGACCGGCGCGGCCGCCAGCCCCGAGATGCTCCACGTCATCGAGGGGGCGATCGCGGAGAACGGCGGCGTGGAGCTGCCGCGGCGGCCGTTTGCCGACGCCGAGGCCGCGGGGCTCGTCGAGCGCTTTGACCCCTACGAGGGTTACGAGAAGTACGTCCGGCGCACCGTGGACGTGGACGCGCTGAAGGCCGCGGACGCCCACGTCCTGGTCGAGCCGATGTGGGGCGCGGGGGCGGGCTGGATCAGCCGGTTGCTGGCCGGCGGCCGGATCAGGGTCACCGAGATCCACCAGGAGCGAAACCCGTACTTCGGGGGCGTGAACCCGGAGCCGATCCGGCCGAACGTAGACGAGGCCCTGGCCATGCTCGCCGGGGGCGGCTACGACATGGGCCTCCTGCTCGATGGCGACGCCGACCGGGCCGGGGCCGCGGACGAGCGGGGGACGTTCATCCACCAGCTGGAGGTGACCGGCCTCCTGATGTACTACCTCGCCGAGCATCGCGGCTTTCGCGATCCGGTCGCGATCTCCGTCAACAACACCTCGATGGTCACGCGGCTCGGCGAGCACTTCGGGATCAAGGTCTATGAGACCCCCGTCGGGTTCAAGTACATCGGGCCGAAGATGATCGAGACCGGCGCGATGATGGGCGCTGAGGAGAGCGGCGGCTTCGGCTTCGGCATGCACCTGCCCGAGCGGGACGGCGTCTACGCGGACCTGCTCCTCCTGGACCTCTTCCTCCGGGAGCGGGCGCGAGGAAACTGGCCCGTGTCGAAGATGCTGGCCCAGTTCCATGAGCTCGCCGGACCGTCCTTCTACCGGCGGATCGATGTCCACTTCGACCGCGCCACGTACGACGGCGTCAAGCACCGCGTCCTCGTGGGCCTGAAGGACGAGCCACCGGCCGATCTCGCGGGCCAGCCGGTTACGGCGACCCAGGTCCTCAGCACGAACGATGGCTTCAAGTTCTTCGTCGCCGACGGCAGCTGGCTCCTCGTCCGCGCTTCCGGTACCGAACCCTTGATGCGGATCTACACCGAAGCCACCTCACCGGACCTCCGCGAGGCGTTGCTCGTCTCGGGTGAGCGGCTGGTGCGCGGCGAGTGAGCAGCGGCGAGTGAGCGGCGAATGAGCAGCGGCGAAGTCGGCTCGGAGTTCGTCCCGCGGCGCGTCGACAAGCCCTGGGGCCACGAGCTCATCTGGGCCCAGGCCGAACGCTACGTCGGGAAGATCCTCGTGATCGAGACCGGCAAGCGGCTGTCCTATCAGTACCACGAGATCAAGGACGAGTGGATCCGCGTCCTCTCGGGGCGGCTTCACCTGACGCTCGAGGACGCGACCGGCGTCGACCGGGAGCGGGAGCTCGGTCCGGGCGACGGCGCCCATGTCCCGACGGGCCGCCGCCATCGCTACGAGGCCATCGAGCGCTGCGAGCTGGTCGAGGTTTCGACCCCCGAGCTCGGGGATGTGGTCCGGCTTTCGGACGACTTCGGTCGCGAAGGAACCGCCGCGCCCTGACCATCGGCCGCGTCGACGTGGCCATGACAGGTGGTGCCCGGAGCGGCCCGCGGGTGTAGGCTTCGGGGCAGCGACCGCCTCGCCCGGTCGGTGGTGCATGACTGGACGGCGCTCGCGAATCTGCCCCTTCGGGGGTCGGAGGGTCTGGCCTGATGCACAGCTCCCTGATCGGCAAGGTCGAGAAGGCAAATCGCTACGCTCGTGAGCTCGATCGCATCTCGATCGATCGCGTATCGCTCACGTTCCGCGGCGACAACGACACGCACCATGTCTCGCTCGACGCCGGTCAGTGGCATTGCACCTGCCACTATTTCGAGAGTTGGGGCGCCTGCGTCCACCTCCTCACGCTCCAGAAGGTCTTCGGGGTGATGTTGCCCGACGAGGCGCAGGTGTCGATCTTCGCCCAGCCCACGGCGGCGACCACCGCCTGACCCGGGAGGCCGGCGTCCCGCCGCGCCTCCATCACGACGGACGCGACCCGCCCGAATTCGGGCGGGTCGCTCGATTCCGGCATCCGCCGACCGCCGGCTGCGAGTCGCAGCCAAAGCCGGGTCGCCAGGCGTCACTGGACCGTGATCGCCCAGTACGTTGTCCCGTCGCCACGCCCATCCGCCCGGAAGAGGCGCGCCGCGATGACCCAACGACCCGCGGGCAGCGGGCCGATCACGACCGAGCGCCCATTGGCCGCCAGGAAGGCGCTTGCGACGCCTTGCGCCGAGGCGCCGGAGGTGTCGACCGCAGCAGCGATCAGGACCTGGACGTTCCCGAGCGGCGTGCCATCGGCGAACTGGATGGACGGCGTCTCCCGGGCTCCGACGCCGACCGACGGCAGCGAAACGAACGGGAGCCAGGGCGCGTCGCTGCCGCGCCCGTCTACCGAGTACGAACCGATGGCTCCGGGTGTGGTTGCGTCGCCGGTCACGATCTCGGCCACGGGAACCGGTGGCGGTGTCACCTTCGGTTCGGCCGTCGCCGGGGTCGGCTGGGTGATGGACGCCGCTGGAGTCCCCGCGGCCGACGCCGTGGCGGTCGCGGCCGACGGAGCCGGAGAGCCGGCAGCGCCACAGCCGACCACGACCATCGTGGCCACGAGGATCAGGCTCGGAATGGTCTTCATCGGACGGGTCAACTCGGGCATCCGGTTCCGGAGCAGCCGCTGGTCTTGACCGTCACCGTCGCCGACGATGATGTCCGCGCCCCATCGGCTGCCGCGGGATTGAAGACGGCGCGCCACTGGTACGTCGCCGTCGGCGACATCGAGAGCACGTAGCTTCCCTCCGAGGTACCGCGGGCCATCGTACCCATGGTCGTCCAGGTGGAGGAACCGACCAGTCGTCGCTGCAGGACCACCGGGCGCCCACTCAGCGGGCCGCTGGCCAGGGCCCCGTTGGCGGACGTGGAGGAGGTCCCCAGCGTCGCGGTGAATCGGACCGAGCTGCCGACATAGACGCTCGCGGCTGAAGCCGCGAGGGTTGACACCGTCCCGACGTCGAGACAGCTCGAGATGAGATCCGTCGGGCGGATTCGGTCGTACAGGAGCTGCAGGCGACCCGTGTCGCACGGCCCAAAGGCATGGGCCTGCCAGCCGAGGTCTGGACGCGCCCGACTGACGGTCTGGACCACCGCATCGAGGAAGTCGCTGCCGTTGGCGAGGTTGACGTGATGGCCGAGATCCTCGACATGGCCGAACTCGTCCAGGGCGATCGTCTCGACATCGAAACAGCCGTTCGCGATCGTGCTCAGGCCCTGGCACCAGCGCAGGGTTCCCCAGTCGAACCGGGCACCCTGGGCGCGGAACCACATCGCGAAGCCCTTCGGAGCGGCGGACCGGTCGAAGCAGGCAATCCCGGCGGACGAGCAACCCGTCGGCTCGCCGTACGAAATGAGGCTCGGGGCCGTCGTCGTGCGGGCGAAGGTCGCCGCCCGAGCAGACCTCGTCAGGCTCGCGTCGGCGGCCGCGGCCAGGATCGGTGTGGCCATCCATTCCGGCGGCACCTGGCCCGATCGCCACTGGAACGTCACGATCTGGTTTGGCGACCAGAGCTTGCCTCCCACGGTCGGGTCCGGCCCGTGGGCAGCGACGGGCTGGGCTGACGCGCCGAGGATGGCGATGATCAGCGTGAGGCCAAGCCGGTGACCGCCGCATGCCGTCGCGTGCCGGCGAGGCTGCTGTCGATCGATGGCGGTCACGGCCGCACCTCCATGACTGACGGACGCCCGGATGGTCCGATGAGGCCGATGGCGTCGGGGCCTGCCTCGATGCCGGCCAGCGCGCCGCCGTCGGGGATGGGGACCGTGTCCGGCGCGAGGCCCGCGAGCGGGTATCGCAGGCCGGTCTCCGGATCGATCGCAATCGACGAGGGCCTCGTGTCGTCGCTCGCGACGGCGATCACGACCATGCCGTCGGCCGCGACGGCGGCCCCAAGTGACTCGTCGGCGAGCACGTGCGCGGTGCCGCCGTCATCCCAGGCCAGGACGCCGCATGGGATGCCGTGACAGGCGGCCATCGTCACGAGGCGGTCGCCGCTGAACCCGATCACGTCGCCCTGGCCGCCAAGGATCACGGCGACCGCTCCCGTGGCCCGATCGACGATCCGCGTGAGGCAGACCTCGGGATCACAGGATTGGACCGCAAGCCGGCGACCATCTCGGGTCGCGGCGAGGTTCGTCGACCAGACGCGGCTGATCCCTGCGGCCACCAGCGCTTCGGCCGGGACCGGGCCTGCCACGAGGGTTCGTCGCCCATCCGGGTCGACGTGCCAGGTCCCGAGGTCGGCGCGTGTCTCGCGCTCGATGAGGTGGACGATGACGCCGTCGCCGGCTCGCTCCGCGATCGCCTGGCGCGCGATCGCCGAGCCGATCTCGATGGTCCATTCGCACCGCGCGGCCACATCGACCAGCCGGATCTCCGATCGAGCACCGTCGTCAGACGCGACGACCACGAGCCCGTGCTCCGGGCCGCTCGTGGCGCTCTCGGCGGAGAGCGTCTCGCCGGCCACGGCCGCGGCCCCGAGGCCGAGGTCAAGCCGCCAGCCGGTCAGGACGCCCGACCGATCCAGCACCGGTGCGCTCCGCCACCAGGCTTCACCGGAGGCTCGTGTGGCAGGGCTGCCCGGAGTCGTAATCGGCATCCGGCAGGCCGCGACGGGACCCGGAGCCGGCGCGGCGCGCGTCGGCGGTGCGCCACTACCCGACACGACCGACGCGCCACCGGTTGCCAGCACGATGAGGATTGGCGGCCCCAGGAGCACGACCCAGCGAGACCTCGACACGAGCGGTACCTCCTCCGGCGGGTGGCGGGAGGAGGGCGGAGATCGCAGTGTCGGGGGCGTCGCTTATCCGGGGCTTACGGCGGTGCTACAGTTGCCGCGATCGCCCTTCCGGGCGGTCCTGCCGTGAAGTCGCGAAGCCGGTGAGAATCCGGCACAGTCCCGCTACGGTGACCGTCGCTCTGCGACGGAAGTCCGGTCGCCGACCACGGTGGATGCACGACCTTCGAGAGAAAGGCAGGCACCGCCGATGACTCCGACCGGCTAGACACGGCCCGTCCCCATCGACCCGACGGCCGGACGGCCGTCCCACCCTCGGTCGGAGACCCTCCTTCATGCTTGCGCATCGACGATTCCGCGCGCGCGCCACGGCGCTCATCCTGACCCTCACCCTTGTCCTCGGCGCCTGTTCGGCGGCCGCGTCGCCTTCTCCCGCGCCGACGCTCGCCACGACCCCGACGCCCCCTCCCACGGCAACTCCGAGCTCGACCCCGGCGCCGGCGTTTCCGGTCACCATCACGGACGACGAGGGCACGGCGGTCACGATCGCCAGCGAACCACGGCGGATCGTGTCCTTGACTCCGGCGGCCACGGAGACGCTCTTCGCCATCGGCGCCGGTGATCGCGTCGTGGCGAAAGTCGAGGACATCGCGCCGTACCCACCGGCCGCCGACAACCTGCCCGTGGTCGCCACCTTCAAGGGGGTCGAGGTCGAGAAGGTCGTCGCGCTGAACGCCGATCTCGTCATCGCCGGCGGGCTCGGCTTCACCGCGCCGAACGATGTCGCCCAGCTTCGAAGCCTCGGCATCCCGGTGATCGTCCTGTACGCGAACTCGATCGCGCAGGCGCTCTCGGGGATCCGTGCCGTCGGGACGGCAACCGGGAACCTGACCGAGGCGACCACGCTGACGACCACCATGCAGTCCGAGTTCGAGCGGCTCGCGGCGCTCACGGCGAACCTGCCGAAACCCCGGACCTTCTACGAGATCGACGCGACGACCGACATCTACACCGTGCCCGCCGATTCGCTCTACTCGGAGATGCTTGCGCTCGCCGGGTCCGATCCGATCACGACCGACTCGAGCTACACCATCTCGCTCGAGAAAGTCGTCGCGTTCGATCCGGAGGTGATCCTTCTCGGCGACGGGGGCTACGTGAAGCCGTCCGACGTCGACGGCCGGCCCGGCTGGTCGGGGATCAGGGCCGTCATGGACGGCAAGGTCTACCCGGTCGATGACACGCTCATTACGCGGCCGGGGCCGCGGCTCGTCGACGGACTGAAGGACCTTATCGCGGCCCTCCACCCGGAGGTCACGCCCTGACCATGCCCGCCAGCGTCGGGATCCTTTCCTCGCGCCCACGCCGATGGCTCCGCGCCGCTGCCGTGCGACGTCCGATCGTCGTCGCCGCCATCGGAATCGTGGCGCTCGTGGTGGCGCTTGTCGCGGGGATCGCCGTGGGCGCCGTGACGATTGCGCCCGGGGACACCCTCGGGATCCTCGGGCGTCGGCTGCTCGGTCTCGATGTCGCACGGACCTGGACGGCGGCCGAGGAGACGATCGTCATGGATCTCCGACTGCCGCGAGTCCTGACCGCGATGGTCGTCGGCGGCGGGCTGGCCGTGGCCGGGGCCGCGTTCCAGGGCCTGCTCCGGAACCCGCTCGCGGACCCGTACGTGCTCGGCACGGCGTCCGGGGCCGCGCTCGGGGCGTCGATCGCGGTCCTGATCCCGGTCCGGACGCTGATCCTTCAGTTCGGCCTGCTGCATGCCCTGGCCTTCATCGGCGCGCTCGTCTCGGTATTCGTCGTCTACCGGCTCTCCCGGGTCGGTGCCAGCGCCCCGATGACGAGCCTTCTCCTGACGGGATATGCCGTCGGTTCGCTGCTCGCGGCGGGCCTGGCGATGGCGATGTACCTGTCCGGGACCGGCCTGCGCCAGATCTTTTCCTACCTGCTCGGCGGGTTCGAGGCATCGTCGTGGGGCCGCCTTGCGGTCGCGGCGCCGCTCATCGGACTGGCCAGCCTGTTGATCCTGCTGCGGGCACGCTCCCTCAACGGCATGCTGCTGGGCGAGGAAGCCGCCGCGCACCTGGGCGTCGACGTGCGCCGCGAGCGAGCAATCCTGCTCGCCCTGGCCTCGCTGGCAACCGCCGCGTCGGTGGCGATCAGCGGGCTGATCGGGTTCGTCGGGCTCGTTGCGCCGCACGTGGTGCGGTTGCTGGTCGGGCCGAATGCCCGCCTCGTGATCCCGCTCGCGGCGCTGCTCGGTGCGAGCCTGATGGTCGGCGCCGACCTCGTGGCGCGCCTCCTCGGCGAGATCCCGGTCGGCGTCGTCACGGCCGTGATCGGGGCTCCGTTCTTCCTCGCGATCCTGCGGCGCGCCCGCTCCGGGTACGAGCTGTGATCCGCGTCGATTCCGCGACGGTCGCGTACCGGGGCCGGGCCGCGCTCCGCGACGTTTCCCTGCACGTGGGGCCGGGGGAGCGGGTCGCGATCATCGGGCCGAACGGAGCGGGGAAGTCGACGCTCCTGCGCCTCATCGCGGGGCTCGTCGCGCCGGCGACCGGGTCGGTCGAGCTCGCGGGGGACCGAGTCGATCGTCTCGATCGCCTGACGGTCGCCCGTCGCCTGGCCGTGGTCCCCCAGCTGCCGACCCTGCCGTTCGCCACGAGCGTAGAAGACGTCGTCGCGCTCGGGCGACTCCCGCACGAGCATCCCGTGCGTGGCATGCGGCCAGGCGACCGAGCGGCCGTGGCCGCCGCGATCGAGCGGGTCGGGGTCGGCCATCTGCTCGGCCGCGACGCTCGCGAGCTTTCCCTCGGGGAACGCCAGCTCGTGCTCCTGGCGATGGCCGTCGCCCAGGACGCGCCGGTCCTGATCCTCGACGAGCCCACCGTCCATCTCGACCTCCGACACCAGGTCGAGGTCATGGAGCTCGTCGGCGACCTCAACGCACGCGACGGCACGACCGTCCTGGCCGTGCTCCACGATCTCGGACTTGCCGCGCACTTCTTCCCGCGGCTGATCCTGCTGGACCGCGGGCGGGTCGTTGCCGACGGGCCGCCGGCCGAGGTGCTCGCCCCGGATCGGATCCGGGACGTCTTCGGGGTCGATCCTGCGTTCGTCCGGCTGGCGGCACCGAGGTAGACGGGCCCGCTCCGGGCGCGGTTGTGACTCGCCGTCCCGCGAGTCTCGATCGGGGTCGTGCTACCCTCCGGCCGTGATCCGAGCGCGTTCGGGTCGAGGTAATCCCCGACCGATCTCCTGGCTCCTGCCCGCCATCGCCGTGATCGCCCTCGCGGGTTGTGGCAGCTCGACCACGACCACGCCGCCGTCCACGCAGGCCGCGACCCCGACGGCGAGTTCGTCACCAACCGATACCGCGGCCTCGAGCGACAGCCCGTCACCCAGTCCCGAAACCACCGAAGTCGCTCCCACGCCCGATGACGGTGGCTCCCCATCCCCCGCCGCGACCGACCCGACGGGCTGCAGCGGCACTGACGCGAACCGCCTGTTCTTCGCCAAGGCCGCCACGTCCATGACCTGGCCCGTGTACTGCGCGGTGCTCCCCACCGGCTGGCACCTCGTGAAGGGCACGTATCGGCTGGCGAGCGGTGGCGAGATGGAGGTCTCGTACAGCGGACCGAACGACGCCCAGATCGGGCTGGTCGAGGGTAACGGCTGCGACCAATATGGCTCCGACATTGACGCCTGCGCACCGCGCGACGTCGTCATCGGTCAGGCGCAGCTCGGCGACAAGACCGGCGTGCTGGGGCAGCTCGCAAGCGCCTTCGTCCTCGACGTTGATCGCGGGGCGAACCCGAGCTGGCGGGTTACCGGGATCGGGATGTCGCAGTCCGATTTCGAGGCCATCGGCGCGGCGCTCCTGCGAGTGAGCCCGACGAACTAGGCGTCCACGGGATCCCGCACAGGGACCGGGCCGCACGGATCCCGCCGCGCCTGCATCATTCGAGCATGCGCATCGCCGAGTTCGAGCTGGAACGGTACTTCGCCCGTTGGGAGTTCGCCGTCCGGCACGTCCTCTGCGCCAGCGATGTGGAGGGCTGGGCGATGGGCGAGCTCCTCGCGCTCGCCGACACCGAGACCGACGCACTCTGGCGCGACCTGCGGCTCAGCTACACGGAAGCCCCTGGACACCCATTGCTCCGCCGCGAGATCGCGACCCTCTACGACACCGCGACCCCGGACGACATCCTCGTCGTATCCGGGGCGGAGGAGGGGATCTTCGCCCTCGTCAACGTCCTCCTCGAGCCGGGCGATCAAGCGATCGTGACGTGGCCCGGGTACCAGAGCCTCTACGAGGTGGCGCGGGCGTGCGGCGCCGACGTGACGCTCCACGAGCTTCGCCAGGACGCCGGCTGGGCGATCGACGTCGATGCCCTGCGGCGCCAGGTCACGCCGCGGACGAAGCTGATCGTGATCAACGCCCCGCACAATCCGACCGGCATGCTGCCGGATCGGGCGACGTTCGATGCCGTCGTGGACATCGCCGCGGAAGCCGGCGCCTACCTGCTCGTCGACGAGGTCTACCGCTACCTCGAGGTCGACGACGACGACCGGCTCCCGGCCGGGATCGACGCGGGTAGCCACGTGATCTCGCTGGGCGTCATGTCGAAGTCGTTCGCGATGCCCGGGCTCCGGATCGGCTGGCTGGCGACGAGGGATGCCGCGGTCCTGCGACAGGTCGCCGCGTTCAAGGACTACACCACCATCTGCGCGTCCGCGCCGGCCGAGATCCTGTCGATCATCGGGCTGCGCGCGCGCGGCGCCGTGCTGGGTCGCTCGCGGGCGATCGTGCTGGATGGGCTGACGGCCGTCGACGAGCTCCTGGCCCGCTGGCCCGAGCACCTGTCGTGGGTCCGGCCGCGCGGCGGATCGATCGGGTTTCCGCGGCTCCGCGCCGACCTCGACGCTGATGCGTTCGCTGCGGGGCTCGTCGAGGCCGAAGGCGTGCTGCTCATGCCCGGCTCACGGTTCGGTCATTCGGGCAACCACGTACGTATCGGCTTCGGCCGCACCGACATCGACGAGGCGATCGCCGGTCTCGAACGCTATCTGGCCCGGGTCGGGGACTGACTGAGCGCCGCGACCCGATCGGCGCCCAGGAGGCCAAATAGTCACCCGTGGACTGTTGGGACGGCTTCCGGCGCTGGTTGCACCTCGAGGCGGGCGCAGTGGGCCGGCCGACGAACGTGGCCCACTCGGGCCGTCAGGGTGAATCGACCCTCCAGGGCCCACGAGGTCTTGCCAAAGTCGGCCTACCACTCCGGGGATGACTATCTGACAATGTCCGGGGCCCCAGCCCCGGCCCCGGCCCCGAGCGCCGGGCGCCGAACCGCCGCGCGCTGGACCGCCGGGCGCTGAACCGCGGCGCACGCGCCTCGCCCTCGCACCGCGTCCGGCCGCAGCCGCCTCACCGCGTCCGACCGCCGAGCTGCCACACTGCCGCGCCGGTCGTGCCGCCGCCCGCTACGCTGCGTCCATGCATCCATTCCACTTCTACGCCGACGCCCGCGAGATCGTCGACGGCCGCGAGCTCGCCGATCGTGCCAGGCGAGCGCAGTCCATCGGCTATCACGGCCTCGTCATCCCCGACCACCTGATCCCGCAGCTCTCGCCGGTCCCGGCAATGGCGACGATCGCGGCGGCCACCGATCGGCTGCGGATCGGCGCGTTCGTGTTCAACAACGCGTTCCGGCATCCGGCGGTGCTCGCCCAGGACCTCGCCTCGCTCGACGTCCTGTCGGGCGGCCGCGTCGACGTGGCGATGGGCGCCGGCTGGAACAAGCCCGAATACGACGCCGTCGGGATCCCGTTCCCGAGCGTCCGCGAGCGCCAGGCGAAGCTCGCCGAGGCAATCGTGATCCTGAAGGGCGCCTTCGCCGACGGCCCGTTCTCGTTCGCCGGTGAGCACTACACGATCACCGACTTCGACGCGCAACCCAATCCGGTTCAGAAGCCGCACCCGCCCTTCCTGATCGGCGGCGGGGGCCGTCGGACGCTCGAGCTGGCGGCGCGCGAGGCGCAGATCATCGGCCTCGCGCCGCGGATTCTGGCATCGGGGCGGTCGGACCCGCAGTCGCTCAGCTGGGCCGGCACGGTCGAGAAGATCGGTTGGGTCCGCGACGTCGCCGGGGAGCGGTTCGAGGATCTCGAGCTCAACGTCTACCCGAGCGGCGTTCCCGTCTCGGTGACCGACAACGCGTTGGCCGAGGCGCGCGATATCGCGGCACGGCTGGCCGGAAGAACCGCCGTCGATCTGACCGCGGACGACGTCCTCGAGTCGCCGCACATGTTCATCGGCTCGGTGCCCGAGCTGGAGGCGAAGTTCGTCCGCCTCCGAGCCGAGCTCGGGATCAACTCGATCATGGTCGGCGAGATGGGCCTCCTCGATGCCGTCGTGGAGCACCTCGTCGGGACGTAGGCGAGACTGGCTTCACCGTGGTCGGGCGGCCGGCCAAGCCGCCCGGAGCCCCGAGTCCAGTTGTCGACCGCGATACCCTCTTCGGTAACCACCCGGCACGCTTGGGAGCACATCGCCATGTTCGACTTCGCGACGATGAAGCTGATGCATCCGCATGGCGAGGAGCTCTTTCCGGTGGAAGAGGTGAGCCACCACGACTCGGCTCATCACGACCCCGAACGGGCCTTGCGTCCCGGCGCAAAGATCTTTCGCTGCACGGACTGCGCGGAGGAGATCGTGGTGATGGCATCTGGCGCCGACGAACCGGCCCCGGATAGGGCCTAGCGTTCGCGGGCCGCTCCGACGCCTCGCCCCATTCGAGCGCGCCCGCGGCGTCGCGGACCACCGGGGGGATTCCGCGGGCGACGTCACGCAGAAATGATCTTGACGATCGGCCGGACCGTCGCCAAGGTGACGTCCGACAGCCCCGGCTCGAGGTAGCCATGAACGACATCGGCGTGGTGGATCCACTTCGGCTGCCCGAGCCGGTCACCCGATTCGTCCGAGAGACGCCCCGGCTCGCCTGGGTATTCGTCGCCGCGACATTGATCTCCATCGGCGTTGACCTGCTGGCATCGCCCGGTACGCGACCGACCGACCTGACCGGATTCCTCGCGTTGCTGTCTCGCCATCTCGTGGTCCTGCTTCCGGCCGCGGCGCTCATCCATCGGCCGACGGTCCGGGTCGAGGCTCCATTGGTGTTCTGGGGGCTGGTCGGCGTCGCGGTCGGGAGGCTCCTGCTCGGCCCGCCCGGGGCGCTCGGAGCCGATGTCACGCCGACCGAGTCTGGTCTTTTCTATGCGAACGTCGGATCCATCCTGGTGCCGCTCGCGGGCCTCATATTGATGGCCGGTGGCTGGGCCACGGTCGCCTGGGGCTTCCTCCATCGAAGCCGCCCGGATCGGTCGGCCGCGCTGCTGGGCGTTGCCTGTGTCGCGAGCGCCAGCTTCGTCGGCGTAGCGATCGGCGACCTGACTTCGACGGTTCAACTCGTGACGACGGGCGAGGTGACTCCGGTCGCAGTTCCGCTCCTGGCACTCGGAGCCCGCGTCGTGATGGCGTCCGCATCGGCCGTCCTCGTCTGGGTCTTCATCCGGAGAGTGTCCTGGGACCGCTCGTTCGCCGCGACTACGGCGGCGCTATGGGCGGTCTTCGCCGCAGCCAGCGCCGGCTTCGTGATAGCCACGAGTGGATGGCTCGGGCTTGGACCGGCCGAGACGCTGACCCGGATCTACGGCCGGATCGAGCTTGCGTTCTACGTGCTCCCGCCGATCCTGCTTCTCGTCGCGTTCGCGGCCGGCCTCGCGGACGAACGCCACGTCGAGATGTCGCCGCGAGCCGATCAGCGCGACGCCGCCACCGCCCCGTAGAGGCTGAGCCGCGCAGGGCGGTCATCCGGGCCTGGTCGCGCGACGCCGAACTTGACGGCGCGTCGGAGGACAGGTACCTTGTGAGGACAAGGTACTAGGACTCATATGGATTCAGGCAAGCTCGCGCCACTACGCAACGGCCTGCTCGAGTTCCTGATCCTCGACATCGTGTCCTCCGGTGAGGTCTACGTCGCGGACATCCTCGGACGCCTCGAGCCGACCGACTTCGCAACCCGGGAGGGGACGGTCTACCCCTTGCTGAGTCGCATGCGGCGCGAGGGCCTGCTCGACTACGCGTGGCGCGAGTCGACGGCCGGCCCGCCGCGCAAGTACTACCGGCTCACGCAGCTCGGACGGGATCATCTCACCGAGTTCCGGGCGTACTGGGCCTCCCTCACGGCCCTCATCGACGAACTGGGAAGGTAGCGATGGACAGGACGATCGTCGTCAATCTCAACGGTCACTCGGACGGCTACCGGCTGGAGGTCCCGGCCTACGACCGGCTACGGGCCTACCTCGATCAGGCCGCCGCGGGCCTCCACGACGACCCCGATGCGGCAGAGGTTCTCGCCGACCTCGAGCGATCCGTTGGTGACAAGCTGAATGTGCTGCTCGACTCGACGGGCCGCCTGGTGACCGCGACGGACATCGGGGGCGTGCTCGAGCAGATCGGCGCGGTCGATACGGGGCGGCAGTCGACTTCACCCCAGCCGGCGCCAGACACACTCTTGCCGAAGCGACGACTCTTCCGTATCCGGACCGGGCAGAAGGTTGCCGGGGTCTGCACAGGCCTGGCCGACTATGCCCAGCTCGATGTCGACTGGGTGCGCACGTTCTTCCTCATCGCGACGGTCCTGACGGCGGGCGTCTGTGGGCTCGTCTACGTCGGGCTGGCCTTCCTCCTGCCGGTCGCCGAGGCGCCGACGTCCTGAGCCGACGGCGCGGCAGCTTCGCCGCCGCCCTGACATCCGGCACCCGATCCGCTGCGTCACTCACACGGCGACGTGCCGGGCGAGAAGGCGGTGCGATCGGCAGCTCGCCGCCGCTTCGCGTTTGCGAACCGCGCCGGAGGGCGGTTCGTCATGGAGCGCTCTGTTAGCGTACGTCGCGATCCGGCGAGCGCTTGGGGGGCGAAATGGCCGCACAGGTCGCACCTGATTCCGGTCCACGGTCTCTGGGCTCGTGGCGCGTGTCTCGCTCGAACGTCACGAGCATCGTCGGCCGCTCCGTGATCGAATTGATCCTCGATCCGGACGCCATGGTCGTCAACAAGGGTGGCGCGCCAATCGCACGCTTCGATTATCGGGCCGTCGACCCCTGGCTCGATGGCTTGAAGGCGGCGATCTGGATCGGCGGGAAGTCGATGCTGATCGAGCCAACCGGATCCGTGACCGCCACAGAGTTGAAGGCCGAGCTCATCGCTCGACGGGAGGCCAAGCGGTGGGAAATCGGTCGCGCCGCCGCTGGTGGTGCCGCTCCCGGACGGCTCCCTGCCGCCCACGGTGACCCGCACCTACAACGGCGCAAAGCAGATCGATGCCCGGCAGTCGATGGAGCTGGAAGCCGGCCGCCTTCGCGCGATGGCGTACTTCGCAACCTCGCAAAGCTGGGCGCCTCCCGACCGGTCCATGGCCGCGGCTGGCCTGGCCATCGGCTTGATCATCTTGCTGTTCGTGATCCTGTTCGTCGGCTTGGCCAACCTGCTCGGACTCGCCCTGCTCCTGGTCGCGGTGCTTGCCGCGGCGGTGCCACTGTTCCTGGTGGAGTCGGGCACCTTGACCGTCAGCTACGCGCGCTTCGAGCGGCGGTTGGCGCTCGACGAGGGGCCGGAGCCCGTGACGAGTGCCAGCACCGGCACGACCAACGATCCGAACGTTGGGTTGCCTGCCGCGACCAAGGTCTGTCCAGCGTGCGCCGAGGAGGTCAAGGCAGCCGCCCGGATCTGCCGCTTCTGCCGTTACGAGTTTCGCACGCCCTCTTCGACCCCTTGAATTCCCGCTGAGCGGGACGGGCGTCTGCGGCGTCTCTCGCATGATGTCCCGCAACGTCATTCGCAGTTCAGAGCCCGCTCGGGCGTGTGCAGCCGCCGAGGAAGAGAGCGGCCCAGGTGACCACTCCGAGCGCCAGGACGGCGAAGCCCGCCTGGGTAGATACGCCGACGAGGACCGCCGACCAGCGGCGATGGTCGCGGATTTCGCGTGCCACATGCGAGCCGCCCACCACGAGCCCCCCACCGAGCAGTGCGCCGATCAGGAATGACGGCAACACCCAGCCGATCGGCGCCGTTATCGGGCCGGAATCGCAGCGGGGCTCGGTGGCCGCGACCCAGAACAGCAGCGCCACGACCGTCGTGACGATGACCCCGACGATCAGCCTCGCGACGGCACTCGCCCGGGGGGCGAGGTCACGCCAGGTCCAGCCGGCCGCCAATGGCGCGAGCAGCCAGATCGGGACGACGACGGCCCAGCCGAACGCGGCCTTGTCGAGCGGGCCTACATAGACGACGCGATCCGAGATCCACCAGAGGACGTAGGCAAAGGCGAGGACCCCGATCGGGAGCGCGATACCGAGCGCGACTCCCCGGGCGTCGCCCGTGTCGTCTGGACGTCCGACTGCAGGCACCATCGCCGCCACCTCCGATCGCGGTCAGAATGCGCCGCTCGGTCAACCGCGAATCACGGGTTTGTGTCGTCGCTCGGCGTGCTGTCACCGACGCCCGACGAGCCACCCGACCGTGGCGCCGACGGCGCTGAACGCGAGCGCGGCGAGCGGCCCTCCGCCGGTGAGGCCCGAGAGCTCGAAGACACCCACCCAGACGCCGGTCGAGATCGCGAAGAGCCACGGGGCGCGGCCGGCGACCGCGGCGGCGATGCCCGACGCGAGGAGCAGCGAGAACACGGTGATCCCGGTGTCGTCGAAGCCGGGCCGCGAGTCCATCCAGCCGATCGCGATGCCGCCGATGAGGGAGATCGCCAGGGCCACCGCCAGCCGCATTGGCACGCCGCGCGACACGATGGCCCGGCTCTGCACCGTCAGGCCCGCTTGCGCTCGAGATCGAGGAACGGGAGCGGCACGACGGTCGCATCGACCCGCCCTCGTCGCCCCTCGACCGTCCACTCGACCGACAGCCGCGTCCCAATCGCCTCGTAGGCGGCCGGGACCGAGGCCAGGCCGATCGCCTGCTTGAGGATCGGGCTCCAGCCGTGGCTGGTCAGCTTCCCGACCTGGCTTCCGCGCGGTGAGAACACGGGCACGGGCGATCGATCGACGGTCGCCGAGATGGCCGGCGGCAGATCCTGCGCCGCGTACAGCCCCTCGATGCCGTACCAGTCGAGCGCGAGACCGACGAGGCGTCGGGCGGGTCCGCCATTGGCGGCCTCGCGGCGGAGCGCCAGCTTCCCGACGAAGTCACCCTTCTCGAGATCCACGAGCCGCCCCAGCCCGATCTCGGCGGGGGAGTAGTTCTGCTCCGGGTTCAGGGCGTGGCGGGCAGACGTGTAGTCGACCTCGAGGAGGATGAACCCGGCCTCGAGGCGGACGACGTCGAGGGCCAGCATCCCGGCGGGTCGGATCGCGTAATCGCCGCCCGCCGCGATCAGGGCATCCCAGACGTCGAGCGCCCGGTCTTCGGGCATCCAGACTTCGTAGCCGAGGTCACCGGTGTAGCCGGTCCGAGAGACGTCGACCGCGACACCCTCGATCATCGCCCCCCGACGGCGGAAGTAGCGCAGGTTGGCGAAGGACTCGCCCGTCGCGGCCTCCAGGACGGCCCGCGAGAACGGCCCCTGGAGCGCGACCGCCGCGACCGCCTCCGAGACATCCTCGATCTCGACGTTCAGGCCTCGGGCGTTCATCGACAGCCAGCGGTACTGCGGATCGGCGGCGGTCCAGCGGTACTCGGCCTCGCCAAGCCGGTGAACGGTGCCATCGTCGATGACCTTGCCGTGCTCATCGCACCAGGGCGTGTAGAAGACCTGGCCGACCTTGAGCTTCGTGGCGTCGCGGGTGATGACCCGGTCGACGAGCCGCTGCGCATCGCGCCCGGCGACCCGGTACTTGTAGCAGCGGGCTGACATCGATCAGGGCCGCCGCCTCGCGGATGGCGTTGTACTCGATGTCGATGCCGTCGGCGTAGGCGGAGGACGCGTAGTAGCCCGACCACTCGCGCCACGCCATCTTCCGGTTGAGGGGCGCAGTTCGCGGGTGAAATGGGCTCCCGATGCTCACGAGCCGGCCTCCGTCATGTCGATCCAGATGGTCTTGAGCTCGGTGTACTGGTCGTGGGCGTGGATCGACTTGTCGTGCCCGCCGAACCCGGATTGCTTGTAGCCGCCGAATGGGGTCGAGAGGTCGCCCTCGCTGTAGGTGTTCACGCCGACCGTCCCTGCCCGCAGTGCTCGGGCCATCCGGTGGGCGACCCGCAGGTTCTCCGTGTACAGCGAGGCTGCCAGGCCGTACGGCGTGTCGTTGGCGATCGCGATGGCCTCGGCCTCGGTGTCGAAGGGGATCACGGTCAGGACCGGCCCGAAGATCTCCTCCTGGGCGATCCGCATCCCGTTGGTGGCGTTGTCGAAGATCGTCGGCGCGATGAAGTGGCCGCCCGATCCCTCCAGCACACGACTGCCACCCGCGACCACCCGGGCACCCTCCGCTCGCCCGGCCTCGATGTAGCCGAGCACCCGCTCCATGTGGCCGCGCGTGATCATCGGGCCGATCCGGGTGTCCGAGTCCATCGGATCGCCGACCAGCCACTGGCCGGTGACGGCCGCGACGAGTCGCTCGACGAGCTCGGCGTGACGGCTGCGATGGACGATGAGGCGACTGCCGGCGCTGCAGTTCTCGCCCATGTTCCAGAAGATCGCGTCGAGGATCTTCGGCGCGATCTGGTCGAGCGGCGGAGCGTCGGCCATGACGACCTGGGGGCTCTTGCCGCCGAGCTCCAGGACCACGCGCTTGAGGTTCGAATCGGCGCTGTGGTGGAGGAACGTCCGACCGACCTCCGTCGAGCCAGTGAACGCGACGACGTCGATGTCGGGATGGCGCGCGATCGCGACGCCGACGACGTCACCCGGTCCGGGCACCACGTTGAGGACGCCGGCCGGGATGCCGGCCTCGCCGGCCAGCTCGGCGATGCGCAACAGGCTGAGTGCCGTCTGCGCGGCCGGCTTGATCACGACGCTGTTGCCGGTTGCGAGCGCGGGCCCGAGCTTCCAGGCGGCCATCTGTGCCGGGTAGTTCCACGGGATCACCGCGCCGACGACGCCCGCCGGCTCGTGGACGACCATCGCCACGGCCGCCGGTCCGGTGGGTGCGACCTGGTCGTAGAGCTTGTCGATCGCCTCGGCGTGCCAGCGGATGGTCGCCGCCGTGTCGGGGATGTCGAGGGCCCGGACGTCGGAGATCGGCTTGCCCGCGTCGAGCGTCTCGATGACCGCCAGCTCGTCGGCGTTGGCGTCGATGAGGTCGGCGAACCGGATCAGGACCCGCTTGCGTTCCGCCGGCGCGAGATCGCTCCAGATTCCCGCATTGAACGCCCGGCGGGCCGCGGCGACCGCCGCGTCGACGTCCTCTGCCCCGCCCATCGCGATCTCCGCGAGCGGCAGCCCGTTGGCTGGATTCTCCGAGGTGTACGTGCGGCCACTCCTCGCGGGCACGAACTGGCCGTCGATCCACGCGGACGTGCGGAACCGGAGACCGTCCGCGATCGCGGCGAGCGTTCGTGTCATGCGTTGTATCCCCCAAGGATTCGTGCGTACAGTCTAGGCAGTCCGTGCCGGCGACACGGCCGGCGCGCGAGTCCGGCCCCGACCGCTAGACTGCATGGAGTCTATGCAGGCTGGATAGGCGGCGCGGGTCCCCGGCGCCGGGACGAGGAGACGAGTGGCCCAGCGCTACGACGCGGTGATCATTGGCGGCGGCCACAACGGGCTGATCTCGGCCGCCTACCTGGCCCGGGCCGGCATGAAGACGCTCGTCCTCGAGCGGCGACACGTCCTCGGCGGTGCAGCGGTCACCGAGGAGATCTTCCCGGGCTTCCGCTTCTCGGTCTTCTCGTACGTCGTCTCGCTGCTGCGGCCCGAGATCATTCGAGAGCTGGATTTGCCGGCGCATGGCCTCGACATCCTGCCGCTCGACGGCACGTTCACCCCGCTGCGGCCCGGGGACGGCCCGAAAGGGGCGGACGGGAAGTCCACCGGCGACTACCTGTGGCGCGTCAACGACCACGGCCGGACGGTGCGCGAGCTGCGCCGCTGGTCGAAGTCCGACGCCGAGGCGTACGAGGAATACGGCCAGTTGATGGTCGACATGGCCCGCTTCATCAAGCCGATCCTGTCGATCGTCCCGCCGGACCCCGCCTCCAACGACCCGCGGCCGTTCCTGCCGCTCGGTGGGCTCGCCCGGGCCTTTGGGCGACTCACCGAACGCCAGCAGGCGGTCTTCGTCCAGCTCATGACGATGTCCGCCTCGGACTTCCTCGACCAGTGGTTCGAGACCGATCCGCTGAAGGCCACGATGTCCGCCTCGGGGATCATCGGGACCTACCAGGGCGTGAAGAGCCCCGGCACGGCCTATGTGCTGCTCCACCACTACATGGGCGAGATCGACGGCGCGTTCCGAGCCTGGGGCATCCCCAAGGGCGGCACGGGTGGCATCTCGAACGCGATCGGCTCGGCGGCCCGGGCCGTTGGTGCCGAGATCCGGATGGAGGCCCCGGTGGCCCGGATCCTCGTCCGCGGCGGGCGAGCGATCGGGGTCGTCCTCGAGTCGGGCGAGGAAATTCTCGCCGAGACGGTCCTCTCGTCGGTCGACAGCCGGCGAACGTTCATCGATCTCCTCGAACCGGGCACGCTCGATGCCGATTTCGAGGCCGAGGTACGCCGCTTCAAGTTCCGCGGCTCGTCGGGCAAGGTGAACATGGCCCTCGACGGACTGCCGTCCTTCAGCTGCCTGCCGGGTCCCGGCGAGCACCTCCGCGGCGCGATCTCGATCTCTCCGTCGGTCGACGAGATGGAGCGTGCCTACGACGACGCGAAGTACGGCCACTGGAGTCGGGCGCCGTACATCGACATCATCATCCCGACGCTCGTCGACCCTGGCATGGCTCCGCCCGGCAAGCACGTCATGAGCTGCTTCGTCCAGTACGCGCCGTACCACCTCGATCCGGCGCTCGGGACGTGGGACGACAACCGCGAGGCGTTCGGCGACGCGGTCGTGGACCGGATCTCCGAGTTCGCCCCGGACCTGAAGTCGAAGATCCTCCACCGCAACGTCCAGACGCCGCTCGACATCGAACGGACCACCGGCCTCTCGGAAGGCAACATCTTCCAGGGCGAGCTGTCCCTGGAGCAGCTCTTCTTCAGCCGGCCCGTGCCGGGCTGGGCCCGCTTCCGAACCCCCGTACGCGATCTCTGGCTGTGCGGGTCGGCGACACACCCCGGCGGCGGGATCATGGGTGCCAACGGGCGGATCGCGGCCATGGAGGTCCTTCGATCGCGCGGCCGCGGAAAGCGCGTGGCGTGATGGCGGTCAACGGGACTGGCAGCACCTCGGCCGGCGGGTCCGGCGCCCCGGCCGCGCCGTGGGATGCCGTCGTGATCGGCGGCGGGCACAACGCCCTGGTAACTGCTGCCTACCTCGCGAAGGGCGGGCTCCGAACGCTCGTCCTCGAGCGACGCGAACGCGTCGGCGGCGCCGCTGATACCTCGGATCTTGGGGCGCACCTTCGCATCCCGACGCTCGCCCACACGGTCGGACGATTGCGGCCGTCGGTGCACCGCGATCTCGACCTGAAGCGGCACGGGTTGTCGCTCATGGCTCCCGATGTCCGCGCCTTCGCCCCGTCGCCGGACGGGTCCGCCGTCACGCTCTGGGGCGACGTCGACCGGACCGCGGGAGGACTTCGTTCGCGCTCCGCCGCGGACGCGGACGCGTACCCGGCGTTCGACCGTCTCGTCCGCTCGATCGGGCGATTCCTCGACGAGCTCGGACGGTCGGCTCCGCCCGACGTGAAGGCTCCTGGGCTGGGCGACGCACTCACCGGCCTGAAGCTTGGCCGAACGTTCCGGGGCCTTGGCCGCGAGGACTCTCGCACCATCCTCCGCGTCCTGCCCATGGCCGTCGCCGACCTCGTGGCCGAGGCGTTCGAGACCGACGCGCTCCGCGCGGCGATCGCCTGGCGCGGCGTCCGTTACTGCGCGGTCGGGCCATGGTCGGCCGGGACGGCGGCCGTCCTGCTCATGGATTCCGCGGGTAATGACGGCGGCGCGGCGGGGGAGACCGTCTTCGCCCGGGGCGGGCCCGGTGCCCTGTCGGCGGCCCTGGCCTCGGCGGCCCGCGCGGCAGGCGCGGAGATCCGGACCGAGGCCGAAGTCGTCGGGATCACCTCGCTCGATGGCCGGGCGACCGGCGTGGTCCTCGCGTCCGGCGAGGAGATTGCCGCGAGGGCCGTCGTCTCGGGCCTCGATCCCAAGCGGACGCTCGTCGACCTTGTCGACCCCGTGGCGCTCGGACCATCGCTCGGCTGGCGCGCCGGGAACATCCGGACACCAGGTGTCGTGGCGAAGGTCAACTTCGCGCTTCGGAAGCTGCCGGTCTTCCCGGCGGCGGGCGGCGACGACGCCCAGTTGCTCCGCGGCCGGATCGTCGTCGCGCCCGGCATCGATGCCATGGAGCGCGCATTCGACGCGTCCAAGTACGGCGCGGCGTCAGAGTCGCCAATCCTCGAGGCCACCATTCCGTCGCTCACCGATCCCAGCCTCATCGAAGGCGCCCGGAAGGGGACCCATGTGATGAGCGTCATCGGCCAGTACGCGCCGTACAAGCTGCGGGACGGCGGATGGTCCCGAGCGACCGCCGACGCATTCGGGAACGCTGTCATCGCGACGCTCGAGGGGGTGGCGCCGGGGATCGGCAACCTCGTTACCCACCGCCACGTGCTCACGCCGGTCGATCTTGAGCGCGACTACGGGCTGACCGGCGGGCATCCGCTCCATGCCGAGCCGGGTCTCGACCAGTTCTACCTGTGGCGGCCGTTGCTGGGCCACGCCCGGTATCGAATCGGTGGCATCGACGGGCTGTACCTGTGCGGCTCGGGCGGCCATCCGGGCGGCGGCGTTACGGGCGGGCCCGGCCAGAACGCGGCCCGCGAGATCCTGGCGGACGCGAGGAAGCGGCGCTAGCCGGCGACAGATCCCTCAGCCGACAGAGACGCGCCAGAAGTAGATCGGCCAGGTCCAGGTCCACGAGCCCCGGTTGAGCGGTGCCTCGAGCTGGACGAGGTACTCACCGGGGGTGACCGGCGCTTTCACCCACGCCGAGATCACGGCTCGATCGCCGTGGCCCAGGCTTCGGCCACCGTTCGCTGGCGAAAGCGATGTCTGCTCGGTGTCGGGCAGTCCCTCGAGGGCGCTCAACGGCGCGATGGTCACCGCCCAGGGGTGGAGTGTCGCGCCATACGGGTCCGTGGAGATGGCGTCAACGGAGAACGTATAACCGTCCGGGGCGGCGAAGGTGAGCGTGCCGCCCGGCTTCACCGACACGGGATCGGCCTTGAGCGGGAACAGCCACGGCCCGCAGCTGTCGGTGCCGTATACCGCGGCGCCCAACCAGAGCGAGCCGCAGCCCCCGACGCGGGCGGCAGGGACCGGCGGCCCATCGGTCGTCAGGCTGACCCGGTCGAAGGGCGGCGCGGGTGGGACGGTCGCGCTCGGTGGCTCCGCTGTGGCGGGGGGCGTTGTCGGTGTCGGGCCAGGGGTCTCGGGCGGGGGCAAGGTTGATGTCGGCGCGGGCGTCGGCGCGACGGTCGGACCCTCCGTCGGCGATGCGGGGGTGTTGCTGACGGAGGGGCTGGAGGACGCCGTCCCAGTGGCACTCGGGGAGGCCGGGGCCGCTCCGCAACCGGCGACGGCGAGGGCAGCCACGAGGGCGAGGACGCGGCGGTGGGTGGATCTCATGGAACGTGGGACGCAGCGTGCGCGGGCGGTGTTGCGGTCCGACTCGATCAGGCACCCGCCGGCCGGGCACCGCCGGGTGGCCGTCAAACTTGCGCCATTCGGCCCGTGAACATGGACCCTGCTCCGCCGAAGATCGTGCTATGCGTGGGAGTGTGCTTCCCGAACCGCCCGTCGCTTCGGCCTCGCCGCCTGTCGCCTCGCCGCCTGTCGCCTCGCCCGTTCCGACCTCGCCCGTTCCGACCTCGAGAGGCTACTCCCTCGATCGCCTCGTATTCATCTCCGACGCCGTCTTCGCGATCGCCATGACGCTTCTGGCCCTTGACGTCCGCGTCCCGGCCGGGCTTGTGCTGCGAACAAATGACGACCTGCTCGTGGCCCTCGGGGATCTCGCTCCCGAGGTCCTGGCGTACGTCATCAGCTTTGTCGTGATCGGCGCGTTCTGGCTCGGCCATTACCGGACGTTCCGTGTGCTGACCCGCTCGGACGGCCGGCTCGTCTGGCTGAACCTCGCGTTCCTCCTTTGCATTGCGCTGCTGCCATTTCCCACGTCGGTCGTCGCGCGTGCCGGCGGGCTGTCCGCCGCCGTCATCCTGTACGCGTCGCTCGCGGGTGCGACGGGCCTGCTCTCAGCCCTCATCTGGGTCTACGCCGCATCGATGGCGGGGCTGGCGAGGCCGACCGTCACCCCAGTGCTGGCCCGGCACATCACGTACATGGCCCTCACCGTACCGATCCTCTTCCTGGTGTCGATCCCGATTGCCCTCTTCAGCCCACTCGTGGCCGAGTTGTCGTGGAGCCTGGCTGCGCCGGTGCAGCTCCTGGTGACGAGGCGGTTCCGCCTGCGCGAGGCCCTCGACGCACCTGGCGCGGTGAAACTCGACGGCGGCGCGGAAGTACGCAACTAGCAGCGCCTCAGGTGGTCGCCGGGCCTGGTCGGTCCCGCCCACGACTCGTTGGGCCGGGCACGTGTCTTGATGGTCGGCTCGCGAGCGGCGATGCGCCTGCGTCATGGACCGCACGATCACCGTGCGTGACCCTGTGCCCAGATCGACAGAAGTCCGTGCCCGCCACGGTCGTTGAACCCCAAGTTCATGAACCAGGCGGATATTTCGCGGAGGTCGGCGAATTTCGCGGATGTCTGCGACCCTCGCGGAGGTCGGCGCCCCGAATTTGCGCGCTTCGGCCGAGGTCAGGCTCCAGGGTCTGAAGCTGCCGACTCGGCGGCCGAGTTCGGCTCCGGCGCGTCCGCGTCGCCGACGTCGGCGTCCGTCGCCGGGTCCGGTTCACGCGGGACGCGGATCGGCCGGCCCTCCCGGCGCTCCAGTCGATGGGCGGCTCGGGTCGCGACCGGGCCCTTGTCGGCGTTCCGGCCCAGCGCGTGCAGGAACAGCGCCGAGAGGACGGCGGCGATCGGGATCCCGAAGATCGCGCCGCTGATGCCGGCGATTTGGCTGCCGACGAGCACCGATCCCAGGACGATGATCGGGTGGATGCGCAGCGCCTCCGCCATCAGCCGCGGCTGGAGCACGTTCATCACGATCAGCCAGCCCGCGGCCATGATGACCAGCGTTCCGACCGTGGCATCGGGCTTCGTGAAGAGGGCCACCAGGACCGGTGGTGCCCAGGCGAGGAACGGCCCGAAGAACGGGATCGCCATGAGCAGCCCGGACGCCGCGGTCGTCCCGGCGAGGTAGGTCAGCCCGAAGATCGCGCTCGCGATCAGCGACACCGCCGCGTAGACGATGGCAAGGATGGCCTGTCCTCGGAGGAACCCTCCGAAGGAGCGGGCCACGCTCTGCTCGAGGAGCCGCGTCTCCTCCTTGTAGCCGGGAGGCACGAGGCGGAACAGCGAGGCAAGCAGCCGGTCCCGGTCCGCCACCATGTACAACGACAGGACGACGATCAACAGGAGATTGGCGATCGCGCTCAGGCTCGCCACGGCGACCTGCTGGAGCGGCCCAGCCAGCTGCGACGCGTACTTGCTGAGGTTCGTGAGGAAGGTCGTCGCCTGGGCCGCGAGGTCGACGTCGAGGCCGAGGCTCCGCAGTCGCTCCTGCCACGGGGCCACGATGTTCGGCAGGTCCGCGCGCAGCGACGGAACGCTCGCGACGAAGTCGGAGATCGAGCTGGTCAACGCGCCCGCCACGCCGACGGCGAGGAACACGAGCGCCCCGAACAGGACGATGTAGACGATGAAGACCGCGCCGCCACGGGAGAGGAACGGGATCGTCGCGACCCGGACGACGAGCGGGGTCAGGATGAAGGCGAGGAGCCAAGCCAGGAAGAATACGAGGATCAGGTCGCCGAACGCCGCGAGCAGGTTGGCGAGATAGCCGAGGACGACGAAGCCCAGCGAAATGGCCGCGAGGAAGAGGACGACGTCCAGCCAGCGTCGTTCGCGCGGCGTCAGCTCGAAGCTCATCTCGGCCGCCTCATCGCTCGGACGCGACTACCGGAGACCCATCTTCACGTGGACCTCGGCCAACGTGGCCGCGGCCAGGGGTCGGAGGCGATCGGCCCCGGCCTCGAGGATCCCGTCGATCTCCTCCGGATGCGCCATCAGCTCCTCGTAGCGGTCACGAGCCGGGGCGTAGTGGCGGATGATCCGGTCGGCCAGCAGCCGCTTCGTGTCGACGCACCCGGTGCGCGCGGTTCGCTCTCCGTCTTGGATCTCGAGGTAGTCGTCGCCGAAGAACGCGTGGAGCTGGCAGACATTGCAGACCTCCGGGCGGCCAGGATCCGTGCGCTTGATCCGCTGGGTGTCGGTGACCATCGACATGACCTGCTTCCGGATCAGCTCGGGTGAGCCGAGGATCTCGATGGTGTTGCCGACCGACTTCGACATCTTCCGGACGCCGTCGGTGCCGAGCACCACCGGTGCCTCGGTATGGACGGCCTGCGGCTCCGGAAACGTCTCGCCGTAGCGGTTGTTGAAGGCCCGGACGATCTCCCGCGACAGCTCAAGATGGGCGTCCTGGTCCTTGCCTACGGGCACGCGTGCGGCCTTGTAGATCGCGATGTCGGCGGCCTGCAGGATCGGGTACGTCAGCAGGCCGTGATTCACGTCATCCGGCTGGTTGGCCTTCTTCTCCTTGTACGTCGGCGTCCGCTCGACCCAGCTGACCGGTGTCACCGTCGCGAAGAGCCAGGCAAGCTCCGCGTGCTCGGGGCGGTGTGACTGGACGAATAGCGTGCAGCGGTCAGGATCGAGGCCGAGGGCCAGCAGCGAGGCGGCCATCTCGCGGGTCCAGCGTCGCAGGAGATCGGGATCGTGGAGGCTCGTGAGGGCGTGATAGTCGACGATGCAGTAGATCGCCTCGAACTGGTCCTGCAGGGCAACGTAGTTGCGGATCGCCCCGAGATCGTTGCCGAGGTGCAGGACGCCGGACGGCTGGATCCCGCTGAAGATTTGCGGTGGCACGGCGGTGGGCGTGGAAGCGTCGGCCGTGGCGTCGCTCGCGGTGACGGAATTCGGGCTCGGCATGGTCGACCGAGTGTATCCGACGTCATCTCGTCCGATGGCCCCGCTACCATGCGCGGGATGACACCGACAGCCTGGACCTCGCGCCCGTGACGACCCCCGTGCGCGTGGCCGTGCTGGGGGCCGGAACCGTAGGCCGCGAGGTGGTCCGCGCCCTGGTCGAGCGCCCGGACTCGCTGCGTGCCGCCGACGGAGCGCCACTCGAGCTTGTGGGCGTCGCCGTCCGCGACATCGGGCGGGCGGTGGACGCCGGGCTGCCCGAGGCGCTCCTCACCGATGCGCCGGCGCACCTCGTCGCGGCGCCGGAGACGGACGTCGTGGTCGAGCTCATGGGTGGCGACGAGCCGGCCCGCACGCTGATCTCGGCCGCGCTGTCGGCGGGCAAGGCCGTCGTGACCGCGAACAAGCACGTCATTGCCCACCACGGGGCCCAGCTCGAGGCGATTGCCCGGCAAGCGGGCACCGCCTTGCGCTTCGAGGCCTCGGTCGGCGGCGGGATCCCCGTTCTCGGGCCACTGTCCCTGGATCTCGCCGCGAACCGCGTCGACTCGATCCGGGGCATCGTGAACGGCACGACCAACTTCATCCTGACGGCAATGGCCCGCGACGGCCGTGCCTACGCCGACGTGCTCGCCGATGCCCAGGCCGCCGGGTACGCCGAAGCGGATCCGCGCGGCGACGTCGAGGGCGACGACGCGGCGAACAAGCTCGTGATCCTTGCCCGCCTCGCGTTCGGACGCTGGCTCGAGGTGGGCTCGGTCGCTCGATCCCCCGATCTAGTCCGTGGCGGGTCGGGGCTGCCCGGGATCACCGGCGTGACCACCGCCGACCAGGCCGCAGCCGCGGCTCGGGGGTTCGCGATCAAGCTCGTTGCCGCCGCCGAGCGGTCGGACGGCGAGATCACGGCCGGCGTCATCCCTTCGGCATTGCTTCTCGACTCGGCTCTCGGCCGGACCGACGGCGTCCTCAACCGGATCGAGGTTGCCGCCGAGCCCGTCGGTCGAGTGGCCTTCAGTGGTCCCGGCGCTGGAGGTGCCGCGACTTCGTCCGCTGTGCTGGGCGATCTCGTCGCGATCGGTCGCGGCTCGGGCAGCACATGGGCGGGCCTCGCCCCGGCTTCTGGCGCGTTCCGTGCGGCCCAGGCCGCACCCGGGGAGACCTTCGACGCGCCGTCGGGCGCCCGCTACCCGGTCCTCCGATGATGAACGACCGGGTCACGCATACGGCGGGCGGCATCGAGACCGGCGACCCGCGACCGCGGCCGCGGCTGCTGGATCGCTATCGGAGGTGGCTGCCGGTTACCGAAGCCACGCCGTCGCTGACGCTCGGGGAGGGCGCGACGCCGCTCGTTCACGTCGCCCGCCTCGGCACGGCCATCGGCCTGCCGAATCTCCACGTGAAGGTGGAGGGCATGAACCCGACGGGCTCGTTCAAGGATCGCGGGATGGTCCTGGCAGTGGCCAAGGCCCTCGAGGCAGGCGCGCGGTCGATCATCTGCGCCTCGACCGGGAACACCTCGGCCTCGGCGGCCGCGTACGGCGCCGCGAGCGGCCTCGAGGTCGTCGTCGTACTCCCGAAGGGCGCGATCGCCGCCGGCAAGCTGCTCCAGGCGCTCGTGGCCGGGGCGCGCGTCGTGGCGGTCGAGGGCAACTTCGACGCGGCCCTCGCGGTGGTCCGCGAACTTGCCGCCCGCGACGACCACCCGATCACGCTCGTGAACTCCGTCAATCCGCATCGCCTTGCCGGGCAGAAGACCGCGGCATTCGAGATCTGCGACGATCTCGGCCGCGCGCCGGACGCGCTGGCCATCCCGGTCGGTAACGCGGGCAACATCAGTGCCTACTGGGCGGGTTTCACCGACTACGCGATGGCGGGGATCGTGGAGCGCCGCCCCCGGATGCTCGGCTTCCAGGCGGCGGGAGCCGCTCCGATCGTGGCGGACCGCGTCATCGAGCACCCGGAGACGATCGCGACCGCGATCCGGATCGGGAATCCGGCCTCGTGGCGCCTTGCGACCGCCGCCCGCGACGAGTCGGAAGGCCGCATCGAGGCCGTGACAGATGACGAGATCCTTGCCGCCTACCGGGACCTCGCGCGGATGGAGGGGATCTTCTGCGAGCCTTCGTCGGCCGCCAGTGTCGCCGGTGTGGCGAAGCTGGCGCGGGCCGGGACCCTGGATCATGGATCCCTCGTGGTCGCGGTCCTCACGGGCAACGGGCTCAAGGACCCGGACACGGCCCAGCGCCTTGCGGGCGGCATCATCGAGGCCGACGCGAGGGTGGACGCAGTCCGGAGAGCCCTGGGATGGTGATTGGCGATCCGGTCCGGCCGGTCAACCACGTCGGAGGCATTCGATGAAGGCGAAGACCAGCTGGCTCGCGGAGAACGACGGTCGTCGGGTCAGCGTGGACGTCCCGGCGACCACGGCCAACCTCGGGGCGGGCTACGACTGCATCGGGATGGCCCTCGAGCTCACCAACCGGGTCGTCGTCGAGGTCCGGAGCTGGAGCAAGGGTGGCCATGAGGTCGCCGTCAGCGGCGAGGGCAAGGGCGAGCTCGACGGCGGCTCCGGGAACCGGTTCATCGCCGGGCTGGAAGCGGCGCTGCGCGCCGCGGGCATCGAGATCGCGGAGGCGACGACGTGGCGCCTGGAGATGACGAACAAGATCCCGCTGGCGCGTGGCCTCGGATCGAGCGCCGCGGCCACCGTCGGGGGCCTCCTCGCCGGCAACAGCCTGGCCGGCGACCCGCTCTCGAGCGCTGATCTGCTGCGCCTCGCGACCGAGATCGAGGGGCATCCGGACAATGCCGCGCCGGCGCTGCTCGGCGGCTTCGTGGCGTCGGCCGTCCTGGGCGACACGGTCGAGGCGATCCGGTTCGACGTCCCGCGCGGCCTGCGGGCCGTCATCTTCATCCCCGAACTGCGGCTCGCGACCGCCGACATGCGCAAGGTGCTGCCCTCTCGCGTGCCGCGAGCGGACGCGGTCTCGAACCTCGGCCGCGTCGCGATCGGCGTCGCGGGCATGGCCCTGGGTCGGGTCGAGGTCCTCCGCTATCTCATGGATGATCGTCTGCACGAGCCGTACCGTGCTGCCATCTACCCGCAGCTGCCGCGGATGGTCGCCGACGCGCGCGCCGCCGGCGCCCTCGGCGCCAGCCTCAGCGGCGCCGGCTCATCGATCATCGCCTTCGCCCGGACCATCGCCGTCGTCGGTCAGATCGAGGCGGCATTCCGGGCCGCGGCCGCGGACTCCGACCTGCCGGGCCACGTGGATGTCGTCGCGCCGCGCAACGCGGGCGCCGCGATCGTGCTCCCGAAGCCGACGAAGTGACCGTCGCCGGCGACCTCCTGCAGTCACTGGGCAACAGCATTCTGGGTCTCTTTGATGGCGCCCTCCGGGCGCTCGGCACTGCGTTCGGGGATGTCTGGCGCGCCCTCCATTCGGTCCTGCCGGGCGTCCTCCTGCCGATCGTCCTCGCCCTCCTCGGCATCGCCTTCCTGTGGTGGCTGTTCCGGCACTGAGCCCGCCGTGGAACCGCGATCGGCGTCGATCAGGCCGACGCGCCACCGCCGATCCCGTCTCGAACGAAGGCGAGCGTCTCCTCCCAGGCGCGCCGGCTCGCATCCGCGAACTCCTCCGCCTTCTTGTCGAAGAAGCTGTGCGGTGCCCCCTCATAGGTCACGAAGCGGTGCGCGACGCCAGCGGCGGTCAGGGCGCCATCGAAGACCTCGACATCCTCTGCCGACGTTGCCCGGTCTGCACCGGCGAAGATCCCGAGAATCGGGTTCGTCATCCGGTCGGCGACGTCTGCCGGAGCTGGTGCGCCACCGCGACCCGATCCGACCGGGATGCCGTAGAAGCCGATGGAGCCGGCCAGCTCGAGTCCGAGCGTCGCCGTCAGGTAGGCAAGCCGGCCGCCGTAGCAGAAGCCCATCGTGAAGAGCGAATCGACGCGTCCGTCGTCATGGTCGCGGAGGGAATGGGCGGCGGCCCGGAAATCGGCCTGGACGCCGGTCCAGGTGGTCCGTTCCACGTGCGACATGTGGTCGAAGTCTTCGCCGCGGTCCTCGATGCCTGCGGTTCGACCGAAGTAGTCGAACGCCAGGGCGTCGATCCCGTTCTCTGCGAGCCGGAGGGCGAGCTCCTCGTAGAACGGGTGTAGGCCGCGGACGTCCGGCAGGATCACCATCCCGGCGCCGGTTGGCGTCGTCGCCTGCGCCCGGAAGGCGCGAAACCGGTTGCCGTCGCTCGCCTCGAGGACGAGGCGAGTCGAGTCGAGGGCGCCGCCCGCAATCGGGGCGATCGGTGGCCGTGAGTCGAGATCGAAGCACATCGGTCGAGTCCTCCATTCGTGGGCGATCGACCCAAGGCTAGCGCGGGATCGACTGAAGCGCGGAGGTACGTGCTCGGCGCTCCCGGCTGGCGTCTCGCCTGCCCATCACCCGCGGCGGCGTCGCCCGCGCGCTTGCTGAACCTGCCCTCGGCCAGGGGGCAGCCGGGGGGTCGGGTAGAATGCGCGCCCGATGGAACGCCCGCTCGTCGTCCAGAAGTTCGGCGGCTCCTCCGTGGCCGACGCGGATCGAATCCGCCGCGTCGCCCGGCGGATCGCGCGCGAACGCGCGGCCGGCGCGGACCTCGTCGTGGTCGTCTCCGCGATGGGGGACACCACGGACGAGCTGCTCGCACTGGCCGAGGCGATCACCGACGAGCCCGATGCGCGCGAGCTGGACATGCTCCTCGCGACCGGCGAGCACCAGAGCGCAACCCTCGTGTCGATGGCCCTCCACGCCCTCGGCGTGCCGGCTCGGTCGCTCACGGGGCCCCAGGCCGGCATCACGACCGACGGCCGCTATGGCCGGGCGCGGATCGCCAACATCGAGCCGGCCCGGATCCGCGCGGAGCTCCAGCAGGGCAATGTCGTCATCGTCGCGGGCTTTCAGGGCCAGAGCGAGGTCGCGGCCGGCCAGGCGGAGATCACGACGCTCGGTCGCGGCGGCTCGGACACCACGGCAGTCGCCCTCGCGGCCGCCCTGGGTGCCGATCGCTGCCAGATCTTCACCGACGTCCGGGGCATCTTCACCGCCGATCCCAGGGTTGTCGGTACGGCTCGTCAGCTGCCGGTGATCGGCTATGAGGAGATGCTCGAGCTCGCCCATCAGGGCGCCCAGGTCATGCAGGTCCGGGCGGTCGAGCTGGCATGGGTCAACGGCGTCGTCATCGAAGTCCTGAGCTCGTTCGAGGACGCGCCGGGGACGGTCATCAGGGAGGACCCGCTCGTGGAACAACGGAACAAGGTCCGGGGACTCGCCCACGACCGCAACGTCGCCAAGGTCACGGTCGTCGCCGTGCCGGATCGCCCCGGCGTGGCGCGAACGCTTTTCGACCCGCTGGCGGAGGCCGGCATCAACGTCGACATGATCGTCCAGAATGTCGGCCACGGCGGCGCCACCGACCTGTCGTTCACGGTCCCGCGCGTGGAGCTGGCTCGGGCCAAGAAGGTCCTGGACCCGATCGCGCGCACGCTCGGGGCCCGGGAGCTGACCACGGACGCCTCGGTCGCCAAGGTCTCGATCGTGGGCGCCGGGCTCCACAACGCCCCGGGCTATGCGGCCCGGATGTTCGGCACCCTGGCCGACGCGGGCGTCAACATCGAGATGATCTCGACATCCGAAGTCCGGATCACCTGCATGATCGCGGAGGCCGAGCTGGCGACCGCCCTGGACGCCCTGCATGGCGCCTTCGAGCTGGCCCGACCCGATCCGGTCGACGCCGCGGCAACCGGTCGAGCGGCAGGCTGAGGGTGACGGTCCCCGGTCTCCTCGACGGCTATGCCCGCGTCGAACGGTTCGACGCCGTCGGCTCGACGAACGACGTCGTCCACGACTGGCTGGCGGCGGGGACGCCCGAGGTCTGCGTCGCGGTTGCGGATCGCCAGACCGCGGGGCGCGGACGCAATCGACGGGCCTGGACCGCGCCGGCGGGCGCGGCGCTGCTCGCGTCCATCGGTTTCCGCCCGACGTGGCTCGAGGCCGCGGACTGCTGGCGACTCGCGGCGCTCGTGGCCCTGGCCATGGCCGATGCCGCCGAGGATGTCGCGGGGCTCGCGGAGGGCGCAATCCGCCTGAAGTGGCCGAACGACCTCGTCGTCGTGATCGGTGGGCCCGATGGTCTGCTCGTCGGTGACCTGGCCGCGGCGGATGCCCTCGCGAGTCGAGCCGGCTCGCGCGAGATCCGGAAGATCGCGGGTGTCCTCGGAGAGACCGATGGCCTCGGGACGGCCGACCCGCGCGTCGTCGTGGGCGTCGGGATCAACGCGGACTGGGCCGCGGCCGACTTCCCCCCGGACCTCATCGGCTCGATGTCGTCGCTGCGTGCGGCATCGGGTGGCCGTCCGATCGACCGCGACCGGCTCCTGGATGGCTTCCTGGGCCGCCTCGAGACGCGGGTCGCGGCGCTTCGCGGCGGACGGTTCGATGTCGCCGGCTGGACGGCCCGTCAGGTCACGACCGGCCACGACGTGTCCGTCTCGGGCCTTGACGGTTCGGTCGTCGTGGCCCGGGCGCTCGGCGTCGATGGCGCCAGCGGTGCGCTCGTGGTGGAGGTCGCCGACGCCGGCGGCAACCCGGAGGAGCGCTTCGTGCACGCCGGCGACGTCCATCACCTCCGGCTTTCGATCCCGGGCAAGGTGTAACGGAATGGCCCGACCGGTGTTCAGGAGTTCGGGAGCGGCTGGTTCGGCCGCGCCCCGGATCGCGCACCTGGATCATGACCGGCCGCTCGTCGATGCCGCCCGTCGCGACCCGGCGCGATTCGAAGCCCTCTATCGGCGGTACGTGGCACCGGTGTACAGCTTCGCCTACTACGAGCTCGGCAACCATCACGCGGCCGAGGACGCGACGGCCAGGACCTTCCTTTCGGCGCTGGCCAGCCTCGATCGGTTCGAGGAGCGAGCACGCCCGGCCGACGGCGACGGGGCGTCGACGTTCAAGGTCTGGCTTTTCCAGATTGCCCGGAACGCGATCGCCAACGAGCGTCGGACCGCGCGACGACATCCGGCCACCGTGCTCGACGAGTCCGTCTCGGCCATCGTCGCGGACCCCCTCGACGTCGAGCGCGACGTCGTTCGTCGCGACGAGGCATCGGCCGCCTGGCGCGCCGTCGGGCGGCTGCCCGGTGATCGGCGGCGGGCCCTCGTGCTCCGATTCGTGGACGAGCTCAGCACGGCCGAGATCGCGGGCGTGATGGGCCGCTCCGAGGGAGCGGTGCGAGTCCTGCTGCATCGCGCGCTTCGAACGGTCGCCCGCGATCTCGACGCCAGGGGCGGACCGACCCCCCGGAGGCGCGGCTCGCGGCCTGGCCCGGGCGACGACGGCAGCGGCGGTTCCCGGCGCGATCCCCGAGCTCGGTCGCGATGATGCTGCCCGGCAGGGACGTCGTCGAGGTCGACGCCCTCGTGACCGACCGCTACCTCGACTCCCTGCTGGGGGTTCCCGACCGCGCCTTCATCACGACCGGTCGAGCCACCCGAGGCGAGCGACAGCCGGAGCTTCCTGCCGAGGCGATCGAGGATGCCTGGTTCCCCGCGGGTGGCGCCGGTTCGCGCCTCGACCGCGGCGTCCGGCTCGCTTCCGAGCGCCTGACCAGGGACCTGCCGCGGTTCCATCCGTCCTTCCGCTTCGAGGAACGCCTCGCGATCCGACTCGCGGAGGCCGCGGCCGCAATGCGACTGCCCGCGGCCGCGGGCGCCGAGGGTTCCGTCCGCGTCCTGCCCTTCCCGGCTCCCGAGCTGCCGCCCGATTTCGATCCGCTCGGACCGCCGCTCGGCGGCGATCCCGGGCCGCCGTATGCCCGGCCGATCCTCATCGGCGGCGCGATCACGGCCTCGGCGATCAGCCTGGCTGGTGCCGCGTGGGTCGCCTGGCGACGAGCTCGTCCCGGCGGCACGGTCATGGGTCGCGCCGCGCGCGCCGCGCACGCGCTGCGCAGTCGACCGGTCCACGGTTAGCCGATGCCCATCAAGCTGCCGTCGTTCAGGCCCCGCAAGGATGTCTACCCGGCCGACCTGTGGACGAAGTGCCCGTCGTGCTCGGAGATGCTCTTCAACAAGCAGCTCGACAAGTCGGATCGGATCTGCCCGACCTGCGGCCACCACTTCCGGCTGTCCGCCGAGGCGCGGATCGCGCTCCTCCTCGACGACAAGAGCTTCAACGAGGAGGACGCCGGCCTCCAGAGCGTCGATCCCCTCGGGTTCGTCGACCAGAAGCCCTACCCGGACCGCATCGCGGCGGCACAGATGGCGACCGGCCTCCGCGACGCGGCGGTTCGCGGCACGGGTTCGATCGATGGCCGCCGCGTCGCGATCTGCGTGATGGACTTCGGGTTCATGGGTGGGTCGATGGGGGCCGTGGTCGGCGAGAAGGTCACGCGCGCCGCCGAGCAGGCCCTCGCCGAGCGACTGCCGCTCGTCATCGTGTCGGCCTCCGGCGGAGCCCGGATGCAGGAAGGCACGCTGGCGCTCATGCAGCTCGTCAAGACCTGCGCGGCGCTCGAGCGACTGCGAGCGTTCGGCGTGCCCTACATCTCGGTCATGACCGATCCCACGACGGGCGGCGTCTTCGCCTCGTACGCGGTCCTCGGTGACGTCAACCTGGCCGAGCCCAATGCCCTGATCGGGTTCGCCGGCGCGCGAGTCCAGGCCGGGACGATCGCCCAGGAGCTGCCGCCGGGCTTCCAGCGCGCCGAGTTCCTGTTCGATCATGGTTTCATCGACCGGGTCGTCCACCGTCGCGAGCTCCGTTCCGAGATCGCCCTGCTCCTTCGCTATCTCCTCCCGGCCGACGGCTTCGAGGAAGTGCCCGAGGGCCGGCCCGCCTTCGATCCGATCGGGTTCCTCACCTCGTTGGCCGAGAAGGTCGTGCCCGACCTCGGGCCGGGCGACGAGGACGGTCTCGCCGGCAACGGTGGCGCCGGACCGACGGCGCAGGGTTCGCGCGGTTCGATCCGGTCGGCGGCGCGGTCCGCCCGGAAGGTCCCGGCCGCGCCTCGCCCGGCCGCGTCGCGCCCCCCTGCTTCGAGCCACGACACCGCCGATGAAGCCCCTGGCGAAGCAGCCGTGGTTGATCGTGGTTGATCGCCTGCTGGGCCGCCGAACCGGGGCGGTCGAGGAGCCGACCCCCGACGCCAAGGCAGCGATGTGGAACCGCGTCCAGCTTGCCCGCAACATCCGACGGCCCCGAACCCTGGATCTCCTGTCCTTGATGGCCGATGAAGTCGTGGAGTTGCACGGCGATCGCGCCTTTGGGGACGACTCGGCGATTGCCACCGGGTTCGCCCGGATCGACGGCCGCCGTGTCGTCTTCGTCGGCCAGCAGAAAGGCGCGGATACCGAGGAGAACATCCGGCGCAACTTCGGGATGCCGCATCCAGAGGGGTACCGCAAGGCGATGCGGGTGATGGAGCTCGCCGAACGCTTCCAGCTGCCGATCGTGACGTTCGTGGATGTGCCCGGCGCGCACCCCGGCCCCGAATCCGAGGAACGCGGAATTGCCGAAGCCATCGCCCGCTCCATCGGGCTCATGAGCCGCCTGCGAACGCCGATCATCGCCATCATCACCGGCGAGGGCGGCTCGGGCGGGGCACTCGCGATCGCGGTCGGCGACGTCGTCGTCGCGCTGGAGAACGCGGTCTACTCGGTCATCAGCCCCGAGGGCTGCGCCGCGATCCTGTGGCGATCTGCCGACGAAGCAGCAACCGCGGCCCTGGCGATGCGGATGTCCGCCGACGACCAGCTGGCGCTCGGTGTCGTCGATCGCGTGGTCCCCGAGCCTGGCGAAGGCGCGCATGCCGACCACGCCGAGACGGCTCGGCGCCTGCGCGCGGTCATCGTTGCCGAGCTGGACCGCCTGGAGCGAGTTCCACACGCCGAGCTGGTTGCGGCCCGCTATCGGCGGTATCGATCCCTTGGCGCATACACTGAGACCGCCGCGCCGCCCGTTCCGCCGCCGTCCAATCGAGGGCTCGCGGATCGTCTGCGCGACCTGCTGGATCCGGCCCGATGGCTGACCGGCACCATCGGGTCCGGCCTGTCGCGTCGTGACGAGCCGGGCATCCGCGAGGAGGAGTGAGCGTGCCCGAGGATCGCAAGACCGAGCGCATGCCCGGATCCGGCTCGCAGCGGCGCGTGGACGTCGCGCCAACGCGCGGCCAGGTGGCCGGTCACGCGGCCGATCACGCTGCGATCGCCCGGCTCGTCGACGAGCTCGTCCCAGCCCTCGTCGCCAAGCTCGGAACGCTCAATGTCGGCGAGCTCGAGGTGCGGCAGGACGGCTGGCGCATCCGGCTCCAGCGCCCTGCGGGGGCGGGACCGCTCTACGGCCGGCGGGGCTCCGACCGGGCTGGACAGCGAACGCACCCCGGCCACGAAACCCTCGGCGCCCCGGCTCCGGCGCGGACGAACCCCGTGGCGGCCGCTGCGGTCCACGCCGGCGGCTCCAATGGGAGCGCCGGCCCATCGATGATGGCGGTTGGCCCCGGCCCAGGCCCCGGATCTCTCGATGGTGCCGACCCCCAGGGGTTCGGAGATGGCGCCGCGGCGCGCGGACCGATCGCGACCTCGCCGGCGGTCGGCGTCTTCCAGCCCGGCTCGAACGCCGTGGCCGGAGCCAGGGTAAAGGCGGGCGATCGTCTCGGCGCGGTCGACATGCTCGGCATTCCCCAGGACGTCGTGGCGCCGGCGGACGGCATCGTCGTCGGCGTGATCGTCGAGGGCGGGACCGCCGTCGAATACGGCCAGGAGTTGGTCCACATCGAGGCCGCCGGCGCGGCCGAGGCACGCTGATGTTCCGCAAGATCCTGATCGCCAATCGCGGCGAGATCGCGCTTCGAATCCTGCGCGCGTGCCGGACGCTCGGCATCGAGGCGGTGGTCGCCTACAGCGAGGCGGACCGCGAGAGCCTCGCCGTCCTCCTTGCGGACGAGGCGATCTGCATCGGCCCGGCGGACGCACGGCGGTCGTACCTGTCGGCCCCGGCCGTCATCTCCGCGGCCGTCGTCACAGGCTGCGACGCGATCCACCCCGGCTACGGGTTCCTGTCCGAGGACGAGACATTCGCCGAGGTCGTGGGGGCCCATGGCCTGACGTTCATCGGTCCGCCGCCCGATGTCCTCGATCGCTTCGCCAGCAAGGAGGCCACGCGCCGGCTGCTCGGTGGTTTCGGCCTCCCGACGATCCCCGGCTCCGTCGGCATGCTCCGTGACGACGAGCATGCACTCGAGGAGGCCGGGCGGATCGGCTACCCGGTGCTCATCAAGCCGTCCGCCGGCGGCGGGGGCAAGGGAATGCGCATGGTCCGTACCCCGCGGGAGCTCGAGTCGGCGATCAAGGTCTGCCGCTCCGAAGCGAAGTCGGCCTTCGGCGACGACTCGCTCTACCTCGAGAAGTGGCTCGATGACAACCGCCACGTCGAGGTCCAGGTGGCCGTCGACAAGTTCGGAACGGGGATCCACCTCGGCGAGCGTGACTGCTCGGTCCAGCGCCGCCACCAGAAGATCCTCGAGGAGGGCCCGACGCCGGCGCTCTCGCCGGCGGCCCGTGCCGAGCTCTGCGAGCGGGCGGTCCGCGCGGTCGTCGCCGCCGGCTACGAGAACGTCGGGACCCTCGAGTTCCTCGTCGACGGCCGCGGCGATGCCTGGTTCATCGAGATCAACTGCCGCATCCAGGTCGAGCACCCGGTCACCGAGATGCTGACCGGCATCGACATGGTCGCGATGCAGATCAAGATCGCGGCGGGGGAGCCCCTCGAGATGGCGCAGTCCGACATCGCGACCCGCGGGCACGCGATCGAATTCCGGATCAATGCCGAGGATCCCGTGCACGAATTCCGGCCGAGTGCCGGTGTCGTCGAGCGCTACCACGCCCCCGGCGGCCCGGGCATCCGGATGGACTCGCACCTGTACCCGGGCTACGAGGTCCCGCCGTACTACGACTCGCTCCTCGGCAAGCTCCTCGCCTGGGGTCCTGACCGGGCGACCGCGATCGAGCGCGGCCGGGCCGCACTCGACGAGCTGCTCGTCGAGGGGCTGACCACCAATGTCGAGATCCACAAGGCCCTCCTCGCGAACGACGCGTTCCTCGAGGGTCGGATGACGACCAACCTCCTCGACCGGGTCGGCAGCGCGGCGTTCCTCGCCGCCGCCGCCCGCGGCTGACCGTCATCCCATCTACCGAGGCCTGCCCGTGACCGAGACCATCCACACCACCCGGGAGATCGAGGCGCTCATCCCGCATCGCTGGCCGATTCTCCTCGTCGATCGAATCGTGGAGTACGACGCCGAAGCGAAGCGGATCGTCGGCCTGAAAGGCGTGACTGCCACCGAGTGGTTCTTCCAGGGGCACTTCCCGGGCCTGCCGGTCATGCCCGGCGTCTTCCAGGTCGAGGCGCTGGCCCAGACCATGGCCGTCTACGTGGCCAAGCAGCCGGGCTTCGGCGACCGGATCGGCCTCTTCGCCGGGATCGACGACTGTCGGTTCAAGCACATCGTGGTGCCGGGCGACACGCTCCGCCTCGAGGTGACCATGGAGAAGCTGGGACGACGGTTCGGACGCGGGCGCGGGATCGCGACGGTCGACGGCGAGGTCGCCTGCGAGGCGACGCTGAGCTTCATCATTCCCGACGAAGGCGTCCTCCGATGAGCCGGTCCGCCATGGCGGCACGCCGCCGCGTTGTCGCCTCCGCGCCTTCGCTCACGCACGTCGGAGTGCGCTCGCTCAGGTGCTCGGCTTCGCCTTGCGTCGCACCACCCTCGCGAACCGGCAGGTTCCGAGCATGAGCACACGAGTCGCGGTGCTCTCCGATATTCACGGCAACGTGATCGCACTCGAGGCGGTCCGGAAGGCGATCAAGCGCGAGAAGCCCGACGCGGTGCTCGTGGCTGGCGACCTGGTCATGAACGGCCACGATCCATCCGGCACGGTGACCGCGCTCCGCGAGCTCGAGGCCGAGGGCGCCATCGTCATCCAGGGCAACACCGACGTGGCGGTCGCCGACTTCGACTACTCGGCCGCCTTTCCCTGGCTGACGGACGGCGTGCCCGACACCATCCAGGTTGCCGCCGAGTGGGCGCACGACACCCTCGACGACGAGAGCCTGGCGTGGCTGCGACGTCTCCCGTCGGAGCGCCGCCTGATGGCCGGTGACTCGATGTTCCTCGTCACCCATGCCTCGCCGGGGTCGCAGACGGCCGGGTTCGACAAGGACCTCGATCCGAGCGTCACCGTCGAGCGGCTGTCCAGGACGGATGCCCGGATCATCTGCTGTGGCCACACCCACTTCCCCGACATCCGCGACTTCGGCTGGAAGCAGATCGTCAACGGCGGCAGCGCGGGCTATGTCTTCGATGGCGATCCGACCGCGTCGTGGGCCCTCGTCACGGTCGATGGCGAAAGCGTGACCGCCGAGATCCGCCGAACCGAGTTCGACGCGATGGCTGCCTCGGACGCCATCTCGGCGCGGGGATTGCCGGGCGATGTGTATCGCGCGGCGACGGTCCGGACGGGGAAGCTGGTCCGGTGACCGTCCGGCCCGCAATGCCGGCGCATCGCCGCGTCGTCGCCTCTGCGCGTCCGCTCGCGCGCGCTGAGGTGCGCTCGCTCGCCGGAGGACTCCGCCGATGATGCCGGCGACCCGTCGCGTCGTCGTCACCGGCATGGGGGCGGTGTCAGCCCTTGGCAACGACGTTGCCTCGACGTGGGACGGACTCGTCGCCGGGAGGTCCGGGATCCGGACGATCGAGCGCTTCGATCCCTCGCGGGTCGCGTCGAAGATCGCCGCCGAGGTCAAGGATTTCGACGCCAGCGGCGTCCTCGACCGGAAGGACCAGCGGCGCACCGACCGCTATATCCAGTTCGGGCTGGTGGCCGGTCGCGAGGCGCTCGATCATGCCGGGCTGCCCGGCCGCATGGACGGCGCGCTCGCGGAACGGACTGGCGTCATCCTCGGCTCCGGGCTCGGGGGCGTGACGACCCTCTTCGACAACGTCCTCGTGATGGCCGAGCGCGGTCCGGACCGCATCAGCCCGTTCTTCATCCCGATGGGCATTGCCAATGTCGGGGCCGGACAGGTCGCCATCGCATTCGGCCCGCTCGGCCCGAACTTCGCGACCGTGTCGGCCTGCGCCACCGGAGCGCACGCAATCGGGGAGGCCTGGGAGACGATCCGTCGCGGCGACGCGGACGTCATGCTCGCGGGCGGTGCCGAGGCCGCCATCCACGAGGCCGTCGTCGGCGGGTTCGCCTCGATGAAGGCACTCTCGACGCGCAACGACGATCCGGTCGGGGCGTCCCGGCCCTTCGACCAGGGGCGGGATGGCTTCGTGATCGGAGAGGGTGGCGGAATCCTCGTCCTCGAGGCACTCGAGCATGCCGAAGCCCGAGGGGCGGAGCCGCTGGCCGAGCTCGTCGGCTACGGCGCGACCGCCGACGCGTCGCACATCACCCTGCCTGCCCCAGGCGGGATCGGTGCGGTACGAGCCACGCGACGCGCACTCGAGAAGGCCGGGATCGACGCATCCGAGGTCGACCACCTCAACGCCCACGCGACGTCGACGGCGGAAGGCGACCGCGCCGAGCTCCAGGCGATCCGCACGATCTTCGGGGACCACGCCCCGGCGGTCACGGTCACGGCCAACAAGTCGATGCTGGGCCACACCCTCGGAGCGGCCGGTGCCCTCGAATTGATTGCCGTCGTGCAGGTCCTGCGGACCGGCATCGTGCCGCCGACGATCAACCTCGCTGCCCCCGATTCCGACGGCGCGGGCCTGGACCTGACGCCCAACGTGGCGGCCCGCCACGACATTCGCGTCGCCGTCAACAATTCCTTCGGGTTCGGCGGGCAGAACGCCGCGCTCGTCTTCCGAAAGTGGGTCGCATGAGCGAATCCGACGAGCTGCAGCCCGGGACCAGACGGCCCGCAACCGACGCACCCGAAGCGGCCGAGGCGACCGCCGCGAACCCGGACGACGCGGCCCTGCTGGCCCTCGTGGACCAGCTCGCGGCAGTGCTGGATCGCAGCGATCTCTCGGAGCTCGAGATCCAGGTCGGTGGAACGGGCCTCGTCGTGCGAAAGCCGGTGGTTGCTCCCGTGACCGTGCTGCCTGCCGGCGTCCCACCTACCCTCGACGGGCAGGGAGGCGGTGGCTCGCCCGCGTCGGTCGCCCCGGCCCGACCGTCGGTCAAGGCGCCACTGACCGGGATCTGGTACGGATCGCCCTCGCCGGGCTCCGGGCCGTACGTGGTCGAGGGCGGCGAGGTCGCGGTCGGCCAGGTGATCGGCCTCATCGAGGCCATGAAGCTCTTCAACGAGATCAAGAGCGACCTTGCCGGTCGCGTCGGCAAGATCCATGCCGAGAACGGCAAGCTCGTCAAGGCGAAGCAGCCCCTGATCGAGGTGGAACCGCTGTGATGACCGGAAACCAGGGCCAGCGCTACGCACACATCAGCGGCTGGGGTCGGTACGTCCCCGAGCAGATCCTGACGAACGCCGACCTCGAGAAGATGGTCGACACGAACGACGAGTGGATCGTCACGAGGACCGGGATCCGGGAGCGCCGCGTCGCGGCCGCAAACGAGACGACCGCATCGATGGCGGCTGTCGCGGGTCTGCGGGCGATCCGGACCGCGGGAATCGACCCCGACGAGATCGACCTCATCCTGCTGGCCACGCTGACGCCGGACTACTGGATGCCGTCGACCGCGGCCCTGGTCAAGGAGGCAATCGGGAATACCCGGGCCGCGGCGATGGACATCTCGGCGGCCTGTTCGGGCTTCGTGTACGCCTTCTCGACCGCCCAGGCCTACGTGGCCGCCGGCCTCGCGAAGCACGTCCTCGTGATCGGGGCCGAGCTCCTGACGCGCTTCCTCGACTACTCCGACCGGAGCACCTGCATTCTCTTCGGTGACGGCGCAGGGGCAGTGGTGGTTTCCGCGTCTGACGAGCCCGGCGGGAGCCTTGGTATCGAGCTCACCACGGAACCCCAGGGCGCCTACATGATCTGGTTGCCGGCCGGCGGGGCGAAGAGCCCACCCTCGAGCGAGACGATCGCCCGTGGCGAGCACTACATCCGGATGGAGGGCCGCGAGACGTACCGCTTCGCGACGCGGACGCTGGCCACGACTGCCCTCGCGTCCGTCCGACGGGCCGGCCTCGAGCCGAAGGACATATCGCTGTTCATTCCGCACCAGGCCAACATCCGGATCATCGAGGCCGTCGCCAAGGGTCTCGATCTCCCGATGGAGCGGATGTTCGTGAACCTGGATCGCTACGGGAACACGTCTGCTGCTTCCGTGCCGATCGCCCTCGCGGAGGCCGCCAACGAAGGCCGGATCGCCGTCGGCGACAATATCTGCATCGTCGCGTTCGGGGCCGGCTTCACCTCGGGTGCCGCGACGATCCAGTGGACCGCAGATCCGGCTCGCGGCGTCGCCGGAGACTCGGCCGTGGATCCGTCGACCGTGCACGTTCGCCTGCCCCAGGATTGGGATGCCGTCGATCCCATCCCGGAGGCGCTCGCCGAGATCATGGCCCGCCCGGACCCGCTCAACATCCCGCTCGACGACGTAGTTCCCGGCGAGCCCGAACCAGCACGGGAGGTCCACGCTTGATCAACCTCGAAGGCAAGGCCGCGCTGGTCACCGGCGGCTCGCGCGGGATCGGACGAGCCATCGCCCTCCGTCTCGCGACCCAAGGCGCGGACGTGGCCTTCAGCTTCCGCGGCAACGCCGCCGCTGCCGAGGAGGCCGCGGCCGCGATCCGAGCCCTCGGGCAACAAGCCCTCGCGATCCAGGCCGACCACAGTCAGCCAGAGGCCGGGGATCTCGTCGTCAAGGCGGCGCTCGAGGCGTTCGGCAAGGTCGACATCCTGGTCAACAACGCCGGCATCACCCGCGACGATCTGATCATGCGGATGTCGCTCGAGGCGTGGCAGTCCGTCATCGACACGAACCTGTCCGGTGCCTTCCACACCATCAAGGCGGTCACCCGGCCGATGCTCAAGGCCCGGGCGGGCCGGATCGTGAACATCACCTCGGTCTCGGGGCAGGCCGGCCAGACCGGGCAGGCGAACTACTCGGCCGCCAAGGCCGGCCTGATCGGGCTGACCAAGGCCACGGCGCGCGAGCTCGCCTCCCGTGGCATCACCTGCAACGCCGTCGCGCCCGGGTTCGTGCTGACCGAGCTCACCCAGGACCTGCCCCAGGCGCTCCAGGATGAGATCACGTCACGGACGCCGCTCGGCCGGTTCGGGACCGCCGAGGAGATCGCCTTCGCCGTCGCCTTCCTGGCCAGCGACGAGGCCGCCTATATCACGGGCCAGGTGCTCGCGGTCGATGGCGGCCTGGTGATGATGTAGTGGGGTCCCGGTGGGACCGGTACGTTCCGGTGGTGTCCGGCCACCCCCGGGCGGAGATAGCCTTGCGCACATGAACCGCCGATTCCGAATTGCCTCGGTCGCCCTCTGCCTGGCAGCCGCGGGCTGCAGCTCGACACCTTCGCCGACCCCGAGCTCGACCTCGCTCAGCCCGGAAACGACCGCGCCGACGGCGAGTAACGCGGCGTCACCGTCTCCATCGCCATCCGCCACGCCAATTCCGCTTCTCGAGCCGGCTGATCTCGACGGAGTCCTGAGTGACCCTGCGGTTGCTCACCGGCTTCCACTCGCGGTCTCCATCGACGACGCAGCCGCAGCGCGGCCGCAGTCTGGATTCAACGCGGCCTCGATCGTGTATCAGGCGCCGGCGGATGGGTACGAGTCGCGCTACCTGATGGTCTTCCAGGAGGGTGACGCATCCGACATCGGTCCGGTTCGCAGTGGACGGATCTACCTCGCGGAGTGGGCCGCGGAGATTTCATGCCGCGCTTGCCCACTACGGTGGCGACCGCATCACGCGAGCCTGGATGACGAAGAACAGTCCGGCGGCCTTCCTGAACGTCGACGGCCTGGGTGCCGGCAACGCCGCCTACCATCGCATCTCGTCTCGTTCCGCCCCGCACAATGCCTACACAACGACGAAGGCTCTCCGGTCCGTCGCGACCAGCCTCGGCGGGCCCACGGCCATCGACCCGGGAGTCCACCTGCGACCGTTCCGGGAGGACACCCCAGCCGGCAGCCGTGCGGCCCGTGAGCACATCACGATCCCGTACCGAACCGTCAAGGTCGGGTACGCCTACGACCCGGTAACCAACGCCTACGCGAGGTCGCTCAACGGCGCGATCCATGTCGACCCCATGGACGGCAAACCGGTTACGGCGCGCACCGTGGTCGTCCTGTACATGACTTTCCATACCGACAGCACGATCGAGCCAGGGCACAGCCGGCCGGTCCTGGGATTTGTCGGCCATGGGTCAGCCACGGTCTTCATGGAGGGTCGGGCAGTCGCCGCCACGTGGTCGAAGGCGTCGGCGCTGGCGCCGACGCTCATCGTCGGCACTGACGGTCGCGAGGTGCCGTTCATTCGGGGCCGCATCTTCTTCCAGATCGTCCCGACCGGGACAAAGGTAACCGAAACCCCCTGACCCACTTCGCGGTCCGATGGCTCGATCGAGGTCGATCGCCGGTCGCCGATCACGGTACCGCGGCGTTGCACGACGCCAAGTTCAGTTCGTTCAACACCGACATCGTGTGGTTCTTCGGCTCCGGTAGTACCTCGGGCTGCAGCCCTGAGCGGTACTGTCCCAACGACCCGATCACCCGGGGCCAGATGGCTGCGTTCCTGGGCCGGGCGCTCAGCCTGCCGGTGACCACGACCGACTACTTCAGCGACGACACCGGGACCACGTTCGAGGCCGACATCAACCGCCTCGCCGCGTCGGGCATCACGAAGGGCTGCACGGCCACGACGTTCTGCCCGAATGAGACCCGGTGACGCGTGGCCAGATGGCCGCCTTCCTGCACCGGGCCTTCGGGTCGTAAGGGCGGAGGGGAGGAGGCTCGAGATCGCGCGACGGAATCTAACGGAGGATTGGCGGGAATCCCTGCCCCGGTAATCCCCTTTGTGGGTGCTAGACTCCGCTGGATTTGAGCATGTCTCGGCCCGAGCGGCCCGCGAAACCTGCCTCCCCCGGCGTTGCCACTGCGCTGGCGTTCCTCTGGCCGGGACTAGGCCACCTGTATGCCGGCCGGACGAGAACGGCCCTGCTCTATGGCAGCCCGGTTGCGGCCCTTGCGCTCCTCATCGTCGTTCAGGTGCTCACGGGCGGGATTGGGCCATTCGCGGCCCAGCTCCTCGATCCCTCGGTCTCCCTGACGCTGGTCATCCTCACCGGGATCGTCGCCGTCTGGCGCCTCCTCGCGATGGTCGACACCGTCCTGATGGCGGGCGGCCGGAAGGCATTCCGGACCCGAACCGGCGCGATCTTCGCCGTTCTGGCTGCGGTCGTTCTGCTGACCCATGGCGTGGTCGGGTATGTCGCCTGGAGCTTCTACGACGCCGGGAGCAAGATCTTCGTCGGAGACCCGACCCCCGATGGAACACCGGACCCGGGAGGTTCTCCGGCACCCTCCGACGACTACGCTGCGACCCCGTTCGAAACACCCGCGACGGCGCAGTCGCGGGTGACAGTCCTCTTCACTGGCATCGACCACACGATCCAAAGGACCGAGAGCCTCACGGATACGCTCTTGATCGCCAGCATCGACCCCATCACGCACAAGGTCGCGATGGTGAGCTTTCCTCGGGATATCACGGACTTCCCGATGTGGGATGGCACGGTCTTCACCGGCAAGATCAACTCGCTGATGACGTACGCCAAGAATCACCCGAAGCAATTCCCGGACGGCCCGCTTCCCACGCTCGTTCACGAACTCAGCTTCCTGCTCGGAACCCCAATTCATTACTACGCGGCGCTGGATATCGACGGGTTCCGGCAGATGATCGACGCAGTCGGCGGCGTCACGGTGAACGTCCAGCGCGACATCATCGATTCGCGCTACGACTGGCTGGATGGCTCTCCTCGCGGCTTCTATCTCAAGGCCGGTGAGCAGGTCATGAACGGCCGCCTCGCGCTCGCCTACGTTCGGTCCCGTTACGGGATCGGGGACAACGACTTCACCCGGGCCGCCCGGCAGCAGCAGCTGCTCCTGGCACTTCGGGACAAGCTGATCGACCCCGTCATGATCACGAAGCTCCCGACCCTGTTGCAGGTTGCAGGCACGACGATTCGGACCAACTTTCCGCCTGATCGGATCGACGAGATGGTGACCCTCGCCCAGGCAGTCGACGAATCGAGCATCAGCCGCGTCGTGCTCCAGCCTCCGACGTACTCGGTCCATCCTCCGACCAATACGACCGGCGGGATCTACAAGCTCCACTTGCACATGGACGCGCTCGCGGCCCTGTCGATCAAGCTCTTCGGGCCCGAATTCGACCTACGCCACGCCGGTGTCATCGTCGGCGCCGACGCTCGGACCGACCCCGTCCTGATTGCCCTCGCGGGACGACACGCCGTGGTGCGATCTGGAACCCGGCCCTCTCAGCGACCCTGGAGCATCGCCGGGATGGTCCGAAGGATGATCTTGATGTCCAACCACAGAGACCACCGCTCGATGTAATCGAGGTCCAGGGCGACCCAGCGGTCAAAGTCCTCCTCGTGGCGGGCCGACACCTGCCAAAGGCCAGTCATTCCCGGTTTCATCGAGAGGCGCCGACGGTGCCACACGTCGTACCCGGCGACCTCGCGCGGGAGCGGTGGCCGAGGACCGACGATGCTCATTTCGCCCTTGATCACGTTCCAGAGTTGCGGGAGCTCGTCGAGGCTGGTGCGACGCAGCGCACCACCCGTCTTCGACAGGCGCGGGTCCTGGGTCAGCTTGAACGCATGTCCGGAGATCTCGTTTTGTTCGAGCAGGTCGTCAAGGCGTTCTTCGGCGTCCGGCGTCATGGTTCGAAACTTGACGACTCGAAACGGGCGCCCATGCAGTCCGACCCGCACTTGCGTAAAGAGGATGGGACGCCCGTCACGGATCATGATCACGAGCGCCGTGAGCAGGAGAACGGGGCTCAGTACGAGCATTGCCAGGCCGGATGTCGCGATGTCGATGCCACGCTTGGCGAGGAGCCCAAGGATCCGGTCAGGTCCATACACAAGTGATAGCAGCGGTTGGCCGTCGAACTCCTCGGAGCGGGCCCCCGGGATCGCCGGACCGCCATCGACGATCGGGATCCGGACGATCTTGCCCTCCTCCTCGCAGATCCTCGTGATCGGCTCGACTACGCCCCACGCGGGTGGCGGCAGGCAGATCGCCACCTCGTCGACCACTTGCGTGTGGAGGACCTCCTCGATGTCGTCGATCGTGCCGATGACAGGGCGTCGGGCCGCTGAATCCGTTGACACGGTCGGGTACGAAAGGTGTCCGATCACGGTGAGGCCCAAATCACGGTTGCGTTCAATCCGGTTCGCGAATGACTCCGCGAGCGTTCCCGTGCCGACGATGAGCATGCGCCGCGTGTTGAACCCGCGCCGCCGTCCCTGGGCGAACCCCCACCGCAGACCCAGCCGCGAGACAAGCGTTACGCCCACCTGCGCGACGAGGAGGTAGATCACGAACAGGCGGCTGACCTGCGGAAGCTTGACGATGTAGAGCATTGCGAAGGCCGCGACAGCCAGCAGGGTGCCTGCCCGCAGGACGTCGAGCGCCTCGGACCTGATCGTCCACCGAGCGCGGAGGCGGTACATCCCCATGAGCCAGAGAACCGACATCCACGCGCCGCCGTAGCAGGCCACGGCGATGATCGGGTCAACTCCGACACGATCCCAGACCACGCGCCAGTCGCGGCCAGTGAAACGGACAACCGACACGGCTGCGAAGACCACCATGGCACTGATTGCGTCCGCTCCCATGAGCGAGAGCCGGATCGCGGTCATATAGCGGCGGATCATCCTGGAGCCCAGTCTAGCGCTCGCGAGAATGGTAAGGTCGGCACACCGCGTTCACCTTGCGCTCCTTATGCGAGGCTTTTGACTCCGCCCGTGCTCGCCCGACTCGACCATGCCCTTGGTGTCCGCGCCACAGTCCCTTCGGTGCGAGTCTGGACCTACGTCGGGTTCGTCGCCCTCCTCCTCGCTCTCGCGCACGTTGTTCTTTTCTCGCCCACGCTCGTCCTGGCCGGGCTGGCGGCCGTGGCCACGGCCGGGTTGGCACGCTCTCCGCGCCTCGGCCCGCTTGGCGCGGCCCTGTTCGTCGTCGTGGCCATCCCGTATGCGCGCGGCGCAGACACGTTCACGGTGGATCTCGCGGGAATTCCAATTCGACCCCAGGATGCCGCGATCGGCATCGGCCTCGCGTGGTCGCTCCTGCTGGTCCTGCGGCGCCCCTTGAGGTTCGACGCCATCGGATGGCTCGCGATCGCATTCCTGGCGCTCGCCCCGATCGCGGTAGTCGTCGGGTTGTCCCACGACTTTCCCGCGCGCGACATCCTTCGCGATGTTCGTTGGTGGCTGATGTACGCGGCGGTCCCGATCGCCCTGCTTGGCGGTACCACCCGTTCGGCGCTGATCCGAGGCTTGATGCTCGGGACGCTCCTCTTCTCGGCGACGGTCCTGATCGCTGCCCTCGGCCCAGTCCTCACGGGGGGCCTGAAACACCAGGAGCTCCTGTATGACCGCGGCACGTTGCGGATGCAGTTCGGGAACAGCGCCTTCCTCGTCCCTGCAATCGCACTCGCGACCTTCATCTTCGTGCGCCGTCGGTCGCGGTCGCGGGCGATCCTCCTTGGGTTGCTCTCGACTGCGGTGGTCCTCTCGGTCACCCGCACCTCGATCGTAGCTACCCTGGGCGTGGTGGGCCTGATCGTTGCGTGGGACGTACTTCGGGTTCGCTCATCAGGTCGCGCTCTGAAGCTCATCGCAATGCGGGTGAGCGCGGTAGCAGGCGTCCTCGTGGTTGCACTCGCTGCGGGGGTTGCCGTCGACACGATTGGGACACCCGCGTCGACGGCGGTGAGCACAAGCGGAGGACAGGCCGGCGAGCAACCGATGGACCGGATTCTGTTCCAGGACGACCGATCAAACCTTGATTCGCTTGAGCGCGGGCAATTCCAGTCCTACAGGGCCGCCGCGCAGATCATCACGCACGCGCCGATCCTTGGTACCGGGTTCGGGACCCTTGTCGCTGTCGACTACGCCTACAACTCGGCGCGAGCCAACACGATCGGCATGTCGCCGGGTGTTGACAATGCCTACCTCACCGTGGGTGTCAAGGCTGGCATCGTCGGAATCCTCATCTTTGGCGCGCTGCTCCTGGTGCCTCTGCTCTTCGCGATGCGGCGTCGCGGGTTGCGACGCTGGTTCATTCCCGCATGGCTGGGCGTCCTCGTGCTCACGATGACGCAGGCATTTGCGGTGAGCTTGTACGGTCCGTTCGGTGTAGCACTCCTGCTGACGATCCCCGTCCTCGGCCTCGGGTCGGCCACGGCTGCGATGAAGGTCGCTCGACCCGTTCGTCAGCGGAGCGTCTCGTAGGCCGCAACCAGTCGAGCTGCGGAACGCGACCAGTCCAGATCGAGTGCCGACACGCGCCCGCTGGTTTCGGCCGCCAATCTCGCCGCTTGCTGCGGGTCGCGAAGGAGATGGGCGAGTGCCGCAGCGAGCGCTTCCGCCGTGGCCGGCCGAACGAAGACGCCAGCCCGGCCAACAACGAGTTGTGACTCCTTGAGATCGAAGGCCACAACCGGCAGGCCGATCGCAAGGTAGTCCACGACTTTGACCATGGTCGAGACCTCATTGAAGGGCGTGGGCGGATCCGGCGACACGCCTGCGACGCAGCCAGCTAGGACCGGCACGAATGCTTCCGGGCGCTGGTACCCGTGGAACCGAATGCGCGACCCGAGGCCCAGCTTGGCCGCCTGTCGTTCAAGCGCCGGCCGGCTCTCCCCATCTCCGACCAGTTCGAGGACGGCGTCGGCGAGGTCGGTCTGGGCCACAACTCGACCCCATGCATCCAGCAGGGTGTCCAGGCCATCCTGCGAGCCCATCACCCCAACGTAGCCGATCCGAAGGTCGGTCGAGCCGGTCCCGATCGCGCGGTCGATGCTCGCCGCGAGGGTCCGGTACGCGGCCACGTCCGGGGCGTTCCGGACGACCACGGCCCGTTCTCCGGAAACGCCGCCCCGCCCGATCGCGAGGGCGCGGTACGAGTCGTTCGGCGAAACGACCAGGTCCGCGGCTCGGTATGAGCGGGCTTCGAGCCACCGGGTCAGCCCGATGAGGAATCGTCCGGTCGCACCCCGCCCGCCCCACTTCGTCGCGGCCAGCTCCACGTTCGCATCGTGCTGGTCGAACACGAAGCGACCGCCGCGCGCCTTGGCCAACACGCCAAATATCCAGAAGAGATCGGGCGGGTTGCAGGCGTGGATCACACGGATCGCGCCGCCACGGAGCCGGGTCCAGGCGAGCCAGGCCGCCGTGAACAGGATCGATGGCAGGTACTCCACGAGGTAGCCCGCCAAGCCTGATGCTGCTCGCTGGGGATAGCGGCAGATCTCGACACCGTCGATCCGGTCGTGGAGCCGCCGCATGTCACCCGCACCGCGCGGCCCGATCACCGTGACATCCCATCCCGCGCGGGCCAGCGCGACCGACTCCTGCCACGTCCGTCGATCAAGCGGGACGGGCAAATTCTCCACGAGCACCACGACGCGCGGTCGACGGTCTCCGGACACCGCGGCATTGTATCGACGCGCCGCTACAATCCGCTGGACGTGGCGGGCTGGAGCGACAGGAACATGGAGTCGTCCCGACGGCCGCCGGCCCGCGGCCTCCGCCCGGCCGCGCTGGTCTTTGTCGGTAACGCCGTTGCGCGCGGTCTTGGCTTCCTGTATCCAGTCCTTCTCGCTCGAGTGGTGGACAAGCCCGAGTTCGCGCTCGTGATCTTCTTCATCAACACGGGCTTCTTTGTCGGTGAGCTCGTCCTGACCGGATATCCAACGGCGCTGACCAGGGCCCTGGCTGCTGAGACCGGGGCGTCGCGACGAGGTTCGTGGCTCAGCTCGGCCCTGGTTGGCGGTGGGCCGCTGCTCGTGCTATCGGTAGCGACCGGCGTGGTCCTCGCGTGGCGGGCAGATGCGGACCCCCTTCTCCTGGCCGTCGTCGTCGTTGGCCTGTCCATCGATGCGTACTACTTTGGTCTTCTCCGCGGGCTGCAGCGATACGTTCTGCTCGTCGGTTACCGGATCTCGGCAAACCTCGCCCAGCTTGTCCTCCTGGCGCTGGCGGCCATCGTCGGTCTCGCTTCAGAGCAGGTCGCCGTTGTCATCTACGCCTTCGTCTACCTGGTTCCGATCCTGATCTTCGAGCTGATCTGGCGACCTATCCGCACAGGCTTCTCCGGCCATGCCAGGCCGACTCGAGCGATGGTCCGCGACCTGACACTGTTCGCCGTACCGGCGCTGGTCTCCGGAACGGCATACGGCGCGATTGTCGGATTCGACGTCTTCTTCGTCCGGACGCTGGCGCCGTCGGCGCTCGCCGACTACGGCGCGGCCCGGACCCTTGCCCTGCCAATGTCGCTCGTACCCTTCGCGATCTCAGTGGTCCTCCTGCCACGCGTCGCCGCCGCCGGCGCAGTCGCGCAACGACACCTGCTCCGGACGGCCCTTCTCGTGGTCACCGGGGCATCCGTCGCGGGCTGGCTGGGGTACGTCGTTGCCGGCCCGTTCTTCATCCGGTTGGTCTTCCCCCCGAGCTACGTCGCCGCCGAGGGCCTCCTCCCGGTCCTGGTCCCGGCGATCGCGCTTGTCGGTATCTACAGCGTGCTTTCGCAGTGGTGGCTCGGGATCGGTCGGCCGACGGTCCCGGCCGTCTCCCTCACCATCGGCGCGGTCGTCACGATTGCGGGGCATCTCACGTTGACCGCGCACCTCGGTGCGCCCGGGGCGGCCCTCTCGATCATCATCGGTATCCTGACGGCGATCCTGCTGCTCGGCGCCGCCACGCTCCGGATGGACGTCGGGCAGCGTCCGACGCAGGGCGGTCCTCGGAGAGTGCTGCTCGTCGGCTACTACGGCATGGACAACCTCGGGGACGAGGCCATTCGTGCGGCCATCGAATCGGCTGCACCGTCGTTCGGCGTAGTCATCGACCGGGTGGCGGTGCGGGGCCCTGTCAGGTACCCGGACCACGAGGTCCGCCTTTCGCTCACCGGCTGGCCCCGCTACTTCGAGGCGATCCGCCGCGCCGACGTCGTCGTCCTTGGCGGCGGCGGGATCCTGAAAGACGAGGGCCTGCGACTTCCCGTTGATCTCGTGGTCACGACGATCGTCGCCCTGCTGCTGCGAACGCCGACTCGCCTTCTCGCGGTGGGAGTAGGCCCGTTCTACTCGGGTTTCGGGCGGCGCATGATCGGGTTCGTCGCACGTCGAGCGTCGGTCCGGACCGTGCGCGATACCGAGTCCGCCGAGGCGCTTGCGGCCCTCGGCGTGGACAGCGTGGTCGTCGGTGCCGACCCTGTCTTCTCCCAGGGTGACGACGCGACCCCGGAGCCGGCGGACGCATCAGCATCGATCTCCCGGGAATCACCGGGCAGCCCTCCTCCCGCCGTGGCCCTGGTCAGCATCCGGCCGTGGTTCATCAAGGACCGCGACGGCGCCGACGCCCGGGCTGCCTTTCGAGGCGTGGTCTCGGCCGGACTGGAGCCACTCATCGCGGCAGGCTGGACGCTTCGGTTGAGCGCCCTGTACTGGCCCCGAGACGCCGAGGAAGCCGGGGCTCTTGCGGCGGCCATTGGGCCCACGGCACCGGTGACCCTGCTCGAGCGCCCGGTCCAATGGAAGGACCTCCTCGCCGACGTCGCCGCCTCCGGCTTGGTCGTGGCGATGCGGTACCACGCCCTCGCCGCCGCCATCGTCGCGGGACGCCCCTGCATCGCGCTCGTCTACGAGCCGAAGGTCGCCGCCCTCGCCGCCGAAGTCGCGATTCCCGGTATCTCGGTTGACGCGCCGGACCTCGCCGAGCAACTTGTCGCCGCAACGACCGCGTTCGTCGAAGGCGGGGCCGCGATGCTTCCAAGCCTGGCGACCAGGGCGGCACTCCGAGCCCGCGCTCGGGACGTGCTGGAATTGGTGCTCGGCGTCTAGGTCTCGACGTCCGGCTTCGACGCCGACAGGCCCAGCCGGTGCGCAAGGTGATCGAGCGCGGCGTCGTTCTGCGCGCGGAACTTCGCGCCGACGGCTCGACTCCGCGCCTCGGCAGCCGGCGTGTCCATCAGGACGGCATCGACGGCGGCCCGAATATCCGCGGCCGTTGCACCGGCCGCGGCAATGGCCGGCCCAAATGCTCCGATCAGTGACGGGGTTGCCGACACCAGCAAGGGGCGGCCGAGCGCCAGCGCTTCCCAGGCACCCGACAGGAGGGTTTCGTCCCGGGTGGTCAGGACGATGACGAGGTTCGCACTTGCCAGCCGGTCGACGTACGCCTGATCGGCCAGGAAGCCAGAGGAGCAGACGTTGGGCGGCAGCGACAGCGGCCATCCGGGTCGGCCGGTCAGGACGAGGTCCCAGGCCGCGCCGCGGGCACTCTCGATCAGCTCGAGGATCGGTTCATCCGGGCTCCATCCGAGGACGGCCACGACCGTCGGCGGGCCAGTTGCAGACGACGTCAGGCCGGCGGCCGCCAGGTTCGGGATCGGGTCAGGCAGTACGACCGTGCGTTCGACGCCGTGACGTCGGAGCCTGGAGGCGAGCAATTCGAGGGTCACGATCGTCGCCGTTGCGCCGCGACACGCGAATGCGAGGAGTCGCGTCGCCCAACGCCAGCGACGGTCGAGGAGCGCACCGGAGTGGATGTCGACTGCGACGCGTGACCCGAGGATTCGGGCAACGGGCACGATGATCAGCGGAGCGACAAATGGTGGCGCGACGACGATCACGGCGGCCGGCCGGCGCTTCATCAGCGCTGCGATGGAACGTACCGCCAGGCCGGGGTAGGCAAATGGGGCCGTCCAGGGCCGGCGGAATCCGGCGCGTCCCAGGAGAAGCACGTCTGCCCCAAGCCGCCGGGCGAGGGTCGTCGACCGCTGGCTGACCGGCATCCATCCGATCACCAGGACGGGCCGCGGTCGGGTCACCCGCTCGGCTCGTCGAGGTCCTGGTCACCCCACCCGCCGTACACGATGAACGACTTGGTCAGGCCCAGGAATCGCTCGCGCCAGAACCGCCCGCCCGGAAACGCCGTCCGGAGCTCCCGCCCCTTCATGAGCCGGATGAGCCTGATTGCCTGTTCAGCCGCCGCCGCGTCGGGCGTCCTCCGGTAGTGGCCGATCCCGAAGCGGCGAAGGATGCCGACCCGGATCCGGACGGGCAGGAACTGAAATCCGGGAAAGAGAAAGTGAGGTTCAAGAGGGAACCAGAAGTTCGGCGTCTGCAGGAAGTACCGTCGACCCACGCGCCGGATCTCGGCCGCCATCCGCTGCTGCCGCTCGAGCGTCTCGAGGTGTTCGATGACCGAGTTTGAGAACACGACCTCGAAGGATCCGTCTGCGAAGCGGGACAAGTCCGCGGCATCGCCGACCAGGCTCGTCATGTTGCCGTGCGTGGTCTCGAATGCCACGAGGTTGAAAAGGACGATCTCGGTGCCGGTTCGGCTCCCATAGCCGCGGGCCTCCCAGAAACCGGGTGTGCCGCCGACATCGAGGATGCGCCGAGGCTCAGGCAGTGATGCGAGGAGCCGCTCGAAGAGGGCAAAGCGCCGCTGTCGCAGCTGATCTGCAAGCGAGCCGGCCCGACGATTGTCGGCGAGCGAGCGGAGTCCTCTCACGATAGGAACCCTACTCGATTGGGGCCGGCAGCCCGAGATCGTCGTCCATGCGAGTGCGGCGAAGGTGCCATCGGCTCACCTCGAGCCAATCGATCAGCTGATTCGCTGCCCGGGGACGAGTGCGTCAACGCGATGGTAAGTCGACCCAAGGCGATCGAGCGTCAGGCCGGCGGACTCTACCGCAGCACGGTCGAGAATTCGTCGACCGTCGATAACGAGCGGCCTTCGCAACCGACGCGCGATATCCGACCAGTCCAGGTCCCGGTACATTGGCCACTCTGTCGCGATCACCGCGACATCTGCCCGATCGAGGGCCGCTTCGGGCGAGGCGGCGATCTCGAGCTGAGGGAGGACGAGGCGGGCGTTGTCTGCCGCCTCGGGATCGTGGGCCTGCACTCGCGCGCCGCCCTCGATGAGGCGACGGGCTACGCCGATCGCTGGCGAGTCGCGCACGTCGTCCGTGCCGGCCTTGAAGGCGAGTCCCAGGAACCCGACCGTCGCCCCGTTGAGGCCTCCGAGCTTCGTTGCGATTCGCTCGGCGAAGCGGGCTTGCGATGCGGCATTGGCGTCAGAGGCGGCCACGGTGACATGCATCTCCAACCCAGCGTCACGTCCCGCGACGGCGAGAGCCTGGAGCTCCTTTGGCAGGCAGCTGCCGCCGAAGCCGAAGCTTGGGCGCATGTAGTCCCGGCCGATCCTCGGGTCGCGGGTGATCCCGTCGAGCACGGTATCGACGTCCGTCCCGTAAACCTCCGATAGAGCTGCGAGTTCGTTGGCAAAGGACAGCTTCAGGGCAAGGAATGCATTGGCGCCGTTCTTGATGAGTTCCGCAGCCGCGACATCAACGATCAGGCGTGGCGCGTCGATGCCGTCGTACAGCCCGGACACCAGTTCGACGGCCAACGGATCGACATCCGAGAAGCGGCCGATGACGATCCGCGATGGATGAAGAAAGTCTCCCAGCGCGGTCCCCTGGCGCAGGAACTCCGGGTTGGTCAGGACTCGAGACCTCGGTACGCCGCTCCAGTCGACAACCCGTCGGGTCGTCCCTGGGGGCAGCGTGCTCCTGACGACGAGAGGAGCGTTGTTCTGCAGGAGCCTGGCGACGCTCTCGAGCGCCGACCGGAGCTGAGCGAGATCGCTGCGCCCGTCCCTCCCGATCGGCGTACCGACGCAGATCATCGCCACATCCGGCTCGTCGTCCGGTCTCTCCGACACGGTCAGGAGGCCTGCCCGCTGCGCCCGATCGAAGGCGTCCTGGAGCCCGAGTTCGTGGATTGGAACGCGTCCGCCGAGGAGCGAATCGAGTCGATCCTGGCGTGTCTCGACGACCTCGACCGTGTGCCCCAGTCCTGCCAGCCCGACGCTTGTCACCAGCCCGACGTATCCGGCACCGATCACCGTCACCCGGCGCCGTGGGGAATTCATGCGACCAAGGTTAGCAGGTGCCCAGCGATGGAAAGGACGGGCGTCGGGGGTGGGAGTACGATCGTTCAATGCCTCCTGTCGCTCGTCGCGGGGCCGTCGTCGTGAGTCTGGTAGCGGCCCTGGTGATCGTAGGCGCGGGGCTTTCGGCCTCGGAGTCTCCGGCCGCAACCTCGATGCCGACGGCCGGCTCGAGCGGGCCAGCCACCGACGCCACGGCGGATGTCGTCGTCTATGGGGGCACGTCTGGCGGTGTCGTGGCTGCGGTGAGCGCGGCTCGAGCTGGTGCCTCTGTGCTCTTGATTTCGCCGACGGACAGCATCGGCGGCATGACCTCGAACGGGATCAGCGCCGCGGACGTCGCTCGGCGTGACCTCGTTGGTGGGATCCCGCTGGAATTCTTCCGGGCGGTTGGCAAGGCCTACAACATGGATCAGTACGGCAACTACTATTCGTGGAGGTTCGAGCCGCATGTCGCGAGCAACGTGTTCGAATCCATGGTCGCCGGGACGGCCGTCCATGTGATCCGCGGAGTCGGTCTCGATAGGTCGTTTGAGCCGGAAGTCGCCGGCAGGCACATCCAGGCCATCCGGCTGACGTCTGGCGCAATGATCCGCGGTGGTGTCTTCATCGACGCCAGCTACGAAGGTGACCTGCTGGCCCTTGTCGGCGCCGCATACCGCGTGGGCCGCGAAGCGGCCTCGGCCTTCGGTGAGCGTCTCGCGGGCGTGCAGCCGCTCGGCCCCGTGACCTCTGCCAAGGACAAGGTCTACGGGCGGCGCTACACGAACGACCAGCCACTCCCTGGGGTTTCGGGTGACGCGATCGGTGTCCTCGGCAGCAGCGATGACGCGATCCAGGCCTACACCTACCGCCTGTGCGTCACGACAGATCCTGCGAATCGCCGCGCGATCCAGGCTCCGGAGGGCTATGACGCCCACCGATTCGATCTGGTCGACCGGGCCCTGACGACATGGACGACGCGAGGGATCACGCCCGCCTTGTCGGACCTCCTCACGCTGACACCAATACCCGGGGGCAAGTACGACCTCAACGATAGCGGAACCTACTCGACGGACATGCCGGGTGCGTCGACGACCTGGCCCGAAGCGACGGATGCCGAACGACAGGTCCTCGCAGCCACCCATCGTCAATGGGTGCAGGGCCTGCTCTGGTTCCTCCAGTCGTCCCCGGACGTGCCCGCCGGGCTGGCAGCCGATGTCGGGCAACTCGGCCTGTGCGCCGATGAATTCGAAGCGACCGGCAACTGGCCGGACCAGATCTATGTTCGGGAGGCCCGCCGACTTGTCGGCCTGTCGACGCTCACCGAACAGGACGTCGAGGCCGGCGCCGGGCAGCCCGACTCAATTGGCCTCGGGAGCTACACGATCAATTTCGCACTACGTCGCGCGTGTCCTGGATGCCGAAGGTTACGTCGCTGGGGAAGGTGGGATCCAGGCGCCGGTGCTGCCCTACGAGATCGGCTACTCGATGATGATCCCCTCGGGGGGAAGCCCGGACAATCTCCTCGTGAGCGTCGACGTTTCTGCCACGCACGTGGCTTGGGCAAGCCTTCGAATGGAGGTCAACTTCATGATCATGAGTGAGGCGGCGGGCCGGGCCGCGGCGCTCGCGGTGGCGCAAGGAAGCCCGGTCGCGGACGTCAACTACCCGGAGCTCGCAAACCAGCTCGAGGCCGACGGCGCCCGGCTGCACGTCACACCCGTGATCGCCGGGCCGGCTCCGACAGGCCGCAGATCACCTGTCCAGGAGCGGCTGCAGGATCGACGTCAGGCCCCGGCTGTACGCACCCCGCTCGACCGTTTCGTAGACGAGGTTGTCGTAGTGGTCGACGTATCGGGCCAGTTCCGGATGGTTCGTCAGGTCCGTGACGTGGATCCAGATCGAGCGCTGGAACCAGGGGATGATCAAGGCCCGGTCGATGTCGAAGAAGCTGTCGAAGACGAACACCGTTGTGCCCGGCACCACCGCATCCGGGCCCGTGACGACGTACTCATGAATGTCCTCGCCGTGGCGGTAGTGGCCGTAGTCGAGGACGGTGTCGTTGATGCGCACGGCACGCCGAACCTGAATCCCCGGGACCGGCTCGTTCCGGACGATGCCCATCAGGCGCGTGAGCTCCCCGATCCGGTTGACGGTTCCTCCAATCCTGACCTCCTTCGGGTCCCATAGCCCAGGGGCGAGCAGGTCCACGGTGGCCCTGACCCCGACGATGGCCCCGCTTGGTGTCCAGTGCGTATCGGCGCGCCAATACAGGAGGGTGCCCGGCTTGTCGTGGCGTGCCGTCGAAAGCGGCGTCCAGAGGTCTCCGATGATCGACGGATTTGCGGCCGCGGCATCGATCATGTCGGGACGCTGGGTATCGGAACAGGGGACTCCGATGCGTGCGGCTGGCCCGATCTTGTCCGGGTAGATCGCGTGCTTGTCCGGAGCGATGATGTACGCGAGCCGGCGGTTCTTCGCGGAGAGCTTCGCGGCGAGCGCCGTCACTTGCGTCGCCAGCGCCGTGCCGGTCCGGCGGCACGTCGGAACCAGCTCGTCATGGAAGAACAGCCAGTCGTCCTTGCCGACGATCACCTGGCTTGACGGCGAGTCATTGAGCACGCCATAGCCGAGCGCCGCGAATGCTGACGTCGCACTCTCCCGGAGCGGGAAGTTGTCCGTCAGGAACTGGTCGACGCCGGCATAGAAGCTCGTCGACAGCAATGCTCCGGCGGAAACCGCGGGCAGCTTCGCGAGGCTCCTGTTCTCGATGTTCTGCGGCCGTACACCGGCGACGAGGGCAAGTCCGGGGATCACGAGGACGGCGAGGAACCAGGCCGCTACCAGGCGTGGCCGCCAGCCGCCCGTCGCATACACGGCGGAGGTCGAGGGCGTGGTATCCGAGGGCCAGTTGGACATGGTCAGAAGTTGAAGTACAGGAAGGGATGGAATGTCCCGGCGAGCAGGGCGATCAGCGCGATCGGCATGACAACCAGGATCTGGGCGAGGCGCAGGCCACCCAGGACCGGGCGGGCGTCCTCCACGAGCCGCCGCCCTGTTACCCAGTTGCCGGGAAGCAGGAAGCTGGCGACGCCGACGACGAGGGCGACGCGAGCCAGCGACCCGAATGCAATCGATACGGTACCAACGAGCGGTCCGCCCAGGGTCAGGAAGGAGAGCACGTACCCAGCCGCCCAGGCGATATCCGGAGAGCGAAACAGGATCCAGCCGAACATGACGAGTCCGATCGTCCGAGCCCGTGCCAGCCAGCGAAATCGCTCCTCGCGACCCCGCCCGATCCCGACACGACGCTCCACGAGAAGCAGCACGCCGTGGTACGCACCCCAGAGGACGAATGTCCAGTTCGCCCCATGCCAGAGTCCCGTGATGAGGAAGACGATCACGAGATTCCGGTACGTCGCCAAGTTGCTACCCCGATTGCCGCCGAGAGGTATGTACAGGTAGTCACGGAACCAGCGGGACAGGGACATGTGCCAGCGGCGCCAGAAGTCCGTGATCGAGACGGCGGAGTACGGCCGATTGAAGTTCTCGGGCAAGTGGAACCCGAACATGCGCCCGAGGCCGAGCGCCATGTCCGAGTAGCCGCTGAAATCGAAGTAGAGCTGCACCGTGTAGGCGACCACGCCCAGGGCGGCGGTCTTCGCATTGAGCGAGTGGGGCGGTACGGCGAACGCCGCGTTCGCGACCGGTGCCACCATGTCGGCGATGAGGACCTTCTTGCCCAGGCCGTGGCAGAACCGGATGGCACCCAGGGCGAACTCGGCGGAGGATTCCTGGCGGCGGATGATCTGGTCGCGGATCTCATGGAATCGGACGATCGGCCCTGCTACGAGCTGCGGGAAGAACGTGATGTAGAGGGCGAAGTCGATGGGGCTCTCGCAGGTGACTCGCGGTGCCCCCGAAGAGATCGATCAGGTAGCTGAGCGAGTGGAACGTGATAGAACGAGATCCCGATCGGCAGGATCACCCGAGTCCAGTCGAGCGGTGTCCCTCCGAGCGCCCCGAGCACGCCATCGACCTGATCGACGGCGAAGTTCGCGTACTTGAACCAGCCGAGCAGCCCAACATTCAGGACGATCGCCGCCGCCAGCGGGACCATCGCACCACGCCGGTCGCCCGCCAGCGCCCGACGTTCGACCGCATGGCCGAGGAGGTAGTTCGCCGCGATGGAGCCCACGAGGGCGAAGACCAGGTGACCCGCGCCCCACGTGTAGAACACGAGGCTCGCGACGAGCAGGACGGCGTTCCGAGCTCGACGCGGGGCAATCGCGTAGACGGTCAGGACGGTCGGCAGGAAGAAGAAGAGGAATGTGACCGACGAGAAGACCATCGAGTGGAGTCTATCCGCGCCGTTTCTGGGCGTCCGGGCGCGTCAGTCGAGCCGACGCGATCCCGGCGGCCTGGACCGAGCCTCCGAACAGCCTCACGGCGAAGAGCGCCGACGATAGCTCGCAGGGCGAGTCCACGCGCCGCCGCCTCGCCCCTATAAGCCGACCCGCTCCAGACGTTCAAAACCCTGTGCTAGACTCCCGCCGCCTTGCCGACCGATCCGCCGCCTGACCCCGCTCGCCGACCAGCAACGGCCGCCTTTCTCTCGTTCCTCTTTCCCGGGGCCGGGCAGTACTACGCCGGTGCCCGGCGAGCGGCCGCGATCTTCGCCGCACCGGCGATCCTGCTGATCCTCTTCCTCCTCCTACAGATCCCTGGCGGCATCGACACGTTCGCCGCCCAGATGATCGCGCCGTCGTTCGCCCTCTGGACGCTGCTGGTGATCGTCCTGCTCGGAGCGTGGCGACTCGCTTCGATCGGTCTCGCGTTCCAGCGATTCCCGCCGGTCTCGCGTCGACGGCGGCCCGCGCTGGCCGTCCTCGCTGTCCTCGTGGCCGGGGTGGTCCTGATGCACGGCGTTGCCGGCTACTACGCGTGGTCGTTCTACGACGCCGGTTCGCAGATCTTCACGACCGACCCGACGCCTGGCCCGAGTCCGACATCATCGGACGGCGGCATGCCGACGCCCGAGGACACGAGCCTGTTCGAGACGCCGAGCGTCACCCTCCCGCCGCCGGTGAACCGAGTGACCTTCCTGATCACTGGGGTTGACTCCGGCCACGATCGGACCCACGCCCTCACTGACACCCTCCTCGTCGTAAGCGTCGACAAGGACACCCACCAGGCGGTCATGCTGAGCCTCCCGCGCGACACCGCGCGCTTCCCGATGTACTCGGGCGGCACCTTCAACGGCAAGATCAACTCGCTGATGTCGGCCGCGCGCAACAACCCGAGCAAGTACCCCGACGGACCCACCGGGACCCTGACGAAGGAGCTCGGCTATCTCATCGGGATCCCGATCAACTACTACGCGGCGATCAACCTGGAAGGGTTCCAGTCCATGGTCGATCTCGTGGGCGGCGTGGACGTCGTCAATCCCCGCCCGATCACCGATCCGGTCTACGACTGGTTCGACGGCACCCGCGGGTTCCACCTCACAGCCGGCAAGCACCATCTCGATGGCAAGACGGCCCTCGCCTACGCACGCTCGCGCTATGGGGCCGGCGACAATGACTTCACCCGTGCGAGGCGGCAGCAACAGCTCCTCATCGCGCTTCGGGCCAAGATGGACACGACGACGATGCTGACGAAGCTGCCTTCGATCCTCAAGGTCGCCGCGAAGACGATCCAGACGAACTTCCCGCCCGACCAGATCCGCGACTACCTGAACCTGGCCAAGCAGGTTGCCGACACGGACATCCAGCAGTACGTCCTCGGCCCACCGTACGAGGTTCATCCACCAACCAACACGACTGGTGGGACCTACATCCTGCAGCTCCAGTTCGACAAGATCGCGGCCCTGTCGGTCCGCCTGTTCGGATCGGACAGCCGCTACTACCAGGCCAGCCCGAGCGGGAGTCCCGGCTACGACCCTTCGCCATCGCCATGAGCATCAACGCCCGCGCCTTTCGTGGGCCATCGCCCGGACCGTCGTCTTCGGGCGCCCTGGCTGTCTGTCGCCGACCACGACCGATACGCTGTCGCCATCGGGGGGGGGAGTGGGCGTGGGGAGGGCTTCAGACCCGATCGCCGCCGTTCTCGCCGGGGAGGGGGTCTGAGGCAGAAGAGGGTCTAGTGAAAAGGAGATCCGGCAGATCTTTAGTCCGACGGACGCACGTAAAGAGACGAGCTGACGCCTGCCGCCGACCCGCCGCGTCACCCCACCCGAACCCCCAGCATCCCCAACGCCGTGACTCCCAGCAGGACCACGTCCAGCACGATCACCAGCCCGACGGCACCCCAGGCGAGGACGTTCATCCACGGTCCATTCCGGTGGCGACCCATGATCCGGGGATCGTTGACCAGCAGGACCATGAAGACCAGCACGACCGGCAGCAGGAGGCCCTGCAGGTTCTGCGACGAGCCACGATGAGCGGCAGCAGGTCGAGGCCCGGGATCAGGACCACCAGCGCGCCGATGCCCAGCACGAACGTATAGATCCCGAAGAAGGCGCGAGCGTCCTCGAACCGCTTGTCGACGCCCGATTCCCATCCGAACGCCTCGCAGATCACGAACGCCGTCGAGATCGGCATGATCGTCGCCGCCAGGACCGACGCCCCGAACAGCCCGACCGCGAACAGCGCCGACGACAGCTCGCCGGCGACCGGCGCGAGGCCCCGGGCGGCTTCCTCGGCCGTGTCGGTCGAGCCGCCCATCGGCATGGATCGTCGTCGGCCGTCGCCACCACGACGAAGATCGCGATGACGTTGGTCCAGATCGATCCGCCGATGGCATCGGCCTGCTCGAGCCTGAGCTCTTCCTCGCCGATGCCCTTCTCGGCCACGGCGCTCTGCAGGTAGAACTGCATGTACGGGGTGATCGTCGTCCCGACGAGGGCGACCATCAGGAGCACGACGGCCGGTGACAGGTCGAGCGTGGGCCGCACGAGGGCCAGGCCGACGGCACCCCAGTCCGGGTGGGCGAGGATCGCCGACGCGATGTAGGCCAGGAAGACGACGATGACCGAGAGGAACACCCGCTCCACGGTCCGGTAGCTGGCGAACAGCACGAGGGCCCAGATCGCCACGGCGACCACCGGCACGGTCAGCCAGCGAGGCACGCCGAAGATCTCGAGTGCCGCCGCCGCGCCGGAGAACTCGGCCACGGTGTTGGCAAGGTTGGCAATCAGCAGCACGAGCATCGCGAAGGCGGTCCAACGGACGCCGAAACGGTCGCGGATCAGGTCGGACAGGCCCTGCCCGGTGACCACGCCGAGGCGGGCGGCCATCTCCTGGACGATCGCAAGGATGACGATCGTGATCGGGAAGAGCCAGAGAAGGCCCAAACCGGTCTTGGCTCCCAGGACGCTGTACGTGGTGATGCCGCCGGCATCATTGCCCGCAATCCCGGCGATGAGCCCCGGCCCCATGACCGCGAGGAACGCCAGGAGTCCGCGCCGGCCCCGGAACCGGCCGCGAAGGCGCAGCCATTCGCCGCGCTCGATGCGGTCACGGAGGCGGGCAAAGAACCCGATCTCCGGCACGGGCGCCACGGCTCGCCGGCGGGCGCGCTCGACCACCTGGCGGGCCTCCTCGCCCGCCCGGCGCGCGACCGGGGGTAGCTGCGGCACTGCCGGCCCTCGTTCGCTCAGCCCCGCCCCGCGAGGCGGGGAAGGCGCTTGCGCCAAGCGTCCGGCAGGATCGCGTCCATCGCGTCGTCGACGGTCACGATCCCGACGAGGTGACCGGCCGGATCGACGACCGGGACGGCGAGCAGGTTGTAGTGGGCGACGATCTCGGCGACCTCGTCCTCGTCGGCGAGGATACCGACCGCGACCGGCTCGGCGAGCATGACCTCGGCGACCGGCCTCGACGGCTGGGCCACGATGAGGTCACGGAGCGAGAGGACCCCGACGAGCCGGTCCTCATCGTCGGTGACGTAGACGTAGTAGATCGTCTCGGCGTCGGGCTCCATCTCGCGCAGCCGGTCGATCGTCCCGGCACATGTCAGGGACGCGGGGACCGCGACGAACTCGGTGGTCATCATGCCGCCGGCCGTGTCCTCGGGGTAGGCGAGCAGCTCGCCAAGCTCCTCGGCCTCGTCGCGCTCCATGAGGGCGAGGATCTCCTCCCGGCTCTCGTCGGACAGGTCGGCCACGAGGTCGGCCGCATCGTCGGGGGACATCTCCTCGAGGATGTCGGCCGCGCGCGCCGGGTCGAGCTTCTCGAGCACCTCCACCTGGGTCTCTGGCTCCATCTCCTCGAAGACATCGGCCGCGTCCTCGTCGTTCAGGGCGGCGAGCACGCCGGCCCGATCCTTCGGGGCAAGCTGATCGATGATGTCCGCCAGGTCCGCCGGGTGGAGCTCGGCCAGGCCCGCGTGCGGGATCCGGAGCTTGATCGAGGCAATCGAGGTCTCGACCGGGTCGACATCCTCCCAGTCGATGTAGCGCTCGGAGATGGGCAGTTTCAGGTTCCGCGCGATGGTCCGGTACTGGCGCTCGAATCCGAGCCGGCGAAGCAGCCCGGCCGCCCCCACGTCGACGGCGACCAGGTGGAGCACGCCCTCGATCTCGTCGAGCCGGAGGTCGTTGACGCGGACGACCTTGCGGCCGTCGATGTCGACGATCTGCTTGTCCATGAGGTCGGCCCGCAGGAGGATCTCGTTCGGCCGCTGGCGGAACTTGTCGATGTCGATCGTCCGGGTGCTGAGCCGCGCTCCGGCCGCATCGAGGAAGTCGACAGATGTCCAGGGCAGGAAGATCCGCCGCCGATCGGTCTCGACGACCAGGCCGGTAACCGGTGGATAGCGGTCGCCGACGGCGACGAGCAGGTCGGCGACACGGCCGATCGACTCGCCGTTGCGGTCGAGCACGGGCCGGCCGATCGCCTGGCTCAGGTAGAGCATGGGCCACCTCGAGGGGGCGGTCCGGGCCGCCCCGTGGTGGCCCTCGACCCCCGAGGGGCCGTGGTCAGCCGCGGGAGGCGGTCGGGACCAGGAAGTCTCGGGCGCGCCGGGCGCCCGTTGTTCTGGGTCCGGTCTCCACGATGGGAGGCATCCTCCGGGACGTGCTTGGACGGTCCGGGCCACTCCACGACCGGGCGGTCATGGGAGCCGGGAGCCGGGCCGAGTGTAGTCGTGCCCGGTGGGACGGTCAACGAACGACCCAGAGGTACCTCTGCCGACCCCGTCGGTACCTTCGGCGGCTGCCCGGACGCACCACCGGCTGCCACGCTGCACTCGTGCGCGTACACCAGATTCTGATTGGATTCGCCGCGTGACCGGCCGCAGGATGCATCCGCCTTCCGGCGACCACGCTTCCCTCACAGCCCCCAACCGGGTTGGGGTGCCTGCGACCGATCCATACCGGAAGCTCCTGGATGTTGCCGAGCTGCTCTCCGCGTCCTTCGATCGGGCAGATCTCGAGCGCACCGTGGCAACCGCCACGAAGGAGCTCATCGGAGCGGACATCGTGGTGCTTCGAGCGCTTCGGGCCGATGTCCTCCAGGTCGTGGGCTCGGCCGGTTTCGACGAAAGCCTGGTCGCGGCGCTGCCACCGGTCACCACGCATGACCCGTGGCTCCGGGAGGCATTGATCGGGCCCCGTACCTGGATCGCCGAGGACGTCGGAGCGATCCCCGACGCTCCGTGGCTCGACCGATTCGGCGGTGTGCTACCGATCCGGGCCGATATGTTCGTGCCCCTCGTCAATGCCGGTCGGCTGGTCGGTTCCCTCACGGTCGCGATGCGAACGCCGCGGGCCTGGACCGACGCCGACGTCGAGATCATGACCGCGCTCGGCGTGCATGTCGCCCTTGCCTTCCGGAACGCCGAGCTCTTCGATGGGCTGGCGGCACGCGCCGCGCAGCTCGGGGTCATCCAGGCCGCGTCGGCCCGGATGAACAGCGCGAAATCGGTGGCCGCGGTCGGGCGGGCGATCGTGGAGGAAGTCGGTCCGATCGTCGATTATCACAACGCCCGCGTCTACGTCATCGAGGGCGACGACATCGTGCCGATCGCCTTCGAGGGCAAGGTCGGGGCCTATGAGATCGTCGACTGGGACGTCCTGCGGGCGAAGATCGGCGAGGGGTTCACGGGCTGGGTGGCGGCGCACGGCATCCCGCTCTGCATCCCCGATGCCAACGACGACCCGCGGGGCGCGCAGATCGAGGGAACGGACAACGTCCCGGAGTCGATGGTGATCGTGCCGATGCAGCGTGACGGCACGGTGATCGGCGTGATCACGTTGTCGAAGCTCGGGCTGAACCAGTTCGACGACGACGATCTCCAGGTCCTGATGATCCTCGCGGACCAGGCGGCGACGGCGCTCGAGTCGGCCCGGCTCCTTGCCCAGACGGAATCGATGGCGACGGAGCTTCGACAGCTGCTCGAGATGAGCCAGGCCCTGACCCAGACGCTCGACCCGAAGCAGGTCGGCAGCTTGATTGCCCGCCACCTCATGCCGGCCCTCGGGGTCGAGGAGTGCTCGATCAGCGCCTGGGATGTCGCCGGCGATCAGATCGTGTCGCTGGGCCAGTACCCTGACCACGACCTCGTGAACCAGCATCCGATCTACGCGCTCGCCGACTACCCGGAGACGCGACGCGTCCTCGAGACGCAGGCGACCGTCATCATCGACGCGGAAAGCGAAACCGCGAACCCGGCCGAAGTAGCCATCCTCCGCGAAGACGGCTATCGCACCCTCGCGATGCTCCCACTCATCGCCAAGGGCCAGTCGGTGGGCCTGGTCGAGCTCCTGTCGTCCGATGGGCGACCGTTCGACGATGGCCGTCTCGCACTGGCCCGGACCATGGCCAACGAGGCGGCGATGGCCCTCGAGAACGCCCGCCTCTACGAGGCCGCGCGGTCGCTGGCCGACCGCGACCCGCTGACAGGCTTTTTCAACCACCGCTTCCTCTACGAGCGACTCGGAGAGGAGTTCGTTCGCGCCCGACGGTCCCGACGACCCCTGAGCCTCCTGATGCTCGACATCGACGACTTCAAGCTCGTCAATGACACCTTCGGCCACCAGTTCGGCGACCGCTGCCTGGTCCATCTCGCCGAGATCGTACGGTCTTCGCTGCGGGCGTCGGATGTCCCCGCTCGGTACGGCGGGGATGAGTTCGCCGTGATCCTGCCCGAGGCCGACATGTCGGCGGCGCAGGGCGTCGCGGACCGGATCACCGAGGAGCTGGCGCGCCGGCCGCTTGTTGCCGATGGCCGGGGACCGGTGCCCATGACGGTGTCGATCGGCGTCGCGTCCGCGGACCTCGACGTGCGCGCCGCGACGGACCTGATCGGCATTGCGGACGAGGCGATGTACGTGGCAAAGGTGGCCGCCTCGATCGACGACCTGGAAGGGCGTGGCCGTCCGCGAGTGGATCGGGACCGGGCCGCCACGAGCGCGACCAACAGGGAATTGGCCGCCGTCTCCTGATGCCGCGTCGGCCGGCCCATCCGGAAGTACTGGGCCCCGTGGTACTTGGGTACCAGTCGGGCCCGCTGGACGGACGACGATCCCGACCGCATGCTGGGTGCACGTGAAAGCCGGTTCGCCCCGCAGCCGCCGCGCTCCCGAGGATCGATCGGTCCGTCGGACATGGTGGCTCCTCTCCGGCTCCTTCCTCGTCCTGGCCGGGATCACGATCCTCCGCGTCCTCGTCGTTGGCGGGAGGATCGACTGGCTGGCCGCGCTGACGGTCGTCGTGGCGGCCATCGCGGTGATCGCCCATCGCAACGCCGTTGCGGCCCTCGAGGTCCGCAGCCGAGGTGAGGTCGAGAGCTTCGCCCGCATTCTTCGCGGCCTTTCCCGCTCCGTGAGCGTCGACGCCATCGTCGGCGCCATCGTCGATGATCTTGCCGACGGCACGGGAGCCGACCATGCCGTCGTCGTGCGGCGGCGACCGGATGGCGGGGCGCTGGTGGCGACGCTCGTCACGCGCCGGCCCGGCGTTCCGAACTCGAGCACGGCGCTGCCCCTCGGCGACCTGGATCTCGGCGAGGCCCGAATTCCGACGATGCCGGCGGGTATTCCGGTGGGACCCGACCGTGTGCCGGCGCCTGTCGGGGCGCGTCTCGACATCGTGCCGCGACCGGCCGAGGCGCCGATCGGGACGCCGGCGGGGCTCTCCCCATCGACGACGGGCCAGCCCTCGGATCGAGCCCGACAGCTTGTGCCGCGGCCCGGGCAGCGGCAGATGCTGAATCGTCCGGTACCCGGGGCCATGGCTTCACGTGCCGGCACGGCCGTGGCGGGGCTGCGGTCGCGCCTCGCGATCTGGCTCAGCGAGCTCGTGGAGGATTTCGGGATCTCCGGGCCGTTGGGCCGGCGGGCGCCCCTCCTGGCGCCGACGTCGGAGGTGGTCGGACGTGGCCCCGCCGCCGTGGTGACCGCGCGGATCGCGGATCGCGTCCGGGGCGTGTACGGGCTGAACCACACCCTCGCGGCGCCGCTCCGGACCGACGAGGGCGTCATCGGCGCCCTGGTCGTGTCACGACGTGATCGCGCGCCCTGGGGCGCCGCGGCCCGCACGCTCCTCGAGGGCGCCGCGGTCGAAGCGTCGGCGGCCCTGGCCCGCGCCTACACGTATCGCGAGGCGACGGCCAACGCCTCCACCGACCAGCTCACCGGTCTGCCGAATCGCCGCTACTTCGACGAGTTCTGCGGCCTCCTGGCGCGTCGTCGCCGAGCCGGGGATGCGATTGCGGTCCTCATGATCGACATCGATCACTTCAAGGACCTCAATGACACCTACGGCCATCCCGTGGGTGACGTTGTCCTCAGGGCCGTCGCCGGGGCGATCGTCTCGGCTGTCCGCGAGGCGGATGTCCCGGCGCGCGTCGGCGGCGAGGAGTTCGCGGTCCTGCTCAGGAACCCGAGCCCGGCGGTGGCCCTCGAGGTCGGGGAACGAGTCCGCGAGTCCGTGCGCGCCCTGGATCTCGGATCGGTCGGCGTTCCGGGCGTCAGCGTCTCGGTCGGGGTCGCCAATGCCCGGGGGACCGACGAGCCGATCCTGTCGATCGTGGAGCGGGCGGACAAGGCCCTGTACGGCGCCAAGCGGGCCGGCCGGGACCGCGTCATCGCCGCCTGATCGCCCGCCCGGAGCGACCCGGGCCTCGGACCACCGGCCTACGCGGCCGGCTCAGCAAAGGGGCTGCTGACATTCGGCGGGTGCGGCTACCATCGGCTCGTGCCTGACGATGGACCTGCGACGCCTCGGGACGTGGTCCCGGATCCTCCCAGCAATGCCGACCTGGCGCGCGCCTTCCACGAGATCGGCGACCTCCTCGAGATCAAGGGCGAGCTTGTCTTCAAGACCGTCGCCTACCACCGCGCGGCCGACGCCATCGGTCGCTCGCCGGTCGGCGTTGCGCAGGGATATCTCGATGGCCACCCACCCGACATCGCGGGCGTCGGCAAGGCGATATCGGACAAGATCGAGGAGCTGGCCAGGACCGGCCACCTCGACTATCACGAGCGATTGCTGGCCGAATTCCCGGCCACCCTCGTCGATCTCCTGCAGGTCCCGGGTCTCGGCCCGAAGACCGTTCGACAGCTCTGGACGACGCTCGGTATCGCCGATCTCGAGGGCCTTCGAGGTGCCGCCGAATCCGGGCGCCTGCGTGGGCTGCGTGGCCTCTCGGCAAAGACCGAGCAGCTGATCCTGGAGGGTCTCACCGGCCTTGGCGCGAGGGAGCGACGTCTCCTGCTCGATCAGGCCCGCGACGCCGTCGAGCTCGTTCGATCGGGGCTGCTCGGCGTCGAGGGGGTCCTCCGGGTGGAGCCGGCCGGGAGCTTCCGACGGCGTCGGGAGACGATCGGCGACCTCGACCTGCTCGTCGAAACGGGCGATGCCGGCCCGGTGATCCGCCGGTTTACCACGCTCGCTTCTGTCTCGTCCGTGCTCAACCAGGGCCCCGAGAAGGCCTCAGTCGACATCGCCGCTGGGACGCAGGTCGACCTGATGCGGATGGTGCCCGGCGCCGCGGGGACCTACCTCGTCCACTTCACCGGCTCGAAGGCCCACAACGTTCGCCTCCGCGAGCGGGCCCGCGACCGGGGCTGGAGCCTGTCCGAGAAGGGATTCCTGCGAATTGGGGAGGACGGCCAGCCGGTCACCGGCGCGGCCGCCCAGCTCCGGACCTTCGCGACCGAGGAGGAGGTCTACGCGTTCCTCGACCTCCCGTTCATATCGCCCGAGCTTCGGGAGGACCAGGGGGAGATCGAGGCGGCCCTCGCCGGAACGCTTCCGTCCCTGATCACCCTGGCCGACCTTCGCGGAGACCTCCACTCCCACTCCGACTGGTCCGATGGCTCGCAGCCGATCGAGGTGATGGCCGAGGCCGCCCGGCGTCGGGGCCACGCCTACCAGGTCCTTACCGACCACTCCCAGTCCCTCGCCATCGCCCGTGGCCTGACACCCGAGCGAGTGGCCAGCCAGGCTCGGGTCATCGCGGCCCTGAACCGCCGATACGTGGCCGAGGAATCGGCCGGTACGGCGCCGCCGGAGACCTCCGCGGAGGGCTTCCGGCTGCTCCATGGCTGCGAGCTCGAGATCCGTGCCGACGGCCGGCTGGACTACGACGACGACCTCCTCGCCCGGTTCGACCTCGTCGTCGCCTCGCTGCATGTCGGTCGCCGCCAGACCCGCGCGGAGCTGACGGCCCGGGTCGTGGGAGCGATTCGTAACCCGAACGTGGACGTCATCGCCCACCCCTCGGGGCGGATGATCGGCAGCCGCGACGACCTCGACCTTGACTGGGAGGTCATCTATGCGGAGGCCGCCCGCACCGGGACCGTGCTCGAGATGAACGGCTCACCGCCCCGGCTGGACCTCGCCGTCGAACGAGCGCGCCACGCGATCTCGATGGGCTGCCTCCTGTCGGTCGACTCCGACGCGCATCGGGTCGAAGAGTTCGAGCACCTCGAGTGGGGCATCAGCCAGGCCCGGCGGGCCTGGGTGGAGCCGGAGCGGGTCCTGAACACGAGGTCGAGGGCTGACCTCCTCGCCTACGTCGATCGGCCGCACGGCTGAACACGCGCGGTGGGGTCACCGCGCTCCCGGCCATCCGAGCGAGTCGCGTACCATCCGGCCGATGGGCACCAGAGGGGCAGCACGCGACCTGACCGCGGTGGCGATGATCGTGGCCCTGCTGTCGACGCTCGTCGAAGGTCCGGCCACATGGCTCCTCGCGGGGATCCTCCTGGCCGCCGTGCTCCTCGGGTCCCTCCAGGTCCTCGGCGAGGGCGTTGCCGCGGCCGCCGGCCCCGGTGTGCCCGTCGAATTGCTCCTCATTCCCGCGCTGACGTCCGTCGCCGTGGCCGGCAGTCTCCGCCTGGTCCCGATGGGGATCCTCATTGCCCCTGCGGTCCTGGCGGGAGGTTGGCTGCTCCTCCGGGTCCTCGGGACCGAGGCCAGGGTCCTGGCGTCCCAGGCCGGCCCGTCGAGCGCGGATCGCACGTCGGTCGTTGGTACCGGCCTGATCGTCGCCTTCCTCGCCTTCCTCGGTAGTGCCGCGCTCGTGCCCGGAAGCCTGCCGGACATCGGCACCGTCACGACCGCGCCGACCGGCGCCCTGCTGGCCCTCCTGGCGACCAGTGACGCCGCGGTGGCCTTCCTTCTCGCGTATCGAGTCGCGGCCCTGCGGACCACGAGCATCCGCGACGTGCTCTGGTTCGCGGTGACGAGTGCCATCGTCGTGGCCATCGGCGCGGTGGCGTTGCGGGCGATGGAGATCCCACGCCTCCTGGGCCCTGCGCTTCTCGTGCTCGTGTTCTTCCTCTGGGACGCGGTCCACGGCGCCTCGACGTCGCGCCGTCGCGATCGCCGCCGGCTGTGGGAGACGGCCCTCCTCGCAATCCTCGGCGTGCTCGTCGTGGCGTGGAGCGTCCGACTCAACGCCTGAACGGGAGCCCACGAGCGCGTCTTCGCCTCGGGGCCATTTGACCGAACTCGATCCCGGTGCTACAAAGCCTTGCCCCATACCGGGCGATTTGACGCGTCCCCGATCCGGTTTCGGGTCGGCGTCCTGCTCTTGCCACGCTCTCCCGCGGCCGCCTCGACCGTGACCGCGATCGCACCGTTCGAAAGGAACCAGACTTCGTGACCTTCCCCGAGATGGAAAATGCGACGAGCCCTGTCGCCGCGACCCGGCTCAAGCGTCAGCTCGCCGAACAGGCGATCGCCAACGCGGCGGCAGGCAAGTGGAGCGACGCCGCGGAGACCAACCGCCGCCTGCTGGAACTCGGTGCGGACGCCGAGGCCGAGAATCGCCTGGCAAAGGCGCTCTGGGAGCAGGGCGAGCTCGGCGCCGCACGCGAGCACTACCAGGCTGCCCTCGCGCTTGATCCCACCAACCGGATCGCCGAGCGCAACATCGATCGCCTCAAGACGCTCCTCGTCGCGGCCGGTGAACGGACGGTTCCGGCCCAGGACGGCAGCAAGGCCCCCGTCCGGATCTTCGTCGAGGAGACCGGCAAGACCGGCTTCGCCTATCTCATCGACCTCCCGGACGCGCGGACGCTGGCCCAGGTGAATCCCGGCGACGCCGTCGATCTGATGCCCGAGGGGAACCTCCTCATCGCGTCGAGCAACGGCGTCCGGATCGGCGTCGTCGAGCCTCGGGTTGCGGCCCGCCTGCTGAAGCTGATCGCGGACGGCAACAAGTACTCGGCAGGCGTGACGTCGCTCGGCGCCGTCGACGTGCGGATCATCATCCGCGAGATCTACCAGGACCCCCGCAACTACGGCAAGGTCAGCTTCCCGACCGCGGCCAAGCTGACCGACCTCCGTCCCTACACGCGCGGGACGCTCGTTCGAGAGGACGAGGAGCTCGAAGATGATCTCGAGGACGACATCGAGGACGAGGAGATCACCGACCTCGACCGGGTCCTGCCGCCCGAGGACACCACGGACGAGGCGTTCGTCGAAGAGTCGGACGACATCGACGAGGCGTGACCGCCTGATCGCGCCCCAGACGACCCCTCGCGGAACCCGGCGCGGCGGTCTGCCACAATCGAACCATGGTCGGTCGCGTCCTGCTCTCTCGAGCTGAGCCCGGTTTCACGATGCCGGCGTTCGAGCGGCTTGCGCCGCCCCCGCCGCCGGACCTCGTCGTCGCCCGGATCGAGGCGAGCACGGCGCCCGGCGACATCGTCGCCGATCTCCACGGCCGCGGCGGCTGGATCGCCCGCGCCGCGATCGATCGCCAGCGGCGCGCGATCACGCTCGAGACCAGCCCGCTGACCCGGCTCCTCGCCGAGGTCGTCCTCCGACCGCCGGACCTCCGCCATCTCGATGCCGCCTTCTCGACATTGAGCGCGTCCCCGCGCGGCGACAGCTCGCTCAAGCTCTCGATCGGTGCGACGTTCGCGACTCGGTGCGCAACCTGCGACCGGATCCTCATCGCCGACGAATTCACGTGGGCCCGGGACGGCAATGTCCGGGGCCGAGCGTCCGGCGGCGCAGGGGAAGCTGCCGCCAGGCCGCGACTGACAGCCAAGTCGTATCGATGCTCGGTCTGTCGCGACCAGCGCGGCGGCCTGGAGCAGCGCCAGACCGAACCCGATGACGCCGATCGGGCCCGCGCCGTGGACGATGTCGGCGCGGCTGCGGTCCGGGCGTCGTTGCGCGACCGGTTCCCGGCGGCGGATCGGTCGGGCCAGCTCGCGGACTCGATCCTCGACCTCCACACGGATCGACAGCTGGTCGGCCTCGCGGCGATCCTCGATCGGATCGAGGGCGAGCTGCGGGCTGCGCCCGTCGAATCCGCGCTCCGGCTGGCATTCCTCCATGCGGTGCTCCCGGCCAGCCATCTTGGAACGGGTCCCGGTCGTGTCCCGACCTTCCGGATCGGCGCCGGCCAGGTCCGAACGCCCGTTCCCGACCCCTTCCGCGAGCGAAACCCGTGGCTCGCGTTCGAGGAGGGCTTTCGGACCGTGCGCGGCTTCGTCCAGCGCATCGAGAGCGGGGCGATCGGGCCGCTCGAGGCGCGCATTGGCACGGACCTCCGAAGCCTGCGGGAGGGGCCGGCCACGGCGATCATCCGGCTCGTGGCGCCCGGCGCGCTGTCGACCCTTGCGTCCGAAGCCGTGCCTCGAGAACCGGGCGTGTCGTCACCGTCGCCGCGGATCCGGTTGCTCCTCGGCCAGCCGCCCGTGCGTTTCAGCCAGGAGCGGCTGGCCGCCGCGTACCACGGGACGGCCTGGGCGCTCGGCCGCGAGGCTGCCGGACTTCTGCCGCTGGATGCCCTCGCCGGCCCGGCCATCCGCGCACCATGGAGCTGGCAGTCGGCAGCCCTTCGTCGTTCGCTGGAAGCCGCTGCGCCGCTCATGGCGCGCGACGGACGCGCCGTGCTCCTCCTGGAGAGCGGCGGTCCTGAGAGCCTCGTGGCGGGCGTGTTGGCGGGTGTCGGCGCCGGCTACCGGGTCGCGGAGGCCCGCCTCGCCGACGCCGATGAAGAAGGTGGCGGGATCGTCGTCCTCGTGCCGCCGGGTGGGGCCGCGCCTCCCGGACCACGATCGCGGTCGGGCCGGCGTCTCGACCCGGTCCGGGGTGGCCCGGGCGACCCCGACATGGTGCCCGGGACCGGCCTGTTCGCGCCGCCTGAGCGTATCGACGCTCGTCCGTTCTCGCACACCGAGGCGAGCAAGGCGATCACCGACCTGGCGGTCGAGATCCTGCGCGAACGCGGTGAGCCGGCCCGCCACGAGCGCCTCCTCGGCGAGATCCTGGTGGGCCTCGACCGCGCGGGCCATCTTCGGCGGCTCATGGCGGCAACCGACGCGATGGACGGCCGGACCTCGGGGGGCGCCGATGCCGCGGCGTCAGGGCAGCCCGACGATCTCGACGTGCGTCGAGGCGGTGCGGGCGATGCGGGGAACGACGAACGTGCGGCGAGCGACGACGAAGGTTCGGGGAACGCGCCCGATACGCTGCCCCTTCCATTCGACGGTCCCGTCGCCGGTGCCCCCGGGGTGGACGATCGGCGGATCGCAGGGACGAGCGGCTCGAGCGCCAGAGCGGCCGGACACCACGTCCGCGAACCGGTCGGGCTCGACGCCGGTACCACCCCGCCCCGTGTCGCCGCCGCTGCCCCAGGGCGGCAACCGAGCCTTGATCCGGTGGATCGCGTGCTCGCCCTGGTCCGCGAGGAGCTTTCACGACCAACCCAGCGGCGACTCGTCGAGATCGAGCCCGAGCGTTGGTGGCTGGCTGATCGCCATGACCGGGAGACCGCGGCGGTCCCGCTGGCCGACCGGGTGGAGTGGGCCGCATACAGCCTGCTCTCGACGGCCGGGCCGCTCGACGAAGCGTCCTTCTACGAGCGGATCTCGGGGCTCTTCTCGGGCCACGACCTGCCGGACGAGTCGCTGGTCCGGGCCTGCCTGGCGAGCTACCGCAGCCCCGCCTCGACCCCGGAGCGACTGGAGACCGGCGAGGACGTCCGTCGCCGGACCGCCGAGCACACGGAGCTCCTGGCGAGGCTGACAGACGGGGGACACCGCCTCGGGATGACCGTCTGGATCGGTCGGCGCGAGCAGGACCGTCGCTTCGGGTCCGGGACGCTCGGCGAGCTCCTCGACCCGCGCGAGCGCACGGCCTGGCTGCCGTCGATCGCCCGCGCATCGGCCGAGGACCTCGAGGAGGTCGACTGCATCTGGTACGTCCGTGGCCGGACCGCGCTCATGTTCGAGGTCGAATGGACGGCGATGCTCGGAGAATCAGTGATCCGGCGCCACGCCCGGATCCCTGCGGACGAGCACATCGTCCGGTTCCTCGTCGTGGCTCCGGAACGAGTGCCGCTGCTCCGCCACAAGCTCGACGCGTCGCCGGTCCTGCGCGGCGCGATCGAATCCGGGAACTGGCACATCATCCAGTGGACCCACCTCCGTACGTGGCTGGCGCTGGAGCCTCTCGACCTCGACGCGATCGAGCCATTCCTCGGTCTCGAGCCGGCCGTCGAGCGGCGTGGCCGGCAGCTCGAGCTCTTCCGCGAACCCGACGGGCTGCAGGGCCGGCGGGACTCCCCGAGGCCGGAGGCGGACCGGTAGCCTCGCCGCCGTCCCACGCCCTGTTCGATTCACCCGATGACCGTGACACGGGGGCCACGGTAAGCGTCCGGTTTCGCGTGGTAGTCGGCGCGACGGCAGGCGGCATCGACGGATTTCGCACGGACATGGCCCTATCGAGACGAATATCGCTTTGACGGGCCATGTCCGCCTGTGGCAGCATTGGGTCCTGATCCGGTCACTTCCACGACCGTCCGACCCGTGCCTGGACAGGCACTCGTCAGATCTGCCGCATCCGGGAGATTTCCATGGCCACACCAGCCGACCACCCCGCGCCCCTCGAGCGCGACCGCCAGCGCGAGCTCTACCAGCGTGCTCTCCGAGCCATGCCCGGCGGGGCAAACTCGAACTTCCGCGCCTGGGGCGAGAGTTCGATCTACGTCGATCGGGGCAAAGGCGGCCGCGTCTGGGATATGGACGGCAACGAGTTCGTGGATCTCCGAATGGGCTACGGGCCGGTCATCCTGGGCCACGGCGACGAACGCGTCGACGACTACGTCAACGAGCGGATGCGTCGGGGCGTCAGCTTCTCGCTTACCAGCGAAGACGAGATCCGGGCGATGGAGCTCGTGGCCGAGCTGACCGGCTGGGTCGATCTGGCGAGGATGACGGTGTCGGGCACCGAGGCGACGATGCACCTGATGCGCCTCGCGCGGGCCTACACCGGCCGAAACAAGATCGTGAAGTTCGAGGGCCAGTATCACGGCGTCCACGACTACGCCCTGATCAGCGTGTCCCCGAACAACATGGCCGATCTCGGCGACGAAGACAATCCTGTCGGCCTGGCCTGGGGTCGGGGAATTCCCGCTGCAGTGGCCGACACGATCATCCCGGCTCGCTTCAACAACATCGACTTCCTGCGCCGCCTCTTCGAGCGGCAGGGCAGCGACATCGCGGCCGTCATCGTCGAGCCGGTCCTCGGCAACGCCCAGGGCATCCTGCCCAAGGAGGGCTTCCACAAGGAGCTCCGGGCGCTGACCGAGGAGTTCGGGATCCTCCTGATCTTCGACGAGGTCAAGACCGGGTTCCGGTTTGCCCGCGGTGGGGCAGCCGAGTACTTCGGGATCCGGCCCGACCTCGCCTCGTTTGCCAAGGCGATGGGCAACGGCTACCCGTCGGCGGCGTTCGGTGGCCGTCGCGAGATCATGAGCCTCATGCCTGAGAAGGTGTCCCATGGCGGCACCTATGCGGGCAATCGCGTCGCCGCGGCCGCGGCGGTCAAGACGCTCGAGATCATCCGGGACACGAATGCCCTCGAGACGATCCACGCCACAGGGCGGCGGATGCAGGACGGCCTGCGCGAGGTGGTCAACGAGGCCGGCCTTCCCTTCCACTTCACCGGCCACCCGTCCATGTTCGGGATCATGTTCACCGAGAAGGTCGCGACCGAGTACCGCGACTGGGCCGATACCGATCACGAGCTCTACGACGCGGTCGCGGTGGGTATGCACCTGCGGGGCGCGATGCCCGAACCGGACAGCCGCGAGCCTTGGTTCGTCTGCGAGGCACATGCGGCCGATGACTCGGTCGACCGCGCGGTCACAGCCTTCGAGGAGTCGCTCAAGGCGGCGCTCGAGCTGCGTTCCCATGGTCGGCTCGGGGGCGGCTGATACGCCGGATCCGGATCGGCCACCATGGCGGCCGGCAGGTGACCGCCCGCCTTCGGTAGGCGCCCGAACGCTGCCCACGTTTGGCCGCCAGGCGGTGAGCGAAGCCGGCCACCTGACGCGCCGCCATCCGCTACCCTCGGAGGATGCCGAACTTCGCGAAGTCGCCGTGGTCGGACCTTGTCGTGTTCCTGCGCGGCGATGGGGCATTCATTGCCCGCATCGTCGTCATCGTCCTGGTCGCCATCGTCGCGATGCGGGTCGCGAGGCTCTTCGTGCACGGCATCGTGAAGGCCCTCATGGACCGCGAGGCGACCGAGGGCACCGCCCAGGAGCTTTCGGCTGTCGAGCTGGCGAAGCGGATGGACACCCTCGACAGCCTGGGCGTCAACGTGATCCGGTTCTTCATCTTCGTGATCGCCCTGATCACGCTCCTGGATGCCTTCAGCATCAACATCGGCCCGGCGGTCGCCGGCCTCGGCATCGTCGGCGTTGCCCTGGGTTTCGGGGCGCAGCACCTGGTCAAGGACTACCTGAACGGGGCCCTGATCCTCGTCGAGAACCAATTCAGCAAGGGCGACGTGGTCCGGATCGCCGGCGTGGCCGGCTCGGTCGAGGACTTCAGCCTCCGGCGCACGACGTTGCGGGACCTCGACGGCAACGTCCACACGGTACCCAACGGCGAGATCGCCGTCGCCTCGAACCTGACGCGGGTCTGGGCGCGCGTCAACGAGGACGTCGAGGTCGCCTACGGAACCGACATCCAGCGGCTCATCGAGGTCGTTGACGAGGTCGGCCGGGCCATGACCTCGGACCCGGAATGGAAACGCCGGATCCTCGAGGCCGCCGCATGTCGAACGGGTCAATGCCTTCGGCGACAGCGGCATCGCCGTCAAGATCCTGGCCACGGTCCGCGCGCCCGAACGATGGGCGGTGGCCGGCGAGCTGCGGAAGCGGCTCCTCGTGGCATTCGCCGCCGCCGGAATCGAGATCCCGTTTCCGCATCGCGTGATCATCAACCGGGCCGCACCGGCCGAGCGGCAGCGGAGCGAGGCGCCGCACCCGATCGGGAGCCGGGCCTGATGCCGGCGCTCGTTCCGTTGCCGCTCACGGAGCCGCTCCGATGCCAGTGGCGGTACGATCAGTCCCGGTCACGTTCCGCCGTGGAGGATTTCGCGTGAACATCGAGCGGCAGGGTTCGAACAACCCGGAGATCGAGAACCTCCTGGCCGAGCGCCGGACCTTCCCGCCAGCCCGAATTCGCGGCCCGGGCGAACGCCCAGGCGGATCTGTACGAGGAGGCGGAGCGGGACTACGTCGCGTTCTGGGAGCGCCTCGCCCGCGAGCGGATCAGCTGGAGCAAGCCGTTCGACACGACCCTCGAATGGGACCTGCCCGTTCGCCAAATGGTTCGTCGGGGGCGAGCTCAACATCGCCTACAACTGCGTGGATCGCCACGTCGAGGCCGGGCGCGGCGACAAGGTTGCCTATCACTGGATCGGCGAACCGGGCGAGACGCGGACGCTCACCTACGCCGATCTCCTGCGCGAGGTCAGCAAGGCGGCCAACGCGCTCAAGGAGCTGGGAGTCGAGAAGGGCGATCGGGTCGCGATCTACATGCCGATGATCCCGGAGCTGCCGATCGCGATGCTGGCCTGCGCCCGCATCGGCGCTCCCCATACCGTGATCTTCGGCGGGTTCTCCGCCGAGGCGCTGTCCGGGCGGATCAACGATTGCGGGGCAAAGGTCCTCATCACCGCCGACGGCGGCTACCGGCGGGGCAAGGAAGTCGGGCTCAAGCACCATGCCGACGAGGCGATGGCGTCTACGCCGTCGATCGAGGCGGCGATCATCGTCAGCCGGATCGGCCGCGGCGTCCACATGGTCCCGTATCGCGACCACTGGTGGCACGAGATCGTGGACCGCCAGTCCGAGGACTGCCCGCCCGTCCCGGTCGAGTCCGAGCACATGCTGTACCTGCTGTACACGTCCGGCACGACCGCCAAGCCGAAGGGCATCCTCCACACGACCGCGGGCTACCTGCTCGGGACGAGCTTCACCCACGAGATGATCTTCGACCTCAAGCCCGACGACGTGTACTGGTGTGCGGCGGACATCGGCTGGGTCACCGGCCACAGCTACATCGTCTACGGCCCGCTGGCCAATGGCGCCACCGGGGTCATGTACGAAGGGGCGCCGGACACGCCCGTCCTGGGATCGCTGGTGGCAGATCGTCGAGGAGTACAAGGTCTCCATCCTGTACATGGCGCCGACCGCGATCCGGGCGTTCATGAAGCAGGGCCCCGAGTACCCTGCCGCGCACGACCTCTCGTCGCTGCGCGTCCTCGGCTCCGTCGGAGAGCCGATCAATCCCGGAGGCATGGCTCTGGTACCACGAGCACGTCGGGCGCAACCAGGCACCCATCGTGGACACGTGGTGGCAGACCGAGACGGGCATGATCCTGATCAGCCCGCTGCCCGGCGTCACCGCGACCAAGCCCGGCTCGGCGACCTTCCCGTTTCCGGGCATCAAGGCCGATGTCGTCGACGCGGACGGGAACTCCGTGCCGTTCGGCGGCGGCGGCTATCTCGTCCTCCAGCGGCCCTGGCCGGCCATGCTCCGCGGGATCTACGGCGACCCGGAGCGGTACCGGCAGACCTACTGGAGCCGCTTCCCGGGCATGTATTTCGCCGGTGACGGCGCCAAGCGGGACGAGGAGGGCTACTACTGGCTCCTCGGTCGCGTCGACGACGTGATGAACGTGGCCGGTCACCGGATCTCCACGACCGAGGTCGAGTCGGCCCTCGTGGATCATCGATCCGTCGCCGAGGCAGCGGTCGTCGGCGTCAAGGACGACGTCAGCGGCCAGGCGATCTACGCCTTCGTGATCCTCAAGGCGACCGACGAACCGTCGGACGCCCTCGCCGTCCAGCTCCGGGAGCACGTCGCCTACGTCATCGGCCCGATCGCCCGAGCCGAAGTACCTCATGTTCGTCCCGGATCTGCCCAAGACTCGCTCGGGCAAGATCATGCGCCGGCTCCTCCGTGACATCGCCGAAGGCCGGACCCTCGGCGACACGACGACCCTTGCGGATGCGACCGTTGTCGATACCATCCGCGAGAACAGCGGACGAGCGGAGGAATAAAGGGCCATGCCGTTTGGCTTCGGGCGCAAGAAGGACGCAGCCGCGGAAGTGGCGCCAGGCGGACCGACCCTGTCGGCGGCCGACGCTCGAGGTGCGCGGTCCGTCCACTTCCACGGCTTCACCGAGGACTGGCGGCTCGAGGGTGAGATGCGGCTCCACGGCCGGCTCCTCGACCTCCTCAACCAGCGCGAGGCCGTGCCCGTGGCCGATGTCCGCTGGGCGCCAGCCGATGGGAGTTCGCCCCTCGAGGATGCGCCGGGGATCCAATCCCTCGACCCCTACGACCTGATCGTCGCCATCGCCGACGCCGATACGCTGGCCGCCCTCACCGAGGACGAGCGAGCTGCGCATCGGGTGCACAAGGTGGCCTTCGATGTCGCCCTCGAGGCCCCGCCGTACCGGGTGGTCGGAACCGTCCAGCTCCACCGGGGTCCGAGCCGGAGTCCCTCCTCGAGCGGGGGAGCCAGATGTTCGCCGCGGTCACCAACCCCGTCGCGATGCTCGGCGACGTACGACTGGACCTCGGCGATGCCGACACGGTCCTCGTCAACCGCTTCTACCTGCGCGGGATCCGGCAGGTCGATCGAACGACCGGCGAGCCCTTCCAGCGGCTTCCTGGCCAGGGACTCGGCGGAACGAACTGGCGGGATCGGAGCTGACCGCGAGGTTTCGGGGGGCCTGAATCACGCGACCGACCGACGAGGTGTCGGCCGGCCACGTCCGTCGGCGTCGCGTGGGCGATCAGGCCCGGACCGCTTCCTTCCGGCCAAAGATCCCGCCCAGCAGGGTTGGCCGCTCGGCCCCTGGTGCGACCACGGTCGCGGACGTCGACGTCCCGAGGAGATAGTCGGCGAGGCCCTCGAAGTCGGCCGTGACGCGCTCCTTCGGGAACATGTCGGTCACGGTCCGGCCTTCATTGGCGGCGCGGACGAAGAACATGCCGCCGCTGCGAATGGTGCCCACGGCGGGGATGCCCACGGCCTGCTCGATCTGCTTGATGGAGACACCGCTGTTCGCCCGGTTGACGACGAGGGCCAGGCGATCCTTGAGTCCCAGGTCGGTGGCGACTTCCACGAACTGCACGGCCGCTCGGATGGCCGGGAGATCGGGCGTCACCGGGACGACGACGCGGTCGGAGATCCGGAACACGGCGAGGTTGACGTCGCTGTACGAAGGATGCAGGTCGGCGATGATGACGTCGACGCCCCAGCGGGCGGTCATCAGCGCATCGGTGACCCGGTTCGGGTCGAGGTGCGGCATGGCCAACGGGCTCGAGACGAGGGCTGCCACGCGGATCCCCGACTGGTGGACCCCCGCGATGTCCACCAGACCTTCGGCCGGCCCGCCTTCGTCCTCGTCGAGCCAGGCATCCATGATCGTTCGACCGGATTCCATGCCAAGCGACATCGTCACGTGGCCCGTGACGGTGTCCGCGTCGACCAGGAGGACTCGTCGCTCCCTGCCGTTCTGCATGGCGGTCGCAAGATTGGTGGCGATCGTCGTCTTCCCGACACCGCCCTTTGGATTGAAGACCGAGATGATCGGCGAGCGGGCGGCCCAGGCAGCTTCCACGGGCCCGTTCGCCATGACCCCGTTGGTCGGAGTCTCCGTGGCCGTCTGGGCACGGATCAGCATCGCCTCGACGCGCCAGCGGACGGACTCGCCGTCGATCGGGCGCAGGGCGATCTCGTCGTCGGGTCCAAGGTCGGTGCCCTCACCGAGGGCGTCGGCCTGCTCGGCGGTCGCGACCACGAGGACCGGAATCGTCACGCCTTCGTCCCGGATGGCGGCCAGGGACGCCGCGAAGGCCGCAGGGTCGCTCGTCGCCTCGAGGACCGCAAGCCCGACGGGGAGGCCGGCCTGGATCACCGCGGGCAGCTCCTCGGCGGACTCGAGGATCACCGAGCCGAATTCGGCAAGGTTCAGCTGATGCAAGGATGGCTTCCCGATCGTTCGGGAGGAGTCCGATGGCGATGGTCGGTCGGCGCATCTGGGGCCTCTGTTTCAGCTGTCCTCGCCCGGCTCGGACGCGCTCACCGACAGGACGCCGTCCGCGTCGCTGGTGATCGAGGCGTTGAACCGGTCGAGTTCGGGGATGATCCTGTGGAGGTCGGTCGTGGCTGCGTGCTGGACGGTGAAGATGAAGTCGCCCTTGGGTCCGGAGGCGACGCTTACGCCACGGACGCCCACCGACCGGGCGACCGCTCGCTTGAAGGAGGCGATGCTCGCGACGCTGATGAGCCCAACGACACTGAGGCTCGTGGTCGAGGTCTCGGTGGTGTCCTCGGGCGCGTCCGTGAAGCTGGCGAGGCGCTCGACCACATGGGGGTCGTCGACGGTGTCGTCGATCGCCTCGGGCGCGACCATGGGGGCGTCGGTCTCGGCAACGGGCGCGATCTCGTCGGTGGCCTTGACATCGCCTTCGGCAGCCGTCGCCTCGGGCATGCAGCCGGCGCCTCGGGCGCTCGGGCGTCACCGGCGCTTCGCGCGTGGCGTCAGGCGCTTCGGCGGGCTCAGCAGCCTGGACCACCATCCGTGCCCGCAGATCCGACAGGAACGCGGCCTCGGCCGCCGCGGCGTCGTCCTCGGCGAGCGTCCGCGCCGGCGTCCAGCCGTCGCCGTCCAGGTCCGCATCGAGCGATGGCGGCTCAGGGAGCTGTTCGGCGAACCCGGCCAACCGGGCGGGGTCCTCCTCAGCCAGAAGGTGCTCGTAGAACTGGTTCATGTCGTCTTCGAAGCGATGCACCGCGGCCTGGACGAGCTCGATCCGATGCTCGACGAGGGCGGCATGCTCCTCGACGTCTGTTTCGAGACGGCGCTTCCGATCGGCGATCCGCTCCTCGGTCTCTTCCCGGACGCGGGCCATCTCGGCCTTCGACCACTCTCGGATGCCGGCGATGTCTGCATCGGACTGGTGGCGGATTTCCTCGCCCGCGGTCGCGGATTCGGCCTGGATCTCCTCGACCCGCGCCTTCGCGCTCTCCGAGAACCGGGTCAGGGACTCGTCGCGCGCGGCCTCTGCCGCCTCGCGCATCGCCCGGACGAGGCCGACGACGAGCGGATTTTCGCGGCGCGTCGGCGTCGGAACGGCGATCTTCGCCGGTTCGGCGGGAGTTGCCTCGATCGGCGGCTGGTCGGCTGGCGTCTCCCTCCACGGGTTCGGCGCTGGCGTCGGTGCCGTCGGGCCGCGCGCTCGGCGGGAGCGTCCTGGTTCGGCCATGCCGCAGAGCTGGTGTCCATGGTTGCGGTGCTGGTCTCGTCGCTCACGTTAGCCTCGGGGGTGTGTGGTTCGGTGGGCGCGTCGGCCGACTCGACAGCGGCAACGTCTGGGGCAGCGTCAGCCGGGGCCTCGCTGGCCCACGGAAGGCGGAAACCTGATCGCTGCTCGGCCGTCGCCATGTGCTCGTCCTCGCGACTGGAGGCCCGGCAACCGGCCGGGATCGGGTGGTGCAGTGATATTCAGGGAGGGAGGTGCGTAGGCGCAGCAGGTCAGTCGTACCGGTCGGCGTTCGCCGGAGGTACCAGTGCGGTCCGGTCGGGCGTGGGGCGGACCTGACGGGTCCCGCTCATCGCCTTCCAATCATCATCGACGCGGCCGTCGTAGCATCGTGACGTGCAACCCTCCGCGTCCTCGCCCGACTCCACGCCCGCGAGCGCCTTCGACGGCCGCCCGGGCCTGCTCGACACCCGCGGGCGAGCCCTGCGCGATCTCCGCATCTCGGTCACGGATCGATGCAACTTCCGCTGTACCTACTGCATGCCCGCGCGAGGTCTTCGGGCGGGACTACGCGTTCCTGCCCCACTCCGAGGTCCTGACCTACGAGGAGATTCACCGGTTCGCCGGGATCGCGGTCGCGCTCGGCGTCCGGAAGCTGCGGATCACGGGCGGCGAGCCGCTCGTCCGGCGGGCGCTCCCGGAACTGATCGCACTCCTCGCCGAGCTCCGGACGCCCGAGGGTCACGCCGTCGACCTTACCCTGACCACGAACGGGTCGGCCCTGCGACCGCTCGCCGGCGCGCTCGCCGTGGCCGGGCTCCAGCGGATCACCGTTTCGCTGGACTCGCTCGATGACGAGACCTTCCGTCGGATGAACGGCGTCGACTTTCCGGTGGCCCGGGTGCTCGACGGAATCGCGGCGGCTCGCGAGGCCGGCCTGGCGCCGATCAAGGTCAACATGGTCGTCAAGAAGGGCGAGAACGAGGCGAGCATCGTGCCGATGGCCCGCTGGGCGCGCGACGCCGGCCTGATCCTTCGCTTCATCGAGTACATGGACGTCGGCACGACCAATGGCTGGCGGCTCGACGATGTCGTCACGTCCGAGGAGATCGTCGCCGCGATCGATCGGCGAGCTGCCCCTGGAACCGGCCAAGCCGACGTACCGCGGCGAGGTCGCGGGGCGCTGGACGCTACCGTGATGGGTCTGGGTGAGATCGGCGTCATCTCGTCGGTCAGCCAGCCATTCTGCGGCGACTGCACGCGGGCGCGGCTCTCCGCCGAGGGCAAGCTGTACACCTGCCTGTTCAGCGCTGCCGGCACCGACCTGCGCGGACCGCTTCGCGAGGGTGCCAGTGACGACGAGCTCCGCGCGATCGTCGAGGCTGTCTGGTCGGCACGTGCCGACCGATACTCCGAGCTCCGGTCGCAGGCCACGAGCCACCTGCCGCGCATCGAGATGTTCGCCGTCGGTGGCTGAACCCTGGGCTACCGGATCCCGCGAGGCCGGGCGGGGCCGGCGGTGATCACCACGCCCGCCGATGCGAGTTATCCACCGGACATCAACACTGTCGAAAACTCGTGGAAACGCTCTGCGGTCGAGAGCACCGCAACTCGTGGATAAGCGGATTGTCGGGCTGGGTGGCCTGCGTCTACATTTGGTCTTGCCCGAAGGGGCCGTCAGGGGACGAGGAGACCCGAGATCACATCAAGGGAACCCGAGTTCCGGACCGGTCGCTTCGGGCGCTTCGTTTCCCGGTCGCGACGGGCCTCCGTGTCCGTCGCCGGGGTGATCGCCCGGCGGGACGTGACCGGCATCCCGGTGTCGGTACTTCCGTCGGGCGGCAGAAGCCTGCGGGCCTGCGTCGTCTACCCCTGGACGCCTTCACGGAGGCCCGGATGACCCCGTCCCGCCAGGCACCCGATCCATCGATGCCGATCCAGCCCGGCCGACCAGCCCGCGCGGCTGGACGCCCTCGAGGCGGCCGTCCGCGCCCGTTCGCCGCTGGTACCCAGGATCGGGATCGTGCTCGGATCAGGGCTCGGTGGGCTCGCGGACGACCTCGAGGACGCCGTTGCGATCTCGTTCGCCGACCTGCCCGGCTGGCCCGCGGCCACCGCGCCGGGTCATGCCGGGCGACTTCTCCTCGGCCACCTCGGTGGCATGCCGGTGGCGATGCTCCAGGGCCGGTTCCATCTCTACGAGGGAAACGACCCGGGGCTGGTGGTCCAGCCCGTGCTGCTCCTGGCCCGCCTCGGGGCACGTGTCGCATTCCTGACGAACGCCGCGGGTGGCCTCGACCCGAGCTTCGGGCCCGGCACGCTGATGGTCATCACCGATCACATCAACCTGACCGGTCAGAATCCATTGATCGGCCCCAACGCTGCGACCATCGGCGAGCGCTTCACCGATCTCACCGCGGCCTGGAGCCCCGCCCTCCGGGAGAGACTCCATGCCGCGGCCGGCGCCGAGGATGTCGATCTCGCGGACGGGGTCTACGTGGGCCTGACCGGGCCGAACTACGAGACGCCGGCGGAGGTCCGGATGCTCGCCCAGCTCGGCGGTCATGCCGTCGGGATGTCGACGGTCCTCGAGTGCATCGCGGCGCGGTGGGCCGGTCTCGACGTGGTCGGCGTCTCGCTTGTCACCAACGCAGGGGCTGGCTACAGCGGCGAGCCCCTGACGCACGAAGAGGTTCTCGCTGCGGGCCTGGAGGCCGGGCCGCGCCTGGCCCGGGTGATCAAGCGGTTTGTGGCCGACCTCGCCGACTGACCAAGGCGCCGGCCGCGGGCCAGGTTGAGCTTCGCGACGCGGGGGGCTCGCGACGCGGGGGGCTCGCGGCCGCGGGCATCGCACGGCCGCGGAGTTCCGACTTCGTCGAAGATGCCAGCCTTACGCGTCGAGGCGCCGCCGGGGTGCCTCGGCCGTCCGGCGATCCTCGACCGGGTCGAGGCCCGGCGAGCTGCAGACGAGGTAGCGAAGGACGGTCCGGCCCGTGTTCTCGACCCGGTGCGGCCGGTCCTCCTCGACCCGGATGCCCTTGAGGGGTTCGAGCGTCTCGGTCTCGTCGCCCACCGTTACCACGCCACGACCCTCGAAGATCACGAGGGCATGCTCGGCCCGCGGGTGGCGGTGCCACTCGTCGGCCACGCCCGGCTGGATCTCAACTTCCGTGACGGTGAAGGCGGCCGTCCCGAAGTCGCCCGGCCCCGCGATCCTTCGGCGCAGGATGCCGCCCGCTTCCCGGACCTGGCCGTCGCGCCCTCTCCGGATGGGCTCGGCCACGGAATCCCACCGACGGAGCATCGTTCCGACGCGCCGTGGATCCGGGTCCGTCGATGCCAGCAGGGCCAGGGCATCGAGGGTGCCCTCGTTGCGAAGGAGATGCTGCTCTGCCGGCGCTTCGTAGAGGACGTCGCCGGCTCCGACGATCGCGCGGCGCTCGAGGGCCTCGCCGTGCTCGAAGACGAGCTCTCCGCCGGCGACGTAGAGGATCGTCTCGACACCGTGGCGTTGCGGGCCGATCTCGACGCCTGGAGCGATCCGGTCGAACTCGAGCCGAATCCTCACGGCTGGACCGGTAGCTCGCGTCCTGCTGCCCGCGCGGCCTGGGCCTTCTCGGCCCATGCCTCGAGCACGCGATCCTTGTGCGGCCGGATTGGGCAGTGCCCGTCCCGGTTGTTCATCTCGTCGCAGTACCCGAGCGGGACGCACTTCGGCGCGAGGAACGAGCCGAGGAAGGGGCTGACGCTGAAGACCTCGTGGCGGATCAGCTGGAAGAGCCGGCGGATCTCCCACTGGGCCATCGTGCAGAGGCGGAGACCCGACATGTGGATGAGGGCCCGGAGGTTCGTCGTCATGACGAGGTTGGTGCGGGTCCCGTTGGGGAAGACGAAGCGTGCGTCCTCGCTCGGGATGCCGGCCCCGACGAGCTCGCCGTACAGCGACATCGACGCTTCGACCTGCTCCTCGTAGCGCGCCCTGAGCTCCGGCTCGGCACCGCTGATCGATTGCGGCAGCATCGTGGCGGCCTGCTTGTAGGTCACGTACCGCTGGCTCTGCTGGTCGAAGGCCACGCCGGCCCGGTGGCGCACGAGCTGGTGCGACAGGGTCCGCGAGACGCCGGTGATCCCGAAGGTGAAGACGACATGCTCGATCGTCGAGCCGTGCCCGGACTCGATGACGCCGTTGATCAACCGCTGCATCTTGGCCTGCTCGATCTCGCCGGCGGTCGCGCGTCGGAAGATCTCCTCGGGCGGGAGCTCCGAATAGCAGGTCCGGCAGGCCGTGTAGATGAGCGGCACGTAGAACTGCTCGACGATCTCGCGCGACGGGAAGAGCAGCGTCGCCTTCATCCCGAGCTCGGCGCGGCCCGGGTTCCTGGGGATGCCGGTCTTCTCGCGCTGGGACGGGTCAGCGGTCATCGATGGAGTCTATTCGGTCGAGGCGACCCCCGCCGCCGCACGGCCGCCCGGCACGCCGTCCGGCTCGGCGTCGCGGAACCAGCGCCAGTAGAGCCAGGTCGCCAAGGAGTACAGGACGATGATCGTCAGGAAGTTGACGTTGTAGCCGGTTTCGAACCCGAGGATCGCGTGGATCGCGGAATAGTAGAAGCCGGCGATGACCCACCCGATCGACCACATCAGCGACATCGCCGCGGCCAGCGTCGCGCGTTCGGACGGGCTGACGCGATCCATCGCGAAGGAGTTCGCGATCGGGTTGCCCGCGTTCATCAGGGAATTTCGAACCGTCATCGCGGCAATTACCGTCCAGAGCAGGGGGCTGAAGCCGAGGACGATGAGAAACGGGATGCTGACGCCCTGGACGAGGACCACGGACCTGACGCGCCCGAACCGCCGGGCGAGGGTCGGCTGGTAGAGGACGGCCAGCATCGTCCCGATGCTCGTCAGCGCGAAGACCCCGTTCAGCGACGCGAGATCGAGGCCGAACTTGACCTTGATGAAGAGGTTCAGGTACGGGATCACCTGGCCTGCCCCGATCGGGATCAGCAGGCCCGGCAGGAGGAGCCGGACGAACGTCCGTCGATCCCGGATGGTGAGCCCCAGGCGGGCGACCGACCAGCCGCGCTGCCGGAGCGCCGGAAAAGCTGCGGGCTCGCCGACCGAGAGGAGGTGTCGCTTGCGGAGGATCGACGGGCGGTCGTCGCCCAGTCGAAGCATCACGAGGAGGCCCGCGGCGAGCAGGACCGCCATGAAGACCAGGATGATCCGGTAGGTGTCGGGGCCGTCCGCGATGAACCCGAGCCGGTCGGCGATGAGCCGGGCAACGATGCCCCCCAGCGCGGCGGCGACCACGTTCGTGGCGCTGCCGATCGCGAACTGCAGGGCGAACAGCTCGTTGCGGTGCTCCGGGTCCGAATGCTCGGACATGTACGGCACGCTCACGACCTGGACGGCCTGGTTGCCGGCCCCGTAGAGGGCCGCGAAGAGGATGATCGCCGTGGGATCGTGCGTCGCGATCATCCCGACAACGGCCAGGAGCGCCCCTCCGGCGCCGCCGGCCATGACCAGCCGCCGCCCGATGTGGTCCGACCATGACGAGGCGGGAAAGGCCGCGAGGGCGGCGGCAAGCGACCCGACCGTCCCGACGATCCCGATCCGGGCGTCGTCGAACCCGATGGCCGCAAGGTAGAGGTTGAAGTCGATCCAGAAAAGGCTCGTGGCCGCGCCGGCGACGAGCGTGACCAGCAGGAATCGCCGGGCGTCGGGCTCGAATCCCCGGTAGCGCTCGGTCATCCGGTGGAGCCACCCGCCGGCAGGCGACAGGGTCACGAGCCTGCGCCGTCCTCGAGGATGCCGCGGAGGTCGTCGAGGTAGCCCGACCAGTACGCCTCATGGTCATCCCGGATCGCGGTGTCGGCACCCGCCTCGTCCCAGCCGTCGTGGATCAGCTCCAGCTCCGAGGCATCAGCCGCGACCGCCCTGATCGTCCAGGTGACGAGGGTCTCCTGGTCCGGATCCCCATCCATCCAGGCCCACCGATGGGCGAAGGTCCGCCCCGGTTCGACGGCTTCGATCAGGCCCTCGACCACACTTCCCTCGCCGAAGTCGAGGCGATACGTCGACCCGACGGGGCCAACGTCGGACGCCTCGGTGAACCACTCGACGACGTGCCCGGGATCGGTCAGGTAGGTCCAGACGACCTCCGGCCCGACGGGCAGGCGCGTCACGAGGCGGATCGGTGGGACGGTCGAGCTATCCATCACGAACTCCCTGGACGCATCGGCATGGTGGCGCCGCCAGACGCTCCGGCCTCGACCGGGTCCGGCTCCGATCAGTAGTAATCCGAGCAGGACAGGAAGTAGCCGCAGCGGCAGACGAGCTTGCACTTCCGTTCGTCCATCGGCGCGCCGCAGTTGGCGCAGGTCAGGATGACGAGGGCGGGATCAGACTCCGCCGGGGCGGCAGGCCCCGGCGCGTCGGCGCCCGGAGCATCGTGGTCCGCCGTGAAGTCGATCGTGGAGGCTTCCATCGGGGCGTTGAACACGTCCTCATCCTAGCCCGCCGGCCCGCTCCCGTGGTCACTGGTACGACGACCGGCTGGCCACGGCTCCAGCGCGTATGCCACGGTCTCGTCCAGCGACCGCGCCGCGCCCTCCGCGGCCAGGCGCTCGAACTCCGCAGGGGGGAGGCGCCCGCTGATGTGCGGCCGGAGCTGGTGCTCGAACTGGGCATCGACGTAGCCCGCCAGCTCCGCGCCGGTCGTCACGGTGAGGCGACGGGCTGCGCCGTAGAGGCGAGCACCTCTCGCGAGGTCGCCGTGGCTCACGGCCTCGGAGTGGAGGTCATCGAGGACGAGGGCGATGCCTGCCGCGTCACTGGCCCCATGGAACAGGCGCAGGGCTTCGCGGACGAAGTCGCCGGCCTCGGTCGGACGGTTCTGGCGAAGGAGCGCGCTCCCCAGCATGTGGAGCGTCCACGCCTCCATCGTCACGTCGTCCACCGACCTGAAGAGGCCGAGGACCTCCCGGAAGCGGGCCTCGCCGTAATCCCCGGCGACCTGGAAGTACTCGGCGTTGCCGAGCCCCCAGAGGACGTTGGCCTGGCCGCGGATGTCCCCGATCTCGTGATAGATCGCGTAGGCCTCGTCCTGGGCCGCGAGGCCCTCGCCGTCGGGATCCGCCAGGGACGGGTCGAGCGCCGGATCTGGCCCCACCGCGAATGAGAACGAGTAGTTGTAGAGGGCGTTGGCGATTTCCGCGCGATCGCCGAGCCCGCGCCAGATCTCGAGGGCCTCCGCGTAGGCGGCCTTCATCGGCTCGAGGTCGGCCTGCCACCAGGCGACCCCGCCCAGGGCTTCCATGAGGCGTGCCCGGAGCATTGGATCGTCACGGGACCATGGCTGCGCGGCGATCGACTCCAGCCGCCGGCGAGCCTCGTTGAGGTGGCCGCGCTTCTGCCAGAACCGCCACATCGCGAAGGCGATGCGGATCGCGCTGCCGTCGCCAGCCGCCGCCGTACGATCCAGCGCGGCCCGGATGTTGTCGTGCTCCCGCTCGAGCCGGCTCAACAGATCCCGCTGGTCGGGTCCGGACAGGCCCACGGACGCGGCCTCCACGAGGTTCAGGCACCAGGCGCTGTGGCGATCCTGGATGGCCCCGGCGTCCTCCCGCCCGTCGAGCATCTCCGCGGCAAACTCCCGGATCGTCTCGAGAAGCTGGAACCGTGGCGGCTGGGTCTCAACCGAGCGGATCAGGCTCTGGTCGGCAAGAGCGCTGAGCCCATCGAGCACATCACGTCCCGTCTCGGCGTACGACCCCGCGATCGCTTCGGCGGCGTCCAGATCGAAGCCGCCGGCGAAGACGGACAGGCGCTCGAGCAGGCGCCGGTCCGCCTCGTCGAGGATGTCGTAACTCCAGGCGATCGCGCCCCGAAGGGTCTGCTGGCGGGCCGGGAGATCGCGGGCACCTGACGCGAGGAGGTTCAGCTGGTGCTCGAGCCGGCCGAGGATTGCGTCGGGACTGAGCAGCTTCACGCGCGCGGCCGCAAGCTCGATGGCAAGCGGCAGGCCCTGGAGGCGGGCGCAGATGGCGGCGACCGCCGGCGCATTGGCGTTGGTGACCGCGAAGTCGGGCCGGACCGACATGGCCCGGGCAACGAAGAGCCGGACCGCCTCATAGGTGTTCAGGGCGGCGAGATCCGGCGCCGAGTCGCCGCCGAGGCGAGCGCGATCGTAGCCGCCGAGATGCCCCGGGTCGGGCGGGACCGGGAGGCCCGGAACCGGGAACTCCTGCTCGCCGGAGATCCGCAGCGGCGCTCTTGAGGTGATCAGGACGGTCAGCCCTGCGGCAGCGCGCAGGAGATCCGCGACGACGGGACCGCCGTCGACGACCTGCTCGAAGTTGTCGAGGACCAGGAGGACGTGCTTGTCCCCGAGCCAGTCCACGAGGATGTCGCGAGCGGACCGGTTGCCCGACTCTGACAATCCGATCTCGCCAATGACTCGCGAGGCCACGAGGTCCGCATCACGAACCGTCTCGAGGGCGACGAAGAACGTCCCGTCCGGATGGTCGTCCATGGCCATGGCCGCGACCTGGAGCGAAAGCCGGGTCTTGCCGGTGCCGCCCGGACCGGTCAGGGTCACAAGACGGTTGTCATCCAGGTAGCGGAGGACCGCGGCCGTCTCCTCCTCGCGGCCCACGAACGAGGTGAGCTGGGTCGGGAGGTTGTTCGGCCTCGCGTCCACGGTCGCGAGCGGCGGAAAGCTGTCACGCAGGCCCGGTCCCGCGAGCTGGAAGAGCCGCTCGGGCTCGCGCAGGTCACGCAGGCGATGGACGCCCAGGTCGATGAGCCGGAGGTCCTCCGCGAGGTCGCCCGCTGCCAGGCTGCGCAGCGCTTCCGAGACGAGCACCTGGCCGCCGTGCGCGACGCCCGCGATCCGCGCGGCCCGGTTGATGGCCAGGCCAACCAGGCTCCCGCCCGCGGAGCTGGCCGTCCCCGCGTTCAGGCCCATGCGCACACGAACCACTGCTTCTTCGGGCCACGGTTCTGACCCTATCGCCCGCTGTGCCGCGGCCGCTCCGACGAGGGCGTCGGCCGCGGCGCGGAAGACGACGAAGAAGGAGTCACCCTCGGTTCCCTGCTCGACGCCGCCATTGGTCGCGAAGGCCGACCGAAGGATGGTCCGATGCCGTTCGCGGAGATCGGCATACGCGGCCGTTCCGATCAATTCCTCGATTCGCGTCGAACCCTCGATGTCGGAGAAGAGGAACACGTGAGTGGCGCCGTCCGCAGGCGCGGCGGGGTCGCCCGAGGTCATGAACGGGACCCGATGCGGGCGCGCATCAGTGCCGAAGCGTGTCGGTCGCCTCGCGCAGCCGGGCGGCGACCCCCCGCAGGATGGCCAGCGCGACCGCCGGATTTGCGAGGAGGGCGCCCTCGAAGTCCCAGCTCGCGATCGCGAGGCACATGGTGGTGGCTTCCGCCGCCACCATCGCGGTCCTGGGTTGGCCGTCGAGCACCGACATCTCCCCGAAGAAATCGCCCGGACCGAGGCGGGCGACGACGGCCCCATCGCGAACGACCCGCACCGAGCCGTCCACGATCACGAAGAACCCCGTCCCGATTTCTCCCTGCCGGGCGATGACGTGGCCGGCCGGGAACGTGACCTCTGTCGCGATGCCATCCAGCTTCGCGAGTCCAGCCGGGCTCACGCCGCGGAACAGCGGGCAAGCCGCCAGCAGCTCGGAACGACGGCCTGGAGTCAGGGACACGGGTCCTCCATCGGGGTGTTCGCCGATGCTGAAGGGCGGACATCGCCCCGTCAAGGCGGGGCGCCGGCAGGACGGCCTCCTCGCTCGAACCCGGAACGAGGCACAATCGCTGGTGACGGTCGGCGGGTCGAGCAGGAGGGGCGGCGAACTTCGATGGCAACTCGAGAAGAAATCGCCGACGAGCTGGCCGGCATGACCCTCTTCGGCGATCTGGCCACGCCCCAGCTCCTCGGCGTTGCCAGCCGGTTCGAGGAGGCCTTCTTCCCCGAAGGCGCGCGGATCCTGCGCCAGGGCCTGACGGGCTCGGCGTTCTACGTGATCCTCGACGGCGATGCCTCGATCGTCGTCGACGGCACGCCTCGGGCGACGCTCGGACGCGGGGAGTTCTTCGGCGAGGTCTCGCTGCTGCTTGGCGAGCCGCCGACGGCCGACGTGATCGCGATGCGGCCGCTCCGCTGTCTCGTCCTGCCGGGTGCCGCCCTCGAGCCATTCCTGGTCGAGCATCCACGGGTGACCTATCGGATGCTGCAGTCGCAATCACGACGCCTCCGGAACGCGAATCGCACCTCGGGCTGATCGAGATGGAGCAGATGGACCGGCCATTCCCGCCAGGCCACTACGCGGTCGTCGTCGTGGGTTCGGGCCCGGGCGGGCTCCAGGTCGCCTACGAGCTCAACCGCTCCGGCATTCCGCACGCCGTGCTGTCGGCCGATCCCGCCCCGGGCGGCATGTTCCGTCGCTGGCCCTTCTTCCAGCGGCTCCTCTCCTGGACGAAACCGTACGCGCCCGCGGATCGCCGTTCGCGGGCGTTCGAGCGCTGGGACTGGAACAGCCTGCTGGCCCGCGAGCCGGAGCTCAGGGGGCTCCAGACGGAGTTCATGGACGGGTCCTCGGACTTCCCGTCGCGGCCCGAGATGGAAGCCGGCCTGGCGGCCTTTGCCGAGCGCGCCGGCCTCCAGGTTCGCTACGGCTGTCGCTGGGAATCGACGCACCGCGAGTCGACCCCGACCGGCGACCGATTCACGCTCGTGACGTCGGACGGGGAGTACAGCTGCGACCACCTGATCCTCGCCGTCGGGACCGCCGAGCCGTTCACGCCGGCCACGCCCGGTATCGAGCACGCCGCCCACTATGCCGATACCCGCGACGCCGAAACGTATGCCGGCAAGCGCCTCTTCGTCATCGGCAAGCAGAACTCGGGGTTCGAGCTGGCGTCGGGGCTGCTCCAGTGGGCCAGCCGGATCACGCTGGCCTCGCCGTCCCCAGCGAAGACGTCCATCGAGACGCGCTCGCTCGTCGGCGTCCGAGCCCGCTACGTCCAGCCGTTCGAGGACTCGGCCCTGGGCGGTGGCGTCGACATCCTTGCCGCCTCGATCGCAGGCATCAGCCAAGTCCCGGGGGGATTGCGGGTCGATCTCAAGCGCACTGACACGGGGATCCCGTTCTCGCTGGAGGCCGACGAAGTGATCGCCGCGACGGGATTCACGTGCCCGCTGCTCGACCTGCCGTCGCTGGGGGTGGCAACCTTCGGGCAGGCCCGGCTGCCCGCGCAGACGGCGTTCTGGGAGAGTGCGACGGTCCCGGGCATCCACTTCGCCGGGACGATCACGTCGGGCGCCGGCGGGCTCAAGAAGCACGGCATCCCGAGCTACTCCGGGGCCGTGCAGGGCCATCGGTACAACGGCAGAATCCTCGTCCGCCGCATCGCCGAACAGTCGTTCGGCCTGGCCCTGGAGTCGCGTCCGATCGAACTCTCGGCCCTCGTCGATCACCTCGTGGCGGAGGCCAGCGGCGGACCCGAGCTGTGGCACCAGAAGGCGTATCTCGCCTCGGTCGTCACCGTGACGCCCGACGACGGCATCCGTGATCGTGGCATCCAGCCCCTGACGCACTTCCTGGACGATGGGGGGCCGGACGCGATCGCGATGACGATCGAGGCCGACGGCCTGGGTGCCATCTATCCGGTCGCCTACATCCGTCGGGGTGGCCGGACCGAGGAGCACGTCCTGGACCCGCATCCGCTCCACGACTACACGGGAACGGAGTACCGGCGCCACGTCGGAGCCATCCTGGACCTCATTGCACCGGGCGCCTCGGCCGCGTGACCGCTTCACCATCGAGTTCGTGAGGTGATCGTGGTTCCGCGCATCGCTCCCGGCGCTGGTCTGGGCGTGCCCGCCTGACCGTGCCCGCCTGACCGTGCCCGCCGCCTTCGTCGCTGGTGCCCTGGCCGGCTATGCCATCGCCATCCCGGTCGGCGCGATCGCCGTCCTGATCGTCGAGATCGGGATCCGGCGTGGATTCGGGATCGCCGCCGCCGCGGGGGCGGGGACGGCCTCCGCCGACGGCCTGTACGCGGCCCTCGCGGCGGCCGGCGGCACGGCGCTTGCGAGCCTCATCGAGCCATTTGCCCGGCCACTGAAGATCATCGCGATCGGGGCCTTGCTCGGGATCGGCCTTCGAGGGTTCCTGCTCCTGCTCCGCGGACCGCGCCAGGTCACCCGAGATAGCCATCTCTCGATCGGGCACCTCGGCACCTACCTGCGATTCCTGGCGCTGACCCTCCTGAATCCGGCGACCGTCATCTACTTCACCGCGCTGATCCTGGGCCTGTCCAACCTTGGTCACGGACCCGGCGAACGGGCGGCCTTCGTTGCCGGCGCCCTCCTGGCCTCGCTTTCCTGGCAGACCTCGCTGGCGGCCGTCGGCGCCATCGCACACCGTCGGCTGTCGCCGAGGTTCCAGGTCGCGATCAGCCTTGTCGGAAACGCCCTGATCGTCGGCTTCGCGGTCGTCCTGGCCTCGGGCCTCTAGGCGCGGCTCGGCCAGTCCGGGTCGGCGGCCGGAGGCGTCACCCTGGACGCATCACCAGCGGCTGCGAGCTTCCCTGAGAAGGATCGCGTCCCGCGTCGTGCGGCACAGGACCTCGATCAGCTCGAGCCGATCGACGGCCGCCGTCAGCGCCGCCTCCAGCTCGGGCCCGGATGCGTCGGGCGCTTCGATCGAACGATCGGCACACCCAACCGCGATCGCCCCGTGACGCTCCAGGACCACGGCGAGCGGTCGCGGCTCCGTGGCCTCGAACGCGAGCGCCACCCGTCCGGCAAGCTCCTGGCTGCCCATCTCCCCGAACGGCACGAACGGCAGGACGGGCAGGTGGAAGGCGGTCTCGGGCAGGGCCTCGGGATCTGGGAACTCGCCGGCGAGGGTGAGGGCCATCGACGCCGGGAGGTGGGCGTGGACGATCGCGATCACGTCAGGCCGGCTGCGGTAGATCGCCCGATGGATGGCGATGTCCGAGCTCGGTCGGGGACCGTCGGGTGGCGGTCCCACCTCCGGGTCCAGCGGGACCGTGGCCATGTCGCCGGGTCCGAGCTCGTCCTTGCGACGTCCGGTCGGGGTTGTCAGGAGGCGCCCGCCCGACAGTCGGACGGAGAGATTGCCCTCCCCGGCGCTGATTAGGCCGCGCGCGCCAAGCCGCCGCCCGGCGGCGCAGATCGCCGCCCGCAGGCGAGCGTCGGAAACATTCTCGGACCCTGTCTCACCCATACGCGGATGGTATCGCGGAGAAGTTTCCGGGCACTCGGCCGTCAGGCCGCGAGCAACGTCTCCACGACCTCCGGGTCGGTGATCTCCCAGGTCGTCGAGCACGCGTCGCACGCGAGCTCGTCCGGGAATGGCAGGCTGGTCGGCACGGAACCCTCGCAGGAGGGGCAGTCGATGAGGATCATGGGCGAAGCCTGGGCCGACGTCGTGACAGCTTGCGTGGCACGATGCTGTCCGATGCACACCAATTCGCCGATCGCTTCCGTGCCGCCCGGACAGCGGTGACCTCGCTCGCCGACCCCGTTATCGAGGTCACCGACCTGCGCAAGCGCTACGGCCGGGTGGCAGGCCCTGGCGGGCCTGACCATGACCGTCCAGCCGGGCGAGGTCTTCGGGTTCCTCGGCCCGAACGGGGCCGGCAAGACCACGACCGTCAAGCTCCTGCTCGGCCTGGCGCGTCCGAGCGGCGGTCGCGGATTCCTGCTCGGCGCGCCGCTTGGCGATCGCGAGGCTCGTCGGCGCGTCGGCTACCTGCCCGAGATGTTCCGGTTCCAGCCCTGGCTTCGGGCCCGCGAGGTCCTGGCGCTCCATGCAGACCTCATCGGGCTGCCGTCCGCCGGCCGCGACCGGATGTTCTCCGAGACGCTCGAGCTGGTGGGCCTCGCGGAGCGTGCCAACTCCGCCGTCGGCGGGTTCTCAAAGGGGATGCAGCAGCGGCTCGGGCTCGGCGTGGCGCTGCTCGGCAATCCGGCGCTCGTCGTGCTTGACGAACCGACTTCGGCGCTCGACCCGATCGGCCGGATCGATGTCCGCGGCATCCTGCGGACCGCTCGGGATCGGGGCGCGGCGATCTTCCTGAACTCGCATCTCCTCAGCGAAGTCGAGCAGGTCTGTGATCGCGTGGCGATCGTCGATCGCGGCGCGGTCGTGGCCGAGGGCACGCTGGGCGCGGTCCTCGGCGCTCCGGAGACGCGGATCAGGTGCGAGACCGGCGGCGGCCAGGCGGTCGGTGAGGACGTGATCGCGACGCTCGCGGCCTTCGGGCCGGTCACGGTCGAGGGCAGCGACCTGGTCTTTGCCGAGCTCCCGGAGACCCGCGTCCCGGATGTCGTGGCGGCTCTGGTCGGGCTTGGCGTCCGCATCCAGTCGGTCAGCGCCGGCCGCGAATCGCTGGAGCAACGCTTCCTCGAACTTGTCGGCCGCGGCTCGGAGACCGCGGCGTGATCACGATCGTCCGGCTGACGATCGGCGAGGCCGCTCGCCGGCGGATCCTGTGGGTCCTCGTCATCCTCGCCATCGTCGCGGTCGGAATCACCGGCTGGGGCGTGGACCGGTTGGTGTCGATCGCGCGGGCCAACGGCTCGTCCGAGCTGACGGTGCAATTGGGCGTCTCGCAGATCCTCATCTTCATCGCCTTCCAGTTCGCGTTCGTCCTGGCCATGACCGCGGCATTCCTGGGTTCGCCCGCGATCGCCAGCGACCTCGAGTCGGGGATCGCGCTGGCGCTCCTCGCCAGGCCACTGCGCCGGACGTCGTATCTCCTGGGACGCTGGCTCGGCCTGGCGATCGTCCTGGCCGCGTACGGGGGCGGTTCCGCGCTCCTGGCGATCGTGGTCGT
>CAVWRX010000006.1:0-60471 GCA_963757595.1 uncultured Chloroflexia bacterium | reverse complement strand
CGGAGAATCGAACCTGATGCGCATCGTCATCGCCGGCGGCTCCGGGCTCATCGGCCGCGCCCTCACTGCGTCACTTATTCGCGACGGCATCGCCGTCGACGTCCTGAGCCGCGACCCGGCACGGGTCGGCGGGCGCCTCGCTGCGGGCGTCCGCGCGATCCCCTGGGATCCCTCCGGCTCGAGCGGTGACCAGGCCTTGTCAGAGTCGCTTGCCGGAGCTGACGCCGTCGTCAACGTCAGTGGCGTCCCGGTGGGCCCACTGCCCTGGACATCGGGGCGTGTCCGGGCGATCGTGGCCAGCCGCGTCGGCACCAACCGTGCCATCGTCCGGGCAATCGGAGCCCTGGAACCGGATCGCCGGCCGAGCGTCTTCGTCTCCGCGGCGGGAACCGAGGGCTACACCGACCTCGACGCGGAACCGGCAACGGAGACGACCGACACCTCGAAGACGCCGGGCTTCCTCGCCGAGTTGGGTGAGGACTGGGAGGCGGCCGCGGCCGAGGCCTCCCCGCTCGGCGTCCGAGTCGTGATGATGCGCACCTCGATCGTGCTCGCCCGAGGCAGTGACCTCCTGAACCTGCTCACGCTGCCGGTCAAGCTCGGGTTCGGCGGCCGCTACGGCGACGGGCGGCAGTGGTTCTCATGGATCCACATCGACGACCTCGTCGCGGCCTACCGACGAGCGATCGACGATGCCGCCCTGAGTGGTCCTGTCAATGCCACGAGCCCGACGCCGTGCCACCAGGCTGAACTCGCGGCCGCGCTGGCCAAGGTCCTTCACCGGCCCAACTGGTTCCGGGTTCCAGCGTGGCTTCTGCGGCTCGTCCTTCGCGGCGAGGCCACCTTGCTCCTCGGCTCACGGCGCGTGGCACCGGCGAAGCTGGCTGCCGCCGGCTTCGAATTCACCTACCCCGAGCTCGACGGTGCCCTCCACGAGGCCCTCGGGAAGGCCTGATCCTCGGTGACCAGACAGGCCGGGGCATCCGGCACGGGCCGCGTCCGCTCGGGCTCCTGGGAGAGCTGGCTTGCCGGGCTGATACTCGGGGCAGGCGGCGGGTTCCTGATGCTCGAGTTCCCATTGCTCGGCATCGCGATCTGCATCGCGGCGGCGGTGGGCATCGCGCGCAAGGGCCGGGCGATCGCCGGCGCGGGCGGTCTCCTTGCGGGTGTCGGCGGCATGTGGGTGGCGCTGTTCGGACGGGTGGCCATCGGGTGCACCACGGACTCCGGGTGCACCGCGCCCGATATCGGCTCCGCCGTTGTGGTTTCGGCCGGCATCCTGGCCATCGGAGCCTTGATCTCGATACTCGTGGCGTTGGGCCCTCGCCGGACCTGACGCGCCCGCGAGCGTGGTTCCGGTGACCCCTTCGCCCTACACTCGCCCCATGCCCGTCCTGCGCAGCCGCCTGGATCCCGCGAGCCCGGACGCGGTCGCGAACGCCGTGCGGATGCGCGAGCTCGTGGCGGATCTGCGGGCGCGGACGGCGACGGTTGCCGAGCGTGGCGCGGGCGGCGATGACCGATCGATCGCCCGCCATCGCGAGCGGGGCAAGATGCCCGTTCGCGAACGGATCGACCGGATCCTCGATCCGGGCGCGGCGTTCCTCGAGCTGAGTGCGCTCGCGGCCAACGGCATGTACGAGGACGACGCGCCGAGCGCGGGGATCGTCACCGGGCTCGGGCGGATCGAGGGGACGCTCTGCGTCATCGTCGCCAACGACGCGACGGTCAAGGGCGGCACGTACTACCCGATGACGGTGAAGAAGCACCTGCGAGCCCAGGAGATCGCCCTCGAGAACCGGCTGCCGTGCGTCTACCTCGTCGACAGCGGTGGTGCCTTTCTGCCGCTCCAGGCCGACGTCTTTCCCGATCGCGAGCACTTCGGGCGGATTTTCTACAACCAGGCCCGGATGTCGTCCGAGGGGATCCCGCAGGTCGCGCTCGTCATGGGCTCGTCGACGGCGGGCGGCGCCTACGTCCCGGCGATGTCCGACGAGACCGTCATCGTCCGCGGCACCGGCACGATCTTCCTCGGCGGGCCGCCGCTCGTGAAGGCGGCAACGGGCGAGGACGTCGACGCGGAGACCCTCGGCGGGGCCGACGTCCATGCGCGGCAGAGCGGCGTTGCCGATCACGAGGCGCTCGACGACGAGCATGCCCTGGCCCTCGGGCGGTCCATCGTTCGGCATCTCGAGCGGAAGGCGCCGCCCCTACCCTGGGATCGTCGGGAGTCGATCGCGCCCGCCGTGGAACCGGAGGGTCGCGATGGCGGCGCCCACCTCTACGCCGCCGTGTCCGCCGATTCGCGTCGGCCCGTGCCGGTCCGCGAGATCATCGCTCGCCTCGTCGACGGCTCGAGCTTCCACGAGTTCAAGCCGCTGTACGGCGAGACGCTCGTCTGCGGCTTTGCGAACCTCGACGGCTGGCCGGTCGCGATCCTCGCCAACGACGGGATCCTCTTCAGCCAGAGCTCGCTCAAGGGCGCCCATTTCATCGAGCTCGCCTGCCAGCGCCGAATCCCGCTCGTGTTCCTGCAGAACATCACCGGCTTCATGGTCGGCCGCGAGTACGAGGCCGGCGGGATCGCCAAGGACGGCGCGAAGCTCGTGACCGCGGTCGCGTCGGCGGCCGTGCCCAAGTTCACGGTCCTGATCGGCGGGCAGCTTCGGCGCCGGCAACTACGCGATGGCCGGGCGGGCCTACTCGCCGCGCTTCCTGTGGACCTGGCCGAACGCCCGGATCTCGGTCATGGGCGGACCGCAGGCCGCCCGGGTGCTGTCGACGGTGCGGCCGGATATCGCCGACGACGCCGCTCGCGACGCCTTCGAGGCGCCGATCCTCGAGGCCTACGAGCGCGAGGGCAACCCGTACTTCGCGACCGCCCGCCTCTGGGACGACGGGATCATCGACCCGCTCGACACCCGGCGCGTCCTCTCGATGGGCATCGAGGCCGCCGTCCACGCCCCGATCCCGGACACGAAGTTCGGCGTCTTCCGGATGTAGCTCGGCGGTCGATGCAACAGCCGGCCGGTCTCGGACGTTAAGCCGGTTGAAGGAGGTCGGGTGGAGGTTGCGATCGCATCGACGTCGTCGGCCGGCACGCTCGAAGACGCCGTCCGGGCTCACCGCCCGTGGCTCGTTCGACGACTCGCGCTCGTCGTCCGCGATGTCGCAGAGGCGGAGGATCTGGCCCAGCAGACATTCCTCCGGGCGACGCAGCACTGGCCCTTTCCGCCCGAACAGGACGTCGCCCGCTGGCTCGCCGTCGTGGGGCTCCGCCTGGCGATCGACGAGCGACGGCGGCGGAAGCGCTGGGGCTTCCTGCCCATCCGTGAGAGCGACGAGGCCTGGGCCATGACCGTGGATCCGGATCTCTGGCAGGCAATGCAAGCACTCGACCGGCGAACGCGTGCGGCACTCGTCCTGACCGTCCTCGACGGGTACACCCAGGACGAGGTCGCAACCATGTTCGGTGTCCCACGCGGCACCGTCGCGAGCTGGATCTCGCGCGGGTACGGACAGCTTCGCCGCGACCTGGGTGGTGATCGATGACCGGCCCCGCCGATCCCGAGCTTCGCGATCGTCTGGCCAGGCTCGCTGCCGCCGTGCCGGTCAACGAGCCTGTGTCCGCGACGCCGGAGGCCGGGCACCTGGTCCGCGGCCCGGTCGTCTGGAGGCGCAGTGCACCGAGTCGCCTCGCGGTTGCGACGGTCGTGGTGGCGACACTCGCCGTGGTGGTCTGGGGCGGGATGACCGGCCGATTCGGTCCCGCGGGTCCCGGCACGAGCAACGTGGTGAACGACGGGACCTTCGAGCTCACCCTCGCGGCGTCGAAGTCGCGCTACTCGGCTTCGGACCCGATCGTCGCCCACGCGACGTTGCGGTACCTGGGCTCGGATCCCTCGGTCACGATCTTCCACTCGGAGATCGGCCCGGTCGGGTTCGCCATCGATGAGCCCGTTCCCTTGGCCGGCGGCGGCGCAGTGCAACTCTCTGCCATCAGCCGGCTGATGTGCACCTCATCCGTCCTGCGGCCCGGGATTCCGCTGGACGTCGCGTTTTCGAAATCGGGCGGCAACACTGCCGGGTCGCCGCCGCCATCTGACGATGTGGTCCGAGCGTTCTTCGGCGACCCGGTCCTGCGCCTGCCCGTCGGCACGTGGCATCTCGTCGCGCTGGCAAGCCTGTCGCTCGACAGCTGCGGCGGCGAGAAGCACCAACTCCAGGCCAGGATCACGATCAAGATCGACGAGGGCGGCGTCGCGCTCGTGAGCCCGTCGGCGAGCCACGAGAGCCGACCGGGCCGCAGCGCGACCCCTTCACCCGGAACCAGACCGGACCTTTCCAAGGGTATGCCCGACGATTGTCCCCTCCCTCAACCAGTGTGCCGGCTTCGCGGCGTGGGCCGTGGCTCAGTCCGGCGTCGCCCCGGGACACATCCAGCAGATCGAGATGACGAGGTCGACGTGTCCGGGCGCCTCGCCTTGCCGATCCGACGCGGCCGGGATGGTCGTCAGCGTTCACATCGTCACCAATGCGGGCACGTCGTCCGACGAGGTCATCGATTGCTCGCGGATCGCAGATGTCACTCGGATTAGTGACTCTCCCGTGCAGCACGGCGATCAACCTCGGGAACGGTCACCTGCTCGCAGTACACCGACGTGCGGTCACCAATCTCGGGGGGATACCACGACACGCCGTGCTCGGGCCCGGCGCCTGGCAACCCGTGCGCAACGGCCCTGCCGACGATCGAACCCTCCGCGGCGGCGGCGGCCGAGCCGCTGTCGATCGACGGACACGACATCCCGATCGATCACGCCGGGGCGTATTCCGTTGACTTGGGCGAGGCCACTCTTCCGAACGGGATCCTCACGGCCGCGTCCGCCGAGGTCACCTCGTCGCCGGCCAACCCGCTGGTGTCCTGGGACGGGTACGCCCTGAATGTCACGAGCCTCGACGGCGGCCCGCCGTTCGAGAACTACTACGCGCACGGTTGGCGCCCGGGCGTGGAGCACGTCAAGGTGACCGTGAGCTTCACCGTCCTGCTGTTCCAGCCCGGTGCGGTCGTGCATGTCGCCGAACGTCGACGTCCACTAGGCGGAGCAGCGCGCCGACCCGCTAGCATCCCGGCAATGCGCGGCCGCGTCGTCTCCGTCAACGTGTCCCCCGGCGGGCTCCCGAAGCTGCCGATCGATGGGGCCTGGGTCGGGACGCTCGGGCTCGATGCCGACGGCCACGAGTCTCCGAACCACGGCGGGCCGACGGCGGCCGTGTGCCTCTACGCGACCGAGGCCATCGCCCGCGTGGCGGCCGACGGGCACCAGGCGTTTCCCGGCGCGTACGGCGAGAACCTCACGATCGAGGGCCTCGACTGGGGCGCACTCAGGGCGGGCGACATCCTCGAAGTCGGCGACGACGGCCTGACGCTCGAGCTGACCCAGAACGCGGCGCCGTGCGCCAAGCAGACGCGCTGGTTCGTCGACGGCCAGATCGAGCGGATCTCCGCGAAGCGCTACCCGGAGGACGCCCGCTGGTACGCGCGGGTGCTGGTCGAGGGCCGCGTCGAGACCGGCGATCCGGTCGTGATACGCGCCAGGAGTTAGCGCCCCTCGCGCATCCCCCACGGCGAGCCGTACTCGGTCAGGAGATCGAGGAAGGGCTTGGCGTCGAACGCCTCGGGACCCAGGACGCCCGCGCCCGACCACGTCCCGCGGGCCAGCAGCTCCAGCGCCACGACCGGGTTGACGGCGGTCTGCCAGACGACGGCCTGCGAACCGTACTCGCGCATCGACCAGTCGTTGTCGACCACGTGGTAGAGGTAGACCTCGCGCGGCTCTCCGTCCTTGCCGCGACCCGTGACCCAGGTCCCGGCGCAGGTCTTGCCGTGCATGCGATCGCCGAGGCCCGCCGGATCCGGCAGCCCGGCCGCCACGACGTCCCGTGGCGAAACCTCGACCCCGCCGACCCGCAGCTTCGCGGTCTTGTCGAGCCCGAGCGTGTGGAGGACCTTGAGGACGTTGATGAACTCATCACCGAGGCCGTACTTGAAGGTCACCCGCTTCGCCTTGACCCAGCGCGGGACGAGCAGGACTTCCTCGTGCTCGACGTTGACGCACTCGACCGGCCCGATGCCCTCGGGGAAATCGAACACCTCGGGCTCGCTGAACGGCGGAGTCGTGTACCAGCCGCGGCCGTCCTCCCAGATCACCGGCGGGTTGAGGCACTCCTCGATCGTCGTCCAGATCGAGAACGACGGGGCGAAGTCGTAGCCGTCGACCACGAGGTTCGCGCCGTCCCGAATGCCGATCTCGTCGATCTCGGAGAAGAGGTGGTCGGCCGCGTAGCGGGCGAAGACATCGGACAGGCCGGGCTCGACGCCCATTCCGACGAGCGCCAGCCGGCCCGCCGCCTTCCAGGCGTCGGCCTGGGCGAACTGCTCGTCGCCGAGCTTGAGCCCGCTTAGCGCAAGCGGCTGCTCCGGGTGCGGCTTCGACAGGGACATGGCCATGTCGAGGTAGGTCGCGTTGGCGGCGGCACAGCCGTTGAAGATCGGCATGACGAAGCGCGGGTCGACGGCGTTGAGCACATGGGTGATGCGCTCCTCGCGGATCAGGGCGGCGACGGCGTCGGCCTGCGAAGCGTCGACCCTCGCGGCCGAGACACGCGGGTCGCCGGCTCGCGCGACGGCGGCATCCGCCCTGGCCCGGTCGTAGTCGGCGATGACGATGTGTTCGAAGAAGTCACGCCGGAGGGCGGTCGGGATGAAGGCGCTCCCGACGCCGCCGGCGCCGATGACGAGGATTCGCATGGGTTGGTGGGCTCCGTGGAGGCAGGGTAAGTCAGTCAAGTGTCGCCGAGATCGAGCGCGAGGGTAGTGCCGCCCGGCTACGATGCGGCCGTGACGAACCGCCTTCGCATCGACCGGTCCGGTCCGAACGACGCCATCGTCCGCGTGACGCTGACGCGACCAGACGTCCACAACGCGTTCGACGCCTCCCTCATCGCCGAGCTGGCAGGGGCCTTCGCGGCACTGGCACGGGAGGAGCCGGCAAACCTTCGCGCCGTCGTGCTCGCCGGTGAGGGCCCGTCGTTCTGCGCCGGAGCAGACATCGGCTGGATGCGGGCGGCAATGCTGCTCGATGTCGAGGGCAACGAGCATGACGCCATGGCAATGGCCGAGATGTTCGACGCCATCGACACCTGCCCGGTCCCGGTGGTGGCTCGCGTCCACGGCGCCGCACTCGGGGGCGGGATGGGCCTGTGCGCCGTGGCCGACCTCGTGATCGCCGAGTCGGGAGCGAAGTTCGGCTTCACCGAGACGCGACTGGGGATCCTGCCCGCCGTCATCGCACCGTTCGTGATCGCGAAGATCGGCGAGTCCAACGCCCGGGCACTGTTCCCGGGCGGCCGCCGTTTCGATGCGCTCCGGGCCCAGCGGATCGGCCTCGTCCACGAAGTCGTCGAAGGTCCGGAGGCGCTCGACACGGCCGTCGAGACCGCGGTCGGCGACATCCTGGCGTCCGGTCCCACCGCCGCGCGTGCGGCGAAGTCGATCATCCGGGAGGTGCGGGGCCTCGGCCACGGGTCGTCGAAATGGCACACCGCGCGGGTGATCGCCCGCCAGCGCACATCGGCGGAGGCCCAGGAGGGCTTCGTCGCCTTCGTCGAGAAGCGCCCGCCCGTCTGGGTTCCGGAGCCGGATCCGCCGCGCAAGCGGACGTCCTGACCCTGCCGTGGGAGGCCTCGTCGCCTGCGTGGGCTGCCGCGGTCTCGTTCCCGACGAGGACGGCCCCGTGCATCGGTACATGACGGCCTCGCCCGGCTGCTGGCGGATCTACACCGAGCTGACAGCCGGCAATCTTCCGTTCAGCCCCATGTCCAACCTGGTCGTGGACGCGTATGCGGTTACACACCCCGGCGTGCGGGGGCCGCAGTCGACACCATCGGTCTGGATCCACCTGACGACGCTCTGTTTCGTCCTCGAGCGAGGCTGGCCCGCATCGCGGGCCGTGCGGTTGCGCACGGTCGCGGCCGACGCCTTCGACGGCTGGCCGTGGCTCGAACGCCCGGATCGGATGGGCGACGTGACCGCGGTGGACGTCGCGGCCGTCGTGTCGTCCGGGGACCTCGAACGTGCCGGCGGATTGACCGCTGTCTGGGTCGGGGACGCGTGGAATGCCTGGTCCGTCCATCGCGTCGCGGTACGGGCGCGGGCCGATGCGCTCGCCCACTTGCTGGGTTGACCGATTGCCCTTCCGGCGGCTGAATGCGACAATCGCGCCACCTTGACGCCAGATGAGCTCAGCCCGAGCCAGGTTGCCGCGCGGATCGGCGCGTCGACGCGGTCCGTCCAGCGCTGGATTGCCGCCGGGTTACTGCCGGCGCGCCGTGTCGGCGGCCGCTGGCGTGTCGCGTCTGACGCGTTAGACGCGTTCAGGGATCCGGCACCGCAAGGTTCGGGCTCGCCCGGTCGCCAGGCCGGCATCGCGCCGATCCGCCGCCTGTTCGTGGCAAATCGCGGGGAGATCGCCCATCGCATCCGGCGAACCGGCGAGCGGCTCGGAATCGCCGTGGTCGTGCCCGACACCGACGGACCCCACGCACTCGACCTCCTCGACATCGTGGCCGTGGTGGCCGCCGCTCGTGAGGCCGGCGCGGACGCGGTCCATCCAGGGTTCGGGTTCCTCGCCGAGAATGCCGCCTTCGCGGAGGCAGTGATCGCGTCGGGCCTGGCGTGGGTCGGGCCGCCGCCGTCCGCGATCCGCGCCATGGGTGACAAGGCCGCCGCGCGCCGGCTCGCGGAGCGACTCGGCGTTCCCGTCGTGCCGGGCTACGACGGTGTCGATCAATCCGACGGGGCGCTTGCCACGGCCGCCGCCGGCATCGGCACGCCGCTGCTCGTGAAGCCCGCGGCCGGCGGGGGTGGCAAGGGCATGCGGATCGTCCGCTCGCTCGACCGGATCGAGGACGCGTTCGCGGGCGCCCGGCGAGAGGCGCGCGCGGCGTTCGGCGACGATCGCCTGATCCTCGAACGCCTCGTCGAAGGACCTCGTCACGTGGAGATCCAGGTCCTGTTCGACCGTTTCGGCACCGGCATCCACCTCGGGGAGCGCGACTGCTCGGTTCAGCGGCGCCATCAGAAGGTGCTCGAGGAATCGCCGTCACCCGCGGTCGGCGCGGCACTCCGCGAACGGTTGGGCGGTTGGGCCCTCACCCTGAGCGGCGCCGTGGGCTACGTGGGAGCCGGGACGTGTGAGTTCCTCGTGACCGATCGGGGCGACGCGTACTTCCTGGAGATGAACACCCGACTCCAGGTCGAGCATCCCGTGACCGAGCTCGTCACCGGTCGAGATCTCGTGGCAGATCAGCTGCGGATCGCCGAGGGGCGAGCCCTGGATGTCGGGCAGGCGGAGGTCGATGCGGCTCGCGGGGCGGGTGGACACGCGATCGAGGTCCGCCTCTATGCGGAGGACGCGGAGGCAGGATTCCTGCCGGCGACGGGGCGAATCGAGCGCTTGGCGTGGCCTGCCGGAGCGGGGGTCCGCGTCGACGCCGGCATTACGGAGGGTGATGAGGTCACCGGGCGGTTCGATCCGATGCTGGCCAAGATCATCGCCCACGGTTCATCGCGTGCCGAGGCCCTGGAACGCCTGGCTGCCGCCCTCGAAGCGACCACCGTCCTGGGGCTCATCACGAATCTCCGCTTCCTGCGCTGGCTCGTCCGCGAACCCGCCGTCCGCGACGGGCAGGTCCGGATCGACACCCTCGAAGAGATCTGGCCCCCGGACGATTGGGCGGCGCGAACCCGGATCGCGGAATTGGCATGGCGGGCCGCGGCGCTGGCGATCGACACAGGCGGCTGGCGGCTGAACGGTCCATCCCGGGTCCGGCTCGTGACCGAAGACGGTGAGGAGCGGACGGTGGAGGTGGGCGGCCCCGACGGGCCGGCGCCGGACGATCCGGCGCTCGTCGTCGGCGGAGCGGCCTTCGTCGACCTCGACGGTCGAAGCACGGCGTTCCGGGTCGCGCCACCACCGGACGTGGACCGGGCCGCCCGTGCGGCCAGCGGGCATCACGATGGAGGGTCGGTCGAGGTCGTGGCGCCGATGCCGGGCAGCGTCATCGCCGTCCACGTCGTGGACGGCGATGCGGTTCAGACCGGCGATCCGATCGTGACACTCGAGGCCATGAAGATGGAGCACGTCGTTGCTTCGCCGAACGGGGGGCGGGTCGAGGGGTAATGGTCCGGACCGCCGACCAGGTCGCACGGGGGCAGGTGCTCGCGATCGTCGGGCCATAGAGGTACGCTCTCGAATACCGAATGAGTCGTTTCCACCGGAGTCAATCCCGCAGATGCCCGCAGCCCACGAATCCGCCGACGCCGCTCCCCTCCCCGACAACCGGGACGCGCTCCTCGTCCTCCATCGCGCGGCCCGACGACGGCGCGACGCCGCTCCGCTGATGAGCGAGGAGCGGGCCGACGCCGCCCACGAGATCGCCCGCATCGAGGTCCAGATCGCCCGCATCGAGCGAGCGATGGACCCACCGCTCGTCTGACGAGCGGGCCTGCCGTCGACCCACCGGGTCCCACCGCCCCCGCATCGATGGCAGACCGCGTTCGCGTCTACGAGGTGGGGCCTCGCGACGGGCTGCAGAACGAATCCGTCGCGGTCCCGCTCGAGGCGAAGCTCCGCTATGTCGAGCTGCTCGTCGCGGCCGGGCTCAAGGAGATCGAGGTCACGAGCTTCGTGGCGCCGCGGGCAGTCCCGCAGCTGGCCGACGCCGACGAGCTCGTCCCGCGCCTGCCTGCGGCCCCAGGGTTGCGCTTTCCGGTGCTCGTGCCGAACGAGCGGGGCATGGCCCGCGCCGAGGCCGCCGGCGCGCGAGCCCTGGCCGTCTTCACGGCCGCGACCGACGCTTTCACCGAGCGCAACATCGGCATGACGATCTCAGGGTCGCTCGCGGCCTTCGCCCCGGTCCTGGCGCGCGCCCGGGAGCTCGGCTGGTGGCGCCGCGGCTACGTCTCCACGGCGTTCGGCTGTCCCTTCACGGGTGCCGTCTCGCCGGCGGCGGCCGTCGAGGTCGCGCTTGCGGCTCCTCGACCTCGGGGTCGAGGAGATCTGCTTCGGGGACACGATCGGCGTCGGCGTCCCGAATCAGGTCCAGGCGCTCGTCGATACCGCCGCGGCCGCCGGGATTCCCGTGGAGAAGATCGCGTTCCACTTCCACGACACGCGGGGGACGGCTCTCGCGAACGTCCTGGCCGGGCTGGCGGCAGGCGTCCGATGCTTCGACGCTGCGGCCGGCGGCACGGGTGGTTGCCCGTACGCACCCGGCGCGGCGGGCAATCTCGCGACCGAGGATCTCGTGTACCTGCTCGACGCGAGCGGCTACGACCACGGCGTGGATCTCGGTGGCGTCCTGGCCGCGGCACGCTTCGCGGCGGGAGCCCTGGGACGACCCCTGAGGACGAAGGTCGGCGTGGCCGGGGGCTGGGATCCGGCCACGGGCGTCGCCACGGCCAGAGCGTGACTCGCGGTCCGTTGCTAGCATCGCGGCCATGAACGGGATCGTGCTCGTCCTGAATCAGGACTACGAGCCGCTGAACGTGACCAACCTGCCGCGGGCGTTCCGCCTGGTCTTCGGCGAGAAGGCCGAGGTCCTCGAGTACGACCACCAGATGATCCGGACGCCGCGGACGGAATTCCGGGCGCCATCGGTCATTCGGCTGCAGCACCACATCCGGCGGCCGCGTCCGCGCGTGAAGCTGACCCGGCGGGAGGTCTTCGCCAGGGACCGCCACACCTGCCAGTACTGCGGACGGATCGCCCACGACCTGACGCTCGACCATGTGATCCCCCGCCATCGCGGCGGCGCCCACACCTGGGAGAACCTCGTCGCGGCGTGCAAGTCGTGCAATCACCGGAAGGGCAGCAAGACCCTCGACGAGGCTCGGCTGCGGCTGATCCGGGTGCCCTTCGAGCCGCGCAGTGACCTCTACTCGCTCTTCACGCCATATCTCGCCGACGAGCGCAACGAGACCTGGCGAACGTACCTCTTCCTGGGCCGGAACTGACCGCCGTCGAGTTTGGTGTGGACATCCAGCCACCGCCGAGCGTCCTCGCGGCGCTCGACCGACTCTGGATGGCCGGTCACGCCGCCTACGTCGTCGGCGGCTCGCTCCGCGACATCCTGCTGGCCCGCGAGCCCCTCGATTGGGACCTTGCCTCGAACGCTCGCCCGGATCGTCTCGCGGAGCTCTTTCCGGGCGCCGTCTACGAGAACCGATTCGGGACCGTGGCGGTACGCGTGGACGGCGACCTGCTCGAGATCACGACGTTCCGAACCGACCACGAATACGCCGACTTCCGGCGGCCGCATCGGGTGGAGTTCGGCGACTCCATCGAGCACGATCTCGCCAGGCGCGACTTCACGGTCAACGCCATGGCCTGGGGCACCTCGCCGACGACGGGCCCCGATTCGGGGAGCGGTGACCGACCGTCAGCACCCGAGCTCCTCGATCCACATGGCGGCCTCGCGGACCTCGAGGCGCGGCTGCTCCGTGCCGTCGGCGATCCGCGGGTCCGGTTCGAGGAGGACGCCCTGCGGATGATCCGGGCGGCGCGACTCGCGGCGACGCTCGCGTTCGAGGTGGAGGCGGGCACGCTCGCCGCGATGCAGGTCCGATCGGGTCTCGTCGCGCACCTCTCGGGCGAGCGCCTCGGCGCCGAGCTTGGCAAGCTCCTCGACGCAGATCAGCCCTCCATCGGGCTCCGCCTCATGGCCGACACCGGGATCCTCGCGGTCGTGTCACCCGAGCTGGCGGCGCAGCGCGGCATCCCCCAGGCCAAGGTTCCGGGCGATGACCTGTGGGCTCACACGCTCCGGACCGTCGATGCAGTCCCGCGAGGGCGTGCCACGATCCGGCTGGCAGCCCTGCTCCACGACATCGGCAAGCCGTCCACGATGGCCGACGGCCACTTCTACGGCCACGATGCCGTCGGCGCCGACGTGGCGGCTGCGTTCCTGCACAAGATCCGCGCCGCGCGGGTCGTGGTCGACGAGGTCATCCGCCTCGTCCGCCACCACATGTTCACCTACGATCCGTCCTGGGGGGACGCCGGCGTTCGCCGGTTCATCCGCCGGATCGGACGGGACAACCTCGATGGGCTCTTCGAGTTGCGCGAAGCGGACAACGTGGGGAGCGGTGAGGCGCGGGATGCCCACGGCCTCGGCGAGCTCCGCCAGCGAGTCGCGGAACAGCTGGGCCGGCACGCCGTTCTCGAGCGGGCCGATCTGGCGGTGAACGGCGAGGACCTCATCGCGGAGCTGGGTCTGGCAGAGGGCCCGACCCTCGGACGGATCCTCGACGAGCTCGTGGAGCGCGCGATCGCCGATCCCGAGGTCAACGACCGGGCGACGCTGCTCCTGCTGGCCGGCGCCCTCACGACTGACGTCGGGTGATCGAGCTCCTGCTCGCTGCTGATCGCCTCCTGGCCGACGGCGAGCTCGACCGCGCCGAGCGGATCTATGGGCAAGTCGTGGAAGCCGATCCCCGCAATGCGATCGCGTTCGTCGGCCTTGCGCGCGTGGCGTTCGCGCGGGGCGACCTCGTCCGAGCCCGCGCCACGGCGCACGACGCCCTCGCCGTCGACCCCGACGATGTCGCGGCGCAGGGTCTCGCCGCCGAGCTGGGTCGAGTAGCCGCGCGTCCTTCGGCTGGCTTGCCGGCCGGTCCCGGCCTGGAGCCGCTCCCGGCAGTCGATCCGGCGCCAGCCGACGACCTCGCTCTTGCCGACCAGCTGGCGCCTGCCGACGACCTCGCTGTTGCCGACGCCCTGGCACCGGCCGACGACCTGACGCTTCCCGACGACCCGGCACCGGCCGACGACCTGGCACCGGCAGGGTCGGAGCCGCCGATCCCGCGCCCCACGTGGTGGCGCCGATTCCTTGCGCGTTTCTGGCGCGAGTAGCGCACAGTGGCGGACGACATCGGGCGCTCTTCCGTGGAGGCGTGGAACGTGGCCGAAGTGACGAGCGGGCAGGGTTCGGAGCCTACGAGTGGAATTGTGGTTCGGGGCACGCTCCTCGACGGACTCGAGGAGCTGGCCGTCGGGCTGGTGGCGATGACGTCGCGGGCAATCGCCGAAACGACGGTCCGCGGCGAGCTGACATTTCAGCAGTGGCGAATACTCGTGGTCCTCGGTGCGACGGATGCGGGCATGCGCGTCTCCGAGCTCGGACGGCGGATCGCGGCGTCGGGACCGTCCACGAGCCGTCTCGTGAACCGACTCGAGGTCCGCGGGCTCGTGATCGTCGAACCGGATCCGGTCGATCATCGGGCCGTGCGAATCCACCTGTCAGCGGGTGGGCTGGATCTCAGGACCCGGATCGTGGAGCGGCGCCGGGCCTTGATCACCGAAACCATCGGTCGAACGGCCGCCCACCATGCGCTCTCCACGGAGCTCGAGCGGGTCGCAGCGCGGGTCAGCGCCGCGACCTGATCCGAGTGGTCAGCGCCAGGGCCGGTGAGTCCGCCTGGGAGTCGGTGTGGGCGTGGCCGTTGGGGCGGGCGTGGGTGTTGCCGTCGGCGCGGGCGTCGGGGTCGGGGCGCGGGCGTCGGGGCGGGTGTGGCTGTCGGCGCGGGCGTCGGGGCGGGTGTGGCTGTCGGCGCGGGTGTGACGGTTGGGGATGCCGATGGGTCCACGCTCGCGGCGGGCACGACCGGGCCGTTGACGGCCGTTTCGACCATGTCGTGGAGCGTCGAGGTGACGCTGTCGCCGAGCGCCGATACGGCGCCCAACGCGACCACGGTGACGAGCGCCAGCATCACGCCGTACTCCGCAATCGCCTGGCCGCGCGAGTGTTGGCTCGCCTCGCGGACGCGCCGCGTGCCGGCCGAAGATGAATGTCGCATGACACATATCATGGCGACCCAGAACCGACCGACGATGACCCGATAGTCCTGCCCGACGCCCAGCCCGGTGCGCGGGGGACCCACCACAGGTGCACGGCGAACCTGCCGCGGCACGGGCTTCGGCCCTCCGGGTTGCGGCCGTATGCTGACCGCATGCGGATCCTGGTCACCGGCGGCGCCGGATACGTTGGTTCGGTCTCGGTCGAGCGCCTCCTCGAGGCCGGCCACGAGGTAACCGTGCTCGACGACCTGTCCACGGGACACGCGGCGGCCGTTCCCGACGGCGCGCCCCTGATCCGGGGTTCCTTCGGTGATCCCATCGCGGTCGGCCGCGCGCTCGAGGTCGGCGGCATCGAGGCGGTCCTCCACTGCGCGGCGAGATCACTCGTCGGCGAGTCGATCGCGGATCCGGCCACCTACTACCGGACGAACGTTGCAGGCGGCGTCGCCATGCTCGACGCGATGCGGACCCACGGCGTTGACCGGATCGTCTTCTCGTCAACCGCCGCGGTCTACGGGGTCCCCGACTCCTCACCGATCCGCGAGGACGCCCCGCTGCGGCCGATCAATCCGTACGGCGAGACGAAACGGGCCTTCGAGGGCGCCATGCGCTGGTACGGATCGGCCTATGGCCTCCGCAGTGCCAGCCTCCGGTACTTCAATGTCGCCGGGGCGAGCCAGGCCAGCGGCGAGCGCCACGATCCCGAGACTCACCTCGTTCCCAATGCCCTGGCCGCCCTCGAGGGCGGCCCCGCGCTGACCGTGTTCGGCGAGGACTACCCGACCCCGGACGGGACGCCGATCCGCGACTACATCCACGTGCAGGATCTCGCCGACGCGCACCTCGCGGCGCTCGAGGCGACCGCTCCGGCGGATTCCCGGACCGATTCGACCCTCGTGTGCAATCTCGGCAGCGGCGGCGGGTTCAGCGTGAAGGAGGTCCTCGCCGCCACCGAGGCGGTCGTGGGACGTCCGGTTCCCTTCACCGTCGGGCCGCGCCGGGAGGGCGATCCACCCGTCCTCGTCGCCGCCATCGATCGGGCGGCCGAGATCCTGGACTGGCATCCGCGTCGCTCGACCCTCGAGGCGATGATCGGGTCAGCCTGGCGGTGGCGGCAGTCCCATCCGGTCGGAATGGGTGACTCGACGTGATCGTTGGAGCAGGCGTCTGGGCCTCGCGCGACTGACCACGGTCGTTGCACCTGACCGGTGCCCAACCCGTTTGCCATGTAGTCGCCGGAGGACTGTCGGGCCAGGTTTCGGTGCCGTCCGATAGCGGATCGCCCTCCTCTGAGCGTGGAACGGCGGCCTGAATCCGGCGGCGAGACGGTACCGGGGCCTCAAACCTCGCCTAAGAGTCCGGGGGTGATTGTCTGGCGCACACGGGGGTCCGCGAGCGCGCCGGGCTGCCCGGAACGCAGCGGGCGGGCGCGGCCCGGCGGGCGGGCGCGGCCCGGCGGGCGGGCGCGGCCCGGCGGGCGGGCGCGGCCCGGCGGGCGGGCGCGGCCCGGGTCGCGCCGCAACCGCGAGGACCTATTCTTCGGGCGGCTCCATCGATGCAGTCGCCGGCGAGAGCCGGTCCGGCGGCGGCGTCGCGTGCACATCGAGCTCGCCGGATCCCGCCCAGACGTCCGAGACCGGCCGGAGGAGCCACGCGCCGATGAGCATCGTGACCAGCAGGCTCAGGACCGCGATCTGGTACGCGCCGTTGCCGAGCGCATCGAACGTCCACAGCAGGATCAGCCCGTAGAGGAGCTGCCCGACGACCTGCGAGCCCTTGCCGACGAGTCCGTACAGCCCGAAGAACTCGCCGAGGCGCGCGGGTGGCGACAACCGGAGCATGAACACGCGATCGGCTACCTGGACCCCGCCGAGACCGCTGCCCAGGATCGCCCCCGCGATCAGGAACAGCCCGATCCCCGGCGCGCCGCCGAGGCCGATCGAGATCCCGCCGAGCACCAGCCCGATCGCCCAGGACCAGAGGACCACCATCAGGGTCCGCTTCGGGCCCCACGAATCGACGAGCCGGCCCCAGCCGAACGAGGCGATGACCGCGACCACCGTCAGCCCGAGCAGGACCAGGTTCGCGACCGTGGCCGTCATGCCCATCGCGTGGACGGTGACGACGCTCATGACCACGATGACCGTGTTCACCGCATCCGAGTAGAAGAACCGGCCGAGCAGGAATCGTCCCAGTCCGGGCACGCCGCGGGCATGCTCGATGGTGTCGAAGATTTGCCCGAACGATCCGGTCACATCGCGCCTGGAGATCGCGCCCGTGGACGGCTCCTCCTTGACGTAGACGAAGATCGGGATCGCGAAGAGGGCGAACATCACCGCCGACAGCCGGAAGCGGTCCTCGACCGGGGTGTCGAGGAAGAAGATCGCGAGTCCGACCGCGATCGTCCCGAGGTACCCCACGGCCACGCCGATCCCCGAGAGCGTGCCGCGACTCTCGTGCTTGCTGACCGTCCTGAGGGTGGCGTCGTAGTAGATCAGCGAAGCCTGGTAGGCGAAGTTGGCGACGATGAACAGGACGAGCCCGCCCGTGGCACCGACGTCCGCGATGAACGCCGTGGCGCCGATGCAGAGGGCCGTGAACGCAAGCAGGAACGGTAGACGCTGCCCGCCGCGATCCGAGAGCGCGCCGAGGATCGGCGAGACGATGGCGTTGAGGCCGACGCTCACGACGATCCCGAGGCTCAGCAGGAAGTTGCCGTTCTTCTCGCCGAACTGGTGCGTGTCGGTGAGCCACAGTCCGATCGCCCCGGAGACGACCGCGAAGCTGAAGATCGTGTTCGCGAAGTCGTACATGGCCCAGGCGGCCGGAACGCGCGCCCTTCCCGATGGCGTTTGCGCCGCGAGCGATCGGCCGGGAGCCCCGAGACGGTACCGGGCAGCGCCGAGGCCTCGCCTGACGGGAGCGAGACGCTGGATCACGGGCAGTCTCCCTGGATCGTTGGGCCGATCGGGCAGCGGCGCGGGTGCGATCGCGAGGCCGTCTCGGGCCCGATCATAGCCGGGCCGCCAGGGCCCGGAACGGTGGTCGGCGCGCGAACGTCCGGCTAGGATGAACGCCATGCCCATCCCGACGGACAGCATCCGAGCCTCTGATCTGAAGCCCATGCCCTATGGCCGGGCCAAGGCCAGGACCATCCGGAACGGCATCTGGGAGCCACTCTGGGGCGGGCGCCGAGCGCTCGTCGACGTCTTCGACGCAAACGTCGGAATCCGCGACGAGGTCGGCGAGCCGCTGGACGGCTACGAGCTGCTCCGAGCGGCCGTCGGCGAGGCGGTGACGACCGTCGAGCTCGTCCTCGACGGCTACCTGATGCCGGCCCCCCTCAGGAGCACGGAGGGCATCGATTCGGTCCCCGGAATGGATTCGATCCCCTCGGCAGTGGAGATGGGTCGCCAGCTCCTCATCGGCGGGGGTGGGAACGCACGGCGCGAGGCCCTCGATGCCGATCGAAGCCGGCAAGTGCCAGTGCCCTCGGAGTCGCCGACCGCCTTCGTGGCGGTGGACCTGTTGTGGCTCGACGGCCAGCCACTCATCGACGTGCCCCTTGCGGAGCGCAAGCGCCTGCTCGAAGCGGTGGTCGTGGACGTTGAGCTCGTCCGGAAGACCGTGAGCGTGCGAGGCCCGGTGGAGGCCTGGTACGGACAGTGGCTGGCGCAAGGATTCCGGGAGGTCGTGGTCAAGGGCGCCAACAGCCGCTACACGCCCGGCGTGCCACATCCGGAGTGGGCCACGGCGCTCATCCCACGTCGCTGATCCCACGTCGCCGAGCGGGGCCTCGCGGCCCCGGGGCCGGGGCCGCTGCCGGAACCTGTCGCGTCCCCCGCCGACCGGCAACTCCCCCAGATGGTACGGTGGACACGTGCCCGAAACCGTGCTGACGCCGGCCATCCGCGAGGAGATCGCGCGCCTCGGCCACGCCGACATCATGGTCGGCATTCCAAGCTTCAAGAACGCCGCGACGATCGGCTATGTCGTCCGCGCCGCCCAGGCCGGGCTCGTCCAGTACTTCCCCGATCTCCGCCCCGTCGTCGTCAATTCGGACGCCGGTTCGCCGGACGGGACCGGTCGTGTCGTCGTCGAGACCGAGCCGCCGGATTACATCGAACGGATCCTCCTGGTCCGGCCCATGAACAAGCTGTCGCGGGTCTCGCTGACGTATCCCGAGGTCGACGGCAGCGGCGGCAAGGGCGCCGCCCTCTACACGATCTTCGAGATCGCGGCCGCCCTCGAGGTCCAGGCCCTCGTCGTCGTCGATTTCGGACCTTCGCAGCATCCTGCCCGAGTGGATCGAGCTGCTCGCCGGGCCCATCCTCAAGGGCGGCTACGACTTCGTCTCGCCGCTCTACTCCCGCCACAAGCACGACGGGACCATCACCAACACGGTCACCTATCCGCTCACCAGGGCGCTCTACGGACGGCGCATCCGGCAGCCGATCGGCGGCGACTTCGGCGTCTCGGGCGACCTCGTGCGGGCCTACCTCGAAGCGCCCGGCTGGACGCCCGACGTCTCGAAGTTCGGGATCGACATCTGGATGACCACGAACGCCCTGACCGGCGGCTTTGCGATCTGCCAGACCCGCCTCGGGGCCAAGGTCCACGACCCGAAGGATCCGGGTTCCGACCTCGGTCCGATGTTCCGGCAGGTGGTCGGCACGATCCTGCGGATGGCCGTGTCGAACGTCGATCGCTGGCGGGAGGTCCGCGGCAGCCGCGAGATCCCGGCCTATGGCTTCGAGCGCCACGCCGACCCACCGCCGCTCGACATCGACGTCGTGCGCCTGCTCACGGAATTCCACGCGGGCTCGCTGACCATGGTCGCGACCTGGCGGCAGATGCTGGCGGCCGCCACCCTCGCCGACGTCGAAATACTCGCCGGCGAGGCGGGCGCCCTCGCGACGCGGATCCTGGCCCACGAGGAGCGCGCCGACGAAGGGCTGGTACGGCATGAGGTCCGGGCTGCGGCCGCGGCCGAGTTCTCCTTCCCAGACAACCTCTGGACGCGGGTCATGTATGACCTGATCATCGCCACGCGCGATGACCCCGACACCGTCGACCGCAACGTGGCCGCGCTCGTACCGATCTACTTCGGCCGGGTCGCCAGCTTCGTGATCGAGAACCGGGACCTGACCACGGACCGGGCCGAGGACCAGGTGGAGCGGCAGGCGCGTGACTTCGAGCATCAGAAGGACTACCTGATCCGGCGCTGGGATGGGGCCACCGAACCGGACGGGACAGGCGATGCCGTGACCACTGATCGGAGCCCGGCGAAGGGGCCGGCGCGGGCTCGTCGAGCCCCTGCGAACAGATCGCGACCCGAGCGCGGGCAGCCCGGATGACCCTCCCGCTCCCCATCCGGATCGTCATCCCGGTCGCCAATCCCGCCACCGCCGAGGAGCTGATCCACCTCGGCGGCGACCTCCTCGAGGGCCGCTCCGGCGAGCTGACGGCGCTCGGGATCGTCGAAGTCCCGGAGGGCATGCCGCTCTCGGAGGGAGCCACGAGGGCGCGCCACGCGCGGCGGCTCCTCCAGCGCGTCCTCGATTTCGCGCCCGAGGGGACGCCGATCCATCCGATCGTCCGTATCGGCCGCCACGCGGCCGAGGGCATCATCGAGGCGGCCGCGGAGCTCGACGCCGACCTGATCGTCTTTGGCTGGGGCGGCAAGGTCACGGCCTCCCGCGAGGGACTCACCGCGCCGTTCTCGCCGACGATCGAGGAGGTGATGCGGGAGGCCCCGTGCGACATCGCGGTCGTCAAGCAGCGCGGCGCGCAGGAGATCAAGCGGGTGATGGTGCCCGTCCGGGGTGGCCCGCATGCCGAGCTCGCGATGCGTTTCGCGGGCGCGATCGCGCAACGGCACGGGGCGGAGCTGGTGGCCCTGCACATCGTGCCGCCCGGGATCACGATCGGGGTCAGGGCCCAGGCGGAACGAGCGTTGCAGGCCTTCGTCAAGCTGCACGCCGCGGTGCCGGCCGAGATGGTGGTGCGAGAGGCCGCCAACGTCCGGAACGCCATTCTTCGCGAGGCCGACCGGGCCGATCTCGTGGTCATGGGCGCCGCGGCGGCACCAACGTCGGGCGACGCGTCGACGCACCTGTTCGGGGCCATGCCGGAGGCGATCGCAACCCGCTCGAAGTCGACCGTCGTGGTGGTCAAGACGCGCGAGCCGATCGGCCGGCAGACCTTCGAACAGCTGGCCTCCCATGCCGAGACCCTGGCCGCAGCCGATCGTGCCGCCGAGGAGGCGCGGGCCATCCCGACCCGTGTCGATCGATGGTTCGGCGAGTCGAACTTTCACCACGGCGAGTTCTCGGACCTGCGCCGCCTCGTCCTGCTCAAGGAGAAACAGGGCATCACGATCAGCCTCGTCCTGCCGACCCTCAACGAGGAGGAGACGATCGGACCGATCGTGCGACGGGCGATCCGGGAGATGGTCGGCCGCGTCCCGCTCCTGGACGAGATCCTCGTGATCGACTCGGCGTCCACGGATCGCACCCGCGAGATCGCCGAGGCCGAGGGTGCCCGCGTCGTCCAGCACCCCGACGTGCTCGCTCGCTACGGGTCGTTCCGGGGCAAGGGCGAAGCGCTCTGGAAGTCGCTGTACGAGACGTTCGGCGACATCGTGGTGTGGGCCGACACGGACGTAAGGAACTGGCACCCGCGGATGGTCTACGGGACGGTCGGGCCGCTCCTGCACGAGCCGCGGCTGCAGTACGTCAAGGGCTACTACCAGCGCCCGATCGTCGAGAGCGGCATCCTCCGCGAGGGTGGCGGAGGTCGGGTCACGGAGCTCGTCGCCCGGCCCCTGATCAACCTCTTCTACCCCGAGCTCTCGGGCTTCATCCAGCCGCTCGCCGGGGAGTACGCCGGACGCCGCTCGATCCTGGAGCAGATGCCGTTCTTCACCGGCTATGCCGTCGAGATCGGTCATCTCATCGACATCGCCGAGCGGGCCGGGCTCGACGGCCTCGGCCAGGTGGACCTCGAGCGGCGCGTGCATCGCAACCAGGAGCTCGAAGGCCTGTCCCGGATGAGCTTCGTGATCCTGCAGGCGGTCATGAAGCGGCTCGAGGAGCGCCGCAAGGCTCGCCTGTTCGCCGAGCTCGGCTCCACGATGAAGCTGCCGCGATCCGGCCACGGGCGCCTGTCGCTGGAGGTCATCGAGCTCGCGGACCAGGAGCGACCGCCGATGATCCGGATCCCCGAGTACCTTGAGCGGCGGCAGGGCCGGACGTAGCCGGGCCGGATCGAGGGCGTGGTTTCTCCAGGTGACGGCGATGACGAACCGGTCATCGTGACGCTCGACGCCGCGGCCTACGAAGCGGCGATCCCCGGACTCGCCGCCCTCCTCGTCGACGCCGTCGAGGGCGGCGCCTCGGTGAACTTCCTGGCGGGCGTCACGCGCGATGAGGCTGGAGCCTGGTGGCGGGAGCGCATCCCGCAGGTGGCCGACGGGACCATAACGGTCCTGGTCGCCGTCGACGCGGCGACCGGCGAGCTGGTCGGTTCGACGATCATCATCCGCACCCGGAATCCGAACGCCCCGCACCGGGCCGAGATCGGCAAGGTCATCGTCCATCGCCGGGTCCGGCGGCGTGGCCTCGGCCGGGCGCTCATGGCCGCCGCGGAGGCGCGGGCGCGGGCCGACGGACGCTGGCTCCTCATCCTCGATACCACCGTGGGCACCGCGGCCGACGCGCTGTACCGGTCGATGGGCTGGCACGTCCTCGGGACGATGCCGAACCACGCCTACACCTCGCGGGGAGTCCTCTCCGATACGACCTACTTCTGGAAGGACCTCCGGGAAGCGGGCGCATGAGGATCCTCATCGCGCCGGACTCCTTCAAGGGCTCGCTGACCTCCGTCGAGGTCGCCCAGGCGCTCGCCACCGGGTGGCGCCAGGTCAGACCGGACGATGACGTCGCCCTCGCGCCGCTGGCCGACGGCGGTGAGGGGACGCTCGCCGCGATCGAGGCCGCGGGCGGCTGGGAGCAACGCTGGACCCGTGCCCGCGATCCGATCCGGCGCTGGATCGACGCCCCGTATCTCCTGTCGACCGACGGGGCCAATGCCTACGTCGAGATGGCCGCGGCGTCGGGCCTGTCGCGGCTCGCGCCCGATGAGCTGAGCCCGATGGACGCCACGACGCACGGGACCGGTGACCTGCTCCTGGCGGCGATGGGAGCCGGCGCCCGGCACCTCGTCCTGGGGATCGGCGGCAGCGCGACGACCGACGGCGGCCGCGGCATCCTCGAAGCGTTCGGGACCGATGTCGTCGAGCCCGGACGCTGTTTGGCCACGCAGTTCGTGGTTGACCTCGAGCGGCTGGATGGCCGCCTCGGGTCCCTCGCGGTCGAGGTTGCGTGCGATGTCACGAACCCCCTGCTCGGGCCTCACGGCGCGGCGGCAACGTACGGCCCGCAGAAGGGAGCCTCGCCCGCGCAGGTGGAGGTTCTCGACGAGCGTAACGAGCGGTGGGCCGATGCCCTGGAGACAGCGTCGGGCCGGGCGGCCCGCGACGTTCCCGGGGCCGGGGCCGCCGGCGGCGTCGGGTTCGCGATGCTCTGCATTGCCGGGCACTTCGCGAGCTTCGCGCTGCGCCCCGGGATCGAGCTCGTCATGGACACGATCGGGTTCGCCGAGCGGTTGGCTCGGGCCGATCTCGTGATCACCGGCGAGGGCCGAATCGACGCGCAGACCGCATTCGGCAAGACGGCCCTCGGCGTCGCCCGGGCCGCCGCCGCCGCCGGGGCCAGGTGCATCGGTGTCGGGGGCGGCGTCGACCAGGCGGGTATCGACGCCCTGGCCACGGCCGGCGCCGCGACCTTGCCCGTCTGGGAGCGGCCCGTCCCGGTCGCCGAGGCCATGGCCGCCGGGGCCGCGCCCCTCGTGGCCTGCGGCGCGAGAATGGCGGCCATGGAACCCAGCGCCGCCGGCAAGGGCGGCCGATGACCCTGACGCCCGCCGAGCCTGGCCGGCCCGCACGCGCCTCGTCGCGTCCGAAGAAGCGACCCACGAAGCGCAAGCGGCGAGCTCCGGACCCGATCAAGGCCTGGGTGAAGCGCCTTGATCGGACGCGGCCGAACCTCGTCCGGTTCGTCCTCGATGAGCTTGCCGCGATCCACGGGCACCCCACCTGGCAACGGCGCCTGGATCCCACGAGCGAGCTGATCCTGACGATCCTCACCCAGAACAGCGCCGACACCAACGCCGAGAAGGCATTCGAGGCCCTGCGCGCGGCCTACCCGTCCGGTCTGCCGGTCGAGCGGCACAATCCCGGACCGGGCTGGGGCGGCGATGGCCTTCCCGATGGTGCGCCGCCGGATTGGGATGCCGTCGAACGTGCCCCGTTCGAGGAGCTCGTCGAGGTCATTCGACCCGGCGGACTGCCGAACCAGAAGGCGAAGGGGATCCTCGCCACGCTCCGGATCATCCGCGAGCGTCGCGGCGACCACTCCCTCGAATTCCTCGGTTCGATGCCGGCCCTTGAGGCCCGTGACTGGCTCACGAGCATCCCCGGGATCGGCAGGAAGACCGCGTCGGTGCTGCTGGCGTTCTCGTTCAACCTGCCGCTCATGGCCGTGGACCGGCACGTCGACCGCGTGGCGCACCGGGTCGGGCTGTTGCCGAAGAAGGCCTCGGCCGACGATGCCCACGACTACTTCCTGGCGATGCTCGAACCGTCGGATATGTACGAGGCGCACGTGAACCTCATCCGGCACGGGCGCCTGATCTGCCACGCCCGCAACCCGGAGCATGACCTCTGCCCGCTCCGCGATCGTTGCCGCTTCGTCGACCCGAAGGCTCCCTGAGGCCGCCAGCACCGGCGATTGTCGCGACCGGTTCCGGGCGCCGTTGAATTCGCGCGATATTCGGACTCAGGCACTGACCTGAACCCGGCAGCGTGCCAGCCACGGACCCCGCATCTGCTGGCTGATTCGCACTGGGCCTGGACCCCACGCCAGCCGGCCTGCGGATGCCGTTCGGACATGACCGCCGGCGGGAAGCGTACCGCCACGCCGGTCGATTCTCGGAGGCGACGTGCGGCGACCTCGATTCCATGCCTCAGGGCCGGCCCGGCAGCGCTTCGGCCGCCCGGCGGCTCACGGCCTGCCCGGCCACCTCACGCGGCCTGACCGCGCATGAACTCCGCATAGTCGGCATACGGCGCGACTACGGTCGCCCATCGATCCGCAGTGGCGACTCCAGTCGAGCGCCGCACTTCGCGGATCGACCATTGCCACGCAGCTGCCGCGGGGTCTCACCCCGGCATCCAGCCAGTCGCTCAGCTCGCGGGCGCGGACGGGAACCCGCTGGCAATCGCGGCCCGATTGGCCGCCACGCGGACATCATTCGCCTCGGTCGAGAGGAGGAGCAGGCAGCCCACGACGCTGTCTCGGCCGCCATCGCCCAGCGTGTCCGCAAAAGCCCGGCCTCGCGCTCGTACCAACCGAGGCATGCGCACGATCTGACCCAGATTGTGAATTTCGGTCTTGACTTCGATCACGATCAGGCCGTGCTCGAGGGTCCCATCCGAGCAGGTCGATCCAGCCACGCGATCGATCGCCGCCGATCTCGATCTCATGGCTCCGGCCTCCACCCGCGGCGCGCAGTCTCGCATGCGCACGACGCCGACGGCGCTGCATGTGCGGGATCTCGCTGCATTCCGCGGTCCGCCAGGTACGGGGCATCGACCGCGATGTCCAGCCGGCGCCCATCGAACCGACACGGGCTCCGCCGTGGAAAACGTAAGGTCGGTCCGCCGCGCTTCTCGATGCGGCGAGACCTCGACTGGGACATGCCGGCTCGGCGGCCGAGTGCCTTTTGCGACCATCCGATCTGGTCGAGGTCCCGAACGGCATTACCGACACCCGGATGCTGCGCCGACGATCTGGCCACGATGTCTGTGTAGCAGCCCTAATCACCGCGGGTCATCAAGGCACTTCCGCGGGGTCTCCTGCCCCTGGATCCGGATCAACTCCGTCGTCGGACATCCTCGGCATGCCGCTCATGAATAGGCGGACCCTCGACCAAGCACGACCCACTGTCGGGATCTCCAAACCGTCTCGACCGTCGAGCGTGCAAGAGCCCTGACAGATGCCACCGGGCGATACTGCGAAGCCCGGACCTGGGGGCCGTGTCGGCGGCCGCCGAAGCAGTCGCGCCGCCCCCGCTGAGGGTTGCCCGGTCGACCGCCGCCGGCCCGGCCTGGTCATCGCCCCCCTCTCTGACCCGGAAATCCGGCCCCTATACTCGGTTCATGATGATCGGCGGGCGCTGGAGCGACGGCACGGCACCGAGAATCCTGCTCGTGGACGACGACCCGAACCTCCTCGTCCTGCTCGCGGATCAGCTCCGGACCGACGGGTTCGATGTCCAGACCGCTCGTGATGGCGACGAGGCCCTGCGACGCCTCCACACCAGCTGGCCGGACCTCCTGATCGTCGACATGATGATGCCGCGCAAGGATGGGTTGACGCTTGCCCGCGAGATCAAGGCGACCGCGGACCTCCCGATCATCGTCCTGTCCGCGATCGACACGGCCGATTCCAAGGCCGATCTCCTCGACGAGGTGGCCGAGGACTACGTCACGAAGCCGTACCACTACCCGGAGCTGCGGGCCAGGATCGGGCGCGTGCTTCGGCGCCTCGGGGACAAGGTTCCGCGGCGCGAGCTCGTGCTGGGCCCGGAACTGACGCTCGAACTCCATCGCCGGTCGGCCACGGTCCGGGGCCAGACGGTCCAGCTGACGCCAACGGAGTCGCGGCTCCTCTATGCGCTCGCCGCGAACATCGACCAGACGGTGACGACCGAGACACTCCTCGATCGTGGCTGGGCCGACACCGAAAACGCCGACCCCTCCTATGTCTGGGTGACGATGCGCCGCCTGCGCCAGAAGATCGAGCCGGATCCCAATCATCCGGCACACGTGATCACGATTCGCGGGATCGGCTATCGCCTCGTTCGGCTGACCGAACCGGGCGACTCGAGCGCCGCGTCGGCCGCGCCGGCTGCTTCGTCGGCGCCGGCTGAGTCGACGGCGATCGACGGTGCCTGACGAGGATCCGAGCGGCTCGGGTCGCGGGCCGCGGGCAAGTGGCCTGCCGGAACGCATCGGTCCTGGCTACTCGTTCCGGGCCCGGCTCACGGCCGGCGTGATCGCCGGATCCGTGATCCCACTGGCCGGGTTCGGCGTCGTGCTCGTGGCCGTTGAAGTCGCTCGCCGGGGAAGCCTCGATTCGACAGTCGGCGGCCTGATCGTGTTCGCGCTCGCAGCGGCCATCATCCTGGCCGTGCTGTTCGCCTATTTCCTCGCTGGCAACCTGACACGTCCGCTGCGCGCCATCTCGCAGGCGGTCGAGCGCGTGTCAGGGGGCGATCTCTCCGTTCGCGTCGAGGTCGCGGGCGAGGACGAGCTGGCACAGCTGGTCGAGAGCCACAATCGACTTGCGTCGGATCTCGCCCGCCGCAACGCGGAGCTGGGGCGAATTCTCGTCGCGATCGGCGAAACGTCGCCGCGCGACGGCCTCGATCGGCTTATCGCGCACGCCACGACGAGCGCCCGAACGGCATTCTCGATGATCGACGCCGCCATCCACCTCGGCGATCCCGCCGATGTCCCCGAGGAAGAGGTGGTGCCCGGCGAGTCCCGGCCGATCCGCGCCGTCCTTGCGCTGCCCGACGAACGCCTCGGGGTCCTGGTCGGGCACCTGCCGGCAACCCGCCGGTGGGATGTCGCTGATCAAGACTTGATCGAGCTCTTTGCCAGCGAGGTTGCCGTTGCCATTCGCAATGCCGAACTGTTCGCGCAGGTGCAGGCGCAGACCCGGCGGCTCGAGGAGCTCGATGCGGCGAAGGACGACTTCCTGCGGGGGATCAGCCACAACCTGCAGACGCCGCTCACGAGCATCCGGGCCTATGCGGAGCAGCTCGACACCGAGCGGCCGGATGGCCGCCTGTCGATCATCACGGAGCAGTCGGAGCGGCTCTCGCGCATGGTTCGCCAGCTGCTCGCCGCGTCGCGGCTGGAGGCCGGAACGTTGCGCCCGCGGCTCGAGGTGCTGGCACTCGCACCCCGGGTGCGCCGGGCGTGGGAAGCGCTCGGCTCCACGGGCGTGCCGTTCACGCTCGAGGACCTGGCCCCGGGCTGGCTGGCGGTCGCCGATCCCGACCAGCTCGACCAGGTCCTGTGGGCGGTCCTCGACAACGCCCTGAAGTACGGGCTTCGCACGCCGATCTCGGTCGCGATCAGGCCCGATCCGCTTCGCGAGCGATTGTTGCTCACGATCACCGATCAGGGGCCGGGGGTGCGGGAGGAGGATCGCTGGGCAGTCTTCGAGCGCTACGGGCGTGGATCTGGCGGAGACCCCGCCGAGGGAACCGGAATCGGCCTCTACGTGTCGCGCGAGCTGTGCCGCGCGATGGAGGGCTCCCTCGACCTCGAACAGACGGTTGAAGGATCCGGCGCGTCGTTCACGGTCGCGCTGCCCGCCGAGCGGCCCGCATCGACCGAGGCGTGATGATTCGAGCGGCTCACGAGTCGGCGCCCGTCCCCGTGAGGCGACGGGCGCCGTTCGCGCCTCCTCCGGCCTGTCCGGGCGCGCCGGACGGCTCCGTTCAGTGCTCGATGAGCACGCGAGCGGGTTCGCGCCGGACCTCGAAATGGGCAATGTGCATGAGGGCTTCGTCGACGGTCCTTTGAACCGTCACGGTCGCCGCTGGATAGCCCTCGGCCCTGACCAGCAGCTGGAGTTGCGCGGCCGCAGTCGTCGAGTCGGACGCCACCTCGCCATGGCGAACCTGGCGCCACGCGGTATCGACCGCCTCCCGGAAGGGGATGTCGTCCCAGTCGACGACCTTCAATTCGACGCGGTGTTCCAGCATGGCCGGTACCTCCACCCTCGAATCTAGGCACCCGCCGGCACCGCGACGACAGTCCTCCCGCCCTGCCCTGCGGGCCGTCCGGCCCGAACGACGGGTCCCAACAGCGGAATCCGACCGGACTCGGTGAACCGCCGTTGCCGAGCCCCCGTCGGCGGGTAGGATCGCCGGGTGACACTTCCCGCCCCATTGCCGCAGGCCCGCCGGATGACCCGCCTGTCGCTCCCCCTGCTCGGCGCCTTCGTCGTCGGTGCGATCGCCTATGGCGGGCTGTACACGTTCCCCGCCCTCTCGGTCGCGTTCGCCCATGAGTTCGGGATCAGCCGGACCGTCGCGGTCACGCCCTGGACGATGTTCCTCATCGTGACCGCCGTCTCGAGCCCGCTCCTGGGCCGCGCCTACGACGAATTCGCCGACCGCGACCTGCTGACCGCGTCCATGGTCCTGCTCGCCGGTGGCTGGCTGGCGGTCTACGTGGCCCCGGACATCTCGCTCGTGATCCTCGCCTATGCCGTCTTCCATGCGATCGGGCTGCAGCTGGCCTTCATCGGCACCACGACCGCCATCGCGCGCCGATACGCGGGCGTGCCGGGCCTCGCGCTCGGGATCGCGTACGCCGGCCCGGGCATCGGCGTGGCCGTGGCCCTGCCGCTCGCCGCGCAGTTGATCGAAACGTCCGGCTGGCGCGTCGCGTCGCTCGTCTTCCTTGCCGCCTCCCTCGTCGGGGTGGTCTTCGTCTGGCTCATGACGGCCGGTCCGGCCGTGCTCGTGCCGGCTCGCGGCGCCGGAGGAACGCGGCTGCGCGAGACACAGCAGGGCGCGGGCGCGACGGGCCTCCACGAGACGTCCGCCCCGGGCGCCGTCTCAGCCGGCTTCGAGCCGCTGCCGGCTCGGAGCGGCGGATCCGGATCCCTCGGCCACGGCAGCATCCGGCGAGCGATCCGGACGCGCCGGTTCGTGGCGCTGTTCCTGGGTGCGGTCGCCATCGGCGCCTTCGACGAGGGCGTCCTCCAGGCCTTCGTGCCACACGCCGCCCTGGCCGGATTCGGGGCCGACTTCGCCGCCAGCGCGCTCGGCCTGCAATCGCTGGCCTACGTCGGCGGGCAGGTCGTCGGGGGTGCACTGTCCGACCGGTTCGGTCGGCGCGCCGTCGGCATCGTGGCACTGCTCTTCGTCGCGGGCGGCGTGCTCCTGGCCTTCGGCGCGTCGGCGGCGATCCCGATCGTGGCGGTGATCGGCATCCTGGCCCACGGCGTCGGCACGGGCGCGACCATCGCGGTCCGCTCCGCGACCTTCTCGGACGTGTTCGGGGGCCCCAACTTCGGTACGATCTTCGGCCTGCTGGCGGTCGCGTATCCGATCGGCGGCGCGATCGCCGTGTACGGCGGCGCCCTTTCGCTCGACCACCTCGGGACCGACACGCCGCTGGTCGTCCTCGTCCTGGCCGCGGTCGGCGCATGGGCAGTCGCACTCCGGATCGCGGCGCCGCGGCGCTCGTCGAGGCGACGCGCGAGCGGCGGCGCGGCGGAGGGATTGCCGCCGCGTCCGTGATCACCACGCGCCCCGGACGACGCCCGAGTCAGGCTGGGTGGACCTTCACCTCGAGACCCCCGTCCACGCGAAGAACGTCGACGCTCGTGGCGTCCCCGCGCCGGCGGACGAGCAGGTCGCAGGATGCCGTGCCGACGCGCAGCCCCCGGAGCGTGGCCTCGCCGATGAACGCCGGCAGATGGGGGGCGGCGAGCACGAGCTCTCCGCGATCGGCGTGCGGCTGCAACCCGAGAAGGGTCCGAATCAGGAAGAGCGGGGCGGCAGCCGCCCACGCCTGGGGCGAGCACGCGACCGGATACGGCACAGGTCCGCCAGTCGCGCCACGCTCGAAGCCACAGAACAGCTCGGGCAGCCGGAATGCCGGGAAGCCCTGCGCGGCCTCGAGGACCGCCGCCGCGAGTCGGTCTGCCGCCTCGGTTGCCCCGACCGCCTTGAGGCCGGCCGCGACGATCGCCGTGTCGTGCGGCCAGACCGACCCCGTGTGATATCCCATCGGGTCGTAGCCCGGCTGGCCGGCGGCGTAGGTCCTGGTGCCCCAACCCGAGAACATGTCCGGCGCCATCAGCCGTGCGGCAACGGCCTCGACGTCATGGTTCGCCACGATCCCGTTCCAGAGGCAATGACCCATGTTCGACGCGACGGCGTCCATCGGCGCAAGCGTCCCGTCGAGGGCCATCGGGATCGCGCCATCGACCGCCCCGAAGGCGTCGGCAAAGCGCCGCCGGAGATCCGCGGCGGCCACCTCCTGTGCCATGCCGAGGGTGGTATCCCCTCGATGCCGCGCCAGTTGCGCCACCCGCAGGCGCGCTTCGTGGACGTACCCCTGGACCTCGGCGAGCGCGATCGGGTGGGTGGCGAGGCGGCCCGAGCCGTCGCGAATCGCGTCGGGCGAATCCTTCCAGCCCTGGTTCGGGAACCCGCTCGGCAGTCGCGGCCGGTAGTCGACGAACCCGGACGGGGCGCGCGCTTCATTGGCATCGATCCAGCCGAGCGCCGCCATCGCATTCGGCCAGAGTTCCTCGACGAGCGCGTCGTCGCCGGTCCAGTCGTGGACCTCGCCGAGGGCCACCAGGAACAGCGGCGTCGCATCGGCCGTGCCGTAGTAGGGACCGAAGGGCACTTCCCCCGCTCTTGTCATCTCGCCGGTCCGGAGCTCGTGCGGGATCTTGCCCGGCTCGGCATCCCGCCACGCGTCGTCATCGGTGGCCTGGTTCGTGGCCAGGGCTCGCAGCGCATCGGTGGTCAGCCACGGCGCGAACGCCATGGCCTCGATCCCGGTGATCAGCGCATCGCGGCCGAAGAGGGCCGAGAACCATGGCACGCCCGCCGCGACGTACGCCTGACCGTCGGGCGTGGCGTTGATGAGCACGCTCAGGTCGTCGATCGAGCGGCGGATCACTTGATTTACGAGCGGGTTGTCGGACTCGAAGGTCGTGGCCGCGGCGCGCCACGACTCCTGGGTACGCGCGGGGTCTGCATCGGAGCGTGCCGGCCCGCTCGTCCGGACGCCATGGGCCGGTTTCGGGGCCGGCGGGTCAGGGGATCCCCCGGCGGTCCATGCGAAGGTCCAGGACGCACCAGGTTCGAGGACGAGGGCCCACGAGGCGACGATCGACGGTGGCCCGAGCCCATCCGCCGTGGCGTCGGTCCCTTCCGAGGCCGTGAAAGCGGGCACGGGCTCGAGCTCGACCTTCGTTCGCCGCGTCACCCCGTCCAGCCCCGCGCAGGCGAAGGTGACCGTACCCGCGGCGTCGTTGATCTCGATCGGCAGCAGTTCGCCACGTGCGGGACGTGGATAGCCCCGGACCTCGAAGATGTCGGCGAGGTCGGCGTCGATGCCAAGGGTGATGGTGAGCGCCACGGCTTCGCCGGCGTCGTTGACCACCGTCACGCGTTCGTGGAGCGCCCCGGCGATCCAGCGCTCGCGGGTCAGGGCCAGGGTCCGGGGCGGTATGACCCGGCCGGCGGGGTCTTCCTCGGTCGACGCGTCGCGCAGCTGCGGGTTGCTGGCTCGGAGGACACCCCGCCACGTTCCTCCGGGATCGGCGGCGAGGACGACCGGCCGCCTCCCACCGATCCGCAGGCTCGCCATGCTCAGGAGTCGGGTGTCACCGTCGTAGAGGCCGAGGCCCCGGCCGTCGGGCGCGATGTCGCCCGCGTCGTCACTCAGCAGGAAGAGGTTTCCCTGCTTGAGGACCTCGACGCCGCCGAGGTCCACCGCGGGGACGATGTGGCGCGGGCGCGCGCCGACGCAACGGGTGGAGCCCGTCATCCTGGCTTTGCCTGCGTGCGGTTCGCGCTCCGTCATCCAGTCCCGAGGATAGGCCTGCACAGCCGGGATCGGCCACGCCGTGGTGCCGGCATGTCGGCCCCATCACTCTCCCGAGCGTGCGTATGCGGCTGAGTCATCAAACTGCGGCGGATCACGCTCGGCGGGGCAGCGACGAGGACCTTGTGCGCGAAGGCTCACGCTCACCGACCACGAATTTCATGACTCAGTCGCATTGCGGCAGGACAGCCGGCTCGTGGCTCCGGCCGGCTCGTGGCTCCGGGCTGCTCGTTGGCTCCGGCCGGCTCGTGGCTCCGGCCGGCTCGTGGCTCCGACCCGCGTCGTGGCTACGGCCGGGTCGTCGCGGCGGCCCGACGGCCGCCCGGGTCGAACCTAGCGGCCGATGAACCGGATGATGCCACCGGGAATGATGCCGCCGGGCAGCGTCCCACCGGGCAGGCCGGGGATCGTGTCCGGGACGAGCGTCTTGATGTCCTGCGGGAGGAGCGGCCCGAGGATGAGCAGGACGAACGGCACGATCGTCTTCTCGAGGATCTGGCCGATGACGGACGTGTCGATACCGTCGGAGATGTCCTTGAGGACACCGAATCCCGAGAGCTTCGAGAGGTTCACGACGTCGGTCGAATACGTGTGGAGGATCACGATCATTGCCGAGCAGATCAACGCGGCCTCCAGGGCGCCGAAGATCACGCCGAGTGCCTGGTCGGTGACCCGGCTCACGCCCGTCACGGCGAGCTTGGAGAGGATCAAGGAGGAGAAGATGTTGAAGGCCACGATGAAGATCGAGAAGGCAGCCGTGTAACCGACCATGTCGGCGTACTGCTTGGGGATGTCCGGAAAGATGCCGACCACGATCGCGCCGAGCGGTCCCCGGAAGTAGGCGCCGAGGACGAACGAGATCGCCATGTACAGGAGGCCGAACAGGCGGCGAATGAAGCCGCTCTTGAATCCGCCCAGGATGAACGAGGCGAAGATCCCAAGGAACACCAGGTCGGCCACGATCCCTCCCGAGCCGGCGTTGACGACCGGCAGACCCGTCGAGCGGCGGATGCTCACCAATGTAGCGATGCGACGGTCGCTCGTCACGCCTCATGTGGCGGTGCGATCGACGAAGCCCGTGCTGCCGGTTGCCATGACGGTTCGCGCAGACCGCGCGACAATGGTGTGCGGGCCACGCGTCCGAACCCCGGGCCTCGCGACAGGGAGCCAGATGCGCCCGTTGAACCGACGCCTGCGTCAGTTGTCCCGGATCGGCACCGCGGTGTTCGTGGTGACGCTTGCCTGCCTCCTGACGGCGCCGTCCGACGTCCTCGGCGGATCGCCGCACCGCCTTGCCGGCCCGATCACCGACGATGTCAACGCGCTTTCCGCGAACACGTCCGCGGCCCAGGCCGCGCTCAACGACCTCCAGGACGCCACCGGCGCCCAGCTGTGGGTCTGGTTCACCGACACTTTGGGCGGTCAGGATCCCGGTCTCTTTGCCACCGACACGGCCCAGGCGAGCGACCTGGGACGGACCGACCTCCTCCTCGTGATCGCCCTCGACGACCGGGCCTACGGCTACTGGAAGGGTGATGGTGTCGGGATCTCCGATGCCGGTCTGGAGGATGTGCTTTCGCAGGACTTGGAAGCCGGCCTCAGGGCCGAGGACTACCCCGGCGCGATCGTCTCGACCGCCAAGGCGCTCCAGGAGGCGATGTCCAAGGCAACGGCCCCGCCCGCTACGCCGATCGCCGCGGCCACCGAGGCCACCACGCCTGGCGGAGGCTCGACCGGTGGCACCCTGCATACTTCGCCGGCCGACATCATCGCGGCGACCCTGATCCTCGGCGGGGCCCTCCTCGTCGGCGGCTGGTTGCTGCTCTCCGCGCGGCGGCGCTCCGGCGGCGGCGGGACGGGCGGCCCGTCCGGCGACAACACCGCGAACGACCCCAACGCGGACCTCGTCGCCATGAAGCCCAAGGACCTCGAGGCGCTGGCCAATCGCATCCTCGTCGAGACCGACGACGCCATCCGCGACTCGGACCAGGAGCTCGGGTTTGCCCAGGCCCAGTTCGGGGACGACGCTGCGGCACCGTTTGTCGCCGCGATCGCCGGCGCGAAGGACGACATCAAGGGCGCCTTCACCATCCGCCAACGCCTCGACGACGAAACCCCGGAGGACGCGCCGACCCGCCGGCAGATGCTCATCGACCTCGTCGTCGCGTGCCGCAAGGCCCAGGATCGCCTGCACGCGGAGACCCACCGGTTCGACGAGCTCCGGGCGCTCGAGAAGGAGGCCCCGACGATCCTCGCCGCGCTGCCGGCGAAGGCCGACGCGCTCGAGGCGCGGCTTCCTGCCGCCCAGGCGTCGCTCACCGCCCTCGGCGCGTACGCGGATGCGGACTGGCAGGCGGTGGCCTCGAACGTGGACAACGCCCGGAGTCGCATCGCCGCCGTGCGAACGGCCGCGGACGAGGGGACCAAGGCGATGGCAGGCGGAACCCCCGGCATCGCGGCGCACGCGGCCCGGCTCGGCGAGGACGGGCTCGCCCAGGGATCGGCCTACCTCGACGCGATCGATCACCTCGCCGCAGACCTCGAGAAGGCCCGCTCGGAAGTGGATGCGGAGCTCGCCACGGCCGTGGCCGAACTCGCCAAGGCGAAGACGGCCGCCGCGGCCGGCCCGCCGGATCCGGACATCGCCAAACGCCTCGCGGAGGCGGATCAGCTCCTTGCCGACGCGCGCACGGCGCTCGATCCACCGAAACCCGACGTGACCGCCGCGTACGACAAGGCGCGACGCGCCGACGAGCTCGCCGATGCGGTCGAGGCGAGCATCCGCAGTGCGCAGGAGCAGCTTGCGCGTGAAGCCGCGCGGCTCAAGGCCGGCCTTTCCTCTGCCCAGGCGGCCGTGACGCGCGCATCCGACTACATCGGCGGGCAACGCGGCGGCATCGGGTCCGAGGCGCGAACCCGGGTGGCCGAGGCGAGCCGGCATCTCCAGCAGGCCGTCGCGCTGGCGCCCACGGATTCCGCCGGCGCGTTGACCGAAGCCGACACGGCCACGAAGCTCGCGACCGAGGCCGAGCGGCTCGCCCAGCAGGATTACGGTCGCTGGAACGACCCATTCCACGGTGGTAGCGGCGGCAGTGGCGGTAGCGGCGGCAGTGGCGGCGGCTCGGACGTCGCCGGTGCGATCATCGGCGGCATCATTGGCAGCCTGCTCGCGGGTGGCGGCCGCCGCGGCGGTGGGTTCGGGGGACCATTCGGTGGCGGCTTCGGCGGCCACGGTGGTGGTGGCGGGTTCGGCGGGTTCGGCGGAGGCGGAGGAGGGTTCGGCGGGTTCGGTGGCTCGTCGGGAGGCGGGAGCTTCGGCGGCGGCGGTGGCTCCCATGGCGGCGGCCGCTGGTGAGCGATGCGGCCGGTAGGGTCGCAGGAGATCATGATCGACCAGAACGATCAGGGACGACGCCGAGGGTCGGCGTCGTACAGCAAGGAGGACACACGTCATGGCCCAGACTTCGATCCTTGGACGCGTCGGACAGCTCGTCCGGGCGAACATCAACGCGCTTCTCGACGGCGCGGAAGACCCAGAGAAGATGCTGAACCAGATGGTCATCGACTACACGAACAGCATCCGTGAGGCCGAGGAGGCCGTTGCCCAGACCATCGGCAACCTCCGCCTCCAGGAGGACGACGCGAAGGAGGCCGGCGAGGCCGCCACGGAGTGGGGCTCGAAGGCCGCGGCGGCTTCGAAGAAGGCCGACGAGCTGCGCGCCGCCGGTAACACCGCCGAGGCTGACCGCTTCGACAACCTGGCCAAGATCGCCATCAAGCGCCAGATCGGGTTCGAGGACCAGGTCAAGCGGTTCGGTCCGCAGATCGAGCAGCAGAACGCGCTCGTGAATCAGCTCAAGGACGGCCTCAACGTCATGCGAGCCAAGCGCGAGGAGCTCGTCCAGAAGAAGGATGAGCTCGTCGCACGGGCGAAGATGGCCCAGGCCCAGACACAGGTCCAGCAGTCGATCAAGAGCGTCAACATCATGGACCCGACGAGCGAGGTCTCACGCTTCGAGGACAAGATCCGCCACGAGGAGGCGATGGCCAAGGGCATGACCGAGGTCGCCGCGAGCTCGCTCGACGCGCAGTTCGCCGGCCTCGACGACGCCGAAACCGACGCCGACGTGGAGACGCGCCTCGCGGAGCTCAAGAAGGGCGGCTGAGCGCTCGGCGAAGGCGCGTCGTCAAGGGGTTCGAAGGGACTCCGCAGCTTCGGGCACTCGGCGCGACCGGACGTGCCCACCTGATCAGCGGGCGGCAGGCTCCGCAGGGCGGACGCTGTAGCCGTGGGCCGCGATCTCGGCCGCTCGCGCGTCGTAGGCTTCGGCGACCGGCGCCGTTCGTGCCCGGAACCCGTCGACCATGCGGTTGTACATCGAGAAGGCGGCGGCGATCAGGACGGCCAGCTGGACGTCCGCGTCGGACGCGCCCGCGGCAGTCGCGGCCGCCACGTCGGCGCTGGTCAGGTCGCGGGGGGCCCGCCGAACGGTCCGGGCGATAAGGAGGAGTGCCTGCATCTTGGCATCGAACCCGTCCGACGACCCGCCCTTGAGGACGTCGAGGAGCGGCGCCCGGTCCGTGGCGCCGGCCTGGGCCATGACCGCCCGGGCGTGGGCACCGTGCGAGTCCATGCAGAAGAAGCAGTCGTTGCCCGCCGAGACGGCGGTCGCCAGCATTTCCCGCTCCGCCCGATCGATCGTCGCGCCGGGGAAGTCGTTGACGAGGAGTTCATCCGCCAGGCCGCGAAGGTGGACGCCGAGGGCGGGGGTCAGCTGGATCGCGGCTCCGATCCCGGGCACGTCCGGCAGTCCGCCGACGATCGGCATCTCCTGGGCTCGGGTGCGGCGCTCGTCCTCGCGGGTCATGGCCAGAGTCTCCTCCATGCGTCGGCAGTCCGAACAGTATGCGTCGCCTGTCACGAACCCGGTCCGGGCAGCGCCGCGACGATCAGCCAGCGATCGCTGGTCGGCCGTCGGACGGCGAAGGTGATCGAGAACGGCTTCGGCTGCCGATCGAGGAGCGTCCCACCGGTGCCGTAGGTCTCCTCGATCACGCTCCCGACCGACTCGAACCCGATGCTCCCCCCGGTCTGGACGCCGAACGGTTGGATGACGATGACGTGCACGGAATCGAAGTGGTAGCGCTCGATGACGGTCTGGCCCGACGACGCGGCGGTCTGCAGGCGGGCCTGCATCTCCTTGAGGCGGTCACCGTGGTCGGCCGCGACGAGGATGCTCGCATCGCCCCGGAGTAGCGCCTGGTTCTCGAGCTCGAGGTCGTCGGCGAGCGCGAGCAGAATCTCGCGAGCATTCGGCCCGGCGACTGTGTCGTCCCAGGAGGGCACGTCCGTCGTGATCGCGGGATAGGTCGAGGGGTCGATCTGGTGCGGGACGCCCGCCAGGAGCTCGGTGGTGTCGGGGCCCGCCGGCGTGCGCGCGGGCGTTCCCGCGACCACGATGCCGGCCCCGACCAGGGAGACGACGACGACCGTCGCGACGACCCCGACGGCCTGACGTGCTCTCGCCCTCGAACCGCCGCCCAGGACGAGCACGCCGAGGTAGCGCCGGATGTCGTCCGCGGCCGTCTTCGGCGCCGGAAGCAGCCGATTGAGGATCGGCGTAGCCACGCACAGGATGACGAGACCGCCCAGCAGGCCGACCTTCGTCCCGAACTCGTTCGTCTGCGGCGCCATGAGGAGCGTGCTGGCGAGGGCGACGAGGATGCCGAAGGCCAGGCGCCCGACGCGACCCGATGGAATGGTCCGGGGGTCGGTGAGCATGAAGAACAGAAAGATCATCACCTCGGGCGAGGTCACGATCACGCGCCAGAAGTCAAAGCCGCAAACCGGCGCGAAGGCCCAGTTCGCGACCATGCAGTGGCCCGACGCCGCGAGGACCCCAGTGCCGGCGGCCAGGGCGACCCAGAAGGTCGCGGCCAGGGCGAGCAGGTGCAACCGGCGGGTGATGAGCAGGCCGCCGCCGACGATCGCCACGTACGCCGCCACCATCCAGACGTTGAGCGGCGCCCACCAGAAATCGAGCGGCTCCGCGCGCGAGCTGCCGAGGACGACGAACGCGACCACGAGCCCGACGTTCGACGGGTTGAAGAGGTGCGTGCCGCGATAGCGGATGACGTACTTCGTCAGGAGCGACAGGCCGGCGATCGCGGCGTAGAGGCCGAGCGAGGAGGTGCCCCATGGATCGTCCGGGAGGGCTCCCGAGACGCGGAGGATCAGGGCGACGCCGCTCCCGGTGAGCATCGCGCTTGCGGGCCAGACGAACGACCTCGAGGCCCGGAAGGTGAGCGCGACCTCGATGATCGCGCAGGTCAGGATCGCGACCAGGATCTGCGGGACGCTGACCCGGAAGTGGAGCCCGACCTGGCCGAGGACGTGGACGGTGATGATCACCGCCGCGACGTGCAGCCTCGGGTCGCGGATCGAGGGCAGGACCAGCGGATAGCTCGTGCCGCCGAATCGTGAGCGTGCGGCTGGCGGCCATCGCCGAAGTGTAGCCAGCGCAGGGTCAGCGTTCGGTGGGAACCACGCCGCGTCGGAACGGGTTCGCGACGCCGCGAGACCGCGCCACGATGACCCCGCCGATGCACAGGACGCCGCCGGCGATGACGACGAGGGTCGGGATCTCGCCGAGGATCGCCCAGGACATGACGATCACGACCGGCGGCACGAGATAGGTCGTCGATCCGAGGCGTCCGGCCGCCGTGCGATTGAGCGCGAAGGCCCAGGTCGTGAAGGCGATCGCCGTCGGGAACAGGCCCAGGTAGCCGAGCCAGGCGAGGCTTGATGACTGCGCTGCTCCAAGCTCCGTCACGAGGGTCGGCGCGAACGGGAGCAGCAGCACAGCGCCGGTCAGGCAGGCCATGAACGTCACCTGCGGCGCGGGGATCGCACGGAGAGCCGGCTTCTGGAGCGTCACGCCCGTGGCATAGGCGAGGGCAGCCACGAGGCAGAGGACGACGCCGATGGGCGACACGCCGCTGAGGGCGTCGACCGAACTGGTCGCCAGGCCGATGACGATCGCGCCCGCGAAGGAGACAGCGCAACCGATCACGAGACGCGGCGGGAAGCCCTCGCGGAGGAAGACGCCCGCGAGGATCGCCAGGAAGATCGGGCCCACGTTGACCAGCATCGAGGCGGTCCCGGCGTCCACCGATCGCTCGGCCGTGTTGAGGACGACGTTGTAGATCGCGAACCAGGCGAGGCCCGAACCGAGGATGAGGACGAGGTCCCGCCGCGACGGCCGTACCCAGCCGCGGAACGCGACGAGGATCCCGAGTGCGATCGAGCCGATGGTCAGGCGGCCGAGGGCGAGCGAGGTCGGCGAGAGGTCGGCGGTCACGGCCCGGATCCCGACGAACGCCGAGGCCCACAGCACGACGGTGATGAGCGCGGCGCCGATGGCGAGCAGGTCCGTCTGGGTTCGATCGGCGGGACGCGTCACGTGGTTCCTCGAGGCCTCCTCAGGGTGGGGACGATACGGGGTCCGGTGGCACGGCCCCGCGGCGCCGCGCAAGCCTATCAACACGACTCAGGCTCGATCGGTTGCACCGTCAGGCCGGCGGCAATACCCGACTCCGGTTCGTGGACAATGCCGGGGTGGTGTCCCACGGATCGATCGACCGTCCGGACCCGGATGCGGCTGACCTGATCGAGGCCGCGCGGGCGCACTTCGACGCCGGCGAATTCCGCCGGAGTGCGGAAGTCGCCCTCGAGGCCGCCGAGGTTGCCGCATCCGTCCAGCGGCCCGACCTCATCGTCGAGGCCGCGATGCTCTCGACCGGTGTCGCCCGGACGCAGATCGCGGCGTGGGCGACACAGGAACGCCTTTCCGACGACGCCGACCCCTGATCCCGAACGACGATTACGTAGTCGGCATCCGGGCATTCCACGATGCGCGAAGGGTGGCGCGACACCAACCTCGTCGCATGGAACATCACGAAGCCACCCTCGAACACAACAAGCACCTGGTCCGGCGCTGGCTCGCCCTGTTCTCGGGCGGCGATGCCGAGGACGCCGATCGAAATCGCCGCGCAGCAGTACATCGAGCACGCGATCGCGCCATTCGGGACGAAGGAACCCGGGGTCGTGGATGGCCCAACTCACCTGCGGGAGGCTGCCGCGTGGCTCACGGCCCAGTTCCCGGACATCGAGATGGCCGTCGAATCGATGGTCGCGGAGGACGGCGTGGTCGCCCTGCGGGTCGCGTCACGAGGCACGAATCTCGGGCCGATCAACGGGGTGATCCCGCCCACCGGTCGGACGTTCTCGTCCCGGCAGAGCCACTGGTTCCGGGTTCGCGACGGCCGGCTGGCCGAGCACTGGGCAACGCGCGACGATCTCGTCACCATGCTCCAGCTCGGGCTCGTGCCGGGTCCCGGCCGGCCTGACGGCGGGGAGGCGCCGGGGCCGCGTCCGGGCGCGACGGCGGGCGCGCCGGCGGGCGCGCCGGGGCCCGGGCTGCACCCGAGCGCGGGCGCGGCGGCGCCGGAAGTTGCCGACGGGCGCGAGCGGTCCGCATGACCACCCCAGATCCCACCGGCCTCCGCATGCAGATCCTGACGACCGAACACTGGTCGCTGCTCGCATCGCGAGGCCTCGCCTGGAACGAGTCCTTCAGTCGAGCGGGCATGTACCTGTCGACCCTCTCGGGAGCGATGGTTGCCCTCGGGCTCGTGGCAGGGCTCGACCACCTCGGCCAGGCATTCGCGATGCTGATCCTGCCCGTCGTCCTGTTCGTGGGATTCGCGACCTTCATCCGCATGGGTGCCGTGAACTACCACGATGCGATGACGGTCGTGGGCATGAACCGGATCAGGGGCGCGTACCTCGAGCTCATGCCCGAGCTGGAGCCCTATTTCGTGATGGGCGTCCACGACGATCCGCCGGGGATCGCCATCACCATGGCCGTGCCTCCCGGCAGCCCACATCTGCTGCAGGTCATCTCGGCGACGCCCTTCATCGTGAATGTCGTGAACGGTGTCGTGGCCGGGGCGATCGCCGCGGTCGGATCGACGGGCCTGCTGGCGGTGCCGGTGGGCGCGGCCCTGGCACTCAGCGTGGGAATCGCCGTCCTGACCGTCTGGATCCAGCTCCGCCTGGTTGCGTCGAACATCCGGCGCGGGCGGGCATCCGTCCGGCCGCTGTTTCCCACGCCGGCCAGTGCCGTTTCGGACGGGGCAGCGGAACTCGAACGCTGACCGGCGCAACGCTCGACGCGACCGCGACCGCTCAGTGCGTGGAGCCCCGGGCGTGGTCGAGCCGCCGCGGAGGCGTCATGGGCTATCCTTGCCCCCGCGCCGACATAGCTCAGCGGTAGAGCAGCTGTTTCGTAAACAGCAGGTCCTCGGTTCAAATCCGAGTGTCGGCTCCACTCCCCCGCACGGCAGGCACCGTCCCGGCCCGCTGGGCGACGGTTCTGGCACGGTGGACGGTCGACCAAGGGAGGCCGACAATCGGCGAGATGGAGACAGGGCGGTCTACGATGCGTGTCAGCCGGATAACGGCCAACCTCGCCGTGCAGGACATCGAGCGGGCGAAGAGCTTCTTCACCGACTACCTTGGGCTCGATCACGAAGACATGGGTCTGGAATGGGTCACCCGCTTCGTGGCTCCAACCTCCGGTGAGCACCTCCAGATCGTGACCCGCGACGCCACGGCGATCGAGGACGCGGTGATGACCGTCAGGGTCGCCGACGTGGACGCCGCCTACCTCGAGGCCAGCAATCGGGGCTACGAGATCGTCCACCCGCTCGTCACCGAAGCTTGGGGCGTGCGCCGTTTCTTCGTCCGCGTCCCCGGCGGCGGCGTCATCAACGTCGCCCGGGAGCACCCAATTCCGCGCTGACCGTGCGTCACGCACTTCGCTGACCGCGGCCCGCCGAGACACTTCGGCAACGCATGCGCGCCTTAAGGTGACGCCGAACGATGCTCGTGGGACGTCCAGACGATGCCGGAGGGAATCTGGTCGTCGACCCGGCGGAGGCCGCAGTCCAGGGCGCCGCAACCCTGACCCTTCGAGATCGTCGGCGAGCTCGGGCCGCACCGTTGGTCGAATTGGCTCGCTACGCGATCGCACGGCGGTACGTGCGCATCGCGACCACGCACGCGAGCAGGAGGATGCGGACATACCGGGCGAGGGCGATCCAGATGTCGGTGCCGACAAGCCTGGTCGGCAAACAGGTCGCGGATGGTGTTGACGATCGAGCTCCGTGTCGTCGAACCAGGCACGGATGAGGTCTCCGGTCATCAGGGCCCACCAGACCTCGAGGATCGGCGCCTGGATCCGGATGAGGTTCGGCCGCATCAACCACGACCGCCACCGCCGCGGCGCTCGAGGGGGCCAGCCAGCCATCGGGGTGCTCGGACCCGGCCTGATCGGTCCACGGCACGCTCGACTCGAACCCGCTCTCAGGCGGCTGCTGATGCGCCGGCAAAGAGCTTGCCTACGGGTGCGAACAGCGAAGTCGTCAAGACGCCCATGATCGACCCGGAGCCCAGCTCAGCGACCTCCAGCGCCAGTGCGCCCACGACCGGTTGCTGGCGCAGGTGGTTCATCACCGAGTCCGGGTTCCGGGCGCTCCGTGGCGAGATCTCGGAGTCGCTGCAGGGCGTCCGTCCACAGGGCCTCGTACCGGGCGACCCACGGGCCGAACGCTGCTGTGAGCCCATCCTGGTCGATCCGGTAGCGCTGGTGCCGGCCCTCCTTCTGGGCGACGACCAGTCCGGCGGCACGGAGGTTCATGAGGTGCTTGGAGATGCCTGAAGGCACGAGGTCGGGGAATTCGGCGGCGAGCTCGCCGACGGTGAGGCTGCCTCGCTCCAGGAGGAGATCGAGCATGCGGCGACGCGTCGGATCCGCGAGCGCTTGGAACGGATCCGATTCGTCAGCCACGCTCGAGCACCACGTCCGACAGACGCTGCAGGATTTGATGGCGGTCGGCGCCGCGCTCGTAGGCCTCGCGCGTTGCCTTCCAGCCCGGGGTTCCAATGCCGGCAAAACCATCGTGCGTCAGCGTTACCTCCGTCCCGTCGCCCTCCGCGCGAAGCGCGAGCACCAATCGACCGGGATGCCGCCACGCGGTACCGTCTTCCATCCACGACAGCACCAGGCGACCTTCGGGGACGAGCTCCAGCACGACGCCGCTGATCGACGTGGGGCCATCGGCACCGGGGATGCGATAGTCGCCGCCTTCCTGGAGGTCGATGCTGATCGTCGGCGCCAGCCACCGGCGCAACGCGCGTTCCGACGCGAACTGCTTCCAGACGACGCTCGGTGAGCGGGGGACGTGGATCGTGCGGGTGACCTGCGGCATGTCGGCACTCCTAACGCATTACCATTTGGTAAGACATTACCATAGGGTAATGCATCACAGGCGTCAAGCGACGATCAAACCGTCGAATCCGCGTTGAGTGCGGTTCGATCACAAGAGGCTCCCACTTCTCCTGGCGTGAATTCGGGGCGACCTGGGCGGCGTCGATCCTCGGCACGGCGTCCGCCTTGGGACGCGAGCACGTCGAACGCTACGAGGCGTCGAACGGCGAGCAGGGCGGTGATCTCCGCGGGCGTCCCGTGATCGTGCTGACCTCGGTCGGCGCCATGACCGGCAAGCTCCGCAAGTCCGTCCTCATGCGGGTCGAGCACGAGGGAACCTACGCGGTCGTCGCGTCACTCGGCGGCGCCCCGACCAACCCGGTCTGGTATCACAACCTCACGGCGAACCCACGGGTCGAGCTCCAGGATCGGGCGATCAAGCGCGACTACACGGCGCGCGAGGTCACGGGCGCCGAGAAGGCGGAATGGTGGGTCCGCGCCGTCGAGGCGTGGCCCGACTACGCGGCATACCAGGCCAAGACCGACCGCCAGATCCCGGTGTTCGTGCTCGAGCCCGACGAGTAGGGCCAGTCCGAAGCGACCACGCCTGACCCCTGCAACGACCCCTGCCGGATGGGCCAATTCGCGGTTGATCCTGCGGGTGATCGCGCTCCGTCACGATCACTTGGCGGCCGGCGCCTCGTTTTGGCGACCGACGTCCGTATAGGCCGCGCATTCCCGCACGACCTACCCGCTCGCAGGCATTTCGATCGACCCGGGGCCAAAGTCGCGCTGCCCCGGGGGGCGAGTTCTGGGCCGGTCAGACCGCTTCGTAAACAGCAGGTCCTCGGTTCAAATCCGAGTGTCGGCTCCAGCCTTTCACGCCCCGCGCGTCCCCCGCAGGAACTCGCCTCGGCGACGCATCGGCCCACGTGACCCCTGACCTGACCCCTTCACCGACGGTCCTCTACGCCAGCTTGGACCAAGTCAGTTCTTGCGTCGGGATGTCCCTGGTCTACCGCGTTGGAATCCTCGGAATGATCCAGGATCCGATGTCAGCCACGAACCTTGGGGCCCTCAGGCTCGTTGAAGGTCTCGTGACCCTCCGTCGAATGAAGGCCGTGCGCGACCGCGGCGCGTCGGTCGGCGGACGGCTGTGCCGGATCAACGGCACGCAACGAGGTCCGTCGCAGGGCTGAGCTCATCCCAGGACAGTACTCGGCGTTCGAGACGCCTCCGTGACCCGCAGGTACCCGCGGAGCCGGAAAGCAAGGGCCGGACCCGGGGAGGAGTCCGGGTCCGGCCCGCGTGGGAGGGGAGTTGCGTTCGAGGGATCAGAGAGCGCGGGCGAGGAGGTAGTACAGGTCGTTCCAGCGCAGCTGGTCACGAAATCGGTCCAGTTGGGTCGTCTCGTCGATCAACAGGAACTCGGTCCCGGACATCGCCGCGAAGTCCGCGAGGTGTTCCGGCGTGATCGCGAACCCGAGGCTCGTGTGGTGTGAGCCGCCGGCATGGATCCAGGCGGCGGCGTTCGTCTTGAGGTCAGGCCGCGGCCGCCACAGGGCCCGCGCGACGGGCAGCCTGGGCAGGGAATGCGGCGGCTCCACGACGTCCACGACCGACGCCAGCATCCGGAAGCGCTGGCCCATGTCGGTGATGCCCGCGATGACGGCACGGCCCGGATGGGCATCGAAGATGAGGCGGACCGGGTCCGCCTTGCCGCCGATCGATAGGGGATGGATCTCCAGCGATGGGCGAGCGGCCGCGATCGATTCGCAGACCTCCAGCATGTGCGCCCCGAGGCTCAGGTCCCCGCTCTCGGCCAGGTGGTAGGTGTAGTCCTCCATGAACGAGACGCCACCGGGTCGTCCGGTGGCCATCACTTTCATCGCGCGGACCATGGCGGCCGTCTTCCAGTCGCCTTCGGCGCCGAACCCGTACCCGTCACCCATCAGCCGCTGGACGGCGAGCCCTGGGAGCTGGGTCAGGCCGTGGAGGTCCTCGAACGTCGTACAGAACGCCGTGTACGGACCGGCCTCGAGGAAGGCACGCAGGCCGATCTCGATCCTGGCTCCGTCGCGCAGTGCGTCGGCACGATCCCCTCCCGGGCGAAGGGTTGGCGTGACGTCGTACTCATCGAGGTACAGGCCGACGAGCTCGTCGACCTCGGCATCGGAGACCGCATCCACGAGCGTCGCCAGGTCGCCGACCCCGAAGGTATCGACGCTGAACCCCAGGCGACGTTGCGCTTCCACCTTGTCACCGTCCGTGACGGCGACGTCCCGCATGTTGTCGCCGAATCGAGCGATCCGACCGACTTCCCAGTCGCGCTTCGCGCAGGCTGCGCTCGCCCACACCCCGATCCGGTCGCCGACCTCCGGATCCGACCAATGGCCCACGACGACCTTGCGCTCGAGGCGCATCCGGGCGGCCAGGAACCCGAACTCGCGGTCTCCGTGGGCCGCCTGGTTGAGGTTCATGAAGTCCATGTCGATCCCGTCCCATGGGATCTCGCCGTGATATTGCGTATGCAGGTGCAGCAGTGGGCGCTGGAGCGCACTCAGGCCCGCGATCCACATCTTCGCCGGTGAGAACGTGTGCATCCAGGTGATGACGCCGACGCAGGCCGGGGCGGCATTCGCCTCCTGGCAGACCCGTCGGATGCCCTCCGCATCGGTCACGACGGGCTTGGCGACGATACGGACACCGATGGCAACCGATGCATCCAGCCCCGCGGCCACCTCGGCCGCCTGGCGCGCGACGAGGTCGAGGGTCGCGGGGCCATAAAGGTGCTGACTGCCGGTCACGAACCAGACCTCGAACGTATCGGGCTCGCGCATCTCAGGGCTCCTGCGCTCTGGAGGTCGGTTGACCGTATTCAGTCGTGTAGCGGTGGTGCAGTCGCTCCACCAGGTCATCGTCGAGTGGCTCCGGCGTCCCGATCTGGAGGGCAGCCCAGACCGTGGCGGCGATGTCCTCCACCATCACCGCGGTCTTTACGGCCGCCGTGGCCGTCGAGCCGATGGTGAAGACGCCGTGCTGCCGAAGGAGGATCGCCGGCGACTGCCCGATCTCGCCCACCACGAGCTTGCCGATGGCTTCATCGCCGATCAGGGCGAACCCGACGCACGGGATCTCGCCGCCGAACTCGTCGGCCTGCGCGGTCAGGTAGACGGGGATCGATCGACCGACCGCGGCGAACGCCGTCGCATAGCGCGAATGGGTGTGGACCACGCCAAACACGTCCGAGCGATGGCGATACACGTACAGGTGCGAGGCCGTGTCCGAGGATGGCTGGAACGCGCCCTCCACGACCCGCCCATCCAGGTCCACCACGACCATCGAGCCGACCGTCAGGTCCTGGTATCGGATGCCGGACGGCTTGATGACGACGAGGCCGGTCTCGGGATCGCGGACGCTGATGTTGCCCCCGGTCCAGGCGACCAGGTTGTTGCGTGGCAGTTCGGCATGGAGGGCGAGCAACTCCTGACGCAGCACTTCGAGACGCATCCCTCAGGCCTCCACCGCGATCGGTCGGTCCGCCTTGGCCTCTGCGCGCAGTCCGCGCAGGACCTTCATCAGGTCGTTCTCGCCACGGCCGAAGTAGTCGTGGAGCCGCAGGTACTCGCGGTACAGGACGTCGTAGGTCTCGTGATCCGCGTCGTTCGGCCGATACACCCCGTCCTTGAGCCGGGCCATGGCGCGGGCGGCGTCCTGGATCGAGGCGTGACCACCTGCCTCCGCGCCGGCCGCGACCGCTCCGAACATGGCCGCTCCCAGGGCCGGTGTCTGATCCGATGCGCTGACCCTGAACGGCAGTCCGGTCACGTCGGCATAGATCTGCAGGATCAACGGGCTCTTGTCGGCCAGACCGCCACAGGCGACCACTTCGCGGATCGGCACGCCGTTGGCCTGGAAGGTCTCGATGATGACCCGGGTCCCGAAGGCGGTCGCCTCGATCAGGGCCCGGTAGATCTCCTCCGGCGTCGTGGCCAGGGTCATCCCCACCAGCAGTCCGTTGAGGGCCGCATCGACCAGCACGGACCGGTTGCCGTTCCACCAGTCGAGTGCCAGGAGTCCGGACTCGCCGACTCGCAGGCGGGCGGCCCTCTCCTGCAGGACGGCGTGGATGTCCCGGCCACTCGTCCGAGCATCCTCGAGATAGGCGGCTGGCAGACCTTGCTCGACGAACCACGAGAAGTGATCGCCGACGCACGACTGGCCGGCCTCGTAGCCGAACAGGCCCGGGATGATCCCATCCTCGACGCAGCCGCACATGCCGGGCACGATCCGCTCATCCGGGCCGAGGACCATATGGCAGGTGGACGTTCCCATGATCATCACCATCCGCCCGGGCTCGGTCACGGTCGCGGCGGGAACGGCGACGTGGGCATCGACATTGGCCATCGCGACCGCCGTTCCGACCGGCAATCCGGTCCAGGCCGCGGCCTCCACCGACAGCCCGCCCGCGAGTGTCCCGGCGGGGTGGACATCGGCGCGCATCTTGTCGTCCACGACGGACTCGAAGGCCGGGTCCAGGCGTCTGAAGTAACTCGGATCGGGGAACCCCTCGCGCTTCGACCACATGGCCTTGTAGCCGGCGGTGCAGGCATTCCGGGTCTCGACACCGGTCAGCCGCCAGACGACCCAGTCGGCTGCCTCGATCAGCCGGTCTGCCGCCGCGTAGACCGCGGGCGCCTCGTCAAGGATCTGCAGCGCCTTCGAGAAGAACCACTCCGACGAGATCTTGCCACCGTAGCGGTTCGGCCACGCCTGGCCGGTGGCCTCGGCGACCGCGTTGATGCGGTCCGCCTCGGGTTGCGCGGCGTGATGCTTCCAGAGCTTCGCCCACGCGTGCGGTTCCGAGCGAAATGGCGAGGTCTGCGCCAGGGCCGTCCCGTCCGCAAGCGCCGGCAGCATCGTGCACGACGTGAAGTCGATGCCGATGCCAATGACATCAGACGGCCGAACACCGGCCTGGGCGATCGCCGCCGGGACCGCGACCTGGAGGACGCCCAGGTAGTCGTCTGGGTCCTGAAGCGCCCAGTCCGGTGGCAGGATGACACCGTCGTACGGATAGGGCAGCCGTTCGTCGACGACGCCGTTCACGTACGGATACACGGCGGAGGCCAGCTGGGTCCCATCAGCGACGTTGACCACGATGGCGCGGCCGGCCTCGGTGCCGAAATCCACTCCGATCGCGTACCTGGCCACCGTCGCCTCGCGCTAGACTCCATTCATGGCCCCCGCCATCGGGCGGGCCGTCAGCTGAGCTTGCCAGCAAGCACTTGCCGTCGAGCCGGTCGACCGTTATCGTTCCCGTTATCGTTCCCGCTTGGTCGATACCGTAGCAGTTGACTCGGGTCGAGGCAAGCGCAGCCTTTCGCAGTCCGGTGACCGAGCGTTGCAAGACAGGACCAGGATCACGATCAAGGAGATCGCCCGCATGAGCGGCGTCTCCACGCAGACCGTCTCCCGCGTCATCAACAAGCGCCCGGATGTCTCGCAAGAAACCCGTAAGGCCGTGGAGCTGTTGATCCTCGAGACCGGCTTCCAGCCCAGTGCCGTCGCGCGCAGCCTGGTCCAGCGCCGGTCGCATACGCTGGGCGTGATCGTTGCGGGGCTACGCTATTTCGGTGTCGCCCAGACGCTGAATGGGATCACCGAGGAGGCACAGGCGGCGGGCTATGGCGTCCTGCTCAAGGAGATCGAGAGCACCGACACCGTCGACATCGGCCCGGTCATCGAATTCATGATCGCGCACCGGGTCGAGGCAATCATCTTCGCGACTCCGCAACTCGGCACGAACATCTCGAAGGTCCGATCCGAGCTTCCGGCGGCGAGCCCACCGGCCATCTTCCTGAAGTCCGAGCCGTCGCCCCTCTTCTCGACGATCGTGATCGACAACTACGGCGGCGCGCGTCAGGCGACGGCCCACCTCCTCGCCCTCGGTCGCCGGCGGATCGGTCACCTCGCTGGCCCATTGCCCTGGCGCGAGGCGCAGGATCGCCATGACGGCTGGTTCGATGCGCTGCGCGATGCGGGCGTCGAGCCCGGACCGGTCGTGCCCGGGAACTGGACGCCGGCCAGTGGCGAGGCCGGCTTCGAACAACTGCTGGCCCTCGCTCCAGACCTCGATGGCCTGTTCGTCGCGAACGACCAGATGGCCCTGGGCGTGTTGCGGATCGCGAACGAACGAGGCATCGCCATCCCGGACACGATCGCCGTCGTCGGCTTCGACGGACTCGACGAGGCGGCCTATTTCACCCCCACGCTGACCACAGTCGTTCAGCCCCTCCGTGAGCTCGGAGAGCTGGCGGTCCGCGAGGTCCTTTCGATCGCGAATGAAGCCCACGGGCGCGGCACCGTGCGCAGCCTGTCGTTGGCGACGCAGCTGGTCCCCCGGGAGAGCGCCCCGGCCATCACTCGAGCGGCGGCCTCGACCACCAGGACCAAGGCTCGCTCGAACTCCCGCGCGGCGGAGTCCCGCTAGCGGCGAGCCATCGGGGCTGGCCACGGATCGGCCGCCCGCTCACGGCCCGCCACGGCACGCCCACAAACCGCCGATCGCGACGACCCCGTCAGGGAAACCTTGACGACTATTGCGACGGGTGCTAGTTTGCAACGACCGTTAGCGATAACGGGAACGATAACAGCGACCAACGCATTCGAATGGGGTCGAAGGTCTTTGGAGTCGAGGCCAGCCGGCTCGCTGATGACAAACTCGCCCGCGCCACCAGTCTCCCGCCGCATGGCAGGGCGCCGAATCGAGCCCACTGCTCGAGCCCTGGCCTCACGGAAGCAGGATGGCCCGCCACTCGTCATCGCGATCGCACGTGGCGAGACCTCTCAGAGCGCGGCCGTGGTGGCAGGTTTCAGTCGTTCAACGGTCGCAAGGGCCGTGTTGGAGGAGGTGCCGATGGTGTCTGGAAGCGCATGAGCCATCGATCGACGGCTTCCTAACACGATCGCAAGGTGCCACGGGCAGCGCGTTGCAGCCCGGTCCGGCGACATCCAAGAGCGTGCGCCCGCGGGGCAGTCACATGGAGAGGAAACATGACGAAGACAGGAAGGCTCCCTCTCATCGCGACGGTGCTGGCAGCGAGCGCCCTGATCGGCGCCTGCTCGTCCAGCGGATCGTCCGCGGCCCCGACGGCCACGACGGCCGCCACGACGGCCGCCGCGTCCGAGGCCCCGAGTGCCCCAGTTGCGGAGAAGATCAAGGTCACCCTTCTCACCAAGGCCACGGGCGGTTTCTGGGATGCCATGATCGCGGGCGCCAAGCAGTATGAGACCGATCATCCGAACGACATCGTGCTCACGACCAACGCGTGCAAGACCAACGACGACACGCCCTGCCAGATCGCGGAGATTCAGGACGCTGTCACCAAGGGCGCCCAGGCGATCGTGATCTCCCCGATGGGCGTTGGCGTCACCGATGCCCTCAATGCGGCTCAGCAGGCAGGCGTCCGGATCGTCTTCGTCGACAACACGATCCCCGGTGTCGTGCCGGACGCGGTTGCGGCTACGAACAACGTCAAGGGCGGCGAGGCTGCCGGCGCGTACATCAAGAGCCAGCTGAAGTCGGGCGACACCATCGGTCTGCTCGAAGCCGTGCGTGGCGTGCCGAACCTCGACCAGCGCATCGATGGTGTCAAGGCAGCGCTCGATGGGACCGGCGTCAATGTCGTGATCGGGGCTCAGCAGACCCTGTGTGACACCAAGACCGGCGCCTCGGTGACGCAGGACCTGCTCACCAAGTACCCGAACCTGACAGCGATCTACTCGGCGTGCGACTCCCCGGCGATGGGTGCCGTGGCGGTCGTGGAGTCCAAGCAGCACCCGCTGCTGATCTTCGGCTACGACGGTGACCCGGAAATGGCCAAGCTCATCGTGGCAGGCAAGACCACAGCCACGATGGCGCAGTCGCCGTTCAAGATGACGAACCTCGGGGTCGAGGCGGCAGTCAAGTCGCTCAAGGGCGAGAACTACGTGAAGGCCATCGACACGGGCACCACGCTCGTGACGAAGGACAACGCGGCCAACTTCACGTCAGCCTGGCAGTAACTCCTTTCCGCATGGAGCACGCTTCGGACGCCGGCTCAAACAAGGGCATTCGAAGGGCCCGGCACTACCAGTGAGTGCCGGGCCACGTGCTCCCGTGAAACCCACATTCGCACACATCCAGTCGATGACCTCATCGTCCTAGCTTGCCGCGCGGGGATTGCCAGGGGACTACACGGTGATCACGAAAGTGGTCGCACGACACGGTGACTACTCCGGTGATCGGGTGCGACGCTCGCTTGATGAGAGTCAGGAGCGGCTAGGGCTTGGTGTAAACACATCGCCATCGCGGCAGGCAATGTTCACGTTGTTTCACGCTACCTTGACCTGGGCGTCTTCGAAGTTCTACGCACACACACTCGTTGGACCCTTGTCGATCGAAGCGCGGACGAGCTGATCGACCAGGCAACCGCGGCCGCCATGGAGGGAGCTGAGCCGTGACCGCAGCGCCGTGGCCCTTGTCCGGACTGGCCATGGGCTGTGACTACAACCCTGAGCAGTGGCCGAGGGAGACCTGGCCGGAGGACGTACGGCTCATGCGTGAGGCCGGCGTCACGTTCGCCACGGTCGCAGTCTTCTCCTGGGCCATCCTGGAGCCGAGCGAGGGGACCTTCGACTTCGGCTGGCTCGACGAGGTGCTCAGCCTGCTCCACGCCGGCGGGATCGCGGTCGACCTGGCCACAGCCACGGCATCGCCGCCCGCGTGGCTGTCGCGGACTTACCCGGAGATCCTGCCGGTGGACCACTCGGGTCACCGGCTGTGGCCGGGAAGTCGGCAGGCGTGGTGCCCGAGCACCCCGGTGTTCCGAGAGCGCGCTCTGGTCCTCGTTGAAGCGATGGCGAAGCGGTATCGGGACCATCCGGCCCTCGCGATGTGGCACGTGTCCAACGAGCTCGGCGCCCACAACGGCCGCTGCTACTGCGACAACTCCGCCGTTGCGTTCCGTCGCTGGCTGCGTGCGAGGTACGGGTCCGTGGGACGACTCAACGACGCATGGGGCACGGCGTTCTGGAGCCAGCACTACGGAGACTGGGACGAGATCCTTCCTCCGCGGTTGACCACGGCGGGACCGAACCCGACCCACCTCCTCGACTACGAACGCTTCTCCTCTGACGAGCTCCTTGACCACTTCCGCGCCGAGCGGGACCTTCTGAACCGGCTGAGCCCCGGTGTGCCGGTGACCACGAACTTCATGGTCAGCAGCAACTTCGCCCAAGCCGACTACTGGACGTGGGCCCCCGAGCAGGACCTGATCAGCCAGGACCACTACCTCGACGGACGGCTCAGCGACCCCACCGCCGAGCTCTCCTTCAGCGCCGACCTGACCCGTGGACTGGCCGGCGGCGGCCCCTGGTTCCTCATGGAGCACTCCACCAGCGCCGTGAACTGGCAGCCAGTCAACTACGCCAAGACGCCCGGCCAACTGCTGCGCAACAGTCTCACCCATGTCGCCCGCGGCGCGGACGCCGTCGGCTTCTTCCAATGGCGGGCCAGCCACGCCGGAGCCGAACAGTTCCACTCCGCCCTGCTCCCGCACCCCGGAACAGACACCAAGGTCTGGCGCGAGACCGTCGAGCTGGGCGCGATCTTGGGTCGGCTTGGCGACCTCGTGGGAACGCGTGTGGTCGCCGAGGTCGCCGTCCTCTACGACTGGCAAGCCAGGTGGGCCTGCGACCAGCCCAACCATCCCTCGGCCGAGGTCCGCTACGTCGACCAACCACTCGCGGTCCACGGGGCGTTGCGAGCCCTCGGCGTCACCACCGACCTGATCGGCCCGGCGTCGGACCTCAGTGGGTACCGCCTGGTCGTTGTGCCCGGCCTGTTCCTCGCCGACGACGCGTTCGCCGCCGCCCTGCGCTCCTACGTCGAGGGCGGCGGCCAGGCAGTGGTGACGTACGGCTCCGGAATTGTCGATCCCGACAACCATGTGCGACTCGGTGGGTATCCCGGGGCCTTCGCCGACCTGCTCGGGATCCGGACAGAGGAGTTCTACCCCCTGGCGCCGGGCGCGTCGGTCGGAGTCGAGGTGAGCGAAGAACTCGGGGGCACCGACGACCAAGACTGGACCGGCACGATCTGGTCCGAGGACACAGTCTTGCGCGGTGCGACTACTCTCGCTCGCTACGCCGATGGTCCGCTCGCAGGTCGACCGGTAGTCACGCGACGCGAGGTCGGGCGCGGCGCGGCTTGGTACGTGGGAACCCTGCTCGACCCTGGAGCCATGCACTCGCTTTTCGGTCGCGTTTGCCGTGACGCCGGCACCGGGCCCGTTGTCGACCTCGGCGCCGGCTCAGCCGTCGAAGCCGTGCGTCGTCGCGGCGAGCAGGGCACGTTCCTCTTCGTGATCAATCATGGCGACGGCCCCGTCCGAGTCCCAACTTCCGGCGAGGACCTCGTGACTGGGAACCGCGTCGAATGGCGCTTCCTGCTGTCAGCAGGTGCCTGCGCCATCATCCAGGAAGATGAAGGGCACGACGTCTAGTCCATGGAGGACGTCCGCGATCCAAGGCTTGCGCGCGAGGGCGAAGCGGCCGGGCACTCCTTTCGTACATCCAGCAAGAGCGCTCTCTCATGGAGGTTCCGATGTCCCATTCGTGGCAGGACTCCTCACGTCCGCGGGATGAGCGCCTCAGCGACCTCCTTGCAGAGATGACGCTTGAGGAGAAAGTCGCGCAGCTGGGGAGTGCCTTTACCGGGTTCAACTTCGAGGCCAATCTTGCGACGGACCAGCAGCTGGTGACCCTGTTCCAGGACGTCTTCGAGGAGACCCCCTGGGACAAGTCGATCCTCAACGGGCTCGGTCAGATCACCCGGGCCTTCGGTACCGCGCCGCTCTCGGTGCCCGAGGGCGTCGCGAGGCTGGCCGCCATGCAGCGCGACCTGGTGGACAAGACGCGCCTCGGCATCCCCGCCATCGCCCACGAAGAGTGTCTGACGGGTTTCACCACGTACCAGGCGACGATCTACCCGACACCCCTTGCCCTTGCCGCCACCTTCGACCCGGACCTGGCCGGCCGCATCGGCCGCCGCATCGGCGACGACCTGCGCAGCGTCGGCGTCCATCAGGGCCTGGCCCCGGTGCTCGACGTCGTGCGCGACTACCGCTGGGGCCGCGTCGAGGAGACTCTCGGCGAGGACCCCTACTTGGTCGCCATCGTGGGGGCGGCCTACGTGCGGGGCCTTGAGTCCAGCGGGGTGATCGCCACCCTCAAGCACTTCGTCGGCTACTCAGCCTCGCGCGCGGCTCGCAACCACGCACCGGTGAGCATGGGACCTCGGGAACTGCGGGACGTGATGCTCCCACCGTTCGAGGTCGCGGTCCGCGAGGGCGGCGCCCGCTCGGTGATGAACGCCTACACGGACATCGACGGCGTCCCGGTCGCCGCCGATCGGGAACTGCTCACGACACTGTTGCGTGACGAGATGGGCTTCACCGGGGTCACGGTGTCCGACTACTGGTCCATCAGCCTGCTATCAGACGTGCACAAGGTGGCTGCCTCCCCGGCGGCCTCTGGCGCGCTCGCCCTCGAGGCGGGTTTGGACGTGGAGCTGCCAGCAAGCCGCTGTTACGGCGCCGGACTGGTCGACCTGGTGCGGGGCGGGCAGCTGAACGAGGCCGTCGTGGACCGGTCCGTCCGAAGGGTTCTAGATCAGAAGCTGGACCTCGGACTTCTCGATGCTGACTACGACCCGCTCGGCGGTGTGGATCCGGCCACCGACCTCGACAGCCCCGGGAATCGGGCCCTCGCGCAGCTCGCAGCCGAGGAATTGGTGATCCTGCTGGCGAACCGCGGAATCCTCCCGCTTACCGCTCCAATGAGGCTCGCCGTCGTCGGCCCGACCGCCGTAGAGGCCCGGTCCTTCCTCGGGTGCTACTCCTACCCCAACCACCTACTCCACCGCTTCCCAGAGCTCGGCTTGGGCGTGCCCGTTCCAACCCTGGCCGATGCGCTCCTCGCGGAGTTCCCGACAACGCAGATCACCACGATCCCCGGCTGCGCCATCAACAGTACTGACACGAGCGGGATCGCCGAGGCCGTCGCGGTGGTCCGACGGGCAGACGTCGCCGTGGTGGCAGTGGGGGACTTGGCTGGGATGTTCGGCGGCGGCACCTCAGGCGAGGGGTGCGACGTACCTGACCTGACCCTCCCGGGGGTACAGGCAGAACTCGTGCGGGCCGTACTGGCGACCGGGATCCCCACCGTCCTGGTCTGCGTGTCCGGTCGCCCGTATGCCCTCGGCGAGTTCTCGGACGCGGCTGCCGCCATCGTCCAGGCATTCATGCCCGGACAAGGCGCAGGGCCGGCGATCGCCGGCGTCTTGTCCGGTCGCGTCAACCCGAGCGGTCGTCTGCCCGTCCAGATTCCGGCCGTACCCTACGGCCAGCCCTCGACCTACCTGCAGTCCGCCTACGGCCTTCCGGGACTCGCTGCCAGCTCGATCTCGGTGCCGGTCCTCTACCCCTTCGGGCACGGACTCTCATACACCAGCTTCGAGATCTCCAACCTCTCCCTTAGCGCAACCACTCTCCACACCGAAGGCCGACTCTCCGTCTCCGCCACGATCACGAATACGGGAGCGCGCCGGGGGGCTGACGTCGTCCAGCTCTACTACAGTGATCCGGTGGCCGAGGTGGCCCGGCCGGTGATCATGCTTCTTGGCTTCGCGCGAGTCGACCTGGACGCCGGCGACCAGGCCGACGTCACGTTCGAGGTCTCCGCCGACCGCTTCGCATACTGCGGACGACAGGGGCGCATCGTCGACTCGGGGGCCATCGAGCTGATGCTCGGCCACTCGAGCACCGACATCGCCAACCGGGCGCTATTAGAGGTGACGGGCACCACTCGTCTCGTCGGCAGCGACCGCACCCTGACGACTCCCGTCACCGTCCGAAGGTCCGTGCGGTCGACGGGTGCTGCCGCATCGGGCGAGCAGCAAGGCCTTCAGTAGACGGGCCAATGGTCTCGACGAGCTGCGCCGCCTCGTTGGTGAGACTCCCAAGGTCAGCACTTATCCGGTATGAGGAGCGAGCCGATCCTCCACAAGCTCCCACAACTCCGGTGGAATGGAGAGGGTGGCGTTGCGCATGAGCTCGTCGATCCGCTGTGGTGCGCTTACGCCGACGACGGTTGAACGGATGCGCGGATCGCGGGTCGAGAACTGAAGAGCGAGCGCGGCTAGCGGGACACCGAACTTGCCGCAGATCTGGTGCAACCACTCGACCGTCGCCACCAGCATGGGAGACGGTGCTCGGTATCCGTAGCGCGGGCTTGCCGCGAGGGGCTTCGCCAGGATCCCGCTCGCGTAGGGCGCGGCATTCACAAACGCCACACCAGCGGAGACACAGTCCGTGATCAGCGGACTCGCCGAACGGTCCAGAAGAGTGAACTGGTTATGGTTCAAGATGACGTCCATCAGGCCGGTGTCAAGGTAGCGTCGCATCTCGCCCAGATCGCCGCCGGCAACACCGATGAGACCGACCAGTCCTTGGGCTTTGAGTTCGCGGATCGCGTCCAGGGAGCTGCCGGGTTTGACCATGTCGGCGAAATCGAACCTCTCCGGGTCATGGAGATAGTAGACGTCGAGGCGATCAACGCCCAGGCGGGCAGCGCTCTCAGCGAACGATTCGCGTACCCGGTCGCCGTCGAGAATGCGCTGGGCCCGCGCGGGGTCCGCCTTGGAGGCGATGACGATCCGCTGCCCGCTGGCCCCCAACTCACGCAGCACGGTACCGATTCGGCGTTCGCTCTCGCCGTCACCATATTCGTTTGAGGTGTCGATGAAGGTGAGACCGCAATCGAGGGCGTGACGGATGGTCGCCACCGCTTGAGCCTCGTCTACGTCGTACCCGTACGTGTCAGGCATACCGCCGAGCGGGCTCGTTCCCAGGCAGATGTTCGGCATCGAGAAACCGTCTAGCTTGGACAAGCTCTGCCTCCGTTCGGGTTCTCCCAATTCAAGCTCGTCACCTTCGATGCCTCCGGTAGGAGTGAGCTCTTCGGACTAGGGAGGCTGCGGGTTGGCTTGGTATACGTCCGAGCCGATGCCGGTCCCACAGGTCCTGGCCGGCCAGGTCACTGAACACGAGCCACGCTCCTCTGCTCCATCGGCGATGCGGGCGTCAGCGTTGCACCCGCGCGCCGGCTCCCCTGACGAGAGCCAGGACCTCCGCCAACGTGGCCGAGGAAGTGTCTCCTGGCGTCGTCATCGCGAGGGCGCCATGAGCGGCCCCGATCTCGACAGCGCCGGCGAGGTCGTCGTCCGTCATCAGCCCGTAGATCAAGCCTGAGGCAAAGCTATCCCCTCCCCCGACCCGGTCGAGGATCTCCATCCCGGGCCGTTCCACCGATTGCACCAGGCCGGTCTCACGCGACCACGCGAGGGCGGCCCAGTCGTTCACTGTGGCCGTGCGCACTGTGCGCACCGTGGTGGCCACGGCCTTGAGGTTCGGGAAGGCCGCCGTGACTGACTCGATCATGCGGAGGTAGCCGTCGCTCTCGAGCTCCAGCAAACCGGCTTCGGACTGCCCGGCATCGATGCCGAGGCAGGCGCCGAAGTCCTCCTCGTTGCCGATCATCACGTCGACGAGCGGCGCGATGCCCCGATTGACCTGCTGCGCCCGTGCTTTCCCGCCGATGGCCTCCCACAGGCTCGGTCGGTAGTTGAGGTCGTACGAGACCACGGTGCCGTGGCGTCGAGCGGCCTCCAGTGCCTCGATGACGACGTCGGGCGTCGTGTCCGACAGCCCGGCGAAGATGCCGCCTGTGTGCAGCCAGCGCACGCCCGGGCCACCGAAGAGGGCGTCCCAGTCGACGTCGCCCGCGCGCAGTTGGCTGGCTGCCGTGTGACCCCGGTCGGAGACGCCGACGGCCCCGCGGACACCGAACCCACGTTCGGTGAAGTTCAGGCCGTTCCTGACGTCCCGACCGATTCCGTCGTACGGCGCCCAGCGCACGAGCGAGGTATCGACGCCGCCCTGGAGCATGAGGTCCTCGACGAGGCGCCCGATGTCGTTGTCCGCCAGGGCGGTGACGACCGCGGTGCGCAGCCCGAAGCAGCGTCGCAGTCCGCGGGCCACGTTGTACTCGCCCCCGCCTTCCCAGACCTGGAACTGGCGGGCGGTGCGGATCCGACCCTCGCCAGGATCGAGGCGGAGCATGACCTCGCCGAGGGCCACAGCGTCGAAGTGGCAGTCGGCGGCGGGGCGCAGCTGCAGGCTCACGCGTCCGCCGCCTCGCGGACGCGCCGCACGATCTGGACGGCCGCAGCCGACAGCTGGGTGATGCTGCACGAAGTCCTTGGCAGCGAGCAGGGCCGCCGACACGAGCCAGGACCCTCCGACGGCGAGGACCGACGGCTCGGCGAGGTAGGTGGCCAGCCCGTCGGCCGTGATGCCTCCGGTTGGCACGAACCGGACTCCTCTGAACGGGGCCGCCAACGCCTTGAGAGCCGCTATCCCGCCGGAGGCCTCGGCGGGGAAGAACTTCACGGCCTCGAGCCCAGCTTCGAGTGCTGCCTGGATCTCGGTGGCGGTCGCGACACCGGGAAGCACGGGGACTCCGCAGCGCTGGCACTCACTGACAACTGACGCGGAGAAGCCGGGCGACACGATGTAGCGGGCGCCCGCTTGCAGGGCCGCCTCGACCTGCGCTGGACGAAGGACGGTCCCGGCGCCGACGAGCAGGTCGGGGTTCTCGGCCAAGACGCGTAGCGACTCCAGCGCCGTGTCGGTGCGTAACGTGACCTCGGCGCACGGCAGCCCGCCGAGGAGGAGGGCTGAGCCGAGCGCCGCGGCTCGCGACGGATCGTCGATGACGACCACGGGGATCACCCCAAGGTCGCCCAGACGGTCGAGGACGGGTGAGCCGCTCACCGCCCGAGCCATCCCCCGTCGACCGGCACGACGATGCCGTTAACGTAGTCGGAGGCAGCGGACGCCAGGAACACGGTCGCCCCCGCGAGATCGGATGGCTGACCCCAGCGACCGGCCGGGATGCGTTCCAGGATCGAGCGGTGCCGGTCGGGGTCGTCGTACAGGGCCTGGGTGTTGTCGGTGGCAATATAGCCGGGGGCGATGGCGTTGACGTTCACGCCCTTCGACGCCCACTCGTTGGACAGCGCCTTGGTGAGCCCGACGAGGCCGCTCTTGGCGGCGGTGTAGCCGGGCACGTTGATCCCACCCTGGAAGCTCAGCATCGAGGCTGTGAAGATGACCTTGCCGCTGCCCCGGGCGATCATCGAGCGGCCCAGCTCACGGGTGAGGACGAACTGGCTCGTCAGGTCGACCTGCAGGACGCGGTCCCAGTCCTCGTCGGTGTGCTCCGCTGCCGGTGCGCGCGCGATGGTGCCTGCGTTGTTGACCAGGACGTCCAC
>CAVWRX010000005.1:0-247011 GCA_963757595.1 uncultured Chloroflexia bacterium | reverse complement strand
TGGCTGGCGCCGGTCGCGGGCATGGGGGAGCATGGATCGGTATCACCTCTCATGGCTCCAGGTCGGCCGCCCGACGACGATCGTGCGGGGACGGGCGATGGATGCCGACGAGGCGGCTGCCTATGTGCGCGAGGTCGCGACCGCCAAGACGGCCGTCCTGCGGATGAGCCTCGACGCCGTGGATCGCCTCGCGATGCCGTTCGTCGGCGAGTCCGCCGCATCCGATCAAGCCTGAGCCCGTCCTACAACCGGCGCAGGAACCTCACCCGGTCTTCCGTCCCGAAGTCGTAGCCCTCGAAGGCCGGGGTCCCGTACAGGGAGCGCGTTCCAGGGCCGGTCTCGGGCTCGAACCCGATCCCGCTGAGGAACGCCACAGCCCGCCGATTTCCCGGCCAGGCGAGCGATTCGACCGACCGTCGCGCCCGCTGACCGGAGATCGTCGAGGGAGCGCTCGACGAGCGCCCGGCCGATGCCGCGCCGTCGATGGCTCGGGCGCACGCCGAGCGACCTGATGACTCCAACGTCCGGACCACTCGCGCCCCGGAAGCCGGCGACGTACCCGACCAGGGTCCGGTTTCCGCGTCCTCGGCGAGCCAGCAGGTCCCGGCGAAGTGACGCAGCCAGAGGCGTTCGAGGAGCTCGCCCGGCCGGCGGTCGTCCCACCAGGCCTCGACGGCGGCCGCGACCGCCGGGTAGTCGTCCTCGGTCGGGCGCCGGAACCGGATGGCCTCGACGTCGATCGCGGCGCCTGTTCGTCATTGGCGCCACCGGATCGGGCCGCTCGCGGCGCCCCACGCCGCGGCCACGACTGCGATCACCGCCTGCGCCGGGACTCCGAAACCGAACACCGTCCAGAGGTAGCTGATCGGGTCCATGACGCCGCCCTCGGTTCGGGCGAGGACCCACGTCGCGAGGCCGGCAAGGACGACCATGCCGAGGGCAAGGCCGATCGCGAGGCGACTGGCGGCGCCCCGGCTCAGGGGCGGCGAACCGCTGCCGGCCCCGACGGTCGGCCCGGCGACGACCAGGCCGATCAGCCCACCCGCGAGCAGGCTCACGACGAAGGTCCCGGTGGTCACGAGGATGACGCCGAGCATCGTGGTCAGCAGCAGCGCCCCGATCACGGCGACCATGGTCGCGACCGCGATGGCCGAGCCTGTTGAGCTCGAGCGGCCGTGCGCGCCGGCGGCCGGCCCCAGCGCGGTTCTGTAGCGATCCGACGGCGGGCGCTCGAGGCGTCCCGCTGTCTTCGCTTCCCGGGGCGGCCGGTCGCCCGGCTCGGGCCGTGGATGTCGCTCGTCGGTCACGTGATCATCGTACGGGAGCCGCCCGGGCAGCCACGCGCGCCGTCGGAGCGGTAGACTTCCGGCTCGTGAGCCATCCATCGCTCGGCCTGCCGCCACGTGACCTGACCGCCGGCTATCCCGCCGACGCGGCGGCGATCCGAGCGGCCTCGAAACGGCTTGCCGCGCGCTCGCTCGAGCGTGCCATCGACGGCGATCCCGAGTTCCGGGCCCGCTACAGCGACCTCGCCCTCCGGGAGCTCCTGGCGGACACCGAGTCGCTTGCCGACTACCTGGCGACGTCGGTCGCGAGCAACGACCCCACCGTGCTCGGTTCGCTGGCGGAGCAGCTCGCGCCCCGGTATCGCAAGCGGAACGTGCCCCTGGACGACGTCATCGCCCTGTGCGAAGGGCTCCGGATCGGGGCCGCCACCGCGGCTTCGCCGGCTGCCCGACCCGCCGTCGACGCCGCGATCGACGCCGCCGTGGCCGCGCTGCGGTGGCATCGCCGGCTCGCGGGCGACGCTCGCAAGCGAAACCCGTTCATCGCCTTCATCTACAAGGGCGCCTGACGTGACCATCAAATGGGTCCAGCAGGATCCCCTGGTGATGAACGGCGAGCCGTTCTGCTACGGCTCGCGACTGACCGTTCGCCAGTTGCTGGAGCTGCGACGGAACGGGTTCGGCCTGACCGAGCTCATCAAGGACCACCCCGAGCTCAAGCGCATGGGCATCGCCGCCGCGTACACGTACGCCGCCGACCATCGCGACCACTACGCCGAGTTCTTCGAGCCCGACGGCTCACTTTCAGGTCCCGGCTACTCCGTCGCCGAGGCGGCCGACCTGCCCGAGCACTACCGCCTCGCCGGCGTCGTCGTAAAGGGTCGCTGACCCTCTCCACCGCTGCGGTCCGACGAGTGACAGCACGCCAAGCGAAGAATCGCGATGTAACGTGCCCAACGTGACGTTGGTCCAGATCGCCCGTGCTGCGCTGCTCGGCGTCTTTGTCGCGACCGCCGCGGGAGCCTGCTCGAGTCCCTCGCCGTCACCGTCAGCTGATCCAAGTCATGGGATCGTCGGGGATTGCGGTCCGCTTACGCCAGCCCTCTGCGAGAACGCCGTCAAGGTCGCCGAGGGGGCGTTCCCGCCGACGCACAAGCCGTTCCTCTCGGTCAGCATCGTGTCGCCCTCCGCCCTCATGACATGTCCGCCATCGGGTGGGCCAGGGCCGGACCCCCACATCTGCGAGGTTATCGCGGTCGTCACGACCACGGACGGTTCGCAATCACTTGGTCTGGTCCGGACCGGCGCGACCAATGAGACCTGGGTTCTATCGACTCTCATCAGATGACATTCCCGCACGCCAAGCGAAACCGGCAGACGGACACCTGTGCCGCCGGACTGGAAATGCTGACACGATGACCCGGATAGCCGCGCCGCTCCTCGTCGCGATCGCGATCATGGTGAGTGGTTGCGGGGCGGCCTCGAGCAGCCCGTGGCCGGCCCGCACGCCATTTCCGTTGCCGCCCGACGCAAGTGTGGTCCCGCTCGCTACCGCGCCGCCCGCCTCACCGTATCCGCCGGGTGTTGCCTGGGCTTGCCCTGCCGCCCTGCTCCTCCCCGTACGGATCGTTTGGGATCCAGCGGCGGGAACGGTCGGCTTCACCGGCGTCGATACGGGTGAGACCGTCGCGATCGTCTGGCCTCGGGGCTTCTCGGCTCGGGCGGTTGGTGGTCGGCTCGAGATCGTGGCGCCAGACGGCTCGATCGTGGGCCGCGACGGCGAGGTACTGTCCGCGCTCGGCGGCGCGCCCGACGACGTCTGCAACGTGCAGGGTTCGCTCTACCCGCCGGCTGGATAGACGTCGCCCTTCGAGTGACATTGCGACACGCCAAGCGAAGGCCGCGGAACACGCTCGTGAATCGGCGCGTCGGACGGCCAGGAACCGCCTCGGGGCCACGTTCGTTGTCGCGCCGCGCGTCAGCGGTTCGGGGTCACGACGCCGCTCCGTCCGGATTGTCGATCTGCCGCGACGGGTCCGGCCACGGCTCCGGCAACGGTCGACCTTCCTTCCGGGCCAGGTCGGCCAAGCGGCTGTACTCGATCCGCAGGCGCGCCCACTCGTCCAGGAGCTCGAGAGCCTTCTCCGACTCTCGGGGGACCGAGTTGAACACTCGCTCGATGTCACGCCACATCGAGAGGACAGCAGCTGCTTCGTTCCGGTAGGGCATGTCCAAACCACGGTAAGGCTGCCCCCCGGCCCAGTCATGACGGCCCGTCAGAAGATGCGGCAATCGCGTTCGTGATCTCGCACGTCTGGTGTCCGGCGCGATCTTCTGGAAGATGGTGATGGTTCGGCCTGGCGACCTCCGGAGCCAGCGCACACTCGTGAACTCCAGGCTGGCCCCGTCGCCGTCACATGGTGGCGCGCTGCGGCATCCCACCAGCAATCGTTCGAGGAAATCGCCGTGCATCACCTGATCGGCACGACCTTTCGCGTTGCGATCGGTTCGATTCTCGTCATCGGTTGCGCAACGCCGGTCCCGAGCCAATCCGCCCCCAGCGCGCCGTCCACACCGACAATTTCGGCATCGAACCCAGCGCCCACGCAGACCGGCACGCCATCCCCGACGACTCCGAGTGATGCCGCCCTGATCGGCGCAACGCGCGACTACGCGGCGCGGGTCGGGATCGAGCTCAGTCCGACTGCGACGCCACTTGTCGACGACGAGACTCCGGAATTCGATCCCTCGACGTTCCGCGCCGTCACCCTCGTTCGGAGCGACAGCACGGACGCGAACCCGCGCGTGCTGCGCCTGTTCTTCGACGCCGTGGGCACGATCAGGGTCGTGGAAACCGGCTCGACGTTTGCCACGGGCTCCATCAGTCGGGATGAGGCGGTCGCGCAGGCCGGCGAGCAGCTGCGACTGGCCGGGTACGATCCGGCGGACGGGACGATCGTTGTCGCCGCCGGCCAGCCGGGCCAGGAGTGGTACATCACGTTCTCCCGCGTTATTGACGGCCATCCGGTCGCGAACTATCCGATGGGCTGGGGGCCCGACGGCGACAAGGCGTACGTGAACCTTCGTGCGACCGGTGAACTCGAGGAGCTGTACTACGTCCGGCCGGAGACGGTGCCACCCGACGCGCTCCCTCCGACCGCCGAGCTGGACGCGGCCCTGAGTGCGGCGATGCAGGCCAGCGGGCAGGGCCCGCAGACGCCGGGGCCGGGACTGACGGTTGAGCGGCGGATCATGTGGATCCGGCCCGACCTCCCATCGTTCGACAGCCTTGTCCTGAGCTACTGCGAGTCGGCCCAGTTCGCGAGCGGGTGGTCTGCCAGGTGTATCGATCCATCGACCGGTCGAATCGATTTCCGCGATGACGCGGCCGACTAGGTGTGAGCCCAGGCGCAATCCCAACGGGTGACGCTCGCGAACGACAACAGAGACCTGCCGACCGGCACTCCGATCACCACAGCCTGCGGGGGACAATCGTCACAGTCGCGGCGTCCAGGAAGGAGCCACGGGCATGGCGAAGCGCTTCGGTCGGTTCGGGGTCCTTGCCTGCGTGGTGCTCATCGGCTGCCAGCCGACTGCCGTATCCCCTCCTCCCTCCAGCTCGGAGACAACCGCGGCCTCGACACCAAGCTTGACCTCGTCACCGTCCATCGCACCGCCGATCGTCACCCCGAATCCGAGCGAGCAGCCGGCGGCCGTGTACCGCTCCTGGACGCAGGTCGACCTGCCGGATCCGGATCCCGGAAACCATGGCGGCTCCACTGCGGTCGGCGTATCCCGACTGCATGGCACGTACGTCGCCGTCGGTGGGGTCGGGGCTGCATGCTGCGACGGCAGCGAGTTGTCGGGGAACCGCGGCGTCGTGTGGACCTCGAGCGATGGCCGGACCTGGAAGGTGCATGACCAGATCCCCGCATTCGCCGGCGCAACACTGGGCGGCCTGCTCAGCGACGACGACCACCTCTACGCGTACGGGACCTATGCATCGGCCACGGCTGTCCCCAACTCGCCGCGCATCCGGCCGTCTGGGTCTCGACCGATGGCCTCACGTGGACCCGAAGCGCCGGTCTCGCGCCGGATTTCATCGCCATCGGCCCCGGCGGATTGGTCGGCGCCACGGTTGAGTCACACCAGGACGCCAGCCTCGACGACATTCGCTTCCTCCGGTCCGTCGACGGACTGCAGTGGACGGTCACGTCGGACACGTACCACGCCTTCCTCCGTGGCATTGCCATGGCCCCGGATGGGAGCGCGCTGGCCCTGGGCTTCCTGCCGGGTGCGCCACTCCCGGACGGGACCGGCACGCCAGATCTGGTCGCGTTTCGGAGCCCGGACGGCGTGCGCTGGAGCGCTCCCACGGTCGTCGCGCCCAACGCACAGCCCACGCGCCTCTTGGCTGGCGCCGGTGGCTTCGTCGCCGTCGTGTTCCGATTGTCCGAGGATGCCGATGGTTCCGTCGTTTCCACGTACGAGGTCTGGCGGTTCGCAGGTTCCGCAGACCCTCAGCCCGGCCTGTCCGTAGGTCCGCCAGGCGGCGTCGATGGCCTCTTCGTCGTCGACGACACGGTCGTCACCGTCGGGACGACCGGGCCGGTCGGCGGGCCGCTCGCCTTGACGCTGTGGGTCTCCACGGACGGCGCGTCGACCTTCGGACGCATCCCGGATCAGCCTGCGTTCGCCGACCTGCAGATCGACCCCGCCGCGATGATCGGGACACCGTCGGGGCTGCTTGCCATTGGTGGCGCCTACAAGCCGGCCGCCAACCAGCCCACGTTTCCCGTTGCGTGGCTGGCGACTCGGTAGCATCCCTCCGCCCACTGGCTGAGTGACGCATCGGGGTCAGGCCCGGTCGTCGACCGCGTGGATCGGTGCGCCCTCCGGCTCGCCGCACAGGGTGCACCGGGGGCCTTCGTCGGCTGGTCGCGACATCCGTGACCAGTCGCTGGAGAAAAGGCGGGCGTTGAGCGTGATCGTGGACCCGGTCGTCGTGGCGGGCGGCAGGTAGGCGTGCGGCTGCAGCGCGGCAGTCGATGGTCTAGATGACGCAAACAGTGCCGCGGCGCCGAGCGCGTAGCTCGGCAGCGCGAAAAAGATGATCCCGATCGCAGCGAGGAGCGCTCGCACCGCGAGGTATCCGAGGATCGGCCCCCGCGCCCGGTTATTGATGGTCAGCCAGGCCGCAGCCACGTCCAGCACGCAACTCAGTGCCGCCAGGGCGATGAACCCGCCGGCGCCGCCTGGGAGTGCGTAGGCGACATCGCCACTCGCGACGGCGATCGCCACCGCGATCCACACCAAGGGGGCGGTCAGCAGCGCGATCGTGGAGGCGACGACGCCGGGTCGGGGCCATCGCCGAGGGCGAGCAAGCGCGCCCGACCGACCGACCGGACTCGGTTGGGCGACCTCGACAGCCGGCGTTCGCTGCACGTCGAGCACCATTGTCGAAGCGGACCTCGAAGTCAAGTGAAGGGACATCGGCCGGAGCCTGGGCGACCAAATCGCCCGGCAACCGTCCGACGGTGTTGACGTTCGCGGCCCGCCGGCGATGATCGAGCGCATGACGCGAGCGCCGGCATGAATCGCGTATTCCGGGCGCTGCCGCTGGGGCTGGCGATCCTCGGCATCGCGGTGCCGTTGGCGGGGACGGGCTTCGCCGTCTGGGAGTGGGCGGTGATCTCGGCGGTCGCGCTTGGAGCGGTCATCCTGGCGGCCCGACTCCTGCAACCGGCACCCGCCACCCGCGTCTTCGCGGGGCTCGTCGCGCTGCCGATGCTGTTCCTGCTGGCGTTCGAAGGCGGCTGGTATTTCATTCCGGCCGTCATTGCCAAGGTCGCGATCGACGCCCGCGCAGCACAGGCTGATCGACGTTCCGGTGCCGGCGTCGGTTGACACACGCGCCCGCCCAGGTTCCAAACGGGTCGTGCGGGCAACGGACTCCTGATCGAGCCAGTCGCGTCGCTGAAACCCTTGACGTGCGCACGCGCGAGGCGGACGCTTCCTCGACGATCCGAGCCGCAACGCACCGACACTCCGGCTCCACGATCGAAGGAGCAAACCCGTGGCCAAGGAACCGTGTGTCTCGTGCGCGGAAGAGACGGCCGTCGGCAGCGTCTTCTACTCCGACCGCTTCGCCGTTCACGATGAAGCCGACGAGCCTGCCTGGCTCTGCTCGCTCTGCCTGTCGAGGCTCCGCGCGGTCAAAGGCAACCGGTTGACCAAGGAGCAGGTCCGGAATTTCATCCAGAACGGCACGATGGCCGGGATCGCCTGGGGAAATCGCTTCTGACGATGTTGGCCCTCGCCAAGGTCAGCTGCTGGATCGCGGCAGATTGAACCGATCGCGGCGCGCCAGCCTCCTATTCATGTGGACAGCATCGCCAGCTTCACGCGGATAGCCACGGCCACGGGAATCACCGATCTCGCCGAGGATCATGATGTCCGCATGACGTGCCGTCGCAAGGCGCTGATCTCATCGTCCGTCGTCGGGCTGCTGGCGTTGGTCCTTGTGGCCGCCTGGTTCCTGCCGATGATCTTCGGCCCGGCGCTGCCTGCCGGCGCGACGCGGCTCAGCATTCGGACGGAAGGCCCCGGGATCACGCTCGGCTGCCATACGGCTCTCATCGCGCCCGCGCGGATCGCAACCGTCGGGGACGCCTTGGTGCTCGTCAATGTCGAGTCCGGCGCAGTTGTCCCGGTGGTCTGGCCCGCCGGCTTCGGCGCCTGGCGCCAGGATGGGCGCGCGGTCATCGCCGATCCCTCGGGCGGCATCATCGGCCGCGAGGGCGACGTGCTCGATCAGCTGGGCGGCGGACTCGGTGCCGACGGCATGTTCCACATCTGCCCACTGGGCCTGATGCCGCGTTCGTCGCGTGCGTCGGGCACGCCGGCGGGACTGCCAAACGCAGTCGCACCTCCTCCGGTCTAGGCTTCCCCCATGGATCCGGATCGAGCTGATCCAGGGCCGCCGGAGTTCGCGCCGCGTCGGGTGACGCAGCGTTCGTGGCAGCGCCAGGCGGCGGCCGTGGTGGCGTTGGGGACCCTCATCGTCCTCGCCGCGGTGCTCACGAAGGGCGCTCCTTCGAGCCTGCAGTCTCCCGTCCCGTCCCTGCTCGCACAGGCTCGGCTGACGGCCGCGGCATCCCCCCCGGCGTCTCCATCGCGGCCGTTGCCATCAACCGTCGCCTGCCACGAGCTCGACCGGGGGTCGTGCGTCGAGATCATTCGCGCGGCCCTCGCCGATCTCCCACCGGATGTGCCCGAGGCTTCCGGAGCGTCGGCCTGGGCTTCGCTGCTTTGCAACTCCTCGATCGATTGCCCGCCGGCCGACCTCGCGAACGGGACCCCTCGCGGCAGCGTCGTCGTGTCGTTCACCGACGGCGGCCCGGTAGCGTGGGTCAACGTCGTCGACTATCCACTCCTGGGCAGCCCGGGAACCGGGACCAGAACCTGGATCGTTCGATGGCAGGATGTGGCGCCACCGACGCCGAACCCAAGCCCAAGCCCGGGCGCTCCCGATCGGCTCGTTCGCGGTCTTGTTGTACGCTGATCCACCAGCACCGGAGCGCCCCTGCACATGACCGACACCGCCGACAGCACCCAGACCCCTGCCGCGCCCGCGTTCGACGCCGAGCGCCGCGCGACCGAGCTCGCGATCCTCGATGCCTTGCGGGCCGTCGTTGATCCTGAGATCGGGATGAACGTGGTCGAGCTGGCACTCATCAAGCAGATCCTGCTCGGCGAGGGCGAGACCGAGATCAAGATGATCCTCACGACGCCGTTCTGCCCGTATGCCGGCTCGATGATCGCGCAGGTCAAGGAGCAGGCCGAGTCGGTTGTCGACCACGACGTCAAGGTCACGCTCCTGGCCGAGCGCTGGGACCCCCGCGACGCGGGTTTGATGTGGTAATCCCTGGCCGCCGCTGCGATCACCCGATGACGGCGTTGTCGCCTGCGCTCCTCGCTCACGCACGTCCGAGTGCGTTCGCTCCGGTGCTCGGCTTCGCCTTGTCCTCGGGCGCCGCACCGGCGGGGTGAGGTAGGCAACCGCTCGTGACCCGGCGCTCTCCGATCGATTCCTTGGTCGCGACCGCGCGCGGCGATGACGGCACGACCGGCCTCCTCTTCGGTGGGGATCGCATCTCCAAGGACGACCCTCGGACCGAGGCGTACGGCACGATCGACGAGGCCGTGGCCGCCCTCGGCCTGGCCCGGGCGAACCTCGGCAGCAAGCGACGCGGCGGCACCGTCGGCCCGGCGCTGGGCGGACTCGCGGACCTCATCCTCCGGATCCAGCGCGAGCTCTTCGTCGTGGGCGCAGAGCTGGCCACCAACCCGGACGCGTGGAATTGGCTGGAGGACGGCCGGACCCGCGTCTCCGCGGCGATGGTCGCCGAGATCGAGGTGCTCCTCGTGGACACCGAGGCGAGCATCGCGATGCCGACCGAGTTCGTGGTCCCCGGCGAGACGGTGACCAGTGCCGCCCTCGAGCTCGCCCGGACGATCCTCCGCCGAGCCGAACGACGTGCGGTTGCGCTGCGCCGGGACGGCATGGTGCCCGGCGAGAACCTGGTGCCCTATCTGAACCGGCTCGCGGACCTGCTGTGGGTCCTGGCGCGAGCCGCGGAACAGGCTGAATTGCGGGCCTCGACGCCCGCCCGGGTCGCGCGGCCGTCCTCGAAGCGTTGAGCCTCTACCTCGACTTCGTCACCTTGTTCCGGCTTCTTGCGCGGCTCTTCGGAAGCCGCCGCTGAGCCTTGCTCCCGGTCAGGAGTGCCGCAGCCTCCAGCGCCGGGAGCGGCTTGGACCAGACGTAGCCCTGGCCGAGGTCACAGCCGAGCTCGCGGAGCCGCTGCATCTGGCTCGCCGTTTCGATGCCCTCGGCCACGACATTGATACCGAGGCCATGGGCCAGTGACAGGACGGCCTGCACGATGGCGACGTTTGGGTCCTTCTCGTCGAGCTCCGTGACGAAGGCGCGGTCGACCTTGATCGTGTCGAGCGGCAGGTGGCGCAGGTAGGCGAGGGACGAGTACCCGGTCCCGAAGTCATCGAGCACCAGCCGGACCCCCAGGGCCCGCAGGTCCGCGAGCGCCTGCATGCCGGCCTCGGAGCGGTCCATGACCGCGGTCTCGGTGATCTCGAGCTCGAGCGCCGACGACTCGAGGCCCGTGTCGTGCAGGACCGCCGCGATCGAGGAGACGAGGTTCGGGTCGGCGAACTGGCGGGGAGAGAGGTTGACGCTCATGACCAGGCGCTCGCCGGGCCAGGCGTCACGCCACTCCCGCGCCTGCCGGCAGGCCTTCTCGAGGACCACGGCGCCGAGCGGGATGATCAGGTCCGTTTCCTCTGCGAGCGGGATGAACGCCACCGGCGGTACGAGCCCGCGGACCGGATGCTGCCAGCGAACGAGGGCCTCGAAACCGACGATGCGCTCCGTCCGAAGGTCGACGATCGGCTGGTAATGGACGAGCAGCTCGTCGCGCGCGATGCCTGCCCGGAGATCCGCCTCGAGGTCGATCCGCTCCAGGGCGGCCTTGCTTCGGATCGGGTCAAACCGGGCGACCCGTATGGTGGGTTCCGACTGCGCCTGGACGAGTGCGATCTCCGCCTCGCGCAGCAGGTCGCCCGAATTGCCGTCGCCCGGTGTCCCGACGGCGAAGCCGATGCTCGCCGAGAAGAACCAGACCCGGCCGTCGAGGTCGAGTGGCGGCTTCATGCTCGTGACGATCAGGTCGGCCACGAGTGCCGCCCGGTCGCCGTCGGCCGGCCACAGCAGGACGCCGAACTCGTCGCCGCCAAACCGCGCGACCATGTCCTGCGTCCCGAGCACCGCGCAGATTCGGCGGCCGACCTCGGCGAGAACTCGGTCTCCGGCCTCGTGCCCGAGGCTCTCGTTGATGACCTTGAAACGATCAACGTCGAGCAGCATCACCGAGACGGGTGCCGGCGCATCGGCCGCGGGGCCGTCCCAGCGCAGAGCCGTGTCGATCCGATCGATGAGGCGCTCACGGGTCGGGAGGCCGGTGACGAGGTCCATCGGTCCGCGCGTCGCCGCCTCCTGGAGACGGGCATTCTCGAGGGCGATCGACGCCAGGTGGGCGAAGCGGTTCAGGGCGTCGACCTCGAGGGTGTGCCAGACACGATCTGTTGGCCCGGCCGCGACGCCGAGGACCCCGACGACGCTCCCGCGGGAGCTGAGCGGAACGCCGACCACGGCGCCGATCGGCATTTCGTCGAAGGACGCCGACCGACCGGCGAATGTCGAATAGTCGGCGACGACCACGGGCCGCCCGGATTGGTACACCGCGCCGGCGACGCCGACGTCGACCGGCATCTGGTAGCCCTCGAAGTCCTCGAAAAGGCCGATCCCGGCCGCCACCTCGAGGTGGGCACGGTCGGAATGGACGAGATAGAGGTAGGCGTGATCCGTGCCGAGCAGGCGACCGGCATGCCTGAGGATCGAATGGAACAGCTCCTCCGGGGTGCCGCCGTCGAGCAGCACGCCTGCCGTCTCATCGAGCGCGGTCACGAGCGGATCGCGGGCGTTCAGTCGCAGGCCCGAGCCCTTGGCGATGTAGAGCGCGGCATCGGCTGTCTCGACCAGGGCATCCTTGGTGACCCCGTCGTCCGGGTAGCAGGCGACCCCGACGCTGATCGACACGCCCGGCCCGTTGCTCGGCGCCCGGAGCGCGCGGACCATGGCCCGAATGCGCTCCGCGACGTCGCCGGCACCGCCCCGGTTCGCGTCGGGGAGCAGCACCGCGAACTCGTCGCCGCCGTACCGATAGACGCGGTCGCCACCGCGCGTGGCTGACTCGATCGCTCGCGCCACGTCCCGCAGCAGCTCGTCGCCCGCCGGGTGGCCGAAGGTGTCGTTGTAGACCTTGAAGCGGTCCAGATCCATCATCAGGACGGCGAAGGTCCGGCCTTCGGCGGCCTCGATCGTCGCTCCGAGCTCGCGCTGGAACGAGCCGTGGTTGAGAAGGCCGGTCAGGGCATCGTGCTCGGCCTGGACCTTGACCACGCCATGCGCCTCGGCGTTGCGGAGGGTGATCGCGGCCTGGGCAGCAAACAGCTTCGTCAGCTCGAATTCATTCTCGGAGAAGTGCGACTCGGACTCGCCGATGCGCGCCACGTTGAGGGTACCGAGCACCTCCCCCTCGACCACCAGCGGGACCACGATCAGCGATTCGGGCTCGAGGGGCGTGCCCGGGATCTGGACCGACCGCGGGTCGGTGATGGCGTCGTTGGCGAGGACGGCCTCTCGATGATCGACCGCCCAACCGGTGATGCCGGTGCCCAGTGGCGCATCGTAGCCGAGGATCACCTCGGCGAACCGATCCCGGGCGATGACCGGGCGTCGCACCCCGCGCTCGACATCGACCCGATAGATCGTGAGCGAGTCGTACGCGACGACGGCCTTCAGCGAGTCCGCGATCAGCTCCAGGACGCCGGACGGATCGAGCGTCGAGAGGAGGCGCTCGTTGACCGCCATCAGCCGCCGCTGGCTGGCCAGCTGGTGGTCGAGCTCGGCCTGCTGGCGCCCGAGCTGCGCAAGCCGCTCGGCGTTGACGATGGCCTGGGCCGCATAGCCGGCGAAGATCGTCACGGTCGCCAGGTCGTCGGGCCGGAAGCGGTCGCGACCCAGGCGTGAGAGGACGATGATGCCGCGGACGACGCCCTCGAAGGACATCGGCACCACCAGCATCGATTCCGGGCCTTCGACCCGGCCGACCATGAAGCTCCGCCCGTCTGCCTGCGTGTCGCCAATGACGAGTGGCTCGTTGTGGAGGCCCACCCAACCGGTGAGGCCGACGCCGAGGGGTACGCGCAGCATGTCGGGAGTCGGATCGGCCGTGCCCATGAACACGCCCTGGAAGGCGATCGGTTCGCAGATCCCCGTGACGTGATCGACCTGGTAGACGCGGATCGTGTGGAACTCGATGAGGGAACCGGCCTCGGCGACGATTGCCTCGGCGATCCCGCGGACTCCCGTCAGGCCATTGAGGCGCGCCGCGAGATCCTGGACCGCACGCAGGCGGGCCGCGAGGGACTGGACGGATTCCATGAGGCGGGCATTACCGAGCGCGGTCGCGACGCCGTCGGCGAAGCCGCGTGCCAGGTCGATCTCCTCGGGCGTCCAGTCGTGGCGCGCGTCGTGGTACAGGACAAGGACGCCCTGGGATTCGCCACGGAAGACGACCGGCACGAAGGCGGCGCTGGCGATCCCCAAGCGTCCATAGATCTCGCGGAGCTCGGGCGCGACCACGGCGTCCTGCAGGCCGCGGAAGACGACCGTCGTGCCGTCGTGGATCGCACGCAGGCCCGCGGTGTCGGCCGATGCTGCGAGCTGCCCGACGAACGCGGCAACGTCATCCGGCAGGTTGCGCGCGGCGGCGAGCTCAAGTGGGAGTTCCCGCTCGGGGTACCACAGCCAGAGGCCCACCCGGTCAGCCCCGAAGAGGCGGACCGAGTCGTCGAGGACCTCGGCGTACATCGCGTCGACGTTGTCCGACCCTGACAGCTCCGAGGCGAGGCGGCGGAGGGCGTCGCCACCGCGCGAGCCCCCGCTCGCCGAAGGCGCTGCGGGACCGTCGGCAGGGAGGCCGTCCGTGGGGGATGTCCGCTCGGCAAGCACGGTCTCGAGGTCGGATCGGCGAACACGTCGGGAGCCTCGACGAGCGCCCGAGCTGGAGGGCAGGCGGCCGCTGGCGCACCAGGCCCGCACGGTGCTCCGATGCACGCGGGCGAGGGCGGCGGCCTCCTCGAGCGTCAGGAGGTCGGTCGGGGTCGGGGTCGGGAGCGGCATGCGCGGGTTCTGGCTTGCCTCCGGGCCGTTCGAATCACGAGTGGTGCCGACGCACAACGCGCCAGGCCAACCGTAGTGGTGACGCCCCGTATTCAGCGATAGGAAGGGAGTACGGGTCGGTACTGCCGATCGGCGAGGCAGCGGCCAGCGGTTGCCGCGATCAGGTGCCGGCCAAGGTTCGCTGATCGGGCGCCGGGGGGCCGCCCAGCAGGTCCGCCACCGACTCGAGGACGAGGTCGGAGCCAGCCTCGAGCGTCGCCCGATCGCTCGCGCCCGTCAACACGCCAATGACCCGACCCGCGCCCGCCGCCCGGCCCATCGCGAGGTCGGCGCGGGCGTCGCCGATGACCGCCGTACGTGACGGGGGGACGCCGAGCCGGTCGCAGATCCAGAGGACCGCGTCCGGAGCCGGCTTGGCCGGACGGCCGTCATCCGCGCACGCGAGCGCCTCGACGAATTCGCTCACGCCGAGGTGCTCCAGCGTGCGCTCGGTCGGCGCGCGGTCGTCGCTCGTTGCGATGGCGGCCCGGACGCCGCGTGATCGGAGCCCGCTGAACAGCGCGGCGAGATCCGTGACCGGCCGGGCAAGCGTCACGGGATCCGGGCTGTGCCAGGCGGACGCAACGAGTCGCACCGCGTCGGCCGGCGCCACGCCGGCTCCTGGTAGCGCGTCCACGAGGGCCTCGCGGAGGCGAGCCATCGGTGTTGCCGCCAGGGCTCCGTGGGGCATCACTCGCCCGCTCACTCGGTCGACGCCCATCATCGCGTAGACCACATCGTCGAGCGGGGACCCGTGGGCCGCCGACAGTGCCGCGCCGAGGTTGCCCACCCAGTCGCTCCACATGAAGTGGAACTCGATGAGCGTGCCGTCCTTGTCGAAGATCGCGAGCTCGATCCCGGCCAGGGGATCGGTGGCGGGGATCACACCTCGGCGGCGATCGGGTCCTCGACGACCGGCGCCGAGTCGAGTACGAGCGGCCCGTCCGAGTGGAAGGAGATGGCCATCGACTCCTGGAGCTTCGGCAGGACGAGCGTGGGCTCGTTGAAGACGTCGAGCGTCACGGTCACGCCGTCCGCGATTTCGAACCCGGATCCGGACAATGGAACCGAGGAAGCTGACGTCCGAGATGATGCCTCGAAGCACGTTCGAGCCGCCCTCGGTCCCCAGGGAGACCATTTCCGGTCGCAGGGCCAGCGAGATGGTCGATCCGGTCGAGGCCCGGACCTCCTTGGCGATCTTGATGTCCTGTCCGCCGACGGAGAGTCGCCCATCCCCGGCATTGACGACCTGGGCGGGCAGGACGTTGAGCGTCCCCACGAACGAGGCCACGTACGCCGAGCGTCGGGAAGTTGTAGATCTCGAATGGCGTCCCGATCTGCTCGATCTGGCCCTGGCTCATGACCACGATCCGGTCCGACAGCGAGAGCGCCTCCTCCTGATCGTGGGTCACGTAGACCGTCGTGATCCCGAGCTGTCGCTGGATCGCCCGGATCTCGGTCGCGCAGCGAGACGCGGATCTTGGCGTCGAGGGCGGACAGGGGCTCGTCGAGGAGGAGGACCTGCGGCTCGATCGCCAGCGCCCGGGCGAGCGCAACACGCTGCTGCTGACCGCCCGAGAGCTGGTACGGAAACCGCTTGCCGCTTGTCGCCGCAGGTGGACCAGCTCGAGGAGCTCGCCGACGCGCTTCTTGATCTGGTCCGTTCGGGCGCTTGCGAACCTTCAGCCCGAAGCCGATGTTGTTCGACACGGTCATGTTCGGGAATAGCGCGTAGGACTGGAAGACCATGCCGATGTTGCGCTTGTTCGGCGGCTTGTAGGTGATGTCGTCGCCGTCCATCGACGATCGTGCCGCCCGTCGGCTTGCTCGAAGCCGGCGATCATGCGCAGTGTCGTAGTCTTGCCGCAGCCGGATGGTCCGAGGAAGGACACGAACTCGCCCGTGCCCCGTCGCGAGGTTGAAGCCCCGACGGCGACGCTGCCGCCCGAACTGCTTCTCGATGCCGGTCAGGCTCGAGGAAGCTCATGCGAGGTCATCATCCGTCCTGCGATCATCAGTGGGCTCCCGCGACCTCGACGCTCTGTTCTGGCTGCCGCGCCCGATAGCAGCGCGATCACGCCCATCGCCGACCAGGTCAGCGCGAAGCTGATGAGCGAGACCGCCGCCGGCTCGTAGGCCAGGTCGCGCCGAATCAGCGCAGATACGGCCGAACGTCGGCCGCGACCAGGAAGCTCGCGATGGTGTACTCGCCCGATGACGATGGCCAGGGTCAGGAACGCGCCACTCAGGATCGAGACGCGGAGGTTCGGCAGGATCACCCGCCACGATGATCGTGACCCAGCCGGCGCCCATGCTCTGGGCCGCCTCCGTCAGCGTCCGGATGTCGATGGCCCGGAGCCCGCTGTCGATGGCCCGGTACATGTACGGAAAGGACAGGATGACGTAGGCGCAGGAGAGCAGGACGTCAGCTGCCGAGGTTCGAGCCGGTGAGCTGGCAGCGGCGGACCGGCTGTACGCCGCAGCAGGCCGAAGACCAGGATCGATGGGCGGGATGACGAAGGGCAGGAGCGTGATCGCACTCGATGTACGGTCGGACCTGTGGCAGGCGAAGCCGGACCCAGTACGCCGTCGGGACGAGCAGAACGATGCTGAGGCGATCGTGACGACGCCGATCACGATCACGAATAGAGGAGGATCTCCAGACGAAGCGGATCCTTGATCATGTCGTTGTGTATGCCGACCAGGAACGGCTTCGCCCGGAGCGAGAACAGCAGGGTAGCGATCAGCGGCAGGAAGAAGTACGCCACGCCGAGCAGCAGATCAGCCACCACGCCAGGGTGTTGCGCCGCCGGCCCTTGTGCGGCGATCGGGTCGCGGCGCTTGTGGGTCGAACTCCTCGAGCTCCCCGGGAGGCGATCCGATATTGGATCGGTCATGCTGCCAGCGCTCCGCTCGCGGCTCACGCTGGAGGCGGCTGTAGATGAAGATCGCGACGGCCATGATCGCGACCATGCCCATGGCGAGGGCGAAGCCCAGGCCCGTGTTCCGAGGACATCCCCGCGAAATCTGGTTGCCGATGAGGTTCGTGACGAGCTGGAGTACCCGCGGGTCAGGGCATAGACCGTGGCCTGGGCCCCGAAGGCGTTGCCGAACAGCAAGATCATCGATCCGAGGAGGGTCGGCAGCAGGATCGGCAGGGCGATGTGGCTGCCAGTACTGGAACGTGCTGGCGCCCAGGCTCTCGCTTGCCTCGCGCCAGTCCTTCTTCAGGCCGTCGATCGCGGGCGCGATGATGAGGACCATGAGCGGCAACTGGAAGTAGAGGTAGACGATCTCGAGGCCGAGCTTCGAGTACATCGTGAAGCCCTCTCGCCGTACATGTCAATCACCCATGACGTCCGCAGGAAGACCGTGATGAAGCCCGTCCGGCCGATGGTGAAGACGAAGGCCAGGGCCAGCGGCACGCCGGCGAAGTTGGCGGCGACCCCGGAGAACGTCATGATCCAAGGACCGGAACGGCATCGGGAGCCCGCCCGCGATCACGGCGTAGGAGAGGATGAAGCCGAGGATCCCGCCGGGATCGCCGTGACGAGGCTGATCTCGAGACTGGCCGCGTACGCATTCGCGGTGATCGGCTTGGTCAGGTTGGCGTAGTTCTCGAGCGTCAGGTGTCCGGCCTGGTCCTGGAAGCTGCCGACGACGAGGTAGATCGTCGGGACGACGAGGAACAGTGCGGCGAACGCGAGGAATGGCACGATCCCCAGGAACGTCCATGCGAAAACGCGAACGTCCGGACCGCGCCGGTGGCGCGGTCCGGACATGAGCGGTGCCGACGCTTCAGTCATCGAGGGATCGAGGGAGCCGTCAACAAGTACGCTTAGTGGACGGTGACGCCGACCGTGGTCGGCCAGCCCGTCGTGATCACGGTGTTGGCGCGGTGATCTGCGCGAGCGTCGGCAGAGAAGCACCCTTGAGTCCGGGAGCTTGGCCGCGATGTCGGCCGGGATCACGTTCGCCGCGTCACCATCGCGTCGTAGCGGATCGGGTTGCAGTAGCCGCTCATCCAGACGAGCTGGCCCTCGTCGGAGTACAGGTACTCCATCCAGAGCTTGGCCGCGTTGGGATGGGGGGCGTAGGCACTGATCGCCTGGACGTACATGCCGCCGAACCGGCCCGTGGACGGAACCACGACGTCGACTTCGGCGGGTTACCGGCCAGCGAGTCTTGTCGGCAAGCGCGTTATAGGTCCACGCGATGCGGACGGGGGTCTCACCGGAGGCCATGGTGGCCGTCTTGCCGATGGCCGGGACAAAGTTGCCCTTGTCATCGCGAGCTTCTTGAAGAAGTCCAGGCCCGGCTGAGCGTTGTCCAGCGAGCCGCCGTTGGCAAGCGCCGCTGCCTCAGACCGCGGACACGGCCTGGTTGGATCCCGTCGGGTCGCCGGCGAGGGCGACGCTGTTCTTCGGGAGGGTGAGCAGGTCCGACCAGTCCTTGACCGGGGTCGTGATGACCGAAGTGTTGATCTCGAAGGCCATGACGCCGTAGTAGTCGCCGTACCAGTTGCCGTCCGGGTCCTTGGCGCTGTCGGGAATGTCGGCCCACGTCGGCCACCTTGTAGGGGGCGATCAGGCCTTCGTCGACGGCCTTGGGGCCGTATGACAAGTACCCGACGTCGATGACGTCAGGCGCGGCCGGGCCGGTGTTGCCCTTGTTCGCGGAGATCGCGTCCAGCTCCTGCTGAGAGCTGCCGTCCGGATTGAGCCCGTTGATCGGGATGCCGTACTTGGCGGTGAAGCCGTCGATGGCCGCGCCGTAGTTGCACCACGATCGCGGGAGCGCGATGGTGGTCAGGCCGCCCTCAGCCTTCGCGGCCGTCACGAGTGCGGCCATCGGATCGGCGGTCGGGGCCTCGCTCATCGCCGCGCTGGCCGCCGGGGTGCCGGTCGGGGCCGTGGTCGGTGCCGTGCTCGCGCCGCCGCCACAGGCGGCGACGACGATCGCAAGGATCGCCCCGCCAACCAGCAGGCGAGGCATGGTGTGGGTAGTCGTCAACTACTCCTCCTCCAAATATATGGGCGCGCAACAAGTGTCGCGCGCTCTTGGCGATGATCTGCGCCGGGAGCATCCGCCGGTGCGTGTCCTCGACGGGGACGCGAAGCTCGCGCTTCGAGTCGGGGCATGCACGCGAGGTCGGGGAGCCTCCAGCCCGGGCCATCGTCGGCGCCCATCTTGGGCGTCAGGTTAACGGAGCGTCAAGCCTGTTCACGCGAAGGGTGTGGATAACCGAACCGGCGACGGAGGCCCGTCGCCGGTTCGTGGCTCGTCAGGATCAGGCGGGGCTCAGGGCAGCCAGGCCTGCCACTTGGCGGTGTTGGCGTCGAGCCACTTCTTGGCGGCATCGGCGTCGGACATGCTCTGGTCGGTGATGTAGGCGGCGACGAGGTCCTGGTCCTCGTTCGTCCAGTTGAAGTTCTTGATGACCGTGTAGGCCGGGCTGCCGCTCTGGGCGAACGCGGTCGAGACGACCTTGTTCAGGTGATACGGCGGGTAGTCGCACTTGATGTTGTTCGGGTCGGCGTCGCAGCCCTGGGTCCAGGCCGGGAACTCGATATGCGTGAGATCGACCTTGGAGCTGAACCAGTTGGGGGTGTAGTAGTAGGCGAGGATCGGCTTGTTCTGGTCGATGGCCGACTGGATCGCCTTGTTCGAGGCGGCCTCGCTGCCCGAGTAGACGACCTTGTAGTTGAGCTCGAAGCCGTTGATCATCCCCTGGTCGTTCGTCACGAACGATGGATCGCCGTCGAGGATCTGGCCCTTGTCGCCGGACTCGGACGTCTTGAACTGGTCGACGTAGTTGTTCAGGACGCTGGGATTGGTCTTGGCGGTCAGGATGTCCGGGTTCGCGGTGGCGAAGACGGTGGGGACGAACCAGCCGATGATGCCCTCGTTCCCGGTCGGGCCCGCGTCCTGGGCAACCTTGTCGGTGGTGATGTACTTGGCCGCCAGGTCCTCGTGGCCCCAGTTCTCGAGGATGGCATCGACCTCACCCGTCGGGAAGCCCTGCCACGACGTCTGCTCGTCGATGTTCTTCAGGACGACGTTGCAGTGCAGGGTGTTCGTGAGGATGTAGCTCACGACCGCGGCGTTGGCCTCATAGCCCACCCATGGGTTGACGGCGATGTTGACCGTGCCGCAGGGAGTCATGGTGGCGCCGGTGCTGGCGTCCGAGCTCGCCCCGGAAGTCGGGGTGGTACCCGTCGCTGCGGGTGAGCTGCCGGCGGAGCTGCATGCCGAGAGCGCGATGGCCGCGGCCGCTCCCAGGGCCGCAAGCCGGGAAAGCCTGCCGTGGTCGATCACGCGGTCCTCCTCCTGTGGGTATCGCCCTCCAAGGGCGATGGGGCGCTCGGCCCGGTCATGGGCCGACCCGCCTGCATGATACCTATGCGTCCGCGGTCGGCCGGTTCGTCAACGCGCCGCGGACGATCCGGCGGGCCACGCCGCCGACGGACCGACGGCCGCCCGCGCCCTGGGTGATGCGGTCGAGGACGACGCCGAGCAGGACGATCCCGATCGCCGCCGCCATCCCACGCCCGAAGAAGTTGCGCTGCGAGAAGCCGGCCACGACGTCGAAGCCGAGCGCACCACCACCCACCAGCCCTCCGATCACGACGACCGCGAGGACGAGCACCACGCCCTGGTTCGCGGCCACGAGCAGCGACCGCCGGGCCATCGGCAGCTGGACCTTGAGGATCATCTGGATGCGGCTGGTCCCCGCCGAGGTCGCGGCCTCGATCGCGGTGGGGGACACTGCTCGCACCCCGTCCTCGACGAGCCTGACGACGGCGGGGATGCCGTAGATGACGGCGGCCACGATCGCCGTGAAGCGGGTTGCCCCGAAGAGCGCCACGGCCGGCACCAGGTACACGAAGGCGGGCAGGGTCTGGGCCGCATCGTTGATGGGCCGAAGGATCGCCGAGACGATGTCGTTGCGGGCCGCCGCGACGCCGAGGGCGATCCCGATGATCATCGTCAGCACGACACCCACGAGGACCATCGTGAGGGTCTGCATCGCGTGCTCCCAGACCTGCAGCAGGACGATGAGCACCAGCGAGATGACGACCGCGATCGCGGCCTGCCGGCCGCTGATGATAAAGGCGAGGCCTCCGATTCCGGCGATCGTAAGCCAGAACGGCGACTGCACCAGGACCGTCTGGAGCGGATTGAGGAGGTAGGACGAGACGAAGTTCTTGACCCCGTCGGTGACCGGGTTGAGATTGATCTCGATCCAGCGAGTGACGTCGTCGACCGGCTTGGCGAGGCTGAAGTGCCAGGCACTCGGGAATTCGGTACCGGCGAGGAGCGCTCCGCCCACGAGGGCCACCAGGCCCAGCAGACCAGCCGCGATCAGGATCCGCCGCCGCGCGACGGGATCGTAGCGACGGAGCCGATGCTCGTCGGCCGGAGAACCGCTCAGGCCGGCCGTCACACGATCGAGCACGGTGGCGAGGAGGACGATGGCGACGCCGGCCTCGACGGCCGCGCCGGTCTTGAGCTTCTCGATCGCGACAAGGATCGATTCGCCGAGCCCAGGAGCGTTGATGAGGGCCGCGATGACGATGATCGAGAGGGCCATCATGATCGTCTGGTTGACTGCCAGTCCGATCGTCCGGCGAGCCATCGGCAGCTGGACCTTGCGCAGCACCTGGGCGTCCGAGGAGCCCAGGGACGTCGCCGCCTCGATGGTCTCGGACGGCACCCCGCGAATGCCGAGGGCGGTGATGCGGACGGCCGGCGGGATCGAGTAGATCAGGGTCGCGATGATGGCGGACGCTGGACCGATGAGGAAGATCAGGGTCAGCGGAGCGAGGTAGGCAAACGCCGGCATGATCTGCATGAAGTCCAGGATCGGCGACACGAACCGCAGGAACCGCTCGCTCCGTCCGGCAGCGATTCCGAGCGGGATCCCGATCGCGAGCGAGAGGCCCACGCCGGCCGTGATCAGGACCAGCGTCTGGATCATCTCCGTCCACAGCCCGAACAGGCCGACGACGGCCAGGCATCCCGCGACGAGCAGCGCGGTGCGCCACGACACGAGGGCCAGACCCAGGGCGGTCGTGATGCCCATCACGGCGACCCAGCTGAGGTGGTCGAAGACGAACGTCAGGGCCACGCTCAGGGCGTCGATGCCCGCCCGGATCGGGCCGAAGACGTACAGGAAGACCGGGTTGATCGTGCGATTGGCGTCGACCCAGTCACGGAAGCTGTTCAGGGTGTTGAAGACGACTGCGTCGTCGTGATGGGGGAGCGTCCAGGTGCCCTGGAAGGGGATGTACAGGACGGCCACGACCAGCAACAGGAGCCCGACCTGGGCCGCCGCCGAGAGTTCGATCCCGGGTCGGCGCAGGATGCCGATCGACGGCGCAGTCACCTTGGCTATCCGGCCAATGCGGCTGGCCCGGGCGCCCCGGCTTGGTCATCGTCCGAACCGCCGACGGTCTCCAGGATGTGGCTCCGGTCGACCAGCCCAACGAGCCGGCCGTCCTCGATGACGCGGATCGGCTTGTCGGTCGAAGCGGCCGCCCGGACCGCGAGGCGGATCACCGTGCTCGAGGGAAACTCGGGGCCGTCGAGGGGATCGTCGGGAGTCGGCGGCCGCATGATCCAGCGGAGCGTGAGGACGTTGGCCTTCGGGACATCCCGCACGAAATCGGCAACGTAGTCGTCGGCAGGCGCCCCGACGAGGTCCTCCGGCCGACCGGCCTGGACGATCGCGCCGTCGCGCATGATCACGATGTGATCGCCGAGCCGGAGCGCCTCGGCGAGGTCATGGGTGATGAAGACCATCGTCTTCCCGAGCTCGTGGTGCAGCCGCAGGATCTCGGCCTGCATGTCCCGGCGGATGAGGGGGTCGAGGGCGCTGAACGGCTCGTCCAGGAACATCACGTCCGGATCCACGGCGAGCGCCCGGGCCAGGCCGACGCGCTGCTGCATGCCTCCCGAAAGCTGGTCGGGGTAGCTCCAGGCATGGCCGCCCAGGCCGACCAGGTCGATCATCTCGAGGGCACGGGCGTGGCGCGGCTGACGCGCCTCGCCGCGAACCTCCAGCCCGAAGGCCACGTTGTCGATGACCCGCCGGTGGGGCAGCAGGCCGAAGTGCTGGAAGACCATGCTGAAGCGGTGACGCCGAAGCTCGCGGAGTCGGGCCGGGCTGCACTGCCGGATGTCCTCGCCTTCGAGGATTACCTCGCCGCGGGTCGGCTCGATGAGGCGGGTGAGGCATCGCACGAGCGTCGACTTGCCGCTGCCCGACAGGCCCATGACGACGAAGACCTCGCCCGCCGGCACGTCGAAGGAGACGTCCCGGATGGCAGCCGTGGACGCAAATCGCTCTCGCAGCTCGGCGTTCGGCGGGACGGGCTCACCGGACATCGCGAGACGCTTCTCGGCCGGCCCGAAGACCTTCCAGAGGTCCCGCACGACAATCATGGGATCCCCGGGCGCGGTTGCCGTGGGATGGGGCGCGGGCGCGGCGCCGGCGGTCATCGGGCAGACTGGAGTGCGGAAGGCGCGAGTCGGATGGTCGGGTCGGGCATCGGTGACCTCATGCTGTCCACCGGCCGCAGGCTTCCGCACCCGCAGCGTGCCTACGAGCATCGGTGCCGCTCCTGTCCAGTGTCAAGCCGATGTACTCGTCAGTACGCGCGCTCGGCCGCTTCACCTCCAACATGGCGCCGACGGCCCGGGGGCCGGGAGCTGGACCGTTGACCGACATATCGGTCATCCGTCGAACGTCGGTGCTCGGCGCGGCCGTCCGGTGGGTTTCCGCCGCCGAATGATCGAGAAACCGGTCGCTCGGGACCTGGGCTCGCGGTCCGCGTCGTCTCGCCTCGTGCGCTTCGTCGCTTGCCCGAAATATCGGTCACCCGGGTGCGAAGCGTCGCGACCGACCCTCCCAGGTCGAACGCGAACCCGACCCCGCCACGAGCGGTCGTTGGGCGGGGCGAGGCCTCGTGCTGGGTCCGGGTCAGTTGCGGCCACATGGCGCCCGGGAGCAGACTGTGCGTCGTCCCACCGTCGCGGCGCAGCCTCCCCGCGCCCCCGGCCCACGGCAGGTCGCCCTGCCGCCAATACCGCCACGCGGCGCCGATCGCGCCGGGTCGGCGCAGCGCAGGAGCCTGAGTGACCGTCGACCCAGCCGCGATCAGGACCGTCGCGATGCTCATCGATGGCGGCTGGACGGGCGCGGTTTCGGGCGAGACCTTCGAGGCCACGAACCCGGCCACCGGCGACGTCATCGGCCGGCTCGCGAAGGGCGGGCGGGAGGACGCCCGCCGGGCGGTGGCCGCCGCCGACCGGGCGCAGCCCGGATGGGCTCGTCAGTCGGCCTTCACGCGGGCGGCGGCCATGGAGCGCATCGCCGCCGTCATCGAGCGCCGACGCGACGAGCTTGCCGAGGCCCTGACCCTCGACCAGGGCAAGCCGCTCCAGGCCGAGTCGTACGGCGAGGTCGAGGAGCTCATCGTCTACTTCAAGATGGCCGCCGCCGACGCGACCCGCATCGACGGCTTCATGCCGCCGTCCATCGACGCGAACAAGCGAGTCCTCGTCTACCGCGTGCCGAAGGGCGTGGTGGGCGTGGTCACCCCCTGGAACTGGCCGTACACGATGCCGGCCGAGATGCTCGCGCCGGCGCTGGCCGCCGGCAACACCGTCGTCTGGAACCCCGCCACCGACACTTCCTGGTGCGCGGCGATCCTCGCCGACTGCATCGCCGAGGCAGACCTCCCCCCGGGCGTCTTCAACCTCGTCACGGGGCCCGGTCGCGAGGTCGGTGACGAGCTCGCCGGCCACCCGGACGTCGCGGCGGTGGGGTTCATCGGTTCCTCGGCCACCGGCCGCAAGATCGAGGAACGAGCACTCGGCAAGGAGCTGCTCCTCGAGATGGGCGGTAACGGCCCGCTGGTGATCCTCGAGGATGCCGACCTCGACGCGGCGGTCACGGCGAGCCTCACCGCCTGCTTCCTCAATGCCGGCCAGAGCTGCACGGCGGGTGAATGGATCCTCGTCCACGAGAACGTCCACGACGCCTACCTCGATCGCCTCGTCCAGGCGATCTCGCGCGAGACCCGCCTCGGTGATCCCCTCGACCCGCTCACGACGATGGGCCCCCTCAACAACGAGAAGACGGCCGCGAAGACGGAGCGCCACGTGGCCCAGGCGGTGGCCCAGGGTGCTCGCCTCGTCACCGGTGGCCGTCGCTCGCCCGAGTTCGGCAGCGAGCTCTTCTTCCAGCCGACGGTCCTTACCGGCGTCGAGACCCGGATGTCGATCGCAAGCGAGGAGACGTTCGGGCCCGTCGCGCCCATCACCCGGATCCGCAGCGTCGACGAGGCGATCGGCATCGTCAACGCGTCGCCGTTCGGCCTCCTGAACGCCATCTTCACCCGCGACCTGCGCGAGGGGCTGCGATTTGCCGAGTCGGTTCGTGCCGGATGGGTCAACATCAACGAAGGCACGAACTACTGGGAATCGCACCTCCCGTTCGGCGGGCGGGCCGGTTCGCAGAGCGGCCTCGGACGGGTCGGCGGGCGCTTCTCCATCGAGCGCCTGACGGAGCTCAAGACGGTCGTCGTGAACCTCGCCTAGATCGAACCAATCGCGTGATCCCTGGATCTCGCTGACGCAACGTATACGCCCGGCAATGGCCGGGCCTGGAGGAACACATGGGGTCGCTGCCGGAGCGCGCAAAGGTCGTCGTGATCGGCGCCGGGATCGTGGGCAACAGCATGGTCTACCACCTGGCGAAGCAGGGCTGGAAGGACATCGTCCTGCTCGAGAAGGGCACCCTCCCGAACCCTGGCGGCTCAACCGGCCACGCCTCGAACTTCATCTTCCTGACCGACCACAACAAGGAGATGGCGGAGTTCACGCTCGACAGCGCCCACCAGTATCGCGACCTCGGCGTCTACCACGAATGCGGCGGCATCGAGGTCGCCCGGACGCCCGAGCGGATGGAGGAGCTGAAGCGCCGGATGGCTTCCTCCAAGTCCTGGGGCATCGACGGCGTCCGCCTCCTGACCCCGGCCGAAGTCAAGGAGATGGTCCCGTTCATCGAGGAATTGATCATCCTCGGCGGCTTCTACACCCCCGGCGTGGGCGTGGTGGATTCCCTCCAGGCGGGCACGCTCATGCGCCAGTCGGCGATGGACATGGGTGCCCTGACCGTCGTGGCGGGCGTCGAGGTGACCGGCGTCGACACCGAGAACGGCCGGGTCACCCGGGTCCGGACCGACCAGGGCGACATCGACACCGAATACGTCGTCGTGGCCTGCGGCATCTGGAGCCCGCGCATCGCGGCGATGGCCGGCGCGTCGATCCCACTGACGCCCGCCGTCCACCAGATGATCGACATCGGGCCCGTCCCGATGTTCGCGACCGCGAAGACCGAGGTGGACTACCCGATCGTCCGCGACATGGACACGAACATGTACGAGCGCCAGCACGGCAACGGCTTCGAGGTCGGCTCGTACGCCCACCGGGCGATCCTCATGGACCCGGACGACATCCCGTCGATCGAGGCCTCGGCGCTCTCGCCGACGATGCTGCCCTTCACGCAGGAGGACTTCGATCCCCAGCTCGAAGATGCCCTCGAGCTCTTTCCCTCGATCGTCGGCGACGAGTCCGTCGGCGTGAAGCTCGCCATCAACGGCCTGCTCTCGCTCACGCCCGACGGCAACCCGATCATCGGTGAGACACCCGAGGTGAAGAACCTCTGGTCGGTGGCCGCGATCTGGATCAAGGAGGCGCCGGGGATCGCCAAGACGGTCGCGGAGTGGATGACCCATGGCACGCCCGAGATCGATCCCCACGGCTCCGACATCGCCCGCTTCTACGACCACCACAAGACCTGGCAGCACATCCGGGCCCGGACGACCGAGGGCTTCAACAAGACCTACGGCATCGTCCATCCGATGGAGCAGTGGGAGAGCAACCGGCCGATCAAGCGATCGCCGGCGGCGGCCCGCCATGCCGAGCTCGGCGCCGTGGCCTTCGAGGCCGCCGGCTGGGAGCGGCCCTTCTGGTTCGCTGCCAACGAGAAGCTCCTCGCGGAGTACGGCGATCGGGTGATGCCGCGTGCCGCGGAGTGGGATGCCCGCTGGTGGAGCCCGATCATCAACGCCGAGCACCTCGCGATGCGCGATCGGGCAGGCCTCGTGGACCTCAGCGCCTTCGCGATCTTCGACATCACCGGGCCCGGGGCGCTCGCCGCGCTCGAGCGGATGTGCGTCAACAAGGTCGACGTGAAGCCGGGCCGGACCGTCTACACGCCGCTCCTGAACCCGGCCGGCGGGATCCTCGCCGACCTCACGATCATGCGGCTCGCCCACGACCACTTCCGGGTCGTGACGGGCGGCGGCATGGGCATGCGGGACAAGAAGATCTTCGTCGATGGACTGCCGTCCGACGGCACCGCCCAGCTCTTCGATGCCACGAGCAGCCTCACGACCTTCGGCCTGTGGGGCCCTCGGGCCCGCGACATCCTGGGGTCGGTCACCGACGCCGACGTGAGCCACGCCGGCTTCCCGTTCCTGACCTCGAAGAACGTCGACATCGACGGCGTCCGGACCCTGGCATCGCGGATCAGCTATGTCGGCGAGCTCGGCTGGGAGATCTACGTCCCGATGGAGCAGGGGCTCCGCGTCTGGGACGCCCTCTGGAAGGCCGGCCAGGCCCACGGCCTCGCCGCGGTGGGTATCGGCACGTACGCCGTGACGTCGCGGCTCGAGAAGGGCTACCGCGCCCACGGTGCCGAGCTCGAGCTCGACTTCAACCTCGTCGAGGCGGGCATGGCCCGGCCGACGGTCAAGGACGCCGACTTCGTGGGCAAGGAGGCGTACCTGGCGCAGCGAGCGGCGGCGCCGGCCGCGATCCTGTGCACCCTGACGGTCGACGACCCGACGTCCTCGAGCGGGGTCAGGCGGTACATGCTCGGCCGCGAGCCGATCCTGACCCTCGACGGGAAGCCGATCGTGGATGCGAAGGGTCGCCGCTCATACGTGACCTCGGCGGGGTCAGGGCCCTCGGTGGGCAAGCACCTGCTCATGACGTACCTGCCGCCCGAGCACGCGGTCGCGGGCACGAAGCTCCTCGTCGAGTACTTCGGCGAGCATTACCCGGTGACCGTCGCGGTCGCCGGCGCGACGCCGCTCTTCGACCCCGAGAACGCGCGGATCCGGGCGTAGCCGACCGATGCGCGTCCTCGTCTGCGTCAAGCGCGTGCCCCAGACCGGCGGTCGCATCGTCCTGACCCCCGACGGCCAGGCGATCGACACGAAATTCCTCGGCTTTACGATCTCGCCGCACGAGGAGTGCGGCGTCGAAGAAGCGGTCCGGATCATCGAGGCGAAGGGCGGGGAGTCCGTGGTCCTCACCCTGGGGCCCACGGCCGCCGAGGAGCAGCTCCGGGACGCCATGGCGCTCGGCATCGACCGCGCGGTCCTGCTCGAGACCGATGGTTCCGAGTGGGACCCGGTGTCCACCGCAGCGGCCATCGCGGACGCGATCCGTGCCCAGGAGGCGGCGGGCGGGCCGTTCGATCTCGTGATCTTCGGCAACGAATCGGCCGACAGCGGCGGCTTCCAGGTCGGGATCCGGGTGGCGGTTGCCCTGGCCCGGCCGGTCGTCACCGGGCTCAAGGGCCTGACCGTCGGCGATGCCTCGGCCACAGCCCGTCGCGAGGCGACCGGTGGCGGCTGGGAGACCTACGAGCTGCCCCTCCCGGCGATCGTCGGGGTGAAGGAGGGGATCAACCTCCCGCGGTATCCGTCCGTTCCGGGTCGCCTCCGGGCCAAGAAGAAGGAAGTCGAGCGGATCGCGGTTGGCGCGGCGTCGGCCGGGCCGGCCGACGCCGCGGGGGCATTGCTCGGGCCGACGAAGGTGCTCCTGCGCCTGCCTGACGCGGTCGAATCCGAGGCCGAGGTCATCGGGCGGGGTGCTGATGCGGCACCGTCCGTCGTCGACCTCCTGGAGAAGCTCGGCGTCCTGCGATGACGGCACCTCGCGGCGTTGTCGCCTGCGCGCCCTCACTCACGCACGTCGAGGTGCGCTCGCGAGCGTGCTCGGCTCCGCCTTGCGATGCGCTGCCCTCGCAGGACGCGGGTGGATTGGCATGAGCGGGCCGATCCTGGTCTTCGTGGAGCTCGGGACCGGCGATGCCGCTGGTGACGCCGATCGCGTGTCGCTCGAGACGCTGGCACTCGCTCGGTCCATCGCCGGCGCGGCTCGGCGGAGCGGCGGTTGAGGCGCTCCTCATCGGTGGCGACGCGGCGGCCGTGGCCCCTGGGCTCGGTGTCCATGGCGTCGTGACCGCGCATGTCGTGGCAGACGATGCCATCGGTGGTGCCTATGCACCCGGAGCGTGGGGCGCGTCCCTGGCGGCGCTCGTCCGGGAGCGCGACGCCGCGGTCGTGATTGGCCCGGGCACGGATCGCGGGTCCGAGGTCCTTGCCCATGCCGCGGCTCGGCTGGCCATGCCGCTCGCCGCCAACGTCCTTTCGGTGACCCCCGGCCCGTCCTGGTCACTGAGCCGCCAGCGCTGGGCGGGCAGCCTGATCGAGGACGCGACCCTCGACGCCCCGATCCGGCTCATGACCATGGCGCCGCACGCGGTCGCGGTGGACGAGCGCGCCGGCTCACTGGCCGCCTCGGTCTCAAACTTCGCGCCGACGCTCGCGCCGGCGGATCTCGTCGTGCGCGTCTCCGGCCACGAAGCGCCCGCGGCCGGCTCCGTCTCGCTCGCGGACGCGCGAGTCGTGGTCGGCGGCGGCCGGGGCGTCGGTTCGTCGGCCGCGTTCTCCGAGCTCGAGGAGCTGGCGGGGCTGCTGGGCGGCGCGGTCGGCGTCTCGCGCGCGGTCACCAGCAATGGCTGGCGGCCACACACGGAGCAGGTCGGCCAGACCGGACTCCGAATCGCCCCGGATCTCTACATCGCCTGCGGTATCAGCGGCGCGATCCAGCACATCGTCGGCTGCAAGGCGGCCAAGCGAATCCTCGCCATCAACACGGACGCCGAGTCGCCGATCATGGGCATCGCGGACTACGCCGTGATCGGGGACCTGCACCAGGTCGTGCCGGCCATCTCCGCGGAGATCCGCCGCCGACGCGGATAACGACAGCGGGGAGGCGCCGCGCGACGTTCTTCCTGTCTCGCCCCGGCCGACGGCGCTAGGCTAGCCGGGACCACGACCGCGGCGCCCGTCGCCCGGCGGCCAGGATGCCCGGAGGACGGATGCGAGCAATCCTCGTCGGCGCGGGGGGCATCGGGCGAGCGGTCCTTGCCAGGCTCGGCGAGCACTGGGAGGTCACCGCGGTCGACCTCGACGCCGACCGTCTCGCGACGCTCGCGGAGTCGCGCCCGATCCAGACGATCGTCGGCGACGGGTCCAGCCGCATCACCCTGCACCGAGCCGGCCTGGACGAGGCCGACGCGGTCGTGGTCGCGGTCCGTGACGACGAGGTCTCCCTCGAGGTCTGCCGCCTCGCGATTGCTGCCAAGGTCGATCGGGTGGTCGCGATGGTCGTCTCGTCCGCCCGCCAGGCGGACTTCACGAAGCTCGGCGCCGTCGCCGTCGCGCCAGATCGCCTGGCCGCGCGCCAGGTGGAGCTGACCCTCGAGCCTCGGCGAGTGGCTTCCGCGGCGTTTGCCGACGGTCGAGCCGAGGCCATCGAGTTTCGACTCGCTCCCGACTCCGCCGTCGCCGGGCGGACCCTGTCCGAGATCGGCCTGCACGGCTGGCTCGTCGTTGCCGTGCTCCGGGGCGACGACCTCATCGTCCCGCACGGTGGCACGACCCTCGCCGCGGGGGACCGGGTGACGGTCGTCGGTGCCGCGACCGACCACGCGGCCATGGTCCGGACCTTCGCGGAGAGCGACGCCCGCTTCCCGCTCGCCTACGGCCGGCGGATCGGCACGTTCCTCCCGGCGGATGACGACGACCCGACGCTGAGCGAGGCCATCGCCTTCGTTCGGCTCACGGCGGCTGAGGCGCTGGTCGTCGTCCATCCCCGCCGTGCGGCCCTCGACGACGAGGCGGCTGGCCGGCTCGGCGAACGCCTCGATGCCATCACCGCCGCGGTCCCGGACGTCGAGTTCACGGAGGGCGCCGGTGAGCAGGTTGGCACGTCGGACCTGCGGCGCGTGCGAGAGCGAGAGCACCTCGGGTGCCTCGTCATCCCGAAGCCTCGGGGCCTGCTCCAGGCTCGCCGTGTCCTCCAGCTCGGGCGCGAGACGGGCGTTCCGGTGCTCCTCGCCTCCGGCGCCACGCGCTACCAATCGATCGTCATTCCGGCCCGTGACAGCGCCGGTGGTTGGGACGCCGCCTGGGTCGCGTTCGACCTGGCGGCGCGGAACGATATCGCAGTGGACGCGCTCGGAGCGAGCACGCCGCGGTTCCTCGTCAGTGCCGACGACGAGCCCATGGTCCGGGCGGCCGTGGCGCGACTCCGGGACGAGGGTTCGGTTCGCGGCGCTGAGGTGACCGGACGCGTCGAACGGGCCAACCCGGTGCGCCTCTTCGGGGCGCTCGGTCTGGAGTCACTCCTGGTCCTCGGGCTCGGTCGCGACGGTGGCGGCCTGCTGCGCCCGGGGTTCTCGGAGCTCGTCGCGGCGCGGATGTCCGGCTCACTCCTGGCAGTGCCGCCGGCGGCCGAGGGTCGATGAGTACCGGCAGCCTCCTCGTCATCGCGGCGGCGGCCCTCGGGCTGCCGCCCCTTGCAAGCCGGCTGCGCCTGCCGGCCGTTGTCCTCGAGATCCTCTTCGGCATCATCGTCGGGCCGGTGCTCGGGTTCGTCCATGCCGACGAGCTGGTGGTCGCCCTCGGTGAGCTCGGGTTCCTGCTGCTGCTGTTCCTCGCCGGGTTCGAGATCGACCTCCGGATCTTCGAGCGCTCCGGGCCGCGTCCGGTCCTCCGTGGGACCGCGCTGTTCGGCCTGTCGCTGGGGCTGGCGGCCGTCGCCGCGTTCGCCCTCGGACTCGGGACGTTTGCGACGCTCGTCCTTGCCACGACCTCGGTCGGACTCGTGGTGCCAACGCTTCGCTCGGCCCGAGCCTTGGGCAATCCGCTCGGGCAGGACATCCTCATCGCTGCCCTGATTGCCGACTTCGCGACGCTCGTGATCGTGTCGGCGGCGGCGCTCGTGATCCGGGTCGGGCCCGACATCCGGCTCCTGGCGTTCCCGCTCTTCCTCGGCCTCGTCGTGGTCGCCTTCGCCGCCCTTCGAACCGCGGCCTGGTGGTGGCCGGACAGCTTCAGTCGCTTCTTCCATGCCCAGGATCCCGACGCGCTCGGGGTCCGCTTCGCCATCGCCGTGCTCCTCGGGTTCGCGGGTCTTGCGGGTGCCCTCGGCATCGAGCCGGCCCTCGGCGCGTTCCTCGGCGGTGTCGGGGTTGCGACGGTCTTCCGGAGCCGGGGCGAGCTCGACCAAACGCTCGATGGTCTGGCCTACGGCTTCCTCATCCCGATCTTCTTCATCGGAGTCGGGCTCGGGTTCAGCCTCACGGCGTTCGAGAACCCGGCCGCGATCGGCTTCGTGGTCGTGCTGACCGTGGCGGCGTTCGTGGTGAAGCTGGTACCGGCGCTCGTCGTCCTCGGCGGCCGGCACGGCTTGCGGCCCGCGTCCGCCGCCGGGGCGCTGCTCTCGGCCCGCCTGTCGTTGATCATCGTCGTGGCCCGGATCGGCGTCGAGCTCGGCGTTCTCGACGTCTCGTTCGAGGCGCAGATCATCCTCCTCGCTGCCGTGAGCGCGACGCTGGCGCCGATCGGGTACCGGCTGCTCGTCGGACCTCCCCCGGCCGCCGCCGGCGTACCCGCAGGCCCGGTGAGCGTGCGGGCCACGCCGATGCCCTGACACCTCTCCTCTGTCCGCCCGGAAACGTGTGCTACCGTATGCGCATAGGACCGCACATTTGAGGTTGTCCAGTGGCGCTCGCCCGCACAAACCTGACGCTGCCCGAGGATCTCCTGCGCCAGGTCGACGCGATCGCCGGGCCGCGCGGGCGAAGCAGGTATGTTGCTGATGCCGTGGCCCAGCGCGTCAAGCGCGACCGCCTTGGGCGGGCGATCGATGCGGCAGCGGGCTCGCTCGTCAAGCCCGGCGAGACGCCGATGACCCGCGATGACGTCCTGGCCTGGGTCCGTGCACAACGGGCCGAGGTCACCGATTGAATGCGGTACTTGCTCAATTCAACCCTCCTGATCGACCACGCCATTGGTGACCCGGCAGCCGTCGACACGCTCAGGGGTCTGTTCGATGCGGGTGACGAACTGTTCACCTGCGATGTCGTGATGTGCGAGACGCTCTCCGGTGCCGGCGAAGAGGACCGTCGACATCTCGAGGGACTGCTCGACGCCCTCGAGTTCGTGGCGACGAGTCCCGCTGCGGCGAGGTGGGCGGGGGAGGCCCGCCGGGCGCGTCACCTCGCAGGAGCGAAGCAGGCCGTCGGTGACGCGCTGATCGGCGGCGTCTCGATGGAGCTCGGCGCCATCGTGGTCACCAGGAACGTCCGCGACTTTGCCCGCCTCGGAGTGCCGACGCTCGACTACTGAGAAATATCGTCGGCGCGGTGGTGTTCCTCTTCGAGAACGAGGGATGAACGGGGTGAACCTCAAGGTCGACGGCGGCATTCACGGTATGTGACCTAGCGGGGCGGTAGGCCGGGCCACCATCGGTAGCCCGTTCCGGGCTCCCGCAGCCCACGTCGGCGGAGGTCAGTCGAGGCCATCCGGGGATCCCGAATTCGTTGCGCGACGAGCCACATCGCGCGTACGCTCGCGACTCGGGCGCTGGATTGTTGGAGTGTCGCGGAGGGGGCGGGTCTGATGGAACAGTTCGTGCTCCTGTTCTTCGTTGCCGGCCTCTTCTGGGTGGGCATCGCCGTAGCGGTCGGCCTGCTCGGGGAACGGCGCGGGTCATCCGGGCTGCTGTGGTTCGCGCTGGCCATCTTCGCGTCGCCGATCGTCGCGCTGATACTTCTGCTCATCGTCACGCAACCGGGCGGAGGCCGCGGCCGGACCTGATCGTTGGCCGTATCGAGGGCCAGCTTCGAGGTCATCCCCCGCCAGATCGGAGGCGAGCGCCGATCGCGGCGGCCGCTTCGACAGCCTGCTCCGCGACGCGCTCGTCGGCTCCTTTGGCGGGGAAGCGATAGGTCGGCCCATGGACGTGGACAGCGGCGACGACCTCGCCGTCCTCATCCGCGACCGGCGCGGCGACGGAGATGATGCCCAGGGCGTACTCCTCGCGGACCCACGAGTAGCCGAGCCGACGGACGTCGCGAAGGCGGGCCAGCAGTCCGCTCGCGTCCGTGATCGTGTGCTCGGTGAAGCGCTCGAGGGGCGTCGCGAGGAACCGCGAAATCGCCGGCGGCGTGAAGTGGGCGAGGAACACCTGGCCCGACGACACCGCGTGCATCGGGATCCTGGCCCCCGTCCAGTCTCGGACCTGTACCGGATTGGGCGATTCAACCTGGTCGACATAGTGCATCGTCGGCCCGTCGGGGACCGACAGTCCCGTGGCTTCGCCGGTTTCGTCGGCAAGCTCCACGAGGTATGGATGGGCAATCGCCACGAGGCGGCGGGTCGGGCGAACGCCGGTCGAAAGCACGCGGAGCCGCGGGCCGAGGCGGTAGAGCGTGTCGCCGGCGATCTGCTCGACCGCGCCCTCGCGCGCGAGGGCGATGAGCATGCGCGCGGCCGTGCTCTTCGGGATGCCTGCCCGGGCCGCGATCTCGGTGACGCCGGCCGGTCCGTCGGCGAGCGCCCCGAGCACCGCGAAGGCGCGTTCGATGCTCTGGACTCTGGACACGGCACCCCTCGTCGGCTACGCTCGCGGTCTCGCGTTCCATCATACGGCACCGTTCCACGATGTGGAACAAGGGAACGCCGAATGCCTCGAACCGGGTAACAGGAGCCACACCACCGATGGCGCAGGACGGCTACCAGGACATCGACCTCGGCGGGCTGGCCGATGACGAGCTCGTCGAGCAGATGCACAACGATCTGTACGACGGCATGGCCCCCGAGATCATCGAGGGCACGAACCTCCTCCTCGGCCGCGGCTGGTCCGCCGACCGTGTCCTCAACGAGGCGCTGGTCGAGGGCATGCGGATCGTCGGCATCGACTTCCGCGACGGCATCCTGTTCGTTCCCGAGGTGCTGCTTGCCGCGAACTCGATGAAGGCGGGCATGGCGATCCTGCGGCCGCTCCTAGCCGAGACCGGGGCCAAGCCGGTTGGCAAGGTCGTCATCGGCACCGTCAAGGGCGACATCCACGACATCGGCAAGAACCTCGTGGCGATGATGCTCGAGGGCGCCGGCTTCGAGGTTCACGATCTCGGCATCAACACCGACGCCGAGAAGTTCATGGCCGCCCTCGAGGAGCACAAGCCGGACATCCTCGGGATGTCGGCGCTCCTCACGACGACGATGCCCTACATGAAGGTGGTCATCCAGACGCTCAAGGACCGCGGCATCCGCGACGACTACATCGTCCTGGTCGGCGGCGCTCCGCTCAACGAGGAGTTCGGCCAGGCCGTCGGTGCCGACGCGTACTGTCGCGACGCGGCCGTGGCCTCCGAGACCGCCCGGCGGCTGGTCGACGAACGTCGTGCGCGAGTCGCCTGAGGCCGGCTTGCCCATCCGGCGCCGGCGGGCGTTGCCGCCCGCGGTCGCTCGCTCACGCACGTCCGGAGTGCGCTCGCTCGCGTCCTCGGCGGCGCCTTCGCCCGCATCCGGCTGGCCGAGCCGGCCGCCGCGCCGTCCCCTGGTTATCGGCTGCGGCGCGCTCGCGCGCGAGCTCGTCGCCCTGACGCGTCGCGCCGGCTTCCCCGACGTGGACCTGACCTGCCTCCCGGCCACGCTCCACAACCGGCCCGAGCAGATCCCGGAAGCCGTGCGCGCCCGCATCCGCAAGGCCCGGGCCGCCGGCCGCGATCGAATCTTCGTCGCGTACGCCGATTGCGGCACCGGCGGGCTCCTGGATCGCGTGCTCGACGAGGAGGGTGTCGCACGGCTCGAGGGTGCCCACTGCTACGAGGTCTACGCCGGTCGGGCTGCCTTCGCGACGCTGGCCGCCGACGAACCCGGGACGTTCTACCTCACCGATTTCCTCGCCCGGAACTTCGATCGCCTCGTGATCCGGGGCCTGGGCCTGGATCGCCACCCCGAGCTGTTGCCGCTGTACTTCGGCAACTACACGCGAGTCCTCTACCTCGCCCAGACCGATGACGCGGAGCTCACCGCGAGGGCCCGGCGCGGCGCACGGCGCCTGGGGCCTGGCGTTCGAGCGGCGCTTCACGGGCTACGGCGAGCTGGGTGCGGCGATGTCCGCGGCTGCGGCCCACGGCGCCGATCCCGCTCCGGCGAGATCCCGTGCCGTGCGGGGCACCGCCTGATGCCGGGCACGTTGACGACCATATGGTGGCGGGACATCCCCGCCCAGGTTGTGGCCAAGGACCGCCGGCAGGCACACAAGATCGTGCTGCACCCGCGGTTCCAGGTGGCGATCGACCGCGCGGCCATGCAGGCCGGCAAGCGCGGCGCGAACGACTACATCGAGGAATGGCGGCGCGAGGCAAAGCCCTGCGGCGACGACCTCGAGGCGATCGCCACCGCCGAGGCCGCCCGTCTCGAGGCGGAGTACACGCGCGAGGTCCTCGCCCGGCTCGTCGCCGCCGGCGGCGTGGATCTCGACCGAACCCAACCCGAGGATGGCCCCGCATGAGCATCGCCCACACTGTCGTCTCGTCCGCGACCCGCGAGGTCGTAATCGGGTTCGACCAGCCATTCGTCGTCATCGGCGAACGGATCAACCCGACCGGCCGCAAGCTCCTCGCCGAGGAGATGCGCACGGGGGATTTCAGCCGGGTCGAGCGAGACACACTCGCCCAGGTCGCGGCGGGCGCGCACATGCTCGATGTCAATGCCGGAATCCCGCTGGCCGACGAGCCGGCGATCCTCGCCCGGACGATCCAGCTGGTCCAGTCGCTGGTCGACGTGCCGCTGTCGATCGACTCCTCGATCGTCGAGGCGCTCGAAGCGGGCCTCGCCGTGTACCAGGGCAAGCCGCTCGTGAACAGCGTGACCGGCGAGGAAGAGCGGATGGAGCGGGTCCTGCCGTTGATCCGGAAATATGGCGCGGCCGTGGTCGCGATCTCCAACGACGATTCCGGGATCAGCGAGGATCCGGACGTCCGGTTCGAGGTCGCCCGGCGGATCGTCGAGCGTGCCGCCGATCACGGGATCCCGCCCGAGGACATCGTCGTCGACCCCCTCGTCATGCCGATCGGCGCCATGCGGACGGCGGGTCAGCAGGTCTTCCGCCTCGTCCGGCGGCTCCGCGAGGAGCTGGGCGTGAACTCGACCTGCGGCGCATCCAACGTGAGCTTCGGCCTCCCCAACCGCGACGGGATCAACGCCGCGTTCCTGCCGATGGCGATCTCCTCGGGGCTGACTTCGGCGATCACGAATCCGCTCTCCGCGGAGGTCCGGGCCGCGATCATGGCCGCCGACGTCCTCATGGGCAACGATCCCGACGCGGGTCGCTGGATCCGGGACTTCCGGCCGCCGCAGCCCGATGCCGGTTTCGGCAGCGGACCGGGCGGTTCGGCCGTCGGCGGTGAGCGCGGGCGCCGCCTCAATCGGCGGGCGGTCGGCGTCGTCGGTGCGGCCCCCGATGTGGCCCTGGGCGGAAACCATGGCGATACGCCGGGCCGGAGCGGCGCGGCATCGTGACCGCGACGGCGGATCCGCTCGTCGTCTTCACGCCCTCGGGACGCCGCGGCCGGTTCGCCGAGGGCACGACCGTCCTCGATGCCGCCCGCTCGCTCGGCGTGGACCTCGACTCGGTCTGCGGCGGGCGCGGACTCTGCGGCCGCTGCCAGGTCCGGCCGGCCGAGGGCGAATACCCCAAGCACGGGATGAGGTCCAGCGGCGGCCACCTCTCGCCCGCCGGCGCCGACGAGGCCGAATACGATCGCCTGCGGGGCCTCGCGCCTGATCGCCGGCTCGGTTGCCGGGCCGCCATCCACGGCGATGTCCTCGTCGACATCCCGCCCGAGAGCCAGGTCCACCGCCAGGTCGTCCGCAAGGGCGTGCCGGTTCGCGACTTCGTCATCGACCCGGTGGTCCGGCTGTTCGAAGTGGAGGTCGAGCGGCCGACGCTCGAGACCCCCGGCGGCGACTTCTCACGCCTGCTCGACGCGCTTCGCACCGAGTGGGGCCTCGAGAACCTGGCCGGCGACCTCGAAGTGATCCGCGACCTCCAGCCTGCCCTCGAGACGGGCGGCTACCGCGTCACCGTGGCCGTCCACGACGGCCGCGACATCACGGCGGTCTGGCCCGGCCTCCACGACCGGGCGCTCGGCGTGGCCATCGATGTCGGCTCGACCACGATCGCCGGGCACCTTGCCGACCTCGCGGACGGCGCGGTCCTGGCCTCGGACGGCGTGATGAACCCCCAGATCCGCTTCGGCGAGGACCTCATGAGCCGCGTCTCGTACGCGATGCTCCACGAGGGCGGCGCCGGGGAAATGACGCGGGTCGTGCGGGACGCGCTCGCGTCGCTCGTGACCGGGCTCGCCGGGCGAGCCGGCGTGCCCGTGACCGACATCCTGGAGGTCACGCTCGTCGGGAATCCGATCATGCATCACCTGGTCCTCGGGATCGATCCGATCCCGCTCGGTTCGGCGCCGTTCGCGCTGGCCACGGACCTGGCCGTGCGGACGCGGGCACGCGAGCTCGAGCTGCCGGTGCACGCGGGCGCGCGGGCCTATCTCCTGCCCTGCATCGCCGGCCACGTCGGGGCGGACGCCGCGGGCGCGATCCTCTCGCAGACGCCGTACCTCCGGGACGAGATCACGCTGCTCGTGGACGTCGGGACGAACGCCGAGATCGTGCTGGGAAATCGCGCGCGGCTGCTGGCGGCCTCGTCGCCGACGGGCCCTGCCTTCGAGGGAGCCCAGATCAGCGGCGGCCAGCGGGCCGCGCCGGGCGCGATCGAGCGGGTCCGCATCGACCCGGTGACGCTCGAGCCGCGCTTCCGGGTCATCGGCTCGTCGCGCTGGTCCGACGAGCCCGGGTTCGCCGCATCCACGCGACGGACCGGGATCACCGGGATCTGCGGATCCGGCATCGTGGAGGTCATCGCCGAGCTGTTCCTGGCCGGCGTGATCGCCGCCGACGGCTCGATCGACGGTGCCGCTGCGGCACGGAGCTCGCGGGTCGTGCAGGACGGCCGCACCTTCTCCTACGTCCTCCACGAGGCGGCCGCCGGCGTCGGCGACGGCCCGGGCTCGCCGCGGCTCGCCGTGACCCAGAACGATGTCCGGGCCATCCAGCTCGCCAAGGCGGCCCTGTACGCCGGGGCCCGGCTGCTGATGGACCACCTCGGGATCGAGACCGTCGACCGGGTGGAGCTCGCCGGCGCGTTCGGCAGCCAGATCGACCCGCTCCACGCGCTGATCCTCGGGCTGGTCCCGGATGCGCCGCTCGAGGCGGTCGGGCCGGCCGGAAACGCCGCGGGCACGGGCGCCCTGATTGCGCTGCTGTCCGGCGACGCCCGCCGGGAGATCGAGCGGGTCGTCCGCACGGTCGAGAAGATCGAGACCGCGGTCGAACCGCGGTTCCAGGAGCATTTCGTGGACGCCATGGCCCTGCCCCACCGAACGGCCGCGATGCCGAACCTCGAGGCTGCGGTGAATCTGCCGCCGCGGCGCGGCGATTCGACGACCGGGGACGGCCCGGGGTCTGGCGCCGCCGGCCCCGAGGGTGGGTCCCAGCACGGGCGACGAGTGAACCGGCGACGCGCCATCGTCGCCGCGACGGAGGAACGCTGATGCACGAAGGTCCGCGCCATCGCACGGGGGGCCGTGCCGGCCGCATGGCCGCGCGCCTCGCGGCACATGTCGAGACCGCGCCGTTCCTCACCCGCGCGCTGAAGCCGTTCGAGGTCCTCGACGAGGAGGGCCTCTCGCTGCTCGAGCAGAACGCGGACACCATCCTGGAAGAGGTCGGCATCGAGTTTCGCGGGGATCCCGCGGCGCTCGCCCTCCTGCGCGATGCCGGCGCGGACATCTCCGGCGAGCTGGTCCGGTTCCCGCGAGGCATGTGTCGCCAGATCGTCCAGGCCTCGGCGCCGCGGATCTTCACGCAGCACGCCCGGAACCCGGCGCGGACGGTGCAGATCGGTGATCCGTATACCGTCCTGGCGCCCAACTACGGCTCGCCGTTCGTTCGCGATCTCGATGGCGGCCGCCGCTACGGCACGATCGAGGACTTCCGGAACTTCGTGAAGCTCACCTACATGAGCCCAAACCTCCACCACTCCGGGGGGACGGTCTGCGAGCCGGTGGACGTACCGGTCAACAAGCGCCATCTGGACATGGTCTATTCGCACATCCGGTACTCGGACAAGCCGTTCATGGGCTCGGTCACCCACCCGTCGCGCGCCGCGGACACGGTCGAGCTGGCGAAGATCACGTTCGGCGACGACTTCGTCCGTGACAACACGGTCGTCCTGAGCCTCATCAACGCGAACTCCCCGCTGGTCTGGGATTCGACGATGCTCGGGGCGGCCCGCGTCTATGCCGAGAACAACCAGGCGACGCTCATCACGCCCTTCATCCTTGCCGGCGCCATGTCCCCGGTGACGGTCGCCGCGACCGCGGCCCAGACGCTCGCGGAATCGCTTGCCGGGATGACGTTCGTCCAGCTGACCCGACCCGGTGCGCCGGTCGTGCTGGGGAGCTTCGCCTCGTCGATCTCGATGCAATCCGGCGCGCCGACCTTCGGGACACCCGAGCCGGCCCTCGTCCTGTACGTCATGGCAGCGCTGGCCCGACGGCTCGGCGTGCCATTCCGATCCGGCGGCAACCTGTGCGCCTCGAAGGTCGCCGATGCCCAGGCCGCCTACGAATCGGCGGCCACGTTCCAGCCGACGATCCTCGCCGGCGTGAACTTCGTCCTCCACGCGGCCGGCTGGCTCGAGGGTGGCCTCGCCATCGGCTACGAGAAGTTCATCCTCGACAACGACCAGTGCGGGATGGCCTCGGTCTTCGTCAACGGGGTCGACATGTCCGAGAACGGCCAGGCCCTCGACGCGATCCGCGAGAACGGCCCTGGCCTCCATTTCCTTGGCAACAGCCACACCCTGGCCAACTTCGAGACGGCCTTCTATCGCTCGGAGATCGCCGACAACAACTCCTTCGAGCAGTGGCTCGAGGACGGCGGCCTGGACGCCAACCAGCGCGCCAATGCCATCTGGAAGCGAATGCTCAACGAGTACGAGGCACCGCCGATCGACCCCGGCGTCGACGAGGCGCTGCTGGAATTCATCGCGCGCCGCAAGGCGTCGTTCCCGGACAGCGAGGTCTAGGTTCCATGTCATTCCTGCGGCGCGGCGATCGGCGAGCATCGGCGCTGGCCGAGGGTCCGTCGCGGGCCGGGCTGGTCGCCGCGCTCGGCCACATCACGTACGAGCTGATCCCGCTGAAGAACGTCAACGACCAGGCCGGGTTCCTGCCGGCCGGCGCGACCGTGTCCGTCACGGCCTCCCCGGCCAAGGGGCTCGAGGCGACCGTGGAGCTGGCGGGCTCTCTCCAGGAGCGCGGCTTCCACGCAATTCCCCACCTCTCCGCGCGCATGGTTCGCGACCGGGCGCATCTGCGGGACCTCCTGGCCCGTCTCGGTGATCTCGGCATCGATCGCGCTTTCGTGGTCGGCGGCGACGCCGAGGAACCGGGCGAGTACCTCAATTCGCTGTCGTTGCTGCGCGCGATGGCCGACCTCGGCAACGGGCCGCGACACATCGGCATCGGCTGCTACCCGCAGGGTCATCCCTCGATCTCCGACGCGGCCCTGGAGGCCGCGCTGCGCGACAAGGCGCCGTTCGCGGAGTACATGACCACGCAGCTCTGCTTCGATCCGAAGGCCATCGCCCGGTTCATCGCCGCCCGGCGGGCAGAGGGGATCACGCTCGGCCTCAAGGTCGGCGTTGCCGGCGTCTCCGAGATCCCCAAGCTGATTTCGATCAGCGCCCGCATCGGCGTAAAGGACAGCCGTCGGTTCCTGGCCAAGAACGTCGCCTTCGTCGGCCAGGTCCTCGCGTCGGGTGGCACGTACCGGCCGACCGGGCTCCTCGAGAAGCTCGCGCCGACTCTCGCCGATCCCGTCGCCGGCGTCATCGGCCTGCACATCTACACGTTCAACCAGGTGGAGTCGACCGAGGCATGGCGCCGAGAGTTGAGCGCGACGTTGTCGCCCGGGGACGTCGCGGCCGCTTCGTGATCGTGGCGTCGGCTGCGTTGCAGGGCGGCTGGTGCGTGCCTAGTCCGAGGTGGCGTGGGCCTGGCCGACAGCGGCAATGATCCGTGCCAGCTCGGCTGGCTTCGACCACATCGGCCAGTGGCTCGTCGGCAGGTCGATGTATTCGACGTTCCGAAGCTCGGGCAGACCGGCCAGGAAGGCCCACTCTGGGTGCTCCGCGGCGTATTTCCGGTAGTCCGCCGACGAGAACCCGGTGGCGATGAGCGTCGCCGGGATGTCGTTGCGGGCGTCGTTCTTCAGCTCGATCGTCTCGCGGAGGACGCCGCCCGGCACCGGGACCGCCAGGTCGCGAAAGGTCTGTTTCTGAGCCTCGGTCAGGCCATCGAGGTTTTCCTCGGCCTCGATGTCGGCCCACACCATCGGCTTGTCGCCCTCGAGGCTGGGCTCGATGGCGCCTTTTCCGGGTGCCGTGTCGACATAGACCATCGCCGCGATCCGCTCCGGAACTCGGTCCGCGGCAGCGTACCCGGAGAACCCGGTCGCGCTGTGGACGACGAGGATGACCGGTCGGCCGGCCGCGACGATCGCGTCGCAGATCGCGTCGACGTGATCGGAGAGGGTGATCCGCGAGCGGTCGGCGTCGCGGGATTCGAGGCCGGGAAGCGTGATGGCGGTGACGTCGAGGCCGTCGGTGCGAAGCCGGGCGGCGACATCGTCCCAGGCCCACGCCCCGAGCCAGAATCCGGGGACCAGCAGGATCGGTGGCGACGTCATCGGGCAACCGTATCCAGGCCCGTGGGATCTCGCAACCGGGCGCGGCCCGCTGCCGGAAGGGACGCAGGGGGATCGTCGTACGCTCTGGCCAAATTCGCCTTGCGTCTCGCCCGGAGGACTATGCCGACTCGTGGCCACGGTCAGTGAGGTCTCCAGCCGCTACGTCGACGAGATCACCGAGCGGGATCCGGGCCGAGGCGTAGCTTTTGTGGCGGCCGCGATCTCGTGGCGTCGTGCGGCCACGGCTCCGTGACGACGGCCTGAGCCCCGATGACCCCCGAGCAGCGCGACCTGCGCGATGCGCTTGCCGGTGCCCCGGAGCGCGCGCGAGCCGCGGTCGCGTCGCTGGCAGATCCAGCCGCGAGCCCCGGGCCGGGGGAGTGGTCGCCGCGCGAGGTGATCCTCCATCTCGTGGCGGTCGACGAGCAGGTCTGGCAACCACGCCTCGAAGCGCTCCTTGCTGAGGAGTTCCCGCGTTGGCCGTGGGTCGAGCCGGGGACGTGGGACGGTCCGGGCGCCCAGACCTTCGATGGGGCGATCCGTGCCTACGAGGCGATGCGCGCGACGACGGTCGCGATGCTGGACGGACTCGACGACACCGGCTGGGCTCGTCGCGGGTTGCACGCGACATTCGGCGAGCTGGACGTGGCCGCGCTGATGCGGATCGCGCTCGACCACGACCAGGAGCACCTGCTCCAGATCGCGGGATAGGCGTGGGGCACGGACTCGACGGCCCGGTCCGCCGAGCGCAAACGCGCCGCTCCATGGCCGTGAGTCATCAAGTCCCCCGGGGAATGCACGGACGGGAATCGGCCCGGATCGCGGCCGGGTGCGTCAGAGTCGGCTCAAGATCAAGCTCGCCGAGCGTCGCGGGAGTCTGGGAGCGTGGCCTCTGCGGCTCGCGCGGTCCCGGGCCGTCGCCCAAGAGTCCCCGGGTGCCTGTCTGACACCCTGACACGTCACGGTGGCTGCAGGACCGGCCGGCGCCTGGCCGGTCGTCGTCAGCTAGGCTGGACGCCTAGTCACGACACGGGAGGACCCGATGCCCAGCGTCAGCGAGATCTCGAGCCGGTACGTCGACGAGATTGCGGCCCTCGACCCGGTCCGGGGCGAGCGCTGGGGCGTGCCCGCCGACGGCACCCGCCTCACCGATTACTCACCCGCCGGGTATGACGCCCTGGCCGACCTCCTCCGCCGCACGGTCCGGGATGTCGCCGACGCGACGGTCGAGAACGAACCCGAGCGCCTCGGACAGGGATTCCTGATCGATTTCGCCGGCGGCGAGCTCGGCATCATCGAGGCCGGCGAACGCGAGCGAACGCTGAGCATCATCGTGGGGCCACCGGCCAGCACGCGCTCCGTCTTCGACCTCATGGATCGGTCCACGCCCGAGGCCTGGGAGACGATCGCCGCGCGCCTCGGCAACGTCGCCCGCGCCATGGCCGGCTACCGCGAGAGCCTCGCGGCGGGCCTCGAGCACGGCCGGCCGGCAGCCCGGCGGCAAGCCCTCGCCGTCGCCGACCAGTGCGCGACCTGGGCCGGCGACGGCACCACCGGCGGCTGGTTCGGCAAGTTCGTCGCCGGGCACGGCGACGGGCCCCTTCGCGGGCACCTCGAGACGGCGGCCAGGGAGGCTGGTGCCGCGTACGGCGAGCTCGCGGCCTGGCTCCGCGACACGTATGCGCCGCGCGCGACCGAGACCGACGCCTCGGGCGAGGAGCGCTACAGGATCTGGTCGGAGTACCTCCTCGGGACCGACATCGACGTCGACGAGGCGTACGCGTGGGCCTGGGAGGAGCTCGCCCGGCTCGAGGCCCAGAAGGACATCGAATGCGAGCGGATCCTGCCCGGCGGCGGGTTCGAGGCCGTCCGCGACCTGCTGATCAACGATCCGAACCGCCTGATCGAGGGGGTCGACGCCTACCGCGCCTGGCTCCAGTACGTGACCGACGAGGCGATTTCCGGCCTCAGCGGCAAGGAGTTCGACATTCCCCCGTCGATCGCCCGCTGCGAGGTCCGGATCCCGCCGGAAGGCAGCGCCGCGGCCCCCTACTACACGCCGCCGTCCGAGGACCTCAGCCGGCCCGGGCGAACCTGGTTCCCGACCGTCGGCCGGACGAGGTTCCCGACCTGGGACGACGTCAGCACCGTGTACCACGAGGCCGTCCCCGGCCACCACCTGCAGGGCGCCACGATCAAGCTCGTGCCGCTCACCCGGGCCCACAAGCTGGGCTTCAACTCCGCTCATGGCGAGGGCTGGGCCCTCTATGCCGAGCGGCTGATGGACGAGCTCGGCTGGTTCAGGACCCCGGAAACGAGACTGGGATTCCTCTGTGCCCACGCGTTCCGGGCGGCCCGCGTCGTCGTCGATATCGGGCTCCACACGGGCCGTCGAATTCCAGCCGGATGGCCGGGTTCGGGCGGGCCATGGACGTACGACGGGGCGATCGACTTCATCGTGCGGGCCGGCGGGATGAGCCGCGAGTCAGCGGAAAGCGAGGTCCTCCGATACCTCTCGTGGCCGAGTCAGGCGACCGCCTACAAGCTCGGCGAGCGGACCTGGCTCGCCGGCCGGGAGCGTGCCCGATCCGCGGCGGCAGCCCGGGGCGAGGCCTTCGACCAGAAGAGCTGGCACGCGCGATCGCTGGCGCTCGGGCCGCTCGGACTCCGGCGCCTCGGCGAGGAGCTGGCGAAGGCCTGATCGGCTTCGGGTCTGGGGTGCCAGTGCCGGCGTCGGGCGCCGGCGTGACGGCGCGACCGGCGTGACGGCGACGCTCTGCGCCGGGCAGAATGTCGGGCGTGGACCAACTGCACCGCATCGAGCGATATCGCACCGCCGCGGCCGACCTCCGGGACGCCCTGTCGGGGATCACTGAGGAAGAGTTGGACCGACCTCAGCCGAGCGGGGAGTGGACCGCGCGTCAGATCGCTCACCACCTCGCCGACAGCGAGGCGATGGCATACACGCGACTGCGCCGCCTGATCGCGGACGAGCCGGTCGTGATCCAGGGCTATGACGAGCCCGAATGGGCGCGCCGGCTGCACTACGAGCGACCCATCGCCGCCTCCGTCGCCGTGGTCGAGGCCGTGCGCGCCGCGAGCCTCGAGCTGCTCCTGGCCCTTACGCCCGCGGAGTGGGAGCGAACGGGCGTCCACACAGAGTCCGGCGCCTACTCCGTTCGACGCTGGCTCGAGATCTACGCCGACCATACCCATGACCATGCCGACCAGATCCGACGGGCCCGATCCGCCCACGGCTGAGACGCGCCGTCGAGCTGCCGCTGCCCCCTGTCAGCCGGCTGCGGGCTTCCTGGGCACGGCCCTCGAAACGACATACGAGGCCGTCGTGCCCTGGATCAGGAGCGTGAGGAGCACCACCCCGTAGATCGTTCCGGCGAGCAGATCCCGGTCCGGCATGTCCGCCGGGAGTGACAGCGCCAGGGCCGTGGCCACGGCGCCGCGCAGCCCGGACCAGAACAGCACGTGCAGCCAGCCGAGCGGCAAGGTGCTCCGTCCCGGAAGCAGCCGCGCGGCGCCGCCGAGCAGCCCGTAGACCACGACCGCCCGGCCGACCAACACGGCCAGGAACCCCCAGGCGATCGGGATGGCGGCCGCGGCGAGCGTGCCCGGGGTGATCGCGAGCCCGACGAGGAGAAACGTCAGGGCGGTCAGGAGGAAGGCGAGGAATTCCCACACCGTGTCGAGGGCCGCGCTCGTCCGGCGGCTCATGCCCACCGCGCGCCCGTGGTTCCCGACCACGATCCCGGCCACGACTGTCGCGATGATCCCGGACTGATCGAAGCGGTCAGCCAGGAGGTAGGTCCCGTAGGCGACCGCGAGGGAGACGGTGAGCTCGATGAGGTGGTCGTCGACGAGCGCGATCACCCGCGAGCCGAGCCACCCGATCGCGAGCCCGAGCACCGCGCTGACGACGACCGTGACGACGAAGGCCTCGGCGCCGCCCATGAGGTCGGCACCAGTCTTGACCGCCGCGACCGCGATCGCGAAGACCACGATGCCGGTGCCGTCGTTGAACAGGCTTTCGGCTTCCACCACCGTCGCGAGGCGCCGCGGGGTCCCGAGGCGCCGGAAGATCGTGATGACCGCAGCGGGATCGGTGGCCGCGACCGCCGCACCGACGACAAACGCCAGCGTGAGGTCCATCCCGGTCGCGACGTGGAGCACGAGGGCCACGATGCCCGCCGAGATCAGCACGCCCGGCGCGGCCAGGACGACCACCGCCCGCAGCGACCCGCGAAGATCGTCGATCCGGGTCTGGAGCGCCGCCTCGAAGACAAGGCCGGGCAGCAGCACGAACAGGAGGAGGTCGGGGTCGACCCGCGTATCGACTCGCGGCAGGACCGAGCTCAGGGCGAAGCCGGCAAGCACGAGGGCGACCGAGTACGGAAGGGGCGTCCGGCGAGCCACGAGGGCGACCACCGACGCGATCACCAGCAGGACGACGAACAGCTCGGCCGCCACCACGGGCGTGAGCGCGAATTCCGGCACGGCCATCCTCCTTCCGACAGAGGCTAGCAGGCGCGCGACCCGCCTCGACGGATGCGTCCGAGCCTGCGAAGATCCCACGGCAGCCATGGCGCTCCCCACCGGCCCCGCGGTCACGTTCCTCTTCACCGACATCGAGGGTTCGACACGCCTCGAGCGCTCGGTCGGTGCCGCCGCGTGGGCCGAGGTCGTCGCCCGCCACGATGACCTGCTCCGGGCGGCGATCGAGCGTGCCGGTGGCGTTGTCGTGAAGACGGAGGGCGACGCCTTCTTTGCGGCCTTCGACGAGCCCGCGGCCGCGCTCCAGGCTGCCGCCGCAGCCCAGGGGTCGATCGTGGCCGAGGCCTGGCCCGGTGACGTGCGCCTGCGGGTCCGGATGGGCCTCCACCTCGGTGAGGGCAGGCTCCGGCTGGGCGCCAGGGATGCGGCCGAGGATTACGTCGGGATCGACGTCAACTACGCGGCAAGGATCGCGGCCGCCGGCAACGGCGGCCAGGTGGTCGTCTCCGATGCCCTCGTTCGGGCTCTCCCCGCACCATCCGGGGGTTCCGCGAGGCTGACGGACATCGAAGGCGCGCGCCTGGTGGACGAGGGCCTGCGCGCGGTCAAGGACTTCGACGAGCCGGCTCGCCTGCATCGCCTGGTGATCCCGGGTGTCGCCGACGATCCGCGGCCGCTTCGAACCTCCGAGGCGCCGACCAACCTGCCCGGCGAGGTCACGATGCTCATCGGCCGCGAGGCGGAGATCGCGGAGGTCCGCGAGGCGCTGGCCGAGAGCCGGATCGTGACCCTCATCGGTCCCGGCGGCAGCGGCAAGACGCGGCTGGCCCTGGGAGTGGCGCGCGACATCAAGAGCAAGTTTCCGAACGGCGTCTGGTTCGTCGACCTGGCGGCGGTGAGGGATCCGGGACTTCTCGAGGCCGCCATCGCCGGCTCCATCGACGTCCGCGAATCGTCGGACCGGACGATCCAGGAGGCACTCGGCATCTACCTCCGGGATCGAACGGCGCTCCTGGTCCTCGACAACCTCGAGCAGCTCCTGCCCGATGCCGCCGAGATCGTGGCGAGGGTCGTCCGGTCCGCCCCGAACCTGCGGGTGATCGCGACAAGCCGCGAGCTCTTGCGGATCGGCGGCGAGCGCGGCCATCCCGTACCGCCCCTGGACGCCGAGGCCGGCGTGGCCCTGTTCATGGATCGTGCGAAGACGCACCGGCCGGACCTCGCGCTCACGGATGAGACACTCACCGCGATCCGCGGCATCTGCGAACGCCTGGGCGGGCTGCCGCTCGCCATCGAGCTGGCCGCGGCGCGGATTCGGCTCCTCAGTCCGGCGCTAATCCTGGAGCGCCTCGGCCGGAGCCTGGACCTGGCGAGCGGTGCCCGCGACCTCCCGGAGCGCCAGCGGACGCTTCGTGGCGCGATCGCCTGGAGCCACGACCTCCTGCCCGAGCAGGAGCGCCGGCTCTTCGCCCGCCTGGGCATCTTTGCCGACGGCTGGACCGCGGAAGCCGCCTATGCCGTGGCCGACCCCGACGGGAGCCTCGGCCTGGACCTCGCGACGGGCCTCGAGTCCCTCGCCGACAAGAGCCTCGTCCGCATCGAGATCGATGATGAGGCCGGCGGTCCCGGCGGGGAGGAGCCCCGCTTCAGCCTCCACCCGCTCCTCCGGGAGTACGCGATGGAGCGGCTCGACGAGAGCGACGAGCGTGCCGAGATCGAGCGCCGTTTCGCGGCCGTGTGCGTCGAGATCGCGGAGTCGGCGGGGTCGGGCATTCTCGGGCAGGGCGGCGAGCAGAGAATGCGTCGCCTCGACCGCGAGGACCGGAACCTTCACGCCGCGATGGCATGGTCCCTCGCCAAGGATCGGGCCGACGTCGGGCTCCGGATCATCGGGGCGACGTGGCGCTGGTTGCAGCAGCGCGGCCGGCTTCGCGAGGGACTCGCGCTCGCGAAGGCCCTCCTCGCGGCCCCAACTCGGGGCGAGGATCGCGTCCGCATCGGCGGCCTCGCGGCGGTCGGCGGATTGGCCTACTGGACGAACGACTTCCCCGTGGCCCAGGCCGCATACGACGAGCGACTGGCGATCGCCGAGGGGACCGGCGACGCGCTGCTGATCGGCGACGCGCACTACGACCTCGGCTTCATGGGCATGGTTGCCCAGGACGGCGAACGGCTCCGATACCATGAGGAGAAGGCGCTGGACCTCTACCTCGCGGTCGGCCAGGCTGACGCGTCAGCCCGGGCGCGTCAGGCGCTCGCGCTGGCGGTCTTCCTGGCCGGCGACTACGAGCGAGCACGAGCCCTCGAGCTCGAGAACCTCGAGGCGTTCCGCGCCTCCGGCTCGCTGTTCCAGATCGCCGACAGCATGACCCTCCTGTCCGCGGTCGAATGGCGCCTTGGCGACTACCCGAGGGCCTGGCACTTCGTGCAGCAGGGACTCCAATTCTTCACGCAGAGCGACAGCGTCACGGGCCACGCCCGCGGCGTCTCGATGGCGGCGATCATGCTGATCAGCGAGGGCCGGGCCGTGCTCGGGACCAGGATCGCCGGTGCCGCCTACCGCCTCGCCCGCGAGCAAGGGGTCATGCTCGCGCCGGTCGAGGTTCTGCATCTGCCGGATCCGGGCCAGCTCGCCGTGGAGCGCCTCGGTGCCGATCGCGCCGCAGAGCTGCTCGCCGAGGGGGATGCCCTCCCGCTGGCGGACGTCCTGGCGCTCATCCGCGAGGCCGCGGCAATTGACGCCTCCGGGGCCCCCGCCTAGACTAATCCCGACCTCAAAGGTCGGATTTAGCCCGTGGCCTGTTCTGGCCGCGCCGGCCTGGCTGCGGTCGCTGCTTCCGAGGACGGTCTCCTGACCACACGCTCCACGTTCCATGGCTCCGGCGCCGTGTCCTTCAGCACGAAGGGCGAGTACGGCGTGCGCCTCATGGTCCAGCTCGGCCGCCACTACGGCGCCGGGCCGGCGAGCCTGGCCGAGATCGCGGCCGCGGAGGACCTCCCCCGCGCCTACCTCGAGCAGCTGGCCATGGCGCTCCGGGATGCCGGCCTCGTCACCTCCACGCGCGGCGCACACGGCGGCTACGAGATCGCCCGGCCGCCGGCCGAGATCCGGATGAGCGACGTCCTCCGTGCCCTCGAGGGACCGATCGCGCCGATGATCTGCGCCACCGATGCCCCTGACCATGCCTCGACCTGCGATCGCACCTCGTCGTGCACGGTCAACTTCCTGTGGGTCCGTGTCCGGGACGCCATCTCGGGCGCCCTCGAAGGCATGACCCTCGCCGATCTCGTCCCCCTGCGCGCCGGTCTCCTCGACCTGCAGGCGCCAGCCACCCAACCCGTCCTCCAGGGAGCCGTGAGCCGCTCGTGACCACCACCGACAGCAACCGCCACCTCGTGATCCGCGGACTTCGCGTCGCGCCGATCGCCAAGCCCGAGCACGAGATCCTCCAGGGCATCGACCTCGACGTCGGCCCCGGCGAGGTCCACGCGATCATGGGCCCGAATGGCTCGGGCAAGACGACCCTTGCCTACGCCCTGATGGGCCATCCGTCGTATGTCGTGACCGGCGGCGCGGTCGAGTGGATGGGCCGCGATGTCCTCAAGCTTTCGGCCGACAAGCGGGCCCGGCTGGGCATGTTCCTCGCCTTCCAGTACCCGACCGCCATCCCCGGCCTCAGCGTCGCCAGCTTCATCCGGAGCGCCCTCAACGCGAAGCTCCAGGGCATCGACAAGAACCCCGACATCGATCCGACCGACGCCATCAAGGGCGGCGTCTCGATGCTCGATTTCCGTCGCAGGATGCGCGAGAAGCTGGCCCTCCTGAAGATGGACGAGAGCTTCGCCTCCCGCTACGTCAACGAGGGCTTCTCGGGCGGCGAGAAGAAGCGCCTCGAGATGCTCCAGATGGCGATGCTCGAGCCCCACATGGCGATCCTCGACGAGACCGATTCGGGCCTTGACATCGACGCCCTCCGGATCGTCGCCGAGGGCGTCAACGCGATGCTGAACCCGGACCTCGGCATCCTCCTGATCACCCACTACCAACGGCTCCTGAACCACATCAAGCCCGACGTGGTCCACGTCCTGGCCCGCGGCCGGATCGTCGCCTCCGGCGGCCGCGACCTGGCACTGCGCCTCGAGGATGAGGGCTACGGCCCGATCCTCCGCGAGAACGGCCTCGACGTCGACGTCCCGGACGACGCGCTCCGGATCGACGAGCCGGCCGCGCTCGTCAACTGAGGAGCTGATCGCGATGGCCCTGACGACGCCCGTCCCCGCCGAGGTCACGGATCCCCGCATCCGGGACGGCCGGCTCGTCCCCGAGGTCATCCGCGCCGAGTTCCCGATCCTCGGGACGACCACGTCCCACGGCCGCCCGCTCGTCTACCTCGACTCGGCCGCCACCAGCCAGAAGCCGCTCGCGGTCATCGAGGCGATGGACACCTACTACCGCGAGTACAACGCAAACGTCCACCGCGGCATCTACGAGATCGGCGAGCGCGCCACCGCCGCCTACGAGGCGGCGCGCAAGAGCGTGGCCGGCTTCATCAACGCCCCGCACCGCCACGAGATCATCTTCACCCGCAACGCGACCGAGGCGATCAACCTCGTGGCGTACGCGTGGGGCCGGAAGAACATCGCCCGCGGCGACGTCATCGTCCTGACCGAGATGGAGCACCACGCCAACCTCGTGCCGTGGCAGCTCCTCGTCCAGGAGAAGGACGGCGATCTGGAGTTCATCCCGATCACCGATGACGGGATCCTCCGCCTCGACGTCTTCGAGGTCCTGCTGCGGCTCAAGCCGAAGCTCGTGGCCTTCACCCACGTCAGCAACACCCTCGGAACGATCAACCCCGTCGCCGAGATGACCCGCATGGCGCACGATGCTGGCGCGCTCGTCCTGATCGACGGCGCGCAGGCCGTGCCGCACGTGCCGGTCGACGTCCAGGCGATCGGCGCCGACTTCTACGTCTTCTCCGGCCACAAGATGCTGGGTCCGACCGGCTCCGGAGCCCTGTGGGCGCGCCGGGAGCTGCTCGAGGCGATGCCGCCGTTCCTGTCCGGCGGGGAGATGATCCGCGAGGTCCACCTCCGGCGGTCGGACTGGAACGAGATCCCCTGGAAATTCGAGGCCGGCACGCCGGACATCTCGGCGGCCATCGGCCTCGGTGTCGCCGCGGACTACCTCCGGGAACTCGGCATGGGCCGCGTCCGCGACCACGAACGCGAGCTCCTCGAGTACGCGCTCCCGGCGCTCGCCGCGGCGCACCCCGAGGTCGACCTCTACGGGCCGATGGACCCGGCGATCCGCGGCGGCGTGATCCCGTTCAACATCCCGGGCATCCACCCCCACGACGTGGCCCAGGTGCTCGACCGGAGCGGCGTGGCCGTCCGGGCCGGCCACCACTGCACGATGCCGCTCCACGAGCGGCTGGACCTGGCGGCGACGGCCCGGGCCAGCTTCAGCGTCTACACGACGCGCGACGACGTCGACGCGCTCATCGGCGGCATCGCCGAGGTCAAGCGGGTCTTCGGGGCCTGAGTCGGGTTCCGGCCCGGACCCTTCGGCCCCGCCTCCTATCATCCGGACGTGCGTCGATTCGTTGGAGCCAGGATCGTTCGATTCATTGCCCTCGTCCTCGCAGTCGCTGTGCTGTTGCTCGCGGTTGCCCGCCTCCCGATCGTCGCCGGCTTCTCGGACCTGGGCGTCATCGATGCCGTGCCGGCCAGCCATGGGCTCGGGATCGAACCGGCGATCGTCGTGTCGGAGTCGGCGGACTCGACCGCCTTGATCTGGCGCGACCTGGTTACGACCCTCTGGGATCGTCCGGCACCGCTGCCGAGCGTCCCTGCTGTCGATTACGGTCGCGATGTCCTCGTGCTGGCGACCTACTTCGGAAGCAGCAGCTGTGCCCCGTCGCTCGGCGGGGTCCGCTTCGGGCCGGGCGGCGTAGGGACCGTCGTGATCAACGATGGGATCGGCTTCGGCGGCTGCACCGCGGACGCCGTTCCGTACACGTTCCTCGTCGCCATCACACGGGATCGCCTCGGAACCGGCGAGGCAACGATTCGCATGGATCCGACCCCGCGCCCCGGTCCGTAATCTCAGGCATATGGTTGACGATGGGGTATGCATTCCGTACCCTGCCGGTATGAAAACGACCGTAAGCGAGAAGGGCCAGATCACGATCCCCAAGCGATTGCGTGACCGCCTCGGGCTGCGGCCGGGGACCGTGCTGGACTTCGAAGACGCGAACGGCCGGCTGGTCGGTCGCAAGTTGGTGCCCGCCGATCACCTCGAGGAGCTGGTCGGAATCCTGGATCTGCCGGGCGGAACGGACGCGTTCATTCGCGAGATCCGGGGGCCAGGGCCAAACGACGACGAGGCATGATCACCGCACTGGATACCAGTGTCCTGCTCGACTTGTTCGCGGACGACCCGACATTTCGCGAGCGCTCGCTCATCGCGATGCGCCGCTGCCTTGCCGACGGTCCACTGGTCGCTTGTGACGTGGTGTGGGCCGAAGTCATCGCCGCGTTTTCGGACGCCCAGGCTGCCGAGCGAGCCCTGGGCGGCATTCCCGTCGAGTACTCGGCTCCGAGTGCGCCGTCGGCAACGCGTGCCGGGACCAACTGGCGCGCCTATCGTCAACGAGGAGGCGCTCGAGAGCGCGTTGTCGCCGACTTCCTCATCGCGGCCCACGCGATGGAACACGCCGACCGGCTCCTCACCCGCGATCGTGGCTTCCAGCGCGCCGCCTTCGGGGGGTTGACCATCCTGGACCCGTCCGACTGATACCCCACCGCTATGGTCGGGATTGAGACTTCGCGCTACACTCCCACCTCGATGGACGATCTTTACCGCGACTACATCCTGGAGCACTACCGGCGGCCCCACAACTTCGGGGTCCTGGAGAATGCCAATGCGTCCCACGAAGGCGCGAATCCGCTGTGCGGGGATCGCATCACGCTGCAGCTCCGCCTCGCCGACGGCAAGATCGCGGGCGTCGGCTTCACGGGCCGCGGCTGTGCCATCAGCCAGGCGTCGGCGTCGCTGCTCACCGACGAAGTCAAGGGCAAGCCGGTCGTCGACGCGGCGGCTCTGACCTCCCAGGATGTCCTGGACCTGCTCGGCATCGAGATCTCCCCGGCACGCCTCAAGTGCGCGCTGCTCAGCCTCGATACCCTCCAGCAGGCGCTCACGGACGCGGCCAAGCCGGCAACGGCCGGGAGCCCGGCCGAATGACCACGTCTCGCGTCGGCCACGGGGCTCGTCCCCCCATGGGCCGCTGCAGGTGTACGTCGCCGGCCTGATTGCCGGCTGACCCGCGACCGCGTCCCCTGACCGCGGATCGCCACCCGCCCCGCACCCGGCCGTCGATGGCGGGTGCCCACGACCCAACCCCGACTGGAGCAACTTCGATGACCGTCCGACTGGGCGACACTGCCCCCGATTTCACCGCCGCCTCGACGGAAGGGGAGATCCACTTCCACGACTGGCTCGGCGACGACTGGGCCATCCTTTTCAGCCATCCCAAGGACTTCACCCCGGTCTGCACGACCGAGCTCGGCACGGTGGCCCGTCTCAAGGGCGAGTTCGACAAGCGTGGCGTCAAGGTCCTCGGCCTCAGCGTCGACGGCGTCTCGGACCACGAGAGCTGGTCGAAGGACATCGAAAAGACTTCGGGCGTGGCCCTCAATTTCCCGCTGATCGCGGACAAGGACCGGGCCGTGTCGGAGGCGTACGACATGATCCATCCCAACGCCGAGGCGACCCAGACGGTCCGATCGGTGTTCATCATCGACGACAAGAAGAAGGTCCGGCTGCAGCTCACCTACCCGGCGAGCACCGGCCGCAACTTCGACGAGATCCTGCGGACGATCGACTCGCTGCAGATGACGACGGAGTACGCCGTGGCCACCCCGGCCAACTGGGAGCGCGGCGACGACGTGATCATCCTGACCTCGGTCAGCGACGAGCAGGCCCGGGACAGGTTCCCGAACGGCTGGCGGGCGGAGACGCCGTACCTGCGCTACGTTCCCGATCCGTCCAACTAGAAGGGACTGAGACCCACCCATGACCAAGTCGTACGCTGATCTCCTCGGCCTGGCCAAGGCCTCGATCCGGGAGGTCAATCCCGCCGAGGCGGAGCGCCTCCGGTCGGAGGGCGTCACGTTTGTCGACGTCCGCGAGGACCAGGAGTGGGAGCAGGGGTACATCCCCGGCGCCCTCCACATCGACCGTTCCTATCTCGAGCAGCAGATCGAGGCCGCGCTTCCCGACCGGGCAGCTCCGGTCGTCCTGTACTGCGCCGCGGGCGTGCGCTCGCTGTTCGCCGCCCAGACGCTCAAGGAGCTCGGCTACGCCGACCCGATCTCGATGTCCGGGGGCTTCCAGGTCTGGAAGTCCCGGGGTCTCCCGTGGACCACGCCGGTCGTGCTATCGCAGGCCCAGAAGCAGCGCTACAGCCGCCACCTGCTGATCCCCGAGGTGGGCTCGGCCGGGCAGGCGAAGCTCCTCGAATCGCGCGTCCTGCTGATCGGCGCGGGCGGCCTCGGCAGCCCGGCGGCGCTGTACCTGGCGGCGGCCGGCGTGGGCACGATCGGGCTCGTCGATTTCGATGTCGTCGATGTCTCGAACCTGCAGCGACAGATCCTTCATACCACCGACCGGGTCGGCGAGAAGAAGGTCGAGAGCGCCCGCCGGACGATCACGGCGCTCAACCCCGACGTGAACGTGATCCCCCACGAGGAGATGCTCGTCGGCGACAACGTCGAGCGGATCATCGCCGGCTACGACGTGATCCTCGACGGGACCGACACCTTCGAGACGCGGTACCTCCTGAACGACGCGGCCGTGGCCGCCGGGATCCCCGTGGTTCACGCCTCGGTCTTCAGGTTCGAGGGTCAGCTCACGACCTTCGTCCCGTACGAGGGGCCGTGCTACCGGTGCCTCTACCCGACGCCGCCACCGCCGGAGCTCGCGCCCGGCTGCTCCGTGGCCGGCGTGCTCGGGGTCGTACCGGGAATCCTCGGGCTCCTCCAGGCCAACGAGGTCCTGAAGCTCCTCCTGGGCATCGGCACGACGCTCGCCGGGCGGCTGCTCCTCTTCGACGCCCTCGAGACCGAGTTCACCGAGCTCACGCTCCGGCGGGATCCGGCCTGCCCGGTTTGCTCGGATTCGGCACGCGCGGCCCGTGAGCGCGGTGACGAGCCCGTGCTGGCGGCCTTCCCCGTCGACGCGCCGTTCGTCCTCGGCGGGGCCGGGTTCGGTGGCGGTCTCGGCAGCAACCCGGAGGCACGCGCATGAGCACGGTGTTCATCCCCACGGTCCTCCGCCCCGCGGTGGCGGGGGCGAAGTCGCTCGAGGTCAGCGGGAGCTCGGTCGGCGAGCTCGTGAAGGCGCTCCTCGAGCGCCATCCCGGCCTCGGCGGCCAGCTCCTGAGCCCGGACGGCGAGCTGAACCGCTTCGTCAACGTGTACGTGAACGGCCAGGACGTGCGCTACCTCGACGGCCTCGCGACACCGGTCGCGGACGGCGACGAGGTGCGGCTCCTGCCGGCGATGGCCGGAGGCTGACGATGGGGATCCTCCGATCCCCGGAGCCCAGAGAGGCGCCAACGGACGCGACGACGGAACCGGCGTCGGACGAGGTTGCGGCCGGCGCCCTGCCTCCGGCCGGCGCGTCGGCACCCGCGCCGGCGGCGGCGGGTCACTTCGACAGCATCCTCGACGCGATCGGGCACACCCCGATGGTCGCTCTGCAGCGGATGTCACCGAACCCGGCGGTCCGCATCCTCGCCAAGCTCGAGGCCTCGAACCCGACCGGCTCGGTCAAGGACCGCGTCGCCAAGGCCCTCGTCGAAGACCTCGAACAGCGCCGGGTTCTCGGTCCCGACTCGATCATCCTGGAACCAACAAGCGGCAACACCGGAATCGCCCTGGCCATGATCGGGCGGCTCAAGGGCTATCGCGTGGCGCTCGTGATGCCCGACAACGTCACGGCCGAGCGACGCCAGATGGCGGCCCTGTTCGGGGCCGAGGTGATCGACTCGCCCGGCCACCTGGGATCGAACGGAGCCGTCGCCCTGGCCAAGGACCTCGCCGCCCGGGACGACCGGTTCGTCATGCCCTACCAGTACGGGAACCCGGCGAATCCGCGGGCGCACTTCCTGGGCACGGGGCCCGAGATCCTCGCGGCGTGCCCCGACATCGACGTCTTCGTGGCCGGGCTTGGCACGGGCGGGACGCTCATGGGCGTGGGGCGCTACCTGCGGGCACGCCGGCCCGGCGTCCGGATCGTGGCCGCCGAGCCATTGCCCGGCGACAACGTCCAGGGACTTCGGTCCCTCGAGGACGGATTCGTGCCCGAGATCTTCGACCCGTCGATCCTCGACGCGAAGTACCTCGTCTCCAACCGCGAGGCGATCGAGGCGCTCCGAGACCTCGTCTTCCTGGAGGGGATCTTCGCCGGACCCTCATCGGGGGCAGTGCTGGTTGCGGCAAAGCGGATCGCCGAGGAGATGGCGGGCGGGACGATCGTCGCCCTCCTCCCGGACGGCGGCTGGAAGTACCTCTCGGTCGGCACCTACACCCGGGACCTGGCCGACATGGAGGCCGACCTCGAAGGTGGCGTCAACTGGTGGTGAGGTGACGAGCGGCGCGGCGCCGAACGCCGTGGAACTTTCCTCCTCGATCCGGGACGCGATCGTCGCCCATGCCCGGACGGAGAACCCCAACGAGGCCTGCGGCCTGATCATCGGCGAAGCACCAGCCGCCGATGGCGGCCGGGCGACGCGCTGGGTTTCGACGCCGAACCGGGCGGCCTCGCCATTCCGCTACGAGATCGACCCCGAGGCGCTCCTGCGGCTGACCATCGAGACCGACGACAGCGGCGAGGTCTTCTGGGGAATCGTCCACTCGCACACCCACTCGCCCGCGATCCCATCGGCGACGGATCTCCGGCTGGCGTTCTACCCGGATGCCCTGTACCTGCTGGTGTCGCTCGACCCGGAGGAGGCCGATCCGGCCACCGGCGCCGAATCCCTGCGAGCCTGGCGGATCCTCGACGGCGTCAGCCACGAGCTGGCCATCACCCTGGTCGACTGACCGGCGCCCCGCGGCGCCCGGGCTCGTTCACGCCAGGCGCCTCATCTGCCTCAACCGCCGGCTGTAGCCGCCAGGGCTCCGAGCCTCGTCACGAGCCGCTCCAGGAACGCCTCGGCGTCGGCTGTCACGGCGACCGCGACGTTGGCCGGCCGGCCCAGGAGGCCGCGCCAGTCGGCGATGGTCATGCCGTGTGCAAGTCCCGGCCCGGCCTCGACGTCCACGAAGACGGACTGGGTCCTGACGATGGTCGGGTCGATCGTCGCGGCGAGCGCGAACGGGTCGTGGACGAAGGCGCCGTAGAAATGGTCGTAGCGGGCGTGGAACTCGAAGTAGAACCGCAGCGAATCGGCGAGGAAGCGGAGGACGGTATTCGTCGCCACGACGCCCGCCGGCTGCATCGGGGCGGCCGGGTCCTCGAGCGCGGCGCTGTCGGCCGCGCCGGCCCCGGACAGCACGGCGATCCGCCGCAGGTGGGCGGGCACCAGCCGCGCGGACTCGGTCACGTCGAGGCCCATCGCCAGGGGCAACGCGACGGACGCGCCGGCGACGATGGCCGACGCCCAGGCGGCGAAGCAGGCGCGCGCGGCATCCGGGTCGACGTGCAGGTTCCACTCGCTGAGCGGCGTCGTGTTCCCGGGCGCCCGGTACGCCCCGGCCATGAGCGTCCAACCGCCCAGCAGGCGGGGCAGGTCCGGCTCGAGGGTGAGGGCCATGGCCAGGTTCGTCATCGGGCCGAGGGTGAGGAGGCGGATTTCGACCGGGTCTTTGCCTCGCCGCCTCCACGATCGCCCGCGCTGCCGCATCGGCGGGCTCGGGACGTGGCAGGCTCGCTGGCAGCTCGGCGTACCCGACCCCATGCGGTCCATGGGTCTCCTCGGTGGTCTCGAGCGCCTTGACCAGCGGCCGCGCCGCTCCGCCGATGACCGGCACCTCGGGCCGGCCCCCGAGGGCGAGCACGCCACGGGTGTTCTCGACGACGCGATCGAGGGGCACGTTGCCGGCCACGCACGTCACCGCGACGAGCTCGACCTCGGGAGAGGCGCACGCCAGCAGCAGCGCGAGCGCGTCGTCGATGCCCGTGTCGACATCGAGGACCAGGGGCAGGGGATCGGTCACGTCCGGAATGCTACGGGCTCCAGACGCCGGTCGACGGACGCGCCGGGCAGCCACGCGGCCGTCCCGTCGCGAGGCCCGGTCCCGACACCCTACACTTCCGCGCGTGACCGACGCCCGCCTCGACCTCGCCGATCTCCGGATCCTGCCCTACGAGCGGCGTGTTGCCCACGTCAGCGACTGGGACCCCCGGACCGTGGCCGTGGCCGCCGCAATCGGTGAGCTCGTGCATGGTCGGCGTCCCGACCTGGTCGGTCGAGCACATCGGCAGCACGGCGGTGCCGGGCCTGCCCGGCAAGGGCATCGTCGACCTCTCCGTCGAGGCGGATCCGTCCGCGATCCCGGGCATCGTCGAGGCCCTCCTCGGCCTCGGTTTCCAGCCGCAGCCGGGGCCGGATCCATGGCCCCCGACTCGCCCGATGCTGGTCGGCGCCGTCGATGTCGAGGGGACCGAGTTCCGGATCCACCTTCACGTCCAGCCGATCGGTGGCGACATGCCCCGGGATCTCGCGTTCCGTGACGCGCTCCGTGGGGATCCCGAGCTGATGCGCGAGTACGCGGAGCTGAAGACGAGGATCACCGGGGGCTCGTCGGTCGACGGGTTCCGGTACACGCACTCGAAGACCACCTGGATCCTGAACGTCTACAAGCAGCTCGGCTTCCGGATCCCGGCGATCCTGCCGCCCGCCACGATCGGGATTCTCGGCGGCGGCCAGCTGGGCCGAATGCTGGCGATGGCGGCGCGCTCGCTCGGCTACCGCGTCGCCGTCCTCGATCCGGACCCGAACTGTCCGGCCGCCCCGGTCGCCGATCGCTTCGAGCTGGGCGGCTACGACGATATCGAGGCCGGCCGGCGACTGGCCGCCGGCTGCGCGGTCGTGACGTTCGAGCTCGAGCACGTGTCGCTCGACCTCGTGCGCGACCTCGACACCGGCAAGGTCGCCATCCGGCCCGGGCCATACGCCCTCAAGCTCACCCAGGATCGCCTCGCCGAGCGCCGATTCCTCGAATCGAACGGGGGCGCCGTCGCTCCGTGGCGGGAGGTCGACAGCCCCGAAACACTGGCGGCCGGGATCGAGGCGCTCGGCATGCCGCTCCGGCTGAAGGCGTCCATCGGGGGCTACGACGGCCGCGGCCAGGCGCGGATCGCCGCCCCCGAGGATCTTGACGCTGCGCGGCGGATGCTCGACCGGGAGCTCGCGGCCGGCCGTCCGATGCTCCTCGAACGCGAGCTGCCCTTCGTCATGGAGTTCTCCGTCATCGTGGCGCGCGGCGTCGATGGGGTCACGGCAGGGTTCCCGATCGCCCGGAACGTCCACGACCAGGGGATTCTCGTGGAGTCATCGACGCCGGCCGGACTGCCGGCCAAAACCGCCGAGCGGGCGCTGGCCCTGGCCTCGGACCTGGCCACGGGGATGGGCATGGTCGGATTGCTCACGGCCGAGATGTTCCTCATGCCCGACGGTTCGATCGTCGTCAACGAGCTGGCGCCCCGCGTACACAACAGCGGCCACTGGACCATCGAGGGCGCGACCACGAGCCAGTTCGAGCAGCACGTCCGGGCCATCTGCGGCCTGCCCCTGGGGGTGACAACGGCCCGCACCGGCGGCGCGGCGACGGTCAACCTCCTGGGAGCGGGATCCGATCGTGCCGCCTTCATCCGTGGCGTCGACGGGGCTCTCGAGCTGCCGGACCTGCATCTGCACGCATACGACAAGCGCCGCGTCTTCGAGCGGCGGAAGATGGGGCACGTGACGGCACTTCGTGAGGACCCGGTCGCGGCGCTCGATGCCGCTCGCTCGGCGGCCGCCATGATTACCTGGGCGGGCGGCGACGAGCACCAAGCGGCGAATGGACGGGAGGCGGGCGCATGACCACGCAGGGCGCCATGGTGGGCGTCGTCGGCGGCAGTCGATCCGACTTCCCGATCCTCGAAAAGGCCACCGCGTTGCTCGAGATGCTCGAGGTCCCCTGCGAGCTGCGCGTCGTGTCGGCGCATCGGAGCCCGGACCATCTCTTCCGGTACGCGGAAGGGGCCGCGGCCCGCGGGATCAGGGTCATCATCGCGGGGGCCGGTGGTGCCGCCCACCTGCCCGGGATGCTGGCCGCGAAGACGACGCTGCCGGTGATCGGCGTCCCGATGCCGACCCAGCACCTGGGCGGTCTCGATTCGCTTCTCTCGATCGTCCAGATGCCGCGCGGCATCCCGGTCGCCACGGTCGCGATCGGCAACGCCGAGAACGCCGCGGTCCTGGCGGTCCAGATCCTCGCCCTGTCGGATCCCGCGATCGCCGCCCGCCTTGGCGCGTATCGGACGGGGCAGACGCAGATGGTGATGGACGACCCATCGAACGCGGACGAGGCCTGAGGCCACGGATCACCGTTCCGAGGTTCCGGCGTCTTGAGCGGCGCAAGCACCGAACCTGTCCCCGAGGCGCCGCCTGGAGCAGACCTGGCCGCGGAGTTGCCGTCCGTAGCCGGCGGAAACGCGGGGACGTCGTCCGGGGGCGGCGAGGACGCCGGGTCCCGCCAGGACGCCGGGTCCCGCCAGGACGCGGGGTTCCGCCCGGACATCGAGGGACTCCGAGGCGTTGCGATCCTGCTCGTCCTCCTCTTCCACGCCGGGCTGCCGGTCTCCGGCGGGTTCATCGGCGTGGACGTCTTCTTCGTCATCAGCGGGTTCCTCATCACCGGCCTGCTCCTCCGCGAGCACGACCGGTCGGGTCGCGTTTCCTACGCCCGGTTCTACGCCCGGCGGATCCGACGCCTGCTTCCCGCGGGCGCCGTCGTGCTGGTGGTGACCCTGGCCGCGGCCTATCTCGTGCTGAACCCGCTCGACCGGCCGGACGCGATGCTCGACGGTGCATCCGCGGCCCTCTCGGTCGCCAACGTCCGCTTCGCGCTCGCCGCCGGCGACTACTTCGCCACGATCAGCCAGCCCTCGCCGTTCCTTCACTACTGGTCACTCGCCGTCGAGGAGCAGTTCTACCTGGTCTGGCCGGCCCTGCTCTTCCTCGTCGCGGGCGGCGGCCGCCGGCGCGTACCGGCCCTCCTCGTCCTCCTGCTCGCTGCCTCCTTCGCGACGAACCTCTGGCTCACGGACTCGGCGACGAACTGGGCGTTCTACTCGCTGCCCGGTCGAGCGTGGCAGCTCGCCGCCGGCGGCCTGATGGCGGTCGCGTTCGGTGGCCTGGCGAGGATCCCGCGCGTCATCCTGGCCGTGGCCGGGTGGGCCGCGGTGGCCGGGCTCGTCACGAGCGCACTCCTCCTCTCATCCGCCCTTTCCTACCCGGGCCTGTATGCCGTGGCACCCACGCTCTGCACCGTCGTCCTGCTGGCCTCGGGTCCGGTCAGGCGCGGACCGGCCGTCATCCTCGCCTCGGCGCCGATCCGGTTCCTCGGGCGCATCAGCTACTCGCTCTACCTCTGGCACTGGCCGATCCTCATCCTGCCTGCCGTGGCCGTCGGTGCGCCGCTGGAACTGGGGCCGCGGCTGCTGCTCGCCCTTGCGAGCGTGCTCGTGGCAACCGTCAGCTGGCGGTACGTGGAGGAGCCGTTCCGTCGCGGACGCCTCGCGCCGTCGCGCCCGCGCCGCGTGCTCCCCGCCGGCCTCGCTGCGATCCTTGCCGTGGTCGCGATGGCCGGTGCCCTCAACGTGGGGAGCATCCGGGCGATCGAGGCGCTGTCGGCGGCCGCGCCCGCGCCGACCCCGACGGAGGCGGCCCCGACGCCAACGCCCGCGCCGACCCCGTCGCCGGGCAATCCGTCGGCCACGCCCGGCACGGTCATCGCCACGCCGGTGCCGACGGCGACGCCCGAACCGACGCTCGCCCCGCTCGCCTGGGACCAGATCCCCGACGTGACCCTGAACGCACCTGTGCCGCTGCCGGGCAACGTCCGACCGACCCTGCTCAAGGCCCGAAGCGACACCGAATTGGTCTGGCGGGACCGCTGTGGCGCACAGGAGGCCACGATCAAGCCGCCGTCGTGCGTCTACGGGGACCCGAACGGGACGCTGACCATCGCGCTCGTCGGCGACTCGCACGCCGCGATGTGGCTGCCGGCGTTCGAGGCCGTGGCGACCGCGAATCACTGGCGGCTCGTGCCCTACGTGAAGCTGTCCTGCCCGTTCATCGACATCCCGCTCCAGAACTGGCCGCTGGCCCGGGAGTACACCGAGTGCGCCGCATGGCGCGACGAGGTCATCCGCCTCATCCCGGCGCAGCATCCCGATATCGTGGTCGTGGGGATGAGCCATCGCGGGATCTTTCCCTGGCTGAGCGCGGACAAGAACGTCACCCGCCAGGGACGGGCCATCGGGCGCGCCATCGCCCAGCTGCCCGGACGCGTGCTGGTGCTCATCGACACGCCCCGCACGGACACGGACGTGCCGGGTTGCCTGGCGGCGCACCCGACCGACATCCGGCCGTGCGCCATCCCGCGCTCGGCCTTCGAGGACACGTTCGGGCAGCGCGAGAAGATCGCGGCCGACGCGGCCGGGGCCGGCACCCTCGACCTGATGTCGAGCATCTGTCCCGGCATTCCTTGCCAGGTCGTCAAGGACGGCATGATCGTCTTCCGGGACAACCACCACCTCACGGCCACCTTCAGCGCCTCGCTGGCCCCGGCGCTCGACGCCGCGCTCGCCCCGTACGTCGCGGCGCTTTCCCGATCGGCCGGGGTCAGCCCGTAGGGTCCAGGTCTTGCGGGATCCGGGCTCTGCCTCGCCGATCTCGGGGGTGCTTCAGCCGAGGTCCGCGCTGAGCGTGAGCTCGTCCGCGCCGCGGACCACCACGACCTCGATCGGACCCTTCGCCCCGGCCATCGCGTCGAGCAGGCTGTCGGCGTCCGTGACATCCGAGTCCGCGATCCGGACGATGAGGTCGCCCTCGCCGATTCCGGCGCCGGCCGCCGGGGAGCCCTCCTCGACGCCGCGGACCAGCAGCCCATCACGCTCGGGCAGGCCCACGGATCGCCGCAGCCGCCGCGCGACATGCGACGGCGCGACCTCGACGCCGAGGCGTGGCCGCTCCACCGACTGTCCGCGGCCCAGGATCTCGACCCGCTCGCGGAGATCGGCGTCGGCCTGGCGGGCAAGATAGAAGCCCTCGCCGATCCGATGCGTGTTGAGGCCCACGAGCCGGCCGGCCGCGTCGACGATCGGGCCGCCGGAGGACCCGGACGCCATCGGCGCGGTGTGCTCGATGCTGCCGGAGATGCGGCGACCACCCGGGCCACGGAATGCGCGGTTGATCGAGGAGACGGTGCCCACGGTGACCCGTGCCGGCCCGCCGCTGGTCGCCGCCAGGCCGAAGACGACCGCGCCGAGGGCGACGGCGCCATCGGCCCAGGCCAGCGCTGTCGCGCCCTCCGTGTCGGCGTCGATGACGGCGAGGTCGCCGTCGAGATCCGTGCCGGCGACGCGCCCGCGGATGGTGCGGCCATCGGCGAACGAAACCGTGACCTCGTCGCCACGAAGGTTGTGGGCGTTGGTCAGGACCTTGCCGGGCTCGATGACGACGCCCGAGCCGCGCAGCCGCGACCCGATGCCGACGACGGCCGGTGACGCCGCGGTGGCGGCCGCCGAGATCGAGGTTGATAGATCGTCGAGAAGGGACATGATCGAGATGCTCCTGTCGTTGCGACGCGCCGGCTGCTCGTCGAGCGGCGTTCGATGGTTACTTGCGGAATGCAAGTGACAACCTACCGCATCCCGACCGGGCGCGCAAGCGCTGCCTGCCGGGTCGCCTACCATGTCGCGATGAGCACCCCGCCGGGTCCGCGACCCGCTCCCGTATCCCCGCTTGCGGCGACTCTCCAGCGGATCGGCGATCGCTGGAGCCCCCGCCTCATCGAGGTGCTGCTCGATGGGCCACGCCGGAACGCGGACCTCCAGCAGGAGGTCTCCGGGATCGCGCCGAACATCCTGGCGGATCGCCTGCGGCGGCTGGAGGCGGACGGCCTGATCGTCGCCACCGCCTACAGCGAGCGGCCGCCGCGCTTCGAGTACCGGCTCACGGTCGATGGACGGGCGCTGGCGGGCGCACTCCGCCTCCTGGCCGACTGGGGCGCCCGGCACGTGGCGGGAGCCGGGGAACCGCGGGACCTTCTCCGCCACGACGCGTGCGGCACGGCCCTCGAAGCACGCTGGTTCTGTCCGACCTGCGGCGAGGTCGTCGAGGCAGCCGCGACGGCGCGCAACCGCCGCCTGTAGGGTCACGGCCGGACGCGGATCGGGGCCGAATCAGCCGCCACCCGGGGTCCCGATCCGGCCTTGCGCTGGGCCGGCCCGGTACACTCGATCCGATGGACGATCCACGCTGGGAGCCTGGGATGCCGGTGCTCGAGCGGCAGGCCGTGCCGGTCCCGACGCCCCGGTCGATTCCGGAGACCGCCCCGACGCCGCTCCAGAAGCACTTCATCAACCTCTCCGCCATCGCCCTCGTCGCGGGCGCCATTGCCATCACCGCCCTCGAAACAGGATCGACCCTGTCGAGTCCGCTCGTGAAGCTCTGCATCCTCGTCGCGGCGCCGATCCTCATCGTGACCACCGGCGACGCCTCGCTCCGGATCTGGCGGAGCGCGTGGGCCTGGATGCCGGTGAACCGCAACCGCGGCTTGTTCCGCCTCGCGTGGCTCGCGGCGTCGGTCATCGGGATCCTGGTGTTCGCGGCCGCGGCCGTCCTGGCCCTTGGGGCATGAGCGACGACTGGCGCGCCGCAGCCCGCGGGCCGGACGCGCGATCCACGGACATCGCCTCCGGCGGGGGCGTGCCGGGCTGGATCGCGGCATCCCAGCATCACTGCTCCCGCTGCGGGACGGCCCTCGACTTCGGTCCGGTCGCGGGAGAGGACCGCGATCGTGCGAGTTGCCCCGCCTGCGGTTACATCGCCTACGTCAATCCGCGCCTGGTCGTGACCACGTTCCCGGTTACGGCGGACGGTCGACTCGTCCTGATCCGGCGCGGCATCGAGCCGGGCCTCGGGGCATGGGCCCAGCCCGGCGGCTTCCTGGAGGTCGACGAGACCGTTGGGGAGGCGGCGGTCCGCGAGACGCTCGAAGAGACCGGCCTGCTGATCCAGCCCGGTGCGATCGTCGGGCTCTACACCCGGCTGGAGGCGGCCGTCGTCGTCCTCGTCTTCGAGGCCTCGGATCATCGGTGGGTCGGCGGCGCCGACGGTCGAGGCCCTCGAGATCCGGTCATTCGAGGCCCTCGAGATCCCCTGGGCTGGGCTGGCGTTCAAGACGACCCACTGGGCGCTCGTGGACTGGCTTGGGCGGCACCATCCCGAGCTCGAGGCGCCGGCGTTCGCTGGCGGCCGCTGACCTCGCGGCAGCCGACCGAGCGATCACTGACCCGGCGGGAGCACCGCCTCCCGGGTGCCGCGACCCTAGGACCTGAGGTCGATGAAGATGTTCTTGACCTCGGTATAGAGCTCGATCGCCGACATTCCGAGCTCGCGCCCGATGCCGGACATCTTGTAGCCGCCGAACGGTGCTTCCGTGTGGACGCTGCTGTTCGAATTGATCGAGAGCACGCCGGCCTGGATGCCCTTGGCCGTTCGCAGGGCCTTGCCGATGTCGCGGCTCCAGACCGAGCCGGAGAGGCCGTAGGGCGTGGCGTTGGCGAGCCGGATCGCCTCCTCCTCCGTGTCGAACGGGATGACCGTCACGACCGGCCCGAAAATCTCCTCGCGGGCGATCCGCATGTCGTTCGTCGCGCCGTCGAAGACCGCCGGCATGAGGTATGCGCCGGCCGCCAGGGACTCGTCCTCGGGCGCCGCGCCACCCACCACCAGGTTGGCGCCCTCGGCAAGCCCGATCTCGATGTAGTCGCGGACCCGGTCGCGCTGCTTGAAGCTCACGAGCGTGCCGACCTCGGTCGCGTCGTCCTCGGGGTTCCCGACCTTCACCTTGCGAGTGGCGGCCGCGAACAGCTCCACGACCTGCTCGTGCACGGAGCGCTCGACGAAGATCCGGCTCCGGGCGCAGCAGTCCTGGCCGCAGTTGTCGTAGACGGCGTACGGCGACTCGGCCGCGAAGCGCTCGATGTCGGCGTCGGCATAGACGACGTTCGGGCTCTTCCCGCCCAGCTCCAGGGAGACCTTCTTCACGTTGTTCGAGGCGAGCCGCATGATCTCCTGGCCGGTCGTCGTCTCGCCGGTGAAGGCGACCTTGCCGACGCCCATGTGGCCGGCGATGGCGGCGCCGGCCGAGCCGCCGGGCCCGGTGACGACGTTGAGGACACCGGCAGGGATGCCCGCCTCGAGGGCCAGCTCGCCGATCCGGAGCGCGGTCATCGGGGAGAGGCTGGCGGGCTTCAGGATGCAGGTGTTGCCGGCCGCGAGGGCCGGTCCGAGCTTCCAGCTGGCCATCAGGATGCGGGAAGTTCCACGGCACGATCAGGCCGACGACGCCGATCGGCTCGCGGAGGGTCAGGTCCAGGCCGGGCTTCGAGACCGGGATCGTCTGGCCGAAGACCTTGTTCGCCGCGCCGCCGTAGTAGTCGAAGACGAGGCTCGCCCCGATGACCTCGCCGCGCGACGAGGAGATCGGCTTGCCGGTGTTCCGCGTCTCGAGCCGGGCGAGCTCCTCGCTGTGGCTCTTGACCAGCGCCGCGAACTTGGCGAGGGTCCGCCCCCGCTTGCCGGCCGCCCACGTCGCCCAGCCCTTCGGGTCGTCGAACGCCTTCTGGGCCGCCTCGACGGCGCGATCCACGTCGATCTTGCCGCCCAGCGGCGCCGTCGCGATCACGCGTACCGCTCGCGGGATTGACGATGTCGAAGGTCTGCCCATCGGCGGCGTCGACGGACTGTCCGCCGATCATCATCCGAAGGGTGCTGACACCGCTGGACGCGGTCTGGTCGATGGCCATTGGTGTGTAACCTCGAGATGCTGCGACGCGGCCGGCAGGCGGCGTCGCGAGGGCGGTCGGACGTGGTCGGATGATACGCCGCCGCTCCGTCATCACCGGCGGCTCGGCGGTTCCGACGCGTGCCCCGGAGGGCAGCCGCGACACGCGACAGGTAGAGTCCACGCATGACCACGGAGCGACCGATCGTGTCCGGCGGCAGGTCCGCGGCGAAGGCCGCGGCGGGTTTCGTCCGGCTGAGCGCGCCGGCCCGGAATCACATTCGGCGATGGGTCCTGGTCGTCGTGGGGGTCATAACGGTCGGGACGGCCGGCTACATGGCGATCACGGGCTGGTCGTTCGACGACGCCCTGTACATGACCGTCATCACCATGACCACCGTCGGTTTCCACGAGGTGCGTGCGCTCGACGACGTCGGCCGGGCGTGGACGATGCTGGTTTCGATCGCGGGGGTCGCGATCATCTTCGGATCGATCGGGATCCTCGCGGAATCGATCCTCACGGAGGCCGCGAGCGGCAGGAGGGAGCGACGACGCATGGCGGACGCAGTGGGCTCGCTGCGCGGACATTACGTGCTCTGCGGCTATGGGCGCGTCGGCACGACCGTGGCCCAGGAGTTGAAGCACTCCGGCGTCCCGTTCGTGGTCATCGATACGAACCCCGCATCCCTGGCGACGGCGATCGAGGATGGCTTCGTCGTCGTCGAGGGCGACGCGACACGCGACGACATCCTGCGCGAGGCCGGCGTGGAGCGGGCGATCGGCCTGATCACGACGGTCGATTCCGACGCCAATAATGTCTACGTGACGCTGTCGGCGCGGGCGATGAACCCCAAGCTCTTCATCGTGGCCCGAGCGAACCAGGACGGCTCGGAGGCGAAGCTCCTCCAGGCCGGCGCCGACCGTGCTGTCTCTCCCTACACACGCGCCGGGCGCCAGATCGCCGGCCTCGCGACGCGGCCTCGCGTCGCCGACTTCATCGACTATGCCCTGTCGCACGGCGAAGTGGCGTTCTCGATGGAGGAGGTCGAGGTGGCCGCCGACGGTCCCCTGGCCGGTCGAACGATCGGATCACTCGTGGCCGAGGGGATCCACCCGCTCGCGGTGTTTCGAGGGCCGGGGGCCTACGAGCCGAACCCGCCGGCCGATCGCGTGCTCCAGCCCGGAGACGGGCTGATCGTGTCGGGAACGTCGGACACCCTGCGGCGCCTCCGCGAACGCGCTTGACCGGGGCCGCCGTAACCGACCGCGACGGCCGCGACCGCGGCCGGCCTCGGTCGAGGCGAGTCAGGGGGTTGGCGCCGCCTCGGCGGCCGCCATCGCGGCGCCTACGATCCCGGCCTCGTTTCGGAAGGTCGCCACGACGACGGGTGGCCGGACCTTGAGGAGCGGCACGAAGCGGTCGGCGTTCTTGCTGACGCCACCGCCCAGGATGATCAGGTTCGGCGAGAAGAGCCGGTCGATGGCGTTGAGGTGCTCGTCGAGGTCCTGGGCCCAGGCCTTCCAGGACAGGCCCCGCCGCACGCGGGCGATCGCCGCCGAGCGCCGCTCGGCGTCGCGGCCGCGGATCTCCATGTGGCCAAGCTCGACATTCGGGACGAGCCGGCCGTCCATGAACAACCCCGAGCCCAGGCCGGTTCCGAGGGTCAGGACGAGAACGACGCCCCGGACGCCCACGCCCGCGCCGAAGCGCATCTCGGCGAGCCCGGCGGCATCGGCGTCGTTGAGGACCGTGACGGGGGCCCCGATCACCTTCGACATCGTCGCCGCCGCATCGAAGCCGACCCATCCGGCATCGATGTTCGCGGCCGATCGGGTGATCCCGTCGATCACCACGGACGGCACGCCCACGCCGACGGGCACCGCCTGCACGCCGGTCTGGCGGCCGACGAGCTTGACGAGCCGGGCGATCACCTTGATGACTGCCGCCGGCGTCGACGGCTTCGGGGTGAGCACCCGGTGACGGTCGCCGACGAGCATCCCGGTGTCGACATCGACCGCCGAGACCTTCACCCCGGTCCCGCCGACATCGACCCCGATCGCGATCCGTCCGGCCGGCGCGACGTCGGGTTCCAGGGACGCGACCTCGGTTTCCACGGCTAGAAGTAGTTCACGGTGATGCCGCCATCGACGACCATCGACGCGCCGTTCGTCCAGCGGGATTCATCCGAGGCGAGGTAGATCCCCATCGCCACGATCTCTTCGGGCTTGCCGAACCGGCCGGTGGGATTCCGCGCCAGACGGATCCGCTTGGCCTCCTCGTCCTTGACGAGCCAGTCCATCAGCAGCGGTGTTTCGACCGGACCGGGGCAGATCGCGTTCGTCCGCACGCCCTTCGGCGCGAACTGGACGGCGAGGGACTTGGTGAGGGCGAGGACCGCGCCCTTCGAGGCGGTGTACGCGTCCTGTGGGTTCGAGCAGCCGAGGATCGCGACGAAGCTCGAGATGTTGATGATCGAGCCGGAGCCCTGCTCGACCATCTTCGGGATCGCATACTTGCAGCCGAGGAATACGCCCCGGACGTTGACCGCCATGACCCGGTCCCAGTCCTCGACCGACGTGTCGGTGACCGAGTGATCGGCCTCGGGCATGATCCCGGCGTTGTTGTAGAGGACGTCGACGCGCCCGTAGGTCTCGACCGCGTGGTCGACCATCCCCTTCGCCGATGCCTCGTCGGCGACGTCGGTCTTCACGAAGGTGGCCTCGCCACCCGCCTCGCGCACGAGGCGCACGGTCTCCTCGCCGGCCGCGTCGTTGAACTCGGCGACGACGACCTTCGCGCCTTCGGCCGCGAACATCAGCGCCGCCACCCGGCCCATCCCGGATCCGCCGCCGGTGATGATCGAGACCTTCTCCTGGAGTCGCACTGAGTCCTCATTTCGATGGGCGAGGGCCGGGCGGGAGGACCGACCCTCGGGTGAATCGTGGTCGAGCGCATCGTACGCGCCGGGGTTCGCATCGCGGGCGATCAGCGATTCGTTGGGATCGACGTCGTCGGAGCGTGAGGCGCGGCGACGATCCGAGCATCTCCGATGCGCGACGCCGGATCGCCAGCCGGTGGCTGGGGATCAGCTCCACGAGATCCACGACCGCCACGCTCACCCGCGCTGCCGATCGCGTCCCTGCGCCAGACAGTCACGGGGAGACTGCTGGGCTGACACTGCGGCCGCTCGACCAGCGAACGTCTGCCGTGACCGACGCTCTCGAGCACGAGGTGGCTCTCGCGGCAGATCAAGACTGGTCCGATCGCCCAATCCAGCGATGGAAAGTCGACCGAACAGTCCCCGGATGACTGTGTGACACAAACTGGGTCGGGGCTGCCACCGCCCCCAGGTCGTGGCGCCACCCCCCAGGTCCTGGGTGCCACCCCCCAGGTCGTGGCGCCACCCCCCAGGCCCTGGGTGCCACCCCCCAGGTCGGGGTGCCACCCTCCCCAGCTCCTGGTGCCGCCCCCTCCAAGCCGTGGGAGGACAACGCGGTCGCTAGTGGAGCGGCAGCAGCTCGGCGAGGTCAACGGCCGCCTCGCTCGCCCGCGTTGCAAGCTGGCGGGCCGAGCCATCATGGATCATGTCGGCAGCCGGTCCCCCGACCGCGATCAGCAGATCGGCGCGCGCGTCGGCAATGGCTTCCACGACCCCGCGGACCGCATCCACGTCGGCCGCACGAGGAACGCCGATCACGACGGCAACCGCCGTTGGCTCCGAGACGACCTGGACCCATGACTCGACCGGCACGTCCGGGCCGAGGTAGAGCACGTGCACGCCGCGGCGCCGGAGCGCAACGGCGAAGGCCATCGTACCGATCTCATGCCGACTACCCGGCGGCAACCCGACAACGACCAGGCGTCCCGCCCCGGGAGCGCCGGCGAAGTCGAAGAGCGCCGCGAGGCGACGCTGGACCGCGGAGCTGGCCAGATGCTCGGCGGCGACATCGATCCGGCCGTCGGCCCACGCCGAACCAAGGGCCGCCACGGCGGGCAGGACCATCTCGTCGATCACCGCCTCGAACGAGCCGCGGGAGAAGAGTTCATCCAGCACCGCCTCGATCGCCACGATGTCGTACGCGCCGGCCGCGGCGACGAGGGCCTCCGAATCGGGTGGCGTACCGTCCGCCGGCCCGATGACCGTGGGCCCGACTATCGGGCCGACGTCCGGACCGGGCGATGCGAGGACGGCCTCGGCGGCCTGGGAGGCAGCCCATCCCGCGTCCACCAGCCGCCGCATCGCGCGCAGCCGCCCGATCGCGATGTCGTCATACAGGCGGTAGCCGCCGGCAGTCCGTGCCGGCGCAACGATCCCGTAGCGCCGCTCCCACGCGCGCAGGAGCGAGACTCCCACGCCGCTGCGCACCGACGCTTGTTTGATTGTGTACATAGTTTGTCAAGGCTACCACACAGGCGGACCGGCGAAATTGCCTTGACAAGATTGGACAACGTCGGCTAATGTCTGTACGTACCTTGTGCAAAGGGTCGACAAGCGACCCCACGAGGATCCGGGCTCCAGGTGGAGCCACAGCTCCAGGAGGGAAACCCCATCGTGTCTGGCACCTTCAACCGACTCGCGATCGTCGCCGTGGCGGGCGTTGCCCTCCTCGGGATCGCGGGCCCCGCAGCGGCCGCCGAGCCGGCCATGGTCCGTGTCCTCCATGCCTCCGCCGACGCACCCGCCGTCGATGTCTACGTCAACGGCGCAAGGGTCGGGGCACCGCTCGCCAACCTCAAGTTCGGCGATCTATCGGCCTACGTCGCCCTGCCGGCCGGCACCTACGACCTCAAGGTCTGTGCCGCCGCCGACGCGACCGTCTGCCCCATCGTTGCCAACGGCGTGGCCCTGGCCGCAGGGACGCAGTACACCATCGCCGCGACGAACGACCTGGCGTCGATCGAGGCCCAGGTCATCACCGACGCTCCGGCCCCGGTCGCCGACAAGACCCAGGTCCGCGTCGTCCATTTCTCCGCCGACACCCCCGCCGTCGACGTCCTGACCCAGGATGGCTCGGCCAAGGTGGTCAACAACGTTGCCTACCCGAATGCGACGGACTATCTGACCCTCGACCCGGGCTCGTATGACCTCAAAGTCTGTGCCCATGCCGATAACACGGTCTGCCCGCTCGACCCCGCCGCCCTCACGCTCGAGGCCGGCAATTCATACAGCGTCTTCGCCGTCGGGTCGCTCGCCGGCAGTACGCTGACGGCCGTCGTGGGCGTCGACGCAGTCCTGCCCCCGGCAACCGACACAGTAGCTCCGTCGCAGGCGCCGTCGCCGATCTCCTCGGCGGCCGTCCTGCTCATCGCCGCAGGTCTGGTCTCCCTCATGGGGGCGGCTCGCCTCGCAGTCCGTCGCGTCGAGCGCTAGCCCGCCGCACTGATCCGCCCCTCTCTCGCGGAGGCGCCTCGCTCCTCGGGCGCCTCCGCACTCCATCCTGAAGGAGAAACATGGCCGCTTCGGCTCCGATGTCCCCAACCGTCAACCGAAATGCCGTGGATACGGCCCTCGCGGCGGTGATCGCGATCCCTCCCGGGCGCGCTCGCTCGCTGGCCCGCTGGAACCGGGTCCTGTCCGGACTCCACGGCATCCAGTTCCTGGCGATGATCGCCATCGCGAGCACCGCGGCGGTCTTCGCCCCGTACGTCCCGACGGTCAAGCCGATCATCGTGAACGGCACGTTCACGGGCATCGAGCAGACCCAGGTCCAGCTCTTCTCCATCCCGCTGGCCTGGTTCATCGCCTCGTTCCTGGCGATGAGCGCCGCCGCCCACGCGCTGGCCGGTTGGCCGCTCCGCGCCCGCTACGAGGGCTGGCTTGCCCGCGGCATGAACCCGCTGCGCTGGGTCGAGTACGCCTTCAGCAGCACGGTCATGATCGTGGCGATCGCCTACCTCTCGTACATCAGGGACCTGCCGGCGCTCATCGCGATCGCGGGCTGCAACGTCGCGATGATCCTGTTCGGCTGGAGCATGGAGGCCGCCAACGAAGGTCGCCGTGACCATCCGGACTGGAAGCACTACATCTTCGGCTGCATCGCCGGGATCGCTCCGTGGATCGGGATCTTCTCGATCCTCCTGGCCTTCGGCGCCCAGGCCGATCTGCCAGAGGGAGCCGGGATCCCGGCCTTCGTCTACGTGATCGTGGGCACGCTGTTCGTGACCTTTAACATCTTTGCCATCACGATGGTGCTCCAGTACCGCCGGATCGGCCGGTGGCGCGACTACCTCGTCGGCGAGAAGACATACATGGTCATGAGCCTTGTCGCGAAGTCGCTGCTCGCCTGGCAGGTCTTCAGCGGCACCCTCCGCCCGGGCGGCTGACGGTGGGCCAACGCAAGGAGCCCGAGGCAGGTGCGTCCCGCGACACCGGCCGGCCGGCGGACCCCCGCGTCCTTGCCATCATGGGTTCGGGCGAGACCGCTCCAACGATGGCTCGCGTGCACCGCGAGCTCTTCAACCGGTTCGGGGAGGGAGCCGTGCCGGCAGCGATCCTCGACACCCCGTACGGGTTCCAGGAGAACGCCGACCAGCTGAGCGCGCGGACCGTCGAGTTCTTCCGGACCAGCGTCGGACGGTCGGTCTCCGTCGCCTCGTATCGATCGCGGGACGTCGACAGCCTGACCGGCGCGACCGCGATCGCCAGGCTCCGGGGGGCTCGCTACGTCATGGCCGGGCCGGGAAGCCCCTCGTACGCCCTGGGCCAATGGGTCGCGGGGCCGATCCCCGAGGTCCTCGGGTCGAAGCTCGCAGCGGGCGGCATCGTCACGGTCGCAAGCGCCGCGGCGGTAACCGTGGGCCTCGTGGCGATCCCGGTGTACGAGATCTACAAAGTCGGCGAGGCGCCCCACTGGCTCGACGGCCTCGACCTGCTGGGGGCGGCCACCGGCCTCCGGGCGGCCGTCGTTCCCCACTACGACAACGCCGAGGGAGGCAATCACGACACCCGCTTCTGCTACATGGGCGAGCGTCGCCTCCGGGTGCTCGAGGAGCTGCTTCCCGACGGCGCCTTCGTCCTCGGCGTCGACGGCCATACGGCGCTCATCCTTGATCTCGAGCGGCGAACCGCGGCCGTCGCCGGGGCGGGCGGCGTGACCGTCCGGGCCGATGGGCGGGGCACGTTCTTCCCGAGCGGCAGCGAGATCCCGATCGAGACGCTGGCGCAGGTCGCGCATGACCTTGGATCCGGTCGGTCCGTCGAGATCGGATGGGAGCCGGGACCCGAACGCGGTGGCACGTTCGATCCCGCTGCTGCCCGCCCCGCGTCGGCCGTGGGCTTCCAGGGTGACTCGCCGGCGGATTTCGAGGCGGCGTTCATCGACGCCGTCGCGCGCCGCGACGTTCTCGTGGCGGTCGGCGTCCTCCTGGATCTCGACGCCGCGATCACGGCGCGGCTCCGGACCGGCGAGGACAGCCCCGAGCTCGATGTGGCGTCGACCACGTTCCAGTCGCTGATCGCTCGCCTCGGGGAGCTCGCCCAGCGCGGTGCCCGAGATCCGCGGGAGATGGTCGACCCGTTCGTCTCGGCGCTGATCGACCTGCGCGCCCGCGCTCGCGAGCGGCATGACTGGGAAACGGCCGACCTCGTTCGATCCCGCCTGGTCGGCGCCGGGATCGAGGTCCACGACGAGGCCGGCGCCTCGTCGTGGGACCTTCCCTCGCCGGGGCCGTCCGACGCAGCAGAGCGCTGACGGGATGCGTCGCCCCGGCATCGGTCAGCCGGCCCTCGACCACGGCCTCGTCGTTGCGTCGAGGAGATCAGGCGGAAGCGCTCAGGGGCGCCGGCCCAGGAGCAGGAACAGCGGATAGGTGCGCCCGTCGCGCTCCATCGTCGTGGCGGTCACGGTCTCGACACCGGTGAACCCGATCTCGGTCGCCAGGCGGGTCACGGTCTCTCGCTCGAAGCCGTGGTGATGGATCCCCTCCGCCTCCGGGCTGTGGAAGGTGCCGTCCTCGGCGTCCAGATCGGCGAGGGCGATGCGCCCTCCGGGGCGGAGCAGGGCGAAGATCGCGGCCAGGGCTGCCCGCGTGTCCTCGACGTGGTGCAGGACGAGGAGCGACACCGCGAAGTCGAACCCGCTGCCGTCCGGTGGCGGGTCGGCCACGAGGTCGAGCCGGACGGCCGAGATGCCCGGTTGTCCGAGCGCACGGAGCTTCTCGGCCACGACGTCGAGCATCCCGGCAGATGGATCCGCGAGGACAAGCTCGCCGACCTCGCCCGCGAGCGCGAGGCCGAGCAGGCCCGTGCCGGCCCCGATGTCGATCGTCCGCCAGCTCCGATCGAGGTGAACCGCGGACCGGATCGTGGCCGCCACGGCCTCGGCTCGCACCCGGCGCTCAGGCGTGTCCCACTCGCGGGCTCGCTCGTCGAAGCTGCTTGCCCGGCTATCCGCGTTCAAGGTACCGCTCGCGCTCCCAGTCGTGTACCACCACGTCGTAGGCCTCCTGCTCGACGCGCGCCGCGTTGAGGTAGTGATCGACGACATCCTGGCCGAAGATCTCGACCGCCGCCTCGGAACGCTCGAGCTCCCAGATGGCCTCGTACAGCGCCCGCGGCATGCGCGGCACGCCCTTGGCGATGTAGCCGTTGCCCTTGAACTCGGGGGTGAGCTCCAGGCCGTGCTCCATCCCGTAGAGGCCGGCGCCGATCGCCGCCGCATAGGTGAGATAGGCGTTCATGTCGCCGCCCGGGAAGCGGTTCTCGACATGGAGCGAGGGACCGTGGCCGACAAGGCGGAAACCGGTCGTCCTGTTGTCGCGACCCCAGATCACGTTCACCGGCGCCCACGAGAGCGAGGCGTAGCGCTTGTAGCTGTTGATGAACGGGGCGATGAATGGCGCCAGCTCGCGCGAGAGCTGCATCATCCCCGCCACGAACTGGCTGAACTGGCGGCTGATCCCGTACGGGAGGCCGTCCTTCTCGTCGTGGGTCAGCGGCTTCTGGCCATCGAGGTCCCAGGTGCTCATGTGGAGGTGGCCGGACGACCCCGTCCACGTATGGTCGGGCTTTGCCATGAACGTGATACCCCAGCCGTTGAGGTAGGCGATCTCCTTCGCCCCGTGCTTGAAGAGCACGCTCCGATCGGCCGACTCGAGGACATCGTCGTAGCGAATGTTGACCTCGTGCTGGCCGGGTGCCGCCTCGCCCTTCGAGAACTCGATCGGAATCCGCGCCGCGGTCATCTGGTTGCGGAGCAGCCGGTGCAGCGGCTCGGCCTTCGTCGCCTGGAGGAGGTGGTAGTCCTCGTTGTAGCTGCCGAAGGACTTCGGTACGCCGAAGCCGTTCTCGGCGATGGTGTCCCAGGAATCCTTCAGGACGTAGTACTCGAACTCGGATCCTGCCTTGACCGTGATGCCGGCCTTGCGGGCTCGCTCGACCTGCCGCTTGAGGATGGTCCTTGGCGAGACGGGGATCTCCTTCTGGGTTTCCTCGTCGATCGTGTCGGACAGGACGAGGGCGGTCCTCTCCAGCCAGGGGAGGACCCGCATGCTCTCCCAGACCGGCGAGGCGACCCAGTCGCCATAGCCCGTCTCCCAGTTCATCAGGCCGAAGCCCTCGGGCGTGTGCATCTCCATGTCCGTACCCAGGAGGTACGTGCAGAAGTGCGCACCGTGATCGATGACGCCGTCGAGGAAGGCCTGGGCCTGGACCCGCTTGCCCATCAGGCGGCCCTGCATGTCGGTGAACGCCACGACCAGCGTGTCGATCTGGCCGCCCCGGACCATGCCTTCGAGCTCCTCGAGGCGGGGGTGCCTGCCGGGGTGCGTCGAGCTGCTCATGTGACCTCTCTCGGGGCGCTCTGCGGGATGAAACAGGGAGGACCGCGACGCCGAGGCCGCAGCCTCAGAAGAGCATCGTCGTCCCGTCGGGGAACTGGAAGTCGAAGGTGCCGGCCGCCAGGGGCGCATCGGGTTCCAGCGCAGTGACGATGGCCTCGCGGGTCACGTCTCCGCCGATCGTCTCGACCAGGCGGGTAATGATCCCGTCGGCCCGATCGACGGCGACCTGGATGTGGAAGTCGGGCCGATCCGCCGAACGCTCGATCGCACGCGGATGGTCGCACTCGAGGACGATCGACTCACGGCCGGCGACGACGTCCGTGCCCGAGATCCACGTGCGGCCGGTTGCCAGCACGTTCTGGCAGTACCCGGCAGGGTGGATGAAGAGCTCCGGGAGCGTCTCGAGCGGCAGCGGCGTCACGGGCTCGTACACCCGCGCGCTGCCGGGAAAGTCTCCGTCGAGGCCGCGGGGGCGGTTCCGGATCGGCCGCGACGTCCCCAGGCGATGCGGTCCGGAATACGTCTGGATCGTCACGCCGTCGCTGATCCACAGCTCGAAGTTGCCGGCCGTTCGTCGATCGGCCTCGCTCGTCGTGACCCGGGCGTGGCCGGGGTGCTCGACGGCGACCTCCATCGTCACCACCTGCTCACCGCGTGCCCCAAACGTCCGTTCCTCGAGGCGCATCAGGAGAGTCTCGAAACGGAGCTCCGCGTCGCGCATGAACTCGAAGAGCTCGGCGACCGTGGGCAGATCGGCGGGGAGGGCGACGACCGCCGGGGCGCGCCTCCCGGCAGCGGCAGGCACGAGCGCGGCGCGATCCCAGAGACGCGTGGTCATCGCTTCGATTGTACCGGCCGCCGGGTCGCCCGGTCGGTCTGCTCGCGGTGCCGACACCCGCCGGCAGGGCGCCGGCCAGCCTGCCTGCGCCGCGGGCTCGTAGACTCCGGTCGTGGAGCAAATCGAAGGGACCCGATTTCGACAGGTGATGGGACGTTTCGCGACCGGCGTGACGGTCGTGACGACCTTCGCGGACGGGCAGCCACAGGGCATCACCGTCAATGCGCTGAGCTCGGTCTCGCTCGATCCGCCCCTGGTCATGGTCGCGCTCGATCGGCGGCGGTTCATCACCCCGATGGTCAGGATAGAGGGCCGGTACGCCGTCAACGTGCTCGGCGAAGGCCAGCAGGCGATCTCCGATTGCTTCGCCCATGCCGCCGTGCGGCCGGGGCGCGAGGACTTCTGCGGCGCAGCGTGGCATGCCGGGGCGACGGGCCTGCCACTCCTCGACGGGTCCATCGCGACCCTCGAGTGCACGGTGGTCCAGACCTTCACTGCCGGCGATCACGACCTCTTCATCGGCCGGGTAGACGCGATCGACGATGGCGATCCCGGCGAGGCCGACGTCTCGCCGCTCCTGTATTTCCGGCGGCGGTACCTTCGCATCGAGCGGTCGGTCGACACCGCGGTCCAGGGAAGGCCGGAGGGCTGAGATGCCGATGATCCGGGCCAACGGCCTCGACATCGGCTACGACGTCCAGGGCGCCGGGCCGCCGATGATCATGCTCCACGGTGCCACCTCCGTCGGACGCGAGGACTTCGCCGCCCAGCTGCCGTTGATCTCTCGCGCGTTCCTCGTGCACCTCCCCGATGCCCGGGGGCACGGCCGGACCCGGTGGGACGCGGCGAACGGATTTCGTTACGACTGGCTGGTCGACGACCTCGAGGCCTACGTGGACGCCCTGGGACTCCGGTCCTTCCACCTCCTGGGCTTCTCGATGGGCGCGATGACCGCGCTCCAGTACGCGACCCGCCACCCGGAGCGCCTCCGAACGCTCGTCGTGGTCGGCATCTCGGCCGCTCGCGAGCCCCGCGCCAGCGTGGCGCGCCGGCTCATGGACCCTGGCCGGATCCTGGCAACCGATCCTGCCTGGACGGCAGAGCTCGCGCGCCGGCATGACGCGGGTCAGGGGGCGGGTGCCTGGCAGCGGCTCCTGCCGGCGATCGCAGCCGACGTCGCCGTCCAGCCCCTGCTGCGGCCGGCCGACCTGTACCAAATCGACGCCCCGACACTGGTCGCCGTCGGCGACCGCGACCCGTTCGCCCCGGTCGATCACGCCTGGAGTCTGTCTCGCCAGATCCCCCGGGCACGGCTCTTCGTCGCCCCGGACTGCGGGCACGAGGTCACCGTTCGTCGGCCGGGTCTCTTCAACGAGGCAACCGCTGGGTTCCTTCGCCAGACCGAGCGGGAGGCTCTCCGACGTACGGAGGCAGCTGAGGCAGCTGAGGCCGGACCGGCGCCGGCGGCTCCGGACACGAGCGCTCCGGAAACGAGCGCGGCGGAACCGAGCGCGCCGGATGCGGCTGAGGACCCCGCGTCCCTTTCGCATCCGATCACCCCGGTTGTCCCGGGCACGGACGACACCGATGCCCGCTGGCTCGACCGTCGATCCCCAGGAGACACGTCATGACCACCCTACTCGTGCTCTATCGGTGTCCCGACGGCGGTCCCGAGGCGCAGGCGACGTTCGAGCGTCGATACCGCGACGAGCATCTCCCGCTCGTGGCCCAGACCCCTGGCCTGCGCGCGACGCGCATCTGGCGCGTGGACGAGGGGCTCGGGGCCGAGACGGACCTCGTCCTCGCGTGCGCGATGGACTTCGAAGATCGCGCCGCGCTCGATGCGGGGCTTCGATCGGACCCGATGCGTGCCGCCGGCCGGATCTTGCGCGAGATCGCGCCCGGCCTTGCCACGTTCCTCGTCACCTCGGATGCGCCGGACCTGCTCGCAGGTGGCTGACGGCCGCTTCCGGGGCGGTGGATACTGTCCTCACGAGTGGGGAGGAAGCAAGTGAGCGAGGTCGAACCAGCGACGCGGCCGGCCCTGGTCCGGGTCGACTTCCCGGCCGCTGGCGCGACAGGCCCGGTCGACGGCGTGGCACTCCTCACCCTCGATCGTCCGAAGGTCCTCAACGCGCTCGACTTCGCCATGATCGCGGAGCTCACCACGGCGCTCGAGCACCTGGATCGTGATCCCGCGTGCCGGGTGATGGTCATCACCGGGGCGGGCGAACGTGCCTTCGCGGCCGGAGCCGACATTCGCGAGCTGGCGGTCCAGACGCCCGCGACGCTGCTCGCTGCGGATCACTTCCATCGCTGGGAACGGATCAAGCGCATCCGCAAGCCGATCCTCGCCGCCGTTCGCGGCTACGCCCTCGGCGGCGGCTGCGAGCTGGCCATGACCTGCGATCTCATCGTGGCCGGCGACGACGCCCAATTCGGCCAGCCCGAGATCACGCTCGGGGTCATGCCGGGAGCGGGCGGCACGCAGCGACTGACGCGGGCGATCGGCAAGGCCAGGGCGATGGAGCTGGTCCTCACGGGGCGCTCGATCGGTGCCCGGGAGGCGGAGGCGTACGGGCTCGTGACCCGGGTCGTCCCGGCCGCTGTGACGCTCGCATCGGCGCTCGAGCTTGCGGCCGAGATTGCCTCGATGCCGCAGCTCGCCGTGATCGCCGCCAAGGAGGCGGTCAACAGGGCGGAGGAGCTCTCGCTCGAGGACGGGCTCGCCTTCGAGCGGCGGAACTTCTATCTCCTCTTCGGCAGTGACGATCAGCACGAGGGCATGGCCGCGTTCCTCGAAAAGCGGCCTCCGAGCTGGAAGGGGAGCTGAGGGCGTATGAGCTGGGATCGCGATCTCGGGGATGAGCCGACGCCGGCCTGGCGCGACCACGCGCCGGATCTGTTCGACCCCATCGATCCGGAGGCCCCGGTCAGCGGGCATCGCCCCGTGGAGCCGGCTGCGGCCGGAGCGAGGGCGGCCGCAGCCCTCGCGCCCGAGCAGGACTGGGGTGCCGCCGCCCGGGTCCTGATGCCCATCCTCCGACCGCCGGGGAGCAGCGGCACCCACCTCGGGAAGATTGACGTCGCCCAGCTCGCCGCCGAGGGCCTCCGCGCTCATGCCAGCCCGCTCCACGACGACGGGCCGTCAGGTCTCCTGGTCGGGTACGTGCTCCGCGCCGACGCGTTCGACGTCCTCGTCAATGCCGACCATCTCCTCGCCTGGGGCACGACACCAGCGGCCGTTCGAGCCACGGCCATGGCCAACCTCGGGATCTGGTCCGCGGACGCTCCCTGGACCGACGAGGTGTCGGGTCACCGGCGCCTCGTCTCGTCGGCCACCGGCGAGGGCGGCGATGCGGCGCGCGTGCTCCTGCCCGAAGTTCGCGCGCACCTCGCTTCGGAGCTTTCCGGCGGCGCCCGGGTCCTCATCGGGATCCCGGAACGAGATCTGCTCGTCGCCGGCACGCTCTATGCGGGGGACGACGAGTTCGCGGCCCTCTTCGCGGAGTTCGTCCGGGACCACGCGAGCGGCGCCGACCAGCCGCTCGACGATCGTGTCCATGAGCTCGTCGACGGCGAGCTGCGGCCGTTCGTCGGTTGAGGTGACGACGGAGAGTCCGGTGACCGGAGGCGTACCGGAGCCGGACGTCCTCGTCGATCTCACCGGGCGGGTTGCCACGATCACCCTCAACCGGCCGGCCGCGCTCAACTCGCTGACGATCCCGATGAAGGAACGTCTTCTCCGGATCCTGCGCGACCTCGCGACGGACCCGGCGGTCGGGGCGATCGTCGTCACTGGCGCGGGTCGGGCCTTCTGTGCCGGGCAGGACCTCCGCGAGCGACTCGAGCCCGGGGCGCCGCCGCTCGACGAGGAGCTGACCCTCCGCTACAACCCCATCATCGAGGCGATCCGGGCCGCCCCCCAGCCGGTCATCGCCGCCGTCAACGGCGTCGCCGCGGGCGCCGGGGCGTCACTTGCCTTCGCCTGCGATCTTCGAATCGCGGCGGAGGGTGCCTCGTTCGTACTCGCATTCGGGCGGATCGGTCTCGTCCCGGACAGCGGGTCGACCTGGACGCTGCCGCGCCTCGTCGGCGCGGCCCGAGCCGCGGAGATGGCGCTGCTCGGCGACGCGGTCGGAGCCGAGGAGGCGCTGCGGATCGGGCTGGTTTCGCGCGTCGTGCCGGCGTCCGCCCTGCCCGGCGAGGCCGCCGTGATGGCGACGAAGCTCGCGGGCCTGGCTGCCGGAGCCACCGCCGCCACCAAGCGACTCCTGGCGACGGCGTTCGACGTCACCCTGTCCGAGGCGCTCGCGGCGGAGGCCGCGGCCCAGGCGCAGGCCGGGGCGGATCCCGACCACGAGGAGGGCTCGCGGCGTTCATCGAGAAGCGCCCGCCGCGGTTCGGCGCCGGCTGATGCGCGGTCCGGCCCGTCGGCCCGCCGGCCGGTGGGCTCGGCTTGGTCCCGTCCTCGTGGTCACCCTCCTCGGCCTCGGCGCCGCCGCGGCCGCGCAGCTCGTCGCCGAGCTTGCCGCGCCGCCCGGGGTCACGGGCCACCACGACCTGCTCGCGTTCTGGGCCGCCGGGCGGCTGATCCTCGACGGCCGCGCAGCGGACCTCTACGACGCTGCGGCCCTGACGGCGCTGCAGCGAACCGTAATCCCCGTCCCGATCGGGATGAACGGCTACATGCCGTACATCAACCCGCCGTTCGCGGCCGCCGCATTCGCACCGCTGGCGGCACTCTCCGAGCCGGTCGCGCGGGCGGTCTGGGCGCTCCTGAATGTGGCGCTCGCCGGTGGCGCCGCCGCGTGGCTCACCCGGGGCCTGCCGATCCGCGAGCGCCTCCTCGGCGCACTGCTGATCGTCACGTGCTATCCGGTCTACCACGCGCTGGCCGAGGGCCAATGGTCGATCCTTCTCCTCGCGGCCGGCATCGTCGCGATCACCGCCGCTCGGCAAGGCAGGTGGGGCTTCGCGGGTCTCGCGCTCGCCGTCTTCTGGATCAAGCCGCAGTTCGTCGTCCTGCCACTCCTGGCGCTCGTCCTGGGCCGCCGCTGGCGGGCAGTCGCGATCACCGTGGCGACCGGGCTGGCGGCAGTGCTCGTCGCCCTGCCGTTGACCGGGGTCCAGGCCAACGCCACGTACGTCGCCTACCTGCTCGATGTCGTCATGAGTCACTTCTCGGGTGCGGGCGCGGGGACGTCGGCCGTCTGGCAGGGCGATCTCGCGTCCACCGAGGGGATCAACGGCCTCCTGGTGGGCTGGTTCGGCCAGGGCTCGGTCGGCTTCGTGAACATCCTGTGGGCGATCCTCGTCATCGTCCTCGGGGTGGTCTACGCGGCCGGAGCGCGCCGAGTCCGGCCGGGCTTCGGCACCCTGCCGGCGCGGGCCATGCTCGCCGGCGGCATCGCCGTCGTGCTCCTGATCAACCCGAACCAGTTCGTCCAGGACTGCGTGTTGTTCCTGCTCGTCGTCGAGGCCCTCGCCCCGTTGCCCGGGCAGTGGCGCCTGTCCGCGATCGTCGTGGTCGTCGCGATCAGCGATCTCACCTTCGTCGACCTGCAGGCCCCGATGCTGCACTTCTTTCCCATCGCCCTGATCCTCGGGGTCCTCTGGATCACCCGGTGGACGGGTGCGGCCCCACCGGTGCTTCCCGCCGACTCGCCGCCCACGATCGCGACGGACGGATCGACATCTTGACGTCGGGAAACGGTTCGGCTACGGTCGCCTAACGAGCGTTCGTTCGGCGGATCATCGAGGTGCGTCCCGACTCATGGTCGAAGTCTCCCGCCGCCGCGCCATCGAAGACGTCGCGTCTGCCCTCTTCCGGGCTCGCGGCTATTCCGCCACGAGCGTCCGCGACATCGCCAGTGCGCTCAACATCCAGGGACCGAGCCTCTACGCCCACGTCAGCTCCAAGGAGGACGTCCTCTGGGCGATCGTCGACCGGGCCGCGATGCGCTTCGAGACAGCCGCGCTGCGGGCGCTCGGGCCGTCGGGTGGTCCCGAGGCAGGCTCGGAGCGGTCGGTGACGAGGGCCCAGGATCCCTCGGCCGCGATCGCCGCCCTCGTCCGCGCCCATGTACGGGTCATCACCGATGACCCCGGCGCCGCGGCCGTGTTCGTCCACGAGTGGCGGGCACTGAGCGGCGAACGGCGGGCCGCCATCCTCGCTCGGCGCGATTCCTACGAGCGCACGTTCCGGGATCTCATCGAGGCCGGCATGGCCGGAGGGCAAGTTCGAGCTGACCGATCCCGTGATTGCCGCGACCACCATCCTGTCCGCGCTCAACGGCATCGCATCGTGGTACGACCCGGCGGGTCGGCTGTCGCCCGATCGCATCGCCGACCACTTCGTCGACCTCGTCCTCCGCATGCTGCAGGGAGCGTCCCGATGACCGATCCGTTGGCCCTTGATCCAGTCCTGCCACCGCGCGAGCGGACCGAGGCCAGCCTCCGGCCCTGGAACGACGAGCGCCCGCACGATGAGCGACTGGCGCTCTTCGAGGCGCATGTCCAGGCCGGTGGCAAGATCGAGCCGAGCGACTGGATGCCAGACGAGTACCGGGCGGCCGTGCTCAGGTTCGTCGAGATGCACGCCAACTCCGAGCTCATGGGCGTCCTCCCCGAGCGGGAATGGATCATGCGGGCGCCGACGCTGCGCCGGAAGCTCGCCCTGACGTCGAAGGTCCAGGACGAGGTCGGCCACGCCCAGCTCCTGTACCGCGTGGCCGAGGACCTCGGCAAGCCGCGCGAGGCGATGTTCGACGACCTCCTGGCGGGGAAGACGAAGTTCCACAACGTCTTCCACTACCCGACGAAGACCTGGGCCGACATCGGGATCATCGCCTGGCTCGTGGACGCGGCCGCGATCGTCGCCCAGCAGGCCCTCCGCGATTCCTCCTACGGCCCCTATGCGCGGACGATGCAGAAGATCTGCTGGGAGGAATCGGTCCACATCATGCATGGGCGCGACGTCGTGCTGACGCTGGCCAACGGGACGCCGACCCAGCGGGCGATGGTCCAGGAGGCCCTCGACCGATGGTGGGGACCGCTGATGCAGATGCACGGGCCGCGGAGCGATCGTTCGAAGGATCGCGACCTCTTCTGGCGGATCAAGGCCAAGACGTCGGAGGAGCTGCGCCAGGAATTCCTGACCATCTACGTTCCCCGGATCCTCGAGATGGGGCTGACCATTCCCGATCCCGAGCTGCGGTTCGACCCGGACGCCGGCGAGTGGCGCTATGCGGATCCCGACTGGGCCGAGCTCCGGACCGTCGTCACGAACCACGGCCCGAAGTCCCAGGAGCGCCTGGAGTTCCGGCGGCTCAACCGAGACGCGACCGCGTGGGTCCGGGCGGCCATCCTCGCCGAACCGGCGGCCGCGGCGTGAGCAGCGGACCCGGGGACACCGCCGACCAGGCCTCCCGGATGCTCGACGAGGGCGACCCGAACACGGGAGCGCCGACGCCAATGGCGAGCGGCACGCTCGAGCCATACGAGGTCTTCCGCCAGGAGAAGGACGGCGATGCCATGCGGCACGGCGGCAACATCCTGGCGCCCGACCCCGAGCTCGCCCTCCACTACGCCCGGGAGATGTTCTCCCGGCGCGGGGAATCGGTTCGGCTGTGGGTCGTCCGGCGCGCGGACATCCACGTCCTCGACGACCTCGATCTCCTCCAGCCACCGCTCGACCGATCATTCAAGAAGCCGGGCGGCTACGTGATGCGCGACAAGCTCGCGGCGGCCCGCGACCGGGCGGGAACCACCAAGCCTGGCGCCCGGGCGAGCTCCCACGACACCACGGGTCGGCGCGGCGAGGGTCGAGGGTGAGCCGTGGCAGTCTGGCGACCCTCCTCGCGGTGGTGATCGTCCTCGCCGGGTGCAGCATCGCCCGGGTCGCCCGCCCGCCCGTCGACGACCTGACGTCGTGGAGCCGGGTGCCGCTGCCGGGTGACCAGGGCCTGGCGACGCAGGCCGCGCAGGGTCCTTCGAGCTGCAAGGCTGCCGCCGACGACCAGCCCGTCACCCTCCTGATCCAGGATCGTCGAACGGATTGGACCGCGGCGTTCCTGTTCACGAGCGGTGCCCAGTTCGGGAGTTGCTTCGTTTCGAGTGCGGAGGGCGGAGCCGTTGGCGGTAGTGGTCCGTTGCCCGAGGCGATGACCGGGGGCCTCACGATCGATGACGAGAGCAGCGGCGGAGTCGCCGCCGGGCATGCGCGCGACCTCGGCGGCCGGCTCGCCGCACCCGTGGTGAGCGTTCTGGTCGAGCTCGAGGGCGGCCAGACCGTGGTCGCCTCGGTCGGGAACGGCTATTGGCTCGCCTGGTGGCCGCTGGACGCCCGTGCGACGGCCGTCGTGGGTCTCGACGCCTCGAGTGCCGAGGTCGAACGGGTTGCGGTCGGTGATCCGGGGGCAACGCAGTGACTGCCACGTTGCTCGGGCCGAAGGTGCGCGCGGCGACTGCCGCGTTCGTGCTGTCCATGGCCGACGACGAGTTCGTCATCGGGTTCTCGGATTCCGAATGGACGGGGATCGCCCCGATCCTCGAGGAGGACGTCGCGATCTCTTCGATTGCCCAGGACGAGCTCGGACATGCGCGGGCCCTGTACGAGCTCCTCGCGACCCTCCTCGATGACGGTCGCGACGCCGACGCCATCGCCTACGACCGCGAGCCCGAGGAGTACCGGCATGCGACGCTGCTCGACCATGGCCGCGGCGATTGGGCCGTGACGATGGCCCGGCGCTTCCTCTACGACACGGCCGACGAAGCCCGGCTCGCCTCGATCGGGGAGGGCTGGCCACCGCTCGCCGAGCTGGTTGCCAAGATCAGGCGCGAGGAGCGCTACCACGTCATGCACGTGGCGCTGTGGGCCGATCGCCTGGCCCGCGCCGGCGGCGAGGCCCGTGAGAGGTTCGTCACCGCGCTCGAGGACCTCGCCGCAAACGCCGCGACGGTCCTCGCGACGCCCACCGACGAGGCCGCGCTCCTCGACGCCGGGATCCTCGTCCGTCCGATGGCCGATGCCATCGCCGCCTGGCAAGCGGCGATGAGCGAGATCCTGGGACCGCTCGGGATCACCCTGGCGCCCCCCGCAGTGCCGCCGACTCGCACCACACCTCGGATCGTGTCCGAGGATTTCCAATGGCTGTGGAACGAGTTCACGTCGGTCCGCCGCTCCGAGGTCGGCGCCACGTGGTGAGCGCCAACACCGCGGCCTCGCTCCCCGACGGGGCCGCCGTCCGGGCCATCCTCGGGACCGTCGCCGACCCGGAGATCCCGAGCGTCTCGATCGTCGACCTGGGAATGGTCGAGCGGGTCGAGGTCCGGCCCGACGGGATCGAGGTCGAGCTCCTGCCGACGTTCGTGGGCTGCCCGGCCCAGGAGCTGATCCGGGACGCAGTCGTGGCGGCGCTCGAACCCCTCGGCCACCCGACCACGGTCGGCTTCAGCTTCCGGGTCCCCTGGACGTCGGATCGGATCACGGAGCGCGGCCGAGGGCAACTCGCGGCCGCCGGATTCGCGCCTCCGGCCGAGGCGTCGGCCGTGCGGTGTCCGTACTGTGGGTCGGGGAAGGTCGCCATGGACAGCGCCTTCGGGCCGACCCAGTGCCGGTCCCTGTTCTACTGCCGTGCCTGCCGCCAGCCGTTCGAGGCGTTCAAACCGGTCTGACCCCTTGAGCCTCCTCGTGCGCCAATCCCGGTTGGTGAGTCGCCTTGAACCGATGAGGATTGGCCCAGGTCGGGCAGGTCATTGACGGACTGAGTCCCACGGCAGATGCTCAATTGTGCTGGTGAGGGTCAGGAGGTTGCCATAAGCTCGAGGCCGTTCGGACATGGTCCACGAGGGACGCTTGGTCGAGTCGGGGACGATGAGAAGCAGCGGTAGGCCGCGGGGATGGTGGCTCCTTATCCTCGTCTTTGCCGCGGCGGGCATCAGTGGATGCGCGGCCGGGCCAGCGGCCACGCATCCACCACCGGCGACGACGCCACCTCCGAGCTTGCCAGCGCTGCTTCCGACCTGGCCCGTACCACCCGAGCAACTTGCCGACCCCACCTCGGGCACCGGCGAGGCACTCCTTACCTGCGGTGGCCGAACATTCCCGGCCGCGGGGCTCAACGCGCCGAGCGGTGCGGAGAAGGCGTCCGGGCCGGAGTTCGACGCTCTGCGGGCGACGCTCGCGATGTTCGCCGATGCGTTCCAGGGATCCTCGACCTGGACGTGGCGACTCGCAGGTCGCGACGACACCGGGGCGATCTTCCTGTCCAAGCCCGACCAACCGGGAACACCCGGCTGGATTGCGCTCGTCGTGACGGCCGATGCGTCCGGCTGGAAGCCGGGTGGGATGGGCGACTGCGATCCGCATATAGTCCTGTCCGCAGAGTTCGGCCCCGCGACATGGGAGCTTGATCCTGCGTTTCCGACGCCCGCCGCCGATACATCCGAAGTCCACATCCTGGTCTGGGAGCGAGCGTGCTCCGGCGGTTCACCAGCAACGGGCCGTATCTCGGCTCCCGTCGTGCAGTACGCCGCCACGACCGTGACGATCACGATCGGAGTTCGGCCGCCCGACGCCCCACCTGGAACGGCCTTCACCTGCCCGCTGGGGCCGGGCACTCCCGCGATCATGCGACTCGGCGAGCCGCTTGGAAATCGGACGCTCCTGGACGGCGGGGTCGTACCGCCCGCCCCGCCCTCCGCGCCGTGACGCTGAGTCGATCGGTCGGTCGAGATTGCGCGTCACTTCACGGGCAGCGGCCTGCAGGTCCAACGGCCCGAAGGGTCGGGACGTACCAAACGCCGTTCCCTGGCAACTTGAATCCGTGGCTCGACGTGCACGCATCGACTTGCCTGCGAGCACCTGCGCGCACTCGGTGTCCCGTTCACCTAGCCGCCGACGGCGATAGGCCCAGCCATGAGCGCGGTCTTCGACGACGCCAGCGGCACCCTGATCCAGATCGCCCACGTCGTCGCGCCCTGAGGGTTACCGTCGCGTCATGACCGATTCGAGCGACGCCCTCGGGATCGTCGGTGCGGGGACGATGGGCGCCGGCATCGCGCAGGTCGCCCTCGAGGCCGGCTGGCAGGTGCGCGTCTTCGATCCACTGCCCGGCGCCGTCGAGCGCGGCCGGGAACGTGTTCTCGAAGGATTGCGGCGGCGGGCACGGAAGCGGACCCTCGAGGGTCGAGTGGCGGCCGAGTGGGTGGACGAGCGACTCGGCGCCCTGACCGCGACACCGGACCTCGACGGCGTCGCCTCGGCCGATCTCGTCATCGAGGCCGCGATCGAGGATCTCGTCGCGAAGGAGGCGATCTTCGCCCACCTCGATGCCGTCGCCGAACCCGGCACGATCCTCGCCACCAACACGAGCGCCCTCTCGGTCAGTGCGATCGCCGAGGCCGCCTCGCGGTATCCCGAACGCGTCGTCGGACTCCACTTCTTCAATCCGGCCCCGATCCTCCTGCTCGTCGAGGTGGTCGCCGGCCGACGGACCGACCCGCAGGTCGCCGACCGGGCTGCGGCCATCGTGGAAGGCTGGGGCAAGACGCCCGTCCGCTCGGCCGACCGTCCCGGGTTCATCGTCAACCGGGTGAACCGCCCATTCACGATCGAGGCACTCCGCATGCAGGAGAAGGGTGATGCTCGGGTTGCCGAGATCGATGCGGCGATTCGCGACGACGGCTTTCCGATGGGCCCGTTCGAGCTGATGGATCTCGTGGGGATCGACGTCAACCTGGCAGCAGCCACCGGCGTCTGGGAGGGCCTCGGCCGGCCGGAGCGGCTTCGGCCTTCGCCCATCCAGCGATGGCTGGTGGCGCACGACCGGCTGGGGCGGAAGACCGGCGTCGGCTTCTATCGCTACGACGCCGGCCACGACCAGCTGATCGACCCGCTGCCCCGCGACGTCGCCCGCCCGCTTCGGGGCCGATCCCTCGCACCCGACGTGGTCGTACGGCGGATCCGGTCCGCCGTTGCTGCCGAGGCCGTGCTTGCGCGCGATGAAGGCGTCGCCTCCGCGGACGACATCGACACGGCCCTGTGGCTGGGCGCCGCGCATCCGCAGGGTCCATTCGCGTGGGCCCGACGGCACGACCCTACAATCGGCGCATGACCCGAGACCTGCACCGGCCCCTTCGTGAAGCCTGGATCATCGAGGCCGTCCGGACCCCGATCGGGCGCTACGGCGGCGCCCTCGGCGGCGTCCGCCCCGACGATCTCGCGGCGCTCGTCATCCGCGCCGTCGTCGATCGCTCCGGAATCGAGCCGGCCCTCATCGAGGACGTCATCCTCGGCTGCGCCAACCAGGCCGGCGAGGACAATCGGGATGTCGCCCGGATGGCCCTGCTTTTGGCCGGCCTGCCCGTGGAGGTCGGCGGGTTGACCGTGAATCGCCTCTGCGGATCGGGTCTCCAGGCGATCAACTCCGCGGCCCACGCGATCGCCTTCGACGACGGCGACGTCTTCATCGGTGGTGGCGTCGAGTCCATGACCCGGGCCCCGTACGTCCTCGGCAAGGCCGAATCCGCGTTCGCGCGCGGCGGACGGGAGCTCCAGGACACCACGCTGGGCTGGCGGTTCCTGAACCCGAAGCTCGCTGCCGCGCACCATCCGTACTCGATGGGCGAGACCGCGGAGAACGTCGCCGAGCGCTGGTCGGTGCCCCGGGATCGACAGGACGCCTTTGCCCTGGCGAGCCATCAGAAGGCCATCGCCGCGATCGAACGCGGCGCCTTCGACGGCCAGATCGTGCCCGTGCCCGTCCCCCAGAAGAAGGGCGACCCGGTCCTGGTCACGAGGGACGAGCACCCACGCGCCGACAGCACCATCGAGGCACTGGCGCGGCTCCGTCCCGCGTTCCGCGAGGGTGGGACGGTCACGGCCGGGAATGCGTCGGGGATCAACGACGGCGCATCGGCGGTGCTGCTCGTCGAGGCGAATCGTGCCCGCGAGCTCGGCCTGAAGCCGCTTGCCAGGGTGGTTTCCACGGCTGTCGCGGGAATCGATCCGGCGATCATGGGGGCCGGCCCGATCCCGGCGGTCCGCAAGGCGCTCGCGCGGGCAGGACTCACGCCCGCGGACCTCGATCTCGTCGAGCTCAACGAGGCATTCGCCAGCCAGTCGGTCGTCTGCATCGACGAGCTCGGCCTCGATCCCGAGCGGGTGAACGTCAACGGCGGGGCGATCGCGCTGGGCCATCCCCTGGGAATGTCCGGTGGGCGCCTGGTGACCATGCTCGTCCACGAGCTTCGCGCCCGAGGCGGACGCTACGGACTCGCCACCATGTGCATCGGGGTGGGGCAGGGGATCGCCTCGGTGATCGAGCGAATCGACGGCGACGGCGACGGCGAGGGCTAGGGCTCGCCAGCGCTACGGCTGGTCGGACGGACCCCGGAGGCCGCTTCGATCAGGACGGGCGGCTCGCCTCGATCGCCCGGAGCGCCTGCTCGAGGGCCATCTCGAGGGTGGTGTCCGTCGCCGTGGCCGCCGACACCGTCCGAACGCTGACCGGGGCCTCGATCGCCTCGAGCCAGATCCTGCAGTCGATCGCGATCCGTTCCGCGACGTGGCGGGCCTGAGGCTCCGTGGTCTCCGGCATCAGGACCTGGAAGCGCGCATCGCCGGTCCGTGTCACGAGGTCCGTCTCGCGAATCCCGCGGTGGATCGCGTGGGCGATCGGCGTGGCCACCCGGCTCAGCCAACGGGCGGGGTTGGGCGTCCTGCCGGCGGTTGCCGAGATCACCATGACCGCGGCAGGGCGACGGTAGCGGGCGCACCGGGCTGCCTCGCGATGGAGTGCCTCCTCCCAGGAGATACGCGTCTCGAGCGCCCCGAACGAACCGCCGCCGTTGCCGAGCAGGCCGGTGGGCTCGCGCCGCCCGCGGCGCGTCTGCGGGCCGCTCAGGAACGAGCTGATGGCCTCGTCGACGCCCTGGTCGGCCATCTCCGGCAGCGAGAAGCGGGGTGCGCGTCGGGAGTTGGCCACGGCCTCCTCGATGAAGGACAGCGGTGCGGAGTCCTCCGCGCCGGAAGGTTGGGTGACGCCTGGACGCCACACCTTACCCGAGACGTCCGCGACGTGTCCCGGGCGCCCGGATCGGGGCCTCCCGACAGCATTTTGGTCAGGGTCCTTGTCGAAATCGGTTGACTTGCGTACGATGACGGCCGCGACCGGTCCCTCGGTCGTCCAAGATCGACCCAATCATCCTCTGGAGAGGAAACGCACCCCATGATCGACCAGCAACCGACCACCGTGTCCCTGACGGATGCCGCCGCGGCCAAGCTCCGGGAGCTGACCAAGGAAGAGACCAATCCGAACGTCGGCTTGCGCGTCTACGTGTATTCCGGGGGCTGCTCGGGCTACAAGTACGGCATGATGCTCGAGGATCAGCCAACCGCCGAGGACAACGTCCTCGAGACGAACGGCGTCAAGGTCTACCTCGATGGGCAGAGCGTCTCGCTCCTCCAGGGCTCGTCGATCGACTATGTCGACACGCTGATGGGCGCCGGCTTTACGGTCAACAACCCGAACGCCGTGAGCGGCTGCGGCTGTGGCAACAGCTTCCGAACGGCCGACGACGCGGGCCAGGCCCGCTCCTGCGCCCACTGACCGACGTCGACGCGACGCACCCAGGAAGCCGCCGGGAAACCGGCGGCTTCGTGATTCCCGGCATGCGATGAGCGGGCTCGGCGACGCCCTGCGGGCGGCGGATCACATCGCCGACCGCTTCCTCACCGACAAGCACGTTCCCGGCGTCGCCTATGGGGTGGTCGTCGGTGGCGAGCTGGTCCACAGCCGAGGTCTTGGGACGCTACGCGTGGGCGAGGACGCGCCGCCGGACGCCGACAGCGTCTTCCGGATCGCGTCGATGACGAAGAGCTTCACCGCCTCGGTCGTCCTGGCGCTCCGGGATGCGGGCCTCCTGTCACTCGACGACCCGATCGGCCGCCACGTCCCCGAGCTCGCCGACCTCCATGGTCCGACGTCCGACGCGCCGGCGATCACGGTTCGGCATCTCCTGACGATGGCGTCCGGCCTCGGGACGGACGATCCCTGGGGAGACCGGCAGCAGGGCCTCGATCTCGGGACCTTCTCCGATCTCCTGCGGGGGCCGTTGACGTTCGCCTGGACGCCCGGGACGAGATTCGAATACTCGAACCTTGGCTATGGGATCCTCGGGCGCCTGATCACGAACGTGGCCGGCCTGGAGTACCGCGAGGTCGTCCGGGAGCGGCTGCTCGGTCCGCTGGCCCTGACCGCGACCACGTATCTCCGCGAGGAGGTTCCGGCGGACCGCCTCGCGCTCGGCTACCTCTGGCGCGACGGGGCCTACCTCGAGGAGCCGATCGACCGGTATGGGGCGCTCGCGTCGATGGGTGGCATCTTCACCTCGGTCCGTGACCTGGTCCGGTGGGTTGCGTTCTTCACCGATGCCTATCCGCCCCGCGATGACCCGGAGCCAGTCGATTCGCCACTGTCGCGGGCGTCGCGCCGCGAGATGCAGCAGGCACACAACGCGTTCGGGCTGCTCGTGACCCAGCGGGGCGTCGGCCTGGATCCCGAGGTCGCCGCGGGCGGCTACGGCTTCGGCCTGTTCGTCGAGGACCACCTGGAGCTCGGGCGCGTCGTTTCGCACAGCGGCGGCTACCCGGGGTTCGGGTCGAACATGCGCTGGCTCCCCGCGTCCGGGTTGGGCGTCATCGTCCTCACCAACCATCGGTACGGCGGCGCAAGCCGCCTGGGTCACGACCTGCTCCTCTCGCTGGCAAGGGCCGATGTCGCGGCACACCGGCTGGTGCAACCGATGGCCGCGACCGCCGCCGCCCGGGCCGGGGTCGAGCGACTCATGACCGGCTGGGACGAGGAGCTCGCCGCGAGCCTCTTCTCGATGAACGTCGAGCTCGACGAGCCGTTCGTGCGGCGGGAGGAGGCGCTGGAGCGGCTCCATCGCGACCACGGCCCGCTCCTTCCAGACCCGACGTTGTCGGCGGAATCAGATTCGCCGCTCCACCAGCGATGGTGGCTCGTCGATGCGCGCGGCGGCCGGGTGAAGGTCGAGATCCGCCTCTCCCCGGAACCTGCGCCACGCATCCAGACGTTCCTCGTCACGTCGATCCCTGCTCCCGAGCCGGTGCTCGTCTCGATCGTCGCGGCCCTCGTCCAGGCGATGAACGCCGTGGACCCGGCCGTGCCGTCCGTTCTCGATCTCGGGCCGGAGGTCGATCGCACCGCGCTCGCCAGGGACTTGCGGATCGCCGCGGCACGCCACGCCCCGCTGGAGCTCGGACCGGTCGTCGCCGGGGACGGTCGGACAACCGCGACATGGCGCCTTGCCGGCCCGCACGGAACGCTCGAGCTGGCGCTCACCCTCGACGCTGGCACGGGACTCGTGACGGCCCTGTCGATCCTCCCCCGCCCGGCGCCGCTCGCGACGCGCGCCGACTGAGCGTATCTGCCGGCCCTCTTGGCGGCGCACCGCGCATTCGTCGCTCGATGTCGTGTCCGGACTGCCCGAGACGCCCGCGGCGCCTGATCCGCCAGGCCCGATCAGCGGGTCTCGAACGACCGCTTCGACAGCCCGTACGCATACCCCTCGATCGCGTAGGCCGGCGCCTCGTCCGGCCTGGCAACGGCGCCGAGTGTCACGAAGAGCGGCGCGAAGTGCTCGACCGTCGGGTGGGCATACGGCATCCCGGGCGCCTTGGTCCGGAAGTCGAAGAGCGTATCCAGGTCACCGCGATCGAGGGCCTCGCGGGCCCAGTCGTCGAAGTCGATCGACCACTGCGGCGCACCCGGCTTGCCCATGAAGTACTCCTGCACGAACGGCAGGCCGTGGGTCAGGAACCCGCTGCCGACGATCAGGACGCCTTCGTCGCGCAGTGGCGCGAGGCGCCTCCCGATCTCGAACAGGTGCCGTGGATCGAGGTCCGGCATCGACATCTGGAGGACCGGGATGTCGGCGTCCGGGTACATCGCCTTGAGCGGCACCCAGGCCCCGTGGTCGAGGCCGCGGGACTCGCGCTCGAGGACCGGCTCGGAGGCCGGCATCAGCGCCTTGACGCTGGCCGCGAGCTCGGGCGCGCCCGGGGCGTCGTAGGTCATGTCGTAGTAGTGCTGCGGGAAGCCGTAGAAGTCGTAGACGAGCGGGACGGGCCGGGTCGCGCTGAGCGCGGTCGGGGCGGTCTGCCAGTGGGCGCTCACGATGAGGATGGAGCTTGGCCGGGGAAGACCCATCGCCCACCCCCGAAGCTGCGCCACCCACTCCGGGTCCTCGAGGAGCGGCGGGGCGCCGTGGCCGAGATAGAGCGCCGGCATCGAGCCGGGGGTCGGCAAGTCGGTCGACGTCGTGTCGGCGATCGGCTCGGGCATGGGATCGGGCGAGGTCATCGAGGCTCCGGTTCGGGATGCGGGGAATTGGCCGGCCCGGGCACAGTACCGCGCCCGGGCCGAGATCGAAGGGAAGGTCAGGCGGCGAGGGCCTTCTCGGGCGCCCCGAGCAGGACGAACGACGAGCTCCAGTTGCCGCCGGTGCGGAGCTGGAGGGCGATGTTGAGCCAGGCGAGGGTCTCGAGCTCTCGCGCCGCGGCCAGCGGCCCGGCGTCGATCGCACGCAGGCCGATCGAGCCGGCGAGTTCGGCAACCTTCGCCTTCGCATGGGCGTCGTCACCGGCGATGAGGGCGTCTGCCGCCTGGCCATGCAGGGACGGGTTGGCCTGGAGGCTGGCGAAGAGGGTGTTGAACGCCTTGACCACGTGCGACTTGCTGGCGACCGCCGCGATACGCTCGGCGCCCGACGGGCCACCCTCGGTGGCGAGGCCGCTGTAGTCGGGCTTGAGCGGGTTGGTGGCGTCGATCAGGATCTTGCCGGTGGCGGGCCCCGAAAGCTCGGAGGCAAGCTCCAGCGCCTCGCTGTAGGGCACGGCAAGGACGATGGCATCGGCGCCCTCGACGGCCGCGCTTGGCGAAACCACGGCACGAGCCCCGACCTCGCTCGCGACCTGTCGGGTCTTGGCCTCGTCCCGGGCGGCGAACGTCACCTCGTGACCGGCTCGGACGAACGAACCCCCGAGCGCCGACCCCACGTTTCCTGTTCCGATGATCGCGATCTTCATGGCGGCTTTCCTGTGCTCCCTGGTCGAACTTCGAGGGCTCGACCGGCTATGCTTGTCTCTCGGCAAATCACTGTTGCCGTCGCAAATACTATCCCACGGCATTTGCCGGAGGTCAAGTACCTTGGTGGACACAAAACACGAGCCGGCCGCAGACTCGACCGGCACATCCCGAGTCCATTGTCCTGATGTCGGTCGCGAGATCCGTCGATGGCGCCAGACCCGGGCCCTCACGCTGGCCCAGGTGGGCGACCGCAGCGGCCTCAACATCGGCTACCTCTCCCAGATCGAGAACGCCAAGGCGGTGCCCTCGCTGGATGCGCTGGCGTCGATCGCGGCGGCCCTGGACGTCCCGATCGCCTGGCTCTTCCTGGATTCGGCGCCGGCGCCACGCGTGGTCCGTGCGGCGGACCGGCCCCGGACGGTCGGACCGCTCGGGCAATCCATGGAGGAGGTCGATGGCGGAACCGCCCGCGACGTCCGAATCCTCGAGGCCATCGCGCCTCCGGGCTCGGCGACGGGCGTCCACGCGCACACGGGCGACGAGCATCACCTGGTCCTGGCCGGCCGCTGGCGCATGAGCCAGGGGGACACCGTCATCGAGGCTGGACCCGGCGACTACGTGGCCTGGGACCCGACCATTCCCCACGACGTCGAATGCCTCGGTCCCGAGACGGGCCGGCTCCTCGTCATCTACCCGCGCCATGTCCGGACGGGGCCGGATGCCTCCCGGGAGGCATCCGGCAGGTGATCACGGTCGTCCGGTTTTCGATCGCGCCGGTCCGGAGCCTCGGGCTCCTGCACCCAACCGAGATCGACCTGACGCCGACCGGCGTCCTCGAGGATCGCCGCTTCTACCTCGTCGATGAGGCGGGCCGCCTCGTCGATCGGCTCGTCGTGGGCGCACTCGTCCAGATCGCGACGTGGACCGATCCCGATGGCCTGGCCTTGCGCCTCGACTTTCCTGACGGGACGACGGTCGCCGGGGATGTCCGTCTCGGCGATCCGATCGTGACGACGCTCCACGGGCGGACCGCCATCGGCCACGCCGTGATCGGGCCCTGGGCCGAGGCCCTCGAGCCGGTCGTCGGCCGGCGCGTCCGGGTCATCCGCACCGATCAACCCGGCGGAACGCGAAGCGGGAACCCGACCTCCCTCGTGGGCCGCGGCTCGCTCGCCGAGCTGGCGCGGCACGCCGGCGTCGACGAGATCGACGCACGCCGATTCCGGATGCTGATCGAGCTCGACGGCACGGTCGCCCACGCGGAGGATGACTGGGTCGGCGGGCGGATCGCCATCGGCGACGCGATCCTGCGGGTCACGGACCGTGATGCCCGGTGCGCGATCACGACGCAGGACCCGGACTCGGGTGCCCGTGACCTCGACACCCTGCGAACGATCATCGGCTATCGCGGGTTGATCGCCGACCGGCACGGCGCGCCGAGCGCGATGTTCGGGATCCTCGCCGACGTCGAACGGCCGGGGCGGGTTCGCCTCGGCGACGCGGTCCTGGTCCTCGGCGGCTGATTACGTCGGCCCCGCCGACGGTGGCTGCGCTCCCGCGATCAGTCGCTGAAGCGCTCTTCCTTCCAGGGATCGGCGTTGTTGTTGTAGCCGTAGCGCTCCCAGAAGCCGAGCTGGTCGTGGTCGAGGAACTCGAGGCCCCGGATCCACTTCGAGCTCTTCCAGAAGTAGCGCTTCGGGACCACGAGCCGTAGCGGATAACCATGCTCGAGCTCGAGCGGCTGGCCGTCGAACGTGTCGGCGAGGAGGACGTCGTCGTCATCGAGGATCGAGAGGGGCAGGTTGGCCGTGTAGCCCTGCTCGGCATGTGAGACGACGTGGGTCGCCGTCGGCCGCACCTGGGCGAGGCGCAGGATCTCCTGGATGGGGACGCCCTCCCAATCGGTGTCGAGCTTCGACCAGCGGGTCACGCAATGGATATCGGTGTGAACCGACTTGCGCGGCAGGGCCTTGAACTCGTCCCAGGTCAGGCTCAACGGCGAATCGACGAGTCCGTAGACCTTGAAGTCCCACGTGGACAGGTTCGTGCGCGGGACGGATCCGTAGTGGAGGACGGGGAACTTTTCCGTCCGGTACTGGCCGGGCGGGATGCGATCGGCGACGGCGGGATCCTGCTCCCGGTTGCCGAAGAGACGCTCGAACATGCTGGGCAACTCCGTTGGGTGGAACCGACACTATCGTCCCATACGGTGACATCCCTGTGACAGGGGTACCGTTTGCCAATGCTTGGTACCGGCACATGGCTCGCGACGGTTGCCGGCGAGCTGTCCACCCTCGGCTTCACGCTGATCAATGCCGACCGGCCGGCGGCGGCCGAGGGCTCCCAGCTCCTCGTGGCGCTGCGTGCCCAGCCGACGCTGCGGCACTTCGACCCCGAGGGGATCACCTGCTGGGTGGCAGAGTCGGGCCGTGGCCGCCCGCTGACCATCGATCGGACTACGCCGACCGGCGATCGCGAGATCCAGTGGGGGCACGTGCACGTCGTCGACCGGCTCGGCGTCGAGAACCGCTTCCTGACGTTCGGGGGTCCAGTGGGGATCGCGGACGTGGATGCCGGTCTCCGCGTCGTTCGGCACACCTCGCCCGGCCCGATCGTGCGCTGGGGCGGCCATTCCCAGGGGTCCGATGCCCTGGCCGGGGAGATCGGGGCATTCTTCGGCCGCCTGATCGTGCGCGTCGATTACCTTCCCGGCGGCGAGGCGAGGATTGCCGCCGAGCCCCCGACCTCGCTGTACGCGGCCTTCCTTGCGGACCGGTCACGGCACCTCGGCAGGCCCGGCTCCAACCCAGGCGACCCCTTGTCCCACTGGATTCGTGCCGAGGCGTCCCGGATCCGATCGAAGGATCCGGAATGCTGGGCGGCGGGCGGCCGGCTGCTCAAGGAGCTCGACCTCGACCATTGACGTGCTGCCGGGGCGCGGCCGCGCCGGCGCCGCGGAGACGGCCCGCATCCCGCACGAATCGCGACGCCCGCCGATGACCGGCGGGCGTCGACTTGCGTACGGAGGGTCGACTACGACACGAAGCCGTTGGCCTGGAGCCATGCCTTGGCGACGGCCGTGATGTCCTTGTTGTCCACCGAGACCTGCTTGCCGAGGTCGGTCAGGGTCGCGGTATCCATCTTGGCGGAGACGTCGTTGAGGATCTTCTCGAACGCGTCCTTGTCGCTCCCGAGCTTGGTCAGGAGGTCGTTCCGTACGAGCGGCGCGATGTTTTCGGCCGGCTGCGTGGCCTTGTCGTCCTGGAGGACGACCCAGCCGTTGACGGCGATGTCGGGCTGGGTCGAGCAGAGCTCGCCGACGTCGATCGTCTTCGCCGCGAGCGCCTGGACCATCGGCGTGTCACACGCCGAAAGGAGCGTGGCACCCGAGAGGTCGAGCCCGTACGCGGTCTGGAGCGCCTGGCCGCATACGGGGTTCGTGGGACAGTCGGTCGCAACGCCGAACTTGAGCTGGCTCGCCACCGCGGCGAGGTCACTCAGCTTGGTCAGATTGAACTGGTCGGCCGTTTCCTTGCGAACCACGAACGCGTTCTGGTCCGCGGCGGGCGAGTAATCGAGCACGGTGATGCCCTTCGGCGTTAGCGCATTCTGGAGCTCGGTCTCGTTCGCGGCCGGATCTCCGGTCTGCTTGCCGGGCTCGTAATAGGCGAGGCCGGTGCCGATGTACTCCGGCTTCAGGTCGATCTGGCCGCTCTCCAGCGCTGGGGCCGACACCTTGCGCGTGCCGATGCCGATGCCGGTCCGGTCGACGGTATAGCCCTTGGCCTCGAGGGCCTGGCCGTAGATCTCGGCCATGAGCTTCGCTTCGTAGAAGCCGTCGGATCCCACCTTGACGGTGGGCTTGGTGCTGCCCCCTCCCGTCGAGCACGCGCTGACGATCAGCACGAGCATCGACGCCCCGAGGGCGAGCCCGCGGTTCAGCCGCATTGGGTCGCCTCCTTGAACGTGCCGCGCGACCCTGGGCGGATTGCGTCGAGCCGCGCGACTATATCAGCGGGTCGTAAATCGGAGGCCCGGCGAGGTCAGTCGCCGCTGGGTCAGGGCCAGCCCGCCTTCCGCCAGGAGGGCCAGCAGGGCGACGAGGATGACGCCGCCGAAGAGCTTGGCGTCGTCGCTCTGGGCGACGCCTTCCACGATGTACGAGCCGAGCGCCCCGAGCCCATAGAGTGCCCCGAGCGTCGCCGTCGCGATGACCTGGACGGTTGCCGAACGGAGGCCGCCGACGATGACCGGCAGCGCGATCGGGAGCTCGACGTCGCGAAGGATCTGGCGCTCCTTGAGGCCCATCGCGCGAGACGCTTCCACGAGGTCCCCATCGACCCCGGCGACGCCGGCATAGCTGTTCACGAGGATCGGCGGGATCGCGAGGATGACCATCGCGACGAGCGTCGGGTAGACCTTGAACCCGAGCTGCGGATCGATCATCACGGTGATCGGCACGACGATCGCGATCGCAGCAAGCGATGGAATGGCCCGGCCGAACGTCGCGAGGTTGATCGCGAGGCGAACGCCGCGTCGCGTGTGGCCGATCCACAGGCCGACCGGCAGCGCGATCGCCGTCGCGATCAGGAGGGCCGCGACGGAGATCTCGACGTGCTCGAGGAGCCGAGTCGGGATCCCGCTCGGACCCGACCAGTGCGCCGGATCCGCGAACCACGCGCCGATGCTGTCGAACATGGTCACAGCCCGCCGTGGGCACGGTCGGTGGCCATGGCGCGGACGGGGACCGGTCCGTGGGCCCAGGGCGTGAGGCGACGCTGCACGGCCGCGAACAGGAGGTCGGCCCCCCCCGCGAGCATGATCGAGCCGACCGCACCGACGAGGACCTCCGTGGCGAAGAAGGGCCGCTCCGTGATGAAGAAGCCCAGCCCACCGAACGCGCTGCTGAAGGTGATCGTGATCGTCACGAGGCCGATGGTCGACACGCTCGCGAGGCGGACGCCGGCCACGATCAGCGGGATCGCGAGCGGCAGCTCGACGCGCAGCAGTCGCTGGCGGGCCGTGTAGCCAAGGCCGTCGGCCGCCTCGAGGACATCCGCGGGGACGGACTCGAAGCCGCTGACGATGTTCCGGATATAGATCACGAACGTGTACAGGACCAGCGGGATCTCGGCGGTGAGGAGGGACAGCCCGGTGATCGCGACAAACGTCGCGAAGAGCGCAAAGCTCGGGATCGAGTAGACGATGCCCGCGATCGCCGTCACGACGAGGTAGATTCGCGGCCTTCGGAGGGACCAGAGGGCGAGCGCGAACGAGGCGACGAAGCCCACGAGCAGGGCGAGGGCCGTGAGCTCGACATGCTGGATCACGCGCCCGGCGATGGCCGGGACGTGGTCGCCGATCCAGCCCCAGTCGATCACGGCTCGGGTGTCACCGTGCCGCGCCCGCCGCCGGCGCCGACCGCGGTGTCGCGCATCCACTCCGCGATCATGTCCGCGGTCACGAGCCCCAGCGCCGCGCCGGCCCGGTCCACCACGATGCCGGCCTGGACGTCCGCATCGAGCAGCATCGAGAGTGCGTCCTTGAGGGTCGTCCGCCGGTTCAACAGCGGTGACATCGGGCTCGCCATGGACTCGGTGAGACGGCCTTCCGTGGGCACCTCGTGCTCGTCGATCCAGCCGATGGGCCGGCGGCCCGAATCGACGAGGAGCAGGTAGCGGAAGGGGTCCGCCACGGCCCGTCGGCGCGCTTCCGCGGCATCGTCGCCGGGGGCGGCCGTCACGGGCATCCGGAGGTCGAGATCGCCAACCCGGGTGAGGCTGAGGCGCTTCAGTCCGCGATCCGCGCCGACGAATCGGGCGACGAAGTCGGAGGCTGGGCTGGCGAGGATCTCGGCCGGCGGGCCGAACTGGGCGAGGTGGCCGCCGACCTGCATCACCGCCACCAGGTCGCCCATCTTGATCGCCTCGTCGATGTCGTGGGTGACGAAGAGAATCGTCTTGGCGAGGTCCTCCTGGAGTCGCAGCAGCTCGCTCTGGAGCCGCTCCCGGACGATCGGGTCGACCGCCCCGAAGGGTTCGTCCATGAGCAGGATCGGTGGGTCGGCCGCAAGCGCCCTGGCAACGCCGACGCGCTGACGCTCGCCGCCCGAGAGCTGGCTCGGATAGCGATCGCGGTATGTGGCCGGTTCGAGGCCTACCAGCGAGAGCAGCTCCTCGCTGCGTTCGCGCCGGCGCTCGGCGGTCCAGCCGAGCAATCGCGGGACCGTGCCGACGTTCTCGCCGATCGTCTGGTGCGGGAAGAGGCCGACCTGCTGGATGACATAGCCGATCGACCGCCGGAGCTCCGTCACGTCCCGCTTCGCAGCGTCTTCGTCGTCGATCAGGATCCTGCCGCCCGTCGGTTCGATGAGCCGGTTGACCATCTTCAGGCTCGTGGTCTTGCCGCAGCCCGAAGGACCGACGAGGACGCAGATCTTCCCCGCGGGAACCTCGAGGCTCAGGTCCTCGACCGCGCCCTGCCGGCCGGTGTCGGTGCCCGCATAGCGCTTGGTGACATGGTCGAAGCTGACGGTGGCCGCGGCTCGGGCCGTGCTGGATGGGTTGCTCACGACGGGCTGGGCTCCGATCGGGGACGGTCACGGCCAGTATCGCCCGACCCGGCGATCAGTGTTTCATGCGCTCCGCAACCGCCGGCTCCGGGCCGCGCCAGCGCACGAGCTGCTCGGTCTGGAATCGGCCGTAGTGGTTGATGAAATGGGCGCCCGCGGTGGCGAGAATGGCGCCGCCCCGGGCCGTCTCGCGGGAGCCCCGAACCGGAACCATCAGCACCACGCGTCCGTCCCGAGCCGCGGCTTCGTACCAGGCGAGGTCCGGCAGCTGGTCCATGAGCGTGAACTGGACGGCACGACCGATTCGGGCCAGGAGTCCGTGTCCGGCACCGGTAGCGTCGAAGGCACGGGCGGCCTCGCGCCCGGTCACTCGCTCGATGGACCCGGGATCCCAGCCCGCTGCGCCGAGCGCCGCGATGGCGCGATCGGCCGTGGCGTCATCGTCGGCAACGGCCAGGAGGCGCCCGCGCGGGTAGTTGATGAACCGCGGCTCGATGTCTGCCTCCACGCTGCCTCGAACCCGTGCCGATTTCGTGTCGGCATCAGCAGGTCCGCCTCGGACCGTGTCCCGGTTCGCGACGCGTCGCGAACCCGTGCCGAGTGCTGCGCCGCGACGTATCAGGGGCGTTCAACGCGCGCCGGGACACCGGCCCCGCCGCTCCACGATATCAGCCCGGCCGCGGGTCCTCGCCGCCGGCCGCGGGTGAGGCCGGGCGTCACCAACCATGGTGAATCTCGTCGCGGGCTGCAGCGGGGCCGGCGACGCCTTGATCCGGCGGGTGCTCAGATGGGCAGCGTCGCGATGTCGCCCGCGATGACCTCGCGATCGGCCGGGTCCTTGATGTCGACGAGTGCCGCTCGGGCGCGGTCGCGCCAGTCCCGGGCCTCGTCGAGGCGGCCTGAGACGGCCGCGGCGCGGGCACTGCCCTCGTAGGCGGACGGCATATCCCAGTCGTCCGCCTCTCCGGCAGCCACGGCCGCCTCCGCGTACGCCAGGCAGCGGGCCGCGTGCCACGTCGCCGGCTCGCCGCGGCCGAGAACCGAGTAGACGCGGGCGATCTGCCACTCTCCGCGGCCGAGGTTGGCGTTCGTGCCGGCCTTCGACCAGTGGTATCGCGACGCGTGCGCGGCATGGATCATCTCGTCCGTCTCGGCCGGCGTGCGATCCGCCTTCTCGATGAGCGTCCAGGTGAAGTTGAAGAGGTCCACCCCGATGCGCCGATGGGCGGCGGTGTCGAGCTCGGTGGCGGCGGTGTCGGTGGTGATCGACTCGGACACGATGGGTTCCCTTCCGGTGCTGAGCTGCCCCAGCACGTGCAGGACACGCGTGAGGCGGTTGATTCGCGCTTCGATGCGACTCCGGTGGTCGGCGATCCGCCGGCGCTGCAGCGCCGGGTCGTCGGCCGCGAGCACGAGCCGGATCTCGTCCAGCGGGACCTCGAGATCCCGGAGGCGGGCGATGAGCCGACCGGTTTCGACCTGCTCGCGCCGGTATCGCCGGTAGCCCGTGAAACGATCGACATCCGCGGGCCGGAGGATGTCCAGCTCGTCGTAGTGGCGCAGCGCGCCGACGGAGACCCCGGTCAGGCGCGCGAAGTGCCCGATGGAGAGGAGGTCGTCGTCCATTTGCCCCATCGTGGACCCTCGGGCAGGTCGAGAGTCAAGCCCCGCGTCGGAAGAGCTCAGGCGTTCTCGAGCTCGCGGGCGATTGCCCTGAGGATGAACCGCGCCGCCTCTGCGCTCTTGCCGCCGAGGCGCTGCCCGTCATCCTGCTCCAGCGCGACCATGAGATCGGCGAGCATCTGGTCGAGGATGGGAGTCCGCTGGAGCGTGCCGGCGGCGAACGCCGCCTCGAGGCCGGCGATTGCGGTCCTGGCGTTCTCGACGGTGTGGCCCTTCGCCTCCATCTGATCCCGAAAGGTCGCCCGCGCCGCATCCGCGGCGGGTCCGCTCGATGCCATCGTCACCTCCCGAGGATGCGCGTCGCGAGGCTCCGGCGAGGCGCAACGACCTTGTCGGGGTGCTCCGCCCGGTGTTGTCGCCAATCCGACTCCAGGATGCTCATGGAGACCTCATCCCACCAGCGGCCGTCGCGACGGATCGATTCCCGGCCGCGACCCTCCGCGACGAACCCGCACGAGACGTACGAACGAACGGCACGTTCGTTGAACTCGAATACCGTCAGGGAGATCCGATGGAGTCCGAGCGTCCCGAAGGCGTGGTCGACCATGAGGCGCGTTGCCTCCGTTCCATAGCCGTGGCCCCACGCATCACGCTCGCCGATCGTGATGTGGTACATGACCGACCCGTTGTCGCCATCGAGCTGGCTGAAGGCGCACGTGCCGATCAGGCGGTTCGTGTCCCGGATATGGATGGCCATCGTCAGCGAGTCGGGGCCGATCGCCCGGACCTGGAAGAACCGGTCGATCTCCTCTTCCCGCATCGGGCCTTCCTGGTAGCGAGCGAGGCGCGCGATCTCCGGATCCGCGTACCAGCGCCGGAAGGCATCCAGGTTTCCCGGGACATGGCGGCGCAGGATGACGCTCCGGCCCTCGATCGAGTTCGGAAAGGACGCTCGCTTGCCCACGTGGGCACGGTATACCATCGCCCGCATGCGTCGCTGGAGCGAGCTCGCCGAGCGCGTCGCGGCCACCACGCGCACATCCGAGAAGACGGCACTGCTCGCGGCCTACCTGCCGACACTTGGACGTGCCGAGCTGGCCCATGCCGTGATCTTCCTGACCGGTCGCCCCTTCGCCGAGGCGGACCAGCGATCAACCGGCCTCGGCTGGGCCACGATGGCCGGCGCGGTGGCGGAGGTCGCCGGCGTGAGCCGCGACGCACTCGGCGCCGCCTACGATCGCCACTCGGACCTCGGTCTCGCCGTCGAGGACGTGCTGGCGAGCGCCGGACACGAGCCGGATCCCGATGTTTCGCCGACGGTTGAGGACGTCGCGGCGGCGTTCGTCGCGATCGAGGCCGCCAGCGGACCGGGGCGCAAGGCCCTCATCTTCGCCGACCTGCTCCGGAGGTGCGACCCGGCCACTGCCCGGGCGGTCGTCAAGGTCCTGTCCGGGGACCTTCGTATCGGGCTCCGGGAGGGCCTCGTGGAGGCCGCCCTCGCTCGAGCCTTCGATCGCCCGATCGACGCGGTCAAGCGGGCTGGAATGCTCACGGGCGACATCGGCCGGACGGCGGTCGCCGCCCGGGACGGAACTCTTGCCGATGCGGGGCTGGCACTCTTCCACCCGCTCAAGTTCATGCTGGCGTCGCCCGCAGAGGACGCCTCCGAGATCATTCGCCGACTGGGGCCGGTGGTCTGGGTCGAGGACAAATACGACGGGATCCGGGCCCAGCTGCACAAGCTCGGCTCCGACGTGCGCCTCTATTCCCGCGACCTTCACGACATCTCGCGCGGTTATCCGGAGATCGTCGATGCGGCCAGGTCGCTGGCGTGGGACGGGATCCTCGACGGCGAGATCCTCGGCTATCTGGGTGGGACGGTGCTGCCGTTCGTCGCGCTCCAGGCGCGGCTGGGACGCAAGACGCCGACGCCGGCAATCCGGGCCGCAGTCCCGGTCATCTTCGTCGCGTTCGACGTGCTCGGCCATGGCCCGGGAGCGGGCGCATCCGTGTCCTCGCTGCTCGACAGCCCGCTGGAGGACCGCCGAGCCCGGCTCGACGAGATCGGCCTGCCCCTTGCCGAAGCCGGAGGATCATTCGCTCGATCACACCTGGTGACGGCGGCGTCCGCGGATGCGCTCGAAGTGGCCTTCACGGCAGCGCGGGCACGCCGGAACGAGGGCCTCATGGTGAAGGACCCGGCGAGCCCCTACACCCCCGGCCGGCGCGGCTACGGCTGGCTGAAGATGAAGAAGGCACTGGCCACGATCGACTGCGTCGTGGTGGGCGTCGAGCTCGGACACGGCAAGCGCCATGGCGTGCTCTCCGACTACACGTTCGCGGTCCGGGACGAGGCGAACGATCGGCTGGTCACGATCGGCAAGGCCTATACCGGCCTGACCGACGCCGAGATCGCCGACATGACCGTCTGGTTCGAGGCGCACACCCTCAGCGTCCACGGCCGGTACCGAGTCGTGGAACCGACGATCGTGATCGAGGTGGCCTTCGACGTCATCCTCCGGTCAGCCCGTCATCGATCCGGGTTTGCCCTGCAATTCCCGCGCATCGCCCACCTCCGCCGGGACAAGTCGGCGGCCGACGCCGACACGCTGGCAACCGTCGAGCGGCTCTTCAACGAGCTGCAGCTGGGCGTCGAGCAACTCGTGACGGCCGGTCATCGGGAGTCGCAGCGCCGGCCGCCGGCGTCAGACTGAGGCCGCGCCGACGAGGTCAGGGCGAAGCGCGGGCGGGGCGCGAGCGGGAGCCGAGCCTGACGCTCAGCGGTCGACCGGCAGGTCGAGCCGGTCGCCCCATTCCGCCCAGCCACCGTCGTAGAGGCCGACGTCCTCGTACCCGAGCAGGCTCAGGATGAACACGAGGCGGGCCGCGGCAACGCCCGACCCGTCGTACACGATAATTCGTCGGCCACGGGTCACGTTGGCCTTGAGGAGCAGGTCCCGCAGGGCGGCCGCGTCGCGCAGCTCCTGGGTCCCGGGCCGGTGCATGGCCCCGACGGGCACGTTGACGGCGCCGGGGATGTGCCCGAGCCGACGGGCGTTGCCCTCGTGGCCCCGGAATTCGGCCGCCGCACGGGCGTCGACCAGGAGCGTGTCATCCGAACCCAGGACGCTCCGGACGTCGGTTGTCGTCAGGCGCAGCCGCGGATTTGCACGAGGCGTGAAGACGGCCGGCGCCGCCGGGTAGCCGGCGTTCGAGATCGGCCGCCCGCCGGCAGTCCAGGCAGGGAACCCGCCATCGAGAATTCGGGCCGATTCGTACCCGTAGACCATGAGGCTCCACCAGGCGCGCGCGGCGTACAGGCCGAGGGTGTCGTCATAGATGACCAGGCTCGTCCCGTCGCCGATGCCGGCTCGGCCGAGAGCCGCCGCCATCTGTTCCGGGCCTGCGAGTCGGAGGCCCGGTCCTGCGTCCGGGTCGTCCGGCTCGATCATCTCCGCCCGCCAGTCGAGGTAGGCTGCCCCCGGGATATGGCCCGACGCATGGATCCCGCGGGCGGTCCCGTCCGGACGCCACCGGACGTCGAGGATACGGAGATCGGGGCGACCGAGCTGCTCGGCCAGCCACTCCGATGAGGCGAGGAGCTCGGGGCGCGCGATGGCCGTCACGACGCGACGCCTCGGTCGGTGGCTGGAGTGTGGGGCATGGCCGGTATCATACGGCCGTGGTTTCCCCCTTCATGGAGCCCGCGGCGAAGCTGCAGGCGGTGCGTGCCGCGCTGCCGTCGCTGGCGGCCGGCATCCAGCTGAACGCGGGGACCACCGGGCCGCTGCCGGCCGAGGTTGCGACCGCGATGGCCGAGCTGACGGAATACGAGCGCTCGATCGGCCGGGCCCACGTCGAGTACTACCTGGAGGCGCTCGACCGGCGCAACGAGGCACGCGCGGGCGTGGCCGCGGTGCTGGGAGCGAGCCTCGAGTCGATCGCCCTGACGCGGTCCACGACGGAGGGCCTGAACATCGCGGCCTGGGGCCTCGACTGGCAGCCCGGCGATGTCGCAGTGACGACGATTCACGAGCACATCGGGGGCCTCGGGCCGCTGTACGGTCTCCGCGATCGGCGCGGGGTCGAGGTCCGGTTCGCCGAGATTGGTGATGGCTCTGACAACGAGGTGACCCTCGCGGCCTTCGATCGCGCGATCGTCCAAGGCACCCGCCTGGTCGTGATGTCCCACGTGCTCTGGACCACGGGGGCGGTCCTGCCGGTCGCGCGCGTCGCCGAGATGGCGCGTGAGCGTGGAGCCGCTGTCGTCGTCGATGGCGCCCAGGCGGTCGGCGCAATCCCGGTCAGCGTGACGGAGCTCGGCGCCGACGCCTACGCACACCCGGCACACAAGTGGCTGTTGGGGCCCGAGGGCATGGGCGCGCTGTGGGTCTCGCCGGAGGCGTCGGAGCTGATCCAGCCGCTGTTCGGCGGCTTCTTCGGCTACGCCGCCTACGACTCGCGCGGAGGCGGGACCCGACATCCGGACGCGCGCCGCTTCGAGACCTCCGAGTTCCATCGGCCCTCGATCGCCGGCTTCGCCCGGGCGATCGGCTGGCTGTCGATGTACGTCGGGCTCGACTTCGTCCTCGGCCGCGGGCCGGTCGCGGCGCATCGCGCGGCGCTGGCACTTGCCGGTATCGACGGCGTCGAGTTGATCACGCCGCCGCATCAGATGGCGACGCTCGTGACGTTCCGGATCAGGGGCTGGGACTGTGAATCCGCCCTTGCCGAGCTGGCGGCTCGAACGTTCGCGATCGCACGGACCATCCCGCACCTCGACGCCATCCGGATCAGCGTCGGCTTCTATACCTCCGACGACGAGGTGGATCGGTTCGTCGACGGCGTCCGGTTGCTCGCATCCCACGCTCCAGGGTCGCTGCCGGAGCGCCGGATGCTGCCGATCCTGGGCGCGTCATGACCGTGCTGCCGCCCCGACGTTCGTGGCTCTCGATCCGTTGGCGGCAGTTTCGCAACGCCCCGCGCCCCGTCGTCCGAGCCGTGACGGCGAACCTCGTCGTCGCGGGGATACTCGGCGTCCTCTACCTGGCGTACGACGTGGCCCTGACCCGCGGCGCAAGGCTCCCCGGCGGAGATCTCCGCGCAGCCATGGCAACCCTGGACGTGGTGCTCGTACTCCTCGTCGGCACCGTGGTCACCTACCTCATCGTGCCGCTTCCCCGCGGTACCGACCTCCGACCGCGCCGCACCGTCTGGAGTGCCGCCCTCGGCTTCTTCGCGGCGGTCCCGATCGCGTATCTGGTCCTCGTCGTGGTCATCCAGGTCCTGCGACCGATCCTCACCTGATCCGACGAACTCAGGAGGCGCGTTCAGGCAACGGGAATTGAGCGGCGCGAGTTGGCAACACCCGGCGGCGGACGGTATCGTACTGGTGAGCGACGGCAACGGCCGGAGCCGAACCGGAGGCGAATCCGCGCGATGTCCGCCGAGGAACTCCGTCACATCGCTCTCCCGATGCTGTACGGCGCGCCCGCCTATGCCCGCCCGAAGGCCCCGATCGCGCAGATCGAGCGACCCTTCGATCCGGATGACCTGCCCCTCCAGTCATTCATGACCGACGCGGAGCGCGCGCTTCTCGAGCAAGGTCCGTCTCCGAGCCTGAAGGCGCCCGAGGCCGAGTCGCAGCCCGACGGGCGCCGCGTGGCCGGCAGCCTCATGGTTCGGAGCCTGACAGGTCGCCTGCGCGGGCGGGGCGACTGACTGCACGAGTTCCGGCCTTTTCCTCGACCGGGTGTAGGATCGCGGCGGGGGAGTAGCTCAGTTGGTCAGAGCAGCCGTCTTATACACGGCCGGTCCCTGGTTCGAGCCCAGGCTCCCCTACCATTCGAGGTGGGTCACGGCTGCGAGCGTCGCGTGGCGGGCGCCCTTCCGGCTCGCCCGCTCAATCGAGGCCGAACGGCTGGCCGCGCCGGTCCGGCCGGTGGCGCGGTCCTGCCCGTTGCTCAGATGGTTTCCCGAAGCATCCGGATGACGCGTTCGCGGCGGTCGGCGTCGAACGACCGCTGCGGTGGCAGCGACGCCAACCAGGGACCCACCTGCTCGGGCCTGATGTAGGCGCAGCTCGGCGTTCGCTCGACCGTGGGATCGGAGCCCACCACGGCGGCGTGCACCTTCACGATGTGACCCGAGTCCTCGCCGCCGAGCCACGTCCGGGTGCGGTCGGCGTCCCGGGACGCCCGCTCAAGCGGGTGATCGATCATGTGGACCCTGCCATCCGTGAAGCGGACATCCCAGCTTCTCGGTCCCTTGCCGACGACGGCACCCTGCGGCGGCAGCTCCTCGATCACGGCGGCCCCGAACGGTCCGATGACGATCTCCGGGACGACGCGCCCGCCGTCCGGCAGTCGGACACCCATGGCGACCGCGTGGTCGTCGGGGATCCCGTTGCGGAAGCGGACCGCGGGCGTGGGCCGCGGTCGGCGGGCGGCGACGTGCTCGACGGCCGAGCCGACACGTGCAAGACCGACGACGCCGAATGCAGCCGGAGCGGTGAGGCCGAATGTCCATGCCAGGGCCCCGGTGACGAGCTGTCCGGTCGTTGCGCGGCCGGTCGGCGTCAGGGCGGTGAGGAACCCGGTGCCGAAGACCAGGTAGGCCAGGAAGCTTGCCCCGACCAGGAGGATTGCACCGACCACGAAGGCTCGAATGATGGCCGCCCGCGCAGCCGAGTCCATGGGGCGCTCCGAGCCGATGATCTGCATGCCCCAATCGTGGGCCTTCGCGCGCCGCGCGGAAATGGCACCTTCGGGTCAAGTCGACCGAACGGACGGACCATCCGGGCACCTCCGACGATGACGATGGGACCGGTCCCGGGGAGCCCCGGGTGGGACCGCCGTACCATTGCGGCCCCCCGGTCCGGGCACGATCCTGCATTCAACGATGGGTGGCATACGCCCGAGCCGAGGTATCCCTGTGACCGAGACCCGATCGCGAGGCACACACCGGGGGCTGCGCCTCCTGACCGCCTCCATTGTGGCCGGGTTGCTGCTGCTTGCGATCGGGCTGCCCGCGCTCGGCGCGGTCAGGGCGAGCAGCCGGCTGTGGGCGTACGCCGTCGATCCTCGTTCCGGCACCACCACGACGCCGATCACGTTCACCGTCAGGTTCCGGGACTCGTCGGGCGCGGCGCCCAAGTACGTTCGCGTCGCGGTCGGCAGCGCGACGTACACGATGCATGCGTCCGGGACGAATTGGGCGTACGGCGTCGATTTCACGGTCACCACGACGGTCGCGGCGGGCACGAACGGCGTGACCTTCCAGGCCCTGGACGCCGAGAACGTCGTCGACCTTCGAGGCGCGGGATCGATCAGTATCGACCCGGCCCCGACCCCGACGCCCAAGCCGACCCCGACCCCGACCCCGAAGCCGACTCCGACACCAGTGCCGACGCCCAAGCCGACCCCGACCCCGACCCCGAAGCCAACTCCGACGCCCAAGCCGACCCCGAAGCCGACCCCCAAGCCGACCCCGACACCAGCGCCGACACCCAGGCCGACGCCCACGCCGACCCCGACCCCGAAGCCAAACCCAACACCCGCGCCGACCCCGACCCACGCACCGGCGGCAACCCTCGCGCCGACGCCCGCGCCAACATCCGCCTCAAATGGCACCACAGGCGCCCCTGGTCCCTCTGCTTCGCCGTCCAGTGGTGACACGGCCGCGGGTGGGTCAACCTCGGGCTCGGGCGGCGGGGACACCGCAGGGGGTGCCGCCGCGGGCTCGGACGGTGGCCCCGGTGGCGGCACGTCGGGCGGCGGCATCGGTTCCGGCGTCGCGGGTGGCTCGGGCTCGGGCACGATCGGAGGGACGGCCGGTGGCTCGTCACTGGGTGATTCCGTCGCCGGGCTTACGCCGTGGCTTGGCGGCTCCTTCGACTCCGGCCTCGTGGCCTTCGGCCTCCAGGGCCCCGGCCACTTGCCGACAGCCCCGACGTTCCTCTTCACCGCGGCGGCGGTCGTGGTGTGGATGTCCTTCATGCTCTTCAACAAACGACGTCGCGAGGATGACGCGCTCGACCCGGATTCCATCCTCCGAGGGGCCGCCTCGGCGGGCGTCGCGGTGGCACCCGGCTCGGGTTTCGTGCCTCCGGTCGACCTGGAGTCCCTGATGCCCCGCTGGCGGAGGCCGTCCCTGATGGAGGCCCGTCGGACCGACCCGATCCGCTCACCCGCACCTGAACGCCCGCGCATGTCGTTCGCCGCGTCGCCGATCGAAGTCGCGGCCGGAGTCGAGCGTCGACTCGTCCGCTACGCGGTCACCCCGCTCCTGGACCAGCCCGACGAGATCATGGGCAACCGGATCGGGGAACTCGCCGAGGGCGATGAGGTAGAGGTCCAGCAGCGGACCGGGGCGTACTGCGAGGTCCTCCTTCCGGACGGCCGACTCGGCTGGGTCCACCGGACGACCCTGGGCGATGTCGTTGCCCCGGAGGACGCCCATCGACCGATCGAAGACGGCCCGCCGCCGGACGCCGAGAATGCCCTCGCAGCCCTGCTCGCGGCACGCGGGATGCGGGGATCCGTGGCCGAGAACTGACGTCCGGGCCTCCGGACCCGCCCTGGTCGGAGAGGCCCCTGGTTCGGTCGGCCCGTCAGCGTCGAAGGATCAGCACGTGCTGGTGGACGATATTCGGCACGAACCCGCTCGGGTATCCATAGGGCCGCAGTCGCGTCCCCGCTTGGTACCAGACGATGTCACCCTTGGGCACGAAGCCAACGCTCGACGCCCGGACGGCGAGATCCGAGCCGGTGAACAGGTAGCGGCCGCCCTGGTAGGCGTCCCGGACGATGAGCGCCGCGTAGCGGCCCTTCCGGAGGACGCGGAAGAGGTGCGCCAGGACCTGCGTCATGGCCTCGAGGAAGGCGTCGTAGTCGGGCAGGTTGGCCAGGTCTGCCGGATCGTCGGTGACCATCGCGTAGTCCGTCCGCCGGTTGGCGTGCTTCGCCGACAGCGCTCCACCGGCCATGGTCATCGGGAGCTGGACGTTGTACGGCGGGTCGGTGGCCACGAAATCGATCGAGCCGTCCGGGATCTCGGGCAGTAGCGCCAGCGCATCCCCGACCCGCATCTCGCAGCCGGACGGATCGAAGCGCCGGGGTCCGCCCGGGTCCTGGTTGCCGAGATCTGCCAGGACGAGGCCGCCGTGCGCGTCCTGGCCCTGGGCCTCGGCAATGACCGCTGCGTAGACCTCGGCCCAGCGCGGGTGAATCTCGAGGCCGATTGCCCGGCGCGGGGTCCGCGCGATCGCGGCGCCGAGGAGGGTCCCGCCGACGCCGGCGAACGGGTCCAGCACCGTCTCCCCGCCAGTCGTGAAGAACTCGATGAGCTTCGCCATGAGCCGTGGCGGCTTGTTCGCACCGTGGAGGCGGCGCAGACCATGGCCGAGCTCGGACGGGTACGCGGTCGTCCAGAGTGACTTCGTGAAGTAGAGCCACTCCTCCCCCGAAAGCTCGTTCAGGTGGTTTCTCGGATGGGGCGGAGACGGCCGTTCGGACACGAGCCCAGCCTAGCGATGCCGCCCGGTCCGCGCTGGGAGCCGATCGCAGGCTGCACAAGGCGCGAGGGCCCGACCGTACGTCGACGATCCGGCCGGTGTGGCACGATGCCGGGCATGAGCGCGCGTTTTGTGAGCGAGCGATTCGTCGGGCGGGAACGGGAGCTCTCGCGGCTGGCCCTCGCCCTTGAGGCTGCGGCCGCAGGCCGCACCGGTCGGATCGTACTCAGCGGGCCCAGCGGCGTCGGGGTAACCCGACTCGTCGACGAGACCGCTCGGCGCGTTCAACGACTCTCGAGCCCGTTTTCGGTCATTCGGTGCGCCGCCGTCGCGGGCAGCGCGGCCGTTCCGTATGCACCGATCTCAAGGGGTTTCCGGGAGTTCCTGGCGGACCTGGAGGATGCCGAGCTCCAGCGAATCCTCGGCCCTGCCATCGAACCCATGGTCCGCCTGGTCCCCGAGCTCGCCGACAGGGTGGCCCAGCCGGCCACCCTCCGCCGGCGGTCGATCGATCCCGAGCGCCGGGCGGTCTGGTTCAACGAGGCGATCCGGGGCGTCCTCGAACGGGCCGGAGAGCGAAAGCCCGTCCTGATCGTGATCGAGGATCTCCAGTATGCGGACGGCGCGACGCGCGGCCTGGCGAGCTTCCTGGCGCGCGTGGCGCGTCCGGCGCGATTCTGCCTGATCGCGACGTACGCGGCGGACGCCCTGGCGCGGGATCATCCGCTCCACGCTGATCTCACGGCGATGGCAACATCCTCCAATCCTCCCGAGCGGATGACCCTGGAGCCGATGAGCGGCGACGAGCTGGTGCAGCTCCTCGCGAACATCGACGGCGAGCGCCCCACCGCCGCAACCGTGCTCCTGGTTGCCGTTCGGTCTGCCGGCAACCCGCTGGTCGTCGAGGAGATCGCCGCGGCGCGGCGAGAGTTGTCCGGCGTTCGCCTCGACGCGTCGTTCGACGAGCTCATCGCCGCCCGCATGGCCCGGCGCACGCCGGAATGCCGCCGATTCCTGCGGCTGCTTGCGCCAGCCTGGCAACCCCTGGACGAGGGCGAGATTGCCAACGTGGCCGCGGCCTTCGAGCGCCTCGTGGAGTCGCTGCCTCCACGGTCATCCGCGCGCCCGCGCCGCCTGGTCGGCGAGCTGGACCCCGACCTCGAGGCCGGACGGGACGAGGCCATCGACTTCGGCTTTGTCCTCGAGCGCGGCGATGGACGGCTCGCCATTCGACACGAGTCCGTCGCCAGGGCCATCGAAAACGACCTGCTGCCGCATCAGTGGCGCCGTCACCACGAGGCCGTCGCCGACGCCCTCGGCGCGGAATCAGCCGCCGCGCTCCCGCACTGGCGAGCCGCGAACCGACCCGATCTTGCCCGTGAGGCGGCGATCGCAGCGGCCACGCTGGCCGAAGATCTCGACTCTCCGGTCGACGCACTGGCGGCGCGCGAGGTGGCACTCGAGCTTGGGGCCGTGGATGGTCCGGATTCCGTCGCGACCGGCCAGTTCCTTGCTCGGACCGGCGAGGTGGCGCTCGCCGCGGGTCGCCCGGATCGTGCGCTCGCCTATCTCGAGAGCGCCGCCGGCCGCTTCGGCGAGCGGGAGGATCGGGACGAGGTCGCGGCCCTGCACGAGGCGCTCGGGCGCGTGGCCAGGACACTCGGCGACCACGAGCGGGCGCTGGCGGAGCATCGCCGTGCCGCGTCGAGCGTGGGCCAGGGCAACACGCCGCTCCGCGCCCGAATCCTCGCCTCGCTCGCCCAGACCCTGATGCTTCACGGGCACTTCGCCGAGGCGGCCACGACCGCGCGCGCGGCCATCGCGGTAGCCGGGCGGGTGGGCGCCGATGCCCTCGCCATCGAAGGCCACGCGACGTGTACGCTCGGTATCGCAACGGCCTGGAGCGCGGATCCCGGGGACGCGATCAGCCTGCTCGAGCATGCTCGCGACATCGCCCGCCAGACCGGCCACGCTGATGACGCTTTCCGGGCGACACTGAACCTCGCGACGGCCCTGACACTCCTCGGGCGCCGAGAAGACGCGATCGAGGTGACCCGCCGGGCAGTGACCGAGGCCAGGACCGACGGTCTCGAGGTCGCTTATGGCAACGCTCTCCGCGGCAACATCGCCGAGGCACTCTTCCTCGTGGGTCGTTGGGACGAGGCCCGCGAGATCATCCGCACCGCGCTGGAGTGGAGTCCCGCGCCGGAGGCCTTCGCGGACGCGAGCGTGACGGCCGCGATGCTCGAGGTCGAGACGAGCGTCGACGAACGGGCGGCGAGCCTCCTGGGCTGGCGGCCCCTCCGCATGGAGCGATCACCGGACCCGCAGCTCGAGGTCCCCGCAACGCGAGCCGCGGCTTCGTTCGCCCTCTGGCGCGGCGACATCGACGATGCCCGGCGCGCGGCCGAGCACGGCTGGTCGCTCGTGACCCGGGCCGAGGATTGGGCGCTCACCGCCCGGATGGCCGCCACCTACCTCGAGGTCCAGGCGGCGATCGTCGCCGACGCGCACCAGCGCCGGGCAGTTTCCGAGATCTCTGGCGCCCGGGGGCGAGCTCGCCGGGTCGCCGCGGAATCGGAGGCCGTGCTGCGGGCGAGCGGGCTGCCTCCGGACGCGGCGAGCCGTCAGGAGGCTGAGGCCCACCTGGCAACGGTGCGGGCCTACCTGGCGCGCGTCGAGGGCCGCGACGATCCGGTGCTCTGGGCCGCCGCAGCGGTGGCCTGGGAGCTCGTCGGTGAGCCGTATCAGGTCGCCCGGGTACGCTGGCGCGAGGCAGAATCGCTCCTGCTGGCAAGCGACGCGCGCCAGGGGCGGGCCGCCGCGAAGGGGCCGCTCGTCGAGGCCGTGCGCATCGCTCGCTCACTGCGGGCGCGGCCCCTCCTCCGCGAGCTCGAGACCCTCGCGCGCCGGGCGTTGATCACGCTTCCGCCAGCCGATGCAGCCACCGCAGAGGCCGGCATCGAGACCACCGACCCGGGTCGTCCAGGGTCGGGCAGCGGCTGGATCGCCGCGACCGCATCCTCGGATGCGGGTCGACCCGAGCCGCCCGTGGCGAGTGCCGCTGGATCGTCATCGTCCGGCCCGGTCGCGACCGCGTTCGTCCATGCCGGCGACGCCCAGCGGCGGGAGGCGGCATTCGGCCTCTCCGCCCGTGAACGCGAGGTCCTCGCGCTGATCGCCCAGGGCCGGACGAACCGGGAGATCGGCGAGCGGCTCTTCATCAGCCAGAAGACCGTCGGCGTCCACGTCGGCAATATCCTGTCGAAGCTCGGCGTGTCGGGCCGGGTCGAGGCCGCGATGGTCGCCGTGCGCCTGAAGCTGGTCCCGACCCCGAGCTAGGCGGAGCCGAATCCAGGTCTAATTTGCGCGGAAATGGAACGAGACCCGGAGGAGGGTCCGGGTCTCGTTCGCTGACGCGGTCCGGCAGGAGGAAGCCGGATCACTTGGTTGGTTCTGGCGTGATCAGTACCAGCGACGCATCGCCGCTTCGACCAGCACGATCGCGGCGATCGGGGCGACGGCGACGGCGAGCTGCCAAACTCGGTGCATTCGGTTCTTCACTGCGGGCTCTCCCTGGTGAGGATCATTCCGTCCGGTTTCGTACCGGGAGACCCATCCTGCGGATCCCGGCGAGTGCCCTCAACCCGGCGGTAGTACTGGGGGGACCCCGGACTATCGGGCCATGCGAGCGGCTCCCGGACCGCTCCCGACCGAACCCTTCCGACCCCTCCCACACCGTTTCCGGTCCGATCGACGATAGGTGACCTTCCTTAGCCTGCGGATTACGCGGTGCCGAAAGACACCGAATCCGCGGTACGCTCCCCGCCATGAACCTCCAGATCTGCTACTCGGATGCCTATGCCCGCGAGATCGAGGCGCGGGTCCTGGCGGTCGAGGCCCTCGAATCGCCATTGCTGGTCCTGGACCAGACCGTCTTCTACCCGGGCGGCGGCGGTCAGCCATCGGACCGGGGTCTGCTCCTCCGGGCCGAGGACGGGCGATCCTGGACGGTGGTCGGAGCGCGGAAGTCGAGCGGCGAGATTGTCCACGAGCTCGAAGCGGGCGTCGAACCGCCGGCGGTCGGGGACCGCTTGCGCGTCGATCTCGACTGGGCCCGGCGCTTCGCGTTGATGCGAACCCACACCGCCCTCCACGCCCTGTGCGGCGTCGTCTGGCGCGATTACGGCGCGCTCGTGACGGGCGGCAACATGGAGCCCGGCGCGGGCCGCATGGACTTCGAATTCGAACGGATGAGCGGGGATCTGGTCGAGGGGATCGAGGCAACGGTCAACGCGGAGCTGGCTCGCAATCGGGATGTCCGGGTCAACGTCCTGCCCCGCGACGAGGCCTTCGCCATCCCGGACCTGATCCGGACAAAGGTCAACCTCCTGCCGCCCGGAATCGAGGAGATTCGGACGATAGAAATCGTCGGGCTTGACTTGCAGGCTGACGGTGGGACGCACGTCGCCAACACCCGGGAAGTCGGTCGGATCCGGGTGACCGGTTACGAGTCCAAGGGCCGGATCAACAAGCGGATCCGCATCGTGGTGATCGACGAATAGGTGTCAGCCTCGCGGTTGACCACGTTCCCGGCGGGCCTGATCGGTACTCCCGGGAGGCATGAGCCGTGGGCAGCCAGGCCCGCTGGCCCGGCTGCCCACGCTGCCGACTGTCAGGGCAGGAAGTAGTTGGGGTTCGGCATCTTGAATGTGCGGTCGGCGGAGCCGCCCTTGAGGTCGCTGTACTGGTCGCCGAAGTTGGCCACGATGTCGTAGCCCAGCGATTCGATATGGGCCCGGGTGGCCGACTTGTAGTGGATCGTGGTGCACGACTTGCCGAGAGCGATCTCGTCGGCGCACGCGGCCAGCAGGTAGTCCGGGTAGGCCGAGTAGTCGGTGGCCGTCGACGGCGGCTTCGTGAAGAGGCCGTCCTCGCCGTCCTTGAGCGTCGTCGGGGCCGGGTACCCGGCGTCGATGCTGTTGCCCGGCACGGCGTCACAGCCCACGCCCCCGAGTGAGCCCGCGCCGGTCAGGTTGGTGAGCGTCACGGGCTCCTGCGAGGCCGGGCGACCGGTGAGATAGAAGACGGCATAGCCCAGCGACTTCGCCTTGTTCACCATCGCAACCATCCCGGGTACAGCCGGGAACTTCTCGCAGTTGACGAAGGTGCCATTGGTGGTCGGGTTGTATGCCCAGTTGCTGTAGACCTCGTAGTTCCAGGTCGCGAGCGTGGTGTCATCGACGTCCAGGACGATGGCCTTGGTCTTGGACCCCTTCCACGAGTATTGCCACGGGTACTTCTTCAGCAGCAGGTAGTGCAGTCCCTGGGCGGCGACAGACTTCGCCTCCTTCGCATAGTTGCTGTCCGGCGCGAACACGCCGCTGGCGAGCGGGTCGCCGTAGTAGTTGCGGATCTGCTGGCGGAGCACGTCGATGTTCGTGATCTGGTTTGCGCTGCGGGGCGTGAACGTCGTGATCGCGGGCGCCACGACCGCCCCCACGACCGCCCCGGCGCCGAGGAGCGACACCATCAGCGCAGCGACAATCGCGAGTCGCGTGCTGCGGCGCCATTGCCGCACAATCCCAATCATCTGGAACCTCCTTGGCTCGCCGGAAGTTGGTTGATGTCGGCATGGTGACAGATCGTCACCCGCCGATTCTCCTGTCCTGACGAAGCCGGCGCCGCCGGTCCGGGTCGTCAACTTCCAGGCTTTCGGCGAGCGTCACCCGTGGAGCAGGCCAACCGGCACGCGCCTTGAAGCGGGCCACAACATTACGCTGGCCAGATGACGCGAATCCTCGATGGCCTCGACCGACTGACCGAGCGGGCGCTCTTGCCGCTGACGGTTGGCGGTCTCGCCCTCGGGCTCATCCTTGCCGCGACTGGCCAGGACGGCCCGCGCGACCTGGCATGGGCCGTCCCGTCGGTCCTGGTTGCCGTCTGGCTGGCAGTCACGATCCTCCGCGACCTGCTCCACCACGAGGCAGGCGTCGACGTCATCGCGGTCCTGGCCATCGCCGGTGCGGTCCTCTTCGGAGAGTACCTGGCCGCGGCCGTGATCGGCGTAATGCTCGCGACCGGCGATTGGCTCGAACGATTTGCCGCCGGGCGGGCTCACCGTGAGCTGTCGGCGCTCGTGTCCCGGGCGCCTCGAACCGTCCATCGGTACGAGACCGAGACCATCGTCGACCGGCCCATCGCCGAGGTCGCCGTCGGCGACCGCCTCATCGTGAAGCCGGGCGAGGTCGTCCCGGTCGATGGCATGGTGACGAACGTGAGCGCGGTGCTCGACGAGTCGGCCCTCACCGGCGAGGCGCGGCTGGCGACCCGGCTGACCGGCGATCCGGTCAGCTCCGGGACCGTCAACGCCGGGGCGCCGTTCGATCTCACCGCCACCGCGACATCCGAGCGGAGCACGTACGCGGGCATCGTCCGCCTGGTCAACGAGGCCCAATCGTCGAAGGCGCCGTTCGTCCGCCTCGCCGATCGCTACGCGCTGCTCTTCGTGCCGCTGACGCTCGCCCTGTCGGGCTTTGCCTGGCTCGTCTCCGGCGATCCGGTGCGGGCACTTGCCGTGCTCGTCGTCGCCACGCCGTGTCCACTCCTGCTCGCCGTCCCGATCGCGATCGTGGCCGGCATCAGCCGCTCGGCGAAGCGCGGGATCATCGTCAAGGGCGGCGGGGCCCTCGAGGCGATCGCCCGAGCCCGCGTCATGCTCTTCGACAAGACGGGCACGCTGACCGCCGGCCGACCGCACCTCGCGGATGTCGTGGTTGCTCCGGACTGGACCGCCGAAGCTGTCCTCGGGCTTGCCGCCTCGCTCGAGCAGGTGTCACCACACGTGCTCGCGGCGTCGATCGTGGGCGGGGCGCGCGATCGAGGCGTGGCATTGCAGCTGCCCGAAGGAGCCATCGAGGAACCGGGCGCGGGCATCTCGGGGAGGATCGACGGCGTGGCCGTGCTCGTCGGCACGCCGGAGTTCACCAGGGCTGGCGCCTCGCTGCCGGCCTGGGCGCGTGACGTGCGGCGCCGCGTCAGCCTCGAGGGCGCGACGAGCGTCTTCGTCGCCGCGGACGGCGTCCTCGTCGGCGCGTTGATCCTCGACGACCCGGTCAGGCCAGAGACGCCACGCGTCATCCGATCGCTCCGTCGTGCCGGCGTGCGCCGGACGGTGATGGTGACCGGTGACCACTACGGCGTCGCCGACATGGTTGCCGCCGCGATCGGGGTTGACGCCGTCCTCGCCGAGCGGACGCCCTCCGACAAGGTCGACGCCGTGGTCGAGGAGCGGGCCGAAGCCCGCGGGATCCTCGTGATGATCGGCGACGGGATCAACGACGCGCCGGCGCTCGCGGCCGCAGACGTGGGCGTGGCCATGGGCGCGCGGGGCGCGACCGCCAGCTCCGAGGCCGCGGACATCGTGATCACGGTCGATCGCCTGGACCGCTTGCCGGAGGCGATCCGCATCGCCAAGCGCTCGCGGTCGATCGCCCTGCAGAGCGTCTTCGCCGGGATGGGGATGTCGCTCGCCGCGATGCTCGTCGCGACCACGGGCGTCCTGCCGCCGGTCGCCGGCGCGCTGCTCCAGGAAGGGATCGATGTCATCGTCATCCTCAATGCGCTCCGTGCCCTGGGCGGGGGCCTCGAGCGGAAGCCCGAGATCCCCGGCTGGACTGACATCAGCGAGCGCCTTCGCGCCGAGCACCGGGAGCTCATGCCATCGATCGCCCGTATCCGATCCCTCGCCGACCGCCTTGGGACGATGCCGGGCCCCGACGCCCGGCGTGAGCTCGAGGGCATTCGCGCCTTCCTGGTCGAGTCGCTCGTGCCCCACGAGGAGCGCGAGGACCGCGAGGTGTTCCCGCTCCTGGCGGGCGCGGTCGGCAACGACGATGTCACGGCTGCGCTCCACCGGACCCACTCGGAGATCTTCCACCTGGTCCGGTTCACCGACCGGCTGGTCGCCGAGCTGCCCGAGGAGGGCCCGGTCGCCGAGGACCTCACCGACCTCCGTCGCGTCCTCTACGGCCTCGACGCGATCCTCCGCCTTCACATGGCCCAGGAGGAGGAGCTCTACGTGGCGCTCGGCGACGAGCATCCTGCCGCAACGGAGGCGGCTCGCAGCGCCGCCTGAGCGCGTCCTGACCCGCGCGGGTGGTCGCCGCGCTCAGTGAACGAGTACCGTTTGGTCCATGACACGAACACTGTTCCAGGGCGGCTCGGTCTTCGATGGCAGCGGGGTCGATCCCGCCCCCGCCGATATCGCGATCGAGGACGGGCGAATCGTCGACGTGGGCTCGGGGCTCGATGGCGACGAGGTAGTCGACGCGACCGGGCGGACCATCCTGCCCGGGTTCTTTGATTGCCACGTCCACGTGATCTTCGACACGATCGATGTGTGGAAGATCGTCAACCGGCCGTTCAGCTACAACTTCTACGTCGCCGAGCAGAACCTGCGAAAGACGCTCGAGGCGGGGATCACCTCCATTCGCGACGCCGGGGGCGCCGACCTCGGGATCAAGCAGGCCGTCGAGGACGGGCTCGTCGCCGGTCCGCGGATGCAGATCAGCCTCACGATGCTCAGCCAGACCGGCGGCCACGGCGATGACTGGCTGCCGTCCGGCGTCATGGTTCCGATGATGGGCGAGCATCCCGGCATCCCGTCGAACATCGTCGATGGACCGGATGAGATGCGACGCAAGGTCCGCGAGCTCCATCGGATGGGCGCCGACGTGGTCAAGGTCGCGACCTCGGGCGGCGTGCTGTCGGCGCGCGACAACCCGGCCCACGCGCACTTCCGGCCGGCCGAGCTCGACGTCCTGGTGGAGGAGGCGACGGCAGCCGGCATGTTCGTGATGGCCCATGCCCAGGCCGCGGATGGGATCAAGAACGCGGTCCGGGCCGGCATCCGCTCGATCGACCACGGGATCTTCCTCGACGACGAGGGCATCGACCTCATGCGCGCGAACGGGACCTGGCTGGTGCCGACGCTCGTGGCGCCGCGCGGCGTGCTCGAGGCGGCGGCGGCTGGTGCTGCCATCCCCGAGCCGATCCTCGAGAAGGCGCGCTCGCTCATCGATCGCCACACCGAGGCAATCCGGCATGCCTTCGAGGCCGGGGTCCGCGTGGCGATGGGCACCGATTTGGGCGTCTCGCCGCACGGCAACAACCTGCGCGAGCTCGCACTGATGCATGAGCTCGGAATGGCGCCCGCCGCCGTCCTCGAGGCCACGACCCGGAGTGCTGCACAGCTCATGGGTGTGGCCGATCAGCGCGGCACCATCGAGGCCGGAAAGCTCGCGGATCTCGTCATGGTGGACGGCGACCCGTACGACTTCGCCACCCTGCGCGAGCGGATCAACGCCGTCTACCTCGGGGGCCGCAAGGTCGCCTGAGCGCCGCGCCGGGGACGCCCGGCCTCAGCCGCGCGTCGCCACGATCGAGAAGGACAGCGGTACGCGGCCGCGTTCCTCGGGCCGGAGATCGAGGTGGCCGGACCACCAGTCCACGGGATGCTCGGTGACGCGCTCCAAGTTCAGGCCGGCCCCAAGCAGCGCCGTCACGATCTCGCCGAGCGTCCAGGCCCGGGCGAACTTCCAGCTCTGATCGTCCTCGGGGATCGAGAGATGGTCGATGTATTCAGGGGCCCAGCCCTTCGAAGCCTCGGGCCCGCCAAAGTAGTCGTAGTCCGTGGCCATCCATCGGCCGTCCTCGTCGGCATCGAACAGCCACTCCGCGGGGTGCCCGTCGAAGATCACGAGACGACCGGTCGGGGAGAGGAGTCGACGGAGGACGGCCGCCCAGGCGTCGAGGTCCTGGAGCCAGATGATGGCGCCGCGACCGGTGTAGACGAGGTCGGCCGTGCCGTCGAGCTCGTGCGGCGTATCGAGGACGTCGGCCTCGATCCATCGCGCCGGGGCGGCGGTAGCCGACGAGAGCCGGGCCGCCAGCTCCAGCATGCGCGGGCTGATGTCCACGCCGATGACCTCGTCCGCGCCCAGGTTCCAGAGCGAGAGGGTGTCGCGGCCGCCCGCGCACTGGAGGTGGATCGCACGTCCGCAGCGGCCGCGGAGGTCACCGATCAGCTCGTGCTCGATCGGGAAGAGGTTGGACCCACCCGAGCGGATCAGGGCCACCGCCTCGTCGAACCAGCCGACGTAGCGTTCCGCCGCCTCGTCCCACGCGGCGCGATTGGCGGCATGCATGGCGCGGACGTCGGCGGCCTCGGACGGTGAGGCGGGGCGGACGTTCACGGTGTCGCGGGGATCGGCCATCGAACCGAGTCTAGCGGCGGCTACGATTGCCCCGTGAACGATTCCGCGTCGACCCCCGCCCTCGACGCGATCGCGGCCGCGGGCGTCCCGCATCGGGTCGTGCGCATCGAACCCGCGCGGAGCGCCGAAGAGGCGGCCGAACGGCAGGGCATCCCACTCCGGGCCCTGCTGCGGACGATCGTCGTGCGGCGAGGCGAGGACGACTACCTCTTCGTCCTGGTGCCGGCGGGCAGGCGATTCGACTGGCCGAAGCTGCGTGCGCATCTCGGAATCTCACGGATGTCGCTGCCCCACGCCGACGAGGCGCTGGCGGTGACCGGCTATGTTCGGTACACGATCACGCCCTTCGGTTCGACCCGGGCGTGGCCCGTGATCGCCGACGCCGCGATCACCGGAGAGCCGATCGTCTCGATCGGCGGCGGCGCGTTCGGGGTCAACCTCCACCTCGCTCCCGCGGACCTCGTGGCGGCCCTCGGCGCCGAGGTCGTGGACGTGACGCAGCCGGAGAGTGCCCCGCCGCCATCCTGACGAGGTGGATCCCGGTCAGGCAGCCGCCCAACGACCTCGGACCAGGTCAGGCCGGCTCCTGCTCGTGCCCGTGCGTGTGCTCGTGGACGTGGCGGTCGGCATTGAGCGCCATCGCACGATCCGGCTTGAGCGGGGCCAGCGTGCCCAGGGACTCGGCCACCACGAGGAGGTCGTCGTCGGCCTGCAGGTGGAAATCCGCGGGCGGGTTGACGACCGTCTGCGTGCCCCGCCCGACGGCGAGGAGCGTCGCCCGATGCTCGTGGCGGAGACGGGTGCTGACCTCGTCGATGTGCAGGCCGAGATAGCGTTCCGGCAGCTCCACCCGGTAGAGCTCGGACCCTTCGCCACCCGTGACGATGTCGCTGACGAGACCCGTCAGGCCCGGGGTAGAGGGCCGATCGGGCGACCAGGTGCGAAGCCAGGGTTGAGGTCACCAGGACCTCGTCCGCGTGGGCCCGCTGGAAGTGCTCGACATGGCGGGGGTTGTTCACCTCGGCGACGGTCCGGACGTCGGGGGCGATAGTTTCGATCGCCATGACGGTCAGGATCCCGTGCATGTCGGCCTCGTTCGAGGCGTCGATCGGGAAGACGAGCGCGGCCGCCGCCTCTTCGATCCCGGCACGTTGCAGGTCCGGGCCGTGGGTCGAATCGCCGCGGACGAAGTAGACGCCCTCTCCGGCCGGGTTCTTCTCCACGTCGGCGAGGACGACGACCTTGGCCTTGTACTCGTCGCCGCGGAGCTCCTGGATCAGCTCCCGGGCGGTCGAGTTCCAGCCGCAGACGACGATGTGGTTCTTGTATCCGGCGGCGCCCAATCCCTGGCCCTCCTTGAGCAGGAAGTCGATGACGAGCGCCACGAGGGCCCCCGTGATGGTTCCGACGATCGCGACTCCGAACAGGACGAGCAGCCAGCTCACGACGAAGCCGCCCGGGCTTGTCACGAAGCTGGAATCGCCCTGGCCGAGGATCGTGAAGATGGCCCAGTTGAAGGACTTCCCGAACCATTCGATGGCGGTGCCGGTCCCCTGGGTCCAGGGCTTCTCGATGAGCGTCACGAGGAGGGCCGCGATGGCGACGAAGATCGTCGCGCCTTCTGCCAGGCTGAGGAAGAAGCGCCGGTCGACGGCACCCGCGATCCGCTTGGCATGCCACGTGACGCGCCGCATGATCGGCGCGGTCAGGAGCGAGTTGAACGGATTGAAGCGACGATTGAGCACGGTGTCGGCTCGATCCCTCCCCTGCGGAACGTCGCGTCCGGGCGCCGCCCGTTGGGGGATCGTACCGCGCGCTAGGGTCGTCCTGTCGAGGCCTTCGCGATGAACTCGGCGAGGTCCGCGGACTGGCGGACCCGCGATGGCTCGTGGACGTACATCATGTGGCCCGCCTCGTAGTGGGTGAGCTCGACGTTCGCGGCGAGCTCGGCGGGGATCGGCAGGTGCGCCACGACGTGCTCGGCCGCGAAGTGGGGCGTCGCGCCATCGTAGAAGCCGCAGGCGATGTGAACGCGGAGATCCGGGTTTGCGCGCATCGTCGCACCGAGCTCGTCCACGACCGTGACCGAGCGGCCCTCGTATTCCTTGTAGGACCACGCGGTGTTGACCGAGCCCGCGAGGATCTCGTACGGCAGGTCGTTCTCGTAGCCGAGCTCGTCGCGGACGTACTGGTTCAGGGCCGCCGTGTAGGGCCCATGGATGTGCGAGTACGAGGCATCCGCCGTGAAGTGCTCCCGGCCACCGTCCGGTTCCGCGACGGTGAAGCGGGCGTCGAGGCGGCCCACGGACAAGCCGCGGTCGCGCAACAGCTCCGTGAAGAAGCGGATGTGCTCGATCCGGAGGTTGACCCGGTCGACGTACTCCCGCCGGAGGCCCGTGAGCCGGGCGATCTTCGCCACGGCGGTCCGGCGCTCGGCCGGCGTGAGTCGTGAACCGCGGGCCAGGACGCGCGGGTACTCCGAGGCCGCGTAGGCCTCGGCCTCGGCGATGACATCGCGGAGTGCCCGGTTCGGGTGCTTGCCGTGGTAGTGCGCGATCGCCGCATACGTCGGCAGGTAGAGCGCGTACGGGACGTCGTTGCCCTCGTGGAAGTCGATCGTGCCGAGATCGAGGACGGACGAGATGAGGATGATCCCGTTCAGGAACATCCCGTGCCGGGTCTGCAGGTACGTGGCCAGGCCGGCGGCCCGGAGCGTTCCGTAGGACTCGCCGGCGAGGAACTTCGGCGACAGCCAGCGGCCGTTTCGCGAGGTCCACAGGCGGATGACCTCGCCGACCGATTCGATATCCCTCGTGTAGCCGTGGTAGTCGCCCGGCTTGATCCCGTCGACGGCTCGGGAGTACCCAGTGGCGACGGGGTCGATGAAGACCAGGTCCGTCGTCGTGAGCAGCGTCTCGAGGTTGTCGGCAAGGTCGTACGGCGGAGGCACCCGGTCGCCGACGTCGCCGGCAACGACGCGTCGCGGGCCGAGGAGCCCCATATGGAGCCAGACGCTCGAGGAACCGGGCCCACCGTTGAAGGCGAAGGTCAGCGGACGCTTGCGGCGATCCGCCCCGTCGAGGGTGTACGAGGTGATGAAGACGGTCGCCCGGGGCTTGAAGCCGCCGGCCTTGCCGTCCTCGACGACCTCCTCGCGGAGGACGATCCGCCCGGTGTGCGAGGTGTAGGCGAGCTTCTTCCGGCCGATGCTCAGCGTGTGCTTCCGTTCGACGAGGTCGTCGGTCGGGTCGGCCGCGCGCGCTTCGCCTCCGCCCGGCTTCGCTTCCTCGCCCTTCGCGTCGGACTTCGCCGGCGTCGAGCCCTCGTCGGCCACTAGAGGGCCTTGACCGCCGAGATGAGCTCGGCGAGCCCGGCCTTCGCGTCGGCAAAGAGCATGCCGGTCTTGGGATTCGTGTACAGCTCGTTATCGATGCCGGCATAGCCACGGCCCATGGACCGCTTCATGACGATGATCGACTTGGCGTGGTCGACGTCGAGGATCGGCATGCCCGAGACCGGCGAACCGGGGTGGCGGGCGGCCGGGTTCGTGACGTCGTTGGCGCCGATGACGAGGGCCACGTCGCAGCGGTCGAAGTCCGGGTTGACCTCCTCCATCTCCTTGAGCTGGGGGTAGGGAACGTTGGCCTCGGCGAGCAGGACGTTCATGTGTCCGGGCATCCGACCGGCTACGGGATGAATGGCGTACTCGACCTCGACGCCCTTGGACTCGAGGATCTCGGCAAGCTCGCGCACCGCGTGCTGTGCCTGGGCGACGGCCAGGCCGTAGCCCGGAACGATGATCACCAGGCTGGCGTACGAGAGCTGGATCGCGGCGTCGTCGACGCCGATCTCGCGGACCGAGCCGCCGGAGCCGGACACCGCGCCGACGGATCCTTCCCCGCCGCCCATGCCGCCGATCATGATGTTCAGGACGGACCGGTTCATCGCATCGGCCATGAGCTTGGTGAGGATCGCGCCGGACGCACCGACGAGGGCGCCGGCGATGATCAGGACGGTGTTGTCCAGGACGAACCCGGCCATCGCCACGGCCGTGCCGGTGAACGAGTTCAGGAGGCTGATGACGACCGGCATGTCGGCGCCGCCGATCGGCAGGGTCATCGTGATGCCGAAGACCAGGGCGACGGCCAGGATCAGGAACATCACCGGGACGCTGGCGTTGCCGAGCCAGAGGTAGATGGCCGAGACGGTCACGATGAGGGCAAGGGCCCCGGTGACCAGCTGGCCGCCCGGAATCATCACGGGCTTCGAGGGTGTGATCTTGAGGCCCATCAGCTTCCCGGACGCGATCAGCGATCCCGAGAAGGTGATGGATCCGATGACGATGTCGAGGACTGTTGGGACCGAGATCTGGAGCGGGATGGAGGCTCCGGCGTTGCCGGAGAGGCGGATGAAGTCGTCGATCGCGATGAGGGCCGCCGCCCCGCCGCCCATGGCATTGAAGAGCGACACCAGCTGTGGCATCGCGGTCATCTTCACGGTGCGAGCGGTGTAGAGCCCGAACCCGCCCCCGATCGCGATGCCGACCACGATGATGATCCAGCCGGACGCGGTGATCCCGCCGTTTGCGGCGAGGAGGACCGCGGTCGCGCCGATCGCGAGGGCCATGCCGCCGGCGGACAGGAGGTTCCCGTTGCGGGCCGTGGCGGGCGAGTTCATGCGCATCAGGCCGATCACGAACCCGGCCGCGCCGACGAGCCAGACGAGACGAACGATGGCTTCGAGGGTGTCCATCGTCAGGCCGCCTTCTCGGACTCGGCCTTTGGGGCGACCGGCTTCTTGCGGAACATCTGGAGCATCCGGTCGGTGACCACGTAGCCGCCGACGACGTTCATCGTCGCGAAGGCGACGGCGACCAGGCTGAGGAGCTGGCTGAGCGGCTCGGTGGCCCCGGCAGCGATGACCATCGAGCCAACCAGGACGATGCCGTGGATCGAGTTCGCACCCGACATCAGCGGCGTGTGGAGGGTGGCCGGGACCTTCGAGATCACGGCGAAGCCGCACAGGATCGCGAGGACGAAGACCGTCAATGCGGCGAGGAGTTCCGTGCTCACGCGGCACCTCCGGCAGGCTGGAGCAGCTTCTTCACGGCTTCGGAGCGGATCTCGCCGCCGTGGGTGATCGTGACCGGACCGGCGATCTCGTCCGCCGGGTCAAGGTTGAGGGCGCCGTCCTTGACGAGCTGGAGCAGGAGCGCCGAGAGGTTCCGGGCGTAGAACGCCGACGAGCCGATGGGCATGGTCGCCGGCAGGTTGTCCGGGGAGATGATCGTCACGAGGTTGCCGGTGACGATCTCCTCGCCGGCCTTCGAGAGCTCGCAGTTGCCGCCGAGCGCGGAGGCCGCCATGTCGACGATCACGGAGCCGGGCTTCATGAGTCCGACTGCGGCCGCGGTCACCAGGACCGGTGGCTTGCGGCCGGGAACCTGGGCCGTCGTGATCACCACGTCCATGTTGCCGATCACCTCGTTGAGCTCGGCCTGCTGAGCGGCACGTTCCTCGGCGGTGAGCTCGCGGGCATAGCCGCCGGCGCCGGTCGCGTCGATCTGGGTCTTGAGGGTCACGAACTTCGCTCCGAGGGACTCCGCCTGCTCGCGGGTCTCGGGCCGGACGTCGTAGGCCTGCACCACCGCACCGAGGCGGCGGGCAGTTCCGATGGCCTGGAGCCCGGCCACGCCGATCCCGAGGATGAGGACGTTGGCCGGCTTGGCCGTGCCCGCGGCGGTCGTGAGGAGGGGGAAGTAGCGCCCGAACGCGTTCGCCGCGATGAGGACTGCCTTGTAGCCGCCGACATTGGCCTGCGACGAAAGGGCGTCCATCGTCTGGGCGCGTGACAGGGTCCGCGGGATCGCGTCGAGGCTGATGGCCGTGACGCCGGCCGCGGCCAGGCCTGCCATCAGCTGCGGATCCAGGAGCGGCTGGAGGAGACCCACCACGGCCTGACCGGTGCGGAGCCGGACCGCTTCCGCCGCGCTCGGCTTCTGCACCCGCAGAATCACATCGGCCTGCTTGTACAGCTCGTCCGTCGAGACGATCGTCGCCCCGGCATCCGTGAATGCCGAGTCGGGGATGAGAGCACCGACGCCGGCGCCGGCCTCGACGAGGATCTCGAGCCCGGCAGCCGCGAGCTTTCCGAGCGCCTCGGGTACCAGGGCAACGCGCCGCTCTCCGGGCGCGGTTTCCCTGGCGACTCCGATCTTCATGAGCACCACCTGATGTCTGGGCAACGGGTTCGGGAGTGGCCGCCGCGCCAGCGCGACGCCTGTCCCTGCTGCGTCGTGGGGCTCGTTCGGGGCCGCGTGAAGGATACCCGGCCCGACCGTCCGCTGCCGAGTCGCACCCGATCGGGCCGCTCGATCAAACCCCGCCGGTCGCGGGCGTCAAGCTTCCGGCTCCGGCGCAGGCTCCGGCTCCTTCACTTCGACGACCATCGGGGCAGCGGCCCGAAACGCGAGGAACGCGGCGAGCAGGGCAGGCCCTTCACCCGGAGATACCGGTGACGCGAGCCGGACGTAGACAGGGGCGGAATCGCCGAACTTGATGGTCGGGACCCCGAAGACCATGAACGGCGACCGCGCTGCCGCCCAATCCGCCGCGATCCGAGCCCGCGCGGCAGCAATCGTGGTTTCGTCGGCGAGGGCTCCGCGAACCCAGCCGGATCGAAGCCCGGCGACGACGCCCGCATCGTCGAGGACCGCCGGATCACTGATGTCGAGGCGGCCCTCGAAGCGGGCCTCGTAGACGGCCCGCCGGAACCGCCGCCGGACGTCGGGCCCGGCATCGGAGGCGTCGACGGCCGCCGCGGCGAGGAATCCCGCGAGCGAGCGCCGATCCTGGCGGTCGCGGTACTGGCGGTAATCGAGCGGCTGCTCCCAGAGGCGCCATTGTCGCAGCCTCCCGGTCGTGGTTCACCTGCTCGAGCGCGAAGAGGCGGTGGGTGACATCCACGAGACACGGGTCGAGGTCGTCGAGCCAGCCCGTGACGCGGTACGAATAGGGGCAGTGGAAGTCCATGAACAGCTCGACCGGAATGGGGCCGGGCCGCCCCTGATCCTCCGTCGCCGAGAATGCGTTCATCGCACGGAAGCCGTGGCGCCGGCCACCGCCACGACGAGCGTCAGGATGTAGACGTGGCCGAGGGCACTCCACCAGATCGATCGCGTCCGCCAGTCCAGCCAGCCGAAGACCATGCCCCCGATGAGGGTCGAGAACAGCTCGATCTCCGGCTTGCCGAGGTGCGAGAAGACGAACGGCAGCTGGGCAACGACGAGTCCCAGCGGGCCGATCGCGCGGAGGAGGGTGAACATCAGGAAGCCGCGGATCAGGAACTCGGTGGGCACGAGGTCGAGGGCGTTGGTCAGGGCGACGTCGCCCACCGGCGCGCCCGAGACCGAGTAGTAGGTGCTGAAGTCCGGGCTCGAGCCAAGGGCGACGATGACCGGGGTCATGATCGCGCAGCCGATGACTGCCAGCCCAATTCCCCAGCGCCAATCACCGAGACCCAGACCGTACGCAGTCAGCCGGTCCCGGAAGGCGAAGACCACGACGAGGACCGGGACCAGGCCGAAAAGGACGAGTCGCTCGATGGCCTGGTAGCGGATCGCGCCGGCAGCGCGGCCGATCGCCTGGACATCTTGGGGAATCGCGCTCCGCGTGTAGTCGAGGACGACGACGAGCATGACAAGGAAGAGGGCGGTTGTCGCCCGAAGCGGCAGCTCCACGCCCATGACTCGGAAGGTCCGCCGGTCGGCGTCCGTCGCCGTATACGAAGGCCCGGCGATGAAGCGATCCCGAAGCCGTGCTCCGGGCGTCGCCTCGACCCCGATCACGAGCGGCGGATGCTCCGGACCGCACCCGTGGCGACCATCGCCCCGATCCAGGCGCCGAGTACCGCGAGGGCCGAACCGACGATGACGAGCACCATGGAAGTCGGACCAGTGTTCACGTGGACGAGCAGCGGCGTGATCGTCGCGCCCGCGACGAACCCGATGGCGGCGCCCCCGATGGCGCCCACCATCCCGGCGACGCCGGCAAGTGCCGCCCCGGGCCGGAGCGACAGCCGGCCCCGCACCCGCCATGCCCGCAGGGCACCGGTCGCAGCGAGCGTCGCGGCACCAAGGACGGTGACCCAGAACCCAGGCTCGAAGCCGCCGTATCCGCCGCCGTTGGCCAGGCCGCCGAGGGTGCCGACGCCGGTCTGATAGAAGTCGCGGAGGATCACGAGGCTGCTCGCGCCAAGCACCGCCGGGCCTGCCACGAGGACGACGATCCGGCTGTTCCACGCCCCGTCGATCCAGGCGAGCACGGCCGCGACGACCGCGAGCTCGAGGACGTATCCACCGTCCCCGGATTGCTCGAAGCCGGTGACGTCGATCCAGCCCGTGCCGGGCCGCCAGATATGCATGAAAGGCTGGATGCTGCCGAGGATCGTGATGAGGGCCGAGATCAGGATGGCCGCCCGGAGCGGCTCGCCGAGCGCGGCCGGCAAGGCCCGGCGCTTCCGTGGTGCCGGTGCCGGGAATCGAAGTCGCTCGTGGGCCATGGCGCGCACCGTACCGCACCCGATCAAGGTGCGCCGGTGGCGACCCCGGGTGGCGGGTGTCGGCAGGACGACGGCAAGCCGGCCGCCGGCGTTCCGGAAGGCGCCCCCGCGATCCATTGCAGCGGCGAAGCGTCCTGGCCAATCGGTCGCTCTTGCTGCTGAAACGAGCCGGACGGGATCCCGCCGTGGCGCTCAGTGGGCATCTTCGCCTCGCCAGGCTTCGATTGCTTCCTGCCAGAGGAACAGTGGGACGACCAGTGCCGCGACCGGGTCTGCCCACCAGAAGCCGAAGAGCGTGTTCAATCCGACACCGACCAGGACAGCCAACGCAAGCCAGGCGCATGCCGTCGCCTGGAAGGCGTCGGCATGCATGGCCCGTGATCCGATGGCGATCGCCGTGCGCCGCTTGAGGCGAGCCAGCCACCACATCACCACGAGCGAGAGGGCGGCGATGCCGACACCGAACGGGCTCGCGTCGGGTGCGACCTGGCCGAGCAGCGTCATCACGGCGTCGTAGATGACGTAGATGGCAAGGGCGACCAGTGACGCCGCAACCAGGCGCTGGGCCCGTCGCTCGACAGCTTCAATGCGTTCCTCGTCGGTCGCGCCTGATTCCGCGAGCAGACGCCAGACGATGATCACTGCCGACGCGGTTTCCACGAACGAATTGAGGCCGAACGCGAGGAGCGCCACCGAGCCCGCGGCGAGGGCCGCGACCGTTGCTGCCGCACCCTCCACGAGGTTCCAGCCGACCGTGAAGAACTCGAGCCGAAGGCCCCGCCGTATCTGGCCGGACCGATCGGTCGAGGCGACGGTGCTCATGGGCGACCGGCCATGAGGCGGGCCGCCACCTCGCCGACCAGGATCGCGGCGAGGTTCGTGTTGGCGTGCGGGACCGTCGGCAGGACCGATGCGTCGGCAACCAGCAGGTTGTCGAGCCCGTGAACCCTGAGCCTTTGATCAACGACGGCTCCCGGATCACCCTTCGGGCCGATGCGGCAGGTTCCGACGGCATGGTGATACGTGTCGTACGCGGTCAGCACGTGGTCTCGCCATTGCTCACGGCCCCCCGGCGTCAGCAACTCACCATAGAACTCGGCGAGTGCCGGCTGGGCGGTCAGCCGGGTGACGAGATCAATCCCGTCAACGAGCGCCTGGGCGTCGTCCGGGTGGCGGAGCAGCCCCGTGTCGACGACCGGCAGGTCCTCCGGATTCGCTGAAGCGAGCGAGACCCGGCCCCGCGACCGCTGCTCGAGGAGGTGGATCGAGACGGGCAGCAGTGGCGCCATGCCGGGCATCCGGATCGACGGCCGCATGAAGACGTGGAGATCCGGGTGGTCGAGCCGGTCACTGCTCCGTGCGATGAGCCGGACCTTCGGGATTACGTAGTCCTCGCGGAGCTCGGATGTGCCGTTGAAGGTGACGTACACGACGGCGTGATCCTGGTAGTTCGCGCCGACTCCGTCGAGGCGATGGCGTACCTCGATGCCATGTGGCTCAAGCGCATCCGGGGCGCCGATCCCCGACAGAAGCAGGAGCTGCGGCGTTTGGAACGCGCCCGCGGCCAAGGCGACCTCGGCGGCCTCGACGGATCCTCACGCCACCCGGCTCCGCGATTTCCACACCGCGGACCCGCGACCCCTCGATGACGAGACGGGTCACCGTCGTGTCCGCACAAATCTCCAGGTTCGGTCGGTCGCGGGCCGGATCGAGCCAAGCCACGACGGTTGACTGGCGACGGCCCCCGACGATGTTGTACGGAGAGGCGCAGATTCCGAACGGCTCCGGCACGTTCAGATCGGGGCAGTCCGGGAGGCCGATGGCGTGGGCCGCGGCACGAAGCGCGACGACGGGCGGATCGGCTGGATCGTCGAGCCGGTAGGACCGGTGAAGGTTCAGGGGACCGTTCGAGCCGTGGATCGGGCTGTCCGCAAAGTCGCGATCCGTCTCGAGCGAGCGCATGACCGGCAGGAGGCTGTCGTACGACCAGGCCGCCCCCCCGAACTGCGCCCAGGCGTCGAAGTCCCGCCGCATTGGCCGGACCACGACGAGGTTGTTGACCGAGGAGCCACCACCCATGATTCGCCCGGACAGGAGCGGGAAGGTCGAGCCGTCAGCGCGCTCGGCCTCGTACATCCGGACATAGGGCGACTCGAGGATCAGTTCCGTCTGGCGCTTGGGATCCGCGACGACATCGGGGATCGGGCGGGGATCAGGCCCGGCCTCGATGAGGAGCACGCGTCGCGTCGGATCCTCGCTCGCGCGGGCAGCCAGTACGCAGCCTGCCGTCCCGCCGCCGACGACGATCAGGTCATAGCCGGACAGGGTCATCCCGGCGGTGCAACGGGTGCCCGGCCGCCTGGCTCGAGTTGCGTGCGGATGCACTTCGTGACTTCGGTGATCATCAACCCGGCCGTCGCCCGCAGGACCATCTCTCCGAGGATCGCCAGCCTGCCCTTGACCCGGACGTCGGCGTTGTAGGTCAGATCGGTCGTGTCTCCGTCACTCTGTGCGAGGGCGGCCGCGATGTCCATCTCGAGCCGGCTCTTCGTGACCGAGTCGCTGCCTTCGACGGTCACCTGGAGGTCGTCGGGGAAGGTGGCCCGCGTCATCACCGAGCGGAACGAGAAGTTGCCGTTGATCGGACCCACCGCCGCGCTGATCGTGCCCTCGAAGGTTCGATCGTCGACCTGCCGGATGTCCTGGACGCCGGGCACGCAGCCCGCAAGGCTGACCGGGTTGATGACGAGCGACCAGACGTCACCGGGCGGCGCGGAGATCGTGATCGTTCCGTCGAGTTTCACGAGTCGTCGTCGGCCGAGGCTGCGGGCTGCCCGGGCCCGGCGTGATCCGCCCGCGGTCCGTCGGTACTTGCAGGCCCTGTTGCAGCCCGTGCCGCGTCGCGCGCCTGAAGCGCTCGCCACACGCGTTCGGGGGTGAACGGGGCCTCGCGCAGCCGAATCCCGGCTGCCCGCTCGACGGCGTTCGCGATTGCCGCCGCGACGGGGTTCAGTGCGCCCTCGCCGCCGCCCTTGGCGCCGTAGACGCCCACGCCGTCGCCGCGCTCGACGAGCACGGTTCGAAGCTCGGGCAGGTTGGTCGTTCGCGGGACGCGGTAGTCGAAGAGGTTGCCGTTCAGGAGATTGCCGTCGCGGTAGACGAGCTCCTCGCGGGTCGCCATTCCGAGACCCATCATCGCCGCGCCGACGTCCTGCGCCTCGGCCGTCTGCGGGTTGATCGCGCAGCCGATGTCGCCGACGGTCACGAGACGCTCGACCCGGATCTCGCCGGTCGCCTCGTTCGACGCTGACCTCGACGCCGACGCAGCCGATCTCCCAGAACGGCGGCATCTCCGCCGTCGCCCCGGAGCGCCGCAGGTAGCCGCGGCCGACGACCTCGCCGGCCGCACCGCCGAACCACGCCCGGACGATCGCCCCCCAGTCGTGCTCGCTGCCGCCGATCCTGACGCCACCGCGCTTCTCCTCGACCGCCGGGTCCGTCCGGCGCGAGGGACGTCCTGGCCCACTCCACGAGCTGGGTCCGGGCATCCGCCGCGGCAGCCTGGATCGCCAGGCCCATCAGCGTCGTGGTCCGGCTGGCGCCGGTGGAGCGGTCGTAGCTGACCGCAGCCGTGTCGCTCTGAACGAGGCGGACTCGCTCGAGCTCGACGCCCATCTCGGCCGCGGCGATCTGGGCCAGGACCGTCGAGGAGCCCTGGCCGATCTCCGTGCTCCCGCACATCACCGTCACCGACCCGTCGGCGAGGACGCGCAGGATCGAGGTCGTGATCGGCTCCGATCCGGCGTCCGAGGCGGACAGGCAGATCGCCTTGCCGCGACCGGGACCGGGGTCGACGTCCCACTCGATCTCCTCGGCCGCGAGCGCCAGGTCCGCGGCGAGGTCGGCGTCGATCCCGCGCGCCTTCGGCCAGGGCCGCTCGCCGATGGGCGAGGACGTTCCGGCGTCGCAGCTCGAGCGGGTCGAGGCCGAGGCGCGACCGCCGCCTCGTCCATCTGCGACTCGCCTGCGAGGGTCACCTGGGGCGCACCGAAGCCGCGGAACGAGCTCGCCGGCGCCGTGTTCGTGTAGACCACGTCGCACGTGACCTCGAGGGCCGGGATCCGGTATGGGCCCGCCGAGCCGGTTGGCAGCCTTGCGGCCGACCAGCGGCGAGTTCTCGGCGTAGCCGCCCGTGTCGAGCAGGATTCTGCCTGGCACGCCCGAGGATCCGGCCGTTCCGATCGAACGCGGTCCGGAGGCGGACGATCGCGGCGTCGCCGCGCGTCGTCAGGATCGCCTCCTCGACGCTCAGGGCCAGGCGCACCGGCCGGCCGGCCCGCAGCGCGAGCGCCGCGGTCAGCGGCTCGATCTTCGTGTACGACTTGCTGCCGTAGCCGCCGCCGACGTACGGGACGATGACGCGGACCTTGCTGAGCGGCAGGTCGAAGCAATGGGCGAGGTCGTCGCGGACCATGTACGGGTGCTGGCCGGACGTCCAGACGGTCAGCTCGCCCTCGCCCCACGACGCGACCGACGTGTACGGCTCCATCGCGTAGGCGTAGCACATCGGGTAGCGGTACTCGCCCTCGATGACGAGGGCCGCGCCCGCGAATGCCGCGTCGACGTCGCCCCACGCCTGGCGGGACGACGAGCAGACGTTCGGGTGGCGACCGCTCGATGTCCTCCTCGAATCCGCGGTGCGGGCGCTGCTCGCCGGGATGCTCGTGGATGATCGGCGCGTCGTCGCCGAGCGCGGCCTCCGGCGACGTGACGTACGGCAGCGGCTCGTAGTCGACCTCGACCAGGCGGAGCGCCTCCTCGGCGGTGACCGGATCGTCGGCCACGACGCCGACGACGGGCTCGCCCGCGAAGCGGACCTTGTCGACCGCGATGAGCGGATGGTCGGCGACGGCATGGCCGTAGATCAGGTGGACGTCGGCGAGGTCGGCGGCCGCAACGACCGCGATGACGCCCGGGTGCGCGCGGGCCGCCGTCGACGTCGACCGATCGGATCCTGGCGTGGGCGTACGGGCTGCGCAGGATTCGCGCATGGGCGAGGCCGGGCAGGTCGATGTCGACGGTGAACCGGGCCGCGCCCGTGACCTTGGCGATGCCGTCGCGACGGGGGACGGCCTCGCCGATGGGAAACGGACCTCCGGTCGGGTCACGATGCGACGCATCAGTCGGCGTCTCCCGTGGCCGGCTCGGACCTGCCGCCGGCCGCGACTCTGCGGCGACGTGGGCCGCCGCGAGGACCGCTTCGACGATCGGCTCATAGCCGGTGCACCGGCAGAGGTTGCCTTCGAGCCCGGCGATCACGTCCGCCGCGGCTCGGGTCCGGGTTCTCGTCGAGGAGCGCCGTCGCCGCCATCAGCATGCCCGGTGTGCAGAACCCGCACTGGAACGCGGCAGCGGTCGATGAACGCCTGCTGGAGCGGGCTGAGACGGTCGCCGTCGGCGAGGCCTTCAACAGTCCGGACACGCTTCCCGTCCGCGTCGATCGCCAGGAATGTGCAGCCGCTGACCGGCACGCCGTCGACGAGGACCGTGCACGCACCGCAGACCTGGGCATCGCACGAGATCTTCGCGCCGGTCAGGCCGAGTCGATCACGAAGGACGTCGGCGATCGTCTCCCGTGGCTCGATCGTGAGGTCGTGAGCACGGCCGTTGACGGTCAGCCGCGCGACCAGCGTGTCATGCACGGGCAATCGCCTCATCCACCGCCACCCGGACGGTCGACGCCAGGAGCACCGCCGCGAGGTGTCGTTTGTAGTCGGCCGAGCCGTTCAGGTCTCCGACCGCATCGAGATCGCCGAACGCCGCCGCCGCGACGTTCAGCGCGTCGGCAAGCGGGCCTGGGCCGACTTCGGAGCCCACGAGGGCGGCCCCGGCCGCCTCGACGCGCTCGGGTACCTCGGTGATCGACCCGACCGTCACCGTGGCCGCGGCGATCCGCCCGTTGCGGACGGTCGCGCGGACCGCGACCGAGGCGGCGGGACGCTCGAAGAAGGCAAACTTGCCGTACGCCCGGCCCTCGCCGCGTCGCAGCGTTGGGAACGACGATCGAGGTGATGACTTCATCCGGCTCGCGAGCCGTGTCGAAGGGCCCGAGGATGAAGTCGGCGACCGACAGGCTGCGGGATCCGCGTGGGCTGACCATCTCGATCTGCGCATCGCAGGCGAGAAGCAGCGTCGCGGGGTCCGAGTGCGGCTCGGCGAAGGCTAGATTGCCTCCCAGCGTGCCCGTCGATCGGACCCTGACGTTCGCGACCCCGCGCTCCAGCGCGACGAGGCCGGGCAGGGCGTCGGCGACGACCGGCGACCGTTCGATCTCCCGGTGGGTCGCCGCGGCCCCGATTCGAAGACCATCGGCGGTTCGCTGGATCCCATGCAAAGCTGCAATGCGCTTGAGGTCGATGAGCGCCCGGGCCTGCGCCAGGCCCATCTTCATCACCTGCAGCAGCTCCGTGCCGCCGGCGAGGTACAGGGCCTCTCCGTCCGCCGCGACGAACGCGCCGAAGGCTTCCTCGAGTGTCTCAGGCCGGGCTAGAGCGAAACGCGGGATCATGGGCCCTCCACGGCCGTCGGGCGCGAGATCGGAGCCAATCCGGCGTCGGCGGCAGAGCGTCGCCGGAATGGTAACAAAGCGTTTGACTTTGTATCCGTTCTTGCCCACACTGTGGACGAAGTTCAGTGTACGCGACGATTGCGGCATCGGAGGATCTGAGATGGGCGAGGACACCAAGGTCGTCGCGGCGCCGAGCCAGCCGTTGAGCGGGACGGCGATCACCGAGATGACGCAGCGCGAGCAGTGGAACAAGAAGAATCCGCCGACCGAGGCGACCATCGTCAAGGACCTCAGGACGACGGAGTTGATCGCGCGCGAATACCGGGGGACAAAGGCGCGGTTCTATCGCCTGTCCGGCGCGATTCGGCTCCAGCCGCACCTGTCCGAGCTGCCGCCGAGCCACGCATCGGTCAAGCATCGGCACACGACGGAAGCGGTCCTGTACATCGTCAAGGGCAAGGGTCACACCGTCATGCACTACGACGGAGAACCCGAAGAGCGGGTCGACTGGGAAGAGGGCGATCTGATCGGGATCCCCCTCTGGGCATGGCACCAGCATTTCAACGACTCGGCCGATGACACGGCCCGCTACCTCGCCGTCCAGGACACGTTCACCATCAAGCAGCTCGGCCTGCACCAGATCGAGCGCCATCCGGACACTCCCGACGACGAGTGATCGTCGACCGGAAACGACGCGGGAGGAGTCGATGACCGAGGCCTGGCGCACGGTCGGCCGGATCGAGCGAGCCGACTTCTATTCCGACTGGCTGGCCGCAAGCGACCGGAACGCCATGCTGGTCGAGCGCTCGCCGATCGTCGCCCGCGGCCGCGATCTCGTCTGGATCGAGACGCCGCAGGACTTCCGGGTAGCCATGCTCATCGGCGAGCAGGTCGGCTTTCCGACGAACGGGACGAACCTCTGCAGGGCGACGATCCCGGCCGGTCATCACACGGGCCGCCATCGACACGGCGAGGAGGCGATCCACGTTCTTGGCGGAGAGGGTTTCGTGCTCGTCGGCGGGCGCCGCTACGACATCCACGCCGGGACGACCATTCACGTTCCGTACATGGATGACCACCAGCTCGTGAACACGGGCACCACGGAGCTTGCCTACGTCTCGGCATCGACGATGGATCTCGATCTCTTCGTTCGGCTCGGTCGGCTCGAGCAGCTCGAGGTCAGGGGCGAGAACGGCCCCGGGTTCGTCGACCGCGCGCCGGCGGAGGACGGCCAGTTCGACGGGCGGGGCCGGCGGATTGTCCTCCACATCGAGGACGCGCCGAACGAGGCGGATCGGATGCGGTCAGGGGGCAACGATCGCCACGGCGCTGGCACCCACGGCGACGGCAATGAGGCCGCAGCCGCGTCGGTGACGCATCCGCCCGAGCGGTTGATCAAGAGCAACCATCCCCACCGCCACGGGGCGGTCTACAACCTCATGGGAGGTGGCGAGAGCGCCAGCGAGCATCGCAACGGGTTCACGGCGATCACCGTGGCGATGACGCAGATCTTCGAGGAGGTACCGCATACCTCGAGCCACGACCACACGCACACGGAAGCCGTGCTCTACGTCCTCGACGGGATCGGGTTCTCGGAGATTGACGGCATCCACTACGACTGGGAAGCCGGCGATGCGGTCCAGATCCCGCCGAAGATGACGCGCCACGAGCATTTCAATCCGTCGGACGGCCGGACGAGAACGCTTCGGATCGAGTACGGGATCCGGTACTTCTACGAGCAGCTCTGGCCGGGCTACTTCAAGGTCGAACATCGCGAAACCTCGGTCCCGCGCCCTTGATCGGCGGCCGAGCCTGGCGTCGCAGATCCCACGCCTGATGCGCTGCGTTCCGGCGCCGGACTTCACGGTAGCCAAGGCACGCGCCTGGCGAAGCTCCATCGACGACGCGCCGCGCTACCAGCGAGCGGGCGACCTGTGGACGCTTGGCCAGCGCCAGCGATTCATCGACTCGCTGGTGAATGGCTATGACGTCCCGAAGATCTATCTGCACGACCTCCGCGGCACCGACCCGCGGAAGGTCTACGCGGTCGTCGACGGGAAGCAGCGCCTCACGGCGATCTGGCAGTTCCTCGACGACGGCTTCGCCCTTGCTGACGACTTCCTCCTTGAAGGGTCGAACGGCCTCGCCGGTCAGGGTGACGAGACTGCCGCGGCCCCGTGCGCCGGCCGATCCTTCTCCGGCTTCGGTCCCACCTGGCAGGCGGCGCTGCTCGGGACGTTCCTCGCGGTCGTCCTCATCCAGGACGCGACGGAGGTCGACATCGAGGAGCTGTTCTCGCGACTCAACAACGGAGTGCCCCTCGACCCGGCGGAACGACGTCATGCCCTCGGCGGCGACACGATGGAGATCGTTCGCGAGATCGCGGCGAGACCTTCGCTCGTACGCCTTCTCTCGTTCCCGGATGTCCGGAGGTCACACGCGGACGTCGCGGCGCGCCTGGTCGCGTTCGCGGCCGCTCAACGCCAGGGGCGCGACGATGTGATCGACACGGATCCAGAGGGACTCGAGACGTTCGTGAGGCAAGGGCGCCACCTCGATCCAGTCCTGAAGGCCGACCTGCTCCAGCGGACCGACCGGCTGCTGCTCCGCGCGGCCGGGACCCTCGGGAAGGAGCGACCCCGGCTCGAAGACCCGGAGACCGCCTTCATCGCGATCCGGGCGGCGGCGATGAACGGCACGCGGTCGAGCGGTCCGCGCACGCCAATGGATCAGCCTGCCTGATGCCAATTGTCGACTCGGATGGGTGCCCCATTGCCTACGATGTCGCGGGCAACGGTGTTCCGCTCCTGCTGATCGCCGGGACGGGGTATCCCGCCGCGACGTGGCCGCCCGAGCTCCTCGAGCCGCTCGCCAGGCGCCATTCGGTGATCACGTTCGACCATCGCGGCACCGGCGCGACGCCGACCACGACCTCCCCGTATTCGACGCGCGTGTTCGCCGCCGACGCGGCTGCGGTCGTGGCCGCCGCAGGCCTCGGACCAGCTCACATCGTCGGGCACTCGATGGGTGGGCGGGTTGCGCAGTGGCTGGTCCTCGATCACCCGGCGATGGCGCGGTCACTCGTGCTCGCGGCGACCGGTCCCGGACAATTTCTGGACAGCCGGCCCGTGACGCGTGGCATTCCTGTCCACACGGCCGCCGCGATGATCGACCAGGGATACGAGCGCTACATGGCCGCTCACATCGAGGCCACGTTCTTCACGCCTGAATTCGTGGACGGTCGGTCCGACGTGGTCGCGTGGCTCGTCGCCGCGTTCTGGGACCATCGCCCGTCGCTCGAGGACTACCTTCGGCACGTCGTGGCGCGCCAGGAGCACCAGACCGCGGACCGGTTGGGAGAGCTGACCGTGCCCACCCTCGTGATGGTCGGTGACCGGGATACCCATGTTGCGGGGACCGGCGTTCACTGGGATGCCTCGGAGTGGCTCCGCACGCACATTCCCGGGGCCGAGTGGGCCGCTGTCGAGGGCGCCTCTCACGGGTTCTTCTGGCAGTTCCCGGCGCGATCCGCTGAGATCCTCCTCGACTGGGCCGCCCGGAACCAGTGACCATCCCGAGCGCGCGGCCGGGCGCGTCCTGGAACCTTCCGGACTCCCGGTTCTGGCGACCTGCTCAGGCCTGAGCGACCGGCGACCTGCGCACCGTGAACCGGACGGGGTAGTGGCGCCAGCGCGTGAAGCGCTCGGTGCGCGTGTCGCGTTCGGGGGCACGGGTCGGGTCGGGACGAATCCCGCGAACCGCCATTGCCTGGAGCATCAGCGCGACCAGGCCGAAGATGTGCTGGCCGTCGACCTCGAAGGCGTCGGGCACGGGGAAGCCGCCGGCGACCGATCGGCCAGGGCACTGGTGGGCACCGGCGCCGAAGGACAGGCCCCAGCGCGACACGCCTTCGGCAACGGTCCGGTCCGGCTGGAATCGATCCGGGAGCTCGCCGAAGAATCGAGGGTCCTGGTTCGCCGTCGCGGCGTCGAGCACGACGAGCGCGTCCTTCGGGATCGATCGCCCTCCGACCATCGTCTCCACCTCCGCCCGCCGCTTGATCTTCGGAGTCGTCGGCCGGAGGCGAAGCGTTTCGTGGACGACGCGCTGTGCGAAGAGCAGGTCAGCCGCAAGCCGCTCGAGAATGGCGTCGGCATCGTCGCCCTGACCGAAGATCAAATCGAAGGCATTGACGAGCGTCTGGCCGCTTGTATGGGTGCCGCCCTGGAGGTATGTCGCGACCTCGCGAACGACGCGACCGTCGTCCGCCAGCTCCAGCCGGGCGTCGCCGCGGTGAAGCAGCAGCACGGTCAGGATGTCGTGCGGGAGGTCGTCCGCGGCCAGCTCCCCGCCTCGACGCTGGCCAGGAGCTCGAGTCGACGGTCCCACGCGGGACGTACGAAATCCCGCTCGAACTCGACATACGTGGCCCGCACCATGGCCCGCACGGCCTCCGGGTCCTTCGCGTCGAGGATCGCCGAACCCTGGGAGAAGACGTCGACGTCGTGGACGAGGCTGCGAAGCTGGTCGAGATCATTCGGACGAAACTCGATCCCTGCCCGACGGCCTGCGAGGACGACGCTGAGCATCTCCCCGATCGGCATAGAGTTCGACCTCCTCCGCGTCGATGAGCACGTCGAGCAGCTCGTTCATGACCTGCGGAAACAGATCGTGCTCGTAGAGTCGGAGGTCCTCGGGCCGGAACTGCGTATTCTCGACCCGGCGACGCGCTCGATGGACCGCCCCGTGGCTGGATGCTGACGACGCCGTCGCGGATGTTGCCGTCGCCGTAGGATCGCTTGTCGAAGGTGCGCGACAGATCGCCGTTGAACAGCGCCTCGCGGATGTCCTCGAAGCGATCGAACGTGACCGTGGCCGCGGTAGGTCGTGAGCACAGCGGGTCGGTCATGCGGGCAACCGCGTCAGTTCGATTCGTGCAGGACGCGGCCGTCTGCCGCAACAAGCCGGATCGCCTGCGTCGGACAGGTTCGGGCGGCCGCGAGCAGCAGGGCCTCGCCCACGTCGCGTGCGCCAGCCAGGGGACCGGACACGCCGGTCGACTCGTCGATCCGAAACGCCTGTCCGGCGATTCGGACACAATCTCCCGACCCGATGCAGAGGTCCGGGTCGACCGAGACCTCGATCGTCATCGTGCCCTCCGCGCGTGGCGTCGTTGGACCCGGCCGGAGTCGCGCGCCTGCATTGATTGTACGCAAGATCGCTATCGATGTATACAATCGAAGGACGCTCTCGGGGCGTGGTCCCTGCCGGGGCCGCCCCACGTGCGCAGGGAGTACCGATGATCAGCGACCGACTCCTCGATGCGGACACCGGGGACGCCCCGGTCCTCGGTTCGTTCATCGGCGGTCACGTGGAAGAGCGGCCGGGTCATGACGGCGCCGACCGGATCGAGGTCCGGGACCCCGCGACCGGCACTCCCATCGCCCGGATCGTGGAAGCGGGAGCCACCGGTGTCGGCGCCGCGGTCGAAGCCGGAACCGCGGCCTTCAATTCCTGGCGTCGCGTACCGGCTCGCGAGCGCGGCGCGCTCGTGGGTGAGCTAGCCCGCCGGATCGCCGATCACGCCGACGCCCTCGCCCGGCTCGACAGCCTGGACACGGGCAACCCTCTGACTGCGATGCGGGCCGACGTCGACAAGGGCGTTCGCCTCATGGGGGATTCGGCGGGCCTCGCCCTCGAGGCGAAGGGCCAGACGTTCCCGCTGCCGGGCCTCCATTACACGACGCGTGAGCCCTGGGGCGTCGTCGGTCGGATGATCACCTTCAACCATCCCGTCATGTTCGCCTGCGCCCGGTTGGGGCCGGCGCTCGTCGCAGGCAACGCCGTGATCCTCAAGCCGTCCGAGCTCGCCCCGCTTGCCACGCTCGCGCTTGCCGAGCTGACGACGGGCCTCCTCCCCGACGGCCTCGTCTCCGTCGTCGTGGGCGGGCCCGCCACCGGCGACGCGCTCGTCCGCCATCCGGCGATCGGCCGCCTTTCGTTCACCGGCAGCACGGCCACGGCGCTGCGGATCCAGGCATCGGCCGCGGCAAGCGGACGCATGAAGACGATCACGTTCGAGCTTGGCGGAAAGAACCCGATCGTCGTGTTCCCTGACGTTGATCTCGACGAGGTGGCCGGCGCCATCGTCCGGGGCATGAACTTCACCCGGGTGCAGGGTCAGAGCTGCGGCTCGACAAGCCGGCTTGTCATCCACGAGTCGATCGCGAACGACGTCCTGGACCGCGTCGCCGATCTGGCCGGAAGGATCCGGATCGGGATGCCGCAGGCCGAGGGGACCGAGATGGGCTCCATGATCACCACCGCAGCCCGGGACCGGTGCGTCGATCGTCGTCCGCGAGGCGGTCGCCAACGGGGCGCGGCTCCGGGCCGGTGGATCCGCCCCGCCCGATCCGGAACTCGGCCGCGGTGCATTCCTCGACGCCGACGGTCGTTGACCGGGTCGCCCGGGGTCACGACTCGCGGACGAGGAGGTGTTCGGTCCGGTCCTGGCGGCGATGACGTGGCGAGACCGAAGCCGAGGCGGTCGCCCTGGCGAATGCCGGGCCGTATGGGCTGACCGCAGCGGTATGGAGCCAGGACATCGACCGCGCCTTTCGGCTCGCAGACGGGATCGACGCCGGCTACATCTGGATCAACGACGTCGAGACCCGTTTTCCGGCCGTGCCATTCGGCGGTTGGGGCGACTCCGGCGTCGGCAGCGAGCACGGGCTCGATGAGATCCTGTCGTTCACCCGGGTCAAGGCGGTCAATCTCCGCGTGCGCCACGCATGAACGCTCCGGGCTCCGGGCAGCTGGAATGGCGGTCCCGGGGCGGAGACCGCTCGTTTGCGCCTATCCCATCGCCATCCGGGTCTGGGCGACCCGCAGCAGACGCCATGCCCGGCGCGTAGCGAGGAGCCCAACCGGGGGGAGGACAAGGGCGATGAGGATGGCCGGCTGAGCACCGACGATCGCCGCGGCTGATCCGGCGGCGAGAGCCGCGAACGGTCGGTTCCCAAGGTGCGACATCTGGTGGAAGGCCATGATTCGCCCCCGTACCGCGTCCGGCACGTCGGCCTGCAGCGCGCCTGTGAGAACCGGGAAGCAGAGCGAGAAGCCGAACCCCACGCAACCAACCGCGATCCCCTCCATCCAGAGCTCCCCGGCCGCGAACGCGCCGACGAGTCCGACCGCCTGGATCGCCAATCCGAGCCGGGCAACGTCGTTCGAGCGTCCGGACCGACGGAGCGGGATGAAGGCCAGCAGGGCAAGGGCCGACCCGGCGCTCTGGGCCGCCACGATCAGGCCCGCCGCGCTGTCGGGTTGGCCGAGCGACTGGGCGATCGCCGGCGACAACGTTCTCAGGACCTCCAGTGGCGCGCTGCACGCGATCACCCCGAGCAGCAGCGCGAGCACCCAGCCCTGCTGGCGGACGTATTCGGTCGCACTGATCGTCGATGCCGTCACGGTGTCGCCGGCTGCGTGCGATCGCTCCACGGCCGGGAGGAGGTCACCCGGTGCGGGCGCTCCCGAGTTGGCGTCCACGACCACCACGGCGTTGAAGCGCGCGACGCCGCCGAGTCCGCGGTGGGCAAGGTAGGCCATGGCGATGATCGGCCCGAGATAGCTCAGTGCATTCAGGACGAAGGCCCACGGCACGCCCGCGGTCGCGATGACGATCGTTGCGAGCACTGGCCCGATCATCTGTCCCGTGACGAACTGGAGCGTGTTCACGCCGACCGCCTCGGTGACCTCGTCGCGTGGCACGAGCGATGGGAGGAGGGAAACGAGGGCCGGCTTGGCGACGGCGTAGGACGTGTTGAGGGCGAAGGCGATGACGATGACGTGGAGCTCGCCGGCTATACCGGTCAACGACACGATGGCCAGGATCGTCGCCAGGACGCCCGAGACGGAATGGGTTGCGACTACCACCAACCGACGATCGAACCGATCACCGACGACACCACCAATGATCGAGAACAGGAAGATCGGAAGAAACGACACGAAGTTCAGGATTCCGACGTCGAGCGCGGACCCCGTCAACTGGAAGACGAAGACCGAGGCGGCAACCGTCTGGAGCCAGGTGCCGATGTTCGAGGCGAACCCGCCGATCCAATAGACGCCGAAGGCCCGATGCCGGAATGGGCCGAGACGGTTACCTGCCACGTTCAAGCACGATCGGCTCCGCCCCGGCGGGTCGGTCGCACGGCGACGTCGTCCGGTGTCCGGCGAGTGGCGGGGCGGGCCAGTCTGTGTCCATCACGACCACGATCCTCGACAATTTGCCCTTGATTGCGTACATTCTACGGGTGCCGATCGGCGTTCGATTCCGCCCTCCGGAGACGCTCCTGCTGGGTGGTCCAATCCGCCAGGCGATCGATGGCGGCGGCCCAGTCGAGGCCATTGCCATCGCCGGAGGGTCCATCGTCGCCTCTGGCTCGCGGACCGACATCGAATCGCTCGCCGGGCCCGCGACCACGATCATCGATCTTGCCGGCCGGGCGGCCCTGCCCGCGTTCGTGGACAGCCACACCCACTTTCATCGCGCGGCGATCGTGCGCCGGCTCTACCTCGATTTCGAGGTCCTGGCACCGCGTTCGATCGATGACGTCGTTAGACACGTTGGCCGCCGAGCCGCCGAGCTGCCGCCGGGAGCCTGGATCCAGGGAGACTCGCTGACGGCGGCGCGCCTGGCCGAAGGCCGGCTCCCGAACCGGCGTGAACTTGACCGGGCCGCTCCAGGCCATCCCGTGGTTCTGCGCGGGATCGGGAAGCACGTCGTCGTGGCCAACAGTCGGGCCCTTGCCGCGGCCGGGATCGACCGGGCGACGCTCGATCCGCCCGGAGGGCGCATAGAGCATGACAAGAATGGCGAGCCGACGGGGATCCTCCACGAGCGGGCAAAGCTGCGCCTCGACCAGTCGGCTCCCGACACGGTGGTGCCCAGTCCATCTGCCGGCGAACGCCAGGCCGCGGTGCGGGCGGGTTTCGGGGATCTCCACCGGCTGGGCATCACGACGATCCACGAGATGGTCCGTTTGCCCGAGGAGGCGGACGACTTCTCGGCACTCCGGGCGTCCAATGAACTCAATGTTCGCGTTCGCCTCTACTACCGGATCCACGAGGCGCCGATCCACCTCGATCACCTGACGTCACTGGGGATCCGCCAGGGCTTCGGCGATGACTGGTTGCGAGTGCTCGGCGCCAAGATCAGCGTCGACGGCTGGTGCATCTTCCGAAACGCAGCCGTGCACGAGGCGTATCTGGACGAGCCGGACAACTTCGGCATCATGCGGATCGAGCCCGACGAGCTCCAGCGGCTGGCCTCGGCCGCCAACCGTCACGGGCTGGCGCTCGCCATCCATGCCGTCGGCGACCGCGCGATCGACGCCGCCCTGGATGCGTTCGCCGCAGCCGGCCCGGCGCTCGGGCGTCCGTACCGCCTGGAGCACGCCCACCTTGGCCTCGACGGCACGCGTCTCCGGCGGATGCGGGACCTGGGGGTCGTATGGTCGGTCCAGCCCGGGTTCCTGGGCGCCTATGCTGCCGATTGGGAGCGTTGCCTGGCGGCCGACCGGATCGAGCGCATCCTCCCGCTTGCCGATGCCGCAGCCCTCGGAATCCCGACGATCCACAACTCGGACGTCCCGAGCGGACCCCAGGCACCGCTCGCGGCGATCCGCGCGGCCGTCGATCGGCATGCGATCGATGGGCCTGTCGGACGTGGCCAGGCGGTGGACGTTCGGGCGGCGTGGGAGGGTTGGACGACGCTTCCGCATCGGCTCGCAGGGGAGACGAGGATCGGCGAGCTCGCGGTGGGTAACGCCGCTGACCTGATCGTCCTTGATCGTGATCCGCTGGCGCGTACCATCGAGGAGGCGTCGGAACCAGAACTGGTCGCCACGATGATCGACGGCCGGTTCGTACACGGATTGGATGGAGTAACGGGATGATCGACGGTCAGGGATCGGGAGACGGCTCAGGCGGTTCGGCCCACCTGGAGCAGATCATCGCCGCAGCCCGAGCATCGAACGTCACAGCGCAGGACCTCGTGCTGACCTCGCTCCGCGAGGCAATCCTGGCCGGCGTTCTGAGCCCCGGATCCCGGCTTCGGCAGGAAGACCTCGCAGAGCGCTTTGGAACGAGCAGGATCCCCGTCCGCGAGGCCCTCAGGGCATTGGAGTACGAAGGCCTCGTCACGTCCGAGCCGAATCGCGGGTTCTCGGTTACCGAGCTCGATGCGGACGATGTCGAGGAGGTGTACGACCTCCGCGTCGTCCTGGAGGGTCACGCCGTTCGCGTCGCGATGCCGCTCCTCACCGATGAGGACATCGAGGAGCTGGACGGCCTGTTCCTGACGATGACGAATGCCACCTCGCCCGATGAGCAGCTGGCCGCACGCGAGCGGTTCTACATCCGCCTGTACTCCGTGAGCGGCCGTCCGCGCCTGGTGGGCCTGATCGCTCGCCTGCGGCAGGAAGTCGCCCGATCCCTTCGATGGCCCACCCTGCAGCACGCGCCGTCCCATCACGATCGCTTCTGGGAAGCGGTCAAGATGGGGGACGCCGATCGCGCGGTGGGCCAGCTGGCGAGCCACTACCAGCGCGTTGCAGTCCTGATCCGGCGATTTCTCCGCGAAGCTGAGGCGCGCGAGCGGGCGGGCTCGGACCGGCGTCCGCGCTAGCCGACTCGACCCCCGATTGGCCGCTTCGCCGGCGGCTCCGAGCGCCGCCGAGATTTCATCCATTGCGTCATTCGCTTGGGCGCGACCCAATGGCAATCGCTCGCGCAGGCGCCCTCAATGGATCGCCGGCCGCCACGCGTCGAAGCGGTGCTCGATGCGCCGGATCAGCTCGCCGACGGCGATGCCGAAGCCGCCGAGGATGAGGATCCCCAGCATCACCCTGGATGCATTGAGGAACGAGCCGTTCGAGCTGATATAGAAGCCGAGGCCGATGTTCGAGGCGATGAACTCCGCGACCACGACGCCGACGAGCGCCCGCCCAGCCGCGATCCTGATGCCGGTGATGATGAACGGCGTCGAGCTCGGAAGAGTCACGGATCGAAAGACGAGCCCACGGGGAGCGCGGAAGCTGCGGGCGATGTCGAGCCAGCGACGGTCGGCAGAGTGGACGCCGTTGATCGTGCTCACGGTCAGCGTTACCCATGCCTCGAGGAAGACGACCACGAACTTCGACGGTAGTCCCACCCCGAAGAGCAGGATGATGAGCGGGACGAGCGCGACCGTCGGCGTTGCATACAACGCCGCGATCAGTGGGTCGAAGAGGTACTCGAAACGGCGGAAGGACCCCAGAAGGAATCCGAGTGGAATGGCGATGACAAGCGCGAGCGCGAAGCCCACGGTCCACTCGAGGAAACTCGTCCAGATGTGCGGCTGGATCACGCCCGATCCGAAATCACTGATCGCGGCACTGATCACACCCGTCGGAGAGCTGATCAGCGACGCCTTGACAAGCTTCAGGCGAACGGCCGCTTCCCAGATGATGAGCACCCCGACGATCCCGATCGAGCCATAGAGGAGACGCTCGGGGATCCGTGACCAAAGGGCGGAACGCCGCGGCCCGGGATGGCGCTGGCGGGCGATGACGTTGGTCGAGGCTGCCATCTAGGCGGTCGCACCGGCGCCGACGCTCGTCAGCTGAATGGAGATCAACTCCCAGATCTGCTCCTCGTACGCGACGAACGCCGGGGTGCGCTTGAGCTCGAGCGACCGTGGTCGCGGAAGATCGATCGCGATGTCGGCGATGACCCGGCCGGGCCGAGCGCTCATCACGATGACGCGATCGGACAGGAAGATCGCCTCGTCGATCTGATGGGTGATGAACAGGACCGTCTTTGTCGATGCGCTCCAGATGCGAAGCAGCTCTGCCTGCATCAGCTCACGTGTCTGAGCGTCCAGGGCCGCGAATGGCTCGTCCATGATGAGGAGTTCTGGATCGACGGTGAGCGCTCGGGCCAGGTTTGCCCGCTGTTGCATACCACCCGAGAGCTGGTACGGGTACTTGCGCTCGAAGCCCTCCAGCCCGACGAGGCGGATCAGGGGCATCGCCCGTTCCTGGGCCTCCTTCTTCGGTACTCCTTGGCAGACGAGCCCATACGCGACGTTGCTGAGGACCGAGTACCACGGGAACAACGAGGAGTCCTGGAAGACCATGGCGTGATCGCGTCCGTGGTCCGTCGCCCGGACCTCGATTTCGCCGGCGGTCGCTGGCAACAGGCCGTTGACGATCTTGGCGAACGTCGACTTGCCGCAGCCACTTGGCCCGACGATGGTCACGAACTGACCCTCGGGGATCTCGAGGTCGAGCTTCTCGATCGCGATCAGCTGCTCGCGCGTCGAGCGATCGCGGTACTCCATCCGGATGTCCGTGGCACGCAGTGCCAGGCCGTCGGGGATCATGGTCACTCCTCCTCGGTCGCCGGTCGCCAGCGCTGGAAATATCGTTCGACCCGCCGCAGGCCCTCGACCCCGACGACGCCACTGAACGTGAGAATCAGAACGGCAAAGAACATTCGGTCTGGCTGAAGGTTCTGGCTCGCCCGCGAGATGATCACCCCGAGCCCATTCGTCTGGGCGTACAGCTCGCCGACGACGACGCCGATCAGCCCTCGCCCGACCCCGAGGCGCAGGCCAGTGACCACGAAGGGCACCGTCGAGGGCAACACGACCGAGGTGAAGAGGAGTCGCTGCGACGCCTTGAAGCTCCGGGAGACGTCCAGGAGCCGTCGATCCACCGTCCGTACGCCCTGCACCGTCGGAATGATCACCGAGAAGAAGACGCCGAGGAATACGACCGTGATCTTGGATTCGATCCCGATGCCGACCCACAGGGCGATCAGGGGCAGAAGCGCGATCCGAGGCAGCGAGTTCAGGAGGTTCAGCCACGGATCGGCCAGGTAGGACGCCCGTCGGTACCAGCCGAGCATCAGCCCGAGCGGCACGGCAAGGATCACCGCGGCCGCATAACCCGTCGCGAGCTCGAACCCGCTGACGCGAATGTCGTTCCAGAAGCGGGGTATCTGGACCTCTCGCATCCCGGCTGCCGCGATCGACGTCGGCTTGCTGAAGAAGAAGGCGTCGATGAGTCCCAGGCGCGACCCGAACTCCCAGATCGCGAGGAACGTCAGGACGCCGACCATTCCCAGCGCGGCGCGTTCATTCCGGCGGAACCATCGAGCCGGTCGTGATCGGCGGCGCCGCTTCTCCGGGTTGCGGACGGGCCGCATGACGGTGGCTACGGCCATGTGGCGCCTTGCGATCGGTGGGTCACTCGATCCTCATGATGTCACGGCTTCGGTCGTGCTGATCGCCGCGGGCCGATCACGAAGCTAACGGTGCGATCGGACCGGCGGGACGTTCGGGGATGGCAGCAGCCGGGTGCCCGGGACCCATCGCCACTGGAAACAGTTTGGGGTTGAATTGTAGACAATGTCAACACCTTCGAGTACATTCCGGATCTGGCAGGCCGGGTGCTTGATCGCTCGACAGCCGATAGGAGGAGGCACCACGACGATGCAGATCCAGGCTCATCACAGCCGCATCCTTGCGTTCGGCGTCACGATCGGCCTTCTGGCCGGCGCCTGCAGCGGTGCGGCCACCCCGGCGCCGACGACCACGCCCACGGCCGCGCCAACGGAGGCTGCGTCCGTCGCGCCGACCGAGGCCCCATCGGTCGGGCCAAGCTTCGGCGCGCCGGAGAAGACGTCGCTCAAGCTCGGGCTCAGCACCTCGGGCGAAACCGCCCAGTTCGCGGAATACCTGGCAGGGCAGATCGGCACCTACGCGAAGTACGGGCTCACGGTCGAGGTGTCCGGGTTCGAGGGCGACGGCAAGGTCGTTCAGGCCCTGACGGCTGGAGCCCTCGACTTCGGCGTCATCGGTGTGTCCTCGGCGATCAGCTCCGTCCCCACCGACACCCCCCTCAAGTCGATCGCCCTCAACGGCGTGACCCTCACGGATGGACTCGTATGCGGCCCGTCGTACACGACGGCTGATTCGATCAAGGGCAAGCAGGTCGCGGTCAGCACGTTCGGTGGAACCTCCCACGGCTCGGTCCTGATCCTGCTGAGTCAGCTCGGTCTGACCGCGAGTGACGTCGTCATCACCCAGGTCGGCGGGCAGACCGCCCGGATCGCCGCGGTCAAGGCGGGTTCCGTTGCCTGCGCCCCGATCGACCTCGCCCAGGCCGACGAGATGACGGCCGCCGGCCTCGTCACGCTGACCGACAACAAGTCGAGCGGCAAGCAGTGGGGCCGGAGCGCGCTGTCCGTCCAGGCGGCGTTCGCACAAGCCAACCCGAACACCGTGAAGGCCGTCGTCGCGGCAGTCCTCGAGGCCCAGAACTCCATGTGGCTCGATCCGGCGACAGCGGCCGCGAAGTTCGCCGACTACGCCCAGATCTCAGTTGACGATGCGACGAAACAGATCAGCGACTTCACCGACATCGGCGACCGGTCCATGGGCTGGACGGATGATGCGTTCAACTTCCCGAAGCAGACCCTCGCGACAGTCAACCCGGCGATGGCCGACGTCGACGTGACCAAGGCCTACGACAAGTCCTACCTCCAGGACCTCTACGACACTGGGTTCTATGCCCAGATCGGAGATCCGGCCAAGCCGTTCTGACCTCCGGTCAACGGTTCAGGCGTCCCCGGGGATTGATCCCCGGGGACGCTATTCCCCGCGCTGAACGGGAGGCTTCAGATGTGCGGTTCGTCCGCCACCGATGACACCGCGCGCCGGATCCAGCCCGGGCCCGCGGGTGGTGTCGGGCAGATCCTCGACCTCGACGACATGGCCGAGCTGGCCGCCGTGGCAAGCGGGATTGCCCGGCAGGATGAAGTCCGCCGGACGGCGGCGGGCTTCGTCGGGTACGGCGCCACGAGGCCCGGCGACCGCGTCCTGATCGGCGTCGACAGTCAGACCGACCCACGGCTGACTGACGCCATCTCCGGGGCGCTGCGCGACATGGGCGCATCCGTGGACGTCGTCGTCGCCCAGGTCGAGGCCGACCGCGAGTTCGACGATCTGGACGAGATCAAGGTCGCCATGCGACGCCAGCCGTGGACGGAGAACCCACGTCGCTGGGAAGGACTCCCCTGGATCGAGGAACTGGCTCGCTCCCGTGGGTACGACCTGCTGATCCACGGCAAGGGTGGCGCGATCCCGAAGGTCGATCATCGCTACGAGGGATTCCCCTGGGTGGTCCGCGACCACTTCGATCGAGCCGCCAATCTCTTTCCACGTCCGCTTCATCGCCTGCTCAACGAGCAGACCTGGCGGCGGATCACGGACCATCCCGGCGCGCGGCTCCACCTGACCGATCCCGAGGGCACCGACCTCTCGCTGACCATCCTCGAGCGCGCCGTTCACCGATCCCGGTCGCCACGATTACGGGATGACGCCCAAGTGGGGCCACCTGATGGCCCATCCCCCTACGCCGATCGAGCGCGCCGACGACAGCAGCGGCACCATCGCCGGCACCCTGAATCACTTCTCGAGGCCATTTCCGCGGATCGAACTGACCGTCGAGAACGCTCGGCTCACGGGCATCTCGGGTGGCGGCGCGTACGGCGATGCCTGGCGTGACCTGGAGGTGGAGTCAGCCGACACCGAGTACCCAGTCTTCCCGGGCCCCGGCCTGTTCTGGCTCTGGGAGCTCGCCATCGGCACGAATCCGAAGATTGCCCGTCCGTCGAACATCCGACACCTCTCATCGGGTGGCTTCGAGTGGGAGCGCCGACGCGCCGGGATCGTCCACTGCGGCCTCGGCACTCGCTGGCGATCATCGGAAGAGGTCTGGGCCGGTGAGCGGCGACTGCTGTACGGGCACCTTCACGTGCACCTGATGGCAGCGACCCTTCTCGTCGAGACGGCCCGCGACGTCATCCCGGTGATCGAAGGCGGGCGACTGTCTGCATATGACGATCCTGCGGTCCGCGATCTTGCCGCGACCTTCGGCGACCCGGACGCGCTCCTGCGGGATGACTGGGTCCCCGACATCCCGGGTATCACTCGGCCGGGCTCGTACGAGGACTACGCGCGCGACCCGGCGGCGCACGTGTACGGGCCGATCGCATGAGTTCGGCGGCCGCAGGTGCTGGGCGGGATACTGCGGACAATATCGGCACGAATGTATACAATCCAGTCCTACACGACCAGACTGGTCCCACGTCGGTCGAACACGCCAGTCGAAACGCGGAGGGGTGATGGCGACGACCGAACTGGTCACGTTCCATAGCCGTGGGGCGGCGCTTGCGGGCGCGTTGCGGCTCCCCGACGGGGCGTCGCCGGACCATCCCGTGGGTGGCATCGTCCAGGGCCCGGGCTGGCTCGGCCTTCGCGACGCGAAGCTCTACGCTCCGTATCACGACGCGTTCCTGGCGGCGGGTCTCGCGGTTCTCGTCTTCGACTACCGCGGCTTCGGTGATTCGGAAGGCGATGCCACCTACCTCGACCCGATGGAGCAGGTGGTCGACTGGCGCAACGCCGTGACCTATCTCCGGACGCGGCCGGAGATCGACTCCGGGCGGATCGGCGCGTTCGGGTCGGGTGGCACGGGTGGTGGCAACGCGGTGATGGCCGCCGGTCTCGACGACCGGATCGCGGCAACCGTCAGCCAGGTCCCGATCGCTGATGGCAGGGATTGGCTCCACCGAATGCGCCGAGAGCATGAGTGGCTCGAATTTCTCGAACGGATCCGGGTCGACCGGGAGCGTCGGGTCGTAACCGGTGTCGGCGAGCTCGTGGCCCCGCGTGACGGGATCATGGTCCCGACCCCGGAGCGTAAGACGACCACGGTCAAGAGCGACGTCGACGATCGCATCCCTGGCCAGGTCGAACTCGCCAGTGCGGAGGCAATCTTCGCCTACCGCCCGATTGACGTCGTCGATCGGATTGCGCCTCGGGCCCTGATGATCATCTGCGTCGAGGGCGACGCCACCACACCCGAGGACCACGCGTTTGCCCTGTACGAGAAGGCTGGTGGCCCCAAGTGCCTCGTGATCCAGACGGGCACGACGCACTACGCTGCGTATGCGCAATTCCGGGACCTGGTGAACCCGCTGATCGTCGACTGGTTCCAGCGTTACCTCATCAGCGGCGAGGTCCACGTGCACGAACAGCCGGGCGACACCGGGATCGTCCATCTCACGCGGCCGGCGACCGGTGCCGAGGTCCCTCGATGAACCGCTACGACACCGTGATTCGCGGCGGGACTCTGGTCAACGCGACGGGCCGGACCCTGGCCGACCTCGCCATCGCGGACGGGCGGATCGCCGCGATCGTTGCCCCGGGCACCCCGCTCGAGGCGACGACGACGATGGACGCGGCTGGACGCCACGTCCTGCCCGGCGCGATCGACGTCCACTCACACCACCGCGAACCGGGCTTCACCAGGAAGGGCGACATCGTCAGTGAAACCTCGGCCTGTGCGGCAGGTGGCGTGACGACGTCGTTCGCGATGCCGAACGTCGACCCGCCACCGAATACGGTGGAGCGGCTCGAGGCCATGATCGCCCTCTACGAGGCAAAGGCCCTCGTCGACTGGAACATCAACGCGGCGGGAACGGTTCGATCCGAGATCCCTGGTCTCGCGACGCACGGGATCGCCGCCTTCAAGGTCTTCATGGTGGTCGATACCGGCCGCGACTACCCGCATATGCCGGGGATCGGCGTCCACGACCATGGCGAGTTGATGGCGATCTTCGAGACCGTCGCGGACAGCGGTCTGGCGCTCATGGTCCACCCCCACGATCAGGCTCTGATGACGCACATCGAAGAGGGCTTCTGGGCGCGCGGCGAGCACGACGCCCAGGCATACGCCAAGGCCTACAGCGCGCACGACGGGATCATCTGGGATACGGCGGCAGCACTCCTCCTGCGGATCCAGAAGTCGACCGGAACCGCCCTCCACCTGCTGCACACGCAGACCCAGGGTGTTGTCGACCAGCTCCGCCGGGCAAAGGACGCCGGCCAGAATGTCTCCGCCGAGCTGAATCCATGGGCTCTCTTCCTTGGCAACGACTGGCGGAACATCGAGCGGCTCGGCTCGTACGCACTCTCGTACTACGTGCCCGAGATCGAATACCGAACCGCTGTGGGCCGCGCTCGCAGACGGCACGATCGATCTGATCTCGACCGACCACGCCCCACACCTCCGCGAGGAGAAAGAGCCTGGTTGGACGGACGGCTGGAAGGCGCACACGGGTACGCCCTCGACCCAGTTCTACGTGCCGATGTTCCTCGACGCCGTGCGTCGTGGTCGGCTGTCCCTCGAGCGTGTCGTCGAGCTCATTGCGACCGCGCCAGCGGACCGCTTTGGCCTCGGCAGCAAGGGTCGGATCGAGGTGGGCCGCGACGCCGACCTCGCGATCGTCGACCTCGATGCGGAGCTCGAGATCAGGGAGGATATCGTCCTCAGCAAGATCGGCCACACGCCCTACGCGGGCATGCGCGTTCGGGGCGTCATCGACACGACGCTGGTTCGGGGCCGGGTCGTCTATGCCCGTGGCGAGGTCCTCGGCTCCCCAGGTTGGGGTCGCCAGGCACGCCCGACCGCCGGCCCATCGGTGGTTTCAGCAGTGAGAAGGAGCGTTTCCTGATGGCAACTCGGTTCGGTCTGCTAGTCCCGCACTTCGGCGTCGAGGCGGACCAGGACCTCCTCATCGAAGGCGCGCGTGCGGCGGATCGCCTGGGATTCGACTCCCTCTGGGTCCGGGACCATCTCGTCTTTCATCCCCACGGCATGGAGGGGACTGATCGGACGTTCATCGAGCCGTTCGTGACGCTGACATACCTGGCTGGCGTGACGGAGCGGATCGGCCTGGGAGCGGCGACGATCATCCCGTTCCGTCATCCGATCAACATGGCGTACAGCGTTGCCTCGATGTCCTGGCTGACGCGCCGCCGGTTCGACCTGGGCATCGGCGCCGGAAACTTCCAGCACGAGTTCGACGTGATCGGACAGGGCGAGCTACCGCGCCCTGCCCTGATGAAGGAGCAGACGCTGATCGCGCGGCGCCTGTGGAGCGGCGAGACCGTTGACTGGCACAGCGACATCTACGACTTCGACGACGTTGATCTGAAGCCCCGACCGGTGCACCCGGTCCCGGTCTGGTGGGGCGGCGCCACGCCCGCGTCGGCGCGGCTTGCCGTCGACTTCTGTGACGGATGGCTGCCCGGCCGGATCACGTTCCCGACCTACGAGGCGCGCGTCGCGAAGATCCGCGAGCTCGTCGCCGAACAGGGCAAGCCGATGATCATGACGGGGGCTGTCCCGGTCACGAGCATCGACACCTCGTTCGACGCGGCGGTCGGTCGGATGAACGTTCCGGGGCTGATCAAGAACGCGAATGCCCAGAAGTTCTGGTTGAAACCGGAGGGCGGCGAGTTCACGACGATCGAGGAGCTCGACGGCTCCATCCTCGCCGGCTCGCCTGACGACATCGCCCGCGGGGTCCAGCGCTACCAGGAGATCGGTTGCGACCTGCTGGTCTTCGACTTCCGGATGCGTTTCCCGGACTGGCTCGAGCAGATCGAAATCCTCGCCCGGGACGTCCTGCCGCGCGTCGGCGCGCTCTCCACGGCTGGCGCCGTCTGAGCCATCTTCCAGCGGCAAGGGCCGCGGGACCCCCGCCTGCGGCCCTTGCCGATTCTCCGCCCGAAAGGACGCCACATGAAGACGACCACCTCGACCCAGGTCACGCACTACGAGATCCAGAAGAAGCGGCGTGAATCCCTGCTCGAGGAGTGGCGGGGGTACCACAAGACCGTCATCAAGCGTTCCGAGGTTCAGATGGTCGACGTGCCCAGCCGTCGCACTCGACGCGGTGTCTACGCCGGCTGGGACGGTGATCGACCGACCAAGAACCTCGATGCGACGATCCACGAGGTTGCCCCAGGGTCGACCACCACGATCCACCGCCACTCGTGGGACGCGATCATGTTCATCGAGTCCGGGTCGGGCTGGACCGAAATCGACGGTCAGCGCATCGAATGGCGACCGTGGGACACGCTCCATCTCCCCAGCTGGGCGTGGCATCGTCATGGAAACGAGGGCGACAAGCCGGCCGTCTTCCATACGTGGAGTGTGGAGCCGATGCTCGAGCAGTTCGGCGTCGCCCTGCTCGAGGAAGGCGGCGACACGCCAGTTTCCGAGTTGCCGCCGAGACCCCGCCAGGTCGACGCACTCGTTGGCGACGATCCGTATGCCCGCCGCACGCGGCGCCTTGCCCGCCAGTTCGAGGGAACCGAATCTGCCCGCTTGATCACGCGGTTCGACGATGTCCGTGGGCTCGTCACGAAGCGCGGTGCCCGGAGCCTGTTCATGGTCGACAGGACGATCGGCTACCACACCGCCGGGCTGAGCGCCGTCATGCACGAACTTGCGCCGGGCCTCTACCAGTCACGCCACCGGCACGGTGGGGAGGCCTGGCTGTACGTGATCTCGGGCCGGGGGCATAGCGAGATCGATGGCGTCGATCATCCCTGGGAGGCGGGCGACCTGATCGTCGTCGATCACTGGGAGATGCACCAGCATTTCAATGACGACCGGGAGCGGACGGCGCGGCTCGTTCGCGTCCACAACTTCGATGCGCTCTACGACATGATGCGGATCCTGCTCGATCCCCTGAACCTGTTCGAGGAATTGCCGACGCTGGATGCCCCGGACCTTTCGGGGGTCGTCTGGCCGGACCATCTCGACGGCCGTCCCGAGGCCTGACATGCCGGAGGTCAATCTCCCGCCGGGGGTCGAAGGGATCGTCGGGTTGCGCGAACTCCCGGACGAGGCCTGGCGCGAACGCTGGGATCGGATCTTCGTCGCGGACGGCGTCAAGAATCGCCTCCTCAACTACCTTATCTTCGACCTTCGCCAGCGACGACCGTCCAGCGACGTGGGCCTGGCGATCCACGGGCTCATCGTCCTCGCCGGGCCTCCCGGAACGGGCAAGACGACACTCGCCGGCGGGCTGGCCGACGCGGCGGCCCGCGTCCTCGACGACGGTCCGATCCTGTTCGTCGACATTGATCCGCACGCATTTCCCAGCCAGCTCCTCGGCGAGAGCCAGCGGAGCGTCGCCCGCCTGTTCGAGCGGACCATCCCGGACCTGGCAGGCCGCGGGCACCCCGTCGTCGTCCTGATCGACGAGGTGGAATCACTTGCGGTCAACCGGTCAGGTGCCTCGCTCGAGACCAACCCCGTCGACGTGCACCGGTCGACTGACGCCGTCCTGGCGGGCATCGACCGGGTGGCGCGGAATCATCCGAACGTCGCCTTCGTGGCGACGACGAACTTTCCGTCCGGTGTCGACCCCGCCTTCCTGTCGCGGGCAGACCTCATCGAGACGATCGGGCTGCCGAACGCCGACGCCGCCGGCTTGATCCTCGAGGACAGCATCTCGGAGTTGCGTGCCGCCACGCCGCCGCCAGCGGACATCAGGTCGGCGGCTGAAGCGTGCGCCGCAGCGAGTCTCGACGCTCGTCAGATCAGGAAGCTCGTTGTCCGGGCGGCGTGCTCGAGTCGCGAGCTCGCGCTCGCGCCGGAGCGTCTCACGATCGGTGACATCGTGGCCGAGATCGCGCGGGCAAGAACGGCGGCTACCGCGCGACATGCGCAGGCCGGGTCCAACCGGACGCCGGCTGGCTGACCGACCGATGCCTCCGCCGACGCCCGGGGGTCGCCGGGGCTCGCTCTCGCCGTTCGCCGAGATCCCGAGGGACGCTCGCCTCCTCGGGATCGCCCTGTTCTTCGCGATCGCCGCCACGAACATCCTGACTCCGTTGTTGCCCAACGTCCGTTCGGACTTCGGCATCAGCATCGCGACGGCCGGCCTCGTCGTCTCGACGTATGGGTTCGCCCGACTGCTGACCGACCTCCCGTCCGGCGTGCTCCTCGACCGGGTGGGAGAGCGCCGCCTCGCGGCGATCGGCGTCGTCCTCCTGGCCGCCGGCTCGGTGGTCGGTGCCCTTGCCCCGTCCGTCGAGTGGCTGATGCTGGCCAGGGTGACGTCCGGGCTCGGGAGTGGGCTCCTGACGACCGTCACCCTGACGGCCCTGAGCTGGACCGCCGGTTCGTCCAACCGCGGCCAGGTCATGAGCGTCTTCCAGCTTGCCAACAACTCGGGCATTGCGCTCTACCCGCTGATCGGCGGTGCGATCGGGTCTCTCCTGTCGTGGCGTGCAACGTTCGTCGTTGCGGCAGCAGGTGCGCTGATCGCCGGTGCGATCCTCATGCCACTCCTGGCCAGGATCGAGCGCACCCAGAAGCGGGACGCCGTGAGCGGCCGCACCCAGGCACTCGAGTTCCAGCTGACCCCTCGACGCCGGCGAATCGCGCTCGGATCGATCTATGCCGGCGTGGTCGCGAACATGATCAATCGGCACGGGTTCCGAAACACACTTCTGCCGTTGTTCGCGGCGAGCGTCCTTTTCCTCGGTCCGGTCCAGATCGCGACCGGGATCGCCGTGATGGCCATCGTGGGGATCGTCGTCGTTACGCCGGGAGCGCGCCTCGGCGATCGGATCGGACGGCGCCGCATCGTCGTCGCGGGACTGCTCATGCTCGCGGTCGGGGACCTGACCTTCCTCGGCGCAAGCGGCTTCCCGACGTTCCTTCTCGCGGCGGCCGCGGTCGGATGCGGTGACTTCTTCTCGAGCTCGCAGACCGCGGTTCTCTCGGAGCTCGTCCCAGCGCAGCAACGGTCACAGGTCCTGGCCGGATATCGCTTCTTCGTCGACATCGGCGCCCTCGTCGGCCCGATCGTCCTGGCCGGGCTGCTCGAGGCCTTCGGGCCGACGACCGCCGTCATCGCCGCCGCCGCGATCGTCGCGACCGGCGGGCTCGTTGCCAAGTTTGGTGTCCCGGCCGAAGTGGCGGTGCCGGTCGCGGCCGCTGATGCCGTCGCCTCGTGAGGGCTCGCTCCGGCAGGCTGGCCGTGGCAAGGACATGGCTTCCGCGGGACTCGGTCCTTCTCGGGGCGGCGATGTTCTGCCTCGTTTCCGCGACGAACATCATGACGCCGCTCCTGCCCTCGGTCCGGGACGACTTTGCGGTGAGCATCGCAACCGCGGGCGTGATCGTGGGGTCATTCGGCCTCGCTCGCCTCGCGGTAGACCTGCCCGCGGGCTTTCTTGCGACTCACGTCGGGCCGCGGCGCCTGTCGATTCTGGCCATCGCGCTCCTCGTGGCCGCGTCGCTGGTGGGACTCAATGCCGACCGCGTCGAAGTCCTCATCGGGGCCCGGATCGGCAGTGGCATCGGTGTCGGAATCCTCGCCACCGTGATCCTCTCGGCCCTCAGCTCGACAGCAACGGCGACCGACCGGGGCAAGGTCATGAGCGTCTATCCCATGGCGAACAACATCGGGATCGCGTTCTATCCGCTGCTCGGTGGCGCCATCGGAGCGATCTGGGGCTGGCGCGCCACGTTCGTGGTGACGGCGGTGCTCGCCGTCGTCGCCGGTGCGATCCTCGTCCCGATGCTCTACCGGCTTGACCTCTCGCGACGGGTCGCGAGGTCCGCGGCGGCCCCGGATCCCCGGGTGCTCCACGGCCGGCCGAAGCTCGTCGCCCTGGCGGTGACGAACGGCGGGGTCATGGCGAACATGATCCATCGCCACGGCGTACGCAACACCATCCTGCCGCTGTACGCAGCGTCCGTTCTTGGCCTCGGCGGCTTCTCGATCGCGACAGGAATCGCCGCGATGGCCCTGGCAGGTTTCATCGTCATGACGCCGGGCGGCGTGCTCGGGGACCGGATCGGACGCCGCCGCGTCATCTCGGTCGGTCTGGTCGCCATCGCCGCGGGCGACCTCGCCTTTCTCCTCACCCACGACTTCGTGAGCTTCCTCGTCATCGCGGCGCTGATCGGCTGCGGCGACTTCTTCTCGAGCTCACAGACCGCCCTGCTGGCGGAGATCGTCCCGCCCGAACAGCGGACCGTGGTCCTCTCCGGCTACCGCTTCTCGTCCGACCTCGGGGCATTGATCGGGCCGATCCTCCTCGCCGTGGTCATGGACGGTGCCGGGGTCCAGGCGGCCGTCGTCCTTGCCTCGGTGATCCTGCTCGCGGCCGCCGCCGCCACCCGGCTCGGCGTTCCCGCCCGTGTCGATGATGTGATTTCGAGTCCGGCCAACGCGAACGGAGGTACCGTCCAATGACTCCCGACGAGGTCGTCGAACGAATTGATCCAGACGAGGTCATCGAGCTCGCCCTGGCCCTCGGCAACATCGACAGTCCTACCGGCAGCGAGGGACCTGCCGGTGCGTTCGTCCAGGAGTGGCTGGCCGCGAACGGCTTCGAGCCCCGCCGGTTTGCGCTCACCGAGGATCGATTCAACGTCGCCGCCTGGATCCACGGCAGCGGCGGCGGCTACAGCCTGATCTTCAACTCGCACCTCGACACCACGCTCCGGCCCGACGCAGTCCTGTCGGCTCGCGATCCGCTCGATCGGCTGTACCACTCGGCCTGGATCGAGGGTGACGAGATATACGGCGACGGCGTCGTCAACGACAAGGGCCCGATGGCCGCCTTCCTGGTCGCGGCCAAGGCGATCCGCGAGTCCGGCTATCCGCTCCGTGGCGACCTGATCGTCAGTGCCGTAGCGGGCGAGATCTCGCGAGAGCCGATCGACGAATGGCAGGGACCTGCGTACCTGAGCAAGGATCTTGGCGTGCGGTTCATGGTCACGCATGGGGCCGTGGCCGATTTCGCGATCGTTGCTGAGGGGACGGGCTTCGGGATCGTCGGGATCGAACCGGGCAAGGCGCACTTCAAGGTCACCGTGTTCACCGACACGCCGCGCTACTACACCCCGTACCTGCCGCGACCAACGGGTATCGCAGACGCCCCGAATGCAATCGTCCGGGTCGGGGCGGTGATTGCCGCATTCGAGGAATGGGCCTACGACTACCAGCGTCGCCACACCTACCGCGGCGCCAACGGGACGATCGTCCCGAAGGCGAGCATCAATGCCATCCGGTCCGGATATCCGTTCAACCTCACCAGCGCGCCGCAGGTGTGCGTCCTGTACGTCGACACACGGATCCTGCCCGGCGCCAACCCGCTCGACCTGCGCGAGGAGTTGCGTGGTGTGCTCGCGACCGCGGGAGTAGCCGGGACCGTCGAACTCTTCCTGTACCGGCCCGGCTTCGAGGCCATCGGCGCCGAGCGCCTGATCGAGACGGTCCGGCGCAGTCACGATCTCGTGTTTCCGAACCCTCCGGAAATCGTCGGGGACCCCGTGACGAGCATGTGGCGGGACACGAACGCCTTCAACGAACTGGGGATTCCCGCGATCAGCTACGCCCCGCGGTCGCGAGCACACGCTGCGAGAAAGTCCTTCAAGGTCAAGGACCTGACCGATGCCGCCCTCGTCTATGCGAGGATCGCAATGGATCTGTGCAATCAGGAGCGACCGCCGTTCACGCCGCTCGGTGCTCATCCGAACCGGGCGATCGGCGGACAATCCATGCAGGCCGCCGACCCGGAACGAGCTGAGGAGTAGCCCACGTCTCGAGCAGACCACTACGCGACGCTCGGTGTCCCGAGGACTGCCACGGGCACCGAGATCAAGGCTGCCTTTCGATCTCTCGCCCGCCAGTTGCACCCCGACACGAATTTCTCGGATCCGACCGCGACGAAGCGATTCAAGGCGATTGCGCGAGCGTACGAGGTCCTCGGTCGTCCAGGGCGGCGTCGGGCATACGACGCCCGACTTTCCGTCGGTCGCTTCGCCCCGGCCGGCTCGGGTGGGCCCGCGAGCTACGAAGTCGATCGCGGGCCGATCTACCACAGCGACCTGGGTCACCACAGTGACTTCTACCAGTCGGGCGATCCGCTCACGGTGTCGGAGGCGGCCGCGGTCGTCAACCGGAATCCTGCCTGGCTCCGCCGGGCTATCCGCATCGGTCGACTCGCTGCAACGCGATCGGCCCAGGGCTACCTGCTCCGCCGTCGCGACGTGGAGCGCCTGGACCGGACTGCGCCGCGCCGCCCACAGGCCCGGGCAGCGATGGATACAACAACTCACGGATTGGATACAATCACGCGGACGGCGGGAGCCGGGTCGGCCGACCCTGCCAGCGAGCTTTAGAGGGGGTCACGGATGGCGAAGATCGGCTACGCGGCGATGCTCGAGCAGTTCCACCCGACGGACCTGCTCGACTGGTGCGCCCAGGCCGAGGCCGCCGGATTCTCGGCCGGGTTCATGGTCAGCGAGCACTTCCACCCGTGGACGCCCCAGCAGGGCCAGAGCGCCTTCGCCTTCGCTTTCATGGGTGCCCTCGGCACCCGGACCTCGCTGCCCTTCGGGACCGCCGTGGTCTGCCCCGGGTTCCGCTACCACCCGGTCGTGATCGCCCATGCCGCAGCCACGCTCGGGGCGATGTTCCCCGGCCGCTTCTACCTCGGGCTCGGTGCCGGCGAGGCACTCAACGAGCATGTCGTCGGGCCGGTCTGGCCGGAGATCGGGGTCCGGAGCGCGATGATGTTCGAGTCGATCGAGATCATCAACAAGCTCTTCACCGGCAACGTCGTCCGCCACCGGGGCGAGCACTTCACGGTCGAGAGCGCCAAGCTCTACACGCGGCCCGAGAAGCCCGTCCCGATCTACGTGGCCACTGCCGGCCCGATCAACGCGAAGAAGACCGGCAAGTTCGCCGACGGGATCATCACGGTCGGGGCCGCGGACGAGAAGGTCAGCATGCTCTGGCAGAAGTACGAGGAAGGCGCCCGGGAGGCGGGCAAGGACCCCTCGAACTCGCCGAAGATGCTCCAGATCCACGTTTCCTGGGCGCCGACCGACGAGGAGGCGATCGACCAGGCCGTGCGGGAGTGGCCCAACGGCGGGATGGCCTTCCCGAAGCAGGACATCAAGAACCCCGAGGACTTCGCCGCGATGGCCAGGCTCGTGGGTCCGGAACACTTCAAGAACCGGGTCCTCATGACGGCGAACCTCGGACTCCACATCGAGCACATCCAGCACTACCTGGACATGGGCTTCGACGAGGTCCACCTCCACAATGTGGGCCGCAACCAGGCCGAGTTCATCGAGGTCTTCGGCAAGGAAGTCCTGCCGCACCTGAAGCTGGACTGAGGCCCGCAGAACGGCCCGGACGAGCCAGGGCCGTTCGCCCCGAAGAGCCGCACCGGCTTCGTCGCGGCTGGTGTCGGGTCGTGAGACGGCCTTGGCGGCCGCCATTCAGTGAAGGGCGTGCTCGACGATCGCCCCGAGCGTCCGGAGTGCCGCGTCGGCCGTCCGGAACGTCGGGATACCACCCGCCTCCAGGGCCGCGGCGAGCGGGTCGTAGCGAGCCCCGCCATCGACGACCGTGACCCAAGCCTTTGGCGATCGCCGCCAGAGATCCACGAGGCGGCTCGCGATGGCGTCCGCCGCCCCGAGGTCTTCTCCGCTATCCGCCCCGGGCGGCAGGGTCTGCATCGCGGCCGTGAACGGGACGTTGCCGATGAGCCCGACATCGACGCCCTCGTCGCCGAGGATTGCGTCCGCCACGGCAGCAAAGGTCTCGTCGTCGCCCATCGGGGTCAGGTCGAATGGATCGTGGATGTCGACGATGTCGCCGAGGCGTGCTCGCCCGAGGATCGCCCGGAGCGCCGAGTCGGTCCTCGGCGTGAATTGCGCGGGTGACAGGGAACCGAGGTTGTCGGCGATGGCCACGCACTCGAAGCCCGCGTTCGACAGCGCGCCGAGGCGCGGACCGGCGACCACCTTGCCGTCGAGGAGGACGAGGGTCCGGACGAGGTCATCGAAGGCGACGAGGGTGTCCGCGACGATGACGCCCGCCTGGCGGGCGAGGGCAGACGTGATCAGGGCGTCACCCGCGATCGACGCGGTATGGCTGGCGCTCGCGGCGGCCCCGGCGGCGGTTCGTCCGGCGCGGTACAGGACCACGGTCCCGCCGCGCGCCGAGATGGCGCGCGCGGCCTCGATGAACCGTCGACCGTCCAGGCGCGCGAAACCTTCGACGTAGACGCCGAAGACGCGGATCTCGGGGTCGTCGCAGAGATGGTGGAGATGGTCGCCGACAGTCAGATCCATCTGGTTCCCGACGCTGATCACGTACTTCGGATCCATGTTCCGCAGGCGGCTCATTCGGGACAGCGCGAATGCCCCGCTCTGGGCGACAATCGCCAGCGGCGCGGGATGGCCGCTCGGCGGTGCGAGCTTCGACTCGGGGATGAAGAACGTGTCGTAGTTGCCTGGTCTCGACCGGATGCCGAGACAGTTGCCGCCGTTGATCAGCGGCCCGCCCCCGGGCCGCGCCCGGGCCTCGTCCAGCGCCCGCCGGATGCGACCCGCGAGCACGTCGCCGCCCGCCTTCTCCTCCAGCCCGCCCGGGATCACGATGATCGTCTCGGCCGCATCCCGCTCGATTGCCTCCGCCACCATGCCTGCCGCGCCGGCGGCGGACAGTGCGACGACGAGGAGGTCGACGTGGCCGGTGAGACCGAGGTCGGGGACGCAGCGGCAGCCGTCGATGGACTCGAGGCCCGGCTTGATGACCGTGATCCGGGCGGGATCGAAGCCGTCGCGCAGGACATTCCGGAGGATCGCCCGGCCGGGGTTCTCGCCGCTCGATACGCCGGCGATCGCGATCGTCGCCGGCTCGAGGAGCCCGGCCATCTTGTGCATCGGTCGGGGCGCGCGTCCGGCGTCGGCCTCGGCCCGTTCCGCCCCGCCGCCGGTCGGCGGCCGCACCGCGACGGAAGATCCCGTTCGAGCGTCCGGCCCGAGCGTCACGAGCACGTCGAGGGCCACGGGCCCCGACCGCGTTACGCCGAGCGGGTTGACCTCGCACTCCAGGATTCCCTTCGGCCCGCACAGGGGCGACAGCGCCGCGAGCCGTTGGACGACGTCGACCAGGGCTGGCATCGGCATCAGCGCCGGCCGGCCGCGCTGCGGTTCCGTGGCCAGCCGCACCGCCGTGGCAGCACGCAGGGCCTGCGCCCAGCCGCCGGGAGGGGTGAGCCCGGGCGATACCATCGCGACCCGGGCCTCGGGCCGGAGGTCATGGGCGAGGAGCTCGGCGTGGATTCCGCCGATCCCGACGCTGACGATCGGGCCGAAGTCATCCGTCCAGCGCAGGGCAACCAGGAGCTCGCCACCGAGCGAGGTGTCGTGCTCGACGAACTCCTCGATCAGGAACCCGGCCGGCTCGAACGGGAGGCGCGCCTCCATGGCGGCAATCGCCTCATTCGCTCGCAGTGCGCGCCGATCCACGATCTCGACCGCGCCGACGTCGGACTTGTGGGCCAGGCCCGGGGCGACGGCCTTGAGGACCAGGCGATCACCCGCGAATGGGGCCAGATCGCGGTCGCTCAGCTCCTTGTGCAAGGTCAGGACGACGTGCCGCGGCACTGCGATCCCGAGAGAGCGGAGCAATGCCAGCCCTTCGACCTCGGTGAACCCGGCGCCGGCGGATCGAACCGAAGCAAGGATCACCGCCGCCTGATCGAGATCCGGCATCGCTACACGGATCCCCCGCGGACGATCCGCCGGGCGCGCCGCGTCACCCCGACGAACTCGCGGAGATGCTGGAGCGGCCGGATGTGGCTACGCTCCTCGCCGTAGATCGTGGAGATCGGGACCCATCGAATGGGCCACCCCTCGCGAAGGCAGACCGCGATCATCTCGACCTCGAAGGCGAAGCCGTCCTCGCGACTCTCCAGCATCGCCGCCATCAACCGCCGCCCGATCAGCCGATAGCCCGACTGGTTGTCGGGTATCCACTGGCCTACCGCGGCCGAGAGGAGGATGGTCCCGGTCAGGTTCGAGAAGCGCCGGACCAGGGGCATGCGTCGGAAGTCGCGCCGCCCGACGACGAGCTCACCCGGGTGCGCCCGCTCCTCGGCGAGGAACCGCGGCAGCTCGGCCGGATCGTGCTGGCCGTCCCCGTCGAGCGTGATGACCGCGAGCGCGCCGTCGCCGATCGCCCTGGCAAAGCCGGCTCGGAGCGCGGCGCCCTTGCCCTGGTTCGGCTCCTGTCGCAGGACCGAGGCCCCGGCAGCAGCCGCCTCGACACCCGTCGCATCGGTGGAGCCGTCGTCGACCACGAGCACCGGCACATGGATCCGGGCGTCTGCGACGACCCGCCCGATGCGTGGACCTTCATCGTGGGCGGGGATCAAGGCGCAGACCTGTGTCGCGGGGTGCATGTCGCCATGATGCGGCCCCGCGGCCGAACCCAGTCGTCGAACCCGGGGCTCCCGACCGGCGGGTCCACAGCAGCCCTCAGGGGGACGTCGTGGGGCTGGTTGGAGCGGCGCTGCTGAAGAGCTGGCTCGTGTCGGTCCCGACGTGGCAGAGCCAGCAGTTCTGGCGGCCCGCCATGTCCGTCGGCAGGGGAGCCGTCGAGCCGTGGCACGTGATACAGGGTTCCCCGGTGATGACGTGGTGGGGCCGTGGTGGCGGCGAACCATCCGCGGTCGGTGGCTTGTGGCAGACCAGGCAATCCGTCTTGTGGATTCCCGAGTGCCCGGGCGCGGTCTTCACCAGGCCGTCCGGGGCGTGGCAGGCGGTGCAGTCGGTCCAGCCGGCGAGGGGGTGGGCCATGACCGGGATGACCGGCGTCGTGATCGTCCCGTTCACGGTCGTGTGGCAGGCGGCGCAATCCGCGTCCGGGGACATCAGGACCATCATCGGGACACGCGTGCCGAGGAAGGTGGCGCTGGGTCCGTCGGCGGTGTCGGAACCGCCGGGCGTCGGCGAGCTGCCACCGAGGCCGAACCGCGCGAGCTCCGGGACGAGGCCCAGCAGCAGGACGGCGACCCCGATCGCGATGACGAGCTCCACAAGGCGCAGGGCGATGCGCCGGCGCCGGACCTGCACGGGGGCGGCGTTCACGGAGCGACGACCTCGGGCCGCGCGGAGCGGGCCCGGACCCGGGCGATCATCGGCCCGATCGGAATGACGGCATGAGACGGAGCCTCGGCCAGGTCGAGGTAGCGCTCGGCGAGCGTGTACGCCAGGGCGATGAAGGCCACGGCCCCGACGACGATCAGGATCTCGACCGGCGACGGCATGTACGTCGCATACGGGGCCGCAACCACGCCGGCGACCGACGTCGGCGCGATCTGGCCCGCCACGACGAAGGTGATGCGGTCGACGAGGACCCCCATCAGGGTCAGCCCGGAGGCCACGAACGTGCCGAGCGGCGTGCGACCGGCCGGGATGATCACGAGGAGCAACGGGACGGCCAGCCCGAGGATCACGCGAAGCCCCCAGAACGGTACGGCGAGCTGCCCGGACACGAGGGCCTTCGTGGCGATCACGAGGTTCGCCGAGTCACCCTGGAGGCCGACGATCAGCTCGCGGGCAACGAGGATCGTCACGACCGCGAGGCCCATGCCGAGGAGGAGGCGGATGCCGGGGATCGCCAGGTCCGCGGCCCGCTGCGCGCCCTGCAGCCCGAAGCGCTGGACGGCGTAGAAGACGACGCCCAACAGGGCCGTCCCCGCAAGGAACGCCGAGGCGACCATGAGGATCGGCGTGAATGGCCCGTGCCAGAACGGCCGGGCCCCGATGACGCCGAAGACGGCGCCGAGCGTCGCCGGAGCGGCGATCGCCATGCACGACGAGGCCACGCAGGCGGCCTGGTGGATCTTCGGGTGGCCGAAGAACATGCTCCAGACCTCGACCAGGAGGAAGCACAGGTAGGCGCCGTAGAAGACGCCCATCCACCACATCGGCGACGAGGGCGACGGAACGAGCGCCGCCCCGAACACCATCCGGATCGGGTAGTGGAGGTCGAGGACGATGATCCCGAACGCCGTCGTCAGGCTTAGCAGGGCCAGGATCGCGTGGCGCTTCTCGAGCGGCAGGAAACGCTCGATGCCGAAGACGGTCCCCAGCGACGACGCCAGGCAGAGCCCGCTCGTCGTGATCGCGAAGAAGACGTAGGCGGCGATCAGCAGGCCCCACTCGAACGTCGGGCGCGTGCCGAGGACTTCCCAACCAGGCGGCAGGGCGAGGAGCGCGGCCGGGACCGCGAGGCCGATGACGAACAGGAGGCCGAGGATCCAGCGCTGGAGACCGCGCGGCATCGACCGCCACTCGGCCCGGGCGGCGTCACGCGCGGCGCGCGGATCGAGCGGGATGGACCGTCGGCCGAGCACCAGTGAGCGAGCTGGAGCGTCCATCGGTCAGGCCTCCTCCGCGGCGGGTCCGAGGTACCAGACCCGCGGCCGCGTGCCGTACTCGGGGTGGAGCGGCTTCCCGTTGCGCTCGCGGATGAGCGTCGCGACCTCGCTGGAAGCGTCGCTCGCGTCGCCGAACTTCCTCGCCCCGACCGGGCAGACCTCGACACAGGCCGGCTGGTCGCCACGGGTGATGCGGTGGTAGCACCAGGTGCACTTGTCGGCGACGCCGGGCGTCCCGTTCGGCGCCCGATCCGCGGCCGGTGCGATGTAACGAGCGCCGTACGGGCAGGCGAGGACGCAGTAGCCGCAGCCGATGCAGCGACTCGCGTCGACGAGGACGATGCCCTCGGCGGTTCGATAGGTCGCGCCGACGGGACAGACAGTGGTGCACGGGGAGTCCTCGCACTGCATGCACAGGCGAGGCTCGAAGAACGCCGATTCGATCGTCACCCCCGCGGCGCCGGCCGCGGTCGACGTCGCCGGGAAGCCATCGGCCCCGCCACCGGGTGAGTCGACGTACACGGTGCCGTCGGCGGCGGTGGCGTGACGCTCGACCCAGGTCCGCGAGAACTCGGGACTCTCGGTGACGTGGTTCTCTTCCTTGCAGGCCACGACACACAGCCCACAACCGATGCAGGAGGCCGTGTCGACCACGAACGTCCAGCGATTGCGCGCCGGGTCGTAGTTCGGGACGATCGGTGCCGGGTCGCTCGACGCGTCCGCGAACACCGGGAAGAACCTCGACAGCACGCCCGCGCCGGTCAGGCCGCCGATCACGCTCAGCCCGAAACCCAGGAACCAGCGGCGCGAGACGGACGCCTCGGTGATCGCTGATGCAAGCTCCGTGAGCGGCACGAGCTCCGTGGCCTGAGCACCGGCAGGCACCGACGCCGGCGGGGGATTCGGCGTGAACCCGGGGGCCGCGGCGCTGGTCGCCGCGACGGTCGCCGCGCTGGTCGCCGTGACGGCGGTCCCGATCTCCGGCGTCACGATCCGTCGCCCCGGTCCATGGAGATACCGGCGCCGACGGGAATGCCGCTTCCGGACCCCACTCATGTCGCGGCCTCCGGGCCACGTCCCGGGGCGTGGCAGTCGAGGCAGCGCTCGTCGTCGGAGACGACCGGGTGCCGCTGCGAGCGCGCCTTGAAGCCATCCGGCCCGTGGCAGGTGATGCACGGCGGCAGGTTCTCGAGCGGGTGCAGGACGACCGGTGGCCGGTTGGCGACGGCGGTGTGCGGGTCGTGGCACTGGAGGCAGAGCGGGACGTAGTGGTCGGTCAGCGTGATCTGGTTGAACCCGGCGGGCCGCCCGAGGGCACTCACGTGGCAGGTCTTGCACACCGTGTCGGTCGGGATCACCGGCGCCGCGACCGCGGCAATCTCCTCGGCGTTCGAGAGGGCGTGCTCCCGGAGCGCCCCATGACAGCTCTCGCACCCGATCTCGCTGTGCTGCGCCGAGGCCAGCCTTGCCGCCTCGACCCCGTGGCACGTTGCGCACAGCGCCTGGCCACCGAACGAGGGCGCGAGCGCCGCCCAGGCGCGCGGGTTCGTGTCCGGGTGCATGTCGGTCTGCAGGTACGGCGACCACGCCATTGCCGCTCCGATGAGGAAGGTGGCAGCGAGGACCAGCGACCCGGCCGCGATCGCGACCACGCCGAGGACCGCTCCGCGCCGGGTCCGCGGCCGAACGGTCTCCCACGCTCCGCGTACCCCGCGCGCCGCTCCACCCACGCCCGTCGTCAGGCGCGTGACGGCGCGGCTGACCCGACCCTCGGCCGGTGCCGATGGATCGTCGGGAGCCCGCGCGGCTGGCGTCGGCTCGTCCATCAGGCGGGCGGCAGCGCCGTCTCCGTTCCGGGGGCGCCGGCTCCACCGAAGGTGGCATCGATGGCGTGCCGGATCTCGAGCAACGAATGTCCCTGGCCCAACATGACCTTCGCCCGCAGGGCGATGTCGACGCAGACGTCGCAGTACGACGCGTGCTCCTCGAAGACCACGCCGTTCGCGTCATGGCGCTGGACGAAGCAGTCGATGTTGCTGCCATGACCCATGGCCCCGCAGCCGCAGTAGCAGGGCATCCACTCGAGGACGTCGCCATGCTCCATCGCAAAGGCGTAGGCGGTCTGCGTGGCGTCCCCAGCGCTGCTCACGAAGCCTGGGCGCACGTTCCAGGCGGTGGCATCGGCCGTGCTCATGGTGCCCGTCATGCCATCGCCCGCGACGGCGGGCGCAGTGACCGGTGCGGTGACCGCCGCGTAGGTCATCTCGGCGCTCATGGTCGAGCCGCCACAGGCGCTCAGGAGCACCGGGGTCAGCAAGAGCACGGCGAGGATTGCCACCAGGTGGCGCGCGTGGTGCGGTGGCCCCGAAGGGCGCGCGACCGGCGTGGTCGTCATGGCTCGCATACCTCGTTCACTTCCAGCTGCATGCTCAGGTCACCGGTTCCAGGGGCCACCACAGGCCGTCGACGCCTGTCATGGGGACCGTCGATGGGTCGATATCGCCGTCGAGCACGCCGACCCCCGAGGGATCGATGCCGCCGATCCCGTTCGCCGGCAGCACGTCCTCGCTGTGGCACCGGGCGCAGTACGGCTTCTGGTGGCAGTAGGCGCAGGCGGCGTTGCCGCTCGTCCGGATCACGGCCGCGTGGTTCGTGAGCATCTCATCGTGCTTGACCGTGATCGCGCCCGTCGAGTGGCAGTTCTCGCAGTAGTCCTTGGCGTGGCACAGGCCGCACGACTGGCCGCCCGGGTCGACGCTCGTCGCGACGTTGCGGTGATTGAAGACCCACAGCCGATCCTGATGGGTATCCGGCGGCGTGCCATCGGGGATGCTCGCGACCCCCGGCCCGAGCTGCGGGAACGTGTGACAGGTGTCGCACGTCGCCGGGATGACCTCCTTGGTCGCGACACCGTTCTCGACCAGGTAATGCCCGCCGTCGTGGCAGCGGAAGCAGCCCGGGAAGTCCGTGTGCCCGAGGTTGTCCGGGTACGTCTTGGCGCTGACCTTCATGTCCGGCGTGGCAACGAGGCGATAGAGGCCCTGGAGCTCGGCCACCGCTGCGCCGATCTGCGAGGCCTTGGCCGTCGCGACGTCCGGGTAGCGCAGCGCGTAGAAGTTCGTGAGCGTCGCGATCGCCTGGTCCGCCGCGTCGACGGTCGGATAGCTGGCGGTCAGGAGGGCCATGCCCTCGCGCTTCAGGTACGGCAGCGTCGGATCCAGGTTGCTCGAGGTGAACGCCGCGTCGATCGCCTTGCGGGGGTTCGGGATCGGATGCCCGACGCGGTTGTGGCACTCCAGGCAGTCCATGCGTCGCAGCGGCTTCTCGGTGAGGACACGCTGGATATCGGGGCCGACGTTCGAGTTGTCGCGGATCTGGTCCTGGGACACGAACTCGTCGACCCTGCCGTCCGGTCGGGTGACCTTGACGTAGTCGATCTTCTGGCTGTTGTCGTCGGCGGCCACGAACTCGACGTCCTGGAGGACGTGCCAGTGGACGCTCTGGTTGACGTCGGTCCGATCGCCGTTGGTCGGCCGGATCATCAGGCCGATGAACTCACGCGTGTTCGCCTCGTCCTCGGCGTAAGCCGTTGTCGTCAGGATGGCCGTGGTGACCAGCCGCTCGGTCGAGTGGCACTTGAGGCACATGTCCGACACGGCCGGCAGCATCGAGTGGTTCGGCGGGGGCACGGGCTTCGGGTAGAGGCCGGTGATGACCTGGAAGAGCTGCTTGGTGCCGTTGATCTTGGCCTTGATCCAGCCCGTGACGCCCGGCTCGACGTGGCACTCGGCGCAGGCGACCTTGCTGTGGGGGCCGGCCGCGTAGGCGGCCAGCTCCGGGCCCATCTGGTGGCAGCGGCCGCAGAAGTCGGACGTCTCCGTCCAGCCGATGGCGGCCGACGCCCCGAAGGTCATCGCGACGCCGATCCCGGCGATGACCAGGAAGAGCGCCGCGACGCCCTGCCGTGTCCTCGGCATTCGTAGCCGGAAGCGGCGCCGGCCCGACGTCGCGAGATCAGGTGCCGCAGCGCCGGGCAGGGGCGAGGTCGGAGGATCCGGCGTCGCGGCGTCCGCGCTCACGGGCGGGCCGCCCTCGGGCGTCGCCGCCCCCGGCGCATCAGGTCCGGCCGCGGCGCCCGCGCCCGTTTGATCCCCGTGCGGCGCATCCAGCGGCGGCTCGGGGATCGGCATGACTCAGCCCGCCACCTGGCCGATGAAGCGGGCCATGTCGTCGGGTGTGAGGCGGCCGAGCCGCTCCACCTTGATGACCCCGTCGGCGCCGACGAAGAAGTGTGTCGGGTAGCCGAGGAGGCGATAGCCGTCGGCGATCCGCTGGTCCGGGTCGATCGCCATGTCGAAGGTGAACCCGTTCTTCTCGGCAAAGGCGGTCACGTTCGAGGTTTCATCGTTGACCCATACCGTGAGGACCACGAGGCCCTTCGCCTGGTTCGCGAGATAGGCCGCCTCGACGTCCGCTGCCTCGGCCCGACAGTCGGGGCACCACGTCGCCCCGAAGGTCAGCCACATCGGCCGGCCGGCGAAGTCGGACAGCCGGACCGTCGCGCCGTCGGGGGTGCTCGCCTCGAAGTCGGGCACCTTCTGGCCGACCTGGGGTGGCGCCCCGGCCGTGATCCCCGATGGCGTGTAACCGCCGGCGTCGGCCGGCCGGTCGATCAGGAAGGCCAGCACCCCGATCGCGATGGCCGTGACGGCCACGATCAGGAACGTTCGTCCCCTCGGGCCGACGACGGGGCGTCCCGTCGCGACCGCGACGCTGCCGTTCATCTCAGGCCTCCATTCGGGTCCCGGCTCAGCGGCCGAGGCCGGCGTAGCTGTGCAGCCCGCCGAAGAAGAGATTGCCGAAGTAGGTGAAGAGCGTGGCCGCGAAGCCGAGGGTCAGCAGCCAGGCGGCTCGCTTGCCCCGCCAGCCGCGGACGACTCGAGCGTGGAGGTAGGTCGCGTAGATGAGCCACGTCACGAGGGAGGCCGTCTCCTTCGGATCCCAGCTCCAGTACTTGCCCCACGCGGTCTCGGCCCAGACGGCCCCGAGGACGACGGTCATCGTCAGGAAGGGGAAGCCGATCACGATTGCCCGGTAGCCGATCTCCTCGAGAACCTTGGGCTTCGGCAGGCCCCAGCGGCCGCCCTCGGGCTGGATGAGGTAGAGGAACGCGGCCCCGAAGCCGACCGTGAAGGAGCCGTAGGCCACGATCGCGACCGCGACGTGCACCGTCAGGAGGAGGTTGTTCTGGAGGGCCGGCACGAGCGGCTCGATCGTCGACGGGATCGTGACCGCGTACACCATCATGGCGAGCGCGATCGGCAGGGCGAGGACCGCGAGGATCCGCTGGCCGTAGTGCCGCTCGAACCAGTAATAGGCGGCGAGGATCCCCCAGGCGAAGGCGATCGAGAACTCGTACATGTTGGCGAAGGGGCCGTGGCCGGTCGCGATCGTCCGGAAGATGAGCGACATCGTCAGCGTGACGAGCGCCAGCCAGCCGATGATCGTGCCGTAGCGGCCGAGCTCGTGGGTCTGGGGATTCGAGGCGAACGTGATCGAGCTCGACGTGCCGAACGAGCTGCCGGCGGCCTGCAGGCGGCCGGCCCGCAGGCCGGAGATCGCGTACCCCAGGTAGATGAGGCTCGCCAGCCCGAGGCACAGGGCCGCGGCGACGAATGAGTACTCGGACATCTTGAACATGGCGGTCTCCCTTCCTTCAGGCCCGCGCCGGGGTGTTGAGGGCCCCGCGGAGGTCGTTGACGAGCTCGGTGAATTCGATGCCGACGGTCGTGTCCTTGCGGCCGACCGAGGCGAGCAGGAGTGCGGTGCTGCCGTCGGGCCGGGCCGCGATGCGGCCCCACACCCGGCGGTGGGGGAACATGAAGACGATCACGAAGCCGGCGCAGAGGAGGAAGGCGCCGATCCAGATCAGCGGCGCGCCGGGGTCCCGCGAGATCGCGAGCCCGCTGAACTTCGCTTCGCGCTCGAACGTGAAGGTGACGCCCCCGACGGTCGTCGCGACGCCCTGGTCAACGGTCTTGCTGTCGACCATCGCCCCGTTCCCGTCGGCCTGGTAGAGCTCGACGAGGAGCTGGCCGGGATGGACGACGGAGTCGTTGCCGCCGGTCGTGCCGGCCACCCAGGCGACCAATCCCGTCCCGGGCAGGTCGATCGTGCCGATCTGGCGATCGCCGTCGTTGGAGCTCCAGGCCAGCGGCACGCCGCCGCTGAAGAGTGCCGTCCCGCTGGCGCTCGTGGCGCTGAGGACGACGGCCGGTCCGAAGAAGGACTGGTAGAAGCTGATCCCGCCGTACCGCAGCGGGTCGTTCACGCGGACCGTGTGGCGGGCGACCTCGGTCCCGTTCCGGGTGAGCACCACGTCGCTCGCGTAGTCGAGGGGCATGCCCGTCGTCGGGTCGTAGCTGTCCTTGAAGCTGACGAGCCTGATGCTCAGGTCGCTGGCCGACGGGACGGCGAGGGTGCTGCCCTCGGCGATCGTGAAGTCGGAGTTCTGGAACCCGAACGCGCCGCCAACCAGGGCCCCGGCAAGGATCAGGACGAATGCGATGTGGCCGGCCAGGGAGCCGAATGGGCCCAATCGATTCCGGTCGGCATAGAGGTGGAGCATGCCGTCGTCGTGGGTCAGCGTCCGGAAGTGTCGCTTCGCGAGGACCGTCCGGACCGACGCGAGGGTCTCCTCGGTGGAGTGGTGGACCACGATCGCCTCGTGCTGGGGCGCGTGATCGAAGAACGACGCACCGACGTCGATGTGGGGTCGGAAGGCGGTCCGCCAGATGGCCGGTGTCCGCTGCGCGGTGCACGCCGTGATGCTCGCGACGAGCAGCCCACCGACGAGCCGGAACCAGACCGAGTTGAAGATGTTGAAGACTTGGAGGGCATCGAACACGTCCGTCAGGGCGCCGTACTTGGGCCGGACCTGCGCGATCCAGGCGGCCTTGGCCTGGGCGTCGGCGAGCACGCCGGACGGCGCCTGGATGACCAGGGTACCGATCAGCGATAGCGCCGCCGCGATCAGGGTCAGGACGATCGCGAAGCGCATCGACGTCAGGCCGTGCCAGAGACCGTCGAGCAGGCCGTCGACGGCGCCGGCCGGGAGTGCGTGCCCGGCGCTGGCCGCCGTGGTGTTCATCGTTTGAGCCATGGTTCCCTTCCTCACAGACCGAGCGGGGACGTGACGTCGGCCAGGCGGCCAAGCAGGTTCGTGATCATCAGGACGCCGATCGCAACGAGGAGCAGGCCGGTGACCATGGACACGGCGCGGTTGTGGCGGCCAATCCAGCCGAGCCGCTGGGCGACCACGTCGGCCCCCAGGGCGACGGCCATGAACGGGACGGCGAGGCCGGCGGCATAGGCGACGAGCAGGGCCGTCCCCTCGCCGACGCTGGCGCTTGCCGAGGCCAGGCCGATGATCCCGCCGAGGATCGGCCCGATGCACGGGCTCCAACCGGCGGCGAACAGCGCCCCGAACGCGGCCGAACGACCGTAGGACGGACGCGGGGCGAGGCGAACCCCGCCGCCGCTGATGCCGGCCATCGCGGGCAGCGCCCGCATGTCGCTCCAGAGCAACCGGACGTTGATCACGCCCGCGGTCTGGAGGCCGACGAAGATCAGGAGTCCGCCGCCGATCTGCCGAAGGATCTTCGCGTTGCCGGCCAGGACATATCCGACCGCGCCGATCGAGGCCCAGAAGGCGACGAAGACGAGCGAGAACCCGAGGACGAACGACAGGCCGTGGATCAGGGCCGGCCGGCGATCGGGTCGGCCGTCGGAGCGGGCCTCGCCGCTCGTCCCGACCATGTAGCTCACGTAGGCCGGGATCATCGGCAGGCAGCACGGCGAGGCGAACGAGATGACGCCGCCCCCGAAGGCGATCAGGAGCGCCACGGCGCTCAGGCCGGTCATGGCTGGGCGCTCCCGCTCGGGGCCGGGGTTGCCGACGGACTCGCCGGATCGGTTGCGGCGGGGGAGGCCGGGATGGTGGCTGCCGGTGCGTCACTTGCGCCGGCCGTCGGGCTTCCCGAGGCCTGGGCCGCCAGCGCGTCGAGGTGATCCTGGACGTTCTTGGCCACATCAGAGCCGGGGTCGAGCTGGATGACGAGCTGCCATTCGCGTTGGACGCCGGCCAGGTCGTTCAGGTTGAGGTAGAGGAAGCCGAGGTCGTAGTGCGCCTCGACCGACTTGTCGTCGATCGCCACGACCTGCTTCCAGGCCGCTTCGGCGCTGGCGGAGTCGCCGTTGTTGAAGGCCGCGGCACCAAGTCCCAGGAGCGCCCGGACGTTGGTCGGGTCGTAGGCCAGGATCCGGTTCAGGAAGTCCGCCGCGTTGGTGTAGTCGCCGGCACCGTAGTAGAGATCGGCCAGGCCCTGCAGCGATGCGGTGTCCTGGGGATTGGCGGCGATCTTCTGCATGTAGTCGCCCACAGCCGCCAGGTCGAGGCCCGACGACGCCGTGGGGCTCGAGGCCGGAAGCCCGGCCGCGACACCGCCGCCACCGAAGCGGTAGCCGGCGAAGGCGACGATCACGATGAACGGCAACGCCGGCCGCGACGAGGGTCAGGCGATTTCGAATGGTCAGCCCGGCCCGCCCGGGCTCGACCTGCATCGCCCCCTGCCCGGCGGACCTGGCCGGGATGGTGGGTCCACCGTTGACACTGTCGCGATGGGCGCTCGGCGTCACGGACGCGATGAGTTCCGCCAGCTCGTCGTCGGTCGGCTCGACGGCGGCCGCGGCCGCCGCTCGGCTGCCCTTGCGGCCCTTTGCCTGGGTGGCGGAGCTCGCCGCGGGCGCGGGGGAAGGCTCCCGACGGACCGGAGGTGTCGCCGGTCCGCCGGGAGCAGGGTCCGGCCGATTCGCGCGAGCGCCGAGGGCGACGGTGCGCGCGAGAGCTGCCGGGTCTGTGAGGAGCGCGTACGCCTCGTCGGCCGTGGAGGCCTGGCGTCGCGCCCAGGCGCCAAGCTGGCGCGGGGCTGAGGCGAGGAAGAGTTCGACGGTCTCGTGCGCTTCGGCGAGATCATCGGGGGTCGCCCGGTCGTCGAGCCCGAGCCTGGAAAGGAGATCGGCCCGGACGCCTTCGAGCGTCGCCGGGCTGCCGACTTGCGCGGTCATCGCCGCACCGCCGGCGTGGGGATACGTCCCATCTGCCGCTGCAGCTCGTTCATGAAACCTGCCCTCGTTTGCCCTCGTGCCGCAGGACGCCTGCGGATTGACACCTGCAGCGATTGTCGGGACGGCGGCGTCCGGATCCCATCCGTCGGCGGGCACATTTCGGGTATGCGAGCGGCGCCCGCTCGGTACTGCCGGTACGGCGGCCTATACCGATCGATACAGTCCGAACGGCCCGCTCGGGGAGCGCGGCGACGCCGCGCCCGGCGCCGGGATCAGGGCAGGACGGTGATGTAGTCGGTCCGTGTCGATGTCGTCGACAGTCCGCTGCCGGTCGTCCGCTCGACGGTGAGCGTGACCACATACCTGCCCGGGGCCGCGTACACATGCACCGGGTTCCGGTCGGCGGCCGTCTCCCCGTCGCCGAAGGACCAGGCCCAGGTGGCCTCGCCGTCCGCGACATACCGGGTGGCGTCGGTGAACGCCACCGTCAGCCCGTCGATGCCGACCGATCCGCTCGTCGGGCTGGCGGTGAACCCGGTGGCGGGGGCGACCTCGTACGTATCCACGGCGGCCGTGTGCTCGTGCCCGTGGCACGTCAGCGTGCAGGACCCCTGGCCGCTGCCGTCGGGCGCTGTCCAGGTGAGCGTACCGCCGGCCGGCCGGACGTCCGGCGCGAAGGCCACGAGACCCGCCGCGCCATCGGCACGGGCAACCGGGGCGGTGTCGCCGGGTGCGTAGGCGATCGCCGTCGAGTGGCTCCGGAAGTGGCACTCCGAGCACGTTGCGAGGCCCTGGCCGTCTCCGGCGACGTCAATCGACAGACCGGCGCCCGGTTCTCCGCCCGCCGCCTGGACGTCGGCGCCCGCGATGTGGAATCCGTGCAGCGGGAACGCCGTGTCGGGCGCGCTCGGGTCGACATTGCCGTCCACGAATGGCCGCTCCGCGTGGCAGAGATAGCAGAGGGCGAAGTCTTCCGGGTCGTACGACTCGCCGGCCGCCTTGAGGTCCCGGTCGCGGTATGGAGCGGTGAGGATCCCGCGGTTCGGGGAACCGTGCGTTGCCTCGCTGGCGTCGGCGTCGGGAGTGAGCGGCGTGCCGCTGGCGACCTGGTTCACCGTCGATGGGTCGCCGTGGCAGCTCGCGCAGCGGATCGTCGAGTCAACCTGGAAGTCCCAGGCCTTGAAGGGCGAGGTCCCCGCCAGGCTGGCGGCCATCTGGGCGCTCACGTTCCGGCCCGCGGCCTCCACCGGGTGGTAGGAGTTGTTGGCAGGGTTGAACTCGACCCCTGCGTCGAGGGCCCACCACGACGGATGCGCGGCGTCCCTCGACGGGAGCGGCCCTTCCGCCGCGGAGTGGCATCGCAGGCAGAGCTCGTACTCGTACGTCAGCGTGGGGGTTGACCGCGCCGTGTAGGCGGGTGCGTCACCCGGACCGCCGTTGCGTGGGGTGACGCCCTCGGCGGCGGCGATCGGGCCCTCGGCAGTCCAGCCGGTTGTCGACTGGACCGGGCGACCAGAACCCGAGAGGTGCGGATTGTGGCACTCGGAGCACGTGTCGGCGGCCGTCCCCGTCGCGCCGCCGACGGGATGGCTGAAGAAGGCATCGCTGGCGACGTCATTCGCGTTTGTGGCGGTGAGGGCGGTTCGGACGTCCGACGCGCCACCGCCGGGGGCATGACAGACGTAGCAGACGGCCGCCTCCGCTCCGGCCGTGTCGACGAGGTCGGACTGCTGACCACGGTGCGCGGCATGGCACGCCGCGCAGTCGGAGCCGTTTACGCCGCCGCCGCCGTGCGGGCTGTCCTGGTCGACCGCCAGGGCCGGCAGCTTGAGCTCGTAGATGGGGATCGCCGGACCGACTGCGTCGCCGGGTCGCTGCCCCGGCGAGAGGGTGTAGATGATCCCGCTCACGCTGAATGGACCCGTGGTCGCGATCGGCAAGCCCGACGGGCTCCACGAGGACGTACGGTGACGGATCGGGCTCGATCGATGTCCCCGGGCCCGGCTCCAGCGATGTCCCCGGGTCACTCGCCGAGGGGGTCGGCGCAGGTGATGGCTCGGGCGGCGAAGCGTCCGGGGCCGGCGCAGGGGCCGGGGTCGGATCGACCGTCGGCGGGTCCGTGGGCATGGGGTCGGGCGTGGCATCCGGACCGGCGCCGGTGGTCGCAACGGGGGCGATCGTCGCCCCCGGGTCGATCGTCGGGGCTCGGGTCGATCGTCGGACTCGGGTCGGGGGACGCCGCGGGCGATGCGGTCGGAGACGCGGCGGGAGCACTTGCCGAGGGCTCGGGCGCCGGATCCGCCGTCGGATCGATCGCCGGGGCAGCGGTCGGGTCGGCCGCATTCGTGGTGGCGATCGCCAGGCCGGCGCCGCCGAACCCGGCGAACGGCATCGCCCACACGGCGAGTGCCAGGGCCAGGATCGCGGGCCAGGTTTGATGACGGCGAGGACGCCGTTGGCGAGTCACGACTTCCCTTCGCGAAGTGGTGTTCGACGGCCCGGGGTGGTGCCCGCGGGCCGTCGACTCGTGAACTGGGTTATGGGCCAGGGGTGATCAGGAGGGGAACCGTCCCCACCTTCGTCCCGGCGTCCACGGTTCCTGTCGGGTCGTGGCAGAGCTGGCACGTCCCGCGGTTGTCGACCTTGAGGAGGGCGCTGTCTTCCGACGTCCCGTCGGCGTACTCGTACGTCGACGAGAACTGCGCCGTCATCGCGGCATTCGAACCATGGGAAACGTGACACTGCTCGCACCCAACGCGGGTGGTGCCGTGCTTGTACATGAAGATCGCATCCGTCGGCGTCATCGCCGTGAGCGAAGACGCACTGGAGCCGGTTGGGAGACCGTTGTACCGCGTATGGCAGGTGATGCACCACGCGGTCATGAGACCCGTGCTGTTGGCCGGTGCGACACCGCCGTTGGCGGCGGCGTTCGTCGCACTGCTTCCGTTCCAGCCGGTGTTCATGTCATCGGGCTTGAGGTAGAAGTTCGTGAAGTTCGCCAGGCCCGACGGGTCGTACTTGTAGCGCCAGTAATCGCCATCGGCGGCCGCGCCGACGACGCCGGTCGTCAGCCCGTTGGTCGACGGCAGCACGGTGTAGTTCCGGACCTGGCCAGCCGTAAGGGTGGCCCCGTCCGCGACTTCGACCGCGTTGATCGGGGCGGTCCAATCGGCAACGCCGTCGGTCCCGTTGGCCCAATCCTCACCCGGAAGGGTGTTGAGGATGCGGTACTGGCCGTTTCCGTGCGGGTTGTGGCAGTTCGTGCACTCCAGGGACACGCCGGTTGCGCCGACGTTGCCCTGGCCCTGCGCGCCATTGCCCCAGACCGTCCCGAGCCCCTCGTGCTGAGAGGTCGTGGCAGTCCCGTCGGCGAGGACGCCGACATGGCCCGCGCCACCGACGCTGATCCCATTCGTGACCGTCACGTTGGTGCCGGTCGTGTTTGTGGTCACGGTCGGCAGCGGAATGTCCACGACGCGGAATGCGTTGTTCGGCGCGAACGTCACGGTCTTCGACGACGGAGCGCCGGTGACCTTCATGTTGCTGGTGGTGGGACTGCTCATGTTCCCGGTGGCCGTTGAACTCGTGTACACGGTGGATGTCAGGAACAAGGTGTCCGCGGCCGTCTGGAGTTCTCCCGTCGTCGACCCGGCGACGAACGTCAGGGTCCCGCCGGCAAAGCCGGTGAATGACGGCCAGGTCACGGTGATCGTGCCCGACGCCGGAACGGCGTCGAACGTGATCGCGATGCCGCCGCGCGATGAATACGAAAGGCGCGAAGCGTCGGCGGCGTCCATGAGGGCGTATTCAAAGCCACCGCCTCGGAGGGCTCCGAGCACGGCGGTCTGCTGGAATCCGCTGCCAGCCGGTGTGTACTGAATGCCGTCGACGACGTCGGTCGTGGCTCCCGCGCCGTCATGGCACGTGAGGCACAGGCCGGGCATCGATGACTTCAGCAGGTCGGCCGCCTGGGCGGTGTGGGCGCGGTGACAGGCGGCGCAGTCGCCGCTGAGTCCCGCCGACCCGTTGTTGACGGCGAGCTGATGAGGCCCACCATCGGCATAGGCCGCCGAAGCGGCCAGGATCAGCCAGAGCGCGCCTCCTGCAAGCAGGAGGGCAAATCGCCTCACTGTCCTCACCTCCTTGTGGGTGCGAGGTTCGACGATGGATGCCCGCGCTGCGGGCGCTGTGTCGGGACTACGAGCCACCTCCTTGCCCTTCCCTGCCATTCGAGTCATCAGTAACTCCAGATCTGGATGCGGTCGTTGTTCCAGTCGGCCACGTAGACGCGGCCGCGGCTGTCGACCGCAATTCCGTTGGGAAATTCGAAGGCCCCGTCGACCGTCCCCTCGCGGCCGAACCGGTCGAGGTAGTGAGGCGCCTGGTCGCCGGAGGCCATCGCGCGATAGACCTGGACGCCCTGGCCGACGGCATCGACGACGTAAACCTTGCCGGCGTCATCGACGACGATGCCTCGCGGCATGCTGAACTCGCCCTGGGCCGGGCCACGCTGGACCAGCCCCAGCTGCGCGCCCTCCTTGTCGAACACCAGCAGGCGCCCGTTGTTGCTGTCCGTGACGTAGATGTCGCCGGACTTGTCGACGGCGATGCCGTTCGGAAAGTTCAGCATCCCGTCCTTGCCGATGGTCAGCACGACGTGGCCGTTCCGGTCCATCTCGCGAACCGTCTGGAAGGCCCCCCCGGCGTCGGACACGAAGAGGTTCCCATCCCGATCGAAGGCGATGGCGAGCGGTTGCCAGGCACCTGGATCCGGATCGGGCCGGAAGATGCCGCGATAGACCCCGTCTGCCGAGTAGATGTAGACCGCGCCATGCGAGCGATCGGTGGCGTAGACGTCGCCCGTCTTCGGGTCGACCGCGACGTAGAGCTGGGTGGTGCGTGCGGCGACATCGGTCGGCGGTGTCAGCGTCCCGAGCCGGGTGCCGCGCCCGTCGAGCATCAGCGTCGCCTGGTCGCCGCCGGTCTGGGTCACGTACATCCGGCTGCCGTCGGCGCTCACGGCGATGCCGAGCGGCTTCTCGAGGTCGTACGCCGCGAACGAGAAGCCGGGCATGACGCCCTCTTCGAGGTTCGGCAGAGGCAGCTGCGAGATCGGCTTCCGAAAGAGGAGGTACCAGGCCGCGAACGCCAGGAAGCCCAGGAGCAGGGCGCCGAGGATGATGGCCAGCAGCATCCGGATTCGCCGACGCCGGCCAGGATCCTCCGGCGCGATCTGGGTCTCCGGGACTTCCGGTGCAGAACCGGTCGACGGTCCAGGCGCGGGCTCGACCGAGACCCCGGTGCCGGCGGCGGCCGCCGGAGCAGGGTCGGCAGCGAGCCCTCCGTCGATGGGCAGGTCTCCCGCGGTCATGTCGGGCGTCGTCATGTCAATTGCTCCCGTCGAGCGCCGGCTGGGACGCATGGGCGTTGACGGCGCCGAGCTGGCCCAGCCCGATCAGCGCGGACGTGTTGTTCGGGTCGGTCGCGAGGACCTCCTGGTAGTAGCCCATGGCCGTCGCCGCATCGCCGCCCGTGGCCGCGACGAGGGCGAGTCCGAGGAGCGCCTCGGTTCGACGAGGCCCCGTGGTCAGCGTCGAGAGGGCGGCCGTCGCCTCGTCGAGGCGGCCACCGCAGAAGGCGACCATGCCGTTCGCCCAACCGGTGCCTGCCGTGTCGCCGAGGGCCGTGAACCCCGTCACCAGTCCGGCGTACGGCTCGCACCAGCCGGAGGGAACGAACGTCACCGCCCGCTGCAGCGCCTTCACGCCGCTCGCCGCGTCTCCGGTGCCGATGAGGGCCATGCCGTAGCGATAGAGGGCATCGGCGTCGGCGGCATTGATCTGGAGCGCCTGCTGGAGCGGAGTGATGGCGTCGGCGGGCCGGCCCTGCTCGAGGGCCACCACGCCGAGCTCGTAATAGGCCTGCTGCAGCTGCGGGTCGGTGGCCGCGAACTCGCCCGTGCCGGCGGCGTCGACGAGGGCCTGGAAGTCGGTTGCCGCGGTGTCGTAGCGCTCCGTCGCCACATAGGCGAGGCCGCGCCCGAGCAGGGCTGCGCGGTTGATCGGATCGCGATCGAGGATCTGACCGAACTGGGCGATCCCGTCGTCATAGCGTTTGGCCGAGACATAGGCCGCGGCGAGGTGATTGCGAGCCGCGAGGTCGTTGGGGTTCGCCCGCACGGCATCCTCCGCGGCGCTGACCGTGCGGTCCGCGAGGGGGGCGGGGGCGTCCACGTGACGGTCCATCCAGTACAGCGCCGCGATGCTCGGGACGCCGACCAGGAGGATCAAGGCCATCAGCTTGATGGCCCGGTTGAGCATTCGGTCGTCTGGGCCGTGGAAGGCCCGCGAGGTCTGCATGTCGTTCGCCAGCCCTTCGAAATTGCGAGGTACCGGGCCGGTGCTCCGCCACGCCGGAAGGGAAAAGGTCGTGGCGGAGTCCCGGTCCTGTGTCGATCGTGCGCCGGGCTCGGCCTCGATCCCATCCGCCGAGGGGTAGATATCGGGTACACGCCGGGGGTCGCTTCGTCATAGCCGGACGAGGTCCACGGGGGATGTCGGCGGGGTGGACCCGGGCCGGAGGACGGGACCGTGTGGCCCCGAGGGCTAGCCCTGACGCGCCGCGCCGACGAGCTGCGGCATCGCTTCCGGCCGCTCGACGGCGACCGCCGGGTGGCCGCCACGCAGGCGCCGGACCAGGCCCAGGACGGCTTCGGGCTCGCCGGAGATCTCCTGGCGTCGGTATACCCAGGTAGGGCCTGGGCCGATCGTCACCTCGATCACGAGGGTATTCGGTGATCGCCGGAGGATCTCGAGGGCGTCGATGCCGCTCGATCGCTCGACGACGACCATGTCGGGTAACGAGCCGATGGCCGCATCCACCCGGCCGCGATCGCGTGCCTCCACGAAGTCGATGTCCAGGCCGGGCTCGAGGTCGAGCATCCGGCCCAGGCCCTCGCCGAGGAGGGGGTGGTCATACATGATTGCCAGGCGGACGGGCTGCGGGTCCAACGGCGGACTCCAGTGGGGGTCGATGGGAAGGATGCTAGGTGCCGAGTCTCGGCGAGCGCCATCCCCGGTCCGACACATTTCGGCCGAGGGCGAGGTCTACCGCCCGATACCCCGCGGCGGCCGAGGAGCATGGTCGGGACGCCGCGGATCTCACGGGCGTACGGCCCAGCCCTGCCGGACGACGTAGGCGGCGGCCTGGATCCGGTTCTCGAGCTGGAGCTTCTCGAGGGCGTTGTGGACGTGGTTCTTGACCGTCCCCTCGGTGATCGAGAGGCGGGTCCCGATTTCCTTGTTGGACAGGCCGTTCGCGACGAGCTGGAGCGTCTCGATCTCGCGCCGGGTCAGGGACTGCTCCTCGACCGTCGGTGCCACGTGCACCGGGCCACGCTCGCGAACGTCGCGCAGGAGACGGCCGGCGATGGCCGGGGACAACGGGGTCTCGCCGCGCATGACGGCCCGGATCATGTCGTACAGGTGCTCCGGCCGGAGGTCCTTGAGCAGGTAGCCGTCGGCGCCGAAGCGGATCGCGTCGAACAGGTGATCGTCCGAATCCGAGATCGTGAGCATGACGACGCGGACGCCCGGCAGTTCGTCGTGGATGAGGTGCACTGCCGCGACGCCGTCCATGACCGGCATCTCGACATCCATGAGGACGACGTCGGGCATGAGCTCGCGGGCGAGCTCGAGGGCCTGCAGGCCGTTTTCTGCCTGGCCCACGACATCGAAGTCGTGCTGCCCGTCGATGAGCGTCGCGAGGGCCGTCCGGAAGAGGGGTTGGTCCTCAGCCAGCAAGATGCGCGTAGGACTCGGCGTGTTCATCACGGACGTGCCTCGATGCAGATGAGTTGGACCCGGCCGCGGGCAGGCGGGCGACGACCCGCGTCCCCTTGCCCGGGGTGGAGTGGATGGACAGGGATCCACCGACGAGCGTCATCCGCTCGCGCATGGCATGCAGGCCAAAGCCGTCATCACGCGTTCCGACCTCGGCTGGGTCGAAGCCGCGACCGTCGTCCTGGACGACGAGGCAGACGCCGTCCCCGTCATTGGCCACCCGGACGACGGCCTCGCTCGCGCCGGCGTGCTTGCGGACGTTGGTCAGGGCTTCCTGGATGACGCGGATGACCTGGATCTCGGCACCCGGCGCAAGGCAGAGATCGTCGGGAAGCTCCGTCTCGAGCCGCCCGTCAAGTCCCGTCTGATGGCTGAACTTCTCGAGGTAGATGCGCAGGCTGGTGAGCAGTTCGCGATCGGCATGGCTGGACTCGCGGAGGCCCAGGATCGCCTCGCGCACGTCGACGTAGGCCTCGTGGGTCATCGATCCGAGTGCCACGATCTCGTCGACGAGACTGGGCTGGCTCGCGACCTCCGAGCGTCGCTCAAGGGCGCAGAGGCGGAGATGGCACGTCGCCAGCACCTGGGCGAGGCTGTCGTGCATCTCGCGCGCGATCCGCTCCCGTTCGGCGACGATCGCCGCCATCGCCTCGCGCTCGCGCAGGTTCGCACTGACGATCGCGATCGCCGCGAGATCGGCGAGGCCGGCCAGGAGCTCCCGGTCGCGCTCGTCGAGCGGTTCGGCCGACAGGCTGCCGACCCACAGCTCGCCGAGCACCGCGTCCGAGCTGCGAAGGGGCGCCTTCGTCTTCATGGACCATCGATCGGAGTCGCGAACAGGGCAGCGCGGGTCCTCCGGGTGGAGACGCTCGAGCGGCCCGCGATCGGTCGGACAAATGCAGATGATGCCGTCGCCGGCCCCAAGGGGCGTTTCGACGAGGTGGGCCTGTCGAAGTGCGGCGGAAGCGGCCTCCGTCAGGCAGATTGCCGCCTCGTCGACACGCAGGAGGTCCCGGGCGTGCTCGCGGATCGAACCGAGGATTCCGACCAGCGGCTGGCGGTCGGTCACCTGGAGGGCCACGTCGTACAGCGCGGCCGATTCGTTCCGTCGGCGCCGCAGGTCGACGAGCATCTGGCGCATCTGGATCGCGGACGCCAGCTCGTGGCCGATCAGGTCGAGGACACCGCGATCCACGGGCTCCGACGCGACGCCGGCCGCCGGCATGAGCGTCAACCGGCCGACGAGGTCGACGCCCGACCAGAGGGCGACCTCGATCGGCGTTCCGGCGGCGTCGACGGGAGCGTTGGCCATCACGTGCAGGGTTCGAGCGCCCGCGTGCGTATCCGGGTCGTCCAGGATCGCCACCGCTGCGGACGCGGAGCCGGTCGCGTGCAGGATCGTCGTCAGGGTCCGCTGGATCGCCTCGTCAACCGGGTCGTCGCCCTGGAGCCCGCTCGAGACGGCGGTGGCGAGCCGCAGGTCCCGGTTCTGGCGGACAAGTGACCGTTGGGCGCGCTGGATGCCGACAAGCATCAGCGATGTGAAGACCAGGATCGCCACGATCGCGAGGCCGCCCGAGATCAGGTGCTCGACGTCGGTGCCGAACGATCGATCGATGAGGTTCGCCCGGACGAACTCGCCGACGATCACGGCCGTGACCGGCAGGACGATCGCCAGGACCTTCAGGACGCGGAGATCGGCGGCGTCCGCTTCAGGGTCGGTCAGGCTTGGGCGACCGCTCATGCCGGGTCAGGCGCTCCCTTCCGCCGTGCGACGATCGCTCGACGCCATCTACGTTCGGCGACGCGACCGCGAGCGGATAGGTCCTCAGGGCCCGGACGATGCGGGCCATCCAGCCCCTCACCGGCCCCAAGCAGGCCTCCACGCTTGACGCTTACTGCGACTGAGTCTCAATATGGATCGATGCGACCGGCTCGTCTGCCAGGATCCCTCGCCGTCCTGATCGGCCTCGTGATCGCCGTGTCCGGGTGCGGCGCCATCGGCGGCCCCTCCGCCAGCGGCCAGGTCTCGGGCCAGGCGCTCACGGTCGTCACCACGACGACGGTCTTCGCGGACATGATCCGCGTCGTTGGCGGCAGTCGCGTGTTCGTGACGAGCCTCGTCCCTGCGGGCGCCGACGTCCACACGTACCAGGCCAAGCCGGATGATGTCCGGGCGGTCGCCGCGGCCGGGCTCATCGTGATGAACGGGCTCGGGCTTGACGACTGGCTTCAGGAGACGCTCACGGCCGCGTCCAGTCACGCACTCACGGTTCGGCTCGGCGAGGACCTGCCCGGCGTCGTCCTGCTGCCCGGCGACGAACCCGGAACGGAGAACCCCCACCTCTGGCTGGACGTGACGTACGCACGGGGATATGTGACGAGGATCAGGGATGCCCTGGCCCAGGCCGATCCGGCCGGCGCGGCCAGCTACGAGGCGAACGCGGGCGCCTATGACGCACAGCTCGCGGACCTCGACGCCTGGGTGCGAAGCCGGGTCGGGACGATCCCCGAGTCCGACCGCAAGTTCGTCCTGTTCCACGATGCGCTGCCATACTTCGCACGTGCCTATGGGCTGACGATTGTCGGGGTTGCCGTGAAGGCACCCGGGCAGGATCCCAGCGCCGGCGAGATCGCCGCGCTCATCGACGCGATCAAGGCGAGCGGGGTGAAGGCGATCTTCTCCGAGAACCAGTTCCCGACCGATCTCGTCGACCAGATCGCCCACGAAACCGGCGCGAAGGTCGTTGCCAACCTCTTCGACGATTCGCTCGGCGAGCCACCCGTCGATTCCTACGTGGGGTTGATCCGCTGGGACACGGACCAGCTGGTAGCTGCCCTGAAATGAGCGTCGTGGCAGCGCCACCGAGCGTCCATCTGGACGACGTGACCGTCGGCTATACGGACCGGCCGGTGCTGGAGCATGTCGACCTGGCCCTCGAGCGCGGCTCGTTGACGGCCATCGTCGGTCCCAACGGCGGCGGCAAGAGCACCCTCCTGAAGCTCATCGCCGGCCTCCTGAAACCGTGGTCCGGCCTGATCGACGTCCTTGGCGGGCCTCCCGGCCAGCACGCGCGATCGGTCGCCTACGTGACCCAGGCCGAGGCGGTCGACTGGTCGTTCCCGGTCGTCGCGCTCGACGTCGTGATGATGGGCCGGTATCCGAGGCTCGGCCCGGTCCGCCGTCCCGGGCCTGCCGATCACGAGGCCGTCGCTCGGGCTCTCGAGCAGGTCGGGATGACGAGCCTGGCGCGGCGCCAGATCGGCGCCCTGTCGGGTGGCCAACGGCGGCGTGTCTTCCTGGCCCGGGCGCTTGCCTCGGACCCGGAGCTCTACCTCCTCGACGAGCCCGTCACCGGGGTCGACAACGCGACGCAGGAGGACCTGATGCGGATCCTCGACGCCGAGGCCCAGGCGGGCAAGACCGTGATCGCGACCACCCACGACCTCGCGTCCGCCGCGCAGCACTTCCGATCGATCGTCGCCCTCAACAGGACGGTCATCGTCCATGGCGACGCCAGCCTCGTCCTCGATGCCGACGTCCTGCGCCGGACGTACGGCGGGCACGTGCTGTACCTGGGTGACCGCGCGGTCGTCCTCGACGACGCCCATCACCACGACCAGGCCTCCGGCGGCGAGATCCATCATCACGACGACGAGGCAGGGCCGACGCGATGACCGTCCTGCTGGACCCGCTCGGGTACGAGTTCTTCGTCCGGGCCCTTGCCGCCTCGATGCTCGTCGGGCTCGTCTGCGCCGTCATCGGCACCTACATGGTCCTGCGAGGGCTCGCCTTCATGGGCGATGCGCTCAGCCACGCGTCGTTCCCGGGCGTCGTCGCGGCCTATCTGCTGAAGGTCCCCTTCTACCTGGGTGCGACCGTCGCGGCGGTCGGCACGGCGCTCGCGATCGGCTGGATCACGCGACGGGGGCGGCTCCGCAGCGACACCACCATCGGCGTCCTTTTCGCGGGCATGTTCGCCCTCGGAATCTTCCTCTTCAGCACGATCCCGCACTACGTCGGCGATCTCTTCGGGTTCCTCTTCGGACAGCCGCTCGGCATCAGCTCATCCGACCTGGTGGCCCTGGTAGCACTCAGCGTCATCGTCCTCGGGATCGTGGTCGTGCTCTGGAAGGAGCTCCTCTACTCGACATTTGACCCGCTCTCGGCCGCGGCCTCTGGCCTCCCGGTGGGCGCCCTCGAATACCTCTTCCTGGGGTTGATCGCGCTGACGATCGTGATCAGCCTGCAGGCCGTGGGGATCATCCTCGTCGTGGCGATGCTGGTGACACCCGCCGCGACGGCGCAGCTCGTCGCCGATCGGTTCTCGAGGATGCTCGGGGTGGCGGTCACGGTCGGGATCGTCGCGCCGGTGATGGGCCTCTACATCAGCTTCTACACGAACACGGCGAGCGGCGCGGTCGTCGTCCTCGTCGAGACGGCCACCTTCCTGATCGCCCTTGCCCTGGGGCCCAAGTCCGGACTGCTGAGCCGGGCCCGCAAGACGGCCGAGTAGGGCCGTCGGGTGCGCGCGGTCCAGTTCGACGCGTTCCAGGGACCGGTCGAGGTTCGCGTGGTGCCCGACCCGACCGTCCCGGACGACGGAGCAATCATCCGGGTCGAGGCGACCGGACTCTGCCGCTCCGACTGGCACGGCTGGATGGGCCACGACCCCGACATCCGGCTGCCGCACGTTCCCGGCCACGAGTTCGCCGGGATCATCGAGGCGGTCGGGCGAGACGTCACGGGTTGGCGTCCGGGAGCGCGAGTCACCTTCCCGTTCATCGGGGCCTGTGGTGCCTGTCCGGCCTGCATCGCCGGTGATGAGCAGGTCTGCTTCGAGCAGGACCAGCCGGGGTTCAACCGCTGGGGATCGTTTGCCGAGCATGTCGCAATCGCACGTGCCGACGTGAACCTGATCGCGCTGCCGGACGACCTCGACGCGGTCACGGCGGCATCCCTTGGGTGCCGGTTTGCGACGGCCTATCGAGCCGTGATGGCCCAGGGCCGACCCGGCGATGGCGATTGGGTGGCGGTTCACGGCTGCGGCGGCGTCGGCCTGTCGGCGGTAATGATCGCCGTCGCGGCGGGCGCCCGTGTCGTCGCCGTGGATGTCTCGCCGGCGGCCCTGGACGCAGCGCGGTCCCTCGGGGCCGAGGTGCTCATCGACGCGCGGGGCGTCGATGTCCCCACCGCCGTCGAAGCCGCGACCGATGGCGGCGCCCACGTTTCGATCGATGCCCTCGGCAGTGCGGAAACCAGCTTCAACTCCGTCAGCGCCCTTCGTCGACGGGGCCGCCATGTCCAGGTCGGGCTGATGGTCGGCCCCGCGGCAAGGGCCGCGATCCCGATGGACCGGGTCCTCTCTCGCGAGCTCGAGCTGGTCGGCAGCCATGGCATGGCCGCGCGCGACTACCCGGCGATGCTCACGCTTGTCGCCGACGGGCGACTGCGCCCGGATCGCCTCGTGGGCCGAACGATCACGCTCGACGAGGCGCCCGAGGCGCTCATGGCGATGAGCGGGCCCGCGGTCGCCTCCGGGATGACGGTGATACTCCCGGGAGGCCGATCGAGGGCGTCGGAAGCATGAGCTCGCCGCCGCCCGGCGCGCGACTCTCCGGCCCGGCATCCACCGAACGGTTCGCGACGCTGGCCCTCCTGGCCGTCGCGGGGCCCTTGGCCTGCTGGATCGTCGCCGCCTGGATCGGCCACCCGTACCTCTACAACGATTTCCACATCTACTGGTACGCGGGCCGGCTGCTGGCCACGGGCACGTCCCCCTACGACTTGGCCGCGATGAGTCAATTGGCCGCGCACGAGAAGGACGTCTTCGCGCTCGGAACGGGGTTCTCGTACCCGATCCCGTTCGCCTTCGCGATGATCCCGCTTGGTGCGCTGCCGTTCGACGTCGCCGTCGTGACGTTCAACCTGCTGTCGCTGGTGGTCTTCGGGACGGCGGTCGCCGCCTGGCTGCGTGCGATGCACCCGGGGGCCGAGCGACGCCGGCTCCGCCTGGCCGCGTTCTTCGCCGGCGCCTTCCCGCCGGTTGCCGGATCCCTCCTCGACGGCCAGGCGAACCTCCTGGTTGCCGGCGTCCTGGGCATCGGGCTACTGACGATCTTCAGGCCGGTCGGGCGCGCAGCCGCCGGGGGGATCGCGATCGGTCTGGCTGCGATCGTGAAGCTCGTGCCGGGCGTCGTGTTCGTCCCGCTCTGGCTGGCCGGTCGCCGGTCAGCCGCGGCCGGCATCATCGCCGGGGCGGGACTGCCGCTCGTCCTCGCGGCGATCGTGCAGCCGGACACGGTCGGCGGCGGCGCTGAACTTCGGGCCTTGTTCAGTCCGGATCCGTATTTCACGAACCAGTCCATCAACGCGTTCGTGAGCCGGGTCGTCCAGTCCTCCGACCGGCTCGGTGCGCTCGCTCCAGGGGCGTTCGATCCGCTGCCCGTGGCGATAGCCCTCACCGCCGTGCTCGCGCTCGTCACGCTCCTGGTCCTGTGGCGCTGCCGCGCTCGCCTCGCGACGCCGCATGGGGCCGCGATCGCCGTGGCCTTCATCCTGGTCGGTGCGACCGCGGGCGCGCCGAAGACCTCGTTCTGGAACGAGTCACTTGTGCTGCCTGCCGCCGGTCTCCTGATCGCGGTCACGGCGCCCCGCCTGACTCTCGGCGAGCTCACGCCCACCGACCGCCGCCTTCTCCTCGCCTGGGCGGCCTGCATCCTGGTCCAGCCCCTGCCCTGGTTGGTGGCCCCCGCACCGGGAGGACCGGCCGGCACGGCCCTGTTGCTCCTTGCGTCGCTCGGCCTCTACGGCAGCCTCCTCCTGTGGTGGCTCCTGGGTCGGCACCTGTCGGGCCAGACCCTGCCACCGCATGCCGAGCCGCTCACCGCCTGATGCGGCTTCGGCTCCGGCTCAGGGTCGCGTCCGGCGCTCGAGGTCCCGGAGGCGCTCATCGGAGATCCCGAAGTGGTGGGCGATCTCGTGCCGAACGGTCGCCTCGACGGCGGCCGCGAATCCGTCAGGGGTTCGGTTCGCCCGCGCCAGAGGACCCTTGAAGATCGTGATCTTGCTGGGGACGGCGATCCGGTCGGCCGAGAGCCGCGTCCTCGGGATGCCCTGGTACAGGCCGTAGAGGCCGTGCGCGCCGACGCTCTCGAGCTGCTCGGGCGTCGCTTCGTCCTCGACGACGATCGCCACGCTCGGCAGGTGCTCGGCGAACGGATGGGGCAGGGCCGCGAGGACGCGTGCGATCGCCGTGTCGATGATCGGGTCGAGATCATCGGGTGAGCTGGCGAACTCTCGTTCCTCGTCGATGCGTGGATGCTACGGTTCGCGCGTGAACGATGCTGATCTCGCTGATCTCGAGCACGAGAACATGATCCAGGCGATGACCTCGTTCTGCGCCAACGTCGCCCGTGCCCGAGTGTGGCGCGCGGACGGCGCGGCGATCATCTCCACCGGGCTGCCCTTCGTGCTGTTCAACCAGGTCGTCGTCGACGGCGACGCAACGCTCCCGGCGGCGATCGCCGCCGGCGTAAAGGTCATGCGCGAGGGCCGCGGTCCCTTCGTCGTCAACCTCCGGTCCGGCCGCGACGATCGATTCGTTCCGCTCATGGGCGAGCTCGGACTCGTCCCGATCTCCGAGCAGCCCTGGATGCCCGGCATGGCCTGGTACCCGGCGCGGGCTGCCGTCGCCGATGCCCTGCCGGAGTTCGAGGTCCGGCGGGTCCGCGACCTCCGCGGCCTCGAGGACCACATCTCGACCGGGGCGGCGGGTTTCGAGCTCCCGGAGGACATCCTGCGGGCGGTCGTCGTCCCGTCCCTCATCGATCGTGCCGACACCCCGATCTACGTCGGCTACGAGGGCGGCCGGCCGGTGAGCACCGGCGTCGGCATCCGGTCGGGGCGAACGATCGGCGTCTACAACATCGCCACGATCGAATCCGCGCGAGGCCGCGGCTACGGTGCGGCGATCACCCGGCGCGTCGTCGTCGACGGCGTCGCGGCCGGCTGCGACGCCGCGATCCTCCAGGCTAGTGACATGGGGTACCCAGTCTACGAACGGCTGGGATTCCGGACGGTCGTCGAGTACGTGGGGTACGTGGACCCGTCCGTGGCAGCCTGACGATGGGGGCCGTCCAGACGCCCATCGCCTACCACCTCGCGCCCGAGGCGGCCTGGGCTGGAACCGCCGCCGACGCACCATTCCGAGCGGCGTCGCTCGAGACCGAGGGCTTCGTCCACCTCACGCACCGGATGACGGACCTCGTCGATGTGGCCAACGAGTTCTATCTCGATGAGGCCGGGCCTCATGTCGTCCTCACGATTGCCCTCCGCCGGCTCGACGCGCCGTGGCGCTACGACGGCGACGAGCGCTTTCCGCACGTATATGGACCGTTGAGCCGGCGCGCGATCACGGAAGTCCGGGTGATCCCGCGCGATGCCGACGGCACCTACCGCCCGATCGAGCGGCCGGACGCACGTCGACCGCCGGACGTGCCCGCGCTCCTGGCCCGCCTTGACGCCGCGCGCGTGGATTTCCTCGTCCTCGGATCCGGCGCAGCCGCGCTCCTCGGCGCCGATCTCGCCCCGGGCGACCTCGACATCTGCCCAGCGCCCGACGCCGATAACCTGGGGCGCCTCGCCGGCGTCCTCGAGGCAATCGGCGCTCGGCCGCGGGTCGACGTCCCCGGTTGGGTCACCGACGAAGAGGCCGTCGCCTGGCGTCCGGTGGCGGAGATCGGTGCGCTGGATCACCTGTTCGAGACGGACCTGGGAGACCTCGACATCGTCTTCGAGACGCTCGGGCCGGATGGCCGCGGCTCCCTCGACCATCGGGGACTCGCCGAGGACACGATCACGGTCGACGGTCGCCGGGCGGTCCGTCGTCGTTGCCTCGCCGGCGTCGCTCCTCGCATCCAAGGGTGGTGCGCGTCGGCCGAAGGACCTGCGAGCGCTGGCAGAGCTCGAGCGCCTCGTCGACCGCTACGGCACCGAGGGCGGGCCTGGGGTAGGGTGAGGGTGTGCGGTCTCGCGTCGGGGCTCCTCGCCGCCTGATCCTGGTCCTGGCCACGGTGATCGGCCTTGCCGTCGTTGCCCCCACGGGTGCGGTCGCTCGGGGGGTACCGGCGAACGGCGCAGCCGGGCCCGCGCCGGCGGTCGCCAACGCCACCTTCTCCCTGGACCTGTCGCGCCCCGGCGACTTCGTGGCCCAGACCAACTTCGTCCAGTGCGTCGGCGCGAGCATGCAGATGATGCTGAACATGATCCGGCCGGTCGACGATCGGACCGCGGCGACACAGCTCCGGCTCCAGGATCTTGCCCGTTCGCTGAGCGGGCAACGACCCGACGGGGTCGTCCGGCAGGGCGCGAGCGTCCGTGGCTGGACGGCAGGGCTGAACACGCTGGAGGCTGGGACCTATCGGACCGTCGGGTCGACCGATCTCCAGGGCGCGCTCCGGATCGCTGCCCGGGCGATGCGCGAGACCAACCGGCCCGTTGGGCTCCTGGTGTGGCGGGGCCGCCATGCCTGGGTCATGGCCGGCTTCACGGCCACGGCCGACCCTCTTCTGACCGACGACTTCGAGGTCACCTCCGTCGTGATCCTCGACCCGCTGTATCCATATGGCTCGAAGACCTGGGGACCCAGCCCGAAGCCCGGGCAGTCCCTCTCCATCGCGGCCCTTGGCCGTCAGTTCGTGGCGCGCAACGGCACGGCCTCGCTCCCCGGCGGCGGCACCGACAGTTCGCGAACGACATCCGGGCCGGCCGCCGACGCGTTCCGTTCCTGGTCTGCAGGGCTGGCCGGGAAGTACGTCATCGTCGCGCCGTATGCGATCGAGCGGGTGGCCCGCGGCGGGCACTGGCTGAGCTGACGGCGGACGGCCGGGAGGATTCCGTGGCTCAGCCTCCGCGCCCGAGCCGCCCCGGCCGCCGGATGTCGCGCTCGATGCTGAGCGTGGCTGCCGTCCTCCTCGCGATCGTCGTTATTGCGATCACGGCCTCGATGCTCGGCGGGTCGGATCGCGGAGCACCCGCCGGGACGTCCGCAGCACCCACCGCCGGGACGACCGCTGTGGCCGTCGACTCGCCGATTGCCCCCACGCTCCGCCCGACGCCCGCGCCGGCCGGCGGCCTGCCGGTCTTCCGCCACGTTTACGTCGTGGTGATGGAGAACGAGGAGGCCAAGTCGATCATCGGCAACGGCAGCGCGCCGTACATCAACTCGCTGATCGGCCAAGTACGGCCTTGCCACGAACTACACGGCGGTCGCCCATCCGTTCGGAGCCCAACTACATCGCCCTGTTCTCGGGGTCAACCTTTGGCGTTGACCGATGACGGCACCCATAACCTGCCCGGCAAGAACCTCGCCGACCAGATCGAGGCGAGCGGGCCGCGACTGGCGGGTCTATGCGCAGAACCTGCCGGATGCGCCCTGCTTACGAAGGGCACGGCATCGGGCGGACCCGACGGCAGCGGGACTACGCCCGCAAGCACAATCCGGCCATCATCTTCACCGACATCAGCGGCAACTCCACCCGCTGCGCCAAGATCCAGAACTTCAGCCACTTCGACCCGTCCGCGGCCGATTACGAGCTGATCGTCCCGAACCTCTGCAACGACATGCACGACTGCGGGGTCAAGATCGGCGACGCCTTCCTGAAGGGCTTCCTTCCCGGGATCCTCGACCAGCTCGGCGATGCGCGGCAGCGTCCTCTTCCTCACGTGGGACGAGGGCTCCTCGGGGACGGGCGGCGGTGGCAAGGTCGCAACGGTCGTGATCGGCGACGGTGTGCCGGCCGGCTTCACCTCCGGCGCGTCCTTCTCCCACTACTCGCTGGTCAGGACGATCGAGGACTCGTGGGGCCTGGGCTGCCTCGCGAACACGTGCGGCGCGAGCAACATGGGCGTCTTCTGGCCGTAGCGCCGTAGCGCCGTAGCGCCGTAGCGCCGTAGAGCCGCCGAGCCGACGTTCGCTCGACTACGGGCGAGTCGCCCCCGCGAACGCCACGAGCGCCTCGACGTTCTCGTCCGGCGTCGCGGCCGGGATCTCGCAGCCGGCACCGACGACATACCGCTCGCCCGCCTCGGCATGGCAGGCTGCCAGCCGGGTGGTGATCGCCGCCGGCGCCGACGCCATGAGCTCGGTGACCGGGTTCAGGTTGCCGAGCAGGACCTGGCCGGGCCCCATTGCCGCTCGCGCCGCGGCGACCGGCACCGGTGAATCGAGGTCGATGATGTCCGCCCCGAGTCGCCCCATCGCCTCCACGGAGCGGCTCATGTTCCCGCAGATATGCAGCCGGACGGCCGCCCCGAGGCCATGGATGTGGTCGATCAGGCGCTTCTCGTGCGGCCAGACCATCTCCTCGTAGATGGCCGGACCGACGAGCGACGCCGCAGCGTCGCCGATGCCGACGATATCGACCCCGGCATCGACCTGGGCGGCGGCGAAGCGCATCGCCATGCCCGCCGCAGAAGTCGAAGAGGTCGTGCACGAACGCCGGGTCGTCGAAGAAGTCGAGCATGAGGGTGTTGATCCCACGGAGGTCCGCCGCTTCCGCGATCGGCCCTTCGACCCAGCCCTCGACGATTCGGCTGGCGCCGCCGGCGGCCCGCAGGAGCTCCACGGCCCTGATCCGATCGGTCATGCGCCCGCCGCCCAGCGGGTCCGCCTCGCGAAGGGTGGCGAGATTCTTCGCGTCGGCCAGGAGCGCGTTCATCTCGTCGATGGCCGGCGGCTGGTCCGCGAACCACTCGATCGTCGCCCCGAGATCGCCGGCCTCGCGCGTCGGGTCGGAGATGCAGGACACGTGGTCGAAGCCGAACCGATCGGCGACGAGGGTCTGGGCCCGGGCGAGGACCGTGGCATCGCGGCAGTAGTCGGCGTACGGGACACCGGCCTGCCGGGCGGCGAACATCATGGTGATCGGCATGGCCGGCAGCCGGTCGACGGGCCGGCCCGCCAGGTGGGCGAGGACGCGTTCCCGGGAGTCCATCGGCGCCATGGACGTCACTGCGCCGGGGCCGCAGTACTCACCGCGCCGACCGCCATCCTCGCGACGTCGACGGCGGCAGCCGCATCGGGCGCGTAGCCGTCGGCGCCGATCGCGGCGGCGAACTCGGCCGTCACCGGCGCGCCGCCGACGATGACCTTGACGTCGCCGAGGCCCGCGGCGCGGATCGAGGCGATCGTCGGGCCCATGGCCATCATCGTGGTCGACAGCAATGCGCTGATCCCGATGATCGCCGCGCCGTGCTCTCGGGCGGCGTCGACGAACCGTTGCGGCATGACGTTCGTGCCGAGATCCACGACCTCGAAATTGGCCCCCCGCAACATCATCGCCACGATGTTCTTGCCGATGTCGTGGATGTCGCCCTTGACCGAACCGATGACGACGGTGTGCTCCGGATGGATGCCCGACGCGGTCAGGACGGGTTCGAGGACCGCCATCGCCTCCTTCATCGCCCGCGCCGAGACGAGCATCTCCGGGACGAAGAGCTCGCCGCTCTGAAAGCGCGCCCCGACCACGTCCATGGCGGCCGACATCGCATCCAGGATGGCCTGCGGGTCCGTGCCATGAGCGAGGGCGTCGGTCGTCTCGCGGACAGCGCCGACCTGGTCGCCACCGATGATGGCCGTCGTCAGGGTCGTGAACTCCGACATCCCGTGGGGACTCCTCTTCCGTATTCCGGCCGATGCGACGCAAGTCTAGGGCGAGGCAGGCACCCGGCCCATCCCTCCCATTGAACGGGCCGGCCGTGCAGGCATGACGGGCCAATGGGCCGGATTCATGGGGCCATCGGACGTGTGTCGCGCACCGGGTGACCGCGATCGCGTGGCCCTTTCGTTTCCGGACGCGGGGAAACCTTTCCCACGGTCGGCGCCTCATCCATGTGCGACCTTGTGAAACCGGGCGTTCGCCGTCGATCCACGCGGCGCCCTTCGCGACCCGCCCAGCGTCGGAGTCCTGCCCTGACACTCGAATCACCGCTCATGACCCGGCTGCTCGCGGGTCCGCCGTCCGGCGGTCCCGCCGAGACTCTGCGCGACCACGTCGACCGCCTCGGCGACATAGCCCGACTCGGCATGGACCGCGACATCATCGGGGTGCTCGAATCGAGCGGACTCCTCGGTCGTGGCGGCGCCGCATTCCCGGTCGGTCGAAAGTGGCGGGCGATGGCTGAACGCCGGGACGGACACGCGGTCGTCGTCGCGAACGGTGCCGAGGGGGAGCCGGCCAGCTTCAAGGATCGCGTGCTGATGGCGACCCGGCCGCACCTGGTGATCGATGGTGCCGTGCTCGCCGCAGAAGCCGTCGGCGCCGAGGAGATCGTGATCTACGTGGGCATCGAGCACGGTGCCGCGACCAGGGCGATGCGGCACGCCCTCGGCGAACGGGAGTCGGGACTCCGAATTCCGACGCGGCTCGTGACGGCTCCCCGGGGCTATGTCGCCGGCGAGGCGACGGCCGCCGTCCATTACATCAACGATGGGGATGCCCGCCCGACGACGACACCGCCGAGGATGTCGGTTTCCGGGGTCCGCGGACGTCCGACGCTCGTCCAGAACGTCGAGAGCCTCGCCTATGCCGCGCTGATCGCCAGATTCGGCGAACACTGGTATCGATCTGCCGGTCGGCTCGCGACGCCCGGAACCGGGCTGATTACCCTCACCGGTGCGGTTCGGGACCAGGGTGTCCGGGAGATCGAGCTCGGCACGACCCTCCGAGAAGTCGCCACCGCGGCAGGCGGCCGGCCCGAGCGGATCGGGGCCGTGGTGCTCGGCGGCTACTTCGGGACGTGGGCCCAGGTAGAAGAGGTCTGGGATCTGCCCCTGGATCCGGCTGCGATGCGATCCGCCGGCCTGACGTTTGGCTGCGGGATCGTGGGCCTCATGCCTGCCGGGGCCTGTGGGGTCGCGGCGACCGCCGAGATCATGGGGTTCATGGCGGCCGAGAGCGCCGCCCAGTGCGGACCCTGCCGATTCGGGTTGCGGGCGTTGGCGGATGCCGTCTCGCGGGTCGCCGAAGGCCGGGCCAATGCCGACGACCTCGAGCGGATCGACCACTTGGCGGGGCAGACCACCGGACGAGGCGCCTGTCATCACCCGGATGGTGCCGTCCAGTTGCTCGACAGCGCCGTCCACGCCTTCGCCGACGAGTTCAGCCAGCACGCCCGGACGGGCCGATGCCCGGCAGCCCGCGTCCCCTCCGGCGGCATTCCCGCGACGGTGGCCTAGGTGGCCTCCATGGACCAGCGGCTCCGCGTGGACTGGATCAAGTGCGACGGATACGGCCTGTGCGGCGACCTGCTGCCCGAGCTCATCGGCCTCGACGAGTGGCGATACCCGATCCTGCACCGTGGCCCCGTCGATCGGTCACTCCTGCAGGAGGCGCAGCGAGCGGTCGACTGCTGTCCCATGAAGGCCCTGATCCTCGAGAGGGTCCCGGCCGACCGTCACGCCGGCTGAGGGCGGCCCTCGGCGGCGACCTCCTGCAGATTCGTCTCCTCTTCGGCCCCCGCCAGGACGAACACGACGATCGCCGCGGCGGCGAGGACCACGCAGCCGATGAAGACGGCGTCGGAGACGCCCCCGACGAACGCCTCGCGGGCCTTGTCGACGAGCGCCTGCCCGGCCGCCCCGAGCTGCTTCACGGCCGGTGAGCTGGTGAACGCGATCGAGCTCAGGACTCGCTCGGCAATCGCCGGGGGCAGCGAGGCCGCCGTCGAGGCCATGCCGTCCCGGTAGGACTGGTTCAGGACCGCGCCGAGGATGGCGATGCCGAACGCGCTGCCCATCTCTCGCGCGGTGTCGTTCATGGCCGAGGCGACACCCTGCTTGGACATCGGGAGGGAGCTCGTCAGCGCGGTGGTGGCGGGCGTCCCGGCGAGGCCCATGCCCAGCCCGAAGAAGAGGACGCCGATGAGGAAGAACCAGTACGGCGTGTCGATCGTGAGCTGACTCAGGAGATAGAAGCCCGCGGCCGTGAGGAGCAGGCCCACGGGCGCGACCCGCCGGAAGCCGATCCGCCGGGCGAGGAGCGGCGCATTGCGGGCGGTCGGGATGAGGACGAACGGCAGCGGCAGCAGGGCAACTGCCGCCTCGAGTGCCGTCCGGCCGGTCACGTACTGGAGGTACTGCAGGACGATGAAGAAGAACCCGAACGAGGCAAAGAACTGGACGGCGATCGTCAGCGATCCGGCGCTGAACAGCCGGAGCCGGAAGAGGCGCGGATCGAGCAGGGGATGGGGGATCCGGAGCTCCCACCAGACGAACGTCGCACCGGCCACGACGCCGAGCCCGAAGGCCGCGAGCGTCACGCCATCGGTCCAGCCGCGATCGGGCGCCTCGATGATCCCGAACACGAGGGATCCGACGGTCACCAGGGACAGCACACCCCCGACGAAGTCGAGTGCCGGTGGATCCTCATCTGCCGAGCTCGGCACGACCGCGAAGACGCCGATCGTCGCGAGGATCGCGAGTGCCACGTTCAACCCGAAGAAGGATTGCCAGGCGAACCATTCGAGCAGGAGGGCGCTGACGAACAGGCCGAGCACCGCGCCGCCCGCGGCGATCCCGACCCAGACGCCGATGGCCCGAGGGCGCTCATCCTCGGGGAACGAGGTCGTGATGATCGAGAGGGTCGTGGGCATGATGCCGGCCGCCCCGATGCCCATGAACGCCCGGACGGCGATCAGCTGGACGGGGTCGCTCGTGGCCAGGCCCAGCGCCGCCGGCGATGCCGAAGAGCACCAGCCCGACGAGGAGGACTCGCCGGCGGCCGTACCGATCGCCGAGCGCGCCGGCGAAGAACAGGAGGCCCGCGAAGACGACGGTGTAGGCGTCGACGATCCAGGTCAGCTGCGTCTGCGAGGCGCCGGTCTCCCGGGCCATGTCCGGGAGGGCGACGTTCAGGCCGGTGACGGCCGAGACCACCGACATCAACGCCAGTGCCACGACACCCAGCACCATCCGCGTTTGCCGACCCGTCAGCTCCGGCGCCCCTGTCCCGCTTGCCTCGTCCCTCATCGGTTCATCTCCCTGCTAGACTGATTTCCTCGACTGGGGAGGAATGTTATTCCCCGACTGGGGAAATCGCAAGGGGTGAAATGGCAAGGACTCGCGGCCGGCGTCCGGGAGGCCTCGACACGCGAAGCGCGATCGTTGCCGAGGCCCGACGACAGTTCGGTGAGGTCGGCTACGGCCAGACCACCCTGCGCAACGTCGCGAGCGCGGTCGGCGTCGACCCACGGCTCGTGCTCCACTACTTCGGCTCGAAGAAGGGCCTGTTCGAAGCGGCGATCGAGCTGCCGATCGACCCCGAGGTCATCGTCAACGCCGTCCTCCTCGCGGAGGGCGGCGATGTCGGGACAAGGGCGGCGCAATTCATGCTCACGGTCCTGGATGACCCGACCCGCCGCCAGGTCTTCATCGGCCTGCTGCGGGCCGCGATCTCTGATCCGGAGGCGGCACCGCTTATCCGCGACGTGCTGGCCGAGCGGATGCTCCTGCCGATCGCCCGCGGCGTCGGCGCCGATCAGCCCGAGCTGCGGGCCGCGATGATGGCGGCCCAGGTCGTGGGACTCGCGGTGGCCCGGCACATCATCGGCATCGAGCCGCTCGCCTCGGCGCCGCACGATGTCCTCGCGCGCGGGCTGGCGCCGGTCGTGCGGCACTACCTCACGGGTGACTGGCCGGATCCGCTGCCCGGAGGCTGAGGTCTTTCCATGACCGTTTCCGCAGGCGCGCGACGTCTCGGTCTCCGTGCCGCCACGGGCGACTTCGAAACGGGGACATCGACGATCAGCGGCCACGGGCCAGGCCCTCGCCCGTCCTGCGGGCGCCCAAGGAGGTATCCCTGCCCGAAGTGGATCGCAAGTGACTGCAGGGTCGCGAGCTCGGCCGTGGTCTCGATTCCCTCGGCGACCAGCCTGATGCTGCGCTTCACCGCGAAGTAGGCCATGCCCGCGATCAGCGCCTGGCGCGCGGGATCCGCGTCGATCCCGCGAATGAGACCGATATCGAGCTTCACGTGGTCGGGCGCGAGCTCGAGGATGTGGCGGAAGCTGGCGTAGCCGGCCCCGGCGTCATCGACCGCGAGGCGGACCCTCGGTCCAAGACCGGCGAGCTCGGCCCGAAGGGTCGCATAGTCGTCGATCGCGACGTGCTCCGTGATCTCCAGAACGATCTCTCGGTCAGCTCCGTCGAAGAGCGGCTGCAGCAAACCTGAACCAACGAGCGCCGGCGAGGCGTTCACGCTCAGGTATGCCACGGGCGACAGGACCATGGTCGCCGCGTCGAGGGCTGCCCGAAGGGTCGCGGCCTCGAGCTCGAGCCCGAGTCCCGCGTGGGCCGCGGCGGCGAACCGGACATCGGGCGGCACGCCGTCGGCGAAACGGGTGAGCGCCTCATAGCCGACGACCCTGCTCGTCCGGAGGTCGACGATCGGCTGGAAGAACGGCCCGAAGGCGGAGGCGTCGAGCACGCTCCGGATGACCGCCTTGCCATGCGCGTCGCGTCGACGACCCTCCAGCTTCGGCACGAGCTGGGCCCCCAGGATCGAGGCGAATGTCGCGATGGCCGGGACGTGCTCGACCAGCGACGAGGCCGTCAGCGGATCATGACTACCGATACCGACAATTCCGGCCACGCCGCGTGGGCCCCGCAACGGGGCGTACGCCATCGCCCGAAGCCCCGTCGACGTCACCGCCTCGGCCCAGCCATCATCCTCGGAACGCGGCTGCCACAGTTCGAACCACGCGCCGGCCTGGCCTCGCTCTCGGAGATAGTCGACCCGGCTGGCCGGAATGGCCCGCCCGGGAGTGAAGGTCGGCGCGAGGAGCCCGGTCGCCGCGAGGACCGCGCCGTCTGCGTCATCGAGGACGGCAGCCCACGTCGAGTCGACGCCGGGGAGCTCGTTGATGACGGCGCATGCCGCGGCCGCCACTTCTTCGGCCGACGCCGCCGGATCGATTTGTGCGAGGGCAGTTTCGATCGTCCTGCGCTCGCGGGTCTCGCGCTCGAGCGCGCGCTCGAACTCGCGCTCTCGGGTCACGTCGCGGTCGGCCTGGATGTAGCCGGATACTCGACCCTCGGCATCGCGGATGGCCGAGATGACGGCCTCGACCTCGATGATCGTACCGTCCTTGCGTCGGTTCATGATCGAGCCGGCCCACGTCCGGCCCGTGGACGTCGTCGTCCAGATGGCCTCGAAGAAGGCCGGATCATGTCGGCCGCTGTCGATCAGCCCGCCGTGCTGCCCGACGATCTCGCCAGACTCGTAACCGTAGGCACGGGTGAACGCGGAGTTGACGTACGTGACCGTTCCATCGGGGGCATGCATCGAGATCGCATCGGCCGTCTGCTCGATGGCCGAGGCGAGGCGGCGCCGCTCGTCCTCGGCGGCCAGTCGGACGCTGATGTCCCGGATCGCCGCGGTCACCGAGATTCCATCGGGGCCCTCGAGCGGGCTGAGCTTGACCTCGATCGGAAACTCGCTGTGGTCCTGGCGTCGGGCGACGAGCTCGAGGACCGTGCCGATGTGCTCGGCCAGCGCCTCCGCCGCAGAGCGACGATCGTCCCCGATGAGCCAAACCTCGAGGCCCTCCGGGATGATGTTCGTTACAGGCTGGCCGACGAGCTCGCCGCGGCGGTAGCCGAACTGCTCTTCCGCCTGGACGTTCGACATGACGATCTCACCCGCCAGGTTCATCACGACCATGGCGTCCGGAGCTGCCTCCAGGAGACCGCGATAGCGGCTTTCCGCACGCCGACGTTCGCTGATGTCACGCACGTTCCGCTGCTGCCGTCCGTCGGGCAGCATCTTGAACTGGAGTTCGACCGGCAGGCTCGTCCCGTCACGTTTTCGATAGCGGCGCTCGACCAGGATGCCCCGCTCGCCCGTGGCGTCATGTAGCCGCTCGTCCATGCCCTCGTTGCCAACGGGGTCATCGATGGCCGTGAGATCGCCGGCCCGCATCCCGAGGAGCTCGTCGCGCGAGTAGCCGAGCATGCGACAGAGCGCCGGGTTGGCCTCGACGTATCGGCCGGACCCGTCCGAGACAAGGATTCCGTCGCCTGACTCCTCGATCAATTCACGGGCACGCGCCTCACTCGCCTGCAAGGCCTGCAGCGTGGCCTCCGAGGCGCGGGCACGCCTCGTTCCGATCGCCAAACCAATCACCCCGATGACGACGGCCGGGACGAGATCGGCGACGACCAGCGCCAGACCAGACCGCGGGTCCAGCCATCCTGACGCGATCGGGACAAACGTGATCCAGATGGTCGCTGCCGCGATCAGCGCGAGCGCGACGGACGCGCCCGGCTCGGACAAGGATCGTGTCCGGACCACGCCGCCAAGCCTGTGCCACGCGGCGCGCAACCCCTTTCTCACCGGCGCTCCGACCGTCCAAATGCGTCTTCGAGATCGGTCATGCTCAGCGCCTTCTGGACACCGGTGAGACTCCGACCTGGGCCGTTCGGCCGAATCGAAACCCCACCGCGTAGGACTTCAGCGATTGCGGCTCACTCGAGCCCGGAGATCGCCGGCGAGGACCACGATCAGGCCCAGGACGGAGATCCCGATGAAAGGTCCGGCCGGCATCCCCCCGGATTGCGGGCTGGCGTGCTGCATGTCAGCGGGCGCGCCGGGGCCGACCCGCACTATCCGGCGTCGAGGCGGGGCTGTCATGACGGTCCGTCACGTTTCGTGGGAGCGGCGACGGCCGCCTGGGCCATCGATCCCCGTGCGCCGGCTACTGCCCGCAACCGTCGGCCGCGCGCGATCTTCAAGCCCTTTCGCGGGCACTGTCCGGACCGTATGGCACGCAATGGGTCAGTCCTGGGCCAGGGCCTCCGCCTCGACCGAGAGGCGTGCGAATTCGGCGTCGGTCAGCACAAGGTCGGCAGCCGCGGCGTTCTCCTCGAGCTGCTCGACCGTCCGGGCACCCGGGATCGCGACCGTGTTTGGGTGGTGGAGGACCCACGCCAAGGCGACCTGGGCAGCCGTGGCGTCGTGCGCGGCGGCACTTTCGCGGACCGCCTCGAGCAGCGGGGCCATCCGCCGCTGGCCGCCCGGCCGGGACAACGGGTTCATGGCCCGCATTCCACGCGCGGGCCCCGCGGCTGCGGATCCCGTGATCAGGCCCTGAGCCAACGGCGAGTACGCAACGACCAACCGGTTCTCCGCCGTCGCGTACGGTACGAGGTCCCGGGCCGGCCCGGGACTGACGAGGCTGAACCGGACCTGGTTCGCGACGACCGGGGCCCGAAGAGCGCGCTCCGCAGCGCGCCACTGCTCCAGCGAGTAGTTGCTCACCCCGACACGCCGGACGAGCCCCGACGCCAGGAGCGGACGGACCGCCTGCATCACCCGCCGCACCGAGACGAGGGGGTTCGGCCAGTGGGCGTAGTAGAGGTCGATCGTGTCGACGCCAAGGCGGCGGCGACTGCCGGCGGCCTGTCGGGCGAGGATCGGCTCAGCAGGCACGATCGGCATGAACTTCGTCGCGACCACGAGGGGGTCGCGCTCCGCCGCCGGCATCGCCGCGAGGGTGGCGCCGATGATTCGCTCCGAGTGGCCTGGGCCGTACACCTCGGCGGTGTCAATCAGGGTGATCCCGAGCTCAGCGGCGCGGCGCACGAGCGCCGGAGCGATGTCGGACGCGTAGGTAGCACCGTAGCCCCACTCCCGGGAGCCGAACTGCCAGGTTCCCAGCCCAATCGCGGAAACGCACAGGCCCTCGGTCTCCACGTATCGCATTGGTCGAGTCTAGCCCTAGAGGGCCATCGCTCCGGCAGAAGGGTGGCTCGCGGTCGTCACCCGACGCGACACGACGAGACAATCGTGGACCACGGGTCGCACGCTTCCCAATTGCGTGGATGGTTGAGGCCGTTCGGCTCTGGCTGTCTGGCCCGGCCGCGGATAAGGTCGTGACAGTACGGTCGGTCCGCGCTGGGAACGTGCCGTCCACGGGCCTGTCGCCGCGTCTCGCCCCGCGTCTCGACCCGCGCAAGGCGTCCCGACTCGCGGATTGCGAGCAAGGATGGCGTTATGGCAGGCTTCATCTCGCTCCGGGCGCATCGCCTGACTGGGCTCGTCGCGGCCCTCGTCCTCGTGCTTTCGGCGGGCTGCAGCGGAGTCGGGACGCAGAGTCCAACGGTCGGCACGTCGAATCCGAGCCCCAGCGCGAGCCCGGTCCCGAGCGCGTTGGAGTCCCCGACGCCGGCACCGAGCATGTGGACGGGCCTTCGTTGGTCCGATCCGGTCGAGCTGTCTGCCCCCGGCGGGCTGCGAATCGTCGACATCGTTGCCTGGAACGACACGTACGTCGCCATCGGCGAAACGGGCATCACCGACCCGGAACGCAACCTGAAGGGTGCGTTCCTGACCTCGCCGGACGGGCTCGACTGGACGGTCGCCCAGACCGTCGATCTGCTGCGGTCGGGCGAGTGGATGACGCACCTGTTCGTCCTCGACGGCCGACTGCTCGCCACGGCGGAAGGCGGCGGGGTGGACTGCCCGGCGACACGACCTGCCCTCACGCCCGACTTCTCGCCTGAGCTGTGGACGTCCACCGACGGAACGAACTGGGCGACCGTCGACAGCCCGAGCTGGCACGCTGCCTGGTCGAATGCCGGCGCGCCCAACTGGATCGCCGCGGGCGATGCCGGGCTCATCGCGGTCGGCTACCAGGGCAACGGTGTGCGTCAGGCGGGCCAGCCAGTGCCGCCCTCCGTCCCGGTCGTGTTCCACTCGGTCGACGGCCTGACCTGGGCGCGGGCCGACCTGACGCAGGGCTTCGACCAGGCGGTCTTCCGGGATGCCGTTGCGTATCCGGACGGGTTCGTCATCGTCGGGCGAGACGGCGAACCGGATCATCCGTCCGAGGTCGTTGACCCAGCGAACCCGGTGCCGCTGGGCCTGGGCCGGCCTGCTGCCTGGGTCTCGCCGGACGGGATCCACTGGACCGTAGCCGCGGTCGACGGGATCGAGATCGAAGGTGGCCAGCTGAGCGAGGTGGAGGCCGGGGCGGACGGATTGTTCGCGATCGGTGTCAGGCTCTCCGGTCACCGGCGACACCACCCCGAGCGGCTGGTCCTCGGCCGACGGCACAACCTGGCGCGTCGCGGGGCGGCTGGGCATGGAACTGCCCGCCTTCGATTCGGCCCCGCTCCCCGGCTCGACGGTGATGACGTCGGATGGCCGGCACATCGTGATCCTCGACCGCGAGGTGCCCGGCTCGGACACGATGGCGGCCTGGGTCTCGACCGACGGTGTCATGTGGGTCCGGCTGGCGTTCACCGGTTCGACGAGCCTGCCGAAGATCGGCTACTACGACGCCACGGGCGCGCAGGGCTTCTTCGTGGCCGGCGCGGTCGTCCTTCCTGACCGGATCGCGGTGTCCGCCTATGGCGCCGCGACGTATGCGCTCTGGGTGGCCACGGCGATCTCCTCGTAAGCGGAAGACCGGCCGCATCAACGGACTCGCTCGTACCGTCTGAGGAGACGTGAAAGCACTGATCGCCCTTGCCGCTGTCGTGTTCGCCGTCGCGGCGTGCGCGAGCCCGGCTCCGAGCTCATCACCTGCGCCGCCAACGGATTACCCCGTCGCCTCTCCGGTCGGCACGCCATTCCCGGTCACGCCGCAGCCAACCTCGACGCCGCCGGCCGAGACCGACGTCTGCGTCCCGGAGCCGGGGCCCTCGCCCTACTCGATCGCCGATCCCTGCCCGCCAGCGATCGACGCCGTGCGCATCGCCATCGCAAGGCTCGGACTGCCGATCGCCCGGATCGTCCTTCAGCCCCAGCCGTTCGACTGCGGCACCCTGTGGCCAGGGGTCGATACGCCGCAGATCTGTTTCGGGCCGTTCGTCATGTCCGGAACGACCATGCATGGCTGGGTGAGCTTCACAGGCTCGGCCAAGGTCGCCGCCGTTTCCCTGCACCTGCAGCCGGCGACCGGGCCGAGCCCCGCGCCGAGTCCGATGTGGATCGCCTTTGTCGCAGCTTTCCAAGTCCCGCCAGCCGGGTGGGTGATGCCGTAGGGGCCAGATCGGGACGAGCCGTGTGTTCACGCCGTCGGTCCTCCGATGGCTGGCCGTCGGCAAGGCTGTGGGCGCAGCGTCGCCGCGTTGATCCGGACAGCGGCTCCGGCCGTGCCCTTCGAGCGCTCGCGGCGGCAGTACTTCAGTGAGCGGCCGTGGGTCCGTCCAGGCCGCCTCTTGCGGTCATTGACTGGCGCAGGTTCTGCGCCGAGACTGGCCTTGTGACCACCGTCGATGAGCCGCTCGAGGCCAACAAGCGCGTCGCCCTTCGCTTCATCGACGAGGTCTTCGTGCACGGCGACCCGGATGCGGTCGACGAGCTTGCCACCCAGGACTTCACGCCGCACACGTTTGGCTCGCTCGCAGCTGGTCGAGAACCCATCAAGCAGGCGATGGCGCGCGTCGCTGCCGGCCTCCGCGACCCCGAGTTCCGGATCGACGATGTCATCGCCGAGGGCGATCGCGTCGTCGTTCGGCTGACCTCGAGCGCCACGCACTCGGGCACATTCATGGGCCTGCCGCCAAGCGGCAACCGCTACTCGATCTCGGAGATCCACATCTTCCGTATCCGAGACGGTCAGGTCTCCGAGCACTGGCACGAGTTCGACAAGCTCGCCCTCATCGAGCAGCTGAAGCCGAAACAGCGATGACCGCTCGCCGAGACGCGGAGCACGCCTCGGCACGATGGAACGATCTTGGCAGTGGACTGCCGTGCGGATGGGCACCGGTGGCTCAAGGCGCCCTCGCCATGTGAGTCCCATGCGACCCACACGCGTCCGGGTTCAGATGAGGGCGGACACTGGATCCACATGCGTGGTACCACTGGGCGCACGAACCAGCGTGGGTCGTCGGGAAGCCGGGGCTCACCCATCTATTCGGTGGCTTCGGGTGGTTGGCGATGTGGGCTGGGCCGAGGCTAGAGAGGGGGGTGATCCTCCGGCGGCCACAGGTCGATCTGCGGCAGGCCCGCGATGCCAAGGGTCTGCGACAACTCGCCCGCGTGGTACGCGTCGTGCGAGAGCAGGCGAAGCAGGATCGACTGCCGACTGAACGATCGGCGCGACTCGGTGACGATCGTCTCGTCGAGCATCGCGGGTGTCCACCGATCGAGGCAACCGGCGATCAGGAACCACGTGCTCTGGAGCGCGCCGACGAGCTCGTCGGCGCTGCGCGGGTGGTCGAGGTCGTCCTCCCAGCCGCCGTCGAGCGTGGGATCGGCAAACGGCGTGGTCTCGATTCCCGGCTCGCCTAGCATGTGGCACAGCCAGAACACACGCACGCCCGCCATGTGACCGACGGTCGCCCATAGGGGCCAACGCGCCGGTGCCGGCTGCACGGCAAGCTGCTCGCCGGTCATCTCAGCGACGACCTCGACGATATGGCGGTTGTACGCTTCCCAGTCGGCGTAGAAGGGACGGATGACGCCGAGGTCCACAGCATCAGTGTAGCCGCGGCCTCGAACGGTGGGCCGGACCGGGCTGACTTTCCGCCCTCTCCTTACGGCCCGGCGGGCAGCTGGTTTGGACAAACCGTGTCGTCGGCCTCGCCGGTCCCAGGATCGACAGCGGGACCGATTCGCACCGTGACGTAGCCGGGACTTCCGAGGAGCACGCTGTTTGTACTCGGGCTGACGTCGGGCCCGGAGAGTGACATCGAGACGGGGGTGGCGGCCTGATGGGCAGGGTCCACGACGCGGCTCGCGTCCGAGGCGTTGACGTGAGCGATTTGCAAACCTGGGGCCGACACAGGCGCCGCCGCGAGCAGGACCGAGACGGGTGAGCTCGAAGAGCGGATCGCGACCCTCGAAGCCACGCTCGCGGCCCGACCGGCGGAGGACGACGCCTTCCCCGGCGGGTTCAGCGCCAGACCGTGCTGGCGATGCGCCTCGCCGAGCTCGATGGGCTGCTACCGGGCGAGCCTGGGCATCCCGATGCCGTTGCGGCTCAGGCCGAGGCGCACGTGGAGGATCTCGTCGAGCCGGCCAAGGTCACCGCCCTCGAGAAGCTCGGGGATGGTCGTCGGGCTCTCGTGATCGCGACGAGATGGCTACGACGGGCCTCGGCCGGATTCACCGATCTGCCAACCCAATGACCAGCTGGTCGATTGGTCCGGTGTGCGGTCGTGTCAGCGTAGCTGGCGCGCCGGTGCTCGTACGATGGAGCCATGAGTCGCCGTGCTGATCCCGGGCGCATCCATCAGGCCCGCCGTGCCGCGATCCGCAACACGATCATGCAGAGCCGCGGCCTGGATCAAGACGTCGCGGAACGCTGGTGCGATGCGTGGGAGGCCGAAGCCGTCCTGCAGGGACTCGAGCGCGGGAGCGCCTACTGGGACGCTGGCAAGGCCTGGATCGACGCTCAGTGCGCGGCCCGGAAGCGCCCACCGCACTGAGGGCCCGCGCCCGACACGATGGGTGGATGGTGCTGTCGTCTGCTTCGAAGTGACCGTTCGTGCCGGGCCACCGTTGACCGGCTGGGTGGCAAGCTCGTCAGTCTGATCGTCGGCCGGACCGACGATCAGGGGGGCTCCGAGCCGGGCGGTCTCTCGCGCATGCTGCGAGGCTTCTCGATGACCGCGCCCGTCTTCCAATGCAGCTGCCACAGCTCCGGATCGACGTAGCCGGTCGTGGTGTAGCCGGCCTCCCGCTCGCGGCGACTGGCGCGGTAGCCTTGCGCGGTACTCACGGCAACGCCGACGCTCGATCCAAACATACAGACGATGGCGACTCCGCCAACAACCCAATGGAGCCAACCGAGCAGGATCAAGGACGAGACCCAGGCCAGACCGAAGCCGATCGCGGCGACGACCAGCGATTTGAGCGTCACGACCCACCAGTCACGTGCCGACCTGCCCGGCAGGAGCGAAGGCGGAATTCGCGGGGTGGTCACCTTCGCATCTGGCTAGTGGTTGTACCGGGGATCGAGTTGACCGAGCCAGCCCAGAACGGCACTCGCGGCATCGCCCGCCAAGTGATACGTGTCGGCTACGTTTTGAAGAAGGAGACGAGCCCCCTTCGCAGCGGCAGCAACCGGCCCGGTGAGCGCAAAGACGAACGCCCCCGCGTCAGGTCCGCACGAGGCCGACGGTGCGACGATGCACGACGACGTGGCCGCGATTGCGCCGGCTGCGATCGCAACCGCCGTCAGCCCGCCAGCGACATAGGCAGGCAAGTCGGCCGGTCCACTAAAGGCGCCGGCGACAGCGGCGATGTCGAGTGGAATCGCCAATGTTGAGGCTCCCAGACTGATCTGGGCCGCGGTCGGCAGATGGTTGGTATCGTTCAGATACGTGACGTATTGGAGACAGCCTCGCACATCTCTCGCCCCCGTACACGCCAAGGGAAACGGAGATCCCCACGGATCGAGGCCGTTAGGGTCATAGACGTATCCGGTGGAGTCAGCAACGCAGGTCGGGCAGGCGGCTAGCGCCATGTTGCTCACCGGTACGGTCAGGCTGAAGCTGCTCGGGGTCAGGTAGTCGCCAGCCGGCACGTAGGTTGCTGCTCCACCCGCCTTGGCGTGGCTGATCTCCTGCTTGTCGATCCACCAGCCGGCCGAGCCGACGCCGCCGTACTTGGCGTCCCACGTCTTCTGGACCGCCTGAGCCTGGGTCGGTGTCAGCCCGGTGAAGCTGTCGCAGTTGGCGTCGTTGTTGCCGCGGCAGGTCTTGTGCCCGTCCGGATCGACGAGCGTCGCCGGGTTGGCCTCGGCATACAGGAAGCGGTTCATCGATAGCGGGTCCAGGACCTGCCCGGCATAGGAGTCGAGGCTCGTGAACGTGCCCTCGACCGGGCGGTACGTGCGGGCCCCGAAGTCATAGAGCGGGTTCGTCGTGTCGGGCCCGATGTCGAGCCGGCCCTGGTAGCGCCAGGGAGATGAGAGACCGGAGGACGCACTCGCGATGACCTCGCCCCAGGCGTCGTAGCGGAGGGCGTCGGTGACGGTCTTGGCACCGTTCTCGGCGAGGGCGGTGTTGCCGTGGAGATCGAAGCCCAGATACCCGGTGTGGGTGCCGTCGGCGACCGCGGTCCGGGCACCGGTAGCGTCGAGGGCGCTCTTCGTGGTGATCCCGGTGCCACCGGTGTTGGCGATCTGCCAGGCGACGTCGCTCCAGCCGATGTAGCTCAAGGTGTCGACGGAGGCACCGGTCGTCCGGGTGCTGATCCGGCCCAGGGCGTCGTGACCGTACGTCGTGGCGCTCCCGCCGGGCGGGGTGACGGTGAGGAGCCGACCACCGAGGTCATAGGCCGAGGTGGTCAGGCCCGACGTGCTGTCGTACGTGGCGGGGTCTGGTCGCCGGTGGCGGAGTAGGTGAAGTTCGACGCGCTGCCGCCGTTGTCGCGGAACGCTGGTGCGACGCGTGGGAGGCCGAGGCCGCCCTCCAAGGGCTTGAGCGCGGGAGCGCCTACTGGGACGCCGACAAGGCCTGGATCGACGCCCAGTGCGCCGCCCGGAGGCGCCCGCCGAACTGAGCTGACGCGCCGACACCATGTACCCATCGTGCCCACGGGTCGCCAGCGGATGCGTGTTCCCAGACTGGGAGGTCCCCCGAGGAAGTCAAGGGTCGCCGAGTTCGTTGACAGGCTCTCAGACGGTGATGACGATCTTGCCCCGCGCCACTCCGGACTCCGCGTAACGCATGGCCTCGGCGGTCTCGGCAAGCGGGTACCGACGATCGACCCTGGGGATGATCTTCCCGTCCGTCGCGAGCCGGCCGAGCACGAGGAGATCGTCGCGGGTGATGTGGGCAAGGAAGAACCCCAGTCGCTGTCCCAACAGGCGCCGACGGACCTCGCCAGCGACGAGCCCCGAAATGATGCCGACCGTCGTCGCCGTCCCGGCGCCGACCGGGACCATTGCCCCGCCGGGGCCCGCGACGCGCGTGAGGTCCCGCAACGACTGGTAGCCCCCGACGTCGAGGACGACATCGAACACACGGCCGCTCCGGATGATGTTGGTGCGCGTGTAGTCGACGACCTCGTCCGCGCCGAGCGCGCGCACGAAGTCCACGTTCGCCGGGCTCGTCGTAGCCGTCACGGTTGCCCCGAGTGCCTTCGCGATCTCGACCGAGAAGGAACCGACGCCGCCGCCTGCACCGATGATCAGCACGCGCTGGCCGGCCTTCAGCTGCCCCCGATCCCTGAGGGCCTGCAGGGCCGTCGTGGCGGCGACCGGGATCGCCGCGGCCTCATCGAACGAGAGATTCGCGGGTTTAGGAACAAAGTTGCGGACGCGGCCCGCCACGTATTCGCCGAACGCGCCGCTCCGGCCGCCGAAGACCTCGTCGCCGGGGCGGAGCTCGGTCACATCGCGGCCGACTGCTTCGACGACGCCGGCGACGTCGATGCCCGCCACCGATTGGCTCGGTCGACGAAGGCCCATCGTGAGGCGGGCGAAGATGGGCCGGCCGCGCATCGTGTGCCAATCTGCCGCGTTGACCGATGACGCCCGGACCCGGACCAGCACTCCGTCGTCACCGATCGTCGGGATCTCGACATCACGCAGCTCGAGAACGTCTGGCGAGCCGTACCGCTCGTGGACGATTGCTTTCATCCGACCTGCGACCACCGCTGCCCTCCCCGCTGTTCGTACGGTGTACGACACGCAGGACGGAGCATATTTCTTACGTAGTACGATGTCAATGGCTCGTGCCACCCCTGTCGGAGAGGGTCGAAGTGGATCAAGCCTTGGGTCGAGGGTCCTGATGACTGCTCGCCGTCCGCCCCTCACGCGGGATCGCGTCCTACGGGCCGCGATGGACCTCGCCGACGATGGCGGCCTCGAGGCGCTCACGATGCGTCGGCTGGCGCGAACGCTCGGATTCGAGGCGATGTCGCTCTACTACCACGCATCGAGCCGGGAGGACATCATCGACGGCATCGTGGACCTCGTCGTCCGCGAGATCGAGCTGCCCCCGCCGACCGGCGACTGGAGGTCCGCGGTCCGAGCCAGCGCCGTTTCCGCCCATCGGGTCCTGCGGGCCCACCCCTGGGCATGCAACCCGCTGATGTCGGGGCCGCGGGTGCTCCCCAGCCGCCTCCGGATGGTCGATGCGCTCCTGGGCCGGCTGGGGGATGCCGGGTTTCCGGCGGAGCTGGCCGATCGCGGCTATCACGCCATCGACAGCCACATCCTGGGGTTCACGCTCTGGGAGGCCCACTACACGGCCGCGCTTCGGAACACCACCCCGGCGGACCTGTCGAGGATCGTCGCCGACCTGGGCCTCGACGCGTATCCCAACCTCCTGGCGCACGTCGCCTTTCACGAGCGGCCACCGACACCCGGTCAGAAGCCCGCATTCGAGTTCGGCCTCGACCTGATCCTCGACGGTCTCGAACAGGCGCGCGACGGGACCTGACCCACGGCCGATCAGGACCGCCCGGAGGCGTCGCATCGGTTCGGCCGCTACGGCATCACCCAGCCAGCCGGGGGAACCTCGATGGCGGCAAGGGTCGCCGTCCCCCTCGGGTCGGGGGTGTCCGGTTCATTGGAAATCTTGGTGCCCCAGAGCTGGTGATCATCCTCGTGATTGCGCTCCTTGTGATGGGACCAGGGAAGCTGCCGGAGGTTGGTTCTGCGCTCGGAAAGGGCATTCGTGAGTTCCGCAATGCCACGTCCGACACGCTTGAAACAACACGCCAAGGGGCAGGCGATTCGCCCGCGTCAGCCATCATGACGTCAGGACCTCAATCCGGGCCCGACACGCCAGAGACCTAGCCTGGGACTGGCAGGCGGGAGGAGGTGATGTCCGAATCTGCTTTGGCATCATCGGCGGTGCAGCCGATGGAAGACTGCTGCACGCGATCTACGAGCGCATCACCGTGGTGGGTCGCTCGATCGTCTCGGTGCGCCTGACGCCGGCCGCCTATTCGAACGGCCTGGCACTCGCGCTCCCGCAGGTTGTTATGGCGCGCCCGGAGGGACTCGAACCCCCGACCCTCTGATCCGAAGTCAGATGCTCTGATCCGCTGAGCTACGGGCGCGTTCAGGTAGGGTACCAGCCAACAGGGCGGAAACCACCTGGGAACCGTCCGCCCCATGAACGCGTCATAGCGGGAATCTGAGCCTGTCCCCAGCAGGCCGGATCCGAGACGGGATGAGGAGGACGGGTCCCTGAGATCGGTCGGGCTCTGGCGCACCGTCCTCCGCCGCATGCGCGCCGACTGGCCGGTCGTGATCGCCGCGTGGCTCCTGCTGCTCTGCGCGACGACCCTCCTGACGGGCGGGGCGCTGTATGGCGACACCGTCGCGCTCGGCGGGCTTCGAGCGGCGCTGGCGCAGGCGGACGTCGCGGACCGTTCGATCGTCGTCACCTCGGGCGACCCGGCGAGTCAGGCCGGCGCGCTGGATGCGGCCATCCGCCCCGTGATCGAGGCGGCCGTCGGCCCGTCGGGTGGCCTGGTTGCCCGGGTCGCCACATCGCCCGTGTTCGCCGACGCGGCCACCGATCCCGCGAGCGTCACGACGCTGACGGCGTTCGCGAGCTTCCAGGACATCGCGGCGCATGCGACGCTCTCGTCCGGTCGTTGGGCCGAGGCGGGGGCCACGCCGCAGGAAGCCACGCTCTCCGAGGCCGCGGCGACGCTCCTCGACCTGCACGCCGGTGACTCGCTGACGCTGGTCAATCGCCTCCAGCCCACGAATCGGATCGAGGTCACCGTCACCGGCACCTGGCGGCCGAACCCGGCCGACGCGTACTGGCTCGGCGATCCCCAGGAGCTCAAGGGATCCGTGGTCGAGGGCTCGTACACGCAGGTCGGGCCCTTCGTCGTCCCCGACGTCGACATCGACTCGCGCCCGTTCGGGGATCGAATCTCCTACGAGTGGCGCGGGATTCTCGACCCGGACAAGGTCGGGCTCGACGACGTGACCACCATCCGTACCGCGGCAACGCAGCTCGATGCGAGGATCGGGGTCGCCCTCGCCGGGAGTGCCCAGTACCGCGTGACGACCGGCCTGCCGAAGATCCTCGATTCGATCGCCCGGTCCGTGCTCGTGAGCCGAACCGGGGTGCTGGTCCTCGTCATCCAGTACGCGGTCCTGGCCCTGTACGCGATCGTCCTCGTGGCCGGCATGCTTGCCGACCGGCGGCGGGCCGAGACCGCGTTGTTCCGGACCCGCGGGGCCTCGACCGGCCACCTCGCCGCGATGGGCATCCTGGAGGCGATCCTGCTCACGGGGTCGGCCGCCGTGATCGCGCCGTTCGCCGCGCAACTCGTGGTCGGGTGGCTCGTCGCGTCCGAGCCCCTCGCCGGCGGCCTCGTCGCCGGCGGCCGGTTGTCGGTCGGCGCGCTCATCGTCGACGCGGTCACGGCGATGGTCGGGATCGTCGCCCTGAGCCTGCCGATGCTCGGGGGTGGGCCGAACCTGGCGGGAGTCCGGGCCGCGATCTCCCGTCAGACCGGCAGCACGCTGGCTCGCCGGCTCGGCCTCGACCTGGCGCTCGTGGTGGTGGCCGCGATTGCCCTGTGGCAACTTCGCCAATACGGTGCGCCGTTGACGAAGAACGCCCGAGGCATTCTCGGCATCGACCCGCTCCTCGTGGCTGCCCCGGCCATCGGCCTGCTCGCGGGTGCGGTGGTCGCGACCCGTCTCCTGCCGCGGGCGCTGGAGTTCCTCGAGCAGTTCCTCGAACGCGGTCGCGGCCTCGTCGGGCCGATGGGCGGTCGTGGCCTTGCCCGACGACCGCTGCGCTACACGAGGTCGGCCCTGCTCCTGATGCTGGCCGCCGCGCTCGGCACCTTTGCCGTCGCCCACGTCGCGACATGGACCCGCTCCCAGGCCGACCAGGCCGCCTACGCGGCCGGCGCGGCGGTCAGGCTCCTCCCGTCGACGACGGCCGGCCGCCGACCGGGCCTCGCCGCCGAGTTGGCCTCGATCCAGGGTGTCGACGGCGTCATGCCTGTCGATCGCCTGAGCGTCGACGCGGGTCGGTCGGTCCGCGGCGATCCTCTGCTCGCCGTCGACGCGAGTGTTGCCCAGGGCATCGTGAACGCCACCCAGGGCGCCGATTCCGCATCAACGGCGGACCTGTACGGTCAGCTCGCCGCGGCCAGGCCGGCGCCGGCCGGCATCGAGATCCCCGCCGGGTCGCAGGCCATCGGGCTGGTGCTGGACGCCGCCTTCGAGGCGACCACGACAATCCGCCGAACGAGCCGCCCGTGCCCCCTGTGGACCTGACCGTGACGCCGGGGATCGCGGCGTCGGTTGTCGTCGAGGACGGACTCGGTCGCCTCTATCGCCTGGCATCTACCCGCGAAGGGATGCTCAGCGGGGCCGGCCAGCGCCTCGTCGTCGATCTGACTCAAGAGGGCGGCCCCGGCCTCGTTGAACCCGTCAGGCTCCAGGCCATCGAGCTCAACTTCAGCGCGCCACACCTCGTGGGGATCACGGGGACGACGACGCTCGTGAGGACCGATACGTCGAGTGATCTCTCGGCCGCGACATGGCAGCCCCTCGGGCTTGCTCCCGGGGCATCCCGATGGTCCTGGTTCCTGAACGTAGGGACAGCGATTCTGCAGCCATACGAGCCGACTGCCGGCACGTGGCAATTTCGGTTCGGGACGGACCCGGCCGACATCGACCCCTTCTTCTGGGGGTTCTCCTCGGCGACGTTGATGCTGAGGGCGGATGTCGCCGCCTCGCCCGTGGCGGCGATCGCGGGCGGCGCCTTCCTGGCCGCTACCGGCGCGGCGATCGGCGACACGCTCACGGCGAGCCTCGAGGGGACCGGCGCGAGGGTCCACATCATCGGCGAGATCGACTCGTATCCGACCCTCGATCCGTCTACGCCGTTCCTGATCGTCGACCAGCGCACCGTCGTGGGACTCCGCTATGCCGCGACCGGCAGCATCAAGCCCCCGACCGAATGGTGGATCGCCAGCTCGGAACCGGCCTCGGTCGCGGCCGCGATCGTCGGCGGTCCGGATCACGACGCGACGGTCGTGACGACGGCGGGCCAGGAAACGGCGCTCCTGACGGACCCCATCCCACGCGGCGTGATCGGGGTCCTCGGGCTGGGGTCCTGGGCGGCCCTCATCTTCGCCGCGATCGGCTTCGTGGTGTCGGCGACCGTCTCGACGCGGGAGCGGCTGGGCGAGTTCGCCCTCCTGCGAGCGCTCGGGCTGTCGGGCCGCCAGCTCTCAATCTGGCTGGCGCTCGAGCACACATTCCTGCTCGTGACGGGGATCCTCGCCGGTATCGGCCTGGGGATCCTCCTGTCGTGGCTCGTCCTGCCGTTCGCGACCCTCACGACGACGGGTGCGGCCGTCGTGCCGCCGCCGGTGGTGGTGATCCCGTGGCTGTCGCTCCTGCCGATCGTGGTCGCGGCCGTGGCCGTGCTCATCGCGAGCCTCCTGGTCCTGCGCAGTCAGCTCCTTGGCATCCGCATCGGTGACGTGCTCCGAGGAAACGACGAGTGATTGCCTGGATCGCGCTGGCGCTGCGCCGAATCCGCGACGAGCGCCTGTCCGCCCTCGGGGTGGTCGGCCTCGTGTTCGTCACCGCCTTTGTCGCCGCCGCGACGCCGCGGCAGCTGGACCATATCGGCGACGACACGCTGCAGTCGACGGTCGCCGGCGCCTCGGCCGCAACCTCCAATATCCAGTTCGTCCGCGACGATTTGTTCCTGCCCGTCGGGAACGACCCGCTGTTTCAGATCACCTCGACCGACGAGCAGCTCTTCGATACGCTGCCGTCCTCCATTGCCAAGCTCGTGAGCGCCCGCGCCTGGACGATGGATTCCGGTCGATGGCAGGTGCCACAGCTCATCCAGCTCACCGGCGACGCCGGGACCATGCGCATGCGAATCCAGCCCGATGCGATGGACCGACTGGAGCTCGTTTCCGGTCGCTGGCCGACCGGCGCCACGACGGAGACACCCGACGCCACGAGCCCCGACGAGATACCGCCAAGCCTGACGACGTTCGAGGTCGTCCTCTCGGAGCAGACGGCCGCCGATTTCCAGGTCGACGTCGGGGCCATGCGGACGCTGGTGGCCGATACCACGGACGAGCTCATGGGGGCGCACGCGACGGCGAGGATCGCGGTCCAGGTCGTCGGGATCTATCGCGTCAAGGACGAGGCGGATCCCTGGTGGCTCAACGACAGCTCGCTCGCCCGGCCCGCGATCCGCATCTTCGGTGACCTGACGATCTTCGACGGTACGGCCCTCGCCGCTCCCGAGGCATATGCGGCGTACGTCACAGAGACACGACGAGAAACGCAGTCCCCGTTGCTCGAGCGCTACACGTTCCGGGAGTACCTCGATCCGTCCCGCTTCCACGCTGCCGCCATCGGTGCGTTGCTGGTCGACTTCAAGCGTCTCGAGACTGCCTATCCATCGACCCTGGCACCCCTGCTCCAGAACAATCTCGGGCGGACCACGCTTCGCGGGACACTTCGGGCCCTGCTGGAGCTCTTCCAGGCCCGCTGGGCGTCGGCGACGGCGATCCTCATGATCGGGGGTATCGGCCCCGGGGTGGTCGCCCTGGGGGCGCTCGCGCTGGTCGTCGGGTTTGCCGCTCAACGCCGCCGGTCGGCCCTCGCCCTCGCTCGCGGACGTGGCGCCTCGCTCGGCCAGACCATCGCCGCGATCGGCGTCGAGGGCCTGCTCCTCGCCGCTCCGGCCACCGCCGTTGCCGCGGGCATCGCCATCGCCGCCATCCCATCGACCTTGACCTCGCTGAGCATCGCGGCGGCGGGCGCCGTCGCGGCGGTGACGGTCATCCTCCTGATCGTCGCGGCGATTCCGGCGACGAACGGTCCCGCGTTCGGATCCGGCGCGGAAGCGAGGGCACCAGCCCGCCCGTCGGTCCGCCGCTTGTTGTTCGAGGGGCTCGTGGTGGTCCTGGCCGTCGCCGGCGCGGTGCTGCTCCGGGAGCGGGGCGTTCGCGGAGCGAGCAGCGCGGGCGAGCTGGGTCAGGCCGATCCGTTCGTCGCCGCCGTGCCGGCCCTCGCCGGGCTCGCGGCGGGTCTGCTCGCGATGCGGCTCTTCCCGCTCCCGATGCGGTTCTTCGCCTGGCTCGCCGCGCGGGGTCGCGGTCTCGTGCCGATGCTCGCCCTGCGACGAGCGTCGACGGGGTCGCGCGTCGGGGCGACCCTTGTCGTCGTCCTCGTCACGGCGGCGGTCTGGGCGTTCTCGTCCTCGATCCTCGTCTACTTCAATCGAGCGTCGGAGGCGGTCGCCTGGCACGACGTGGGGGCGGCCTACCGTATCGAGAGCTCCGTCGGCCGGATCGACGAGGGCTTCGACCCAGCGGCACTGCCGGGGGTCGAGGCATCCGCGTCCGCCACGCTCGCCAAGGTCAACATGGGATCTCGCCGCTTGAACGTCGAGCTCGTGTCGCTCGATGTCGGGGCCTATGACCGGGTCACGGCCGGGACCCCGGCTGCCCTGACCCTGCCGCTCGACCTCTACGCCACCGACGTCTCGACCATCCCGATCGTGGTCTCCCGTTCCGTGGCCGAGCGAGCCGACGGCGTCAGGGTGGGCGACGAGTTCCTGGTCCTGCTCAACGGCCACAAGTACCCGATGAAGGTGATCGGCGTGGTCGACGATCTGCCCGCGTTCGACGCCGGGGCGCAGTTCGCGATCGCGTCGCGGGAGCAGATGCGGGCCGTCGACGTCAGCTCCGACCTTCTCGCCAGCACGGTCGCGAGCACCATCTTCCTCCGGGCATCGCCGGAAGCCGGGCCCGCGATCCGACAGGCTGTCGAGGAACGGCTGCCGAATGCCACGGTGCTGTCGTCCCGAGCCGAGGTGACCGCGGCGCTCCGAGATTCCCCCACCGCCCGTGCCGTCGTGGCCGGGACCGCGGCCGGTGCGCTGGTGGCGTTCCTGTACGCCGTGCTCGCCGTGGCTGCCGGCCTTGCCCTCACCGGAGCGGCCCAGGCCGTGGAGGTCGCCCATCTCCGCACGATGGGCCTCAGCAACCGCCAGCTCGTCGGCCTGGTGATCGCGGAGCACGGCCCGGTCGTCGTCGCCGCACTGATCGCCGGGCTCGCGCTCGGCCTGGGCTTGTTCGTGTTCCTCCGCGAGGGGCTCGGCCTGGACGCGCTCGTCGGAGCGCAGGCCGACGTCTCGCTCGTCCCCGACCCGACGCAACTCGCGGCGGTCCTGGGCGGTATCGTCGCCGTGGCCGTCCTCGGGCTTGGCCTCGGCACCATCATGCAGCGCGGGACGACCTCCACGGCCGCCCAGCGGCGAGGGTTCGAATGAGCGACTTGCGACACGACCGCACGGGCGACCAGGGGTCGCCGGTGATCGAGGATCTCCCGGCGCAGCCTGGATCGGTCGCGACCGGGGTGCTGCCGCCGCGAGATCCGAACGCCGCTGCCACGGCGAGGCCGACGCGACGGCGGTTCGGCGAGGGCGCGCTCATTGCCTGCGACAACCTCGTCCGGATCTACAAGATCGCCGATCTCGAGGTCGTTGCCCTCCAGGGTCTCGACCTCCTGGTGGACGCCGGCGAGATCGTCGCCATCATCGGCGCCTCGGGCTCCGGGAAGTCGACCCTCCTCAACATCCTCGGCGGCCTCGACACGCCGTCCGCCGGCAGGGCGGTCGTCGCCGGTCATGACCTCGGCCAGATGGGACGCCGTGAGCGGACGCTCTACCGGCGGCGGATCGTCGGCGTCATCTGGCAGCAGACCGCGCGGAATCTGCTGCCGTTCCTGACGGCTCTCGAGAATGTCGAGCTGCCGATGGTCCTGGATGGCGGCCGCGACCGCCGCGAGCGGGCCATGGAGCTCCTGACGACCGTCGGCCTCGCGGATCGAGCCGGCCATCGCCCCGAGCGCCTGTCCGGCGGCGAGCAGCAGCGCGTCGCGATTGCCGTGGCGCTCGCCAACAAGCCCGCCGTCCTCCTCGCCGATGAACCCACGGGTGAGCTCGACAGCACGACATCGGCCGAGGTCTTCGGCCTCCTGCGCCAGGTCAACGCCCAGTTCGGGACGACCATCGTCGTCGTCACCCACGACAGCCACGTTGCCGAGCAGGTCTACCGGACCGTCTCGATCCGGGACGGCCGGACCAGCACGGAGACCTTCCGCCGGACGGAGCAGACGGAGGAAGGTGACCACCGGATCATCGCCGAGGAGTTTGCCGTCCTCGACCGGGCGGGCCGGCTCCAGCTGCCGCGGTCCCACGTGGAGGCGCTCGAGCTGAAACACCGGGTCCGGTTGCGCCTGGAAGACGACCATGTCGGCGTCTGGCCGGACGAACCCCGAGAGGAGGCCAAGCCGTGACGTTGAGCGTCGCCGCGCCGGGGCGTCATCCGGCGAGCGGCGATGCGATCGTCGTCGCCCATCAGCTGGTCCGGGACTATCCGTCCGGGGACAGCGTCATCCATGCCCTCCGGGGTATCGATCTCGCGGTCGGAAGGGGCCAGCTGCTCGCCGTGCGCGGCCGCTCTGGGAGTGGCAAGACGACGCTCCTGAACCTGCTCGGTGGCCTCGATCGGCCGACATCAGGATCGGTCCTTGTTGACGGCCACGAGATCTCGTCGATGGACGAGCGGGGGCTCGTCGACATCCGGCGCCGGACGATCGCGTTCGTCTTCCAGTCCTTCGGCCTCGTGCCGATCCTGACCGCGGCCGAGAACGTCGAGATCCCGCTCCGGCTCGTCCGGGCCGATCCGGCAGATCGAGATCGGCGGGTGGCCGAGCTCCTCGAGATCGTCGGCCTTCACGATCGAGCGCGGCACCGACCCCATGAGCTGTCGGGTGGGGAGCAGCAGCGCGTCGCGATCGCCCGTGCGCTCGCCAACCGCCCGCGCCTGCTGCTCGCCGACGAACCGACCGGCCAGCTCGACTCCGAGACCGGTCACCGGATCATGCTCGTGCTCCGCGAGGTCGTTCGGGCCGAGGGGATCACCGCCATCGTCGCCACTCACGACCCCCTGATGATGGATGTGGCCGATCGCGTCGTGGAGCTCCGGGACGGGGCGCTCGCCGAGAGCTGAGTCGGTCGGCGCCGACTTCGCGTGGGGCTCGGCAGCCTCAGGGCGCCCGGCGATATCTCCGCGCCACGAGGGCATAGCCGGGTATCCGTGGCAGCGCCGCGGACAGCACCGGGTGCGAGCCGTCCCGACGTTCGATGACGAGCTTCCGCGCGGCCTCTGCGTCCGGGAGGCGGGCGTCGACCGCGGCCAGGTCGATCGCAAACCGGCCCGGGTCACCACCCCCGAGGCGATCGACGACCTCCTGCGGAAACCCGCCCGCCTCGTATTCCGCGCGGACCTCACCGTCGACGTGCCAGCGGGGCCGGCGCAGGAGGATCCCCCGCCAGCCGTCGGCGATCGCTGCCTCGACCCGGCCGTCGCCGGGCCGGGACGTCCCTGCTGCGGCGATGTCCTCGCCGCGGGACCACCTGGCCGCCTGGTGGAGAAGGGCGTATTCGTCCAGATCGGCATAGTCCGCCAACCGCTCGGCAGGCGAGCGGTCCCCGAAGATGGCCCGGATGGACGGCGCGAACACCTCGCCGAGGTCGAGATCGATGGCCCGAACCGTTCGATGGAAGTAGACCTGGAGGTAGAGCAGCAACCGTGCGCCGAGGAATCCCTCGAGCGCCGGGACGCCTGATTCGAAGAGCGTCAGGCCGCCAGGCCCGACGTACGTGTAGCGGCGCAGCCGCTCGACGTCGACGCCCACGCGGACGCCCGTGAAGAACGCGTCGCGGCGAACGTAGTCGAGGTTGTCGACGGTGAACACCCCCGAGAGCAACGGCTGGAGGATGCGAACCCAGCGCGGCATCGTCGGATCGACGAGGGCCGGCTTGGAGACGAGGAACGAGACCCAGCGGGGGTCGATCGACTCGCCCTCGGCGAAGGCGTCCCGCGCCGGGGTGTTGCCCGGCGCCCGGCGAAGGCTGGCGATGAGCAGGCCGAGCTCCCGCTCGATGATCAGCTGGCTCAGGTCCTCGTGAGAGAGGGACTTCACCCCTGGCCGGCGCGCGTCCGGCGGGGCCGGGAAATCGGCGAGGACCCGATCGTCGAAGTAGTGGGCGAACGGGCCGTGCCCGACGTCGTGAAGGAGGCCCGCGATACGGAGCGTCTCCACCACCAGCCCCTCGGAGGGCAGCGGTTCGCCATCCATCGCGGCCGGCATCGTCGGGTAGAGCGATCTCGCCCAGAGCCCGGCCTCGTGCATGACCCCCAGGCCATGGGTGAAACGGGAGTGCTCCGCGGTCGGGAAGACCCAGCGGGCGCTCTGGAGCTGGCTGATCCGTCGAAGGCGCTGGACCCAGGCAGTGTCGAGGAGATCGTCCTCGGCCACGTCCTCCGGCGGCAGCCCAACGGCCGCGGCCTCAGCTGCTGCGAGGCGCTTGGTCAGCTCCACGTACCCGTGAATCGGGTCGCTGATGAGGTTGACCGCGGAGAACGGCTGGCCGGCCACCGCTAGAACGGGATCCGACCCAGCCGGAAGCTTCCCTCGCGGCGGAGCGGCCTCACCCAGGCCTCGACGACGGGCTCCCTGGGTGTGGCTGCCGGTCGTGGCGCGGCGGCGACCGGCTGCGGCTTCCCTGGCGCGAGGGCGCTGGTCCCGGGGGCGTCGATCAGGACCGCACTGGCGTAGGTCGAGCCCGATGCACTCTCCGCGACCGCGATCCCGATGGTGTCGAGGCGGGCGGTCATGAGGATGTCCCAGTGCGCCGGGCTGCCCTGCCATGCCGAGAAGATCAGGGCGGCGGATCCTGAGCCCCACTGGTACGAGTTCATCGCAAGGACCTCCCCCACGAGACTGTAGGCGACGCCGAGATCGGCGAGCTGGCAGGTCAGGCAGCCGGCCGCATCATGCGACAGCTCATGCAGGTCGGCGAGCGTCGTCGCCCGACGCGACGCCATGCCGGTGAGCCGAGAATCCGTCCGAAGTGCGGCGAGCCCGTGCTGTTTCCGAGCCGCGTTGATCTTCGACAGGATCTGTCCTGCCATCGACGTGGCGGTGCTCGCGCTCACGGGAGCCGCCCCGCGCAGGGGCGTCAGGCCGGTGGTCAGGAGCGCCGCGGCGAGGATCGCCAGGACCAGGATTCGCGGCATGGGACGTCGGGGTGGGAAGGTTCGCGGGGGCACACCCATAGGGTACCCGCTGGTCGGTCCCGGCGACGCCAGCCGCGCCCACGGGACCGCCCGAGCGTGGTCCCGGGGTGCTCAGGCGTCGTATCGCTGGAGGCCGCGGCGGAGGGTCGCGATCACGTCCTCGCGCAGCGCCGCCGGCTCGATAACCTCGACATCGTCGCCCCAGGACAGGATCCAGAGACGGATCTCGATGGTCCCCGAGACCATTGCCCGCCACAGCAACGAATCGTCCGGCTGAACGGTCGTTTCCTGGCTCGGATGCCAGATCGTCTCGCCGACCCGATCCGCGACGGCTGCTCGGAATCGGAGGACGACCGTAACCGCGGTCTGGTCGGCGATGATGTCCCAGGCCCGCCGCAGGAGTGCCTCGACCGACCCTGCCTCGGGCGGTTCGAACGTCCGCGGGGTGACGGTCACGGCCTGGATGCGCTCGATCTTGAACGTCCGGAGGCTGGCGCGTTCCTCGTCCAGCCCGATCAGGTAGAGCGCGTGCGTCTGCGTCGACGGTTCGATCAGGTACGGATGGACGACCCGGCGGCTCGAGCCCGGTGCCCGCCCCTCGTACCGGGCGGCGCCGTATTCGATCTCTACCACGCGACGTTCCGCCCACGCCTTTGTCAAGGCGTGGACGTGGTCGACGAACGACGGGACCTTGGCCGCTCGCTGCAGCACATCGAGGGAGCGCGCGACGTGCTCGGTCAGGGGTGCGGGCAGCCCCTCGGACAGCTTCTCGAAGGCAGACGCCAGATCCGGGTCGTACTTGTCGGCATAACGGACCATCAGGCGTGCCGCCAGGAAGACCGCCATCGCCTCGGAGGTCGTGAGCTTCAGCGGCGGCAGGAACGCAGCGTCGAGGATCCCCCAGAGGCCGGAATCCGACCAGGTCGGCAGCCCAAGCTCGCCGCCGAGGGCCGTGAGATCCCGGTACGCCGTGCGCTTGGAAATCCCGAGGCGGACCCCGATGTCCTCCGCCCGGATCCCCTCGGGGTGGGCCTTCAGGAGGTTGGCGACGCGGGCCAGGCGCGCCACGCGATCCCGCTTGGCGGTCGATGGGCCCTCGTCGTCAAAGCCAGCCATGCGCTCTCCTTTCCCGCGAGGATACCCGGCGCATGACCGCAAGTACCAGCGAGCCCGGGACCCTCGGGTGGTCGTCCCCCATCTCATCCGGACCGACCATTTCCGCACCAGACCCGACCGGCTTCCGGCCGGTCGTCGAGGCATCGGGGAGATCATCGGCTGCCATGACCGAACCGCGGCAGGAAGGCGCGTTGGCGACGCGCGAGACATATCGAGCCCTGCTGCTGCGCGGCTTCACCACGGCTGAGGCAGCGAACCTCACCGCCTACCTGTCGGGCATCGTGGTCGGTGGCGGCCGGCCGTGGCGGCTGGCTGACGTGGACCGCCTGCTCTTCCTGCGAGAGCTCTGTCGGAGCGGCCGCATTGGAACGGACGACGGCCTCCAGCCCCTCGAGGTCCTCGCACCCGCGCGCTGACGATGACGCCTCCCGCCGCCCGGATGCCCTCCTCATCCGCGCCGGCATGGCCACCGAGCACCGCTCTCCGCCGGACGAGGCTTCGGATTCGCGCCGCTTCGGTACCATCGGACGATGTACGCGGCTGCGAGTGGGACAAGGGCGGCGGCGGTCCCGCCATTGCTGGCGCTCGCTGGCGCGTGATCGACGACGAGGCGGTCAGGCAGTTCTGGGATGCGTTCGTCGCGGCGACGGGGACGCTCGGTGCGTACACGGCCTGGGGGTTTGGCGACGAGTCGGACCCGACCCTGATGACGGACCTGGGCTTGCTCGTGCGCGACGGCCCCAAGCGGGCCACGACGACGATCGCGGCGGCCTTGGCGGCGGATGGCGAGCCCATTCCGGCGATCGGCGACCACTCGGTCGTGCTGGACGGTCGCGGCCTGCCGCTCTGCATCATCCGGACGACGGCGGTCGAGACGCGTCGGTTCGGGGAGGTCGATGCCGCCTTTGCCTGGGACGAGGGGGAGGGGGACCGGACGCTCCCGGGATGGCGAGCGGCCCATCTCCGCTTCTTCGAATCGATCGGCACGCCCGTCGACGATGCGACGACCGTCGTCCTTGAGCGCTTCGTAAAGGTCTGGCCGCCGCCCGTCGACTCCGACGACTGATCCGCTGTCGCGCCGCGTCCTCAGCCCTCAGCCGCCGGCTCCTGTCCTAGGTTGCGCTTGGGCTCGGCTCGACCGTTGGCAAGGGTGTCGGCGGCCCCGGGCTTGGCGTCGGCGGGTTGGCGTCGTCGACGACGGTCCCGGGGAGCAGCGTCAGGATCCAACCGACCTCGATGTGGCCGGGTGCGTACGCCGCGGACTCGGGATCGAGCGTCGGGTACGTTCCGCGGTTCCACCAGGCCAGGCTCCGGGCCGTGGTCTGGAACCTGTGGGCGATCGTGTTCAGGCTGTCGCCCGCGGCGACCGTGTAGGACGTGAAGGTCGGCAGGGGCGTGGGAGTGGGTCGAACGAAGGTCGGGCTCGGAGCCGGGGAAGCGGACGGCGACGGCGTCGGGCTCGGCGACCCGGGTGTCGGCGTCGGGGTCGCCTGCGGCGGGCATCCGGACCCGCAGGTCGGCGTGGTCCCGCCGAGCGGCAGGAACCCGGGGATCAGCAGGATCGCCGCCACGAGCCCGATCGCGACGACCGCGAGGGCCACGGCGAGCACGGGCGACGCCAGCGGGTTGCGTCGGGGTCGCTGGTTCCAGCCGGGTCGGGTTTGGGGATCGCGGTCCATACCGCAAGTCTGACGCCGTTTGTCGCGCCGCGGTTACGTGCCGGTGTCGATCGGCGTCGGGACCTGAAGGGTGAAGCCACCCTCGACCGCCATGCCCTCGCTGGCAGTGGCGATCCGCCCGCCGCCCGCGCGCTTGGCGACGAAGCAGGCCCGGTCGGCCGCGAGCAGGATCGCGTCGGGCGTGGTGCCGTCGGCCGGGTAGGTGGCGACGCCGACCGACGCATCGACCATGGCCGCGACCGGGGCCATCCCGGCGACGGAGGCGGGGGCATCGGCGAGGGCTCGCCGGATCCGGTCGGCCACGGGCACGACGTGTTCGGCGTCCGTGTGGGGGAGGAGCACGGTGAACTCGTCGCCGCCATAGCGGAACGCGGCGTCACTGTCCCGACTGGCGCGGACGATCGACTGCGCGGCCAGCTGCAGGACCTCGTTGCCGACCGGATGGCCGAAGTTGTCGTTGACGAGCTTGAATCGGTCCAGGTCGACCATCATCAGGCTGAACGGCACGCCGGCTGCCACGGCGAGGCTCAGCGCGTGCCGGAAGCTGCGGTGGTTGCCGAGCCCGGTGAGGTCGTCGGTCTCGGCCTGACGGGCCATCGCCCCATGCGCCTCCGCGTTCTGCACGGCGATCGACACCTGGGCCGCAAAGAGCTTCGCGAGCTCGAATTCCTCCTCGGTGAACGAGCGGCCCTCGCCGATGCGCTCCAGGGAGAGCGTCCCGATCGCGCCGTTCCGACCGTGCAGCGGGAGGCAGATGAGCCCGCCGTGGACGGGCCCTGCCGCGAGTGGATACACCCGCGGGTCGTCGTGCTGGTCGTGGATCAGGACGGCCTCGTTGTGCTCGACGACCCACGGCCCGAGGCCCGTCTCGCCCTGCAGCCACGGCTCCAGCAATTCCTTTTCGTCGACGCCCTTGGCCATGACCGGGACGAGGACTCCCGTGTGGCTGTCGAGGAGCTCGACCGAGACGTTGTCCCAGCCGACCAGCTCCGCCAGCCGATCCGCGACCGAGTCGAGAACGACGGCCGTGTCGAGGGTGGTGAGGATCGATTCGGTGATCTGGAGGAGGTGGCGCTGACTTTGCACCTGGCGTCGCAGCCGTTCCGTCGCGTCGGCGTGGGCCATTGCCTGGGCCGCGAAGCTGGCGTAGATGACAAGGAGACGAAGGTCATCCTCGGTGAACTGGTGGAGCCCCAGCTTGGACAGGACGAGCACGCCGAGGACATCGTCCTCGAAGAGCATCGGCGCGAGCAGCATCGACTCGTCGAGGTCGTCGTCCGTTCCGGGAATCGTGTTGGCGCGCGGGTCGGCCGCCGCGTCGGGAAGATTCTGGGCGACGCGATGAGCGGCTACCCAGCCGGTGATTCCTTCGCCCACCTGGATTCGGAGCTGGTCGGCGGTCTCGTCGACGTATTCGCCGACCTGACCTCGCATCGCGACGGGCGCCAGCTCGTCGCCGGTCCGCCGGTAGACCCGGACGTTGTGGTAGTCCAGCAGCTGGTTGAGCTCGGTCGCGATCGCGTTCCCGATCTCGGCCACGTCAGTCAACCGGTTGAGTCGGGCGCCGAGCTGCTGGATCGACTGGAGCTGCGCCGCCCAGGTCGCGAGCTGGGCGTAGGTCCTCGCGCTTCGGATGGCCGCGCTGGCCTGGGTCGCAAGGGCTGCCATCGTCGACAGCTCCTCGTCGGTCCAACGCTTGGGCTTGTCGTGGTAGACGTTGAGGCTGCCCATCTCCCCATCACCGTCGAGGAGTGGCGCCACGCAGATGGTGTCGAAACCCTCCTGCACCACGGCAGCGCGATTCAGCGCTGCTCGCGGATCATCGCGATAGTCCATCGAGAAGATCGGCCGGCGCGCGGCGACGGCGGCCCCGGCGATGGACGACCGGGTGAAGGGCGGCAGCCCCGCGAGGTACGAGGCCGACAATCCTCGGGACGCGACGGCGCGTCGCCGCCCGTCCGGGTCGAAGAGGAACACCGCGGCACGGTCGCCGTTGAACATCGTCATGGCGTGATCGACCAGCCTGGCGAGGACCTGGTCCGGGTCGAGCCGGCTGCCGATGTCGCCCGCGACCCTGCCGAGTGCCTCGGCGCGATGCACGCGCAGGTCGACCTCGGTCGCGACATCCGCCGCTCGAACGATCGCGCCGAGCAGGTCCGCCGCGCGTAGGAGGACCGCCGGCCCGACGGTCGTCCCGGCTGCAGCGGTGGCCGCGAGGAGGACTCCCCAGGGCCCATCCTGACCCTGGATTGCCACCGCAAGCAGCGCGCCGGCGATGCCGGCGGGCCCGTCGCCGCGCTCCGAGCCGTCGGACCGGAGCACCGTCCCGGGATGCTCGAGTGCCGCGCCGAGGATCCCGTCGCCGCGGGATGTCGCCCGCGGATGGCCCGTGGCCGTGCCGGAGATCGCAACCGGGACCAGCAGGTCGTCGTTGACACGCCAGACGGAAACGTGGTCCAACCCGGCGCCTTCGCGGATCGTCCGGGCGGCGCTGCCAAGAATGGCCTCCGGGTCGACGGCAGTGCCGGCGATCGTCGCGGCGAGCTTGCCGAGTCGGGCGATGACGTCGAGCGCCCCCGCGACGTCCGGCTCGGCGGCCGAAGGGGATTCGATACCCCGCATGGCAGCCGCTCCCGCGTCCGGGGGAACGAGGCCCGTCGGCGTTCGATCCCCCGTCCTGGTCCCCCGACCGCCGCGCCGGCGATCGTGGCGGCCGTTCGTCACCAGTGATTTCATCCGCGGCAGGCCCGACGGCGGCGCCGGCAAGGAACCGGTGGAGGTCGCTCAGGCGGTAGCGTCGATCACCGCGCGGGTTGATCCGGTAGAACCGGATGCGGCCGGCATCGCTCCACGCCCGGATCGTGTTCGGGTGGACGCCGAGCACGTGAGCCGCACGCGTGACCGTTAGCGTCGCGTCCGTCGGGCGAGACTGCAATGGCGGGAGCGTTGACAACCGACACCCCTGAGGATTTGTGAAGTTCGCCCTACTCTACGAACCCCACAGTTCTTGCCAATAGGACAAAGGTCCCACGGGCCCCGGGGCAGGTCCGCACTCGAGGTCTCGGATGCTCAGTCGGGCGGGTCCGATCTCCGCGGTCCACCCGTCGCCCGGATGAAGATGAGGGTCAGGACCACGGCGCCGACCGCGACACCCAGGACGCCGAAGATCGCGACGAGCGGTGCTCCCACGATGCCCGGGCCCTGGCCGGACGATCGGGTGTCGGAACCGGTGAGGACCGATGGATCCGGCGACGCGCCGAACGCGCTGCCGGGCAGGATGAGGAGGGCGATGCCGGCGAGGACGAGGACGGTCGCCGCGACGAGCAGGATCGCCGCCACCCGAGCGCGAGCTGGCCGGCCCTCGGCGAGGATGCGCATCGCCTCCGGTTGCTCCAGGGTCGTCAGGATCAGCGGCCGGCCGAGCCCGGCGGCGAGCCGCGGGTTGCCATCGGGCCCGAGGGCAGGCACGCCGGCGACGGTGGCGTGCTCCACGCTCGACACCGATTCCACCACGAGTCGGGCCGGCAGGCCGTCGTCGAGATCGTCGGGGGCACGATCGCCGAGATCGCCGACCACGCCGACCGATTCCCGGGGCACCACCACGAGTCCATGGTCGAGCCCGTCCGTATCGACTGCGATCCCGTCGAGCCCCTCGCGGACTTCGAACGGCACCGCCTCGCGCACGACGTCGAAGTCTTTCCAGCGGCCGGCCTGCCGCGACTGCAGCCTCGTCTGCCGGAAGACCAGGGGGCGATGGTCGACGTCCTCGAAGTCCGTCTCGCTATCGATGCGACCGGTGACCCGGACGTATTCGGCGGGGCCCGAGCGCGCGATCTCGACGGCCTCGGCAATGGATATCGAGGGCGCCGAAGCAAGGAGGCGCCCGATCCTGAAGCGGCCCCCGTAGCTTCGGAGCACCGCGATACCGCCGCCAAGGGCGGCGACGCCGACGAGGATCACGACGAGGCCGTCCACGGCCGGGAATGATAGCCCGCGGCAGGTCCGAACCGGCATGATCGGCCCGTTCGCTGCGTCCCGCGACATCCAGCGAGCGCCTCGGGTCCCCGCGTCCTGGACGGCGCTCCGCGCCTCCCGGGCATGGAAAGGCCCGGAGGAACCTACCCGACACGTGGACCTTGATGCGATCGCGGCCGTTAGTGTCGCTCAGCCCCTCCGGGCTGGGTACAACGCTACGGCGGTGACACCGGCAGCGTCAACGGACATGTCCACGAGAATTGCCGCTGCGCACCGGGTTGTCCACCGTGCTTCCACAGCCGGACGCGGCGCGGCCAGACGTGGCGACGCTGCGCAGGCTGCACCGGAGCTCAGGCCGCCGGACGCCCGCTCGCCGGGTCGAGGACGCTGTGCTGTCCGTCGTAGCTCGTCAGGACAAGCTGCCCCCCGACGAGCTCCACGGCCGTGACGACATCGGAATGGGCGATTCGCCAAGCCACGGTTCCGTCAACCTCGATCGCGAAGGTCTCGATCTCGCTCTGGACCAGGACGTGCCGAAGTCTCGACGACGCCAGGACCGCAAGGATCGGGGTCGCGGACCGGTGGCTCCAGGCGAGCCCCCCGCTTCGAGACTCCAGGCCATAGGCATGGAATCCGTACTTCACGACGAGCAGCCCGGCCGAATCCCACAGCACGGCTCCCGGCTCGTCGTTGATGGTCGAGGCCATCCGGACGGTCCAGGCACCAGCGGGTCCGTCGATCCGCAACTCGGCCCGACAGCGCGCGTCGGGATCATCGGCGACGACCGAACCGAGGTCGACCAGCGTGCCTCCTGCCTCGGTGAGGGCGAAGACAGCGGGCGCCTGGCCGGATCCACCCCATCGCCACCGAGCGCGGAGCCCACCCGGGTAGGTGACCGTCGCGTCGTGCGGGTCGGCCGGGCGGCCGGCATCCCGGCCCCCGACCATCAGATGGCCTGGACGGCGCCCGAGGGCCCGGATTGTCCGACTTCGTCCGTCATCGGGGAGACCACGGCATCGGCCAGCATCCGAAGGGTCGCCGGTGCGACCGGGAACACCGCGGTGGGGAGACCCGCCGCGGCCCAGACGACGGGATAGCCGCCGAGTGCCGGGTCCATGATCACGCGGATCCGGCGGGTGTAGCCGATGGGCGGGATGCCGCCGATGACGAAACCGGTGAGGTCGTTGACCTCAGCCGCGGTGGCCCGCCGGATCTCGGTCCGGCCGAGCACCGCGGCGAGTCTCGGCAGGGAGACCCGGTTGGGCCCGGAGACCAGGCAGAGCACTGGTTCGAGGGTGCCATCCTCGGCAGTCAACACGAAGACCAGGGACTTCACGATCTGGCCGAGCTCGACGCCGACGGCCTTCGCGGCGTCCTCGGCGGTGTGGGTCGACTCGTCGAAGACCTTGACCTCGATCGCGACGCCCTTGCGCGCGGCAGCCTCGATGACGCGCCGAACGGCGGCGTGGTCTGACGTGGGTGGCACGGCGGCGAGTCTAGCATCCCGGCAGGCGCGCCCCGGACTCGTCCGGGCCGCGCTACGATCGGGCCGTGGATGCGGTGGTCTTCGACTGGGATGGAACGCTCGTCGACACGCTGCCGGCGATCACGCGGGCCAACGCCGAGGTCCTCGAGTCCTATGGTGTCCGGTACGACGATGCCGCCTATCGGGCGGTCTACAGCCCCGACTGGCGCGGCATGTATCGGCGCCTCGGCCTGCCCGATGCGGTGATCGAGGAGGCCGGACTTCGCTGGCTCGGCGCCTATCGAGCGCTGATGGGCGACGCCCAGGCATTCCCCGGTGTCGAGAACGCCCTGGATCGCCTCGAGGCGGCCGGCTTCACGATGGGCCTGGTAACGGCCGGCGATCGCGTCGTGGTGGAGCATCAGCTCCGTGCCACCGGCCTCGAGCGCCACCTTCGCGTTCGGGTCTGCGGCGACGACATGCCGTTCTCCAAACCCCATCCGGCGCCGCTCCTGGAGGCGCTCGACCAGCTCGGCATCCGCGATCGCCCGGAGCGCACGATCTACGTCGGCGATGCTCCCGATGACATGCGCATGGCGCGAACGGTCGGCGCCCGGGGCGTCGGGATCGAGTCGATCCTGGGGGAGCGGAGCGAGCTGGAAGCGGCAGGCGCGGCGGAGATCGCGCCCTCCGTGACGAGCTGGGTCGAGGCGTTCCTCACCATGACCTCGGATCGGTGAGCGGCGTCCGGCGCGCCCTCGTCCTGGCGGACGGGACGGCACCGACGACGGCCGCAGCTCGACGCTGCGTGGCCCGGTTGGGACGACGACGTCGACCTGGTCGTGGCCGCCGACGGCGGGGCGCGCATGGCCGACGGGCTCCGTCTCCGGATCGACCGCTGGGTGGGTGACGGCGATTCGCTCGGTTCCGACGGCCTCGCGGAGCTCCGTCGGCGTGGGGTCGCCGTGTCCCTGGAGTCGGTCGACAAGGACGCCACCGACACGGAGCTGGCGCTCGAGGCCGCTCTCGCCGCAGGCGCCCGATCCGTCGTCATCCTCGGGGCGCTCGGCGGGCCCCGGCCTGATCATGCCCTGGCGAACGTCGCGCTCCTCGGCCATCCGTCCGGGCATGGCCGCGAGCTGGTCATCCTCGATCCCTCGGCCCGCGTCCGGCTCGTGAGCGGGCCTGCGTCCGGCGTCTCCCTGCCCGGCAGGGTCGGCGCGGTGGTATCCCTCATCCCGATCGAGACCACGACGGACATCACCACGACGGGGCTCCGGTTCGGGCTCGTGAACGCGACGCTCGTCGCGGGGCGGATCCCGCGGCGTCTCCAACATCCGCGTCGCGTCGCCCGCCTCGCTGTCCCTCGGGTCCGGCCGCCTGCTCGTGGTCGAGGGCCCTGATAGGCTCTCGGAATGAACATGCCGAGCGTGGGTGAGCCGGCTCCCGAGATCGAACTTCCCGGCGATGACGGAACGATCCACCACCTGACGGACCAGCGCGGCCGGTGGACCGTCGTGTATTTCTACCCGGCCGACGACACGCCGGGCTGCACGACCGAAGCCTGCCAGTTCCGCGACGTCGATGAGGTCGTCCGCGAGGAAGGTGCCGACGTCTGGGGCATCAGCCCGGATGACCTCGCGAGCCACGGGCGCTTCCGCGACAAGTTCTCGCTCAACTTCACGTTGTTGTCCGACGAAGACCACGCCGCCGCCGAGGCCTATGGGGCCTGGACGCTGAAGACGAACTACGGCCGGGAGTACATGGGCATCCAGCGCTCGACGTTCCTCGTGGATCCGGACGGTCGGATCGCCCACGTCTGGCCAAGGGTCAAGGCCGACGGTCACGCCGCCGAGGTCGTGGCGGAACTCGCGCGTGGTCGCGAGCGGCGTGGCGCGGCGCCGACATGACCGACGCTCGCTCACGACGGGGGGCCTGTGAGGCCTCGCTCGTGGGGGGAAGCGGGCGAGGCCTCTGGAGGCATTGTATGGAGATCGCGAACGCAATTCGCGGCCCTCGCGCAGGGCGGCGATGAACGAACCAACCGAAGCGGCAGCGACGACGCCGCACGGATGGAGACCGGCGCGCTTCATGGTGATCGTCGCGCATCCCGATGACGCCGACTTCGGTCCGGCCGCCACGGCCGCCGGCTGGATCGACGCGGGTTCTGCCGGTTGGCTGGTGTGCTGCACGAGTGGGGATCAGGGCGGCGAGGACTTCGCCGCGGATCCCCTCGAGCTGGCGGCCACGCGGGAACGCGAACAGCGGGCCGCTGCGGCCGTCGTCGGGTACGAAGGTGTCACCTTCCTCCATCAGCCTGACGGAGCGCTCGCCAACGACCTGGCGCTGCGGGAGCTGCTGGTCCGGGAGATCCGGACGTTCCGCCCCGACGCGGTCCTCACGACCGATCCCGAGACCCTCTTCCACGGCGACGGCGGGGTCAACCACACCGACCACCGGGCCGCCGCGATCGCGGCCGTCGATGCGGTCTATCCGGCGGCGCGGAACCCCATGGCATTTCCGTGGCTGGCGCGCGACGGGCTGGCCGGACACAAGGTTCGCCGGCTGTACCTCTTCTGGTCGAACCACCCGACCGTGCGCGTGGACGTGACGGCGACGATCGGCCGCAAGGTCGACGCGCTCCGGGCGCATGCGAGCCAGATCAAGCAGCCAGCAGAGCTGGATACCCGCATGCGCGCCTGGGCGACCGAGGAGGGCGCGGCGATCGGCGTCGCGGCGGGGGAGGCGTTCCGCCTGATCGTTATCGACGAGGAGCCGGACGAAGGGACGGACGAGGCGGAAGCAGAGGCGGCTGCCCAGGAACGCTGACCGGTGACCCCGCAGCTGGCCGCGGCAGCGGGCCTATCGGATTGCGGGTTCAGGTGAGTGGCAGTGGGTCCAGAAGCGTCGCCCGAACGCGACCCCACGAGGCCCATGCCCGATCGAGCACGGGGTCGTCCGTCCCGACGAGGTCGCGGATTTCCACCTCGCCGAGATCAGGGGCGCGGGTCAGGACGTATTCGTCGGCGGCGATGGTCGCCTGCAGGTAGAGGCCGGCGATCTCGTCCTGGGTTGGCCACGCCCGGATGCGGCGCGGCTCCAGGCCGGCGACCGCGACCGCGGCCGCAAGGTCCCGATACGTCGGGACCCGGCCCAGGTCCCAGCCGCCGGTTCCGTCGAAGCGGTAGCCGACCGTGGCGAGGGCAGCGGCGATCGTTCGGCACTGGCCGATCGTGAAGGTATCCCAGAACGGGTTTCCCACCGGGATATCGAGCCAGCCCTCCCGCAGCGCTCGATCCGCGAGGGCCCTGGCGAGGGCCATGAGCGTGTCATGCCAGGGCCGTCGTTGGGCCGCGTCGGACCCGGCGAGGAGCGCGGCCGTGGCGGCGAGCGCGCGGTGGTCACCGCGGAGGATCCGGATGAGCGCCGGAACTTCAGCGTCGGTATCCAACGCGATCTCCGGCGAGGCCTCGCGGGCAGGTGCCGGATCCGGGCGCTGCGCCGGTTCCGCCCGGGTTGACGCCTGGGTCGATGGCAGCGAACCGAGCAACGTGCCGGTGGTCGGCATGCCGGCTCGGACGAGGGGGTCGACGGTCCGGGCGGCCAGGATTCGAAGCTCCTCGAGGGTTGGGTCCCGCTCGGGGACGATGCGGATGCCGCCCGATCCAGCTGCCGAACCGGCAAAGGAAACGGTCGTTCGATTCTGGGCGCCGATCGGCACCATCACCGGCGTCGGCGAACCGGCTCCTCGAGGGTCCGTCGGATTGTCGTACGGCAGCTCGTCCCGGTCGAGGCCGTCCCGATCCGCCGGTCCGCCCCGGGCCGGCCCGGCGGCGGGCGCGACGAAGGCGTCGGCGGAGAGCGTCGCTGCCCGGCGGGGGACCGCATCGTGTTCCACGGTCACCCGGATCTCGCGGGCGGGCGGACGGGCGCGAAGAACAACGACGAGAGCCGCTCCGGTGGCGACACCGAGCACCAGCCCGAGCGCCAGGAAGGCGAACTCGCTCGCGGTCATTTCCCGTCCTTTCCGGCTGGCCAGTTCGCCGAGCGTGGTCCTGCTTCGGAGCGTAGCTGCGGGTAGCTACCGCCGTCAACCGGGATCCCCGCTGCCGGGCTCGCCCCGACACGCTGCGAGGACGCTTCGAGACGGTTTTGCGCCGTCGATCCGCTGGATGGTAGATTCCAGTGCGCCGGCAGGTCCCCGCCGGTCTTCTTGTTCGCCCGCCCTCCCCAGCGCCGCAAAACGAGAAAGGCACGACCTCCCCCTTGGCCCTCGACCTGCATCCCGAGTTCCTCGTCCAGCCCGTCGACGCCTCGTGGTTGCAGTGCAACATCGAGTGCCAGGAGGCGTGCCCGGTCGGGACCAACTGCCGGGGCTACCTCAATCTCGCTGCCGAAGGGCGGTTCGAGGAGGGGTACATCCTGTCCCGGGAGCCGAACCCGGTCGCGGCCATGTGCTCGTACGTCTGCTCCGCCCCCTGCGAGCGCGCCTGCCGGCGCGGCGACATCGACCGCCCGCTCGCGATCCGGGCGATGAAGCGCTTCCTCGTCGAGTGGCACGAGGCGTCGGGCATCCCCGACGTCATGCCCCACATCGAGGCCCGCGCCGAGAAGGTTGCCGTGGTCGGTGCCGGCCCGGCCGGGATCGCCATCGCCCGCGAGCTGGCGATGAAGGGCTACGGCGTCGACGTCTACGACAGCCTGCCCTACGGCGGCGGCACGATGCTGATCGGGGTCCCGGCCTTCCGCCTCCCGCGGGAGGCCATCGAGATGGACGTCCGGCTCGTCGAGCGACTCGGCGTCCGCTTCCACTTCAACACCACGATCGGCAAGGACATCTCCTTCGAGGATCTCCAGCGGGACTTCGACGCGGTCGCGATGACCGCCGGAGCGATGAACGCGGTCGCCCTTGACGTGCCCGGCGCCGACCTCGCCGGCGTCGACTACGGCGTCGACTTCATGAAGCGGGCCAACCTCGGCGAGGAGCTGACCGTGGGCCACGATGTCGTCGTCATCGGCGGCGGCTACACGGCCATGGACTGCTCGCGGACCGCCCTCCGGCACGGCGCCGATCGCGTCTCGATCGTCTATCGGCGGACGCGCTCGGAGCTGGTGGTCGACGAGGAGGAGCTGGGCGAGACCGAGCGCGAGGGCGTTCGCATGGAGTTCCTCGCCAGCCCGGTCGAGGTCCTCGGCGAGGACGGCCACGTGACCGGCGTCAAGTTCATCCGCAACAAGCTCGGCGCGCCGGACGCGTCCGGACGGCGCTCGCCGGTGCCGATCGCGGGCTCCGAGTTCGTCATCCCCGCCGACGTCGTGATCCCCGCCGTCTCCCAGGCGGCCGACCTGACGTTCCTCCCGGTCGAGTCTGCGTTCGAGGTGAACCGCGGCCGCCTCAAGGTCGATCCCGCGACCTACGCGACCAACGTCCGGGGCGTCTTCGCCTGCGGCGACTTCGTGACCGGACCGACGACGCTGATCGAGGCGGCCGGGCACGGCAAGAAGGCCGCCTATGCGATCGATCGCTACCTGGCCGGTCGCTCCGACGTGACGGTCGCGGCGAACGTGAAGGTGACCAGCTCGTGGCGCCACGAGATGCCGGAGTTCTACGACGTCCTGCCCCGCCAGCACATCCCGATGGTCCCGCTCGCCGCTCGCATGCCGTCGACCGATCCGGCCGTCAACTTCACGACGCCCGTCGAGATGGGCTACGACGCCACCGGGGCGGTCGCGGAGTCGACGCGCTGCCTGATGTGCAACTACAACATCTGGTTCGACCCGTTCCGCTGCGTCCTCTGTGGTGCCTGCGCCGACGTCTGCCCCGAAGGCGTCATCCACATGGTCGACATCAACCAGCTGAAGAGCGAGGGCCTGCTCACCGAGGTCGAGGAGGCCTACGGCTGGGAGAACGGCGCGGCCATGGTCCTCGACGAGGAGCGCTGCATCCGCTGTGCGCTGTGCGTCAAGCGATGCCCGTTCGACGCCATTACGATGGAGCGGTTCGAGCTCCAGGAGATCTCGACGGACGGGCGGCTCTACAAGGAGTCCTACCGTGACGCCCAGCTCGCCGGGACAGCCGGCGTGGCAGGAGGTTCCAGGTGAGTTTCCTCGAGCGGGTCGATACCTCGATCCGCCGCAGCCCGGTCTGGCGCTCCATCTTCCGGAACGCGTACCCGAACGACGAGCGGTCGCGGGCCTACGCGGTCATGAACAACGTCTTCCTGCACCTGCATCCGGTGCGGGTTCGCCAGCACGCGGTCAAGTTCGCCTACACGTTCTGCCTGGGCGGCCTGTCGTTCTTCCTGTTCCTGGTCCTGACCGTGACGGGCGTCTACCTGATGTTCTTCTACGTCCCGTCGGCGACGCAGGCCTACACGAACATCCTCGACCTGCAGACGCGGGTCACGTTCGGGTTGCTGACCCGGAACATCCATCGGTGGGGCGCCCACCTGATGGTCTTCTTCGTCTTCCTGCACATGATGCGGGTCTTCTATCACGGGGCCTACAAGCCGCCGCGCGAGTTCAACTGGGTGGTGGGGGTCGTCCTCCTCTTCCTGACGATCATGCTCAGCTTCACCGGCTACCTCCTGCCGTGGGACCAGATCGCCTACTGGGCGATCACGATCGGCTCGAACATGGCCGGCTACGCCCCGCTCCTCAACGTCCCGGGCAAGGTCCTCCTCCTGGGCGGTCTGGAGGTCGGGCAGAACACGCTGCTGCGGTTCTATGTCCTCCACATCATGGTCTTCCCATTGGTCGCGGCGTTGTTCATGGCAGTCCACTTCTGGCGCATCCGCAAAGACGGCGGGATCAGCGGGCCGCTATGACAGTCATTCGCTGCGTTGCCCGCTCCGCTCCTCGCTCACGGACCTCCGAGTCCGCTCGCTGCGGTGCTCCCGGGCGCCTTGCGCCTGACCGCCCTAGCGACCCGGGTGCCAGCTCTTGCGGCCCAACTGCTGGTATGAGTAGCGATTCATGACCGACACCAAGAAGCCGGAGGAGACGCGGGTCGTCGCGCCGGTCGATCCCACCCGGCGAACCGAGATCGACAAGCAGCGCGTGCCGATGTCGGCGCGGCCGTACCGGCTGCTCGCGATGGTCAAGCAGGACGCCGTCGTCAGGGTCCAGAAGGAGCCGGACGACACGGTCATGACCTGGCCGCACCTGCTCTCGATCGAGTTCCTCGCCGGTGGCGTGATGAGCATCTTCCTGCTCCTGATGGGCCTCTTCATCAACGCCCCGCTCGAGCAGCTCGCGAACGGCAACGTGACGCCGGCCGTGGCCAAGGCGCCGTGGTACTTCCTTGGCCTCCAGGAGCTCCTCGCCTACTTCCATCCGTCCGTGGCCGGCGTCATGGTCCCGACCTTCGTCCTCGTCGGCGCGGCGCTGATCCCGTATGTGGACCGCAAGAACCTCGCCACGCGGCCGTCCGAGCGCAAGACGGCCGTGATCCTCTTCTCGCTGTTCTGCATCCTGGGCCTGACCCTGACCTTCATCGGCATCTTCTTCCGGGGCCCCGGCTACAGCTTCGTCATCCCGTACCTGCCGTTCTTCCCGAACAGCACGAACGGGCTTCACTTCTCCCTCTGAGCCGCGCAGGAATATTCGAGAACCGATGAGCAACTACCACGTCGAACCAATTGACAAGCCGCAGGCCCTGACCGGGCAGGCGATCAAGTCCCTGCGCCAGCATCCGGTCCAGGGAATCTCGCGGCGACGGCTCCTCCGCCTCTCCCTCGGCGGCGGCATGGCCATCTGGCTGACCGAGGTCCTCGGCGGGACCCTGAACTTCCTCTGGCCGAACCTGAGCGGCGGGTTCGGCGGCAAGGTGAAGATCGGGACGTTCGATGACATCAAGATCAAGAACTCGTCCCTGCCGATCGCGGAAGGGTTCCCGGCCTACGTCCAGGATGCCCGCGCGTTCATCGTCCTGATCGACACCTCGCGCCAGGAGTTCGTGCCCGGCACGGACACCACGGGCGACGGCACCGCGCTCAACGTTCGGCCGCTCTACCAGCGCTGCCCGCACCTCGGCTGCAAGCCCAACCCGTGCCTCAAGAACTTCTGGCTCGAGTGCCCTTGCCACGGATCGCGCTACGACCGGCTCGGGATCAAGGCCCTCGGACCCCAGTACGGGCCCGGCACCCCGGAGCATGGATCGCTTCTCGGCGACGGTCGGGCCCGATGGCGTGCTGACCCTCGACACCTCGAAGATCACCCTCGGGCCGTTGCCCATCGCGGTCGGCCAGCCGGGGATCATCCCGCCGAAGAGTCCGACGGGATGCATCTGATGTTCGACGCGCCCCACCTTCGAGGCTCCCGATGAGCGACGATCCGGGCCGCGAGCCCGAGCAGCGCCTGCCGGCCCGCCGTCCTCCCAGCGAGCCGGCACCGGTCGAGCGCTTCTCGGCACCGCCGTCGGCCCATGCGGGGGACCTCTCGCCCGAGCGCTCCGCCGCGATCGTCCGGCAGTCGGCGAGCGCCCGCTGGGTCGGCTTCATCGCCGTCGTCGTGGTGATCCTGTTCACGATCGCGTACTACTTCTACGAAGTCGGCCTGCCGCTCGGGCTTTCCACGCCGCGCGTCGTGGCCGAGGCGGACGCCCAGCAGGTGACCGCCGTCGAGCAGGGCTACAACCTCTACCAGGCCAACTGCGCCAAGTGCCACGGCCCGAACGGCAAGGGCACCGACGAGGGCTACATCGCGCCGCCGCTCAACGACCCGATGAAGCTGTTCGACCACCTGAACGCCACGTACATCAAGAACGTGCTCACGGCCGGGGGTCGGTACGTCTGCGGCAACGCCAGCAGCATCATGCCGGTCTGGGCGGATACGAACGGCGGGCCCCTCAACTACGTCCAGATCCAGAACCTGATCGCCTTCATCCGATCCGACGCCACGCAGA